>NZ_KE137149.1:2596892-3110876 GCF_000408525.1 Escherichia sp. KTE96 | reverse complement strand
TGATGTCCATGCAGGTGTAGGTTTTGTAACCTGTTGACTATACTTGTTTAATTACATCCGATTCCACAGCGTGGGGCATGGATGGGGCAAACTCACTCAATTTCTGGTTTAAAATGGATACCTGATCCTGATTGTTTTCTGCCATCCACGATCCGTAAACGCGATAAACCATCTGAGCATCAGAGTGTCCCATTTGCTTCGCGATGAAGTTAGGGTTAGCTCCAGCGGTCAAAGACCAACATGCATAAGTGTGCCTGGACTGATATGCTTTGCGGTAGCGAATCCCGGCGCGTCGCATTGCAGTTTCCCATGACTGATTAATCGACCCAACTGCATAATGGTGCCCGGCAAGGCCATTACGCGTAACGATTTGCGGATTGAAAACAAAAGTGCACGGATGCATTTCAGTTCGACCATACTCACGAAGTTTCACTTCAACCTGATACTGCTTACCAAGCCGTGTCATTTCAGCCTGATTCTTAAGCACGTCTATTGCAGGTTGAATAAGGTTGATAACACGGTTTGTTCCCGCTTCGGTTTTTGGAAGAGTGAACTCTTTCGTTAATGTGTGGTTTCTTCTGATCGTCATTGTCCCAGCCTTCAGGTCTATATCTTCCCATGCCAGAGAAACCAACTCTCCGTGGCGAACTCCCGTATAAACAGCCAGTGACCACATATTTTTTAATTGCTGATGCTTAAATGCGTTAATCAACCTGACAAATTCATCACGGGTTAACGGATCAGGTTCCGTTCGTGATCTCTTCAGTTGCGAAATGGCTGCGAACGGATTTTCTTTGATGTATCCGCTGTCGGCTGCGAACTGAAACATCCCCGCCATGGTGTTCATGTAGTTATTAACAGTTGGCACGGAACGTCCCTTAATGGGTGTTTTTTGCCCGCGTTTCAGAACGTGATATCCGGTCAGCAAATCCTTTCGTATGAACAGTAGCTCTTCCTGAGTCACAGCAGATGCAAGTCTGTTGCCTCCGATTCGGGGAACCATATTTCTTACAATGGAGCTGTAACGCCCCATCGCATTGGTACTGATTTCCAGCTTTTTCAGATCCAGCCATTTCTCAGCCAGGTCTGCGACGGTAATTTCCTTACTTTCCGCACCAAATTTTCTCAGGTTGGGAGAGTCCGGAAACTGAGCGGCATAGTCGAAATTACCCGTCTTAATGGAAAAACAAACAGATGCTCGTAGCTCGCCAGCTATTTTCCTGTTTTTTGGTGTATCCGGCACACCGAGACTTTCCCGCACTCGTGTGCCTTTATACATGAACCATATGCGGAGTGATCCGCCATGGTTCTCAACGCCTGTTGGGTATGCTGTCTTAGCCATTGTTCCCTCCTGACGCCCAAGAGCGCATTAAGCATAAACGGTTCTTCATCGACGCGCACCAGGCTGTTTTTTTGACATACTCTCAACCCACTGGTCGATAGCCTTGCGGTTATACATGCATTCGCTGTTTTCTTTTGGAATACCGTCCGGTGCAACATGGAGATATTCACGACCAACAAGCCAGGATTGTTTACGTGCTCTCTCTATGGTTCCTGGGCGTAAACCTGTAATTTCGATCAGTTTTTGCTCTGTCACCCAGTCGTTGGGCACAATTAAGTTAACTTCGCTCATTGTTTTCTCCGGTGCTGGAATGAAAGGGGGGGGGTTAACATGCCTCATTGGGGTTGAGGCTGTGTGATTCCATGGTTAGTCCTTGCGTAGTTCGCTAATTCTTCTGTAAGTCTCTGGTGCTTTGTTCCCGTACGTCTTCATTTCAGACTTCAACAGAGCAACGAGTGAATCCCATTCGTTGAGGATTCCTTTGAATGCCGGAACGCGCTTTGCAACCTTGTCGAATGAATCCCTGATTTCTGGAATCTGCTCAACAAGTGCAACGCATCGCCGAAAGTCTGCTGCGTCATGGGGAGCGCCGAAGTGATGACCATAGATATTCTTTTTCAGGCCACATGCGATTGAGGCAAGAGTTGCGCTACTGATACCGACATCGCCAGTTGATTGCCATTTCAAAACCTTCATAGCCAAATCTGACATTTCTTGTCTCCAATAAAAACCGCCATCAGGCGGCTTGGTGTTCTTTCAGTTCTTCAATTCGAATATTGGTTACGCCTTATTCGATGCGCACTCCTGGTATTTCACCTTTTGATATTGCTAAGTCATAAATTTGCGCGGCACTATACCCATCTCGCATCCATGAATCTAAGGCGCGAACAGCCTCGCTACGCTTTTTATCTTCTCTCTCATTTTTGATATCAACGAGGACATCAACGCAATTAAGGCAAATGTGGATTTTGTCCTTACATTCGATCATGGCGGCTTTACCATGATTTCCGCCACACAGTGAGCATAAATCTTCAGGGTCTGGCTGGTATTTCTGTAACGTTAGAGGGTTGAATGTTGAACAGACCATAATCATCTCCATAAAACAAAACCCGCCGTAGCGAGTTCAGATAAAAGAAATCCCCGCGAATGCGAGGATAGTTACTTGTTCATATTATTAATCGTCAATGTATTTTGAGCATTGTGGGCAATCATCAATCCCACAATACGATTCATATGCATCCTTTATTGCGTCGCGGGCTTCAGTAAGAGTATTGAATAAGTTGCAGCTATTATCTTTTTGATATAGGTAAGTTCCTAATTTATAAGCAGAAGAAGCATCATTTCCGCTGTCTAAAATTACATCGTTATGGATTCTGCACCTTGCAAGAACTCCTGATCCCATAAGGGTCTGCATAGCCCATTGCTCTTGATCTTCACACAAATCATGAATGCTCATTTCAACACCTCTCTTCACGTTTCACACACGTTAAGATTAACAGTGTTTTTACATGCTTTGGAAGATTTATTTTATAAAAACTCTTTTAATACAAATAGATATAATAGTTCACTATTATAGCTCCTTTAATCGAGGCGGTTCTGGTAGCGGCATCCAGTGGGTTACATTGCGGCTCTGCGTTTCGAAGAACTCCTCACCATTGCGGACAACATCAAAAAACTCACCGTTTCGATATTGCGCATAAAGAACGAATGCGCCATCACATAAAATAATTACGTGCTGACCATCATCCGGCATTCGCTCACTACAGCTTATCCAACCATCCGGAGTTACCGGATAGTTGCCATTCACAAGGTCAGCTCGAACATATAGTGTGTCATCATGGTGCTGATTGTGGCTGCACCACGTTAATTCGCTTAACTCGCCATCTTCTGGCCATACTCCAGCTGTTTGCAGCCAGATATGGGCTGGCGCATCTTGGCAAGGTGTATTAACTGGCAACTTGTAAGTTTGGTTTACAGGTTCGGCTTCCAGCGATGCCAGCGCAATCCGTGCCAGCTCACGCACAACTTCAGGGGGCGCGTGACGGTCATTCAGGTCATCCCACAGACGTAGCATGTTATCGCTATCAGGGTTAACATCCTCATTAGTTCCGGCCAGCGCACTAATAACCTCATCGGCTGCTTCAATAATTTTCTGTGCCTGTTCTCTGGTAATAGTGGTCATTTGTTAATCCTCAAAACTTTATGCCCGGGCGCAAAAGCACGCGTTTTGTCTTTGCTTATTCGCCAGCCATCCTTGCGCGCCTCTTTTGCACAGCCAGCCCATGACGTACCTATATACTCACCGAAGTCTGGCGACTTATATTTGCCATCTGTACACTGGAGGCAATCACAATAGAGATGCATGGTGTAACTTGCGGCAATAGCCATATTAGGCTCCTTTAGTGCGCAAGTGGTTTTCCCAGCGGTTTTGCGCCGCGCTGCCCTTATCTCGGACTCCCTCTCTGGCAATTCCAGAAAATGAAAACAACACCACACGACGATTGCTAACTCTCAACCACTGGCTGGGATAGCAAAGTCTGTATACACGGGAGATAAGCATCTTAGCTTTACGGTTTTTCATCGCACTGCGCCCCCCTTCTCTCGTCTGTTCCGCGACGCGGTGGGTTTATAGTTAAATGCGAATACCACCCTACCAAACATGCCGATCACCGCCCGTTTGTGATTGCTGATTGGTAGCTTCTCGTACCCCGTCGAACGCGATAAAAGAAGTAATTTTGCTTTACGGTTTTTCATCGTTTTGTTCTCCTGCGTCTCCTTTGATGCGAATGCCAGGGGCGCGTGGCACATTAACTTCCACGATGCGCACAGTTGGTTTGTACATCTCAATCGCTGTCAGCCAGTCAGCTCCTGTCATGCGCTTTTCCGCATCGCCATTAGTCCACTGAACCGGTACACCAATAGCCTTCATCGCGATTTCTATTTCCCCGGCAATGGCGCTTTTTCCGCAACCAGTAAAACCAGATACAACGACAAGAACTTCGCCTTTGGCTGGTTTTATTTCCCGTGCTTCCAGTTCTGCTATGCGCTTCTCTGCGGCTTCCAGCTCAACGCGCAGCCTCCCTACCGTTAGCGCAATTTCCTCGTTCTCCTGGTCGCGGCGTTTGATGTATTGCTGGTTTCTTTCCCGTTCATCCAGAAGCGCCAGCACTAATTTAGGGTTGAAAGCTGCGATAAATTCTGCGTTGTTCTCTGCATTTTTCTGGTCGTCAAAGCCAGGCCATTTGATAATGTCTCCGCAACGTTCATCCCCCGGCGTATGCACCGCATATGTACCAGTGTCCGGCGAGATGAATGCACGCCATTCGCCCTGTGTTGCCTGTTGCGCTATCTTACGTAAGGTAGCTAATTGTTCGCTGGTAAAAGTCATCATGGTTGCATCTCCCGTTCTTCTGCCCACTTCCGAAGCCCTTCAATCTCACCATTACGAGCTATCAGCTCGCGACACAGTCTTTCGTTTTCATCCAGCAGCGCCAGCACGGTAGCTGGATTGGCTGCGGCGATGAATTCAGCATTGGCCTGCTGTTCCATTTGGAAATCTTCATAGAAACGGCTTTCTGGATGCGCTCCTTCAATTCTGCAAATAGGAATATATCCAGCAACCTCGCGATGAATTAGTGCATCATCACCATCAAATCGTCCCTCTCCATATTCGAGCGACCACACACCACACGTTGCTTTCTCTGCCTTTTCACGCAGTGCCTGATAGTCAATCTTGCTCACTGGCTGCCTCCTTTGCGCCACATCGCATTCAGATATTTGTTGTCATTAACAGAACCGAAACTCTTTCGCTTAAGCAATTCCTCTCTCGATGGCATTGGCTTTACGCGTTGGCGAATAATCATTTCTGCCGGAAGAATGCCGGGATTGTATGCAAGTCCTCTCATGGTAAATTCCTCAGTCATTACTGATAGCGCCATAGCGTGAGCGGTAATTACGCAGGCGCTGGTCAATTTCAGGGAAGTGGGTATATGTGGCTTTGCGGAATGGTCGGATTGATGTCTGGTAAATTCGCTCGCGTTCTTCTTTCTCTGCAAGCCATATACAGTGGCGAAATTCCTTTTCCTCTTTCGTTTCCTGCGGTAGCGACATTATCAGGTCGTAGTTTTTTCTGAATTTATCCAGCACCTCCGATACGGAATTGCCGGAACAGCGGCGCGCGTCATCCGCACCATACAGAGGCGCTGGCATAATGGAATCCTTATTTTTCTAAATCAGAATGGGATGGAATCGTCGTATACAGGAGTGTTCTGCTGGTTACTGCTTTGTTGCTGTTGGCTGTTTCCTGAAGTTGCAAATCCAATCTTTGAATTCAGTAATTCAAGAGTGATTGATTGACCATTTTGCCCCTGATAAACATCAACCCTGATGTTTTCTCCGGTAATTTCTACAATGCCACCTTCAACCAGAACGCTACGGTAGTAATCCGCTTGCGCTCCCGGCTTGGCAAATACAACGGCGCTGTAGTTTGTCCATTCTTTCTTTTTTGTCTGGCGATCGTAATACTGAACGCCAGCACGGATGTTGAATCCGATATTTTCCCCGGCCTGAAACTCTCTTGCGGGCTTGTTTAGTCTTACAGTAATCGAATGTGCCATTAAGCAGCAGCTCCTTCTAATTCGTCTCGTCTGATGTTGTAAACGTCCTGCGCTTTGTGCTGCTCAGGTGTGCCTTCGAGCATCTTCCACGCTTTGGCGAACGCCTGTTTAAGCTCTTCTACGGTGTTTTTCTGCATTGCTGCGTCAGTGAATGCTTTTAGAACCTGTTCAGGTGTAGGTGATGGTTTTGATTGCTTTGCTACTGCGTTCTGCTGATGTTTATGCTCGTCTGTATCTGCATCTTTCGCATCATCAATGCCGAACAAACCATTGAGGCAATACTTGCGTGCATAAGAGCTTGTAGCTCCCGTAACTTGTGCAGAATCCATTCCTTTCTTGCTTTCTTCCTCTCGTGCAAGAGCGGTTGACGTATGACTGTTTTCGCCATCGGTAATAGTTGCCGTGGCTTTCACGTAATACCGATCACCAATCAACACAACTTCATCGCTGATTGATAAAAACAGACCATTCAGTAACGGCTTAACGCCTTCAAGAATATCTTCGCAGCTTCTGTATTTATATTTGCCGAATGAGTTGTACTGATTCTTTGGCGCGTTCAGATTCTCCTGAATAGCTGCCAGTCTTGCGTAAAATTCTTTGCTCATATGATTGTTCTCAGAATGGACACGGCCCAAGGAAATAACGCTGATTTAATACTTCGACTCGGGACAAATTAAGGCATACCCGCATTCCTTCGCGGTCACCATTATGGCGATACCAGAGAGCTTTCTGCGTGTACATGCGTCTCTGTAACTTGCTCTCCTTCACTGTGGTTGCAAGTGACATGAATATCTCCTTCGTTACCGATTAATTCTTTCATCTGACGAATGAATTCTTCGTCTGACCAGTTATCTGTAAAACTCATTTCCTGCGATACCACGGAAGGTTGATAGCTGATTTCATCGCTTTATTTGCTTCAAGCCACATTTTTGAATCACCAATAAATCGGGCTATTACTGCTTTGTTCTGTGCAGCACGAAGCATCTGGTGATTGATGGCTATTTCATTGCGCATAACGCCTCCAGTTGTTTCTTTGCTGCTCTGATTAATTGTTTAACTCGGCGTGATAATTCAGATTCGTGCGGGTAGAAAGCGGACATGACGCCGCTACCCGCGAGCTGAAAGTGCATCATGGGTAACTCCTTATATTTGATTGCATAACGAAAACGCCTCGAGTGAAGCGTTATTGGTATGCGGTAAAGCCGCACTCAGGCGGCCTTGATAGTCATATCATCTGAATCAAATATTCCTGATGTATCGATATCGGTAATTCTTATTCCTTCGCTACCATCCATTGGAGGCCATCCTTCCTGACCATTTCCATCATTCCAGTCGAACTCACACACAACACCATATGCATTTAAGTCGCTTGAAATTGCTACAAGCAGAGCATGTTGCGCCAGCATGATTAATACAGCATTTAATACAGAGCCGTGTTTATTGAGTCGGTATTCAGAGTCTGACCAGAAATTATTAATCTGGTGAAGTTTTTCCTCTGTCATTACGTCATGGTCGATTTCAATTTCTATTGATGCTTTCCAGTCGTAATCAATGATGTATTTTTTGATGTTTGACATCTATTCATATCCTCATAGATAAAAAATCGCCCTCACATTGGATGGCAAAGAAGATTTCCAATAATCAGAACAAGTCGGCTCCTGTTTAGTTACGAGCGACATTGCTCCGTGTATTCACTCGTTGGAATGAATACACAGTGCAGTGTTTATTCTGTTATTTATGCCAAAAATAAAGGCCACTATCAGGCAGCTTTGTTGTTCTGTTTACCAAGTTCTCTGGCAATCATTGCCGTCGTTCGTATTGCCCATTTATCGACATATTTCCCATCTTCCATTACAGGAAACATTTCTTCAGGCTTAACCATGCATTCCGATTGCAGCTTGCATCCATTGCATCGTTTGAATTGTCCACACCATTGATTTGTATCAATAGTCGTAGTCATACGGATAGTCCTGGTATTGTTCCATCACATCCTGAGGATGCTCTTCGAACTCTTCAAATTCTTCTTCCATATATCACCTTAAATAGTGGATTGCGGTAGTAAAGATTGTGCCTGTCTTTTAACCACATCAGGCTCGGTGGTTCTCGTGTACCCCTACAGCGAGAAAAATAGTAAAATCCTCTCACCCCTACAGTAAGAGAGTAATTTATATGGATGTGTTATCTGGTATAACTGCCGCGAAACAGGCTTATGATCTGCTGAAGACAATAAAAGAAACCAGAGACGATGCGGTTATCGCTAAAGCTATTGGAGATCTACACCAAAGAATAACTGATTTACAGATGCTTAATGCGGAGCTCTCTGGCCTTTATCAGGCCGAGAAGGAGATCGCAATGAAGCTTCGAGATGAAAATAGAAAAATCAAGATGTTTGTTGTGCAAGCTGAGAATTATGAACTTCATACAACTGAAGGTGGTTCTGCCGTGTATAGACCTAAGAGTCATTCCGATCCTTCTATTCAGCAGCATAACCTTTGTGCACATTGCTTCGGCGAACATAAAATATCGATACTTCAACCAAGCACGGTTACTATAAAATCTAATGGGTTCTTTGTGCATTCATGTCCTCGCTGTAAGAATGAATACCGGATGTATAGAGCGCCAGACCCTAAGCCTGTATATGTACCGCCGCTGACAAATTATTAATTTTATTCCTGAAATAGCCTCTTCACCCCCTTACTTTGTCAGGGGGATATCTCCTTCAGTTCTGACCATTCGCCTTAATACTTTCCTTAAGTCGATGTAAAGTTGAAGGTCTCCATTTGCTGCGGCATCAGCCATTTTTTGCCTGACAAGCAGTAATGTTTCATACGGCTCAATAAGAATATCGTCATGAGTAATTAGGTGAAGCGTTGCCGCATCAACTATTCCTAGAGCTGCGCCAAGTATCAAAAATTCCCTGCTATTTTTGTCGCATGAGGAGATAAGCGTATTTAGCGCATACCTAATATTCTTTATAGCTGTTGTTAATGCTGCAATTTCTTCTATGGCGTCTTCTTCAATGAGCTTTTTAAGCTCATATTTTTCTTCCTGACCCATAATTACCTCGCCGTCAGTTGTTTTGATTTCCGGTAGCCTGCCGCGTAAATAGCTACGTTCGGAAGACAAGTTGAACCTTCATATTTTCTGGTCAACGTTGTCAGAGTTATCACTTCTGCTCTCATTGCTGGTTTGCGCTTGCATTGCAAGACCACTCGTGAAGGGGTTGGCCTGTGTAGCTTGTCGGAGCTGATCGCCTCCTGACTTTGCAGATTTGCGCGACGATCTCTACGGCGAGAAGCTGCGGTTCCTTTAAATTCTGTTTTTCTGGACATGGATTCCTCCCGAATAAACTCTGGCGATGCAATCCCGAAGCTACTCCTGAGAGAGTTGCTTCGGCATTGCATCCCACAGCTTATGTGGTTGGGTGATCTGGCTTTTCAGCCACGTAGTCGAGTGTTCGACGTTGTTTAAAGAGCCTGCCAGTCTGTTCCGTTTGGCTTCCAGCTTCCTGCTGATGGCTAAATAGTACGATGTGTACTTTACTGAGTCAATACAAAATGTTCTAAATATGGTTTAGTTTTTTATAACACTTTGTATTTTATTGATTTATATTTTGGAAAAAGAAAACCCGACGCTAAGGTCGGGTTATTGTTGTGTGTTTTAGAGTGGTGAGGCTGTTAACTAAATGTCTCTTCAGGCCACTGGCTGGCGATAACTTTCCCTACTACGGAACAGCTATCATTGCATGGAATCATTGGATATTGCGGGTTTAGTGGTTGTAGGAACACCTGACCGCTATCCCTGATCAGTTTCTTGAAGGTAAACTCGTCACCACCAAGTCTGGCTATGCAGAAATCACCTGGCTCAACAGCCTGCTCAGGGTCAACGAGAATTAACATCCCGTCAGGAAAGCTTGGCTTGGATCCTGTTGGCGCGGTCATGGAATTACCTTCAACTTCAAGCCAAAACGCACAATCACTGGCTTTTTTGGTTGTGCTGACCCATCTCTCCGCATCACCTTTGGTAAAGGTTCTAAGCTCAGGCGAGAACATCCCGGCCTGAACATGAGAAAAAACAGGGTACTCATATTGTTTTTTAACGGGGGCAGATGAGTATTCGCCAACAGGTGAAAATGTACCGTCGTGGTTGAATGAGACGTTATCAATACCAAGGTATTTAAACACCACACCAATCTCGTCAAGAGATGGATGACGAGATCCGCGCAACCAGTGACCAATTCCACCCTGCGTCATACCAAGCTCTTCAGCTAACTTCTCTTGAGTTATGCCGAGCTCTTTCATTCTGGATCTAGCCAGTTCATACCATTTCATTTTCATACCCTTATTATTACGCTCTGTACTAAAATCATCCATGCACAAGATGTATTTTTTTGTTTGCATTCTAAAAGTACATATCGTATTATTGCATTGTGATTACTATGGAGGGCATATGAGCAACCTACGAAAATATCGAGAGTCACTGAATATCTCTCAAACAACACTTGCTAAGGCAGTTGGATGCACACAGGGAGCTATCGGACATTGGGAATCTGGTCGTCGCTTCCCAGACCTTAAAACATGCCGTGCTCTTGTTGAGTGCCTAAACAAGTTAGGCGCAAAAGTCAGTCTTGATGACGTGTTCCCGCCGGAACACAAAGCTGCTTAATAAGCGGATCCGCTCTTTGTAACAACGGACATTCGTCCTACGTCGCTGAAAAGCGAGTCCCAATATATCTGACCAACTAAGGCCATATGCGTTTCCACGCATACCTTTCAACTAACTATTCACTATTGGAAATCTTAAGAAATGGAAAGAACAAGTTACAGCAAACTATCACAGCGTGACGTTGATCGCGCTGAAACTGATTTACTCATCAACCTGTCAACGCTTACCCAGCGCGGTCTGGCAAAGATGATTGGCTGTCATGAATCGAAGATAAGCAGAACGGACTGGAGATTTATTGCTTCGGTGTTGTGTGCTTTCGGAATGGCATCAGACATCAGTCCGATTAGCAGGGCTTTTAAGTATGCGCTTGATGAAATCACAAAGAAAAAATCCCCGGCCGCCACCGAGGATTTTAAGCAAATTGATATGCAATTCTGAGGGAATTACTGGATCAATCCACAGGAGTAATTATGACAAAACGTCGTAAGAAATACCAGGAAAAAGAAGAGATTCGACACCCTGATTCACCTGAGGGATTAGTGGTAGCCGCAGCAAATAACAGGGCGTTCGCAGAGCGCCTTGTTGGTGTTTACAGACTAGCCAAAGCAGGAGTGAAACATGGGCGTCGTTAAGTTAGCTGATTACAGGCCTCAACTTGAGGTCGTGGAGCATCGCGTGGCAGATACCGAAGATGGTTTCATGCGCGTTGCTAACGAGATTACCGACAGTCTGCTGATGGCTGATTTAACCGTCCGGCAGTTGAAGGTGATGCTCGCTATCATGCGCAAGACATACGGATTCAATAAGCCGATGGATCGACTCACAAACACGCAGATAGCAGCCATGACAGGTATTCATCACACTCATGTTTGCGCTGCCAAGCGCCAGCTTATCGAGCGTAAATTCCTCATTGCTGATGGCGTGAAAATCGGAGTGAACAAGGTGGTTTCTCAGTGGATTAGCCAGGACAGCTTAACATTAGCTAAAACAGCTAATAAAACATTAGCCAAGTCGGCTAATGGGTATAAGCCAAGTCAGCTAAACACAAAAGACAATATACAAAAGACAATAAATACAAATACCCCCTTACCCCCTAACGGGGGTGGCGATGGGCAGGTTAAACCTGAACGTCGCAAGGCAGAACGAATCGACTACGAATCCTTCCTGAACGCCTACAACACCGAAGTCGGTGACAGACTGCCACACGCTGTTGCGGTCAACGAGAAACGCAAACGCCGCCTGAAGAAAATCATCCCGCAACTGAAAACGCCAAACGTGGACGGTTTCAGAGCGTATGTCAGGGCGTTTGTGCATCAGGCCAAGCCGTTTTACTTCGGAGACAACGACACGGGCTGGACGGCTGATTTTGATTACCTGCTGAGGGAAGACTCGTTAACGGGAGTTCGGGAAGGGAAGTTTGCAGACAGGGGGATTACATGAGACAGGATATCGAAGCGAGCGTTATCGGTGGCCTGCTGATTGGTGGATTAACACCAACCGCCAGCGACGTTCTGGCAACGCTGGAGCCGGAAGCGTTTTCAATTCCGCTCTACCGGAAAGCCTTCGAGGTTATCCGCAAGCAGGCGAGAAACAGAAACCTAATCGATGCGCTGATGGTTGCCGAGGCGTGCGGAGAGGAGCATTTCACGTCAATCCTGATGACCAGCAAAAACTGCCCGAGTGCCGCAAACCTGAAGGGATATGCCGGAATGGTCGCGGATAACTATCACCGCCGTCTGGTGCTGGAAATCATGGATGAAATGCGTGAACCAATTCAGAGCGGAACCATCGACGCATCGAGTCAGGCGATGGATGAACTTGTAAAGCGTCTTTCAGCCATCAGAAAGCCCCGTGACGAGGTTAAACCTGTACGGTTAGGGGAAATCATTACTGACTACACTGACACGCTTGACAGGCGTCTGAGGAACGGAGAAGAGTCAGATACCCTGAAGACCGGAATCGAAGAACTTGATGCCATCACCGGAGGGATGAACGCGGAAGACCTGGTGATAATCGCTGCTCGTCCTGGTATGGGGAAAACCGAACTGGCGCTGAAGATTGCCGAAGGCGTTGCAAGCCGCGTTATTCCTGGTTCTGACGTCCGGCGCGGAGTATTGATTTTCTCAATGGAAATGAGCGCATTGCAGATTGCAGAGCGAAGCATTGCCAACGCCGGGAGGATGTCGGTTAGCGTACTGCGAAATCCTGCATCAATGGATGACGAGGGCTGGGCACGTGTTGCTAACGGCATGAGTCAGCTTGCAGATTTGGATGTATGGGTAGTCGATGCCTCGCGGTTATCGGTCGAAGAAATACGCTCAATCGCAGAACGGCACAAACAGGAAAATCCAAACCTCTCACTCATCATGGCGGATTATCTTGGCCTGATTGAGAAGCCGAAAGCAGACCGCAACGACCTCGCAATTGCTCACATCTCAGGAAGCCTGAAGGCGATGGCGAAAGACTTGAAAACGCCTGTTATCTCCCTAAGTCAGCTTTCGCGCGATGTTGAGAAGCGACCAAACAAACGCCCGACAAACGCAGATTTGCGTGATTCAGGAAGCATTGAGCAGGACGCAGACTCAATCATCATGCTCTATCGGGAAGCGGTATATGACGAGAACAGTAGCGCCGCGCCATTTGCTGAAATCATTGTGACGAAAAACCGTTTTGGCTCGCTTGGTACGGTTTACCAGCGGTTCTGCAACGGACACTTTGTTGCATGTGACCAGGATGAAGCCAGACAGATTTGCACAGCATCAAATGCACCTGCTTCGCGTGGCAGACGATATGCACAAGGGGCTGACGTATGACCATCTACATCACTGAGCTTGTAACAGGCCTGCTGGTAATCGCAGGCCTTTTTATTTTGGGGAGAGTAAATCGTGGTTGAGTTGATTTTTTCTGCATTGAGGATTCTCGGTGCTATGTGGATGGTGGCGACGTTCATTGTGGTTGCCAGCAGTTTTGTCCGGCTGGTAGGCGAAGGTAAAGACCTGGTTGGTGTGCTTTTCGGTAGCATTTTCCTGTGGGTGATTATCGGTGTTATGCCTGTTGTCGTAGCAAAAGTGGCGTGGCGTTTTGTGAGTTGAACTGAGGGTAAGTACCGATGGACGAATCAAGAAAGCAGTTTGAGGAATACGTTGCCAAAAAATTGAGATTACCATTCGAGATGATAACCGAGGCAAGAAATGGTGATAGGTACTTCGCATTTTCAAGCATGGATATTCGTCACTCCTTAAATGAGTGGTGGACTTTATGGCAGGCATCGCGAGCAGCTATTGAACTGGATATCGACTGGCCAGAATCGAATGACGACTTTTGGAAAGATGGTGAAGAAGGTGCTTATGCGATGGGTTATGAGGATGGGCGTGACAAAACGGTAATTGCAGTAATGAAAGCTATCAGAGCCGCTGGAATTAAAGAGAAGAATTTCGATGAAGCAAACAATATTCCTCCGAACTAAGCAACAACAGCAAGCCGCAATCAACGCCATCCTCGCAACACCACTCGATAAAGACAAGCCAGTCACCATCCGCATTACTGACTACAAGCGCAACCTTGACCAGAACGCAAAATTTCACGCGATGCTGGCGGATATCGCACGTCAGGTTCAATGGTGCGATAAGTGGTTAAAACCAGA
This sequence comes from Escherichia sp. KTE96, assembly GCF_000408525.1. Taxonomy (NCBI): domain Bacteria; kingdom Pseudomonadati; phylum Pseudomonadota; class Gammaproteobacteria; order Enterobacterales; family Enterobacteriaceae; genus Escherichia; species Escherichia sp. KTE96. The sequence continues at coordinate 3,096,610 of NZ_KE137149.1, read as the reverse complement.
ACAATGGAAGGTTTTGTTGATTAGCGGTCATGCAGTGGCAACAAAGCAGGAAGCTGATGTTTTGCCCGGCCTTGAAGGCGAATACGTCAACATTCGCGAAAGTAGCGCGCAGATGAGTGTGAAGCGTATGGCAAGTCTGATTGAGTACACGACAGCATGGGCTATTGGTCAGGGCGTCAGATTTACCGACAGGAGGTACGAATGAGACGACAGCGACGAAGTATCACCGACATAATCTGTGAAAACTGCAAATACCTTCCAACGAAACGCTCCAGAAATAAACGCAAGCCAATCCCAAAAGAATCTGACGTAAAAACCTTCAACTACACGGCTCACCTGTGGGATATCCGGTGGCTAAGACATCGTGCGAGGAAATGACAATGCTTTTAATTCAACCAGGATTTGGCCTTAGCATCAAAAAATGGCACATGTTTGGCGAGAAAGAGTCTCAACGAAAAATGGTGCTTATCAAGTTGCCATGTATCAGTATTTGTTGGCTAAACAGGGAGGCAGCAAATTATTTGTCTACATGCGCCAGAGCAGCATTTAACGACCCTGAGTGGTTTGTAGAAAACCATCACGCTGTTCGTCAGGCAAAGAGAAAGGCCAAAACGACATACATGAAGGCGTATCGAAAAGCATGGAAAGAACACCGCGATCGATACCAGCAAGACATGGAAAAGCTTGAATCAGAAAACATGGAATTAAGACGAAAGCTCGGTGAAGCAAAACGATACATTGATGCTTACAAGCGACTTTTTAATGGTGAAAGCCATGCTTAGCCCATCCCAATCCCTTCAATACCAGAAAAAAAGCGTCGAGCGAGCTTTAACGTGCGCTAATTGCGGTCAAAAGCTGCATGTGCTGGAAGTTCACGTGTGCTCCGATTGCTGCGCAGAACTGATGAGCGATCCGAATAGCTCAATGTACGAGGAAGAAGACGATGAGTGATTTCTCTGAGCTTATTTCCTTCAAAAAAGACAGAGAAGAAATGCGGACTGAATCTGTCTATTACGTTCAACACCGGAATAAACGCTCGGTGCTTGATCAGGAGTTGATTATTACCGGAGACCTGGCATTCAGAACATATAAGGCCAGCATGGAAATGAAGGATTTCCCTAAATGTGGTTCTGAAAGAGAAGCCGCGTTAAAGCTGGCTGAGTGGATGCAGAGAATGGCTGCTGCAATTGAGAATTACTGGAGTGAACCATAATGGCTAACCTACGCAAAGAAGCACGCGGCAGAGAATGCCAGGTACGTATTTACGGCGTATGCAATGGCAATCCTGAAACTACAGTTCTGGCACATTACCGGATGGCTGGAATTTGCGGAACGGGAATGAAACCTGACGACCTGATCGGTGCATGGGCTTGTAGCGCGTGTCACGATGAAATCGACCGACGCACCCATAATCTCGACAACAAAGACGCCAGACTTTACCACCTGGAAGGCGTGATCAGGACGCAGGCGATACTGCTGAAGGAGGGGAAGATTAAGCCATGAACGAATATCAGTTTGTGCTTCCATACCCGCCGTCGGTGAACACCTACTGGCGAAGACGGGGAAGCCAATACTACATCAGCGATAAAGGCCAGAAATACCGAAAAGACGTTCAGCAAATCATCCGCCAACTTAAGTTAGACATTTTCACCAAATCACGACTCCGCATCAAAGTCATCGCAGACGTTCCAGACTCCCGCCGCCGCGACCTCGACAACATCCTGAAAGGTTTACTCGACTCCCTTATCCACGCCGGATTTGCGGAAGACGACGAGCAATTCGATGACATTCGCGTAATTCGTGGCGTGAAAGTACCAGGCGGAAGGCTTGGAATAAAAATCACCGAGCTGGAGAACGTATGAACGCCACAATTCAAACGATACCAGAGCTTCTTATCCAGACACGAGGCAATCAGACCGAAGTGGCAAGGATGCTTTCCTGCGCAAGAGGAACAGTGCTCAAGTACAACCGAGACAGTAAAGGCGAGCGTCACGTAATAGTTAACGGCGTCCTGATGGTCAAACAGGGCAAGAGGGGAAGACGATGGGCATAAGAGAACTAAACCTCACCAAAGAGCAGCACGAGTGGCTGAATGGCTGGCTTGAACTGTGGGGCGCATGGGTTTATTCAGGTCGTCTGGAAAAGCGCATGAGCAGCGTAATAGCGAAGTTCATGGAGAGCGTAGAGCCGGGAAGAGTTATGACAAGGCCAATGTGCAATGATGATGATGGAATGTTGATTTCTCAGGTCGTCGATTCCGTCATGTGCATTGACAAGAAAGCCTTTGGCATCCTCCTTAGCTACTACGCTCATGGTTCATCTAAGCGAGCAATTGCATCCTACTATCACGCGACTGCAAAGCCACGCAAGATGTGTGGACGTGGTGGCGAGGGATGGAGAAAACCTTCACTGGCAACCTGTAGAAACGAAATTGACGACATCCTGAAAGCGTCGTTATTTGTTTTGTACCAGCCAATGCAAAATGCTTTCAAAATGCGTAAACGTGTTGAGAAAGTTAAGCATGTTGCTGTTAAAAGCCTTGACATGCAATTATCCATTTAGCCATAATTAGAAGGTAAGCTGCCGTTAGTGACTCTTAAGTTGCAACGGTGGCTTTTTTTATTTGGGTCAGTCGTATAAAGGTCATTACGGAAGGCTGTTAATCTTCTTATCGTGGTTCGAGTCCACGCTGTCCCGCCAAACATGCTGGTTTAGCTCCAATGGTAGAGCAGTCGCCTTGTAAGCGAATGGGTAGCGGTTCAAGTCCGTTAACCAGCACCATAACTGAGCCGTAGCCACTGGCTATCCTGAATTCATCAGTGATAGTTATGCTGCGGCCTTCTACACATGACCTTCGTGAAAGCGGGTGGCATGAGGTTGTTAGCGCAACCTCATGCCGTTTTGCCCGTGCATATCGGTCACGAACAAATCTGATTACTAAACACAGTAGCCTGGATTTGTTCTATCAGTAATCGATCTTATTCCTAATTAAATAGAGCAAATCCCCTTATTGGGGGTAAGACATGAAGATGCCAGAAAAACATGACCTGTTAGCCGCCATTCTCGCGGCAAAGGAACAAGGCATCGGGGCAATCCTTGCGTTTGCAATGGCGTACCTTCGCGGCAGATATAATGGCGGTGCGTTTACAAAAACAGTAATCGACGCAACGATGTGCGCCATTATCGCCTGGTTCATTCGTGACCTTCTCGACTTCGCCGGACTAAGTAGCAATCTCGCTTATATAACGAGCGTGTTCATCGGCTACATCGGTACTGACTCGATTGGTTCGCTTATCAAACGCTTCGCTGCTAAAAAAGCCGGAGTAGAAGATGGTGGAAATCAATAATCAACGTAAGGCGTTCCTCGATATGCTGGCGTGGTCAGAGGGAACTGATAACGGACGGCAGAAAACCAGAAATCATGGTTATGACGTCATTGTAGGGGGAGAGCTATTCACTGATTACTCCGATCACCCTCGCAAACTTGTCACGCTAAACCCCAAACTCAAATCAACAGCAGCCGGACGTTACCAGCTTCTTTCCCGTTGGTGGGATGCCTACCGTAAGCAGCTTGGCCTGAAAGACTTCTCTCCCAAAAGCCAGGACGCTGTTGCGCTGCAGCAGATTAAGGAGCGTGGCGCTTTGCCGATGATTGATCGCGGTGATATCCGTCAGGCTATCGACCGTTGCAGCAATATCTGGGCTTCACTGCCGGGTGCTGGTTATGGTCAGTTCGAGCATAAGGCAGACAGCCTGATTGCAAAATTCAAAGAAGCAGGTGGAACGGTCAGAGAGATTGAGGTATGAGCAGAGTAACCGCGATTATCTCCGCTCTGGTTATCTGCATCATCGTCTGCCTGTCGTGGGCGGTCAATCATTACCGTGATAACGCCATCGCCTACAAAGAACAGCGAGATAAAAAAGTCAGTGAGCTGAAGCAGGCGACCGCCACCATTACTGACATGCAGCAGCGCCAGCGTTCTGCTGATGCACTCGATGCTAAATACACGAAGGAGTTAGCTGATGCGAAAGCTGAAAATGATGCTCTTCGGCGCAAGCTTGATAATGGTGGTCGGGTGTTCGTCAAAGGAAAATGCCCTGTGCCATCCTCAGCCGAAACCTCCAGCGCCTCCGGCATGGGCAATGATGCCACCGTCGAACTCTCTCCAGTTGCTGGACGAAACGTTCTCGGTATCCGGGGCGGAATTATCCGCGACCAAACAGCACTGAGAACGCTTCAGGAATACATCAGGACGCAATGCCTTCGATGATAGCGATAATTTTACTCATCATCCTTCACATCTGGCTCTGTAGACAGGATGGTGATCACTTCTGGAGTGAATCCAGATTAAACATCTCATTGCTGATGCTTGATATTGAGCATCTTGCGCGCGGTAAGGGGCTGCGTTGAGATAAGAGCCAGTCATTACAAATACCAGGATTTAGCCTCGCATTCGCGGGGCTTTTTATTGCCATTACAAAAGCCATTCCCTACAGAGTGGCTTTGATAATGGCTTATACCCTACACGGGATAACTTAACTGATATCCCTTTTAACGGATAAACGGAGCCAACAATGGCAGAGATTATTCCCATGACTGAAGAACAGAAATTCCAGTTAGAGATTTACAAACTGGTCATGAACCAGAACGCAGCCGCAGAAGAAGCATTTCAGTTCATTGGCACTGACGAACTGAAGCTTGAGCTATTCAAAATTCACTTCCAATCAGGCGGCGCTAATTCGGATATCACGACCCGCACTATCGAAGCGGTGCGTAAATCGAAGGAAGCGTTAGACCTGTTCACTACCGGAACGTAAACATGGCAACTCAAGGTTTCGACAACCCATCCAAATTCCGCGATGAATGGGATAAGCAAGCAGAAGGGAAATAATCAATATGGCGACTGAGAAAAAGAAAGGTGGTCGCCCCTCTGATTATATGCCGGAGGTGGCTAATGACATTTGCGCATTGCTTTCCTCCGGTGAGAGTCTGCGCAAAGTTTGCGAACGCCCAGGAATGCCGAGCAAAACATCAGTTTTTCGCTGGCTGGCTGAACATCAGGAGTTTCGTGACCAGTACGCGAAGGCAACAGAGACTCGGGCCGACTCTATTTTCGAAGAGATATTCGAAATTGCTGACGACGTAATCCCTGATGCCGCCGAGGTGGCAAAGGCAAGACTTCGCGTTGATACCCGCAAATGGGCGCTGGCCAGAATGAATCCCCGTAAGTATGGAGACAAGGTAACTAATGAGCTTGTCGGCAAAGACGGCGGCGCAATTCAGATTGAAACATCACCGATGAGCACTCTGTTCGGAAAATGACCTCGATTAATCCTATCTTTGAACCGTTCATTGAGGCGCATCGCTACAAAGTCGCCAAAGGCGGTCGAGGTAGCGGTAAATCATGGGCAATTGCGAGGCTGCTTGTTGAAGCGGCGCGTCGGCAGCCAGTGCGTATTCTCTGCGCTCGTGAACTGCAAAACAGTATCAGCGATTCGGTAATCCGGTTGCTTGAAGATACCATCGAGCGTGAAGGGTATTCGGCTGAGTTTGAAATTCAGCGTTCCATGATTCGTCATCTCGGAACGAATGCTGAGTTCATGTTCTACGGCATCAAAAACAACCCGACGAAGATTAAATCGCTCGAAGGCATTGATATCTGCTGGGTGGAAGAAGCGGAAGCGGTAACGAAGGAATCATGGGATATCCTGATACCAACCATCCGCAAGCCGTTTTCCGAAATATGGGTGAGCTTTAACCCGAAGAACATACTCGACGATACCTATCAGCGATTCGTTGTAAATCCTCCCGATGATATTTGCCTGCTGACGGTGAACTACACCGACAACCCGCATTTTCCTGAAGTTCTCCGTCTGGAGATGGAAGAGTGTAAACGCAGAAATCCGACACTGTATCGTCACATCTGGCTTGGTGAGCCAGTAAGCGCAAGTGATATGGCAATCATCAAACGTGAATGGCTTGAAGCCGCAACCGATGCGCACAAGAAACTCGGATGGAAAGCGAAAGGCGCTGTTGTCTCTGCGCATGACCCGTCAGATACAGGGCCAGATGCTAAAGGTTACGCATCGCGTCACGGTTCGGTAGTTAAGCGCATTGCCGAAGGTCTGCTGATGGACATCAACGAGGGTGCTGACTGGGCTACTTCGCTGGCGATTGAAGACGGCGCTGACCATTACCTGTGGGATGGTGATGGCGTCGGTGCGGGCCTACGCAGACAGACAACGGAAGCGTTCTCCGGCAAGAAAATCACCGCCACGATGTTCAAGGGCAGTGAATCGCCATTCGATGAAGATGCGCCGTATCAGGCCGGAGCATGGGCTGATGAAGTCGTACAGGGCGACAACGTTCGCACTATTGGTGATGTATTCCGCAATAAGCGAGCGCAATTCTATTACGCGCTGGCTGACAGGCTGTATCTGACATATCGGGCGGTTGTCCACGGTGAGTATGCAGACCCCGACGACATGCTGAGCTTCGACAAAGAAGCGATAGGCGAGAAGATGCTGGAGAAGCTGTTTGCAGAACTGACGCAGATTCAGCGCAAATTCAATAACAACGGGAAGCTGGAGCTAATGACTAAGGTCGAAATGAAGCAGAAGCTCGGTATTCCATCTCCTAACCTGGCTGATGCGCTGATGATGTGTATGCATTGCCCGGAGTCGGCTGCGCAACCCGACTATTCCAGTTACTCAATTCCTTGTGGTGTAGGTTGATATGGCAGAAAAAAAGATGACTGACTGGCATCGCAAGGTGCTGTGCAACTTTGATAATGCCTGGTCAGCAACGCAGGATATGCGTGAGCAGATTATTGAGGCTCAACGTTTCGTCCGGGTATCCGGCGCACAGTGGGAAGGCAGCACAAACGCTGGTTACTCATTTGATGAAGGAAGGTTTGAGCATTATCCGCGCTTTGAACTGAATAAGATTGCCCGTGAATGTGATCGCATCATTGGCGAGTATCGACAGAATCGCATAAGCGTTAAATTCAGGCCGAAGGACGATAAGGCATCGGAAGCGTTAGCCGAAAAGATGAACGGCAAATTCCGCGCTGACTATCAGGAAACATCCGGTGGCGAAGCGTGTGATAACGCATTTGATGATGCTGTAACGGGCGGATTCGGTTGTTTCCGCATGTGTGCCGATTACGAAGATGAAATGGATCCGAGTAACGAGCAGCGACGCATCAGCCTTCTTCCTGTTTACGACCCAGCGACATGCGTCTTCTTCGATCAGGACAGCAAGCAATATGACCGTTCTGATGCTATGTGGGCTATGGAAATGTTCTCCATGACGCCTAAAGCGTTCGAGGCTGAATACCCTGATTCCATCGCGGCAAGCCTTTCTCGTGATGACACTGGCACTCAATATGACTGGTCAACGCCAGATGCCATCTATGTTGGGCGCTACTACGAAGTTCGCATAGAGAAGGTGAAGCTCACTGCATGGCGCAACCCTGTTAGCGGAGAAACGGCAATCTATGATGAAGATCAAATCAAAGATATTGTCGATGAGCTAACTGATGGTGCATTCGAACTGATTGGTGAGCGGACGGTGAAGAAACGCAGAGTTTATTGCGGTCTTCTGTCTGGCGCTGAATGGCTGGAAGAACCTAAGCGTATTCCGGGCGAACATATTCCTCTCATCCCGGTATATGGGCGTCGTTCATTTGTTGATAATCAGGAGCGAATCGAAGGCCACGCAGCAAAAGCGATGGATGCACAGCGTCTTGAGAACCTGATGGTTTCCATGATTGCAGATAACGCTACTCAGGCTGGCGGTGATGGCATTCCTGTAGTTGATGTTGACATGATTCCTGGTCCTCTCGCCACTCATTGGGCGGAGCGCAACAAAAAGCGCCCGGCGTTCCTGCCGATGGTCAGTCTGAAAAACAAAAACGGAGATATTACTGCGCAGGCTCAGGTCAGCAGTTATACGCCTCCGACACAAATGCCTCCAGCTCTTGCCGGGCTATTGCAGTACACCGGAACGGCTATTCAGCAAATTACAGGTGCGTCGCAGCTTGAGAACATGCCGAGCAACGTCGCCACCGATACCGTTGATAGCATCTTTAACCGGATGGATACGCAGTCCTATATCTACATGGACAACATGGCTAAATCCATGCGTCGCGCTGGCGTTGTGTGGCTTTCTATGGCTCGTGAAGTCTATGGCAGCGATACGCCGATGCGTATCGTTAATGAGGACGGCAGCGATGACGTGGCGCTGATGACTGGTGAAGTGGTTGACCGTCAGACAGGGCAGGTTATCGCGCTTAACGACCTTTCGCAGGGTAACTATGAAGTGACTGTCGATGTTGGTCAGTCGTTCGCTACTCGCCGTGATGCAACGGTTAAGTCGTTACTTTCCATGCTGGCACTTATCCCACCAGGAACGCCGAAGCACGACCTTGTATCGTCGATGATTCTCGACAATATGGACGGTGAAGGGATGGACGACCTTAAAGAATACAACCGCAATCAGTTGCTTCTGTCTGGTGTTATCAAGCCGAGAACACCAGAAGAACAGCAGATGGTTGAGCAGGCGAAACAACAACAGGCCAGTCAGCCAGATCCGGCTATGGTTGCTGCGCAAGGTCAGCTTCTTGCTGGTCAGGCTGAATTGCAGAAAGCGCAGAACGAACAGGCAGCCATTCAGGTTAAAGCATTCCAGGCACAGACTGATGCTCAGGTTGCTGCGGCAAATGTTGTGAAAATCCTCGCATCTGCCGATAGTCAGCAGAAATCTGATATCCGCGAGGCTCTGAAACTGCTCGGACAGTTCCAGCAACAGCAAGGAGACAATGCCCGTGCTGATGCAGAGCTTGTCCTGAAAAGTCAGGCACAGGGCCATGCGCAGCGCATGGACATCAGCAGCATCCTGCAAAAATCAACTCAGCAACAACCACAGCAGTAATTAACCCATAACGTGCAATGGCTGTCTTTATGAGGCCTGGCACCCTATTGCCTTCCGATGGGCTGAACATCGAGTAAACAGGGGTAACAAATGGACCAGATGGCAGAAAACACACCAGAAGTTGAAATCGAAACCGACGCGTCAGAGCAGATTCCTGATGATGTCGAACTGGCTGAAGAAGTCGAAACAGAAGATGGCAGTGAGTCCTCCGGCAATGATGCAGAGGAAGCTACTGAAACTGATGACGACGAATCAGAGCAGGAATTCTACTTTGGTGACGAAAAGCTGGATTCGCCAACCAGCGAAGATGGCGCAGAGCATGGACTGGTAAAACACCTGCGCAAGACGATTAAAGAGAAAGACCGCGAGCTGAAAGAGCTGATGCGTCAGTCTCAGAAACCCGTCGAGCAGCAGCCGGTAATCACTCAACCACCGCGAATGCCAAAACTGGATGATGAGGACATCGGTTTCGATGAAGAAATCTATCAGCAACGCATGGCTAAGTGGGCAGATGATAACGGAAAGTACCAGCAACAGGAGATGGCTCGCAAGCAGAAGGAGCAGGAGCTTCAGGCTGCTTATCAAGAGCGATTATCCAAATATCAGCAACGTGTTAAGGCTCTCAAGGTTCCTGGCTATCAGGAAGCAGAACAGGCCGTACTCGAGGAAATCCCCATCGAGACACAAAACGCGATCCTGTTTGAGTCAGAGAAGCCGGAAATCGTTGTTCTGGCGCTTGGTCGCAACGCTGAACTGCGCAAGCAACTGGCAGAAGCTACCAACCCCGTAGCAATTGGTCGTCTGCTGGAACGTATCGAATCGAAGGCCAGAATCATGCCAAAAGCAAAAACCACGGCAGCCACAACCCCGACAGTTAAGGGGAGCAACGGCGCAGTAATCAATAACCTCGACAAACTGAAAGCCAAGGCGCTGGAAACTGGTGACTGGACGCCGTATTTCGCCGCTAAAAAGGCAAAAAAATAACCTATCGGAGCATTAAGCATGGCTAACCAATTAGCAAAAGACCTTGAAATCATGTTCGAAAACTACGTTGAAGGCTTTGAGGCCGCCTGCGTAGTTTCCCGTAACGCTAAAAAATTCCGTCCCGGTGATACAGCAATGCAGCGAGCAGGTGATGTTCTGTATCGTCCGCAGCATTACCACATGAACATTGAGGAAGGCCTCGACCTCAGCAGCAAAACGCCAACAGCACTGGTTCAGCGCCTTGTTCCTTCTGTGTTCAAGGAGCCGAAAAACATTCTGTACACTCTGGATGCGCGTGAAATGCGTGACCCGGAACATAAAACTGAAGCTGGTCGCGCCGCAGGTATGCGCCTTGCTGCACAGATTGACTCTGACCTGATTTCCATGGTCACGCAGCGTGCTACTAACGTGATCACAATGGCTGACTCAACCACTGGTTCACAGGGCCGTGATTTGTGGAACTGTGCGGCAGGTATTGATGCCACCATGACGGCGATTGGTGTGCCGCAGGGTATCAATCGTCGCTCTTTCTGGAACCCCTTCAACTACAAAGACCTTGCTGGCGAGCTTGGTCACCGTGCCTATGCTCAGGGCGCAACCCTGACAGCATACGAAAAAGCGCAGATCCCTACGGTTGCGTCCTTCGATAGCTACAAGACCGATATTTCTGGTCGTGTTCCGAAGGGTACAGCAACTTCCATTACGCTGGCATCAGCACCTGCGCACAAGGTTGAAGCGAAAGATGCTAACGATATGCCAGTGGATAACCGACAGGGGACCATTACGGTATCTGCTGAAGGTTTGCAGGTTGGCGATGCGTTTACCATCGCAGGGGTGAATTCCGTACACCAGATCACCAAAGATACCACCGGGCAGCCGCAGGTATTCCGCGTTCTGGCAGTTAGCGGAACGACAGTAACTATCTCCCCGAAAATTCTGCCGCCTGACAACGCGGATGTCGCCAGCCGTCCATATGCAAACGTTGATGCTAATGCGGCAAGTAGCGCAGCAATCACCATTCTCAACAAAAATGCCGCACCGGCTAACCTGTTCTGGGCTGATGGTTCTGTTGAACTGATGTACGGCAAACTGGCGTTCCCGACTGGTCAGGGTCCACAGGTAATGACAGCAACCACCGAGCAGGGCGCTACGCTGATCATGTCTTACGCCTTCGACCACATCAAAGGCGTAACCACTGCTCGTTTCACCACTCTGTACGGTTGCTCTGTACTGGTTCCTGAATATACGGGCATCGTTATTGCCGGGCAGTAATTTTGGTGGGGCTTCGGCCCCATTTTTATTGGGAGAAGACAATGGCACGAACAATGCTCTATAAGCCGGGCAACATGATCACCTGTGGTCAGTTTGCTGTCGATTACATCATTGTTGATGACGAAGAAGTTAAATCTCATCTGAAAAAAGGCTGGGTAAAAACTCCTGAAGAAACCGCAACGAAGCAAAAAGTTGCTAAGGCGGAAGAAGATGGCGAAAACGAAGGGTGATCTCGTTCTAAAGGCTTTACGAAAAGCCGGGCTGTATTCCAATGCCACGTTGACAGATGCTGACCCTCAGGCAATTGAAGATGCCATTAATGACCTCGAAGACATGATGGCAGCATGGCAGGCGAAAGGTATCGAGCTTGGGTATCAGTTTGCTGATACAGAAAACGGCATCATGCCGTTACCTGACGATGATTCAGGTATCCCTGCATGGGCAAATGATGGCGTCGCTTTGAAACTCGCTGTGCAAGTGTGCATGGATAACGTCATTCAGCCGTCAGACGCTCTCCTTACCGCTGCTGACAGTGCATATCAGACAATCTGCATTGCTTTAACCAAAATACCACCACTTGAGCGGCGAAATGACATGCCTCGCGGTAGTGGTAACAAAAGCGCGTTTACGTGGAATCGGTTTTACATCGAGAAAGATGATCCGAGTACGTGAGGTGAATAAATGCCGATTCAGCAACTTCCGCTTATGAAAGGTGTCGGTAAAGACTTCCGAAACGCCGACTATATCGACTATCTGCCAGTGAATATGTTGGCTACACCCAAAGAAATCCTGAACAGCAGCGGATATCTTCGCTCATTCCCGGGCATTGCCAAACGCTCTAATGTGAACGGCGTATCGCGCGGCGTCGAGTACAACATGGCGCAGAGTGCTGTTTATCGCGTGTGTGGTGGCAAGCTGTACAAAGGAGAAAATGCAGTCGGTGATGTTGCCGGAAGTGGTCGCGTATCAATGGCGCATGGCCGGACATCACAGGCGGTAGGCGTTAATGGTCAACTTATCGAGTATCGCTATGATGGCACGGTTAAAACCGTCTCAAACTGGCCTACAGACAGCGGATTCACGCAGTATGAGTTAGGTTCAGTCCGCGACATTACACGCTTACGTGGGCGTTATGCGTGGTCAAAAGACGGCACGGATTCATGGTTTATCACTGACCTTGAAGACGAATCGCATCCTGACCGTTACAGTGCACAATATCGTGCCGAGTCTCAGCCTGACGGAATCATCGGCATCGGCACATGGCGAGACTTCATCGTCTGCTTTGGTTCATCGACGATTGAATATTTTTCCCTCACTGGTGCAACCACAGTTGGTGCCGCGTTGTATGTCGCACAGCCATCGCTGATGGTGCAGAAAGGCATTGCCGGAACTTACTGCAAAACGCCGTTTGCTGATTCCTATGCGTTCATCAGCAATCCGGCAACAGGTGCTCCGTCTGTATACATCATCGGCTCCGGTCAGGTATCACCAATCGCCAGCGCGAGCATTGAGAAAATTCTCCGCTCCTACACTGCTGATGAACTGGCTGATGGTGTGATGGAGTCTCTGCGATTTGATGCGCATGAGTTGCTGATTATCCATCTTCCGCGTCATGTTCTTGTTTACGACGCATCTTCAAGCGCCAATGGTCCGCAATGGTGTGTGCTGAAAACAGGCCTGTATGACGATGTGTACCGCGCTATCGACTTCATTTACGAAGGCAATCAGATAACGTGCGGCGATAAGCTGGAATCGGTGACCGGGAAATTGCAATTCGATATCAGCAGCCAGTACGACAAGCAACAGGAACATCTGCTGTTTACTCCGTTGTTCAAAGCGGATAACGCCAGAGTGTTCGACCTTGAGGTTGAATCGTCAACTGGCGTTGCGCAGTACGCCGACAGCCTGTTCATCTCTGCAACCACTGACGGCATAAATTACGGTCGTGAGCAGATGATTGAGCAGAATGAACCGTTCGTTTATGACAAACGTGTTTTGTGGAAGCGAGTAGGGCGCATCAGGAAAAATGTCGGCTTCAAATTGCGCGTTATAACGAAGTCACCTGTCACTCTGTCTGGCTGCCAGATAAGGATTGAGTAATGGCTGATTCGAATCTCAATGAGCCGGTAATCATCCAGGCTACGCGGCTCGACACATCAGTCCTTCCGCGCAATATCTTCTCGCAGTCATATCTGCTGTACGTTATCGCACAGGGCACTGATGTTGGTAACGTGGCTAACAAGGCCAACGAAGCAGGGAAGGGGGCTTATGATGCACAGGTGAAGAATGATGAGCAGGATGTCACCCTTGCAGACCATGAATCCAGAATTGAAGCTGCTGAAGCAACTCTCATCAATCATGAACATAGAATTGCAGCAGCGGAAAGCACTCTTGCAGATCATGAAACAAGGATTACGGCTGCTGAAACAGAGCTGGCTGATCACGAGACACGAATTGCTGCCAATGAATCTGAGTTAGCAAACCATGATGCGCGCATAACTCAGAATAAAACCGATATCGACGCACTTGATACCAGGCTCACAGCGGCAGAAGGAAGTATTTCGACGCTACAAAGCACAGTTGGTGATCACTCAACAAGAATATCTGCGCTTGAGTATGCCACCACGCGCAAGAAATCAGAGGTTGTTTACTCAGGAGTATCTGTAACCATCCCGACAGCGCCGACTAACCTTGTTAGCCTGCTGAAAACGCTCACGCCGTCATCCGGAACGTTGGCACCATTCTTCGACACCGTTAACAACAAGATGGTTGTGTTCAACGAGAACAAAACCTTGTTCTTCAAGCTGTCGATCGTCGGGACGTGGCCCAGCGGAACCGCTAACAGGTCAATGCAGCTAACCTTGTCCGGTTCTGTTCCTGACACGTTGGTTAGCAGTCGTAATGCGGTGACAACAACCGACAACATCCTGTTAGCTACGTTCTTCAGCGTGGATAAAGACGGCTTTCTTGCCACAAATGGCAGCACGTTAACCATTCAGTCGAATGGTGCGTCGTTTACTGCCACAACCATCAAGATAATCGCGGAGCAGTAATGATTCAGTTCAAACCAACGCGAAACATCGACCTGATCGAAGCAGTCGGAAATCACCCTGACATTATTGCCGGAAGCAACAACGGTGATGGATACGACTACAAGCCTGAATGCCGTTACTTTGAGGTGAACGTGCACGGGCAGTTCGGCGGCATTGTTTACTATCAGGAGATTCAGCCGCTGACCCTCGATTGCCACGCCATGTACCTGCCAGAGATTCGCGGCTTCAGCAAGGAAATCGGGCTGGCGTTCTGGCGATACATTCTGACCAACACCACCGTTCAGTGCGTCACATCATTTGCTGCACGCAAATTCCGCCACGGGCAGATGTACTGCGCAATGATTGGCCTTAAGCGTGTAGGAACCATCAAGAAATACTTCAAAGGCGTGGATGACGTGACGTTTTACAGCGCCACACGCGAAGAACTAATCGACTTCCTGAATCACGGGAGATAGCCATGTTATATGCATTTACGCTGGGCAGAAAACTGCGCGGCGAGGAACCTTATTGCCCTGAAAAAGGCGGGAAAGGTGGCAGTTCTGATAAAAGCGCAAAGTATGCCGCAGAAGCTCAGAAGTATGCCGCAGACCTGCAGAATAAGCAGTGGCAGACGATCATGAAAAACCTTGCTCCGTTCACGCCACTCGCTCAGCAGTACGTATCACAATTGCAGAATCTTTCCTCTCTTCATGGGCAAGGTCAGGCACTTAACCAGTATTACAACTCTCAGCAGTACAAAGATCTTGCTGGTCAGGCTCGCTATCAGAGTCTGGCTGCAGCGGAAGCAACAGGTGGATTGGGTTCCACTGCAACCGGTAATCAGTTAGCAACAATCGCACCAACGCTTGGTCAGCAGTGGCTGTCTGGTCAGATGAACAACTACCAGAATCTGGCAAATATTGGTCTTGGCGCACTGCAAGGTCAGGCAAACGCCGGGCAGACATATGCCAACAACATGAGTCAGATTTCGCAGCAAAGTGCGGCTCTTGCCGCTGCTAATGCCAATAAACCATCAGGTCTTCAGACAGCAATTAGCGGCGGAGCTTCAGGGGCTATGACTGGCGCTGCTCTTGGCTCTATTGTTCCCGGACTTGGTACTGGATTAGGAGCGGCAATTGGTGGCGGGCTTGGCCTGCTTGGCTCGTTGTTTTAAGGGGTAATCATGGCTACTTGGCAAGGATCAAATGGCGGATTGTTGGCTGGTATCGGTGGCGTCAACTCAAACGCTCCTAGCGTAAATGACATCGGCAATACGCTTCAGCTTATCAGGCAGAACAATGATTTTGAGCGTTCAGGCGCTAACAATGTTGGGCTGACTGCTTTGCAAGGTCTTTCAGGTATAGCGAGTGTTTTTCAGCAGGAAAAGCAGGCTCAGCGGCAGAAAGAATTTCAGCAGGCATACGCTAATGCTTATGCGTCTGGTGATCGCGGTGCCTTGCGTCAGTTGGCTACTCAATATCCAGACCAGATTGAATCCGTTCGTAAAGGCATGGGATTCATTGATGAAGATCAGCGTAATTCTATCGGCACCTTAGCGGCTGGCGCACGCCTTGCGTCATCGTCTCCAGAAGCAATGCAATCATGGCTGCAAAACAACGCCGGTGAGTTAGCTCGTGTTGGCGTTAATCCTCATGACGTCGCTCAGATGTACCAACAGAACCCGCGGCAGTTCGGCGAATTTGTCGATCACCTAGGGATGAACAGTCTCGGGCCCGAAAAATACTTTGACCTACAGGATAAAATGCAGGGTCGCCAGGTTACCATGCGCGGTCAGGATCTGGATTCGCAAACCGCCGCTCGGAATCAGGCAATCACAATGCGCGGACAAGATATCCAGGCGAATTTAGGTCAGCAGCGCATTAATCTGGACGCAGAAACAAACCGCATTAACAACGAAAATAAGCGCCTTGACCGGATGCTATCAGCAGAAACTAACGACCTGAAGCGCCAGGAAATACAGAGCCGCATAGCAGCCAACAACCAGCAGTTGCAGCAGAAGCAGCAAGCGCTAAATGATGGCTACAAAGACGGCATCAACACCCTCACAACCAGCATGTTCACTCTGAACGATATCGTTAGTTCTCCTTCACTTAAGAGCATTACAGGCTTACGTGGAGTAATCCCCAACGTTCCAGGCTCACAGGCTGCAGACACTCAGGCACGACTTGATACCTTTAAATCACAAGCATACCTGACAGCGGTTCAGGCCATGCGAGGCATGGGCGCACTTTCTGATGCCGAGGGCAAAAAGCTCGACCAGGCTGTTGGTTCGCTGCAGAACTCGCAGAGCGAGGAGTCCTTTCGTCGCAACGCTGGCGTCATTCTGAACACGCTCAACCAGAAGCGTAATGAGGCGGTTGGTAAGTACGTTCAGCAAAACGGCATCAAGCGAGTGGAAGCGCCTCAGGCTTCTATAGATTACCTGAAGCAGCACCCCGAGCTGTCAATCGACTTCATTAATCGCTACGGATATCTTCCATCTTTGGGGCAGTAAATGGCTAATTACCGTGATTTGTTAGAGCAGGCTGGCGCACGTTACGGTGTGCCAGAAGGGTTGATGACTGCACTGGGTGCCAAGGAGTCTTCTTACAACCCTGCCGCAGTAAGCTCCGCCGGGGCTGTAGGGTTGACTCAGGTCATGCCTGGGACATGGCGTGATATGGGTTATACCGATGAGCAAATGCAAAACCCCGAATATCAGGCTGACGCTGGCGCGCGCTATCTGGCAAAGATGTACCAGCAGTTTGGTAACTGGCGTGACGCTCTTCAGGCTTATCACGACGGTCCCGGCAACGTTATGAAGGCAAAGCGTGGCGAATATACGCCAGGACCTGAAGGCCGCGGTTACGTTGATGATCGCTTTGCTCAATGGGCGGGTGACCCGGTGACAGACTCAACAGTCGAACAGCGCGCCACCTCTGCAAAGGTACATCCTCAGCAAGACCCTAACAACCCGTTTGCACAACTGGAAGCACAGTCATCCGAACAAGTATCGGCATCAGGCGTGCAGTCAGACCCAAATAATCCATTTGCTCAGATTGAGCAGCAGGCAGCCAGTCAGCAGCCACCTCAACCCGTAAGTTCTGTCGCACCGAAACCTGTTCAGCAGCAAGGCGGAATAATGTATGACCTTGGTAATGGACTTGCTGAAACCGGGCGCGGCTTACTACAGGCAGGAATCAACGTAGCGAACATACCTGCTGAACTCACTGATGCTGTAACAAGCGCGGCGGCTTGGGCTGGCGGTAAACTCGGTATTGGCGATGGTACATATCAACCAGCACCACGAGTAACAACGCAGGGATTAGAGCAAGACTTTGGACTTAAGCAAGGCGCGCTGACTCCACAAACGACAGAGGGAAGGGTATTTGCTGAAGCATTGCCTTACCTCACTCCTGCTGGCATTGAGAGAGCGGCAACACAGGCACCAACACTTGCTGGTCGAATTGCTCAGGGGGCAACTCGCCTTCTAGCAGAAAACGCAGTTGGATCACTTGCTGCAAATAGTGCGAAAGATGATGCGGAAGCACTCGCCACCGATTTAGGCGTTGGTGTACTTGCTGGCGGTGCTATTAACGCTGCCGGACGTGGATTAGGTGCTGCTTATCGTGGCGTTCGTGGTGCTATCGCGCCAGAAGCGCAGCAAGCTATCAGATTTGCAGAGCGTGAAGGAGTGCCTCTGCACACCACAGACCTGTTACAGCCTACTTCCCGCGTCGGAAAAATGGCGCAAACGACAGCAGAAAATATCCCCCTGGCTGGCACAAGCGGAATGAGAGCAACGCAACAGGAAGCGAGAAGCCAGTTGGTGCAGAGATTTGCTGATAAATTCGGTGAGTATGATCCAGCTGTTGTTATTGACAGCCTTAAAGCGAAAACATCAGGAATTCGTCGTGCTGCAGGGAACCGTCTTGAGCAGGTTCAGAATGCAATGGCGGGAGTCAATATCCAGCCTGCGCGAGCAATTCAGCAGATTGATACTGAGATATCTAATCTGAAGAAGCTTGGTAAGGTTGCTGATAACGAGACAATTTCAAAACTTCAGTCATATCATGATGAGCTTGTTCGCAATGCTGGCCCTGATGGTCCGGTAAATCTGGATTTGAAGCAATTAAGCGACCTGCGCAGTCAGTTCAGAATGGACGTGAAGGGTGAGCGACCAGTGTTACCAAACCGTTCCGATGCTGCCATTCAGCGCGTTTACAAGGCGATGACCGACGATATCAATGGTGCCATTGGTCATAATCTTGGCAACGATACTCTCCGTAAATATCAGCAGGCCAATGCCGTCTACGCTGACGAAGCGGCGAAACTAAAGAATACCAGGCTGAAGAATGTTCTCATGAAAGGCGACCTGACACCGGAAATTGTCAACAACATGCTATTCAGCAAGAACAAATCGGAAATTAAGACGCTGTATAACTCAGTTGGTCGTGTTGGCAGGGCGCAAATGCGCAATGGCATCATTGGAAAGGCGATGGAGAAATCTGGCGGATCCCCTGACCAGTTCCTTCGGCAGCTTAACATCCTGCAAAACCAGACTGGCATCACATTTAAGGGGCAGGATGCTGCTTATCTGAAAGGATTGAAAAATTACCTTCAGTCCACTCAGCAGGCAGCAAAAGCGGCAGTAACAACACCCACAGGGCAGCAAACCATCCCGTTCATTATCGGGTATGGGACGGCAATGAACCCGGCGACAACTGGCGCAGCAGTAAGCTACGGACTTCTTACTCGCGCCTATGAGAGCGAACCATTCAGAAATGCAATGCTCAGAATGGCAAACACCCCACGCGGATCAACAGCCTTTGAGAAAGCAATGCAGCAGGCACAAAAGGCAATTAACGCTCTGACGCAGGGGGCTAAGTCTGATTCGTTGTCAGAATAGCTTTGCAAACACCAGAAATGTGCAAAAACCAAATATATAGAACGCAATATTCAACTGATCTTTTTGCATAGACTCATCTCATAGTTAACAAATCATAACTTACATTAATGCAATGCCGGGCAAGTTGCATCTTGTTCCGCATTGCTACGTCTGGAGAAAATTAAATGACAGACATTACAGCCAATGTTGTAGTGAGTATGCCTTCGCAACTCTTCACTATGGCGCGTTCTTTTAAAGCAGTAGCCAACGGCAAAATTTATATCGGAAAAATTGACACTGACCCGGTAAGTCCAGAAAACCAGATTCAGGTTTATGTAGAGAACGAAGACGGCTCTCATGTTCCTGTTTCGCAGCCAATCATCATTAACGCTGCTGGATATCCGGTATATAACGGGCAGATTGCCAAATTCGTAACTGTTCAAGGCCATTCTATGGCTGTATATGATGCATATGGCACTCAGCAGTTCTATTTCCCTAATGTGCTGAAGTATGACCCGGATCAGCTACGGCAGCAGTTAGAAGACCCGGATGGTGCTAAAAAATATCCCGAATTGCAGATTGCACGATGGCGTGATGACAAAGATGTTCGCGGTTGGGGGGCTATCAGTGATGGAATAACTGACGCTACTGAGGCATTCTCTAACGCAGGCTATAGAATGTTTGTTCCTGATGGCGATTTTGCAGTAAATACTCTCGAAGTTGATGTATCTTCTGCTCGAGGTATTGGGAGGATTGTTGCAGATAATGGCTCTCTTATTTCCGTTTCTCGTCTACTTGAAACTGACAAACTTGCGCAGAGAAAAATGATGGAACCTTTTTTTGGTTTTCAGGGAGAAACAAACACAGAAATTTATCCTAATGCCAGAAATGCGTTACAGGGGATCGCATATTGCCGTGTTAATGGCATTGAAAAACTATTTGTCACACAACGGCCTGTTGGGCCAACCTGGTCGGATAAAGAAAGAGTTCGTATTGTTGAGTTTAATCTTTATGATGATGGAAGGGTAGTAAACCATGTTGCGTATTCTCCAGAATTAAACCTTGGGCACGGATTTGATCTTTCTGCCATGGTGGAGAATGGTCAAGTATATTTATATACATCAAGTGTAACCAATTCAGGTGAAGATGGGGAGTCTGCAGGCAAAGGGTTTAGTAAAATAACTTGGCGAGGGGCAGGAACAACTCAGTCTGACGTAAAAAGTTATAATGTATGGGGGATTACTGGTAGCGGTCACCCATTTCAAGATTACAATCGTGCAGGAATTGCCATTTCTTCTGACGGTCGTCTTTTAATAATGGTTAATACACCAAAGAGTGATGCCGCTAAACGAACTGTATTTATATACGATAAAATATCAATTGATAAACTTGAAGATAAAACATTAGCAAACCCCATGTTTGTTTGGGAAATGAGCGACTCACCTTCTGAAGGCGCTTACTCTGTACAAGGTATTGCGTCTGATGGAAGATATATACATATACTTAAGGGAGGCACTAATGCTTTTGGAAAGCATCATATCTTTACATATGATTTAACAGGTAATTTACTAAGAAAATTAGATATCGATGATGCAAGGTCGCAATATGGGCGCGATGGGTTGCTTAACCATCCAACTCTTGGGAATCCAGCCAGATTCGAGCCGGAAGGTTTAACTATTCGTGGCGAAGAAATAATTATAAGCTGCATAGAAACATGGAGGGCAGGAGCTAATATTGTAAACTGGCGTGGAAGAAGATGGGCTGCATCATCTATTGAGACTTCTGGAATAATTGGTGTTCCTCCATCAAATGGCTCTTATTGGGTGGAAACAACCAAGGATGCAAATTCTGGAGACTGGAGTCCTGATACAGATTATGGATGGGGAAGTAGCTATTCTCTTGAGAAAAAGACAATTTACTCTATACGACCAGCGACTGGTAACAACGATGAGCAGAACCTTAATTCTGGCATAACCAATGCTTCAAGTAATGCAGGTGTAGATGCCGGAGAAAGCGGGCGAAATATATCATTTAGATGGCGCAATGCTTTTAATATTGTTGCATTTAGCGAACGTCTTGGTGAGTACTTCGACG
Source organism: Escherichia sp. KTE96 (assembly GCF_000408525.1). NCBI lineage: Bacteria > Pseudomonadati > Pseudomonadota > Gammaproteobacteria > Enterobacterales > Enterobacteriaceae > Escherichia > Escherichia sp. KTE96. The sequence continues at coordinate 3,075,405 of NZ_KE137149.1, read as the reverse complement.
CTATTATGTATGATAATAGCTCAAGACTAAGAATATACGATCAGCAAAACGGTAGTGATAACACTGTTTATGGCTCAATCCAGGCACTATTTACGTCATCATTTAAGGGATTGATTTTAAGGGGGAGGGGGGTATCAGCATCAAATAGTTCCTATATTAGGTTACATTCATCTGATGATCCAAACTACCCAAATTCGATCATTGAAGGAACAAGAACAGATGGAAGTTTTTCCAGGGAAACAGATTCAAACGGCACCACTACATTTGCATCGGACTCAGAGCACGAACCGTTGCGTATCAGAAGGGCTTCAGATGGTTTGTTGTTTGCATACGAGAAAGTAAGAGGTACAACTCTCTTTGGAATTTATAGAGGCTCCGGTTCACCTGAGGGTGTTGTGACCGCACCTCAGGGGTCAATGTACATTGATTATAATGGTGATTGGTATCAAAAAAAAACAGGAACAGGAAATACCGGATGGATACTAAAATAAATATAGTTTTTTCAATTAAAGTGCTAGTGCATTAAGCCATGATAAACAAATAAAATAAACCTCTATTGCTTTATTCTATATAAAAAACCACCTCATAATGAGATGGTTTTTTACTATTCTTATTTTTTAATTAAAGGGTATATGATTGACGCCCACATTAAATACCCATTACCATTTAGATGGACTCCATCATCGCTATACTTAGCTAGTATTTTTCTATCTTTTGCCATGTGCACGTTAAGATCTACGAAACGACAATAATTAGATACAGAGCAATAGTTATTTATTGCATTATTTAATTTTAATATTTTTATGTTGTCATTTAACCTGCTTTCTCTTGACACGTAAAGGGTGGACTGAATGAATACATTAATTCTGTGTTTGTGTAGTTTTTTTATTATATGCTTATAGTCACGAACCACATCATCAACACTTCTTTTTCTTCTGAAATCATTTGTTCCGCCCATAATGAATACATATTTGGGCTTTAATAAAAATATAGAATCAATCCTTCTTTTCATAAATTTAACTTCATCTCCCCCAATGCCCCTATTTGCTACAGATAAACTAGGAAGAAGCTCATTCCACTCTCCTCGCGCGGTTATGCTATCGCCAAGCATAACAATATCCCTTTGCTCCTTTAATAACTCAAACATCGACTCCCTCATGCGATATGGTGGCGTTTTGTTTGTATCAGAAGCAAATGAAAAAAATGGTATAGATAACAAAAACATAAAAATAAACAAATTATCAACAATGTGCTTACTTGTTTGTTTGCTTTTGTTAACTGTTTGACTGATTAATAAGGCAATGTTATGATTTTTGTCGTCATAAAATGTAAGGAAAATCATATGAATAAAGGCCTTTTTCTTCCTTGTGGAGAGTATGATTTTATAGCAAGCCTTGGTAAAAAATGTCAACCAGCAGGAAGGTTAAAGCGATTTGGGTTGAGGACATTTAGTGGACCATTTGATTGGTTTGCCTCTCAAAAACTACCTCAAGTTACAAAAATAATTAATAAGGGGTGCGACCACCTTTTCTTGCCTGAAAATATAAAAATTAATGGCAGATTTAAAAATTGTATTGATATCACAGATACAGCGACTGGATTTCGAAGTATTCACGATATTCTTATTGATGACTATGAAAAACAAGGTATTGAAGTCTGCTTGTTTAATATGATGAAAAAAATAAAGGCGAGAAGAAAAAGATTTATAGAGAAAACCAATGAGTCGGAACGTGTTTTACTCGTTAGATTGAATGCAGAACGAGATGCTGTGTATAAACTGAGAAGTGTTTTGGATAAAAAATTCCCAACAACAAAAATAGATCTTCTTATTTTTAAGGAGCGCAAAGGAGAAGACCTTTGCAATATAGACTTTGATATGCCAGATACTTATGTAGTATCTGGTGATAATGAACCAACCAACGATGAGTGGTTGGGTAGCGATCAAGCTTGGAAGATTATGCTTTCATCTGTAAAGATTAGGACTTATTATAGTTCATAATATTTAAATGTTAGATAGCACTGGCAGTATATAATTTATATAGCCATAAAAAATAACACACAAAGCTTTGCACTGGATTGCAAGGCTTTGTGCTCTTCGATGCTGAGTGGTGGGGCATATATGGGGCAAATCACACCGTTAGATCTACGGAGAACTACGATGCTTGATGTTTCAGTCAACTCTAACCGCCTGTTATCTGGTGTGCTCTTGGGCGATCTGTGTCATTTATGAAATATACATGGTCATATGATGTCCATGCAGGTGTAGGTTTTGTAACTTGTTGACTATGAGAGTGAAAAGAAGCGCGGCTGTCGGATTGGAGCCGCGGGACAAGGTCCAAAATTATCTAAGAGTTGTTGAATTTCCCAGCTTCTGTTGAAGCATATGCATCTTACTAATAACTAAAAAAGGTTTAAACTAAAAAATTAACCGTATTTTCAGGTAAGTCTTACCGACATATCCTCACCGCATTCAGACGGTTAAAGAAGCCGTATTTAGCGCGTAAACAGGGCGCTGGGGTGTCCCTTATGCCAGCAGATTCAATCGGGTGGGAAGACTCCGGGTCATATTTCATGTGGCAGGAACAGCGTCATAGACAGCCTCTGTCTGTTACTGACAGTTATCCTCAGGTACAGGAAAGCAATGACGGGGATAGCCCCGTCAATTTCTGTTTACTCAATCTGTATGTTGACGCTGTATTTTTTTACTTTGTTTTTACGAGCGTCATTACGGGTTTGAAGCACTCTTAGCTCATATTTACCGGAAGCGGGAAGGATGTACTGACCATTGTCATCAAGCTCGGGAGAATATCTGGAGAGATCAACAGAGTCGCTAATTCCTGGCCCAAAGAGGACAATATCAGCACCCTCATTGGAGATACTGATATGCACCTTCTGGCCTTTTTTGGCATAGAAGTTATATGTGTCGTAATCGTACCCCTTTATCTCTCCTGAGTACTGGGCGCTACTATGCCCCTTTCTGAACTCAACATTAATGTCCTTGCCAGCGGCAGAGGCCGTTGAGGTTAGCAGTGCAAAAAGAAAAATGGCTTTACCTATGGCATTGATTTTCATGTGTGTTCTCCTCAGTCAGGGTAAAACTGTTCGCTGTTATAATATAACAATTTTTGGCAGGCATTTTCCATGAACTTCCCGTCTGGGAGCTGCTATGAGCGTGAGTGGTGTCAGAGAAGAGAAAATCAAGCCAGAGATAATCTGACAGATACCTGTACGGATAACTGTCAGATCTGAAATGAGCTAATACATCTAAATTAAGGGTTTATTGTTCTCAACATCTTCAATATATAAGAGTGTATTATCGATAGAATAGTAACGACGTTTATTATCGTTAACGTCAGTAACCCACCGGAAGACACCCGCATTCGCGAGCGTTATACAATATTCCCGAAAAGTAGATCTTCTGGCAATGTGAGTCCGGGCTGCTTTTATTACTTGCTCAGGGTTCTTAGTGGCACTGACTTTTAATAGATTTCTGCTTCCTCTTATTAACAATACCTTGTCATCGTGTGTAACGATCCTAATGTTATCTGTAGCAAGATAGTAAATGTAATGCGCAATATGATGACGTTTTAACTCTGTGTAAAACCAGGAAAAGTTTAGCTCCGTTCTCACTTGCTCAAACATCTTTTGGAAAATAGCAACCTGATCCATCAGGGGGAATAATCTCTTGTTGGTTGTGAGAGTTTGTAGTTTGCATGATTGGTGCTATTCCTTCAATCAGATCCGATGACTTAATGTTGTCTCTGTACTGCATTCATGATTTCCCGTTATTACTGGCAGCGCAGTAAGACAAAATCATTACAATAAAAGCTTTCAACGGCGCATTTTTTCAACGGTTGTAGTTGGTGATAAAGACGTACTAAATGTAGGGTTATGGTGCGTGTGTTTGGTTAGGTTTTGCTATTCGTTCTTCAGTGTTGTTTTTATTAAATGTTATGTTATAACATTATGTGATGTTGAAGCGGGAGGACAAACTGGATGATGATTGTTAATAAATTGGCTTTTGCTCTGGGGTTACTATTAGCAGGCAACTATGCACTTGCTCATGGGCATCATTCACATGGGGCACCACTGACAGAAATGGAACAAAAAGCAGCAGAGGGTATTTTTGATGATAATAACGTGAAGGATAGATCCCTCGCTGATTGGGAGGGTATTTGGCAATCGGTGTACCCCTTGCTTCAAAGTGGTGATCTTGATCCTGTCTTTAAAATGAAAGCAGAAAAAGAACCGGGTAAATCATTCGCAGATATTAAAGCCTACTATCAGAAGGGATACATAACAGATGTTGACACAATTGGCATCGAAAATGGTGTTATGGAGTTCCATCGAGGGGAGGAGATGACTTCCTGTAAATATAATTACAGTGGGTTTAAAATACTGACATATAAATCAGGGAAGAAAGGTGTGCGTTATCTGTTTGAGTGCCGGGAACCAGCCAGTAAAGCCCCTAAGTTTGTGCAGTTTAGTGATCATATTATTGCCCCTCGTAAATCATCCCATTTTCATATATTTATGGGGAATACGTCACAACAGCAGTTACTTGAAGAAATGGACAACTGGCCAACTTATTATCCTTATCAGTTACAGACGAAAGAAATTGTGGATGAGATGCTTCACCACTAATTCATTCCTGCGTGGTCATAAAATATTGAGACTATTTTTCTGATATACCACGGACTTTCTGTACGTCCACAATGGAGAATTCGTAGCAAAGATACTCCCGCTGCCTGAAACAGCGGGAGAAAAGATTACTTCTGAATTAAATAACGAATGGTCGGCCCGTCTTGTTGGATATCCAGTACGGTATAGCCGTGGTTACGTGCGTCCAGTGGAATATTATTAATTGACTGCGGACAGTCGCTGACCACTTCGAGGATCTCGCCTTTTTTTAACTGCGGCATCGCCTCAAGGGTCGCGACCGCCGGATAAGGGCAGGGTTCACCCACCATATCAAGACGGTAATCAGGAACGATATTTTTCATGCAATCTCCTTAGCAGTTTGCAGCGCCGCGCGGCGGAAGAAGCGTTTCTCCCAGCCGATAATCAACATCAGGGCAGCGAACAACAGTAAATATGTCACCAGCAGGCCGCCCATTGGGCCAAAGGTTTTCAGCAGGTTGATTTTGTCCCAGTCGGTGGCCAGTGCCGGGGCGAAGTCATCCCAGTAATAAGCCAGAATCGTTGAGCCGATAACATTACCCAGCCCAACCCACCAGTAGTGCACCTGGCCTTCCACTGCACGGTACATCCAGCCAGTTTCGCAGCCGCCCGCCAGCACAATACCAAAGCCAAACAGTAACCCGCCAATGACGGCGTTCGGGCCAGCCCACATGATTTTCGGTTCTACACCTAACTGTACGTAACTGAAAATACCGATGGCACTTACCGCCATACCGATAATGATCGCTTTCGCCATATGGGTACGCCCGGTGATCCACATATCGCGGAACGCCGAAGTAAAGCAGATTTGCGCGCGTTCAATCAGTAAGCCAAAGCCGACGCCAAACAGCATTGCCAGCCCCAGCTTCGGTTGATTCATCGCCGTTAACAGCGCCCAGCCCAACATGCCAAAAAAGACCAGCATCCCGAGGCGGAAACGACGCCGTGCCTGATCTGGTTTTTGTGTTAGCGGTGAGGCGGCAGAGACTTTTTGCATTTTTACCGGGATACGGAAGACTGGCAGCAGAGTAAAGCGTGCACCAAACCATGAGCCAATGGCGGTGGCGATGGCAAAGAACCAGGCGTGCAGTGAGAACTGCGGAATGCCAGTGAAAAATGCAGCCAGGTTACAGCCCATCGCCAGACGCGCGCCGAAACCAGCGATAATCCCGCCAATAATAGCCTGCATAATGCGGATACGGCTGCGCGGCATACGTAATTTAACGTTGTTGGCCCACAGAGCCGCGGCAAAACAGCCGCCAAACATACCAAGAATCATCATCCCGTCAATGCGGGTTAATGGCGATCCTTCCAGATGGATAATTTTAAAATAGCCCCACTCTTCGGCATGGACGCCAAACAGTTGCAGGAGCTGACCACCCCAACGGGTAAATTCGCCGGTAACAGCCCAAAAGGTGCCGGTGATGCCAAAATAATAAGTGGAGAGAATACCCGCCGCGATGACCGCAGGGATGGGGGCCCAGAATTTAATCAACCAGGCTTGTTTGAATTGCTGCCATGACATGTATATAGCCTCTGAACTCAGAAGGTTTGAAACAAGAGCCGCGAATAATACACCAGACAAATTCTTTTTCGTGGTAATAATTCACAAAAATAATGGTTAGATCAAATTTATCTTTGGGCCTGGAAAGGCTGGCAGCATCAAGGCATTAATGCCACAATCTTCTTTTCTTCTCATGCAGGATGAATGATGAAAAAACTCGCAATTGCAGGCGCACTTATGCTGCTGGCTGGCTGTGCCGAAGTTGAAAATTATAACAATGTTGTGAAAACGCCCGCGCCAGACTGGCTGGCGGGCTACTGGCAGACTAAAGGGCCGCAACGTGCTCTGGTCAGCCCGGAAGCGATAGGTAGCCTGATTGTCACTAAAGAGGGTGATACGCTGGATTGCCGTCAGTGGCAGCGGGTGATTGCTTTACCGGGTAAGTTGACGCTGATATCTGATGATCTCACTAACGTTACTGTCAAACGTGAACTGTACGAGATTGAGCGTGACGGTAACACTATTGAATACGATGGCATGACGATGGAACGCGTGGATCGACCAACGGCTGAATGTGCTGCTGTGCTGGAAAAAGCGCCGTTGCCGACGCCACTACCGTAATGAAATATCCCCGGTTTGCCGCCGGGGATGTGTTTAAATCACCTCTTCGATAACCCACACACTGACGCTACCGCCGTTGCAAAAAAAGGTCGCTTCGCCATTTTCATCGGTCACCACGCTCTCTTGCCGATTGCCCAGAAAATCACGCCAGGTTTTATTGCCGTAATTCTCTCCCAGATGAATGGTTTTTTCGCCATCGTCACCGTTTGACATCACCACCACACAGCCTGGATATTCGTCGGTGCCGCTGCGACTAAAGGCAATACAGTTCGGATGATCGAAAAATAACGTCTGTACACCGTGGGCGAAGCGCTGGCGGGCGAGGATTAACTCATCGAGCTGTTCGATTATTGGCATATCTATCGGATAGGTTTGCCCGTCACCGCCGACATCTTCGTAATGAGCACCGTACAGATCAGGGTAGAACACTGAAGGGACGCCATTTTCCCGCAGCAAAATAAGGGCATACGCCAGCGGTTTAAACCACGGTTCTACCGGAGCTTCAAGGGCTTGTAACGGTTGGGTATCGTGGTTGGCGACCAGTGTAACGGCATGGAAAGGATCGGCTTCCACCAGCGTACCGGTGAATATCTGCGTCATATCGTAGTTGCGCCCCATTCGGGATGCTTCATGGAATTTCATTTGCAGCGGCGCATCAAATAGCATGGTTTTGCCTTCTACCTGGGCAATATATGTTTGCAGCTTATCTACTTCACGCGACCAGTATTCCGCCACAATAAATAGCGGTTTTGGCGCGACTTCCTGCACGTGTTCGATCCACTCTTTATAAAACCAGGCTGGAATATGTTTTACTGCGTCGAGACGAAAACCGTCGCACTGCGTTTGCTCCATCACCCAGCGTGCCCAGTATTTAAGCTCTTCCGTGACGGCATGGTTGCGAAAATCGATATTTTCGCCCATCAGATAGTCGAAATTACCTAACTCATCATCAACCTGGTCATTCCAGCCTTCGCCGGTGTAGTCGTTGACGATTTTAAAAATGCCATCTTCGTTTGGATTTTCGATATGGTCGATGCCGCTAAAACATTTGAAGTCCCAGATGAACTGCGAGTATTGACCGGCACGAGCCGGGAAGGTGTAACGGGTCCAGCCTTCGCACTCAATGATTTCATCATCAATTTGCGTGCGATCATCTGCATTGACGCGCTGTACGCGAATGGCTTCTTTTTCGTCAGCCCCCATTTTGTGGTTGACGACCACGTCCAGCAGTACGGCAATGTCATTGCGTTTGAGTGCGTCAATGGCCGCCAGCAACTGTGCTTTATCGCCATATTTGGTGGGGATGCTGCCTTTCTGATCAAACTCGCCTAAATCAAATAAATCATAGGAGTCGTAGCCAACAGAATACCCGCCCGATGCGCCTTTATAGGCGGGCGGCAGCCAGATCATATTGATACCAATATCATTTAAACCGTCGGCGCGCTCGGCCAGTTCAGGCCAGAGCTTGCCGCCTTCCGGGTAATACCAATGAAAACATTGCAACAGCGTGGGGTTACGCATTCTTCGACTCCGCTCAAGGGGAACATTAGAAGCGTAGCCGTAATCGGATTATTCGCGAGCAATCAGCTCTTTAAGCTTCAAAAGAGATTTTCCTGCGGCGCCAGCACGTAGCCACCCTGATCGCCGTAGGTGCTTAACACCGATTTTTGCATTGATGACTGACCGACCAGTTTCGCCAGTTCATCCATCCGAATCTGCAATAACTGTTTTACTTTGTTTTCGTTTTCCAGAACGAGGCGCAGCATAGGTCTGAGTTGCTCCTGGATCATGGCAGAGGGTTCCATTTCTTCCGTTAAGTGTGCAATTTTTTGCACCGCATTGACATATTCCATTTCGCTGGCGATGAGTTCATCCCACCGTCCTTCTGTCGCCAGGCGTAACATGAGCTGGCTTTTTTCGACGAGTTGTTGCCAGGCAAAATACAAGTGCGGTGCATGGTTCATCAGACAGGGTCCTGAATCAATGAAGGGGAGAGTAGAGACTCTTTCCAGGCATCGGCAAGATTGCGCATTAAAGTTTCCACTTCTGCGACTGCGGAGACATCGTTGCGTAAATTAGCTTGCAGCAAACGCCTGATCATATAGCTATAGAGTGCAATCAAATTCTGGGTTAATTCGTCCTGACTTTCTTCGTCAAGACTGAGTCTCAGCCCGTTCTCAATAATGTTGATCGCTTTTGACAAAGAGACGCCTTTGCCTTCCTGATTGTTGTCCTGCATAAACAAGCGCGCTCTTACCAGCGCACTCAACACGCCGTCAAATAGCATGGTGACCAGTTGCTGTTGGCTGGCACTCATTACGGCGCTTTCGACGCCAATTTGTGCGTAGGCCTGGGTGCCTTTTGCGCTGTACATTGTCTCTCCTGAGATTATTTCGAACTGCTATTTGAGGTGTCGAACTGTTGTGTCAGATAGCTGCTGGTGGAGTTCAGCGAGTTCATTAACACATCTAATTGGGTGAACTGGGCTTTATAGCGCGCCATTAATGTATCGATGCGTTCGCTGGCGGCATTGTATTGATCGGTCAAATTGTTCAGCGTTTTGCTGACGCCATCTTTTGCGGCCTGGATTATCCCGGTGGAGGAGAGCCAACTGGTCAGGTTGCTGCTAATGCTGGTGGTTACGCCTGTACTTTTACCGTCACCAATAAACATTTCACCGACGCCAGCAGCATCTTTTTTCAGCGCTGTTTGCAGTTTGTCGGTCGCTATTTCCAGCTTTCCGGTACTGGCATCGCTGGTAATGCCAATTTGTGCCAGCGTTTTATAGTTTGAACTGCTGTGGGTATTGGCGAGCAAGGTTTTAAGCTGAGTCTGGATGGTACGCAGTGTGGAGTCACCGAGTAATGCACCATTGCTGGAATCCTGGTTTTCAGCACCGGCATCGACGGCTGTGTATTTCGTTAAGTTGCTGAAGGTATCCTGTAATGCGTTATAGGCATCCACCCACGCTTTAACCGCATTTTCAGCTTTGGATGTATCTTTACTGATGGTCAGTGTCTGATTACCGGTGGTGACGTCATTCAGGTTGAGGGTGATATCTTCCAGCGCGTCACTGATAGTATTGCTGCTGTTTTCAATCTCAACGTTATTGACCGTCAGTTTGGCGTTCTGCGCGGTGACGCTTTCAACCATGCCATTGCTGCTATCACCCGAAGTTCCGTTGTAACCCATAAAACTTTGCAGGGTGCTGTCACCGCTGACGCTGAGCTTCATGGCGTTGTCGCTACCGGTATCATTGGCGGTGATGGACAAACGATACTCGCCATTACCCACATTGATGATACTGGCGCTGACACCAGCTTTGGCGTTGTTAATGGCATCGCGAATACCGGAGAGCGACGAATCAGCCGCACTGATATCAATCGTGACCGGCTCTTTACCGCCGCCTTGCTGGATGGTCAGTACGCTATCGCTGGTGGCGATGGCGGCTTTACTGTCTTTTTGACTATTTTGGGTGGTCAGCGTCTGCGCCTGCGCCAGTTGGCTGACGCTAATGGTGTATTTCCCGGCAATCGCGCTGCCCGTGGTCGTGGCGCTGAAAGCTGATGAACTGCTGGTGGTTGAGGTGGCGGTAAATAAATCGGCTTTATTCAGTGCTGTATTGGCCGTCTGGAAACTCTCCAGCGCGCTTTTCAGCGTCCCGTAGGCGCTCAGTTTCGCGGTGTAAGAACTTTGCTGTTTCGATATCGGCGTCAGGGTAGATTTTTCTGCCGCCTCCAGACTGTCGAGGATGCTGCTTAAGTCCAGCCCCGACCCAACCCCAAGCGTTGAAATACTCGCCATATAGATTCCTTAATCATGCGACATGTAGAACGAATACCGGGGTTATCGGCGTAAGTGGGGCAAAGTTTACGATTTATTTTTGGGCTTAATGACACGAACAGCAACGAGGAAGGGGAGTATTTCGACCGCTAGAAAAAAATTCTAAAGGTTGTGAGTGACCAGACGATAACAGGGTTGACGGCGACGAAGCCGAAGGGTGGAAGCCCAATACTTAAACCGTAGACTTGAAAACAGGAAAATGAATTATGGCACAAGTCATTAATACCAACAGCCTCTCGCTGATCACTCAAAACAACATCAACAAAAACCAGTCTGCGCTGTCGACTTCTATCGAACGCCTCTCTTCTGGCCTGCGTATTAACAGTGCGAAAGATGACGCTGCCGGTCAGGCGATTGCTAACCGTTTCACCTCTAACATTAAAGGCCTGACTCAGGCTGCGCGTAACGCCAACGACGGTATTTCTCTGGCGCAGACCACAGAAGGTGCGTTGTCTGAAATCAACAACAACTTGCAACGTGTGCGTGAGTTGACCGTTCAGGCGACGACCGGTACTAACTCTGATTCTGACCTGTCATCTATTCAGGACGAAATCAAATCCCGTCTGGATGAGATTGACCGTGTTTCCGGTCAGACCCAGTTCAACGGCGTGAATGTACTGGCAAAAGACGGTTCGATGAAGATTCAGGTTGGCGCGAATGATGGCCAGACTATTAGCATTGATTTACAGAAAATTGACTCTTCTACATTAGGGTTGAATGGTTTCTCCGTTTCTGCTCAATCACTTAACGTTGGTGATTCAATTACTCAAATTACAGGAGCCGCTGGGACAAAACCTGTTGGTGTTGATTTCACTGCTGTTGCGAAAGATCTGACTACTGCGACAGGTAAAACTGTCGATGTTTCCAGCCTGACGTTACACAACACCCTGGATGCGAAAGGGGCTGCCACCGCACAGTTCGTCGTTCAATCCGGTAGTGATTTCTACTCCGCGTCCATTGACCATACAAGTGGTGAAGTGACGTTGAATAAAGCCGATGTCGAATACAAAGACACCGATAATGGACTAACGACTGCCGCTACTCAGAAAGATCAGCTGATTAAAGTTGCCGCTGACTCTGACGGCGCGGCTGCGGGATATGTAACATTCCAGGGTAAAAACTACGCTACAACGGCTCCAGCGGCGCTTAATGATGACACTACGGCAACAGCCACAGCGAACAAAGTTGTTGTTGAATTATCTACAGCAACTCCGACTGCGCAGTTCTCGGGGGCTTCTTCTGCTGATCCACTGGCACTTTTAGACAAAGCCATTGCACAGGTTGATACTTTCCGCTCCTCCCTCGGTGCCGTTCAAAACCGTCTGGACTCTGCGGTAACCAACCTGAACAACACCACCACCAACCTGTCTGAAGCGCAGTCCCGTATTCAGGACGCCGACTATGCGACCGAAGTGTCTAACATGTCGAAAGCGCAGATCATCCAGCAGGCGGGTAACTCTGTGCTGTCTAAAGCTAACCAGGTGCCGCAGCAAGTTCTGTCTCTGCTGCAGGGCTAATCGTCGTAATATAATGACAGCAAACGCCAAATTGCCTGATGCGCTATGCTTATCATGCCTACAAGGTGAATCGCAATTAATTAAATTTGCATATTCGCGTAGGTCGGATAAGGCGTTTACGCCGCATCCGGCAAGATGAGGCGGACTTTGTCAGCTATCTTAACCCCGCTCCAGCGGGGTTATTCTGCTCGCTATTTACCGATTACCCCAAATAACCCCTTATTTCACCCATTAATCGTCCGATTAAAAAACCTGCAGAAACGGATAATTATGCCGATTATTTATATAACGCAGGGCTGTTTATCGTGAAATCACTCTATACCGCTGAAGGTGTAATGGATAAACATTCGCTGTGGCAGCGTTATATCCCGCTGGTGCGTCACGAAGCATTGCGCCTGCAGGTTCGACTGCCCGCGAGTGTAGAACTTGACGATCTGCTACAGGCAGGCGGCATTGGATTACTTAATGCTGTTGAACGTTATGATGCCCTGCAAGGAACGGCATTTACAACTTACGCAGTGCAGCGTATCCGTGGTGCTATGCTGGATGAACTTCGCAGCCGTGACTGGGTGCCGCGCAGCGTGCGACGCAATGCACGTGAAGTGGCGCAGGCAATAGGGCAACTGGAGCAGGAACTTGGCCGCAACGCCACAGAAACGGAAGTGGCAGAACGTTTAGGGATTGAAATCGCTGATTACCGGCAAATGTTGCTTGATACTAATAACAGCCAACTTTTCTCTTATGATGAGTGGCGCGAAGAGCACGGTGATAGCATCGAACTGGTTACTGACGATCATCAGCGGGATAACCCGTTACAGCAGTTACTGGACAGTAATTTGCGCCAGCGGGTAATGGAAGCCATCGAAATGTTGCCGGAGCGCGAACAGTTGGTATTAACGCTCTATTACCAGGAAGAGCTTAATCTCAAAGAGATTGGCGCGGTGCTTGAGGTCGGTGAATCGCGGGTTAGTCAGTTACACAGCCAGGCTATTAAACGGTTACGCACCAAACTGGGTAAGTTATAACTCAGGTAAATGCCGCACATTAATTTTGAATACCAGGAGTTCTTAATAATGATGCAGCACCAGAAAAGGCGGCCATTAAGCCGCTATCTTAAAGATTTTAAACACAGCCAGACTCATTGCGCATATTGCCGTAAATTACTCGATCGCATTACCCTGGTTCACGATGGCAAAATAGTCAATAAAATCGAGATTTCCCGTCTTGATACGCTGCTTGATGAAAATGGCTGGTATGAGGAACAAAAATCATGGGCAGCGTTATGCCGTTTCTGCGGTGATTTACACTGCAAAACCCAGAGTGATTTTTTTGATATTATCGGCTTTAAGCAGTTTCTTTTTGACCATACTGAAATGAGCCCCGGTACAGTGCGCGAATATGTGGTTCGTCTACGTCGTTTGGGTAATTATTTAAGCGAACACGATATTTCCTCTGACCTGTTGCAGGATGGTTTTCTTGATGAAAACCTCGCACCCTGGCTGCCCACCACCAGCACCAATAATTATCGCATCGCATTACGTAAGTACCAGTGTTACCAGATGCAAACCCGCGGCGACCTTGCGCAGAAATCCCCCAGTCTGTCAGCTTCTGATATATATTAAATAAGAATAAGATGTAGCAGAGTTGTTTTTGTGTCTACGAACAATGGCTCTACACTGCAAACCAACATAACAACATTCGGGGTGAATATGAAATTAGTACATCTGGGGCGTCAGGCGTTGATGGGTGTTATGGCCGTGGCGCTGGTTGCGGGTATGAGCGTGAAAAGTTTTGCCAACGAAGGCCTGCTCAATAAAGTAAAAGAGCGAGGCACTTTGCTGGTAGGACTGGAAGGGACTTACCCGCCGTTTAGCTTTCAGGGCGATGACGGTAAATTGACTGGTTTTGAAGTGGAGTTTGCTCAACAACTGGCAAAACATCTGGGCGTTGAAGCCGCATTAAAACCGACCAAGTGGGATGGTATGCTGGCGTCCCTGGATTCTAAGCGCATCGATGTGGTGATTAATCAGGTTACCATCTCAGATGAACGTAAGAAAAAATACGATTTCTCTACCCCTTACACCATTTCCGGTATTCAGGCGCTGGTGAAAAAAGGTAATGAAGGCACAATAAAAACCGCAGACGACCTGAAAGGTAAAAAAGTTGGCGTTGGTTTAGGCACCAACTATGAAGAGTGGCTGCGTCAGAATGTTCAGGGTGTTGATGTGCGCACCTATGATGATGACCCGACCAAATATCAGGATCTGCGCGTAGGTCGTATTGATGCCATCCTGGTTGACCGTCTGGCGGCGCTGGATTTGGTGAAGAAAACCAATGATACGCTGGCAGTAACCGGCGAAGCCTTTTCCCGCCAGGAGTCAGGTGTCGCGCTGCGTAAAGGCAACGAAGACTTGCTGAAAGCAGTCAACGATGCCATCGCAGAAATGCAAAAAGATGGAACCTTGCAAGCTCTTTCCGAAAAATGGTTTGGTGCTGATGTGACCAGGTAATCAGCATAATGACAAAAAAGGGCGCTTTAATCGGCGCCTTTTTTATTTAAGCGTTTTCAGCGTGCATAATAACAATATCACAACAACAGACATCGGAGGCTTTTATGCCACTGCATAATTTAACTCGTTTTCCACGGTTGGAGTTTATCGGCACACCGACACCGCTCGAATATCTGCCACGTTTTTCTGATTATCTCGGTCGGGACATTTTCATCAAACGGGATGACGTCACCCCGTTGGCAATGGGCGGAAATAAGTTACGCAAACTGGAATTTCTCGCAGCAGACGCCTTGCGCGAAGGTGCTGACACACTGATTACAGCCGGAGCGATTCAGTCTAACCATGTGCGCCAGACTGCCGCAGTGGCCGCAAAACTTGGTCTGCATTGCGTGGCGCTGCTGGAAAATCCCATTGGCACTACTGCAGAAAATTATTTAACCAACGGCAACCGCTTGTTGTTAGATCTCTTCAATACCCAGATTGAAATGTGCGACGCGCTGACCGATCCCAATGCCCAACTGGAAGAGCTGGCGACTCGCGTCGAAGCACAAGGCTTTCGCCCATACGTCATTCCGGTTGGCGGTTCCAATGCTTTAGGCGCGTTGGGCTATGTGGAGAGCGCGCTGGAAATCGCGCAACAGTGTGAAGGGGCGGTTAATATTTCTTCGGTGGTGGTGGCGTCGGGCAGTGCCGGAACGCATGCCGGGCTTGCAGTAGGGCTGGAACAACTGATGCCAGAAAGCGAACTGATTGGCGTGACCGTGTCACGTTCCGTTGCTGACCAGTTGCCAAAAGTGGTTAGCCTGCAACAGGCAATCGCGAAAGAGCTGGAATTGACCGCGTCAGCAGAAATTTTACTCTGGGATGACTACTTTGCCCCTGGCTACGGCGTGCCAAATGACGAAGGCATGGAAGCGGTGAAACTGCTGGCGCGGTTGGAAGGCATTCTGCTTGATCCTGTGTATACCGGAAAAGCGATGGCGGGGCTGATTGATGGCATCAGTCAGAAACGCTTCAAAGACGAAGGGCCGATTCTGTTTATTCATACTGGCGGCGCACCTGCGCTGTTCGCCTATCATCCTCACGTCTAGCTCCGGAAACGCTCATGCAAGAAAGTATACAACTGGTTATTGATTCTTTGCCGTTCCTGCTAAAAGGGGCTGGGTATACGCTGCAACTCAGCATCGGCGGTATGTTTTTCGGTTTGCTGTTGGGGTTTATTCTCGCGCTGATGCGCCTGTCACCCATATGGCCCGTACGCTGGCTGGCGCGTTTTTACATCTCCATTTTTCGCGGTACGCCGCTCATTGCACAACTGTTTATGATCTACTACGGTCTGCCGCAGTTTGGCATTGAATTAGATCCGGTTCCGTCAGCGATGATTGGACTGTCACTGAACACCGCCGCCTATGCTGCCGAAACGCTGCGGGCAGCGATTTCGTCTATTGATAAAGGTCAGTGGGAGGCGGCTGCCAGTATTGGCATGACGCCGTGGCAAACTATGCGTCGCGCAATTTTGCCGCAGGCGGCGCGGGTGGCTCTGCCGCCGCTGTCGAACAGCTTTATCAGCCTGGTGAAAGATACCTCACTGGCCGCGACGATTCAGGTGCCGGAACTGTTTCGTCAGGCGCAGTTGATAACCTCGCGTACTCTGGAAGTGTTCACCATGTATCTGGCGGCTTCGCTCATCTACTGGATTATGGCGACAGTGTTATCGACGCTGCAGAACCATTTTGAGAATCAACTAAATCGCCAGGAGAGAGAGCCAAAATGAGTGCCATTGAAGTTAAAAACCTGGTGAAAAAATTCCACGGTCAGACGGTGCTGCACGGTATCGATCTGGAGGTCAACACCGGCGAAGTGGTGGCAATTATCGGCCCGAGTGGTTCCGGCAAAACCACGTTGCTACGCAGCATAAATTTGCTGGAACAGCCAGAGGCGGGGACCATCACCGTTGGCGATATTACTATTGATACCGCACGTTCGTTAAGTCAGCAAAAATCGCTGATTCGCCAGTTGCGCCAGCACGTCGGGTTTGTGTTCCAGAACTTTAATCTGTTCCCGCATCGTACGGTGCTGGAAAACATTATTGAAGGGCCTGTGATCGTTAAAGGCGAACCGAAAGAAGAGGCCACGACACGCGCCCGCGAACTGCTGGCGAAGGTCGGGCTGACGGGGAAAGAGACCAGCTATCCGCGTCGTTTGTCCGGCGGTCAACAGCAACGTGTGGCGATTGCGCGTGCGCTGGCGATGCGCCCGGAAGTCATTCTGTTTGACGAACCTACCTCGGCGCTGGATCCGGAGCTGGTGGGCGAAGTCCTGAATACCATCCGCCAACTGGCACAGGAAAAGCGCACGATGGTCATTGTGACGCACGAAATGAGCTTTGCTCGTGACGTTGCTGACCGCGCGATCTTTATGGACCAGGGGCGGATAGTTGAGCAGGGGCCAGCAAAAGCGTTATTTGCTGATCCGCAGCAGCCCCGTACCCGCCAGTTCCTTGAGAAGTTTCTGTTGCAATAATAAGAAAAAATCAGCCCCGTCGGCTTTCCAGACGGGGCGAGAACGCGCTCTCAATCTGGTGAATTGCTTAACAAATCAGCATAACTTATTAATAACATAAAAGAATGCTATGTCTTGCAAAAGTAATTCATTGTCTGAATAATATAAATTATATATAAATCTTATTTATGTGATAGTTTGAGTTATCAATATAAATGATACTCACTCTCAGGAGCGTTGCGGTTAACTATGCAGGATACGGATTTTTTCAGTTGGCGTCGCACGATGCTGTTACGTTTTCAGAGAATGGAGGCCGCGGAAGAGGTCTACCATGAAATAGAGCGGCAGGCTCAACAACTCGAGTACGATTTCTATTCATTATGTGTGCGTCACCCGGTGCCATTCACGCGACCGAAAGTGGCCTTCTACACCAATTACCCGAAATCATGGATTAGTTATTATCAGGCAAAAAACTTTCTTGCCATTGATCCGGTGCTTAACCATGAAAACTTCAGTCAGGGGCATTTATTGTGGAATGATGACTTATTTAGCGAAGCGCAGCCGCTATGGGAAGCCGCGCGTGCACATGGTATACGCCGTGGTGTCACTCAGTATTTAATGCTGCCAAACCGGGCGCTGGGTTTTTTGTCCTTTTCCCGTAGTAGTACGCGTGAAATACCTGGCCTTAGTGATGAACTGCAATTAAAAATGCAGTTATTGGTGCGCGAAAGTCTGATGGCGTTGATACGCTTAAATGATGAAATAGTGATGACGCCAGAGATGAATTTCAGCAAGCGGGAAAAAGAAATTCTGAAATGGACCGCGGAAGGAAAAACGTCAGCAGAGATAGCGATGATCTTGTCAATCTCTGAAAATACGGTCAATTTTCATCAGAAAAACATGCAGAAAAAAATCAATGCACCGAATAAGACACAGGTTGCCTGCTACGCTGCTGCAACTGGCTTAATATGACATCAATTACATTCTGCGTGCCAGATGCAAAACCGGCTGAAAGGCGCGCTTTCAGCCGGTTTTATATTACTGACGGTAGGCTTGTTTAATTTGCTTAACCGTTTTGGAAAATATTGCAGCCTGGGTTTCGTCTTCGATCAGCGCAAGCTGTTTTTCCATCTTTAACATCACGCGGCCCGCGTCAGCTTGTCCCATCGCCTGCAGCATCAGCGTCAGCATCGCTTTCAGGCAGGAGACTTCATTTGCCAGATCTTGATTATTCTCGGCAGTAGAAAAATCAGGCGTACTCATTTATTTTCCTCGTCATGTTGCAATAAAAATTTGCGGTGAAAAATGTTAAGGCGGCGGAGTATACCATAAGCTTTGCTAAAAATATTAGTGGTTGTTTTTTGTGCGCTGTATCGTCAACTATATTAATTCAGTCAATATAATGACCAATAAATATTTTTATCATGAATGTTTTTTGCACGTATTGTTCGGGTTAATTAATGTTACATATTCATACCGCTGATTTTTCATTTGTGCTGAATAAAGTCAATTTTTGTCACATCTCGCCGTTGGTTGTGCTGTGAAACGAACCGGCAAACCTTTGATGACGGGCGTGATCATAACTGTGGACAATCGAATTTACAAAAACGAGAGAAAAATCGAATACCCACCATTTTTAACGTTTCAAAGTTGCAATAAAACCCGCTAATATACTAATGACTAACTATCAGTAGCGTTATCCCTATTTCTGGAGATATTCCTTTGATCAACGTTCTACTTGTTGATGACCACGAACTGGTGCGCGCAGGGATACGACGCATTCTGGAAGATATAAAGGGTATTAAAGTTGTCGGTGAGGCATCCTGCGGTGAAGACGCCGTTAAGTGGTGCCGGGCAAATACCGTTGACGTTGTGCTAATGGACATGAGTATGCCTGGCATTGGTGGTCTTGAGGCGACGCGTAAAATCGCCCGCTCGACAGCCGATGTCAAAATCATCATGCTTACGGTTCATACCGAAAACCCTTTACCAGCGAAAGTGATGCAGGCCGGTGCCGCGGGCTATCTCAGCAAAGGCGCAGCCCCGCAGGAAGTCGTGAGCGCGATTCGTTCTGTTTATTCAGGGCAGCGTTATATTGCTTCTGACATTGCTCAACAAATGGCGTTAAGCCAAATCGAACCAGAAAAAACAGAAAGCCCGTTTGCCAGTTTGTCGGAACGTGAATTGCAGATTATGCTGATGATTACCAAAGGCCAGAAGGTCAATGAGATCTCAGAACAGCTTAATCTCAGCCCGAAAACGGTGAACAGCTATCGCTACCGTATGTTTAGTAAATTAAACATACATGGCGATGTTGAGTTGACTCACCTGGCAATTCGCCATGGTCTGTGTAATGCGGAGACATTAACAAGTCAGTGAGTGTTCAGTTTGACGCAAAAGCGTTTTTAAAAACCGTAACCAGCCAGCCGGGCGTTTATCGCATGTATGATGCTGGTGGTACGGTTATTTATGTCGGCAAAGCGAAAGACCTGAAAAAACGGCTTTCCAGTTATTTCCGTAGCAACCTCGCTTCGCGCAAAACCGAAGCGTTGGTCGCCCAGATCCAGCAAATCGATGTCACGGTTACCCACACCGAAACAGAAGCGTTATTGCTGGAGCACAACTACATTAAACTCTATCAACCGCGTTACAACGTTCTGTTACGCGATGATAAATCTTATCCCTTTATCTTCCTGAGTGGCGATACCCATCCGCGTCTGGCTATGCATCGCGGCGCGAAACATGCCAAAGGTGAATATTTCGGCCCGTTCCCAAACGGTTATGCCGTGCGTGAAACCCTGGCGCTGCTACAAAAAATTTTCCCGATTCGCCAGTGTGAAAATAGTGTTTATCGCAACCGCTCGCGTCCGTGTCTGCAATATCAGATAGGGCGTTGTCTGGGGCCGTGCGTTGAAGGGCTGGTGAGTGAAGAAGAATACGCCCAGCAGGTAGAGTATGTGCGCCTGTTTTTATCCGGCAAGGACGATCAGGTGCTTACCCAACTGATTAGCCGCATGGAAACAGCCAGCCAGAATCTGGAATTTGAAGAGGCTGCACGTATTCGCGACCAAATCCAGGCGGTGCGGCGCGTAACCGAAAAACAGTTTGTCTCCAATACTGGTGATGATCTTGACGTTATTGGCGTGGCGTTTGATGCAGGCATGGCTTGTGTCCACGTCCTGTTTATTCGTCAGGGCAAGGTGCTCGGTAGCCGTAGTTATTTCCCGAAAGTACCTGGCGGTACGGAATTGGGCGAAGTGGTGGAAACTTTTGTCGGCCAGTTCTATTTACAGGGTAGTCAGATGCGCACTTTGCCGGGTGAAATCCTGCTCGACTTTAATCTTAGCGATAAAACGCTGCTTGCCGATTCTCTTTCGGAACTGGCGGGGAGAAAGATTAACGTTCAGACCAAACCACGTGGCGATCGGGCACGTTACCTGAAGCTGGCGCGCACCAATGCGGCGACTGCGTTAACCAGCAAACTTTCGCAGCAATCTACTGTTCACCAGCGTCTGTCTGCGCTTGCCAGCGTGTTGAAACTGCCGGAAGTGAAGCGGATGGAGTGTTTTGATATCAGCCATACCATGGGCGAACAAACAGTCGCTTCGTGTGTGGTGTTCGATGCTAACGGCCCGCTGCGAGCGGAGTATCGACGCTATAACATTACTGGTATTACGCCGGGCGATGATTATGCGGCGATGAATCAGGTGCTGCGTCGGCGTTACGGAAAAGCTATCGACGACAGTAAGATCCCGGACGTGATCCTTATCGACGGCGGCAAAGGACAGCTTGCGCAGGCGAAAAATGTTTTCGCTGAGCTGGATGTCTCATGGGATAAAAACCATCCGCTGTTACTTGGGGTAGCGAAAGGGGCCGATCGTAAGGCTGGTCTGGAAACGCTGTTCTTCGAGCCGGAAGGAGAGGGATTCAGCCTGCCGCCAGATTCACCTGCGCTGCATGTCATCCAGCATATTCGCGATGAATCACACAATCATGCGATTGGTGGTCACCGCAAAAAACGGGCAAAGGTCAAAAATACCAGCACCCTGGAAACCATCGAAGGTGTCGGGCCAAAACGCCGGCAAATGTTGTTGAAATATATGGGCGGTTTGCAAGGTTTACGTAACGCCAGCGTCGAGGAAATTGCAAAAGTGCCGGGTATTTCGCAAGGTCTGGCAGAAAAGATCTTCTGGTCGTTGAAACATTGATGTCTCTGTAGCAACATAGGGGTAATCTTACTGACAACAGATAGTTACCCGTCATTATGCAATTTAATATCCCTACGTTGCTCACACTGTTCCGTGTCATCCTTATCCCATTCTTTGTATTGGTTTTTTATCTGCCTGTTACCTGGTCACCGTTTGCTGCTGCGCTCATTTTCTGTGTCGCAGCGGTGACTGACTGGTTCGACGGTTTTCTGGCGCGTCGCTGGAACCAGAGTACCCGGTTTGGTGCTTTCCTTGATCCAGTAGCAGATAAAGTGCTGGTAGCCATCGCTATGGTGCTGGTAACAGAACATTACCATAGCTGGTGGGTGACTTTACCGGCAGCAACGATGATTGCCCGTGAAATTATCATCTCCGCGTTGCGCGAATGGATGGCTGAATTGGGTAAACGCAGCAGCGTGGCCGTATCCTGGATCGGTAAAGTTAAAACTACTGCTCAAATGGTAGCGTTGGCCTGGCTGTTATGGCGCCCGAACATTTGGGTTGAATACGCTGGTATTGCACTTTTCTTTGTGGCAGCGGTACTGACTTTGTGGTCAATGTTGCAATATTTGAGCGCTGCGCGTGCAGATTTGCTTGATCAGTGATCGTTTCGACGCAAAATTCAGCAAACGATCAAAACTGGTGAAAAATATCGTTGACTCATCGCGTCAGGTAAGTAGAATGCAACGCATCGAACGGCGGCACTGATTGCCAGGCGATAATAAAATCAAGTGATTAGCTGATTGCTTGATGAATGCGGGAATAGCTCAGTTGGTAGAGCACGACCTTGCCAAGGTCGGGGTCGCGAGTTCGAGTCTCGTTTCCCGCTCCAGTTTAAAAGACATCGGCTTAAGCGGGTGTCTGGCTGAAAAGTCTGAAGAATTTGGCGCGTTAACAAAGCGGTTATGTAGCGGATTGCAAATCCGTCTAGTCCGGTTCGACTCCGGAACGCGCCTCCACTTTTTTCCCGAGCCCGGATGGTGGAATCGGTAGACACAAGGGATTTAAAATCCCTCGGCGTTCGCGCTGTGCGGGTTCAAGTCCCGCTCCGGGTACCATGGGAAAGATAAGAATAAAATCAAAGCAATAAGCAGTGTCGTGAAACCACCTTCGGGTGGTTTTTTTGTGTCTGCAACTTGTCGTTACACCCCTCTTATTTTTAATCACCGGGTAATCCACGCAAAAAGTATCTCTCTGCCAGACCGACATGTAAGATAGGCGCTGGCGAGTCGAGATCCACAAGGAAAAGCGTATGAAAACTGGACCGTTAAACGAAAGTGAGTTGGAATGGCTGGATGATATCCTGACCAAATACAACACTGAACACGCCATCCTTGATGTGGCTGAGCTGGACGGTTTATTGACGGCGGTGTTGAGTTCTCCGCAAGAAATTGAACCAGAACAGTGGCTGGTTGCTGTCTGGGGCGGGGCGGATTATGTGCCGCGCTGGGCGTCAGAAAAAGAGATGACGCGCTTTATGAATCTGGCTTTTCAACATATGGCCGATACCGCAGAACGTCTGAACGAATTTCCTGAGCAGTTTGAACCGTTGTTTGGCCTGCGAGAAGTTGACGGTAGCGAGCTGACGATTGTTGAGGAGTGGTGCTTTGGCTATATGCGTGGCGTTGCCCTCGCTGACTGGTCGGCATTGCCTGATTCGTTAAAACCGGCGCTTGAGGCGATAGCTCTACACGGTACAGAAGAAAACTTTGCGCGGGTAGAGAAGTTGTCGCCAGAAGCATTTGAAGAAAGCGTAGAAGCCATTCGACTGGCAGCGCTTGATTTACATGCTTACTGGATGGCGCATCCGCAGGAAAAACCTGTTCAGCAACCGATCAAAGCAGAAGAAAAGCCGGGCCGTAACGATCCTTGTCCGTGCGGCAGTGGTAAGAAATTTAAGCAGTGTTGCCTGCATTAAGAGGGCATATTGGGTGCTGGAGATGTTTCCGGCACCCAACGTTGTTATCAAGGCGATTATCCCACTTCGGGTAACAATCCTGCCGCAATCAAAAATTGCACACCAATCACGCCAATGCCGCAGAGAAACACTAACACCAGCGCCGGACGGCCACCTTTCACTCGATAAGCAGCTTGTGGATTATGCTTTCTGCTCTGCCAGGTCAGCAGGGAAGGGATAATTAACGCCAGCACCGCCAGCGCCACACCGGCGTAACCCAGCGCCATCACAAAGCCACGTGGGTAAAACAGCGCAAACGCCAGCGGCGGCAGAAAAGTAATTGCACCAGTTTGCAGTCGCCCTCCAACGGTATTTGAACGCTGAAACAAATCTGCCAGATAATCAAATAAGCCTAACGCTACGCCGAGAAAGGATGTTGCGAGGGCTAAGTCAGCAAATAAATGCACCGCCAGTTCGACATGCGGTGAGGCCACCACTTCGCGTAACGCCTGTAACAGTCCGTTTAACCCGGCATGATTAGCCAGCAGCCCCATAAAGGTTGTTGAATCAATGCTGCCCAGCGTCGCCAGTTGCCAGAAGATATACGCCACCAGAGGGATCGCACTACCAGTAATAAACACCCAGCGCAGCTTGCGAATGTTGCCATCCATATAACTAACGATGCTCGGCACACTACCGTGGAAGCCAAACGAGGTAAAAATTACCGGGATCGCAGACAACGCAAGTCCTTGTTGCAGCGGCAGGGTTAAAAGATTCATTTTATGAATATGCGGCAACAGCAGTACCAGCATCACCACCAGAAAAATAATTTTGGCGCTAAACAGAAAGCGGTTAAACAAATCGACCAGCGACGTCCCGACACAAACCACACCACCGGCAACAAAAGTGAACAACAACACGCCAGCGGTTGCCGACACTGGAATGCCTGTCCAGTCGCTGATGCTGGAGGCAAGTAATTCACCTGCACCGCTGATGTACGCCGCCGTCAGGGCATACATTAAAAACATCATACTGAAGCCAGTCAGCCACTGCCCATAACGCCCCAGATAGCGCTTTGCCAGCGTGCCCAGACCGGTGTCTGCCGGGACATGCTGGTACACCTCCAGCAGTAACAGCGCTGTGTAGCACATCAATGCCCAAAGCCCAATCAATAAGATTAACGTGACGCTAAAACCGACACCTGCCGCTGCCAGCGGCATTGCCAGCATACCCGCGCCAATTGTGGTTCCTGCCACGATAAAAACACTTCCCAGAGTTCTGTTTTTCACGCTTTCTTCTGTCCTGACGATCTTTATAAGTGATATCTGCGGCGCAGGTTAAGGCATTCTACATTTTTCGTCAAATCGACGTTACATTAGATGTAAATAAAACTGTACGATAAAATGCATTCAGAACTGCGCTGGCGCAAAGCCTTGATGAGCGGCTATCGCTACGCTATGCCTTTTTTGAGGAGGAACGATGGAATCTATTCACGGTCATGAAGTGTTAAATATGATGATTGAATCAGGTGAGCAATATACGCACGCCAGTCTGGAGGCGGCGATTAAAGCGCGTTTTGGTGAACAGGCGCGTTTTCATACCTGCTCAGCAGAAGGGATGACTGCGGGCGAGTTGGTGGCGTTTCTGGCGGCGAAAGGTAAATTTATTCCCAGCGAAGAAGGGTTCTCAACCGATACAAGTAAAATTTGCCGTCACTGATATGCAACGGCGGCAGAAAATCTGCCGCCGGAGAAGATTAGTTTTGCGTGTCGAGGGTAGAGAGTTCTTTATCGATGAAATAAAGACCTTCGCCGCTTTTACCTGCCAGGCTTAATTTATCAATAATTGATTTGAACAATTTCTCTTCTTCATGTTGCTCAGAAACATACCATTGCAGGAAATTAAATGTCGGGTAATCCTGATTGGTCATGGCAGCATGAGCCAGTTCGTTAATTTTCTGCGTGATTAATTGTTCATGCTTATAAGTTTCCTGGAATAATTCATCAAGTGAAGAATATTCAGCAAACGGGGATTCAACAGTATTAATACGCGGTAAGTTTCCGGTATCGGTCAGATAGTCAAACAGACGCTGCATATGCGTCATCTCTTCCTGGGCGTGACGGCGCAGAAACGCGGCCGCGCCTTCAAAGGTATGGTAGCTGCACCAGGCGCTCATTTGTTGATAAAGCAGCGAAGAGTACAGTTCCAGGTTCATCTGCTCATTGAGTTTTTCAATCATTTCTGGTTTCAGCATGATAGTGCTCCACAAAGGTTATTTTTGTTTCTGTGGCGCCACTATAATTTGTTATTTTATTATTTGCAAAAGGTAAAATATTAAATTCAATTATTAAAAATACGAATGGGAATAAAACGCATTACTGCTATTTATGGCATCAATTAACCAGCGAAGCCTCCCTCGCTGATTAAGGTCTTTATTGATAAGTCGAGGGTATTAAAATTTGGCACTGATACGACAGTGTAAATTCCGTATTCAGACATAACGACCCCGCAAACACACTACAGTTACTTACAGGTTGCCCAAATGCAATGGCGCGGGTAAACCCTGCCTGCTGACATGCACGTTGCGCTATTTCCTGATTGAGATAGCTGTCAGTACGGGCGTTTTGTAAAAATGCCTGATCGTAAACGAGGCGCACAATACCGCTCGTGGCGTTGACTTCGCTCAATTGAGCCTGACGAGTTACGGTGCAGCCCGCTAATGTTAAAAGTGAAAGAACAATTATCAGATGTTTCATGTCACTGCCTGAAGAGGAAGAAGAAACAGGTATTGTACTTGCGGATACGACCAGGCTATGGACAGAAAAGACGACGTATCGGTGCTATTCCTTGCTTTTTCCAGAGGTCAGACAGTTAGCGGTGACTTTATGGTTATCATTTTTATAACATTAAAGGGGTATTTATGTGATTCAGGTCACATAAAGATTGATTTTTGTGATGATTGTCATATTATAAGTGCAAAGACGATAACACCTGCATAACAAATGGTCGGAGTGCCGCGATGAAACTGCGCAAAATCCTGAAAAGTATGTTTAATAACTATTGCAAGACGTTCAAAGATGTACCGCCAGGCAATATGTTCAGATAACAAGAAACCTGCTCCGGCAGGTTTTTTGTATCCTGAGGACGGTGGATGTGACTATCGCTGAAGAAGTGAAGCCGCTACTATATCGGCTTTCAAATGCTATCAGGAGTTTACAATGTCCCAGCCGCTGAATGCCGATCAGGAACTGGTTTCTGATGTTGTCGCTTGCCAGTTGGTGATCAAACAAATTCTCGACGTACTCGATGTGATTGCACCTGTTGAGGTTCGTGAAAAAATGTCTGGCCAGTTGAAGAATATTGATTTTACTAACCATCCCGCCGCAGCCGATCCGGTTACGATGCGTGCTATCCAGAAAGCTATCGCATTGATTGAACTCAAGTTTACCCCACAAAGTGAATCCCATTAAAAAAACCGCTGCTTCAAGAGTATGAAGCAGCGGTTTTCTCAACAATTTTTATATCCGGCGCGTGATTTAAGGCGTCGATTTTTATTAGTGTATCTGATGCGACACAACATTAAGAACATGCTGGTCGGTCTGGACAGGGCACATACCGGCACGTTTCGCGCTGCGTACTTCATCAAGAATGGTTTGCAGTAACAGGCCATCGTGCTGCTGTTCTTTTTCCAGATCGCGCAGGAAATCGACGGTTGAATCATCATTCAATTCTTTAGCTTCATCGGCTAATTGTGCCAGCTTGCTTGAACGCTGCTCGTATTCTTCCATCGTTTTTTGGAAGAGTTCTTCCAGAGAGTTAAGCTTTTCACCTGGCACATCAATAGCTTTAACGATGGGCGTCGCGCCGATACTTTTCATAAAATTAAACATGCGCATCATTTGGGTCACGTTACTCTGTGCCTGGGCGCGAAGGAAAGTAGCGGTGCCATTCAGACTTTGTTCAGAACACCAGTTGCTCAGGTGAAGGTAGAGATTGGATGCGTAAAACTCGCGGTTCATTTGGGTGTTGAGTTTGAGAAGCATTCCAGTGGTTGCCATACCTAATATCCTTATATCCAGAAGACGTGAGGTGCAAGATGAATCAAAACACCGTAATTACTGTTTGCAGAATAATTCCTTTCTGCATGTCCGAAATGTGATCGTGGAGTCAATTCTGACGATGATCTGAAATAAGCATAACGTCTGAACGAATATAAGAAAATCCTTAAATCACCAAGTTTATAATTTTTTACATTTCATTGATAAGAGCAATGGGTTTGCAATAATTGTCAATGCTGTGCATTTGTGTATCTCATTGATATTAAATTAAAATATTAATGACATGATGACGATGTGATATTTTAAAACTTTTCCTGACTATGAGAGGTGGCTCTCATTATCGATTTACTCTTAATTAATGATGGTGGTGATAATTAACGCCGAAATGAATTTTGTACAAGCGCTTACCCATTTTACTATTCAGCTTAAAATGGACAGACTTCTGTCCGGTAATAATTAGATTAAAAAAAAGGCACTCCAGACCACTCAACGCATACCACAAGGACTTCCAGGCTAATGTCATGGACTAATCTGCTAATGCACTTTTTATTTGTCAGACAATTGTTGTTTCCAGTATGTCATTTCTCGCTAAATTCATGCACGTTCTGACTGTAATTCTGCGATGTGATATTGCTCTCCTATGGAGAATTAATTTCTCGCTAAAACTATGCCAACACGGCCAATTATCTTTTCGTTAAAGGTAATGCTTTGTTTTCCGATTAAATTAACCAAAGTTCTTAGTTTTTACCCTACAAAAAATGATGCTAAAGCTGGAGATAACCATGCACAAATTTACTAAAGCTCTTGCGGCCATCGGTCTGGCTGCTGTTATGTCACAATCCGCTATGGCAGAAAACCTGAAACTCGGTTTCCTGGTAAAGCAACCCGAAGAGCCGTGGTTCCAGACCGAATGGAAATTTGCCGATAAAGCCGGGAAAGATTTAGGCTTTGAAGTTATTAAGATTGCCGTACCGGATGGTGAAAAAACGCTAAACGCTATCGACAGCCTGGCGGCCAGTGGCGCGAAAGGATTTGTCATTTGTACGCCAGACCCGAAATTGGGTTCCGCTATTGTGGCGAAAGCACGTGGCTATGGTATGAAAGTTATTGCCGTGGATGATCAGTTTGTAAATGCCAAAGGTAAGCCGATGGATACCGTGCCGTTGGTGATGATGGCGGCGACCAAAATTGGCGAGCGTCAGGGCCAGGAACTGTATAAAGAGATGCAGAAACGAGGTTGGGATGTAAAAGAAAGTGCCGTAATGGCGATTACAGCTAACGAACTGGATACCGCTCGTCGTCGTACTACAGGCTCTATGGACGCGCTGAAAGCTGCCGGATTCCCGGAAAAACAAATTTATCAGGTTCCTACCAAATCTAACGATATCCCGGGGGCATTTGACGCCGCCAACTCCATGCTGGTTCAGCATCCTGAAGTTAAACACTGGCTGATCGTCGGGATGAACGATAGCACTGTGCTTGGCGGCGTGCGCGCGACGGAAGGTCAGGGCTTTAAAGCGGCAGATATCATCGGTATCGGTATCAACGGCGTGGATGCAGTAAGCGAGTTGTCCAAAGCCCAGGCTACCGGTTTCTACGGTTCACTGCTGCCAAGCCCGGACGTACATGGTTATAAGTCCAGCGAAATGCTCTACAACTGGGTAGCGAAAGACGCAGAACCACCGAAATTCACTGAAGTTACCGATGTCGTTCTGATTACGCGCGACAACTTTAAAGAAGAACTGGAGAAAAAAGGGTTAGGCGGTAAGTAATCTGCCGAAAAAATTCCCCTCTGCGTGATGCAGAGGGGGTGTGAATGACCAGTGATTCACGGAGACGTTATGCAACAGTCTACCCCGTATCTCTCATTTCGCGGCATTGGTAAAACCTTTCCCGGCGTTAAGGCGCTTACGGACATCAGTTTTGACTGCTATGCCGGTCAGGTTCATGCGTTGATGGGTGAAAATGGTGCCGGTAAATCAACACTCTTAAAAATCCTTAGCGGCAACTATGCGCCAACCACGGGTTCTGTCGCAATTAGCGGACAGGAAATATCCTTTTCCGACACTACCGCTGCGCTTAACGCGGGGGTTGCGATTATTTACCAGGAACTGCATCTCGTGCCGGAAATGACCGTCGCGGAAAATATTTATCTCGGCCAGCTTCCTCATAAAGGCGGCATAGTGAATCGTTCGCTGCTGAACTATGAAGCGGGTTTACAACTTAAACATCTGGGGATGGATATTGACCCCGGTACGCCACTGAAATATCTCTCCATCGGCCAGTGGCAGATGGTTGAAATAGCCAAAGCGCTGGCGCGTAACGCCAAAATTATCGCCTTTGATGAGCCAACCAGTTCTCTGTCGGCACGAGAAATTGACAACCTTTTCCGCGTCATTCGTGAACTGCGAAAAGAGGGGCGAGTGATCTTATACGTTTCTCACCGTATGGAAGAAATATTTGCCCTAAGTGACGCCATTACCGTCTTCAAAGATGGGCGTTATGTCAAAACCTTCACTGATATGCAGCAAGTAAATCATGAGTCACTGGTACAGGCGATGGTTGGTCGCGATCTCGGTGATATCTACGGCTGGCAACCGCGCAGCTATGGTGAGGAGCGGCTGCGTCTGGATGCAGTGAAAGCACCAGGTGTACGCACGCCAATAAGCCTGACTGTTCGCAGTGGCGAAATCGTCGGTCTGTTTGGACTGGTAGGGGCAGGGCGTAGCGAATTAATGAAAGGTATGTTTGGCGGTACGCAAATCACTGCCGGTCAGGTTTATATCGACCAAAGGCCGATCGATATCCGTAAACCGGGCCACGCTATTGCTGCTGGCATGATGCTCTGCCCGGAAGATCGCAAAGCGGAAGGCATTATTCCGGTGCATTCCGTTCGTGACAATATCAACATCAGCGCCCGTCGCAAGCATGTGCTCGGCGGTTGTGTGATCAACAACGGCTGGGAAGAAAACAATGCTGATCACCACATTCGTTCGCTCAACATCAAAACGCCGGGCGCAGAGCAACTGATCATGAATCTCTCTGGTGGTAATCAGCAAAAAGCCATTCTTGGGCGCTGGTTATCGGAAGATATGAAGGTCATTTTGCTGGATGAACCAACGCGCGGCATTGATGTGGGCGCTAAGCACGAAATTTACAACGTGATTTATACGCTGGCGGCGCAGGGCGTGGCGGTGCTGTTTGCCTCCAGCGATCTGCCCGAAGTCCTTGGCGTAGCTGATCGTATTGTCGTCATGCGTGAGGGCGAAATCGCCGGTGAATTGCTACACGAACAGGCAGATGAGCGTCAGGCACTAAGCCTTGCTATGCCTAAAGTCAGCCAGGCTGTTGCCTGAGTAAGGAGAGTATGATGTCTTCTGTTTCTACATCGGGGTCTGGCGCGCCTAAGTCGTCATTCAGCCTCGGCCGTATCTGGGATCAGTACGGTATGCTGGTGGTGTTTGCGGTGCTGTTTATCGCCTGTGCCATTTTTGTACCGAACTTTGCCACCTTCATTAATATGAAAGGTCTCGGGCTGGCAATCTCCATGTCGGGAATGGTGGCTTGCGGCATGTTGTTCTGCCTCGCTTCGGGGGACTTTGACCTTTCCGTCGCTTCGGTAATTGCCTGCGCAGGTGTCACGACGGCGGTGGTTATCAATCTGACCGAAAGCCTGTGGATTGGCGTGGCGGCAGGCTTGCTGCTGGGCGTCCTCTGTGGTCTGGTGAATGGTTTTGTTATCGCCAAACTAAAAATCAACGCCTTGATTACGACGCTGGCGACGATGCAGATTGTTCGTGGTCTGGCGTACATCATTTCTGATGGTAAAGCGGTCGGTATCGAAGATGAAAGTTTCTTTGCTCTTGGTTATGCCAACTGGTTCGGCCTGCCTGCGCCAATCTGGCTTACGGTGGCTTGTCTGATTGTCTTCGGTTTGCTGCTGAACAAAACCACCTTTGGGCGCAACACGCTGGCGATTGGTGGTAATGAAGAGGCGGCGCGTCTGGCTGGTGTACCCGTTGTCCGCACCAAAATCATTATCTTTGTTCTCTCTGGTCTGGTATCGGCAATTGCCGGGATTGTTCTGGCTTCACGTATGACCAGCGGTCAGCCGATGACTTCGATAGGCTATGAGTTGATTGTTATCTCCGCCTGCGTTTTAGGCGGCGTTTCTCTGAAAGGTGGCATCGGAAAAATCTCATATGTAGTGGCGGGTATCTTAATTTTAGGCACTGTAGAAAACGCCATGAACCTGCTCAATATTTCTCCGTTTGCGCAGTACGTTGTCCGCGGCTTAATCCTGCTGGCGGCGGTGATCTTCGACCGTTATAAGCAAAAAGCGAAACGCACTGTCTGATGTTTTTTTCAGCATAAATTTAGTTCGACTTTCCTCCACAGCCAACCGCCACAAAGGTTGGCTGTTCTTTTTTGCAAATGGCGAGCTACGTCACACTGTCTATACTTACATGTCTGTAAAGCGCGTTCTGCGCGAACTATAAAAAGATAAGGAGGAGTACCGGGTGACAGAACCGTTAACCGAACCCCCTGAACTATCCGCGAAATATGCCTGGTTTTTTGATCTCGATGGAACGCTGGCGGAAATCAAACCGCATCCTGATCAGGTCGTCGTGCCTGACACTATTCTGCAAGGACTTCAGCTACTGGCAACCGCAAGTGATGGTGCATTGGCATTGATATCAGGGCGCTCAATGGTGGAACTTGACGCACTGGCAAAACCTTATCGCTTCCCGTTAGCGGGCGTGCATGGGGCGGAGCGCCGTGACATCAATGGTAAAACGCATATCGTTCACCTGCCGGAAGCGATTGCTCGTGATATTAGTGTGCAACTGCATATGGCGATTGCCCAACTTTCCGGCACGGAGCTGGAATCCAAAGGGATGGCGTTTGCACTGCATTATCGTCAGGCACCGCAGCATGAAGACGCCTTATTGACGTTAGCGCAACGTATTACTCAGATTTGGCCGCAAATGGCATTACAACAGGGAAAGTGTGTCGTCGAGATTAAACCGCGAGGCACCAGTAAAGGGGAGGCTATTGCTGCATTTATGCAGGAAGTTCCCTTCATCGGTCGGAAGCCGGTGTTTCTGGGCGATGATTTAACCGATGAATCTGGCTTCGCGGTTATTAATCGACTGGGGGGAATGTCAGTAAAAATTGGTACAGGCGCAACTCAGGCATCATGGCGGCTGGCGGGCGTGCCGGATGTCTGGGGCTGGCTTGAATTGATAACCAACGCATTACAAAAACAAAAAAGAGAAAATAACAGGAGTGATGACTATGAGTCGTTTAGTCGTAGTATCTAACCGAATTGCACCACCAGACGAGCACGCCGCCAGTGCCGGTGGCCTTGCTGTCGGCATACTGGGGGCACTGAAAACTGCAGGTGGACTGTGGTTTGGCTGGAGTGGCGAAACAGGGAATGAGGATCAGCCGCTAAAAAAGGTGAAAAAAGGAAATATTACCTGGGCCTCTTTTAACCTCAGTGAAAAAGATCTCGACGAATACTACAACCAATTCTCCAATGCCGTTCTCTGGCCGGCATTCCATTACCGACTCGATCTGGTGCAATTTCAGCGTTCAGCGTGGGAAGGCTATTTACGCGTGAATGCGTTACTGGCAGACAAATTACTGCCGCTGCTGGAAGATGATGACATTATTTGGATCCACGATTATCACTTGTTGCCATTTGCGCAGGAATTACGTAAACGCGGCGTGAACAATCGCATCGGTTTCTTCCTGCATATTCCTTTTCCGACACCGGAAATCTTTAATGCGCTACCAATTTATGACACATTGCTGGAACAGCTTTGTGATTATGATTTGCTGGGGTTTCAGACAGAAAACGATCGTCTGGCGTTCCTGGATTGCCTTTCCAACTTGACGCGGGTCACGACACGTAGCTCGCGCAATCACACGGCCTGGGGCAAAGCATTTCGTACAGAAGTTTACCCGATTGGTATTGAACCGGATGAGATTGCTAAACAGGCTGCCGGGCCGCTACCGGCAAAACTGGCGCAATTAAAAGCGGAACTGAAAAATGTGCAGAATATCTTTTCTGTCGAGCGGCTGGATTATTCCAAAGGTTTGCCAGAACGTTTTCTTGCTTATGAAGCGCTGCTGGAAAAATATCCGCAACATCATGGTAAAATTCGTTATACCCAGATCGCGCCGACCTCGCGTGGTGATGTGCAAGCGTATCAGGATATTCGTCATCAGTTGGAAAATGAAGCCGGGAGAATTAACGGTAAATATGGGCAATTAGGCTGGACGCCGCTTTATTATCTGAATCAGCATTTTGATCGTAAATTATTGATGAAAATCTTCCGCTATTCCGATGTCGGGTTAGTGACGCCGCTGCGTGATGGGATGAATCTGGTCGCAAAAGAGTATGTCGCCGCTCAGGATCCTGCAAATCCGGGCGTACTGGTACTTTCTCAGTTTGCCGGTGCGGCAAACGAACTGACGTCAGCGCTAATTGTTAACCCATACGATCGTGATGAAGTCGCGGCGGCGCTCAATCGGGCGTTGAGCATGTCGCTGGCGGAACGTATTTCCCGCCATGCAGAAATGCTGGAAGTTATTATCAAAAACGATATTAAACACTGGCAGGAGTGCTTTATCCGCGACCTAAAGCAGGTAGTACCGCGAAGCGCGGAAAGTCAGCAACGCGATAAAGTCGCTACCTTTCCAAAGCTGGCGTAAGTGGAATTAATCCCCTTTAAGTGGAACTAACAGCACATCAACCTCACTTGAGGCAATCACACTTTTCGCTGAGCAGGACGCTCGCGAAAAGAAACTGTGATTATGGTTACCGCAAATCACCAAATCGAACTTATGTTTACGGCATACTGCCAGAATATGTTCGCTTAACTCTCCGTAAGCAATAAATGTCTCTTCTACCGGATATCCCGCATCCTGAATTAATTTATCAAGAAAGTTTTGTGTTTCTTCCTGCATCACGCTGCGTAAATCTTCAAGCATCGGCGCGGCTAATTGATTGAACATTTCCGGGTCGGAAGCGAGAGTGATTAAACTTATGCGCCCATTTACCGGACGGGCGATAGAAACCGCTTTTGCTAACAGTTGCTGACTTTCTGGTGAGACAGCAACAGCAACAAGAATATTGGTATAGCTCATAACCTGCTCCTTATTCTGTGAACTTCAGGTGTTATTACAGCTTTACTCTGAATGAGGTACTGATGCAATAACAACTCAGTCAAAACAGTAAATATTAGGCTGGTTATTAGTAAGTGAAGCTAATTAATAACGTGTAGTTATCACATGATTACAGATGAGGTTATAAAAACTAAAATTATCAACTCCCCGCATAGAACAAATGGATAATATTTATAGAACATTGTTGTAACATATGAGGTGTTCCCGGATTTATTTTCACTTGAAGAAACTCATGTTATGTAACTCTCTGTTTGAAAATAAGTTATAGGAGGTGAATATATTTATTTTATATGTAGCAGGTGGTTATTTACGGTGATTTATATTAACAGTGCGCAACATCATCATTTTATCTACCCACTTCATTTTTGAAGCCAGGCAAGCTGAAAAACTTTTTAACAGAATGAAATATGACCAAAACAAAAGTATGACTTATACATTAATGTTAAGTAATTGATTGTTTTATGTGATCTGAGTCACACATTATCGAAAATCGCAACACCGCTCCGTTGTATGTATGAGTGGTGACGAGTACAGTTGCGTCGAATTAGGAAAAATCTTAGATAAGTGTAAAAAACACTGTTCTCTGTAAGGGATTGTTTCATCTCTTACACTGCCTGTGTGTTTTTTCGTTGATCGCAACTATTCCATTGTTCTTTACTTTTTACCGGGATTTCCCGGCGACATCACGGGGTGCGGTGATACCGCATAAAAATAAAGTTAGTTATTCTGGATGGGAATAATGCATACCTCCGAGTTGCTGAAACATATTTATGACATTAATTTGTCATATTTACTTCTTGCACAACGTCTGATCGTTCAGGACAAAGCGTCCGCCATGTTTCGTCTCGGTATTAATGAAGAAATGGCAACAACGTTAGCGACGCTGACTCTTCCTCAAATGGTTAAACTGGCAGAAACCAATCAACTGATTTGCCATTTCCGCTTTGACAGCCACCAGACTATTAATCAGCTAACGCAGGATTCCCGCGTTGACGATCTCCAGCAAGTTCATACCGGCATCATGCTATCTACGCGTTTGTTGAATGATGTTAATCAGCCCGAAGAAGTGCTACGTAAAAAAAGGGCCTGACAATGAGCGAAAAAAGCATTGTTCAGGAAGCCCGGGATATTCAACTGGCAATGGAGTTGATCACCCTTGGCGCTCGTTTGCAGATGCTGGAAAGTGAAACACAATTAAGTCGTGGACGGCTGATCAAACTCTATAAAGAACTGCGCGGAAGCCCCCCACCGAAAGGCATGTTGCCATTCTCCACCGACTGGTTTATGACCTGGGAACAAAATGTTCATGCGTCAATGTTTTGTAATGCATGGCAGTTTTTACTGAAAACAGGGTTATGTAACGGCGTCGATGCAGTGATCAAAGCCTATCGTTTATACCTCGAACAGTGCCCGCAAGCCGAAGACGGTCCGCTACTGGCGTTGACCCGTGCCTGGACACTGGTGCGATTTGTTGAAAGTGGTTTACTACAACTTTCCAGTTGCAAATGTTGCGGCGGTAATTTTATCACCCATGCCCATCAGCCTGTTGGCAGCTTTGCCTGCAGCTTATGTCAACCGCCATCACGTGCGGTAAAAAGACGTAAACTTTCTCAAGACCCTGCCGATATTATCCCTCAACTGCTGGATGAACAGAGAGTACAGGCTGTTTAACTCACACGATGTGGCGAAACACTCCAGCAGCGGTAAGTGATTGCCGCTGCTTTTTTTTCCCAACGGTAAGTTAGCGTCTGACGACTGAACATCCTGTCATGGTCAACAGTGAAAGGATGATGTCGTGCTTATCTTATTAGGTTACCTGGTTGTTCTCGGTACAGTTTTCGGCGGTTATTTGATGACCGGCGGAAGCCTTGGAGCACTCTATCAACCCGCTGAACTGGTGATTATTGCCGGTGCAGGTATTGGGTCGTTTATTGTCGGTAACAACGGTAAAGCAATCAAAGGCACGCTCAAAGCGCTGCCGTTACTGTTTCGCCGCTCCAAATACACCAAAGCGATGTATATGGATCTGCTGGCACTGCTTTACCGACTCATGGCGAAATCGCGACAGATGGGCATGTTTTCGCTGGAGCGCGATATTGAAAACCCCCGCGAAAGCGAGATCTTCGCCAGTTATCCCCGCATCCTCGCGGATACCGTTATGCTTGATTTTATCGTTGATTATCTGCGCCTGATCATCAGTGGCCATATGAATACCTTCGAAATCGAAGCGCTGATGGATGAAGAAATTGAAACCCACGAAAGCGAGTCGGAAGTTCCCGCTAACAGCCTGGCGCTGGTCGGTGACTCGCTCCCGGCATTTGGTATTGTCGCGGCAGTGATGGGGGTGGTTCACGCGCTGGGATCGGCTGACCGGCCTGCCGCCGAACTGGGGGCGCTGATTGCTCATGCGATGGTAGGGACTTTCCTCGGTATCTTACTGGCTTACGGATTTATTTCCCCACTGGCGAGTGTTTTGCGCCAGAAAAGCGCAGAGACCAGCAAAATGATGCAATGCGTCAAAGTCATACTGCTTTCTAATCTGAACGGTTATGCACCGCCAATTGCCGTTGAATTTGGTCGTAAAACGCTCTACTCCAGTGAACGACCATCGTTTGTTGAGCTGGAAGAACACGTTCGCGCGGTAAAAAATCCGCAACAGCAGACGACAACCGAGGAAGTATGAAGAATCACGCGCACCCAATAATTGTCGTCAAACGACGCAAAGCAAAAAGCCACGGCTCGGCGCATGGATCGTGGAAGATTGCTTATGCTGACTTTATGACCGCGATGATGGCTTTTTTTCTGGTGATGTGGCTGATCTCCATTTCCAGCCCAAAAGAGCTGATACAGATAGCGGAATATTTCCGCACGCCGTTGGCGACCGCGGTAACGGGTGGTGATCGCATTTCTAATAGCGAAAGCCCAATTCCCGGCGGTGGTGATGATTACACTCAGAGTCAGGGAGAAGTGAATAAGCAGCCGGACATTGAAGAACTGAAAAAACGCATGGAGCAAAGTCGGTTGCGGAAATTGCGTGGCGATCTCGACCAGCTTATAGAGTCAGACCCGAAACTACGGGCGCTGCGTCCACATCTCAAAATCGATCTGGTACAGGAAGGTTTACGCATTCAGATTATCGACAGCCAGAATCGCCCGATGTTTAAAACCGGCAGTGCTGACGTCGAACCCTATATGCGCGACATTCTGCGGAGTATTGCGCCAGTGCTGAATGGTATTCCTAACCGTATCAGTCTCTCCGGTCATACCGATGATTTCCCTTACGCCAATGGTGAGCAAAGCTACAGCAACTGGGAGCTTTCTGCCGAACGCGCTAATGCGTCGCGCCGTGAGCTAATGGTGGGGGGGCTGGCTGATGGCAAAATTTTGCGCGTCGTCGGCATGGCGGCGACCATGCGTTTAAGCGATCGCGGACCTGATGATGCTGTCAACCGTCGAATCAGTCTGCTGGTCCTGAACAGACAGGCCGAGCAGGCCATTTTGCATGAAAACGCTGAAAGCCAGAATGAGCCGGTAAGTGTACTGGAAAAAACTGGGGGCGCTCCGCAGGTCAGTGTTCCCACAATGCCATCAGCCGAACCGAGGTGACAGCGTGAGCATGGATATAAGCGATTTTTATCAGACATTTTTTGATGAAGCGGACGAATTGTTGGCCGATATGGAGCAACATCTGCTGGATTTGCAGCCAGAAGCGCCAGATGCCGAACAATTGAATGCTATCTTTCGTGCGGCCCATTCCATCAAAGGAGGGGCAGGAACTTTTGGTTTTACCGTGTTACAGAAAACCACGCATCTGATGGAAAACCTGCTCGATGAAGCCAGACGCGGTGAGATGCAGCTTAATACCGACATTATCAATCTGTTTTTGGAAACGAAGGATATCATGCAGGAACAGCTCGACGCTTATAAACAGTCGCAAGAGCCGGATGCCGCCAGCTTCGATTATATCTGCCAGGCCTTGCGTCAACTGGCATTAGAAGCGAAAGGCGAAACGGTGCCCGCAGTGACCCGGTTAAGTGTGGTTGCCAAAAGTGAACCGCAAAATGAGCAGAGTAACAGTGAGTCGCCGCGACGAATTATCCTTTCACGCCTGAAGGCGGATGAAGTCGATCTGCTGGAAGACGAACTGGAGCAGTTGACCACATTAACTGACGTGGTTAAAGGCGCGGATTCATTATCTGCAACAATGTCGGGAGATATTGCGGAAGACGACATTACCGCCGTGCTCTGTTTTGTGATTGAAGCCGATCAGATTGCCTTTGAAGCGGTAGAGCCTGCACCAACAGTATCGACCCCGCCAGTGCTGGAACTGGCCGCAACAGAAGCGCCAGCCGGACGCGTAGAGCGGGAAAAAACGACGCGCGGTAGCGAATCGACCAGCATCCGTGTGGCGGTAGAAAAGGTTGATCAACTGATAAACCTGGTCGGTGAACTGGTCATCACCCAGTCAATGCTCGCTCAGCGCTCCAGTGAACTGGACCCGGTAAATCATGGGGATTTGATTACCAGCATGGGGCAGTTACAACGTAACGCCCGTGATTTGCAG
Source organism: Escherichia sp. KTE96 (assembly GCF_000408525.1). Lineage (NCBI taxonomy): Bacteria > Pseudomonadati > Pseudomonadota > Gammaproteobacteria > Enterobacterales > Enterobacteriaceae > Escherichia > Escherichia sp. KTE96. Next base: position 3,036,304 of record NZ_KE137149.1, on the reverse strand, counting down.
GAATCGGTGATGTCGATTCGTATGATGCCGATGGAATATGTCTTTAGCCGCTATCCGCGGCTGGTGCGCGACCTGGCGGGTAAACTCGGCAAACAAGTAGAACTCACGCTTATAGGCAGCTCCACCGAACTCGACAAGAGTCTGATAGAACGCATTATCGATCCGCTGACCCACCTGGTACGCAACAGCCTTGACCACGGTATAGAACTGCCGGAAAAACGCCTCGCCGCAGGTAAAAATAGCGTCGGAAATTTGATCCTGTCAGCCGAACATCAGGGCGGCAACATCTGCATCGAAGTGACCGACGATGGCGCGGGACTAAATCGTGAGCGGATTCTGGCAAAAGCCGCCTCGCAAGGGCTGCCTGTCAGCGACAACATGAGCGACGACGAAGTGGCGATGTTGATATTTGCTCCGGGTTTTTCCACGGCGGAGCAGGTTACCGATGTTTCCGGGCGTGGCGTCGGCATGGATGTCGTTAAACGTAATATCCAGGAAATGGGCGGCCATGTCGAAATCAAGTCGAAGCCGGGCACAGGTACAACGATCCGCATTTTGCTACCGCTGACACTGGCGATCCTCGACGGTATGTCCGTGCGCGTTGCTGATGAAGTTTTCATTCTGCCGCTGAATGCTGTCATGGAATCACTGCAACCCCGTGAAGTCGATCTGCATCCGCTGGCAGGTGGCGAGCGGGTACTTGAAGTGCGTGGTGAATATCTGCCAATAGTCGAACTGTGGAAAGTGTTTAATGTCGCTGGTGCGAAAACTGAAGCCACCCAGGGGATTGTCGTGATCCTGCAAAGTGGTGGTCGTCGTTATGCCTTGCTGGTGGATCAATTAATTGGTCAACACCAGGTGGTGGTGAAAAACCTTGAAAGTAACTATCGCAAAATTCCTGGAATATCCGCCGCAACAATTCTTGGCGACGGAAGCGTAGCACTGATTGTTGATGTCTCAGCCTTGCAGGCAATAAACCGCGAACAATGTATGGCGAACACCGCCGCCTGATTGAGTAAAAAGGTAATAAATATGACCGGTATGACAAATGTAACAAAACTGGCCAGCGAACCGTCAGGCCAGGAATTTCTGGTATTTACCCTTGGTGATGAAGAGTACGGCATAGACATTCTGAAAGTGCAGGAGATCCGTGGTTACGACCAGGTCACGCGGATTGCGAATACGCCAGCGTTTATCAAAGGCGTCACTAACCTGCGCGGCGTCATTGTGCCAATTGTCGACTTACGCATTAAGTTCAGCCAGGTCGATGTGGACTATAACGACAACACAGTCGTGATCGTCCTGAATCTTGGCCAGCGCGTGGTCGGCATAGTGGTTGACGGCGTATCGGACGTTCTTTCGTTGACGGCGGAACAAATTCGCCCGGCACCGGAATTTGCCGTGACGCTTTCCACTGAATATCTTACGGGACTGGGCGCGCTGAGTGACCGCATGCTGATTCTGGTTAATATCGAAAAACTGCTAAATAGTGAAGAGATGGCGCTGTTAGATAATGCGACCGCAGACGTCGCGTAATTTCGCGTTCAGCAATAAATAAAGGCAGAACCCGATGATGCGCACATCGGGTTTTTTTATTTTAAGTCACTCTCTACGATTGATCTAAGCAATAAAGTTTCCCACCTTCCTGCCGATAACGGGATCAACTTGTTTTCAGGAAGGTGCCTTATGATTAACCGTATCCGCGTAGTTACGCTGCTGATGATGGTGCTGGGGGTATTTGCACTGTTACAGCTCATGTCCGGCAGTCTGTTTTTTTCTTCGCTGCACCATAGCCAGCAAAGCTTTGTGGTTTCCAATGAACTACGGGAACAACAGGGCGAGTTAACTTCAACCTGGGATCTCATGCTACAAACGCGCATTAACCTGAGTCGTTCAGCGGTGCGGATGATGATGGACCCATCCAATCAACAAAGTAGTGCAAAAATTGAATTGCTTGATAGCGCCAGGAAAACGTTGGCGCAGGCGGCTGTTCATTATAAAAAATTCAAAAGCATGGCACCGTTACCCGAAATGGCTGCCGCCAGTAGTCATATTGATGAAAAATACAAAAATTACCACACGGCATTAACTGAACTGATTGATTATCTTGATTATGGTAACACCGGAGCCTATTTTGCCCAGCCAACCCAGGGAATGCAAAATGCGATGGGAGAGGCTTTTGGGCAGTACGCCCGTAGCAGCGAAAAATTGTACCGCAATATCGTTGTCGACAATGCCAGTGATTACCGTTTTGCCCAGTGGCAACTGGCCGTTATCGCGCTGGTGGTGGTACTGATTCTTCTGGTGGCATGGTATGGCATTCGCCGCATGTTGCTTAACCCGCTGGCAAAAATCATTACCCACATCCGTGAAATTGCGGGTGGTAACCTGGCGAATAACCTGGCCATTGCTGGACGCAGTGAAATGGGCGAGCTGGCGCAGAGCGTTTCGCATATGCAACGTTCTCTGACTGATACAGTCACCCACGTGCGCGAAGGTTCAGATGCCATCTACGTTGGTACGCGTGAAATTACTGCAGGTAATACCGATCTCTCCTCCCGAACTGAACAGCAGGCCTCGGCACTGGAAGAGACTGCTGCCAGCATGGAACAACTCACCGCCACGGTGAAACAGAACGCCGATAATGCCCGCCAGGCCTCGCAACTGGCGCAAAGTGCCTCCGACACTGCCATGCACGGCGGTAAAGTGGTGGATGGCGTGGTGAAAACCATGCACGAAATTGCTGACAGTTCGAAGAAAATTGCTGACATCATCAGCGTTATCGACGGTATTGCTTTCCAGACCAATATACTGGCGCTGAACGCCGCCGTAGAAGCTGCCCGTGCCGGTGAACAGGGACGTGGTTTTGCCGTGGTTGCGGGTGAAGTGCGTAATCTTGCCAGCCGTAGCGCCCAGGCGGCAAAAGAGATTAAAGCCCTGATTGAAGACTCAGTATCCCGCGTCGATACCGGTTCGGTGCTGGTTGAAAGCGCCGGAGAGACGATGACCAACATCGTTAATGCGGTTACGCGCGTTACCGACATTATGGGGGAAATTGCTTCAGCCTCCGATGAACAGAGCCGTGGCATTGATCAAGTGGCGCAGGCCGTGTCGGAAATGGATCGTGTGACTCAACAGAACGCCTCGTTGGTGCAGGAGTCAGCCGCTGCAGCCGCCGCGCTGGAAGAGCAGGCCAGTCGTTTAACGCAGGCAGTATCCGCGTTTCGTCTGGCTGCCAGCCCGCAATCCCAAAAACCACCGCTTCAATCCCGGCCAGCCAGTGAAAAACCACCAACACAACCACGCCGGCATATCGCTGAACAAGCTCCAAACTGGGAAACATTTTGATGGCTATTTACTCAAGCACCATTGTTGCCAGATTGATCAGATGATGCAACAGAACGTCGCGCGTATCGTCTCTGATGGCGCTATTTACAAGTGGTTATACGACACAATCGGCGCAGTTACAGGCTGTGCCAGTGGTTTCCTGAAGTGACTGAGAAGGCGCTATGACATCATCTCTGCCCTGTGGGCAAACGTCTTTATTGTTACAGATGACCGAGCGCCTCGCGCTTTCCGACGTTCATTTTCGGCGGATAAGTCAATTGATCTACCAACGTGCGGGGATCGTTCTGGCCGATCACAAACGTGACATGGTCTACAACCGGCTGGTACGCCGTTTGCGTTCGCTGGGACTGGCAGATTTTGGGCATTATCTGAATATGCTGGAATCTAATCAGTGCAGCAGCGAGTGGCAGGCATTTATTAACTCATTGACGACCAACCTGACGGCATTTTTTCGTGAAGGGCATCATTTTCCGCTGATCGCAACTCACGCCCGCCGCTGTTCTGGGGAATATCGCGTATGGAGTGCAGCGGCATCGACAGGCGAAGAACCGTACAGCATTGCGATGACGCTGGCGGACACATTGGGCACTGCGCCCGGACGCTGGAAAGTCTTTGCCAGTGATATCGATACCGAAGTCCTGGAGAAAGCTAAAAGCGGCATTTATCGCCATGAAGAGCTGAAAAACCTGACGCCACAACAACTCCAGCGTTACTTCATGCGCGGCACGGGACCGCATGAAGGGCTGGTGCGCGTGCGTCAGGAGCTGGCGAATTATGTCGATTTTTCGCCGCTGAATTTGTTGGCGAAACAGTACACCGTACCGGGGCCGTTTGATGCGATCTTCTGCCGTAACGTCATGATCTACTTTGATCAAACGACTCAACAGGAGATTTTGCGTCGCTTTGTACCGCTACTTAAGCCCGACGGATTGCTGTTTGCGGGTCACTCTGAAAACTTTAGCCATCTTGAGCGCAGCTTCACGTTGCGAGGTCAGACGGTGTATGCGCTAAGTAAGGAATAACGATGAGCAAAATCAGGGTGTTGTCAGTCGATGATTCGGCATTGATGCGCCAGATCATGACGGAAATCATCAACAGCCATAGCGACATGGAAATGGTTGCGACGGCTCCTGATCCGCTGGTCGCGCGTGATTTGATTAAGAAATTCAACCCTGATGTGTTGACGCTGGACGTTGAAATGCCGCGGATGGACGGACTGGATTTCCTCGAAAAATTAATGCGTTTGCGACCAATGCCGGTGGTGATGGTTTCTTCTCTGACCGGCAGAGGTTCCGAAGTCACGCTGCGCGCGCTTGAGTTAGGGGCGATAGATTTTGTCACCAAACCACAACTGGGTATTCGCGAAGGAATGCTGGCGTATAGCGAAATGATTGCCGAAAAGGTACGAACGGCGTCAAGAGCGAGCCTGGCCGCGCATAAACCGTTATCGCCACCGGCAACGCTGAAGGCTGGCCCGCTGTTGAGTTCAGAAAAATTGATTGCAATTGGTGCCTCAACGGGCGGAACAGAGGCGATTCGTCACGTACTGCAACCGTTGCCACTTTCCAGCCCGGCGCTGTTAATCACTCAGCATATGCCGCCCGGTTTCACCCGCTCTTTTGCTGACCGACTTAACAAGCTGTGTCAGATCGGCGTTAAAGAGGCTGAAGACGGTGAACGCGTCTTACCGGGACATGCCTATATCGCGCCGGGCGATCGGCATATGGAACTGGCGCGCAGTGGCGCGAACTATCAAATCAAAATTCACGATGGCCCGGCGGTTAACCGTCATCGGCCTTCGGTAGATGTGTTGTTCCATTCTGTTGCCAAACAGGCGGGGCGTAATGCTGTTGGGGTGATCCTGACGGGCATGGGTAACGACGGCGCGGCGGGAATGTTGGCGATGCGTCAGGCGGGGGCATGGACCCTCGCGCAAAACGAAGCAAGCAGCGTGGTTTTCGGTATGCCGCGTGAGGCCATCAATTTGGGGGGCGTCTGCGAAGTGGTCGATCTTAGTCAGGTAAGCCAGCAAATGCTGGCAAAAATCAGTGCCGGACAGGCGATACGTATTTAAATCAGGAGTGTGAGATGGCGGATAAAGAGCTTAAATTTTTGGTTGTGGATGACTTTTCCACCATGCGACGCATTGTGCGTAACCTGCTGAAAGAGCTGGGATTCAACAATGTTGAGGAAGCGGAAGATGGTGCCGATGCTCTCAACAAGTTACAGGCGGGCGGTTATGGGTTTGTGATCTCCGACTGGAATATGCCGAATATGGATGGTCTGGAACTGCTGAAAACCATTCGTGCTGATAGCGCGATGTCGGCGTTACCGGTGTTGATGGTGACCGCAGAGGCGAAGAAAGAGAACATTATCGCCGCAGCACAAGCGGGGGCCAGTGGCTATGTGGTTAAGCCATTTACCGCCGCGACGCTGGAGGAAAAACTCAACAAAATCTTTGAGAAACTGGGCATGTGAGGATGCGATTATGATGCAACCATCAATCAAACCGGCTGATGAACATGCCGCTGGCGATATCATTGCGCGCATTGGCAGCCTGACGCGTATGTTGCGTGACAGTCTGCGGGAGCTTGGACTGGATCAGGCGATAGCTGAGGCCGCTGAAGCCATCCCCGATGCCCGCGATCGTTTGTACTACGTCGTGCAGATGACTGCCCAGGCTGCGGAGCGTGCGCTGAACAGTGTTGAGGCGTCACAGCCACATCAGGATGAAATGGAGAAGTCGGCAAAAGCATTAACCCAACGCTGGGATGCCTGGTTTGCCGATCCGATTGACCTTGCCGATGCCCGTGAACTGGTGACCGATACGCGGCAATTTCTGGCGGATGTGCCTGTTCATACCCGTTTCACCAATGCGCAACTGCTGGAAATCATGATGGCACAGGATTTTCAGGATCTCACCGGCCAGGTGATTAAACGGATGATGGATGTGATACAGGAGATTGAACGCCAGTTGTTGATGGTGCTGCTGGAAAACATTCCGGAACAGGATGCGCGTCCGAAGCGTGAAAGCCAGAGTCTGCTTAATGGGCCACAGGTTGATAGCAGCAAAGCGGGTGTGGTAGCCAGCCAGGATCAGGTCGACGATTTGTTGGATAGTCTCGGTTTTTAATTTGTATTGCCTGATATGACGTGACCCGTCGTATCAGGCGGCCGGATGAGACGTTTACACCACATCCGACAAACGCGGCACCACGCCTGATGTGCGGCGGTAAAAGCCCTAAATCCCGCCTGTTTTGCCCCTTACTCTAACCATTGAACGCTTTCCGCTCTGGCATTATTCACGCTTATCACTATTTCCAGGATTGGCGACGTGTCTGACGAGAGCGACGACAAAACAGAAGCCCCCACACCTCACCGACTTGAAAAAGCACGGGAAGAGGGACAGATCCCGCGCTCCCGTGAGCTAACCTCACTGCTGATTTTGCTGGTGGGCGTGTGTGTTATCTGGTTTGGTGGCGCGTCTCTGGCTCACCGGTTGTCTGGGATGCTCTCCGCCGGGCTGCATTTTGATCACAACATCATCAATGACCCCAACCTAATCCTGGGGCAGATTATTCAGTTAATCAGAGAAGCCATGTTGGCTCTGTTGCCGCTGATTAGCGGCGTGGTGCTGGTGGCACTCATTTCGCCAGTCATGTTGGGTGGTCTGGTATTTAGCGGCAAATCATTACAGCCGAAGTTTTCCAAAATCAACCCGTTACCAGGTATTAAACGCATGTTCTCAGCGCAAACCGGCGCAGAGCTGCTGAAAGCGATACTGAAATCCACTTTGGTCGGCAGTGTGACTGGTTTTTATCTCTGGCATCACTGGCCGCAGATGATGCGCTTAATGGCGCAGTCGCCCATTACTGCAATGGCTAACGCGATGGATGTTGTGGGATTGTGCGCGCTTTTAGTGGTGCTTGGGGTCATCCCAATGGTGGGATTTGACGTCTTTTTTCAAATATTCAGCCACCTGAAAAAGCTGCGTATGTCACGGCAGGACATTCGTGATGAGTTCAAACAAAGCGAAGGCGATCCCCATGTCAAAGGGCGAATTCGTCAGATGCAGCGAGCTGCGGCGCGGCGTCGGATGATGGCCGATGTACCGAAAGCGGACGTCATTGTTAACAACCCAACTCACTACTCAGTGGCATTGCGATATGACGAAAACAAAATGAGTGCGCCGAAAGTGGTCGCCAAAGGTGCAGGGCTGGTAGCACTGCGCATTCGTGAAATTGCCGCTGAAAATAACGTCCCGACCCTTGAAGCACCGCCGCTGGCGCGTGCGCTGTATCGACATGGCGAAATAGGCCAACAAATTCCAGGCCAACTATACGCCGCTGTGGCAGAAGTACTGGCCTGGGTCTGGCAACTGAAACGCTGGCGTCTGGCCGGTGGGCAACGCCCCGTACAACCCACACATCTTCCGGTGCCGGAAGCCCTGGATTTTATCAACGAGAAACAGCCCCATGAGTAATCTGGTCGCAATGCTGCGCCTACCCGCAAACCTGAAATCGACACAATGGCAGATCCTTGCCGGACCGATTTTGATCCTGTTGATCTTGTCGATGATGGTGCTGCCACTGCCCGCATTCATTCTCGACCTGCTGTTTACCTTCAATATTGCCCTGTCGATCATGGTGTTGCTGGTGGCGATGTTTACCCAGCGCACGCTCGAGTTTGCCGCGTTCCCGACCATCCTGCTGTTTACCACGCTGTTGCGTCTGGCGCTCAACGTGGCTTCAACCCGTATCATTTTGATGGAAGGTCATACTGGTGCGGCGGCGGCGGGGAAGGTCGTTGAAGCGTTCGGTCACTTCCTCGTTGGCGGTAACTTTGCAATCGGCATTGTGGTATTCGTCATCCTCGTGATCATCAACTTTATGGTTATCACCAAAGGTGCCGGGCGTATTGCGGAAGTGGGGGCGCGCTTTGTTCTCGACGGTATGCCGGGTAAACAGATGGCGATTGATGCCGACCTCAACGCCGGATTGATTGGTGAAGATGAGGCGAAAAAACGTCGTTCCGAAGTGACCCAGGAAGCCGATTTTTACGGCTCAATGGACGGGGCGAGTAAGTTTGTTCGTGGTGATGCTATTGCCGGGATCCTCATCATGGTCATTAACGTCGTCGGCGGATTGCTGGTTGGCGTGCTGCAACATGGCATGAGCATGGGCCATGCGGCAGAAAGTTATACGCTGTTGACCATCGGTGATGGCCTGGTGGCGCAAATCCCGGCGCTGGTTATTTCTACCGCTGCGGGGGTCATCGTCACGCGTGTCAGCACCGATCAGGATGTTGGCGAGCAGATGGTGAATCAGCTTTTCAGTAACCCCAGAGTCATGTTGTTAAGTGCCGCAGTACTGGGGTTACTTGGTCTGGTGCCAGGAATGCCAAACCTGGTCTTTTTACTGTTCACGGCGGGACTGCTGGGGCTGGCGTGGTGGATCCGTGGACGCGAACAAAAAGCGCCTGCCGAACCGAAGCCGGTAAAAATGGCGGAGAATAATGCCGTTGTTGAAGCGACGTGGAACGATGTGCAACTGGAAGACTCGCTGGGAATGGAGGTGGGGTATCGGCTGATCCCGATGGTCGATTTTCAGCAGGATGGCGAGTTGCTGGGGCGTATTCGCAGTATTCGTAAGAAATTTGCCCAGGAGATGGGCTTTCTGCCGCCGGTGGTGCACATTCGCGACAATATGGATCTGCAACCTGCCCGTTATCGTATCCTGATGAAAGGCGTTGAAATTGGTAGCGGCGATGCCTATCCGGGGCGCTGGCTGGCGATCAACCCGGGGACAGCCGCCGGAACATTACCCGGTGAAGCGACGGTCGACCCGGCGTTTGGTCTGAATGCTATCTGGATCGAAAGCGCGCTAAAAGAACAGGCGCAGATTCAGGGATATACCGTGGTTGAGGCCAGCACGGTGGTCGCAACGCATCTTAACCACCTCATTAGCCAACATGCCGCCGAACTGTTTGGTCGTCAGGAGGCGCAGCAGTTACTGGATCGCGTCGCCCAGGAGATGCCAAAGCTAACGGAGGACTTAGTTCCTGGCGTCGTCACGCTCACCACGCTGCACAAGGTGCTACAAAACCTGCTTGATGAAAAAGTGCCGATTCGCGATATGCGCACCATCCTCGAAACGCTGGCGGAACATGCGCCCATCCAGAGCGAACCACATGAATTAACCGCCGTCGTCCGCGTGGCGCTTGGTCGGGCGATTACCCAGCAATGGTTTCCCGGCAAAGATGAAGTTCACGTTATTGGCCTGGACACGCCGCTGGAGCGTTTGCTGTTACAGGCATTGCAGGGCGGGGGCGGGCTGGAGCCTGGACTGGCGGATCGTTTGCTGGCACAAACTCAGGAGGCATTATCCCGTCAGGAGATGCTGGGCGCGCCGCCAGTGCTGTTGGTGAACCATGCGCTGCGGCCATTATTATCTCGTTTTCTGCGCCGTAGCCTGCCGCAACTGGTGGTGCTTTCGAATCTCGAACTCTCTGATAACCGCCAAATCCGTATGACGGCGACGATTGGCGGCAAATAATGAGGAGCTTATTAGCTATTTTGTTGTTTCCGATGCTTGTGCAGGCTGCCGGGGAGGGCATGTGGCAGGCAAGTAGCGCGGGCGTGACGCTAAATCATCGTGGTGAATCGATGTCGTCAGCGTCTCTGACTTCGCGACAACCGGTTTCAGGATTGGTGACGCTGGTGGCCTGGCGTTATCAGCTTATCGGCCCGACACCTGTAGGGCTGCGCGTGCGCTTGTGTTCGCTATCTCGTTGTGTCGAATTAGACGGGCAGAGCGGGAGTACGGTGGCATTTACCGGCGTACCTGCGACAGAACCGTTGCGCTTTATCTGGGAAGTTCCAGGCGGTGGGAGGTTAATTCCGCCGCTGAAGGTGCAGCGTAATGAAGTGATTGTGAATTATCGGCGGTGATAAAAAAGCCGATGTCCGTAACTGCGACATCGGCCTTTGACACATAACGCGATTACATACGCTCTACAGTCTCAATACCCAGCGTATCCAGACCCAGTTTCAGCGTCTTCGCGGTCAGTTGTGCCAGTTTCAGACGGCTGTTACGCACTTCTTCGTTTTCTGCGCTGAGGATCGGGCAGTGCTCGTAGAAGCCAGAGAACAGACCAGCCAGATCGTACAGGTAAGCACACATCACGTGCGGTGTACCTTCACGGGCAACTACCGTGAGGGTTTCTTCAAATTGCAGCAGGCGAGCGGCCAGTTGCGCTTCACGATCCTCACGGATGACAACCGGAGCCGCAGCCAGTTGATCTTCGTTAATTTCCGCTTTACGGAACACGGACAGCACACGGGTGTAGGCATACTGCATATACGGCGCAGTGTTACCCTCGAACGCCAGCATGTTGTCCCAGTCGAAGATGTAGTCGGTAGTGCGGTTTTTGGAGAGATCCGCGTATTTCACCGCGCCGATACCGACCGCATTGGCCAGTTTTTCCAGCTCGTCGGCTGGCATATCCGGGTTCTTCTCAGCCACCAGACGACGCGCGCGTTCCAGTGCTTCATCCAGCAGATCTGCCAGTTTCACCGTACCGCCAGCGCGGGTTTTGAATGGTTTACCGTCTTTACCCAGCATCATGCCGAACATGTGGTGTTCCAGCGGTACGGATTCTGGTACATAACCTGCTTTGCGTACGATTGCCCATGCCTGCATCAGGTGCTGATGCTGACGGGAGTCGATGTAATACAGCACGCGATCGGCATGAAGGGTTTCATAACGATACTTCGCACAGGCGATATCGGTAGTGGTGTAGAGATAGCCGCCATCTTTCTTCTGAATGATAACGCCCATCGGCTCGCCTTCCTTGTTCTTGAACTCATCAAGGAATACAACGGTCGCGCCTTCACTTTCTACTGCCAGACCTTTGGCTTTCAGATCTGCCACGATACCCGGCAGCATCGGGTTGTAGAGGCTTTCGCCCATCACATCATCGCGAGTCAACGTTACGTTCAGACGATCGTAAGTGATCTGGTTCTGCGTCATGGTGATGTCGACCAGTTTGCGCCACATTTCGCGGAAGTATTCGTCACCGCTTTGCAGTTTTACCACGTAGTTACGTGCACGTTCGGCAAACTCTTCATCTTCGTCGTAATGCTTTTTCGCATCGCGGTAGAAACCTTCGAGATCTGCCAGCTCCATTTCACCGGCGTTTTCCTGCTGCTGTTTTTCCAGCCACGCAATCAGCATACCGAACTGGGTGCCCCAGTCACCGACGTGGTTAGCGCGAATTACGTTGTGACCGAGGAACTCCAGGGTACGCACAGCTGCGTCACCAATGATGGTGGAACGCAGATGCCCTACGTGCATCTCTTTCGCCACGTTTGGCGCGGAGTAGTCCACCACAATGGTCTGTTTTTCTGGTGTAGCAACACCGAGACGATCGGACGCCAGCGCCTGCTGAACATGTTCAGCCAGGAATACCGGATCAAGGAAAATGTTGATAAAACCTGGGCCGGCGATCTCAACTTTACTGGCGATACCGTTAAGATCCAGATGAGTCAGCACCTGCTCTGCTAATTGTCGCGGTGCCATACCCAGTTTTTTAGCAACTGCCATCATGCCGTTAGCCTGATAGTCGCCGAACTGAACTTTTGCTGACTGACGAACCTGCGGTTCGCAATCCGCAGGCGCGCCTGCCGCAATCATGGCCTGACGGACTTTTTCTGAGAGAAGAGCCTGAATATTCACCGGAATACCTTACATTGATGAAGCGAGCGAGAATTGCCCGCACCAGTTAAAGAAATTAGGGCGGGAGTATACTGCAAATGGCTGTTTTCGTCAGCAACGTGCGCGTGGCGTATTGCCGTTTTCACTATTGCACCGGGGACTGCGCGAAATCAGCAGTTGGTTGGCGCAGGGCAACAAGGTAAATTAACGCTTTTGCTGAAAGACGAAGAGTGATTATGGCTAACTGGCAATCTGTCGACGAGTTGCAGGATATTGCAACGGATTTACCGCGATTTATCCACGCATTAGACGAACTTTCCCGTCGTCTGGGGCTGGATATTACTCCGCTGAATGCCGATCACATTTCCTTGCGTTGTCATCAAAACGCCACCGCTGAACGCTGGCGTCGTGGGTTTGAACAGTGCGGCGAACTCCTGTCAGAAAATATGATCAATGGCAGACCGATTTGCCTGTTTAAATTGCATGAACCGGTACAGGTTGCTCACTGGCAGTTTTCGATAGTTGAGTTACCGTGGCCTGGGGAAAAACGTTACCCGCACGAAGGCTGGGAACATATCGAAATCGTTCTGCCTGGTGATCCAGAGACACTGAACGCCCGTGCACTGGCATTACTTTCTGATGAAGGGCTTAGTCAGCCGGGGATCTCGGTTAAAACCAGTTCGCCAAAAGGTGAGCATGAGCGATTACCCAATCCAACGCTGGCCGTCACCGACGGTAAAACCACGATTAAGTTTCATCCGTGGTCCATTGAAGAGATCGTCGCCAGTGAGCAGTCGGCGTAATTAAGGAGTAAAAATGGCATTACTGGAAATTTGCTGTTACAGCATGGAGTGCGCGCTGACGGCGCAGCAAAACGGTGCCGACAGAATAGAGCTGTGTGCGGCACCGAAAGAAGGTGGCTTAACGCCGTCGCTGGGCGTGCTGAAGTCTGTGCGTCAGCAGGTTACTATCCCTGTGCATCCGATTATCCGTCCTCGCGGTGGCGATTTTTGCTACAGCGACGGCGAGTTTGCAGCCATTCTTGAGGACATCCGCACAGTACGCGAATTGGGATTTCCTGGACTGGTGACGGGGGTTCTGGATGTTGACGGTAATGTCGATATGCCACGAATGGAAAAAATAATGGCGGCTGCCGGTTCGCTGGCCGTCACTTTTCATCGCGCCTTCGATATGTGCGCTAACCCTTTAAATGCACTGAATAATCTTGCGAAATTAGGCATTGCCAGGGTGCTGACATCGGGGCAAAAATCAGACGCGCTGCAAGGTTTATTAAAAATTATGGAACTTATTGCCTATGGTGATGCTCCAATCATCATGGCCGGAGCTGGAGTTCGTGCAGAAAACCTGCACCACTTCCTCGATGCCGGAGTGCTGGAAGTCCATAGCTCCGCGGGAGCGTGGCAAGCCTCACCGATGCGTTATCGTAATCAAGGATTGTCCATGTCATCAGATGCACTCGCGGACGAGTATTCGCGTTATGTCGTAGACGGGGCGGCGGTTGCTGAAATGAAAGGAATCATTGAACGCCATCAGGCCAAATGATTTTTACCGTTGCATCATGTCGCCCAATATGATGCTTGCTCGTACCAGGCCCCTGCAATTTCAACAGGGGCCTTTTTTTATCCTTGATCAGTATGAAAAATGAACAGTCATCGTGTAATAGCGTGCAAAATCATGCTGCTAAAAATGTTTTATATATTCATATTAATTATGTGATTTAAATTTTTAAAACTGCCAAATATATATTAAAAATAACGACTGGTTTCTTCTTTAATAATTAATGGTTAAATTGCAATAAATCATATTTTTTGTCGATTATTTCAGGCAGTGTTGTGCCGAATTTAGTGAGTTATTAATTCGTTGTGTATTTATTTATACAACTGGTTCGGTGTACTGGAATTTAATTAGAGGAATTTATGCGAGGAAAAAAACGCATTTGGTTATTTTTTTTGCTCATGGCAGTAGCGGTGGGTGGCGGTGGGTTATTGCTGGCGCAAAAAACGTTGCACAAAACGTCGGAAACGACATTTTGTCTTTCCTGCCACTCAATGAGCAAACCGTTTGAGGAATATCAGGGAACTGTCCATTTTTCTAATCAAAAAGGTATTCGTGCTGAATGTTCCGACTGCCATATTCCAAAGTCAGGAATGGATTATTTATTTGCTAAATTAAAAGCATCTAAAGATATTTATCATGAATTTGTTAGCGGCAAAATAGACAGCGACGATAAGTTCGAATCCCATCGTCAGGAAATGGCCGAAACAGTGTGGAAAGAATTAAAAGCCTCAGACTCTGCAACGTGCCGTAGTTGCCATACTTTTGAAGCCATGGATATTGCTTCACAAAGTGAATCTGCACAGAAAATGCACACCAAAGCGCAAAAAGACGGCGAAACGTGTATTGATTGCCACAAAGGAATAGCCCATTTTCCGCCAGAAATAAAAATGGATGACAACGCGGCACATGAACTGGAAAGTCAGGCCGTCACATCAGTGACTAATGGTGCGCATATTTATCCTTTCAAACCTTCCCGCATAGGCGAGCTGGCTACTGTAAATCCTGGCACCGATCTCACGGTTGCTGATGCCAGCGGTAAACAGCCGATCGTTCTGTTACAGGGCTATCAAATGCAGGGTAGTGAAAACACGCTCTACCTGGCGGCAGCTCAACGACTGGCGTTAGCCACACTAAGTGAAGAAGGTATCAAGGCGCTAACGGTAAACGGGGAATGGAAAGCTGACGAATACGGTAATCAATGGCGTCAGGCGTCATTACAAGGGGCGCTTATCGATCCCGCATTAGCGGACCGTAAACCGCTATGGCAATACGCTGAAAAACTCGACGATACCTATTGTGCTGGTTGCCACGCGCCGGTTGCCGCCGACCATTACACCGTCAATGCCTGGCCGTCCATTGCGAAAGGGATGGGGACGCGAACCAGCATGAGCGAAAACGAACTGGATATTTTGACGCGGTACTTCCAGTACAACGCCAAAGATATTACCGAGAAACAGTGATCCTCGTTGATCAGGGAGGAAGTTATGACATTAACAAGACGTGAGTTTATTAAACATAGCGGTATTGCGGCAGGGGCGCTGGTGGTGACATCGGCTGTACCGTTACCTGCATGGGCAGATGAGAAGGGCGGTAAAATTCTTACCGCAGGCCGCTGGGGGGCGATGAACGTAGAAGTGAAGGACGGTAAGATTGTTTCTTCTACAGGCGCGCTGGCGAAGACCATCCTGAACTCCTTACAGTCTACGGCGGCGGATCAGGTACACACTACGGCGCGTATTCAGCATCCGATGGTGAGAAAAAGTTATCTCGACAATCCACTGCAACCGGCAAAAGGTCGTGGCGAAGACAGTTACGTTCAGGTGAGCTGGGAACAGGCATTAAAACTGATTCATGAGCAACACGATCGCATCCGCAAGGCCAACGGTCCTTCGGCCATTTTTGCCGGATCTTACGGCTGGCGTTCTTCTGGCGTGTTGCATAAAGCGCAAACTTTACTGCAACGTTATATGAATCTGGCGGGCGGTTATTCAGGACATAGCGGCGATTACTCAACCGGGGCTGCGCAGGTGATCATGCCGCACGTTGTCGGTTCTGTGGAGGTCTATGAACAGCAGACTTCCTGGCCACTGATTCTGGAAAACAGTCAGGTGGTGGTGTTGTGGGGCATGAACCCGCTGAATACCTTAAAAATTGCCTGGAGTAGTACCGATGAGCAAGGGCTGGAATACTTCCATCAACTGAAGAAATCTGGCAAACCGGTGATTGCCATCGACCCTATCCGTTCTGAAACGATCGAGTTCTTTGGCGATAACGCTACCTGGATCGCGCCGAATATGGGCACCGACGTGGCGCTGATGTTAGGGGTTGCGCACACCCTGATGACACAAGGCAAACACGATAAAGCGTTCCTTGAAAAATACACAACCGGCTATCCGCAATTTGAAGAGTATCTGACCGGCAAGAAAGATAATACGCCGAAGAGCGCCCCCTGGGCGGCGGAAATTACCGGTGTGCCAGAAGCGCAAATAGTCAAACTTGCCGAACTGATGGCGGCGAATCGCACGATGCTGATGGCCGGCTGGGGAATTCAGCGGCAGCAATACGGTGAGCAGAAACACTGGATGCTGGTGACCCTGGCGGCGATGTTAGGACAGATTGGTACGCCGGGCGGCGGCTTTGGTTTCTCTTATCATTACTCCAACGGCGGCAACCCAACACGCGTTGGCGGTGTGCTGCCGGAAATGTCTGCGGCGATTGCCGGACAGGCCAGCGAGGCCGCTGATGATGGTGGAATGACGGCGATTCCTGTCGCCCGTATTGTCGATGCGCTGGAAAATCCTGGTGGCAAATATCAACACAACGGTAAAGAACAAACTTACCCAAATATCAAAATGATCTGGTGGGCTGGCGGCGGTAATTTCACCCATCACCAGGACACTAACCGTCTGATAAAAGCCTGGCAGAAACCAGAGCTGATCGTCGTTTCTGAATGCTACTGGACGGCGGCAGCCAAACACGCGGATATCGTATTACCGATCACCACATCGTTTGAGCGCAATGACCTGACGATGACCGGCGATTACAGCAACCAACATATTGTGCCGATGAAGCAGGTTGTTGACCCACAATTTGAAGCACGTAACGATTTTGACGTATTTGCTGACCTTGCTGAATTACTGAAACCTGGCGGAAAAGAGATCTATACCGAAGGTAAAGATGAAATGGCGTGGCTGAAATTCTTTTATGATGCCGCTCAGAAAGGTGCCCGTGCGCAGCGCGTCACTATGCCGATGTTTAATGCCTTCTGGCAGCAAAATAAACTGCTTGAAATGCGCCGCAGCGAGAAGAACGAGCAATATGTTCGCTATGGCGATTTCCGCGCCGATCCGGTGAAGAATGCTCTGGGTACGCCAAGCGGAAAAATTGAGATCTATTCCAAAACGCTGGAAAAATTTGCTTATAAGGATTGCCCGGCACACCCAACCTGGCTTGCACCTGATGAGTGGAGAGGCACCGCCGACGAGAAGCAGTTGCAGCTTCTGACCGCGCATCCGGCACACCGTTTACACAGCCAGCTTAACTATGCGGAGTTGCGTAAAAAATATGCGGTTGCCGATCGTGAGCCGATCACCATTCACACCGAAGATGCTGCTCGCTTTGGTATTGCGAATGGCGATCTGGTGCGTGTCTGGAACAAACGCGGTCAGATTTTGACTGGCGCTGTGGTGACTGATGGGATCAAAAAAGGCGTGGTGTGCGTGCATGAAGGCGCATGGCCGGATCTGGAAAATAGCTTGTGTAAAAACGGCTGCGCAAACGTGTTAACGGCGGATATTCCAAGCTCTCAGTTGGCGAATGCCTGCGCCGGTAACACCTCGCTGGTGTATATCGAAAAATACACGGGCAATGCGCCGAAGTTGACGGCGTTTGATCAGCCAGCCATTCAGGCATAAGAAGTAAATAGCGCCCGGAAACGGGCGCTAAATTGCAGATAAAGTGTGCTTTATTCATGCCGGATGCGGCGTGAACGCCTTATCCAGCCTGCAAATTTGTGCAAATTTAACATATTGCAGGAGACGGGTAGGCCTGATAAGCGTAGCGCATCAGGCGGTTTTGGCGTTTGTCATCAATCTCAGCGCTCGGAAACGGGTTACGGCTTACGCGCAATCAGCACCGCGCGTTTAGGCGCAGGATAGCCTTCTACCGTTTTACTCGGATCATGCGGGTCGAGGAAATCAGACAAAGACTCGGTAACCATCCATTCAGTACGGCGCTGCTCTTCTGTAGAGGTAACGCTCACGTCCGCAATGCGGATATCAACAAACCCACACTTCTTCAGCCAGTTTTTCAGCGCCAGTGCTGATGGAATGAAATAGACATTACGCATTTGCGCGTAACGATCGCCTGGCACCAGTACTGTGTGCTCATCGCCATCAACAATCAGCGTTTCCAGCACCAGTTCGCCTTCATTCACCAGTTGATCTTTTAACTGCCACAGATGTTCCAGCGGTGAGCGGCGATGGTACAGCACGCCCATCGAAAAGACGGTATCAAAGGCTTTCAGCGCCGGAAGTTGTTCAATACCTAACGGCAGCAGATGCGCGCGCTGATCGTTACCTAACAACTTACGCACCGCTTCGAACTGGCAGAGAAAAAGTTGCGTAGGGTCAATCCCCACCGCCAGATGCGCGCCTGCGCCAATCATGCGCCACATGTGATAACCGCTGCCGCAGCCAACATCGAGGATCGTGCGCCCGGTCAAATCAGAGAGATGCGGCAGAACACGATCCCATTTCCAGTCAGAACGCCATTCGGTGTCGATGTTAACGCCATACAGCGAGAACGGCCCTTTACGCCACGGCATCAGGTTGCGCATCAGTGTTTCAATGCGTTTAATCTGCCCGGCACTCAGCGGCTCTTTGCTTTCCGCCGTTACGCTATGCAGTAAATCAAGACGATACGGTTTAATTTCGGGCAGAAATTCCACCGCATTGGACCACTGTTTAAACAGACCGTGCTGCTGTTCACGTTGCCAGTTGGCAATCTGTGCAGGGAGGGTTTCCAGCCAGTGCGAAAGATGATTTTTGGCAATCAGAGAATAAAAGTTACCAAAGTCGATCATGCAGCGTCCTCTGCTTTCAATGCCACCAGTGAGCCAAAGTTAAAGCACTGGAACCATAACTCGCTATGTTCAAATCCGGCTTTATGCAGGCGTGCTTTATGGGTTTCCACAGAATCGGTCAGCATCACGTTTTCTAACATGCTGCGTTTTTGGCTGATCTCCAGCTCGCTGTAACCGTTGGCGCGTTTAAAATCGTGGTGCATGTTGAACAGCAGTTCACCGACTTTGGCATCTTCGAAACTGAATTTTTCCGAAAGCACCAGCGCACCGCCAGGATTCAGTCCTTGATAAATTTTATCCAGTAATGCCTGACGTTCAGAAGGCTCAAGGAATTGCAGGGTAAAATTCAGTACCACCATCGACGCGTTTTCAATGGCAATATCGCGAATATCACCCTCGATTACTTCTACAGGTGTTGGCGCTTTATAGGCGTCGATATGGCGACGGCAGCGTTCAATCATCGCCGGGGAGTTGTCGATGGCGATAATTTTACAATTATCATGATGAATATTGCGACGCACCGAGAGCGTCGCCGCGCCCAAAGAACAGCCCAGATCGTAAACCTGCGTACCAGGTTGTACGAAGCGTTCGGCCAACATGCCAATCATTGAAATAATATTGGAATAGCCGGGAACGGAACGCTGGATCATATCCGGGAAGACTTCGGCTACCCGTTCATCAAAGGTCCAGTCGCCCAGTCTGGCGATAGGGGCAGAAAATAACGTGTCGCGGTGAGACATAACGTAAAAATCCGGGAAAAAGAAAGTGGCGTATTGTGCGCTAACGCAGGGAGAAAACCAACTCCCAGGGCATATACCAAAGATTCGCCAGCACCATCAGCAACAGCGCACACCAGGTGGCGCTCATGCCGGAACGCCGCCAGCGAAACAGACGGTGATGAAAACCGTAATAATGCATCAGACGCCCGGCAAGCAGAACAATGCCGCAAATATGTACCATCCAGGTTTCTGCGCCATTCATTTCCATAAACAGCATCAATACAATCGCGATGGGAATATATTCCACCGCGTTACCGTGAATGCGAATGGCGCTTTGCAGTTCGCTAAAACCGCCGTCACCATAGGCAACGCGATATTGCATTCGCAGGCGAACAACATCAAAAGAGAACTTCATTAATAACAACGCACTTAAAACGGCATACAGCGCGCTTACCATACAAACTCCCTTTAAAATGGCCGATGGCTCCTGTCTATGATAGGTGGCAATTTCAGAAAAGAGAAGATTGCTGTGGAATAGCCGGAACTGCTCCGATCTCTGGAAGTGTCTTACGTAAGTCTTCCCAAAGGGTATGTACCAGTTCCGGTGCCTGGGCAATATCTGGCGTATGTAAAAAAAGATAAGGCGTGGTGGTCTGGTGCCACTGTGCTAATTTTTGTAACCAGACCTGAAATAATTCCCGATTTTGCGTCATATCATCGCTGCCGATAAAACGGATCAGTGGGTTTGTCGCTGTTAATACGGCATGAACCGGAACTTTGGGCTTTTTCCGTTGCGCGTCGCGAATGGCTTCATTATGCGGACGCGCTGCATGAACCGGACGGCTGTCTAAAATCACCCGATTAACGCCGCGCTGATGCAAACCGCGATTAAGCGTTTGTTCCTCTACCTCTTTGGCAAAAAACAGCGGATGACGAACTTCCACACCATAGGTAAATTCGCGAGGAAGGGAATCGAGAAAGTGCCACAGTGCAGACAGATCCCGGGGGCCAAATGTGGCGGGCAGTTGCAGCCAGTATTGCCCAATGCGCGGCGCTAACGGTGACATGCGGGTTAAAAATTCTGCTACTAAATCATCGCAATGTCGCAATGCGGCCTGGTGCGAAATGGTCGCCGGAAATTTAAAACAAAAACGAAAATCATCGCTGGTTTGCTCGCGCCAGCGCAGAACCACTTCCGGCTTTGGCAGAGCATAAAGGGTCGTGTTGCCCTCCACGCAGTTAAAATGGCGGGCGTACTCTTCCAGGCTGGAGATCCCCAACCGCACCCATTTTGGATGCGACCATTGCGGCAGACCGATATAAATCATAACGCGTTGAGGATCTCTTCCACGCGACGCACACGAGCAATGCGCGGGTAGATATGGTTGATGCTGTTGTTGTGCTGTTCGGTACTGGCGGCGCTACAGGCGTCTTCAGCGATCACCAGATTAAACCCTAACTCCCACGCGTTACGGGCGGTGGACTCAACGCCGATATTGGTTGAAATCCCACACAAGACAATGGTGTCAATGCCACGACGGCGTAATTGCAACTCTAGATCCGTACCGTAAAACGCACCCCATTGACGTTTAATGATTTCAATATCGCTGTCAGTTGCACCTAACGCCGCAGGATGCCGCCACCAGTTCTCCGGCAACGTTTTGGCAGGCGAAGGCGCATCAACCGGCTGTTTCAATGCTTCGGCATAATCGGCAGACCAGCCGACGCGCACCAGAAATACGGACTGTCCGTTTGCGCGAAATTTCGCCGCCAGTTTTCCGGCGCGATTAACAACATCCTCGGCAGTATGTGGGCCACCGGCAAAAGGCAAGATGCCTTCCTGTAAATCAATCACCACCAGCGCAGTGGTTTTAGCATTAAGCTCAAGCATGATCTCTCCTGATAAAACAAAATCGTACCTCTCACCTTAATGCGATTAGCCGATGGCAGGATGACAAATTTTGTTAATTTTTATGTGTTCAGGCAACACCTTTATAGCAAACAAGGGTAGAGTCTGATTCCAGGCCTGATATAAAGTGGTAACGAGTCGTTCCAGAGCGGGCCAGACTCTTACGGTGCGGCAGAATTTCCAGTATAATAGCCGCCTTTTTTCATTCAGTTGTGACATACAGCTAACGCTGCGACTTAGGTCACCTGCGCAGCAGGGGACATCCGCCGGCAGCTAAGTTAAGGGATATCTCATGCGTACAGAATATTGTGGACAGCTCCGTTTGTCCCACGTGGGGCAGCAGGTGACTCTGTGTGGTTGGGTCAACCGTCGTCGTGATCTTGGTAGCCTGATCTTCATCGATATGCGCGACCGCGAAGGTATCGTGCAGGTATTTTTCGATCCGGATCGTGCGGACGCGTTAAAGCTGGCCTCCGAACTGCGTAATGAGTTCTGCATTCAGGTAACGGGCACCGTGCGTGCGCGTGACGAAAAAAATATCAACCGCGATATGGCGACCGGCGAAATCGAAGTGCTGGCGTCTTCGCTGACCATCATCAACCGCGCAGACGTTCTGCCGCTTGACTCTAACCACGTCAACACCGAAGAAGCGCGTCTGAAATACCGCTACCTCGACCTGCGTCGTCCGGAAATGGCTCAACGCCTGAAAACGCGCGCTAAAATTACTAGCCTGGTGCGCCGTTTTATGGATGACCACGGCTTCCTCGACATCGAAACTCCGATGCTGACCAAAGCGACGCCGGAAGGCGCACGTGACTACCTGGTGCCGTCTCGTGTGCACAAAGGTAAATTCTACGCGCTGCCGCAGTCTCCGCAGTTGTTCAAACAGTTGCTGATGATGTCCGGTTTCGACCGCTACTATCAGATCGTTAAGTGTTTCCGTGACGAAGACCTGCGTGCTGATCGTCAGCCTGAATTTACCCAGATCGATGTGGAAACTTCTTTCATGACCGCGCCGCAAGTGCGTGAAGTCATGGAAGCCCTGGTGCGTCATCTGTGGCTGGAAGTGAAGGGCGTAGATCTGGGCGATTTCCCGGTAATGACCTTTGCGGAAGCTGAACGCCGTTATGGTTCTGATAAACCGGATCTGCGTAACCCGATGGAACTGACCGACGTTGCCGACCTGCTGAAATCCGTTGAGTTTGCGGTATTCGCGGGGCCAGCGAACGATCCGAAAGGTCGTGTTGCTGCTCTGCGAGTTCCGGGCGGGGCATCGCTGACCCGTAAGCAGATCGACGAATACGGTAACTTCGTCAAAATCTACGGCGCGAAAGGTCTGGCTTACATCAAAGTCAACGAACGCGCGAAAGGTCTGGAAGGTATCAACAGCCCGGTAGCGAAATTCCTCAACGCTGAAATCATCGAAGCCATCCTGGATCGTACCGCCGCACAAGATGGCGATATGATTTTCTTCGGTGCCGACAACAAGAAAATTGTTGCCGACGCGATGGGCGCACTGCGTCTGAAAGTCGGTAAAGATCTTGGCCTGACCGACGAAAGCAAATGGGCACCGCTGTGGGTTATCGACTTCCCGATGTTTGAAGACGATGGCGAAGGCGGCCTGACGGCAATGCACCATCCGTTCACCTCACCGAAAGACATGACTGCCGCCGAGCTGAAAGCGGCACCGGAAAATGCGGTGGCGAACGCTTACGATATGGTCATCAATGGTTACGAAGTGGGCGGTGGCTCTGTGCGTATCCATAATGGTGATATGCAGCAGACGGTGTTTGGCATTCTGGGTATCACCGAAGAAGAACAGCGCGAGAAATTCGGCTTCCTGCTCGATGCCCTGAAATATGGTACGCCGCCGCACGCAGGTTTGGCATTCGGTCTTGACCGTCTGACCATGCTGCTGACCGGCACCGACAACATCCGTGACGTTATCGCCTTCCCGAAAACAACGGCGGCAGCGTGTCTGATGACTGAAGCCCCGAGCTTTGCCAACCCAACTGCACTGGCTGAGCTGAGCATTCAGGTTGTCAAGAAGGCTGAGAATAACTGATATGAATAAAATACACGAAATCATTTGCGGTGCATCGAGGCGGCAACTGAGTGAACTCCCATGAGCATAGATAACTATGTGAATGGGATGAGCGAAAGCAGCCAACGAAGAGGCAGCGTGAAGGATAAAGTGTATAAGCGTCCCGTTTCGATCTTAGTGGTCATTTACGCACAAGATACGAAACGGGTGCTGATGTTACAGCGGCGTGACGATCCTGACTTCTGGCAGTCGGTAACCGGCAGTGTGGAGGAGGGTGAAACCGCGCCGCAAGCTGCTATGCGCGAAGTAAAGGAAGAGGTCACCATTGATGTTGTTGCTGAACAACTGACCTTAATTGACTGTCAGCGCACGGTAGAGTTTGAAATTTTTTCACATTTGCGTCATCGCTATGCGCCGGGCGTGACGCGTAATACGGAATCATGGTTCTGTCTTGCGCTACCACACGAGCGCCAGATTGTTTTTACTGAACATCTGGCATACCAATGGCTTGATGCGCCCGCTGCGGCGGCGCTTACTAAGTCGTGGAGCAACCGACAGGCGATTGAACAATTTGTAATTAACTTAGCCTGAGAAGGCGTATACACAAAATCCTTCGAGCTGTATCAAGGTGGTAAACGAGAGCCGCTAACGCAGGCAGCCTGAAGGAT
Source organism: Escherichia sp. KTE96 (assembly GCF_000408525.1). Classification (NCBI taxonomy): domain Bacteria; kingdom Pseudomonadati; phylum Pseudomonadota; class Gammaproteobacteria; order Enterobacterales; family Enterobacteriaceae; genus Escherichia; species Escherichia sp. KTE96. Next base: position 3,012,241 of record NZ_KE137149.1, on the reverse strand, counting down.
CAAGTGTATAGTTATTTTGGAGATATTTTTATGGCAGGTCATAGTAAATGGGCCAACACCAGACATCGTAAAGCTGCGCAGGATGCTAAGCGCGGTAAAATCTTCACTAAAATCATTCGTGAGCTGGTGACCGCAGCTAAACTGGGTGGTGGCGATCCGGATGCTAACCCGCGTCTGCGTGCTGCCATTGATAAAGCACTGTCTAACAACATGACCCGTGACACCCTGAACCGCGCAATTGCACGTGGTGTGGGCGGTGATGATGATGCGAACATGGAAACCATCATCTACGAAGGTTACGGTCCTGGCGGCACTGCAATCATGATTGAATGTCTCTCTGACAACCGCAACCGTACCGTTGCTGAAGTGCGTCACGCATTCAGCAAATGTGGTGGCAACCTCGGTACTGACGGTTCCGTGGCTTATCTGTTCAGCAAAAAAGGTGTGATCTCCTTCGAGAAAGGTGACGAAGACACCATTATGGAAGCGGCGCTGGAAGCAGGTGCTGAAGACGTTGTGACCTATGATGACGGCGCGATTGACGTTTACACCGCATGGGAAGAGATGGGTAAAGTACGCGACGCTCTGGAAGCGGCAGGTCTGAAAGCAGATAGCGCGGAAGTATCTATGATCCCGTCAACCAAAGCTGATATGGATGCAGAAACCGCACCGAAACTGATGCGTCTGATCGATATGCTGGAAGACTGCGACGACGTGCAGGAAGTTTACCATAACGGTGAGATCTCTGATGAGGTTGCAGCGACCCTCTGATGAGGCCGGCTAAACAACAAAACGGAGACGCGTGATGGCGATTATTCTCGGCATTGACCCGGGTTCACGCGTTACCGGTTACGGCGTTATCCGCCAGGTGGGCAGACAACTGTCCTACCTGGGTAGCGGATGCATACGCACCAAAGTGGATGATTTACCGTCTCGTCTGAAGCTCATTTATGCGGGCGTGACGGAAATCATCACCCAGTTCCAGCCAGATTATTTCGCAATCGAACAAGTCTTTATGGCGAAGAACGCCGATTCTGCCCTGAAACTGGGGCAGGCGCGTGGTGTGGCGATTGTGGCAGCGGTGAATCAGGAATTGCCGGTATTTGAGTATGCCGCTCGCCAGGTAAAGCAAACCGTGGTGGGTATTGGCAGTGCCGAGAAAAGCCAGGTGCAGCATATGGTTCGCACCTTGCTGAAACTTCCCGCTAACCCGCAGGCAGACGCCGCTGATGCGCTGGCAATTGCCATCACCCACTGCCATATCAGTCAGAATGCGATGCAGATGAGCGAATCGCGGCTGAATCTGGCTCGCGGGCGACTGCGTTAAATTATACTGCCTCGGTCAGTTCAGGCTGAGGCGTACCTACACCTTCGGCATGAATCAACACCAGACCCGGATGATGCCACAAACTCGCTGGCGTTACGGTTTTTCGCGCCCACGGAATTGAGCCTAAAAACCAGAATTTCCAGAAAGTAAGTTTTGCATGTGGATTGCTGTGTAATAACTCTTCAAAAGTTTCTATCTCGCCTACCGGAATACATAATGCTTCTTTATAAATATCAAAGACAAACTTTGAGCAGAACTGGCGAGATGACTCATATTTAAACCCGGTGTGATAGAGCTTGCGCAGTCGAGAGGGAACCTGTTCTATCAGCCTTTGTTTTTGCTGTTCTGTCAGCCCTGCACCTAATCGCTTTACGGCATAGCGTTGGTGAGAAGAACGTTTAATAAAATGGGACAGTGTGGTGATGGTGGAGAGGGGAACACGGCTTTCTGCGACCAGAAAATCATCGCCGTCATGACCGATAATGATCCCGACGTGATTACTCCAGCAATTTGATGCGGCAGAAATTTGGCCGAATAATGCGGCACCTATACATGTAAATACAATATCACCAGTTTCATATTCAGCAGGATAATTAATATTCACTTTATCATTCCATTGAAATAAATTTGAATATGTTTAATAACATAAAATCTTTTTTATCGCAGGTATAGTCAAGTTTATTTTTTTTTGGGGGGTCTTTTACCTGAATATTTAATATATAAAATATTTGCTTTCAATATGACCTGGAGAATGAATTATGCAGTGACAATTCTCCGTTCATCGAGACGCCTCGCAATTTTTCTGCATCCTTCGCTGGATATCTATCCAGCATTTTTTTATCATACAGCATTATCTTTGATTCATTACGCAGGAGCGTCATGTGATAGGCAGGCTGAGAGGCATCATTCTGGAAAAACAACCCCCGCTGGTGTTACTTGAAGTGGGCGGCGTAGGCTATGAAGTGCATATGCCGATGACCTGTTTTTATGAACTCCCTGAAGCGGGCCAGGAAACGATAGTCTTCACCCACTTTGTAGTACGTGAAGACGCGCAGTTACTGTACGGTTTTAACAATAAGCAAGAACGCACGCTGTTTAAAGAACTGATTAAAACCAACGGTGTGGGGCCGAAACTGGCACTGGCGATCCTCTCTGGTATGTCAGCGCAGCAGTTTGTTAATGCCGTTGAGCGTGAGGATCCTGCAGCACTGGTGAAATTACCTGGCATAGGTAAAAAAACTGCCGAACGGCTGATTGTTGAAATGAAAGATCGCTTTAAAGGCCTGCACGGCGATCTGTTTACACCGGCTGCCGATCTGGTGTTGACCTCACCGGCAAGCCCGGCAACCGACGATGCCGAGCAGGAAGCGGTTGCTGCGCTGGTGGCGCTGGGCTATAAACCACAAGAAGCCAGCCGCATGGTGAGCAAAATCGCTCGTCCTGATGCCAGCAGTGAAACATTAATTCGCGAAGCCCTGCGCGCCGCGTTATGAGGTAAAGGATGATTGAAGCAGACCGTCTGATTTCTGCCGGTACGACCTTGCCGGAAGATGTGGTAGATCGCGCTATTCGCCCCAAATTACTGGAAGAGTATGTTGGTCAGCCGCAGGTCCGTTCGCAGATGGAGATTTTCATCAAAGCGGCGAAACTGCGCGGCGATGCCCTCGATCATCTATTGATTTTTGGTCCTCCTGGCCTGGGAAAAACCACGTTAGCCAACATCGTTGCCAATGAAATGGGCGTCAATTTACGCACAACGTCTGGTCCGGTACTGGAAAAGGCGGGTGACCTGGCGGCAATGCTGACCAACCTTGAACCGCACGATGTGCTGTTTATTGATGAGATCCATCGTCTCTCGCCAGTCGTGGAAGAGGTGCTGTATCCGGCGATGGAAGATTACCAGTTGGATATTATGATTGGTGAAGGCCCGGCAGCGCGTTCGATAAAAATCGATCTACCACCGTTCACCCTGATTGGCGCGACCACGCGTGCTGGCTCATTGACATCGCCATTGCGTGACCGTTTCGGTATAGTGCAGCGCCTGGAGTTTTACCAGGTGCCTGATCTGCAATATATCGTCAGTCGTAGCGCACGGTTTATGGGGCTTGAGATGAGTGACGATGGCGCACTGGAAGTCGCTCGCCGGGCGCGAGGTACGCCACGTATCGCTAATCGTTTGCTGCGTCGTGTGCGTGATTTTGCCGAAGTGAAGCATGATGGCACCATCTCGGCAGATATCGCCGCCCAGGCGCTGGATATGCTTAATGTCGATGCAGAAGGTTTCGATTATATGGATCGCAAGTTATTGCTGGCGGTAATCGATAAATTCTTCGGTGGTCCGGTTGGCCTGGATAACCTGGCTGCAGCCATTGGCGAAGAGCGTGAAACCATTGAGGATGTGCTGGAACCTTATTTGATTCAGCAAGGCTTTTTGCAGCGTACACCGCGCGGGCGTATGGCGACAGTGCGGGCGTGGAACCACTTCGGGATTACACCGCCAGAAATGCCGTAGAGCGGATAAAGCGTTAACGTTGCATCTGGCATTGAATTATTGACAGGATGAATCGAGACAGGCGCTCCCGCAGGAGCGCCTGATTGATTAGCGACCAAACAGGTCACGTTTTTTCGCTTTAAATGGCTGGGAAATCACCACCAGCACTGCGACAATCAGGTAAGCAACAAAAATACCGAGCAACCACTGCGGCATATCCAGACCTAAAAACTCCCACTGACGCTCAGCGCAATCACCAGAGGCGACAAACACTTGTGGCACCCATTTATCCAGCGGCAGCCAGTCTGGGAAGCGAACCATGAAATCACAGGTCATAAACGGCGAAGGATAGAGCTGGAGCATGGTGTGTTCGTAAGTTAACTGCACACCACGAAACGCGCTATACAACCAGATAATCATCGCCACATAACGCAGCGGCGTTTTCGGGGCGATAGCGCCAATCAACGCGGCACCCAGAACACCGAATAACGCGCAGCGTTCATAAATACAGAGCACGCAAGGTTTCAATAACATCACATGCTGGAACCACAGCGCCGTCAGTTCCAGTGCCAGAGCGGTAAGCGCCATTAACAACCAAGCACCCCGCCCCTGTGAACATTGGTTCAAAAATCGCAACATAATAATTTCCCTGCAATATGCATCGAATGCGCAGTTTAAACCAATTCATTCGTTGCGCCACCAGGAGGGAGTAAAAATAGGATGTAATTGAACAATTATCGGGCGGAAAGGCAAACCGGGCATGAATATGCCCGGTAAGTTGTTATCAAAGCGTTGCTATCCACCCCATTTGCATAAACCATTCAGTTACAGGGGCAAGAGTAAACTCTACGCAGAGTAGCCCGACGAGGGTCAGTACGAGGGTGTAGGGCAGAGCCATCCATACCATGCGGCCATAAGAAAGACGTATCAATGGCGCGAGAGCGGAGGTTAACAGGAACAAGAACGCAGCTTGTCCGTTCGGCGTGGCGACGGATGGCAGGTTGGTCCCGGTGTTAATGGCGACGGCCAGCAGTTCATATTGCTTCATACTGATAGCGCCGCTCTCCATTGCTGCTTTGGCTTCGTTGATATAAATCGTTCCCACAAAGACGTTATCCGAAATGGAAGACAGCAAACCGTTGAAGATATAGAACAGCGATAGCTGGGCGTGTTCTGATGCCTGCAATACAAACTGGATAATTGGGGAGAACAGTTGTTGGTCGATAATCACCGCAACTACCGAGAAAAAGACCGTCAACAGTGCAGTGAATGGCAGAGATTCGGTGAAGGCTTTGCCGATAGCATGTTCATCAGTGACACCGGTCAGTGATGTAGTCAGAATAATGACAGACAAACCAATCAGGCCGACTTCCGCCAGATGCAACGCCAGCGCGGTGACCAGCCAGACGCCGATAATCGCCTGGACAATCAGGCGAATTTTATCCTGACGTGTACGCTGGTTACGGCTTTGATCGTCAAACTGCTGCAGCACTTCGCGGACTTTCTCCGGCAGCGTTTCACCGTAGCCAAACCAACGCATTTTCTCCACTAACAGGCAGGTTAACAAACCACAAATCAGAACCGGGACGGTTACTGGTGACATGCGCAGGAAGAAATCGCCAAAATGCCAGCCAGCAGCTTTCGCAATAATCAGGTTTTGCGGTTCACCGACCATGGTCATCACACCGCCTAATGCAGTACCGACACCCGCGTGCATCATCAGGCTACGCAGAAAACCACGGAACTGCTCCAGCACCACCTTGTAATGCTTGTCGATATGGCTGTCGTCTTGCAGATCGGTATCTTCGGCACGGGAAGAAGCCACTCGGTGATAAATACCATAAAAACCCACCGCAACGCTGATCACCACGGCCACTACAGTTAAGGCATCCAGGAACGCGGAGAGAAACGCAGCCGCCACACAAAAAGAGAGCGATAACAGCATTTTGGAGCGAATGCTTAACAGCAAGCGGGTAAAGATGAACAGCAATAGCTGTTTCATAAAATAGATACCCGCCACCATAAACATCAGTAGCAGCAAGACTTCAAGATTCGCCGCCACCTCTTCACGGACGTGCTCCGCGCTGGTCATGCCTATGAATACCGCTTCGATAGCCAACAGGCCGCCAGGCAGTAGCGGATAGCATTTGAGCGCCATCGCCAGGGTGAAAATAAATTCCGCTACCAACAGCCAGCCAGCAACAAAAGGGCTGATGAGGAAAATTAACGGGTTAACAATTAAGAAAATAATGAGGGCAAGTTTGTACCAGTCAGGTGACTGGCCCAAAAAATTGCGCCATAACGCGCGGCCCCAGGAGATCTCCATGATGGTTTCCCTTACCTTACAAATAATAAATGATGTTTTTATGTTAGAACGCAAAGCTTAACGGCCAGGCAGGAGTGAGGCAAGTCTTGATAGTCAAGCGGAAAGAGATGCGGAAAATGAAGCCCTGATCCCTTTTTTCTTCTTTTTGTCTGCTATCAGCGTAGTTAGCCCTCTGGTATGATGAGTCCAACTTTGTTTTGCTGTGTTATGGAAATCTCACTATGGTCATTAAGGCGCAAAGCCCGGCAGGTTTCGCGGAAGAGTACATTATTGAAAGTATCTGGAATAACCGCTTCCCACCCGGGACTATTTTGCCCGCAGAACGTGAACTTTCAGAATTAATTGGCGTAACGCGTACGACGTTACGTGAAGTGTTGCAGCGACTGGCACGAGATGGCTGGTTGACTATTCAACATGGCAAGCCAACGAAGGTGAATAATTTCTGGGAAACCTCCGGTTTAAATATCCTTGAAACACTGGCGCGACTCGACCACGAAAGTGTGCCGCAACTTATTGATAATTTGCTGTCTGTGCGTACCAATATTTCAACTATTTTTATTCGCACCGCGTTTCGTCAGCACCCTGATAAAGCGCAGGAAGTGCTGGCAACCGCCAATGAAGTGGCCGATCACGCCGATGCTTTTGCTGATCTGGATTACAACATTTTCCGCGGTCTGGCGTTTGCCTCTGGCAACCCGATTTACGGCCTGATCATTAACGGGATGAAAGGGTTGTACACGCGCATTGGTCGTCACTATTTTGCTAATCCGGAAGCGCGCAGTCTGGCGCTGGGTTTCTACCACAAGCTGTCGGCATTGTGCAGTGAAGGCGCGCACGATCAGGTTTACGAAACGGTGCGTCGCTATGGGCATGAGAGTGGCGAGATTTGGCACCGGATGCAGAAGAACTTGCCAGGTGATTTAGCCATTCAGGGGCGATAATCCATCCAGACTGATGACAAACGCGTAATTGCCTGATGCGCTATGCTTATCAGGCTTACGTTGTTCTTGCAATATATTGAATTTTCGATACTTTGTACGCCACATCAGGCAAAAATGAGTCCTCCTCAAATGAGGAGGACTTTTTACAGATTTCCCATTCTTGGCGGGCAACGTTCCAGCAACTCGACGCTGCCATCTTCGTTTTGCTGCTCCAGCGTCACATCAAATCCCCACAAACGATGCACATGTTTCAGCACCTCTTTACGTCCCCGATCCAGCGGAGCGCGGTTATGCGGAATGTAGCGTAGAATCAGCGAACGGTCGCCGCGCAAATCCACGTTCCAGATCTGAATATTCGGCTCCAGATTGCTTAAGTTATATTGCGACGATAATCGGTTACGGATCTCCCGATAACCTTCCTCATTATGAATGGCAGAAATTTCCAGATAATTATGCCGATCATCATCCAGCACGGTGAAGAAGCGGAAATCACGCATTACCTTCGGTGACAGGAATTGACTGATAAAGCTCTCATCTTTGAAATCACGCATCGCGAAATGCAGCGTTTCCAGCCAGTCAGAACCGGCGATATCCGGGAACCAGTATTTGTCTTCTTCCGTTGGTGACTGACAAATCCGCTTAATATCCTGGAACATGGCGAATCCGAGAGCATACGGATTAATGCCGCTGTACCACGGGCTGTTATACGGTGGCTGGAAGACCACATTGGTGTGACTATGCAAGAACTCCAGCATAAAGCGTTCGGTCACTTTCCCTTCATCGTACAGATGGTTAAGGATGGTGTAGTGCCAGAAGGTGGCCCAGCCTTCGTTCATCACCTGAGTCTGTTTTTGCGGATAAAAATACTGGCTCACCTTACGCACAATGCGCAGGATTTCACGCTGCCATGATTCCAGCAGTGGGGCATTTTTCTCCATAAAATAGAGCAGGTTTTCTTGTGGTTCGGAAGGATAGCGGCGCGCTTCGGCAACGGTTTTCTCTTCTTCGCGTTTCGGCAGGGTACGCCAGAGCATATTGACCTGACTTTGCAGATACTCTTCGCGGCTTTTCTGCCGGGCTTTCTCCTCTTGCAGCGAGATTTTTTGCGGGCGTTTGTAACGATCCACTCCGTAGTTCATCAGCGCATGGCACGAGTCCAGCAGCTTTTCTACCTCATCAACGCCATAACGTTCTTCGCACTCGGTAATGTATTTGCGGGCGAAAATCAGGTAATCGACAATCGAACTGGCATCGGTCCAGCTACGGAATAAATAATTGTTTTTGAAGAAAGAGTTATGGCCGTAACAGGCATGCGCCATCACCAGCGCCTGCATGGTAATGGTGTTCTCTTCCATCAGGTAAGCGATACACGGGTTAGAGTTTATGACAATTTCATAGGCCAGCCCTTGTTGGCCATGCTTATACAGGCGCTCAGTTTCGATAAACTTCTTACCAAATGACCAGTGCGGATAGTTAATCGGCATACCGACGCTGGAGTAGGCATCCATCATCTGTTCTGAGGTGATCACTTCAATCTGGTGCGGGTAGGTATCCAGCCGATAGAGTTTCGCCACCCGGTCTATCTCTGCCAGATAAATATCCAGCAGCTCGAACGTCCAGTCGGGTCCATCGCTCAAACGTGTGGTGTCCTTATTCATAGAATCGATCGTCGCCATACGCGCACCTCATTGTTGTCGGTACTCTCTGTGTGGAGGACCTCATTTCAAGCATAGAACACCCGTTAAAAACCGCGTCGCCGGAGAATTTTTTTCTTTGCGATTTCTTATTATCGTAGTGCCAATAATCAGCCTCTGAACGGAATTTTCTGCTGGATAAAAAGCACCTTCAGCAGGAGATACCAAAGACGGCATATTCCCACAGCGTCAGGGAGATGTGAGCCAGCTCACCATAAAAAAGCCATATGTTGAATAATATTTTCATCTAGGTTATCAAGATGTAATTAGATTATTGTTCTTTTACTGTATCTACCGTTATCGGAGTGGCTATGCGAGTTGTCATACTGGGAAGTGGTGTGGTAGGCGTTGCCAGCGCCTGGTATTTAAATCAGGCAGGACATGAGGTCACCGTTATTGATCGGGAACCGGGAGCAGCCCTGGAAACCAGCGCAGCAAATGCCGGGCAAATCTCGCCTGGTTATGCGGCACCGTGGGCGGCGCCAGGTGTGCCGTTGAAGGCGATTAAATGGATGTTTCAGCGCCATGCACCGCTGGCGGTTCGTCTCGACGGTACGCAATTTCAGTTGAAATGGATGTGGCAAATGTTACGTAACTGCGACACCAGCCACTACATGGAAAACAAAGGGCGGATGGTGCGCCTGGCGGAATACAGCCGTGATTGCCTGAAAACATTACGTGCTGAGACTAACATCCAGTATGAAGGGCGGCAGGGCGGGACGCTGCAACTGTTCCGTACCGAACAACAATATGAAAACGCGACTCGCGATATTGCCGTTCTGGAAGATGCTGGTGTGCCGTACAAACTACTGGGATCCAGCCGTCTGGCGGAAGTGGAGCCAGCGCTGGCCGAAGTGGCACACAAACTCACCGGTGGCCTGCAACTGCCCAATGACGAAACCGGCGATTGCCAGCTCTTTACCCAGAATTTAGCGCGAATGGCGGAACAGGCGGGGGTTAAATTCCGCTTTAATACGCCTGTCGATCAACTGCTTTGCGACGGTGAGCAGATCTATGGCGTGAAGTGTGGTGATGAAGTGATTAAGGCCGATGCGTATGTGATGGCATTTGGTTCTTACTCGACAGCGATGCTCAAAGGCATTGTTGATATTCCGGTCTACCCGCTGAAAGGTTACTCGCTGACCATTCCTATTGCACAAGAAGATGGTGCGCCGGTGTCCACTATTCTCGATGAAACCTACAAAATTGCCATTACACGTTTCGATAATCGCATCCGTGTCGGCGGAATGGCGGAAATTGTTGGCTTTAATACTGAACTGCTACAGCCGCGTCGTGAAACGCTGGAGATGGTGGTTCGCGATCTCTATCCGCGCGGCGGTCATGTTGAGCAGGCCACGTTCTGGACGGGGCTACGCCCGATGACGCCAGATGGCACGCCGGTTGTGGGGCGTACACGCTTTAAAAATTTGTGGCTGAATACCGGTCACGGCACGCTCGGCTGGACGATGGCTTGCGGTTCTGGTCAGTTGTTAAGCGATCTGCTCTCTGGTCGCACGCCCGCTATCCCGTATGAGGATTTAAGCGTGGCGCGCTACAGCCGTGGATTTACGCCATCGCGCCCGGGTCATTTACATGGCGCGCACAGCTAAGGACGCGAGATGACCAGACCGATACAGGCCAGCCTCGATCTGCAGGCATTAAAACAGAATCTGACCATTGTTCGCCAGGCCGCGCCGCATGCGCGTGTCTGGTCGGTGGTAAAAGCCAACGCGTATGGTCACGGTGTCGAGCGTATCTGGAGCGCGCTCGGGGCCACCGATGGCTTTGCATTACTTAATCTGGAAGAGGCGATAACGTTACGCGAGCGCGGCTGGAAAGGGCCGATCCTGATGCTGGAGGGATTTTTCCATGCTCAGGATCTGGAAATTTATGACCAGTACCGGCTGACCACCTGTGTACACAGCAACTGGCAGCTCAAAGCGTTGCAAAACGCGCGACTAAAGGCACCGCTGGATATTTATCTTAAAGTGAACAGCGGGATGAATCGGCTGGGCTTCATGCCTGAGCGCATGCTTACCGTCTGGCAGCAATTGCGGGCGATGGCGAATGTTGGCGAAATGACGCTGATGTCGCATTTTGCCGATGCGGAGCATCCTGATGGGATTTCTACGGCGATGGCGCGTATTGAGCGAGCAGCAGAAGGGCTGGAGTGTCGGCGTTCGTTGTCTAACTCGGCGGCAACCCTGTGGCATCCGGAAGCGCATTTTGACTGGGTTCGACCAGGCATTATTTTGTATGGTGCTTCGCCGTCCGGTCAGTGGCGGGATATTGCCAATACTGGATTACGTCCGGTAATGACATTAAGCAGCGAGATTATTGGTATCCAGACACTAAAAGCAGGAGATCGTGTGGGCTATGGCGGTCACTATACCGCGCGCGATGAGCAGCGAATTGGCATTGTCGCCGCCGGATACGCCGATGGTTATCCGCGTCATGCGCCAACCGGTACACCTGTTTTAGTGGACGGAGTACGCACCATGACGATAGGGACAGTCTCGATGGATATGCTGGCGGTTGATTTGACGCCTTGCCCGCAGGCGGGAATTGGTACGCCGGTTGAGCTGTGGGGCAAGGAGATCAAAATTGATGATGTCGCCGCCGCTGCCGGAACGGTAGGCTATGAGTTGATGTGCGCGCTGGCGTTACGCGTGCCAGTTGTGACGGTGTAACTTGCTGTTAGCCGGATAAGACGCACAGCGTCGCATCCGGCGATACAAACTACATCAAATTTTAGATTCGGCTTCGTCCTCTGCCACCCGAACGCCGATCTTCAACACGGCATTATCTTCTTTCTCAGCCACCGTCCAGATCATCCCGGCAAACTCCACCTGGTCACCGACAACCGGTGCCGCGCCTAACAACTGCTGAACAATTTCACCCAGTGTTTGCTGTTTATCGCGATATTCCCGGCCGTCTTCCAGACCATATATCAGCGCCACATCAGCATATTTGGCGCTGGCTTCGAGAATGAAGTCACCAAAGAAGCGTTGATCCAGCGCGACTGGCGGCGACTGGCTGAACAGTTTACCAAGCGCCGGAAGATCGCGCTCCCGACCAATTACACACAGCACATCGCCTTCGCGCAGTCGGGTGCTGCCGGTGGGATGAAGCAACTGGTTATCACGAAACAGTGCCGCAATACGCGTCTCTTTTGGCATATGCAGATCGCGCAGTGCCGCACCCACGCACCATTTATCGGCACTTAACTGATAAACAAACTGCTCCCACGGGTTTTCCGGGTGAATATCCAGGCCAACGCGTGATACAGGACGTCCGACGGGCGGAACCACGACTTTGGCTTTTTTCGCTGCCCACGAGAGTGATGTTCCCTGTAATAGCAGTGAAACCAGCACCACGAAGAAGGCGACGTTAAAGAACAAGCGCGCATTTTCCAGCCCCGCCATCATCGGGAATACTGCCAGAATGATCGGCACCGCGCCGCGTAATCCCACCCAACTGATAAACACCCGTTCGCGCAGATTGAAGCCGCGGAACGGTAATAATCCGGCAAATACCGACAGGGGACGGGCGAAGAAAATCATCCATGCGGACAATATGAGCGCCGGAATGGCAATAGGCAGCAGGTCGCTCGGATTAACCAACAGGCCGAGCACGAGGAACATGGCGATTTGTGCCAGCCAGGCGAGGCCGTCGAAATTTTGCAGAATGCCGTAGCGGTTGCGAATCGGGCGATTACCCAGCAGAAAACCGCACAGATAAACTGCCAGAATACCGCTGCCTTCCAGCGCCGTGGTTAAAGAGAAAATCAGGATACCGCCGCTTAATGCCAGCAATGGATACAAGCCCGCAGGCAGAGCAATGCGGTTAATCATTTGCAGCAGTAAATAACCACCGCCAAGACCGATCACAATTCCCAGCCCAAATTGCTGCAGAATATCGACAACGAACATCCAGCTAATAGTGCTTTCATGATGCTGGATCATCGCAATCAAGGTAATCGTCAGAAAGACGGCCATCGGATCATTGCTGCCGGATTCTATCTCCAGTGTTGAGCCAACACGTTCGTTAAGTCCCTTGCCGCCAAGCAGAGAAAAGACCGCTGCGGCGTCGGTGGAGCCGACAATGGCACCGATTAATAAGCCTTCAATCAAATCAAGATTAAACAACCACGCCGCCATCATGCCGGTTAAACCTGAGGTGATAAGCACGCCGACTGTCGCCAGTGAAAGCGCCGGACCTAATGCAACGCGAAATGAGCTGGCCTGGGTTCGCATCCCGCCGTCGAGCAAAATAATTGCCAGCGCCAGATTACTTACCATGTAGGCAAAAGGATAATTATCAAACGGAATGCCGCCGACGCCATCGACGCCCGCCAACATGCCAATCGCCAGGAAAATAACCAGAATCGGAATGCCAAGGCGGGAAGAAAATGAACTAAGTAAAATACTACTGGTGACAAGGATGGAGCCTAAGATGAAAAGGCTAATGATTGTTGCGGCATCCAACGGTCGGTTACTCCTGATTACGCTGTCTCGTACTATAAACCCTACCATATTCACGGCAGAAACAGCGTTTTACTTGGCCCTGAAGCGTGATTTTTTTACGCTTTCAGAACAGGATGACCGCTTATTGTCATCCGTGTGCCTCTTTTATCGTTATTGAGTATGGCATGTGCGCCCAACGGCAGTGTAACCGTGCGTTGTTCATGACCAAAATCGAGGCCGGTGATGAGTGGGATCGACAGACGAGAGCGCAAGAACGCGTAAACTGACTCCAGGTTGTAACCCGCGTCATAATCATTTGGCGCGCTGCCACTGAAACTACCGAGAATGATCGCGCTCTGACGATGTAAAATACCTGCGTGATAAAGCTGTAACAACATGCGCTCGACGCGGAAAGGATGCTCGTTGATATCCTCCAGCACCAGAATGCCGTTCTCGATTTGCGGCATCCAGGGCGTACCAATCAGCGAAATCAACATCGCGAGGTTGCCTCCCCACAACGTGCCTTCGCTCTGACACGCCGGGCCTTCCCCTTGCCATTCAATGGCGAACGTTTCATTACGTAACGCCAGCCAGAAATGGTGCTCGGTAAAGGCGTTCAACTCATCCGCGCCAAAATTCGCCACCAGCATCGGTCCGCTAAAGGTGATGACATTGCCTTGCGCCAGAAGAGCGCACTGAATGGCCGTAAAATCGCTATGCCCGCAGATGAGCAACGGATCATATTGTTGGCGAGTTACCAGTGCCTGCCAGTCAATGTCTGCCAGTAAGCGACTGGCACCGTAACCGCCGCGTACTGCCAGTACGATAGTGTTGGGTGAGGTCAGCCTGGCAAGGGCATTGATATCCTCCAGTCGCTCCGTTTCCGTACCAGCAAAACGCTCACAGCGTCGGGCAATGACCTCTACGTTATTGACCTGATGACCTGCATCCGTCAGGCGTTGAATACCGCGCTGCGCGGCGTGCTGATTAATGCAGTAACCCGACGGGGCGATTAAGTGAAACTGAGACATGGCAATTCCTTGCTGACAACAGAAACGAATTGTATATCATGCCGCTTAGGTGTGCTGTTGTCACCTCAACGGCGATTCCAGGCTATAAGGATAGATGAAGTGAAATTGAGATGGTTTGCCTTTTTGATTGTGTTATTAGCGGGTTGTTCATCTAAGCATGACTACACGAACCCGCCGTGGAACGCGAAAGTTCCGGTACAACGTGCAATGAAGTGGATGCCAATAAGCCAGAAGGCCGGTGCGGCCTGGGGTGTCGATCCACAATTGATCACGGCGATTATCGCTATTGAATCGGGCGGTAACCCAAACGCGGTCAGTAAGTCGAATGCGATTGGTCTGATGCAGTTGAAAGCCTCAACGTCCGGACGTGATGTTTATCGCCGCATGGGGTGGAGTGGCGAACCGACAACTAGCGAACTGAAAAACCCGGAGCGCAATATCTCAATGGGGGCGGCTTACCTGAATATTCTGGAAACCGGCCCGCTGGCAGGAATTGAAGATCCGAAGGTACTGCAATATGCACTGGTGGTGTCATACGCCAACGGAGCTGGCGCGCTGTTACGGACTTTCTCATCAGATCGGAAAAAGGCGATCAGTAAAATCAACGATCTGGACGCTGACGAGTTCCTCGAGCATGTAGCGAAAAATCACCCCGCACCGCAGGCACCGCGCTATATCTACAAACTCGAGCAGGCACTGGATGCGATGTAACTCAGTCGCGTATTTTGTCCGCTTTCTCCCGGGCTTCCCGTTCGAGTGAGAAAATAATTCGCTGTAATTGCCGCTCCACCGTCGGGCCGACGTTAAGAAAACGAAAGCTCAGACGGGGAGTGGAGATGGTTTCATTTTTGCCATCAATCAATTTGCGTTCGCTGATAGCCAGTAACTGGGCGTCAAAGTGAAAAACTCCCCATTGTCCCATGTTGACCTCAATCTGTGCGAAGCGCATGCCTTCGTGCAATCCGGCTGGTTTTTCCGTTTCCAGCAATGCGCCCATGCCACCTAACGATAAATCATACAGGCGAAAACGTAACGTACTGTTATCTGCCAGTTTGGTCTGGCAATAATAAGGCGGATGAAGTGGGGCGGAGATGCGAAAATATCGGCGTCGTTGTACAAACCATAAGGCGGGAGGGAGTGTGGTGATGAACGCAGGAAGCTGCAAATACTCACTTTGCTGTAATTGTTCAACAGTAAACTCGACTTTCGCCCCCTGAGTTTCGGCGGTAATAGTAATGTGCTGCGCTTTAAGCGCTGCATTATTGTCTTCTGGTTGACTGCCGTGATCCAGCACCAGTTTATCAGGGCTTATTGCCAGTATTTTGCTGATCAACTGACCGCCTGACCAACTGATACGCAAGGGAACAGCGGCTTTGTGCAAATCGCGTAAAATGCCCAGGACTGCTAACGGATTTTGTTTCAGGAACTGCTCATGGTAATGACTCACGCGGAAAAACTCCTGACCGACAAACTGTCTTTGGTTTATCGGTAGTGATTAACAAAACTTAATACAAATGCGTGAATATTTTTTACACGTTGATCTTAAATCAACCGACAGACGCCAGCATCGATCCAGCCCTTGCCTATACTTAGAGCGTTGACGTAAACATTTTCTGCGTCCGATTCATCGAAACGAGGGCCTGAACATGGGAATTATTGCCTGGATTATTTTTGGCCTGATAGCCGGCATTATCGCCAAGCTGATCATGCCAGGGCGTGATGGTGGTGGATTTTTCCTGACCTGTATTCTCGGGATAGTCGGTGCGGTTGTCGGCGGCTGGCTGGCGACCATGTTTGGCATTGGCGGTTCCATTAGCGGTTTTAATTTGCACAGCTTCCTGGTGGCGGTGGTCGGCGCTATCCTGGTTCTGGGGGTATTTCGCCTTCTGCGAAGAGAATAAGATTTTCATAAGGCGGATAGCGGTGCTGACGCCGCTATCCGCTTTCAAATCAGAACGTATACTCCACACCTGCCCAGAAATTACGCCCTTCTTCAATAAACCCTTCGCTGTAGGCATATTTCGTATCAAACAGGTTATTGACGGACGCATTGACGCTGAAGCCATGACCTAAGGCGTAATCGGCACGAATGTGGGTCACCGCAAAACCGGCGGCTTTTTGTGAACCGTCGCTGTTGCTGTAACTGGAGGAACGCGCCTCTTCCGACAGCGTTACGCTTAACGGCTCCCACGGTTTGAGTGTCATCCATGCAGTCATTGTCTGTGTCGGCAGATCGGTTATCTTGCCGATATCTTTGCGTTTGGCATCGGCATGAATCAGAGCGTAGCTCAATCCTACATCCAGTACATTGCTGATTTTCCCCTTAATACCGGCATCCAGGCCACTGTAATCTACCGTGCCGCTGTTCTGGTTTTGAATGGTATCGGCATCGATATTGTGTGAAAGGATGGCGTCACTTACCCGGTTATAGTAAACGCTGACTTCAAATCCCCAGGCGCGGGTGAAAGCGCCATTCCAGGTTAAATCCACTCCGCGAGCGCGTTCTGGCTTAAGTTGTGGATTAACAATGGCTATCTGGTTATACGCCGGTTTGGACGTGGTATAGCGTTCTTTCAGTGTCGGGAAGCGCGTGCGGTCATAGTATGAAAGCGCCAGCGTGTCTTCATTGGCAAAGTGGTATTTCCCCATCACCTGCCAGTTAAAAGCTGACTGATTGTTGTCGTCATAATGGGTGATGCTGCCATCTTTTTCGTGTTTTTTCGCTTCTACGCTATCACGCCAGTCATAGCTGATCCCGGCCACAACATCCAAATTATCAGCAGCAGCCCATTGATATTCACTGGCGAGCGACCAGGTACGATCTTCATAGCGATCGTAAGCGGCGTGAGGTTCACCTTTTTCCCGGTGTACGTCATCCTTCCAGTTAACGGCAAACGACAGCAGATCGTTTTCACGTACATCGGCCGCCAGTTGTAATCCGGCACCATCGCTGTAATCGGAATAGTGACTATAGCTACCGTTTTTACTTTTCAGATCGGCCAGCGAGTTGTACATCATGAGAGTATTTTCAAAGGTGTCGCGATACAGCCGGCTTTTCAGGGTAAAACGGTCGTTTAGCTGTGTGGTTCCCTGATAGTAAAAACTTTCTTTGTCATACTCCGGCCACTGCCAGTAGCGTGACTTTTGGCCACTGTTTCCGCTGTATGGCGGGTTGTCTTTTTCGCCATCCTGCTTAATGTAAGTCAGCGTGTATTCATCGTTTTCACGCGGTGTAAAACCGAGCTTCACAATGCCGCGTTTGTCATCGGCAGATGAGTTAATCATCTTGCCGTGCTTGCCTGCAATATCATTATTAACACCGTGTGGCAGGCCGAGAAAATCCTGTTTTAGCTGGCTGCCGCTGACTTGCAAGTATCCCAGATCGCTGCTGGCGGCAAATGAAGCGTGCATATCGTAGGCGTTGTCCTGACTACGGCTCCATCCCTGACGATATCCCAGACTCGCTTCCAGCGGTTTGGTCGGTTTCTGAGTGGTGATGTTTATGGAACCCCCCATCTGATTAGGTCCCTGTAGCAGTGAGGAATACCCTTTGGAAACTTCGACCGCGCCCAGATTGTTGGTTAAAATCCGCGCCAGATCGAGGTTACCATCATAGGGAACATAAATGGGGACGCCGTCGAAATAGACCGGCACCTGACGGCTATCAAAACCACGAACTTTGACCTGTTCTTCGTTGCGGCTGCCTGATTTTTGCAGCACCACGCCGGGAACGACACTTAATGCCTGAGCAACATTTTGTTTATCCAACGCCTTTATGGTGGGTTGATCGAGAATGGTGGTCGTCGTCGATGATACAGGGCTGGACCATACAGTCAGTGTATCGCTCTCTTGAGCTGCTACGGCCTGCTGGGCAAGTGCAATTGATAATGCTGTGCAGAGATAATGTTTTTTGAATCTCATAAAATAAATTCCGTTTAATAAAGAATTAAAAAGAGGCTTTGGGTTTCAGACTGACTTTGATATCAGCCGGTGCCGCGTAATAAGGCGCGGAGGTAATAAACAGTCGGATGCCACAATCGAGGTAATTTTTGAGAGTTGTCAGATTAATTCCACCCGTCAGAGCCAGCGTGCAGTGAGGAGCCAGTGACGGTGCTTTTTGCGCAATTTCCGTTGCCTGCTGCGGACTAAATTTGTCGAGCTGAAGTACGTCTGGTTGCGCGCGTAACGCGGCAATTGCCTCTTCAGGCGTATCGGCTTCAACAACGATTTTCTTCTCCGGTGCGTGGCGACGTAACTGAGCGATTGCGCCCGACCAGTCCTGCTTGTCGGCAAGAAAATGACGGTGGTTGGCAAACAATAATATGGTCTCCGCACATCCGGCACGGTGAATCAATCCCCCTGCGGCCAGAATTGCCTGCGCTGTCAGTAAACGGGTGCCGGGGATCGCTTTTCTGGTGCAGGCAATATTGCCATCGGAATAACGTTCGCGAAGCAGCATCAACATTTGAGCGAGATAATCAGACACGCCGCAACTCCACTCCAGCACGTTCTGGACTGCTTTCCACCCCTGATGAAGTGCTGCGGCATTGCCATGTGCCCGGATTAGACGCTGACCCGGGTTCGCTAGTGAACCGTCGCTGACAGCATCATCGATGGTTAATCCCAGCGTGGTTAACATCTTGCAAGCCACCGCCACGCCACTGACGCAGCCGCCCTGGCGGTGAAAAAAATCAATAACACCAGGCTGTTCACCGATGCCTAGTGCACGTGTGGTCAGGTCACCGCCCTGGATATCCTCCAGAAGTAACGCATCGATTTGTGCCTGAGAAATGAAAATCATCGCAGTGCCTCCTGTGGCACGCTGTCCCACCAGATGAGTGCCCAGTCGCGGCTGGCAGGGGCGAGGGCGCGAGCATCCTGTTGTTGATACCAGCGATATAACCGTTCGCGTTCATCGTCGTTAAGCGTGCCGAGACTCCAACTGACGTTCTGCTCAAAACGTTCCCAGGTACTGTTATCCTGTTGGCAATTTTGCCCACGGATAAAATCAACGTGAGCATAAATTCCCATCTGATACAGCACGTTAAGTGCAAAGATATAGTTGGGTAATTCGATCACTTCCCGACCTGCCGCCCGCTGGATGGCAGGGGAGACGAACGAGGTACTGACAAGATGGGTGGTATAGACGCGTAACCGTGCCTGATTATTCAGTTTGGTCATCGCCTGGCGCATGTCAGCCACCAGCGTGGATCGGGAAGCCACGGCAATATCGCAGCGTGGCAGGTCACTCCAGTCCTCTTCCCAGGCGCGTTGGATCCAGTGGACATTGTCGGCCTTCATCGCGGCGGCGCGACGGGCGGCAACGTTCAGCATCCCCTGACTGTAATCAACGCCATAAACGGTAGTGACTTTATCAGCCAGTGCCAGTGACACAGTGCCCGGTCCACAGCCCATATCGAATAAGGAATTTGCGCCCTGCAGGTCAATTTTAGCGATCAGTTGTTGCAGATAGCTGTCCGTTGGCGAGGCGCAATTCTCGGCCATTTTTTCCGCCCGTTGATCCCAGTGATCTGGCGTTTTTTCTGTTCGGTGAGCCAGCTTTAATTGCTGAAGATAAAGGTCTGCAAAATCAATATCATCAATGAGCATGATTGTTCCTTAGCGTTTAATGGCAGAGAGGTGATGATGAATCTGGGCGGCGGAAACCCGATACAGGGCTGCCAGTTTGTCCATTGTCAGTTGTTCAGCCGGTAAGCCTTGTGTTACGCGTCCATCTGGCTCAACCCGGATAACGCTGTCGGCAATGGCGTTAGCATGTAGCGGATGATGGGTCGACATCAGCATCGTCATTCCGTTATTTTTTAGCTGCGCCAGGGTGTCCAGCAGTTGGATCTGATGACCAAAATCGAGGCTGGAGGCAGGTTCATCCAGTAACAACAAGCGTGGTTGCTGAAGCAGGGCGCGGGCGATTAATGCCATCTGGCGTTCACCGCCGCTAAGGGTATTCCAGTGCCTTGTCGCCAGATGCGAAATACCCAGCTTTTCCAGTTGCTCTGTGGCTTTCAGGCGTTCTTGCTTACCGGGGACGGAAAACGTCCCCATTATTGGAGTCAGTCCCATTAACACCATGTCCAGTACACTGAAAGCAAAAACACCGTCGTGCGCTTGCGGCACCCAGGCAATAGCTTGCGCGCGCTGGTGATGGCTAAGTTTCTGAACAGGTACGCCATCCAGCAAAATCTCGCCACCTGACAATGGAATCACGCCAAGAATGGTGCGCATCAGCGTAGTTTTACCGCAGCCATTGGCTCCCAGCAGGCAACAAATTGATCCCTGAGACAGGTTGAAGGAAACGTCGTGTAGCACCGGATGGCGGGAGTAACCCAGAGAAGCATGACGGACGGCAAGCAAAGTCACTGGCGACCTCCGCGTAACAACAACAGCAGAAAAAATGGTGCACCAACAAAAGCGGTCAGAATGCCGAGCGGGATTTCTGTTGTCCCAATGCTTCGCGCCAGTGTGTCGGTGAGCAGAAGCAGAATGGCACCTGTAGACATCGCCACAGGCAATAGTTGCTGATGGTTGTGACCAGTCAACAAGCGGGCAATATGTGGGACGACGAGGCCGATCCAACCAATAATTCCTGCTATTGCCACTGTGCTGGCGGTGATTAGCGTGGCGCAGATAATCAACCCTAACCTCAGGCGCGCAACATTCAGCCCCAGCGAGCTGGCTTCATCGTCGGAAAGTGTGAGTAAATTCATGCGCCAGCGGAGGAAAAACAGGGGCAGGGAGCCAATTAGAATGATCGGCGCAGCGTAGTAAAGATCACGCAAGGTTACGGTGGACAGCCCTCCCAGCAACCAGAAGGTTATTGAAGGTAACTGGGTGTAGGGATCGGCCAGAGTTTTTATTAGCGAAATTCCGGCTCCGCATAGCGTACCCAGCGCAATACCGACCAGTACCAGAGTTAAGACCGGATCGTGGCGGGTAACCCGGCGTGTAATCAACCAGACACCCGCGACGACCAACAGTCCGCCGCAAAACGCGTACAGTTGGATGTAAACAATCGACAATCCCCACAGGATTGCCGCGCAGGCTCCGAGTCCGGCACCCGCGGAGACACCCAGAATATCTGGTGAAACTAAGGGATTACGGAACATACCCTGATAGGTGGTTCCCGCCCCCGCCAGCGCAGCGCCCAGTAACAGCGCAGCAAGAATGCGCGGTACGCGGATTTGCCAGAAGACAATGTGTTCCTGCACTGGGACATCTTCTTGACGAAGAATGAGCGCCAGCAACTGCTGCATATCGAGATGATAAGCCCCACTTACGGCAGCAAAAGTGATGCTGATGGCTGCCAGCAGCAAAAGCAAAATAAACCCGTTCACTGTTCTCATTAGCTCGCCACCATTTTTTGATAGTCGGCGTCACTTAATGTGCTATGCCAGAACAGTTGGGCGTAACGCTGCATATCATTTTTAAACTGGCTGTTGACTACGGGATCGAGCCAGGCATGCAATCGGCGTAACCCCAAAAGGCGATTGATTCCTGGTGGGGCATCCAGCCAGCCAAAGGGCAAGCCAGTTAAAAATAAGATGCGTCGTTCCGCGACAGCTTTTACCCCCTGCCAGAGCGGGTCGTTACGGATAAAGTCAGCAGTGACGGGATCCTGAACCAGAATAATATCCGGCTGCCAGCGCAGCAGGTTTTCCATGGATACTTGCGCCAGCCCATGACGATCGGCAATTTGTGCAACATTGTGCAGACCTAATAATTCTGCCGCCTCAGTATGCAACGAACCTTGTAAACCTGTTTCCAGCCCCCGGGCACCACGCGCGGCATAAAAGCGAATGTTGGCAGCGGGCGAGGCGGCGAACGCCTGAGCTTCACGAACGAAACGGTTGGCGAGACTGGCTTGTTCTGCGGCGCGGTTTTCTTCGCCTAACGTTTTGCCCAGCGTTGTTAACTGTTCTGCGGATTGCTCCAGTTTCCCGTTAAGCAATAACCAGGGGATTTGTGTCTGCTCGCTAACCTGCCGGGCCTGGGAGATCCAGGTGTCATCTGTATTGCCGCAATCAACGACCAGATCGGGCTGCAATGCCATCAGCCCTTCCATCGAGAGCGAACTGGCGCGCCCGGCAAGCCGCCCAAGTTTAGGTAAATGGCGAATCGCCGGGGGTAATGGAATAGCCGCTTCGCGGGCAAAGTCAAAGGAAGAAAAACCGACCAGTTTTTCCGGAGCGACAGCCAGCAAAAGCAGATCCGCAGGCGCACCAGCGCTGACTATGCGCGTAATCTTTTTTGCGTCGGGGAGCATCGGTGAGGCCCAGAATTTAACGGGTTGTGCAAAGGACGGCAAATGATACAGGAGCAGGGTGGATGCAAGAGCCTGCGTAAACATCCGTCTGGTTAGTGGCATGAGTAATATCCTGACAATCAAAACCGCTATATATTCGCATATACATCGATAAAGATCATGTTTGATATCAAGATTTATTTAAAGAAACAGATTGGTCTGCTTATTTGCTAAACAGCATTTTGTTTAACAAGAAAAATTATCAGGGAGAATGGGAGACAGACAAAAATATAAATAGAATCGTAATGATTAATAAATTGATAATGCAAGATTTAACGCTTGCTCTGATATAAGGCGGCTAAGGTATAGAATGTATAATGAGCGATTTTTGATATTTCATGGAAAAAATGGGCAATGCCAATTTAATGTGCGGAATGACATTGCCCGATATACAGTAAATTTAAGGCGTAGGTTCCGCCTCTTTTTGTTTAACCGGCGGTGTTGTTGATTTACTGAGTGGGCGACTTGCCGGAACGTTGTCACACGGTTGCGCTTTCGGGCAGATCAAATCCAGCATTTTCAGCGTCACGCCGTTGGTCCAGCCAAAGCCATCCTGCAACGGATATTCGCCACCGCCGCCACCTGTTCCGGTGGTGCTGACATCATATTTTTCGACCAGCTTTTTCTCCCGGTCATAAGTGTGTTGAACATTGGTCAGGAAATTCCAGCTAATATCCATCGCCACCTCATTTTGCCCGTAGTTTTGCAATCCTTCGGTAGCAACCCATTGCAACGGTGCCCAGCCATTTGGCGCATCCCATTGCTGTCCACTTTTCACCGAGGTGGTGTTCAGTCCGCCAGGTTGCAGCAGATGCGTTCTGGTCGCCGTTGCCATTTTGCTGGCACGATCTTTCGCCGCAGCGTTGACATACAGCGGGAACAGGGCGGCGGCAGTTAACTGATTGCGTACTTTATGGCTCTTCAGATCGTAATCGGCATACCAGCCTTGCTGGTCGTTCCACAGGTATTTTTCGATCCCTTGCTGACGGGCATTGGCTAATGTTTCATATTGACTGGCCATCGCGTTATCCCCGGCGGCTTTACTGGCGCTGGCGAGAATTTTTTCCATTTTATACATCAGACTATTAAGATCGACCGGCACAATGCTGGTGGTGCGCAAGGTATTTAACTGCTGTGGATTATCCATCCAGCGCGAGCTGAAATCCCAGCCAGATGCGGCGGCGGAACGCAGGTCGCGATAGATTTCCGTAGCGGGGCGACCGGGATTGCTTTTGGCTGTGGCGATATCTTCCACCCACGATTCCGGACGCGGTGTATCGCGGTCGTCCCAGTAGCGGTTAAGGATAGTGCCATCCTTGAGCTTTACAACGCGTTTTTCCTGTTGCCCGGCTTGCAGGTTTTCAACGCCGTCCATCCAGTAAGCATATTCTTTTTGCAGTTGCGGCAGATACTGTTTCAACGCTGCATCGCCTTCATGTTGTGCCAGTAACTCCACCATCAGGGCAAAGAAGGGTGGTTGTGAACGGCTCAAATAATAGCTGCGATTACCGTTTGGAATATGTCCGTAAGTGTCTATTTCATAGCCAAAATTCGCCACCATATCCGCAACTTTATCCCAGTGACCGCTTTCAGCAAGCCCCAGCATAGTGAAGTAGCTGTCCCAGTAATATACTTCCCGGAAACGCCCCCCCGGCACGACATAGGGTTTCGGCAACGGCAGCAGAGAGTCCCATTTTTCGGTGCTTTCGGTTGTACGGGTTAATACCGGCCAAAGCCCATCAATATGTTCACGTAGCGACTGTCCCTTTGGTGGGATGTGTTTCTCGCCTTCTTTTGGCAGGGAGAAATTGACTTTCACGAAGTGACGCAAATCAAACCCGCTCTGGTTCTGTTGCATCCGGTAATCAGCGAGGATCATCAGCGGATCGCTGTTTGGCACGGCGTCGGCAAAGGTTTTTTGATCCGGAAAAAGTTTGGCGTTTTGTACATCGTCAAACAACGGTCCCAACAAAATATCAGGCGATTGTGGTGTGACGGCAATTTCTTCCGCTTGTGCCGATAGCGCGGCAAAACACAAAAAAAGTGTGGTGGGAATTAACGCCATTCTTTGTGGATGACGAGGGACACGTGGTTTCATCAATCATTCTCCTTTGGCGATACCGAACAAAACGGTATTCAAGTATCAGAAAACCTTAGTTCAGGATCGCCGTAAGGACATGATTGAAATCTTATTCTGCGAACTGACAGACAAATCTGACGGAGAATCTAATTTAACTCTGATGCCTGAAGCGTTGTGCTTTTACATCCAGGGTTAATGTCTCTTCAGGTTGTAGCGCATACAGTTTCTCGCCCTGCTGACAAACCCAGCCAATGCCCAGTTCACGGGCAATTAAGGCGCTGTGGGATACCGGGCTTCCGGCGCTAAGACAGATGCCTTTAACGACAGTCGGGTCCAGTTGCAACATGGTGGAAGGGTAAATATTCTCCGCCAGTAAAATAGTCGGCGCGCTAAATTGCGGCAGTTCTTCTTTCGTCTGTGTCAGGTGGAGCAGGGTACGATGCAGAAGATCGTCTACATCAATATAGCGAGCTTGCAAATATTCATCATCAAGCTGCTGATATTGCTGGCTAAGTTCTTTAAGAACCTGCTGCCAGGCATATTCTGCTGTGCAGTGTTCATGCTGAAGGAGTTCGCTTGCCGCCGCCAGTAGCTCAGGATCGTCTAACAGAGTATGGTGGCCGGAAAAGATCGCGGCGATATCGTCGAGCCCGTTTGCCTCTGCCTTTGCCGATAAGGCCATCAAATCTAACAATGTGAAGTCAATCGCCTGGCGTAATCGTTCCTGTTCTTGTTCCGCTGTCAGAGTTGATTTCGCCTGCACTGTGCATAAAACCGGTTGATAATAGAAGGCTTTACCCGTGACAGGAGGGACTGGGCGCAGAGTCGGTGGCGCTATCTCTTCCGTTTCACCAAAGTTATCTTCAGCCAACTGGCGGAAAGCGGCCAGCGCCTCTTCAGCTTCAGGCCCTTTCACAATCAGGCGCAGAGTATCGTTATAGCGGACTTGTAACAGCGCAATCTGGTTAATACTTTCCGGCGTGACGCATTTACCGTTTTTCTCCAGCAACATGTCCGCATTAAATACCGATAAGGTATAGACCAGTCGGGAGGCCGGGCGCACGTGGAGGCCGTTACGGTTTTTAATCACCACCGCCAGAGAACGAGCCTCTTCATCGTGCGGAGGGCATATGTCAGAGATTTCACTGTCGGATGACGGTAAACCCAGTTGTTCGCGTTTGGCTTCCAGCGCATGCATTGCGTCATGGATAACCTGGTTGATATCCGCACCTGACGCCGCGCTGACCGTCGCAGCCAGCGTCCCTTCAACCAACGGTGCGGCGCACAACCGTACTTTTGCGGCGATCTCTGGCGCAAGCAATTCCAGTGCGGTTTCTGCACTCAATAACGCGCTCCCCATATCCATCATGACCAGCACATGGTCGGCATCGGCAACGGATTCGATGGCTTCCATCACTTTGACGGCATCGGTGCCGATGGGATTTTGTGGATCATCAATCCCCGCGGCAACGGCGATTTTACAACTATCGCTCATCAGCATCTGACGGGCTAATTCACCAACACCTTCTCCCAGTCGGGCGCTATGTGAAACTATGACCAGGTTTACCATCACCAATTCCTTACTCTTTCGCGGCTAAAGCCAGCATTTTCATCATAAACATCACGGAGGTCGCGCCAGGATCCTGGTGACCGATACTGCGTTCACCGAGGTAACTGGCACGGCCTTTGCGGGCTTGCATCGTAATCGTGCTTTGTGCAGCGGATTCAGCGACGCTGCTGGCAGCGTCGAGCGCCGCCGGAACAGAGAGATTTTGCTCGCAGGACTGACGTAACGACTCAACCACCGGCACCCAGACATCGCACATGGTCTTATCGCCGGGCTCGGCTTTTCCCCGGCTGATTACGCCATCCGCACCATCGCGGAACATCTGATAAAGCTCTTCCAGCGTCAGGCTTTGTCGTGCCTGAGTTACCTGTGCGGCGCGAATAAAAAACGTACCGAACAGCGGACCACTGGCACCGCCGACGCTGGAAAGCAACGTCATACCGGTATTTTTGAGGATGAAACCAATATCCTTGTCCTCGATGGCGGGTAGTTTCTCCACCACTTTGCTAAAGCCACGATTCATATTCAGCCCGTGGTC
This sequence comes from Escherichia sp. KTE96, assembly GCF_000408525.1. NCBI lineage: Bacteria > Pseudomonadati > Pseudomonadota > Gammaproteobacteria > Enterobacterales > Enterobacteriaceae > Escherichia > Escherichia sp. KTE96. The sequence goes on along the minus strand of NZ_KE137149.1, from coordinate 2,985,460 downwards.
AGCGTCACCAATTTCACGGTCAAGGCTGGTGAGATAATCGCTCTCTTTGCTGAAAATTTCTCCACAGCGAGTGAGCCAGTTAACAATCTGTGTTCTGCTCAGTGACATCATCATCTCCTTATTTACCCCAGTTGAGTGCCGGGGTATGGACCGGGGCGTCCCATAGTGCCAACATTTCGTCATCAACTTTCAGTAAGGTGATAGAAAAGCCGGACATATCCAGTGAGGTGCAGTACGCGCCAATTAAATTACGCTCGATAGTCAAACCCGCTTGCTGACAACGCGTGGTCAGGCGGTTATAGACGCCGTATAGCTCAGAAAGCGGTGTGGCACCAAGATTGTTGACCAGTGCAATCACCCGATCGCCAGACTGTAGCGGCTGTTTGGTTTGCGTCTGTTCCAGCCAGTTTCCTTGTTGATAATCCCAGAAGCGCAGCGTGCGATGATATGCGCCATTTTCCAGCAGGGTATCGAACATTTCATCGACGGTTTGATTAAGGGAAGAGAAGGGGCGACGGTCAATACCTGGTTCACCATGAATGCCAACGCCAAACTCCATCTCATTATCCGCCAACGTAAAAGACGGTTTGCCTGCGGCAGGAACGGTACAGGCACCGAGGGCGATACCAATTGAGTGACCCTGATTATTCAACTTACGCCCCAGTTCTGCACAGGCGTCCAGTGAGTCGCCACGTTCCGCCGCCGCACCCACCAGTTTTTCAATTAATACCGTGTTGGCAACGCCGCGCCGCCCGGCGGTGTAAAGACTGTCTTTCACCGCAACGTCGTCATCGACAACCACTGTGGTGACTTTTACGCCGCTGTCGTGCAGTAATTCTGTTGCTGTTTCGAAGTTAAGAATATCGCCGGTGTAATTTTTGATAATCAGCAGCACACCTTCGCCGCCATCAATTTGCATGGCGCATTCAAAGATTTTGTCTGGCGTCGGAGAGGTGAATATTTCGCCAGGACATGCCCCCGAGAGCATTCCCTGGCCGATATAACCGCAGTGCATCGGCTCGTGTCCGCTGCCGCCGCCCGACAGTAGAGCGACTTTTCCTGCAACGGGTGCATCAGCTCGGGTGACATACAGTGGGTCCTGATGCAGCGTCAGCGAAGGATGGGCTTTCGCCAGCCCTGCCAGTTGTTCGTTCAGTACGTCTTGCACATCATTGATCAATTTTTTCATTATTTTGCTCCAGCATTTACGGTAGGGCATGGATGATGTTCAACGATACGGCGACCACTGACTGCCGATGAATCCATTGTGCATCAGGCAAGGGAAAAGAAAATTAACCCAAATTGCGTTTCATAATGGAACATATGCTTTAATGAATGTTTCATATTGAAACTTGGATGTGTCTTAATACTAAAAATTGCGAGCCGGAACACCTTTTGTCATAAGTGAGCGGAATATGAATGGCGGTTTTAACGACGATAGCCGGGGGCTTTCTCCCTTAATTGCAGCCTCCTGGGAGCGATGCTGTAAGCTGATGAAACGGGAGTTATGGAGCAAACCGCACCAGGCACAGGGCGTAACATTTGCTTCTATTTGTCGGCGTAAAAAGGCGATGCTGACGCTTGGGCAAGCGGCGCTGGAAGATGCCTGGGAATATATGGCACCCCGAGAGTGCGCCCTGTTTATCCTTGATGAAACGGCCTGCATTCTTAGCCGTTATGGTGATCCGCAGACGTTGCGCCAGCTCAGTCTGCTGGGATTCAGCGACGGTACATATTGTGCTGAAGGGATCATTGGCACTTGTGCATTATCGTTAGCGGCTATCTCCGGTCAGGCTGTGAAAACGAAGGCCGATCAACATTTTAAGCAGATGCTTTGGGATTGGGCATTTTGTGCAACGCCACTGTTTGACAGCAAAGGGCGATTGACGGGGACGATAGCCCTGGCGTGTCCGGCTGAACAATCGACGGCAGCCGATTTGCCGTTGACGCTGGCAATTGCTCGCGAGGTGGGGAATTTACTGCTGACGGACAGTTTGCTTGCTGAAACTAATCGGCATTTAAATCAGCTTAACGCCCTGTTAGAAAGTATGGACGATGGGGTGATTAGCTGGGACGAGCAGGGTAATTTGCAATTTATCAATGCTCAGGCGGCGCGTGTTTTGCGTCTGGACGCGACGGCAAGTCAGGGCAAGGCGATCACTGAGCTGTTAACGTTACCCGCCGTTTTGCAACAGGCAATAAAACAGGCGCATCCGCTCAAACATGTGGAAGCGACCTTTGAAAGCCAGCATCAGTTTATTGATGCGGTCATTACCCTTAAACCAATAATAGAAACGCAGGGAACCAGCTTTATTCTGTTGCTGCATCCGGTGGAACAGATGCGGCAATTGATGACCAGTCAATTAGGCAAAGTTAGTCATACATTTGCCCATATGCCGCAGGACGATCCGCAAACCCGCCGCTTGATTCATTTTGGCCGTCAGGCGGCGCGCAGCAGTTTTCCTGTTCTACTTTGTGGGGAAGAGGGCGTTGGTAAAGCCCTGTTAAGTCAGGCAATTCATAATGAAAGCGAGCGGGCAGCAGGGCCTTATATCGCCGTCAATTGCGAGTTATACGGTGATGCGACGCTGGCGGACGAGCTTATTGGCAGCGATCGCCCGGAGAACGAAAATGGTCGCCTGAGTCGGCTGGAACTGGCGCACGGCGGCACGTTGTTTCTTGAAAAAATTGAATATCTGGCAGTGGAGTTACAGTCTGCTTTATTACAGGTTATCAAGCAGGGGGTTATCACGCGGCTGGATGCGCGGCGTTTAATACCGATTGATGTCAAAGTCATTGCTACAACGACCGCGGATCTGGCAATGCTGGTGGAACAAAATCGCTTTAGCCGGCAACTTTATTACGCGCTGCATGCGTTTGAAATTACTATCCCGCCGCTGCGTATGCGGCGCGGCAGTATTCCGGCGTTGGTGAATAACAAGCTGCGCAATCTCGAAAAACGTTTCTCAACCCGCCTGAAAATTGATGACGATGCGCTTGCCCGCCTGGTTTCTTGTGCATGGCCCGGCAATGATTTTGAACTGTACAGCGTCATCGAGAACCTTGCCCTGAGCAGCGATAACGGGCGAATTCGCATCAGTGATTTGCCTGAACATCTGTTTACCGAACAGGCGACAGATGATGTCAGCGCCACACGTCTTTCAACCAGTCTGTCATTTGCGGAAGTCGAAAAAGAGGCAATTATTAATGCAGCTCAGGTTACGGGCGGACGTATTCAGGAAATGTCTGCATTACTGGGGATTGGTCGCACTACGCTGTGGCGAAAAATGAAGCAACATGGCATTGATGCGAGTCAGTTCAAACGCCGTGGATAGTGGGAGAGTATGTACTCTCCCGTCTATGACTTGCTAATTAATAGCGACCATGACCAGGGCTGCCATGATTTGGCCCACCATTCGAGGGGGGCATTGGCTTACCGGAGGCCGCAGGGCCACGAGGGCCATCGCTGTGGCGGTGATGATGGTGAGGAACACAAGCACTTAACAGGCTGGCGAAGACAATTGCTAACAGGCTGAAGGTAAATGTTTTTTTCATGACAAACTCTTGAACGGTTAATGCACTGTGATTGTTATCACATAAAAGCCATATTGTTAATATTGCCAGGAGTCTGATTATGAATTTCGGTAACTCAGAATTGGAAGTAGCAGCGTAGCAGGTAAAAAAAAAGCCATTATGTGCAACTCACATAATGGCTCATTATTAACCGCTCGGGTATTACGCGGAATTAGACGTTGAACAGGAAGTTCATCACATCGCCATCTTTAACGATGTAATCTTTACCTTCTGCACGCATTTTGCCCGCTTCTTTCGCGCCTTGTTCACCTTTGTAAGTGATGAAATCTTCAAACGAGATGGTTTGTGCACGGATAAAGCCTTTTTCAAAATCGGTGTGGATTTTGCCAGCAGCCTGCGGAGCCGTTGCACCAACCGGAATGGTCCATGCGCGCACTTCTTTCACCCCAGCGGTGAAGTAAGTTTGCAGATTCAGCAGTTTATAACCAGCACGGATCACACGGTTCAGACCCGGCTCTTCCAGTCCCAGTTCCTGCATAAACTCGTCACGTTCTTCGTCGTCCAGTTCGGCAATGTCTGCTTCAACAGCAGCACAAACCGGAACCACGATAGAGCCTTCTTTCGCCGCAATCTCACGCACCTGGTCAAGATACGGGTTGTTTTCAAAACCGTCTTCGTTGACGTTGGCGATGTACATCGTCGGTTTCAGAGTCAGGAAGCTCAGGTAACGAATAGCCGCTTTCTCTTCTGCGCTTAAATCCAGCGCGCGCAGCATACCTGCGTTTTCTAGCTGTGGCAGACATTTTTCCAGAACCGCCAGTTCGGCTTTCGCGTCTTTATCGCCACCTTTGGCCTTCTTCTGTACGCGATGAATTGCACGTTCACAGGTGTCGAGATCCGCCAGTGCCAGTTCGGTATTGATAACGTCAATATCGTCCGCCGGGTTAACTTTGCCGGAAACGTGGATGATATTGTCATTTTCAAAGCAACGAACAACGTGGCCGATCGCTTCGGTTTCACGGATGTTGGTCAGGAACTGGTTACCCAGACCTTCACCTTTCGACGCGCCTTTTACCAGACCGGCGATATCGACAAATTCCATGGTGGTGGGAAGCGTGCGCTGCGGTTTTACGATTTCAGCCAGTTGATCCAGGCGTGGATCGGGCATTGGTACGACGCCGGTGTTCGGCTCGATGGTGCAGAATGGAAAGTTGGCCGCTTCAATACCGGCTTTGGTCAGCGCGTTGAACAGGGTAGATTTCCCGACGTTGGGCAAACCGACGATACCGCATTTGAATCCCATGATTTAAATCACCTTAATATCTTAATAATCAACCTGTTATCGTAAACAGATTGTAGAAATGGAAATAACTTTGCCTATTATACACGGCACTCGGCAAAAATGCCGCAGACAACGACTTATTGCGCTTTAAAGGCGTGCAATCGGTTCGTTGCTTTGGTCAGGCCATCTGTAAACCACATTTCAGTACAACGTGCCGCTTCGTCGATGGCGTCATCAATTAACTTCTGTTCACTAACAGGTGGTTTGCCTAACACAAAGCCGACAACTTTGTTTTTATCGCCCGGATGACCAATTCCGATGCGTAAACGGTGAAAGTTAGGGTTATTACCTAATTTACTGATGATGTCTTTCAGTCCATTGTGACCACCGTGGCCACCGCCCAATTTAAATTTGGCGACGCCAGGAGGCAGATCCAGTTCGTCGTGGGCGACCAGAATTTCATCCGGGTTAATGCGGAAAAAACTGGCCATCGCTGCGACTGCTTTGCCGCTGAGATTCATAAATGTAGTCGGGACTAACAGGCGGACATCTTCTCCTCCGAGAGTCACTCGTGAGGTATAACCGAAGAATTTAGCTTCTTCCCGTAGAGGGGCGCGTAAACGCTCCGCCAGTAAGTCAACGAACCAGGCACCAGCATTATGTCGCGTTGCTGCATATTCAGCGCCGGGGTTCGCCAGGCCGACAATCAATTTAATCGTCACGTTTTTTTGTCCTGAGTGAGTACATAACTGGCGCGTAGTTTACTGGTTGCGGCCCCGCTTGACAAAAAACAGCGCCTTATATGCTGACAACACAATAATTGCCTCTACAGACTATTAGAAAGTCAGGGTGTTCAGATGGTTATTTGTAAAGTTTTGTTGAAATAAAGGGGGTAATTGTGATCACACCCGCACATAAGCCACAGGGTGTTGTCTATACTTTACACATAAGGATGAGGGGTATTCCCTGTTACAACCCAGAAAGTTCCGGAGGTGACATATGAAACGCAAAAACGCTTCGTTACTCGGTAACGTGCTCATGGGGTTGGGTCTGGTGGTGATGGTGGTTGGCGTGGGGTATTCAATCCTCAACCAGTTACCACAGTTTAATATGCCCCAGTATTTCGCACATGGTGCAGTGCTGAGTATTTTCGTCGGTGCCATTCTCTGGCTGGCGGGTGCCCGTGTTGGTGGGCATGAACAGGTGTGCGACCGTTACTGGTGGGTTCGCCACTATGACAAACGTTGCCGCCGTAGCGATAATCGTCGTCATAGTTAATGTATAATGCAGTTTACTGACCAGTCAGTTTGCGCTGACTGGTCAATTTAATGCCTTTCTTACAGATCAGCCATCGCTGCGCTGCGATTCGGGAAGAACGCCAGGCGTCCCGGAATCGGTTGAATACCGGATCGAGCCATTGTGCGCAGAGGCTGAAATTCCACGTTACACACGCGCAGTTCACACCCTTCAGGCAGTCGCTTCACAAAACGCTGGAACGCATCAAGACCACCGGCATCAAGCACCGGAACGGCATCCCACTTCAGAATAACAATTCGTTTTCCTTCCAGACGTGATTCCAGTTCAGTGAACAGACCTTCAGCCGCAGCGAAAAACAGCGGGCCGATAACACGCAGAACCAGTACATCGTCAGGCACGTCTACTGCTACCGGAGCCAGGCGAGTCATACGGGCGATACGGCGCATAAACAGCAGCGATGCCAGCACGATCCCTACGCTGATGGCAATAACCATATCAAACAGCACGGTCAGTGACATGCACAGCAGCATGACGATGATGTCATCCTTCGGCGCATGACGCAGCAAATCGACCACTTTATGCGCTTCACTCATGTTCCACGCCACCATCAGCAGCAGGGCAGCCATGGCGGAAAGCGGCAGCCAGGAAAGCAGCGGTGCCAGTACCAGCAGGGCAAGAATAACCAGAATAGAGTGAATTACCGCCGAGATGGGGGAAGTCGCCCCGGCACGGACGTTAGCGGCAGAACGCGCGATCGCGGCTGTAGCGGTAATACCGCCAAAGAATGGGGCAATGATATTCCCCAGCCCCTGGCCGACCAGCTCACTATTCGCTTTGTGTTTCGTCCCGGTCATACCATCCAGTACCACAGCGCAGAGCAGAGATTCAATCGCCCCGAGCATTGCCATTGAGAATGCTGCAGGCAGAAGAGTGCGAATGGAGTCCCAGCTTAGCGTGAATTCTGAATTGGGCAGATCCCACGGTAGCACCAACTGCGGCAGCAGTTGCGGGATACCGTTACCCTGGGAGCCATCGGCCAGAACGTAGTGGAATTGCGAGCCGATGGTAGCAACATGCCCGCCGAGCAGGTTAACAATTCCCATCACCGCACAACCGGCCAGCAATGCTGGAAGGTGACCAGGTAAACGGATGCCCAGGCGCGGCCAGAAAATCAGGATCCCAAGCGTAACAATACCAATTGCGGCATCACCCACGTTAATCGTCGGCAGCGCCATAAATAATGCGCCAACTTTTTGCAGATAATGTTCCGGGACATGAGCCATTTGCAGACCGAGAAAATCTTTAATCTGCATCGTACCGATGGTGATCCCGATACCCGAGGTGAAGCCTAAGGTAACGGAAACCGGAATATACTCAATCAGGCGGCCAAAGCGTGCCAGCCCCATCAGGATCAAAAAGATCCCAGACAACAATGTCGCAACCAGCAGGCCTGCCAGTCCAAACTGTTGCGAAACAGGATAGAGAATTACCACAAATGCCGCAGTCGGACCGGAGACGCTAAAGCGCGACCCACCCGTCAGAGCAATGACAATCCCTGCAACAGCAGCGGTGTATAAACCGTACTGTGGAGCTACGCCACTGCCAATTGCTAACGCCATTGCCAGCGGAATAGCAATAATCCCGACGGTAATCCCGGCAATCAGGTCACGGGTAAACCGTGCGGCAGTGTATTTTTCTTTCCAGCAAGCGTCGATCAGAGCGCGGAAAGGCATCACATGTGAGGAGAATATTTTGTTCACAATAATGTTTCATCCGTGAGCGCATCATCTGTCAACTAAATGGCAGGTGAAGGAGGCATAGGTCATACAAATGGATATTACAGACAAAAAAACCCGCCGCAGCGGGTCTTTGAGCCGGGTTCGATTAATGTTCGAACATAGCAGAGATCGATTCTTCGTTGCTGATACGACGAATCGCTTCGGCCAGCATACCTGACAGGGTCAGAGTACGCACGTTCGGCAGTAATTTGATTTCATCGCTCAGCGGAATAGTATCGCAGACAACGACTTCATCAATTACAGAGTTACGCAGGTTGTTCGCCGCGTTGCCAGAGAAGATCGGGTGAGTCGCATACGCAAATACACGTTTAGCACCACGTTCTTTCAGCGCTTCAGCAGCTTTACACAGCGTACCGCCAGTGTCGATCATGTCATCGACCAGTACGCAGTCACGACCTGCAACGTCACCGATGATATGCATCACCTGGGAAACGTTCGCACGTGGGCGACGTTTATCGATGATTGCCATATCGGTATCGTTCAACAGCTTAGCGATAGCGCGGGCACGCACAACGCCGCCGATGTCCGGAGAAACCACAATCGGGTTATCCAGATTCAGCTGCAGCATGTCTTCCAGCAGGATCGGGCTACCAAATACGTTATCAACCGGAACGTCGAAGAAACCCTGAATCTGTTCAGCGTGCAGATCCACTGTCAGCACACGGTCAACACCGACGCTGGAGAGGAAGTCTGCAACCACTTTCGCAGTGATTGGTACACGAGCGGAACGGACGCGACGGTCCTGGCGCGCATAGCCAAAGTAGGGGATAACAGCGGTGATACGACCTGCGGAAGCACGACGCAGGGCATCAACCATAACGACTAATTCCATCAGGTTGTCGTTAGTAGGGGCACAAGTGGACTGGATGATGAAAATATCACCACCGCGTACATTTTCGTTGATTTGTACGCTGACTTCGCCGTCGCTAAAGCGACCTACAGCGGCGTCGCCGAGTGAAGTGTACAAGCGGTTGGCAATACGTTGTGCTAGTTCCGGGGTGGCGTTACCAGCAAAAAGCTTCATATCAGGCACGAGAAGAACCTCAGGCATGCGTCCATTGGTGGAAAGAATCTGCCGAAAACTGTGCGGGCCAGGCAATATTCTTTCCAGGCGGTGTATTAAAGAGCGCGATGCAACGTCTGGAACAAGGTGACGTTGTCACCGAAACTCAGCTTGCCCGGCTTAAAGCATGGCTCTGTGCAATGGGGAAAGGTTGACGCCTTTCGCCACAAAGCCATTGAGCCATTCCGGGGCTTGCTCTAGCACCTGGCGGGCTTCAGACTCTGTATCAAATTCAGCAAAGACACAGGCCCCTGTCCCAGTCAGGCGCGACGGGGCGTATTCTAACAGCCAGGAAAGCACCGCATCAACCTCGCGAAAACGTTTTCTTGCGATAACCTCGCAATCATTGCTAAATTCACATTTTAGCAACGTTTCTATTGACCTTTTCGGCGTGTTGCGCGGGAGTTCGGGATCTTTAAAAATTACCGGTGTCGGAATACTCACACCAGGGTGTGCTACCAGATACCATTTTTCTGGCGGATCCACCGGTGTTAATATTTCGCCAACGCCTTCGGCAAAAGCAGCATGACCACGCACAAAGACAGGTACATCAGCGCCCAGCGTCAGCCCCATTTTCGCCAGCTCCTCGATGCTGAGTCCACATTGCCAGAGATGATTTAACGCCACCAGAACAGTCGCGGCATTGGATGAACCGCCGCCCAGACCGCCGCCCATCGGCAAACGCTTGTCAATACTGATATCTGCACCGCTTCCCGCCGGAAGACGCCCGCTGGCGGCTGCTGTTTTCATCAGCAAGCGTGCCGCGCGAACAATCAGGTTATCTTCGTTTTCCACGCCTTCAACGGGCGTTAACAGGCGAATTTCCCCATCGTCACGAAGTTCAATGTTGATGGTGTCGCCGTAATCAAGAAACTGAAACAGCGTTTGCAACGTGTGGTAGCCGTCCGCACGCTGACCGGTAATGTATAAAAACAGATTAAGTTTTGCCGGAGAAGGCCACTGAGTCCGCATTATTTCACTATCCAGTTATCCATTTTTAACTTGATGCGCTGACCGCCGTCGGTGAGCTCCATATTGGCAGGCATCGCTGGTTGCGTTTTAGTGTCATAACCACCGTATACCACTTTCCAGTTTTTGCCGTTCTGGCTGTAGGTGATTTCACTCAGGCGATATTGATCGTCCAGTTTGTAGTCGGTCGCGTCTCCCGGCAAACCTAAAATCCACTGACGCAGACTATTGAGCGGTATTGGCATCCCGGTCAATTTGCCTATCATCTCTTCGGCATCATCAGCGGTGTACCGCTGGCCTTTGTTATCCACTAACTGCACGTTACCTGGTTGCGCATTCAGCTCCAGCTCGGTGCTGCCCAATGGGTTAGTCAGCAGCAGACGGTAACGATCCTGACCGGTTTGCTGCCAGAAAAAGCGGGCGTAGACTTTCTGTTGATCGGAAATATAAGCAAACGCACCGCGAGTCTGATACTGATTAAGATTACGAACGTCTTGCTGATGCTGACGCCACTGTGGCGAATCCGGGCTTTTGCCTGGACCTTTGGGCGTGGTAACGGAACAGGCAGTGAGCACGAGGGCTGCCAGCGGTAGCAGGCGGATAAGACGAAAATCGGGCAGGGGCATAATGATGACAAGTCCTTGAGATACGTTGCAGTTATAACCCTTAATGCTAGCGTTACCGTCCGCTATCGTCTATGTTCAAGTTGTCTTAATTGCCAGAATCTAACGGGTTTCGGCAATTACTCCAAAAGGGGGCGCTCTCTTTTATTGATCCCGCGCATCCTGTATGATGCGAGCAGACTAACCATATCAACGTTGGTATTATTTCCCGCAGACATGACCCTTTTAGCACTCGGTATCAACCATAAAACGGCACCTGTATCGCTGCGAGAACGTGTATCGTTTTCGCCGGATAAGCTCGATCAGGCGCTGGACAGCCTGCTCGCGCAGCCGATGGTGCAGGGCGGCGTGGTGCTGTCGACGTGTAACCGCACAGAACTTTATCTTAGCGTTGAAGAACAGGATAACCTGCAAGAGGCGCTTATTCGCTGGTTGTGCGATTACCATAATCTTAATGAAGAAGATCTGCGTAATAGCCTCTACTGGCATCAGGATAACGATGCGGTTAGCCACTTAATGCGTGTCGCCAGTGGTCTGGATTCACTGGTTCTGGGCGAGCCGCAAATTCTCGGCCAGGTGAAAAAAGCGTTTGCCGATTCGCAAAAAGGCCATATGAAGGCGAGCGAACTGGAGCGCATGTTCCAGAAATCTTTTTCTGTAGCGAAACGCGTTCGTACCGAAACAGATATTGGTGCCAGTGCCGTGTCTGTCGCTTTTGCGGCTTGTACACTGGCGCGACAGATCTTTGAATCACTCTCTACGGTGACGGTATTACTGGTAGGGGCGGGCGAAACTATTGAGCTGGTGGCACGTCATCTGCGCGAACATAAAGTGCAGAAGATGATTATCGCCAACCGTACTCGCGAACGAGCACAAATTTTGGCAGATGAAGTTGGCGCGGAAGTGATTGCATTGAGCGACATCGATGAACGTCTGCGTGAAGCCGATATCATCATTAGTTCTACCGCCAGCCCATTGCCGATCATCGGTAAAGGCATGGTGGAGCGTGCATTAAAAAGCCGTCGCAATCAACCGATGCTGCTGGTGGATATTGCCGTTCCGCGCGATGTCGAGCCGGAAGTCGGCAAACTGGCGAACGCCTACCTTTACAGCGTTGATGATCTGCAAAGCATCATTTCGCACAATCTGGCACAGCGTAAAGCTGCCGCCGTGGAGGCGGAAACCATCGTCGCTCAGGAAGCCAGCGAATTTATGGCGTGGCTGCGTGCACAAAGCGCCAGTGAAACCATTCGCGATTATCGCAGTCAGGCAGAGCAGGTTCGCGATGAGTTAACCGCCAAAGCGTTAGCGGCTCTTGAACAAGGCGGCGACGCGCAAGCCATTATGCAGGATCTGGCATGGAAACTGACTAACCGCCTGATCCATGCGCCAACGAAATCACTCCAACAGGCCGCCCGTGACGGGGATAACGAACGCCTGAATATTCTGCGCGACAGCCTCGGGCTGGAGTAGCAGTACATCATTTTCTTTTTTTACAGGGTGCATTTACGCCTATGAAGCCTTCTATCGTTGCCAAACTGGAAGCCCTGCATGAACGCCATGAAGAAGTTCAGGCATTGCTGGGTGATGCGCAAACCATCGCTGACCAGGATCGTTTTCGCGCATTATCTCGTGAATATGCGCAGTTAAGTGATGTTTCGCGCTGTTTCACCGACTGGCAACAAGTGCAGGAAGATATCGAAACCGCACAGATGATGCTCGACGATCCAGAAATGCGTGAGATGGCGCAGGATGAACTGTGCGAAGCGAAAGAGAAAAGCGAGCAACTGGAACAACAACTTCAGGTTCTTTTGCTGCCAAAAGATCCTGATGACGAACGCAACGCCTTCCTCGAAGTGCGCGCCGGAACCGGCGGCGATGAAGCCGCGTTGTTTGCTGGCGATCTGTTCCGCATGTACAGCCGCTACGCGGAAACCCGTCGCTGGCGTGTGGAAATCATGAGCGCCAGTGAGGGTGAACATGGTGGTTATAAAGAGATCATTGCTAAAATCAGCGGCGATGGTGTGTATGGTCGGTTGAAATTTGAATCCGGTGGTCATCGCGTGCAGCGTGTCCCTGCCACGGAATCGCAGGGGCGGATCCATACTTCTGCTTGTACCGTTGCTGTAATGCCGGAACTGCCAGAAGCGGAACTGCCAGATATCAACCCGGCGGATTTGCGCATTGATACTTTCCGCTCTTCAGGAGCGGGAGGTCAGCACGTTAACACCACCGATTCGGCAATCCGTATTACCCACTTGCCGACCGGCATCGTTGTTGAATGTCAGGATGAACGTTCACAGCATAAAAACAAAGCGAAGGCGCTTTCAGTGCTCGGTGCTCGCATCCATGCGGCGGAAATGGCAAAACGCCAGCAGGCGGAAGCCTCGACCCGCCGTAACCTGCTGGGGAGTGGCGATCGCAGCGACCGTAACCGTACCTATAACTTCCCACAGGGGCGCGTCACCGATCACCGTATCAACCTGACGCTCTACCGTCTGGATGAAGTGATGGAAGGTAAGCTGGATATGCTGATTGAACCGATTATTCAGGAACATCAGGCTGACCAACTTGCGGCGTTGTCCGAGCAAGAATAATGGAATATCAACAATGGTTGCGCGGAGCAATAAACCAACTTCAGGCGAGTGAAAGCCCGCGGCGCGATGCTGAAATTTTGTTGGAACATGTTACCGGCAAGGGACGCACTTACATTCTCGCCTTTGGTGAAACGCACCTGACTGACGAGCAACGAGAGCAACTCGACGCGCTGCTGGCGCGTCGTCGCGCCGGTGAACCCGTTGCTCATTTAACCGGTGTGCGTGAATTCTGGTCGTTGCCGTTGTTTGTTTCGCCAGCGACCTTGATTCCTCGTCCGGACACCGAATGTCTGGTAGAACAGGCGCTGACACGCTTGCCTGAACGGCCTTGTCGCATTCTCGATCTTGGTACTGGCACCGGGGCGATAGCCCTGGCATTGGCCAGTGAACGCCCGGATTGTGATGTTACGGCGGTTGACCGAATGCCTGATGCAGTTGCCCTTGCAAAGCGCAATGCACAGCATCTGGCGATTAAAAATATCCATATCCTGCAAAGCGACTGGTTTAGTGCACTTGACGAGCAGCAGTTTGCGATGATTGTTAGCAATCCACCGTATATCGACGAGCAGGATCCACATCTTCAACAAGGCGATGTCCGCTTTGAGCCGTTGTCGGCGCTGGTTGCGGCAGACAGCGGTATGGCTGATATCGTTCACATCATCGAACAGTCGCGTAATGCACTCGCATCCGGCGGATTTCTGCTTCTGGAACATGGCTGGCAGCAGGGCGAAGTGGTGCGGCAGGCATTTATGCAGGCGGGTTATCGTGATGTCGAAACCTGTCGTGACTACGGTGATAACGAGCGCGTGACGCTTGGTCGCTATTATCGATGACAAGTTTCAACACGCTGCTTTGCGTTCATCTCATCAGTATCGTGCTTTCTGTCGGCTTTTTAGCCCTGCGTTTTTGGTTACGCTACCAGGAGCATTCACTGGCATTTGCTCGCTGGACGCGAGTATTGCCGCCAGTTATTGATACAGTATTATTGTTCAGCGGCGTTGCGCTGATGGCTAAAGCGCACATCCTGCCATTTTCCGGGCAGGCACAATGGCTGACTGAAAAGCTGTTTGGAGTTATCATTTATATCGTTTTGGGTTTTATTGCTCTCGATTACCGTCGGGTGCACAGTCAGCAGGTGCGCATTATTACCTTCCCGCTGGCGCTGGTGGTGCTGTACATCATCATTAAACTCGCCACCACAAAAGTACCGTTACTGGGGTAAGTCATGAGATCGTTAGCTGATTTCGAATTTAATAAAGCGCCGCTGTGCGAAGGCATGATCCTGGCTTGCGAAGCAATCCGCCGCGATTTTCCCTCGCAAGATGTATACGACGAACTGGAGCGTCTCGTTAGTCTGGCGAAGGAAGAAATTAACCAGCTTCTACCTTTAGAAGAGCAGTTGGAAAAATTGATCGCGCTGTTTTACGGCGAATGGGGGTTTAAAGCCTCACGCGGTGTTTATCGCCTCTCCGATGCTTTATGGCTTGACCATGTGTTGAAGAACAGGCAGGGCAGTGCGGTATCGTTAGGTGCCATTTTGTTGTGGGTCGCTAATCGTCTCGATTTGCCGCTACTGCCGGTGATTTTCCCGACGCAGCTTATTTTGCGCATTGAATGTTCGGATGGCGAAATTTGGCTGATTAACCCTTTTAACGGCGAATCGTTAAGCGAACATATGCTGGATATATGGTTAAAGGGAAATATCAGCCCATCTGCGGAACTGTTTTATGAAGACCTGGATGAAGCAGATAACATTGAGGTTATCCGCAAGCTGCTGGATACGCTGAAAGCATCACTGATGGAAGAAAACCAGATGGAACTTGCATTACGCACCAGCGAAGCCTTATTACAGTTCAACCCGGAAGATCCGTATGAAATTCGCGATCGCGGGTTGATTTATGCGCAACTGGATTGCGAACACGTTGCGTTGAATGATTTAAGTTATTTCGTTGAACAGTGTCCGGAAGACCCGATCAGCGAAATGATCCGTGCGCAAATTAATAACATCGCGCATAAACATATTGTGCTGCATTAATTAATCGACATTTTACTTAAGATTAAGGCGATCCTATGAAACAAAAAGTGGTTAGCATTGGCGACATCAACGTAGCAAATGACCTGCCGTTCGTGCTGTTTGGCGGTATGAACGTGCTGGAATCCCGCGATCTGGCGATGCGCATTTGCGAGCACTACGTAACCGTAACCCAGAAATTGGGTATCCCTTACGTGTTCAAAGCCTCTTTTGACAAAGCCAACCGCTCCTCCATCCACTCTTATCGTGGGCCGGGCCTGGAAGAAGGGATGAAAATCTTCCAGGAGCTGAAGCAAACTTTTGGCGTAAAAATTATCACCGACGTTCACGAGCCAAGCCAGGCACAGCCTGTTGCTGATGTTGTGGATGTGATTCAGCTACCGGCCTTTCTTGCTCGCCAGACCGATCTGGTGGAAGCCATGGCGAAAACTGGTGCGGTAATTAACGTCAAGAAACCACAGTTTGTCAGCCCAGGCCAGATGGGTAACATCGTTGATAAATTCAAAGAAGGCGGCAACGAAAAAGTTATTCTTTGCGATCGTGGCGCTAACTTCGGTTATGACAACCTGGTTGTCGATATGCTGGGCTTCAGCGTAATGAAGAAAGTGTCTGGCAACTCGCCGGTAATTTTCGACGTTACCCACGCACTGCAATGCCGCGATCCGTTTGGTGCAGCTTCCGGTGGTCGTCGTGCCCAGGTGGCCGAACTGGCACGTGCCGGTATGGCAGTCGGTCTGGCTGGTTTGTTTATTGAAGCGCATCCGGATCCGGAACATGCGAAATGCGATGGTCCATCCGCGCTGCCGCTGGCGAAACTGGAACCATTCCTCAAGCAGATGAAAGCAATTGATGAGCTGGTTAAAGGTTTCGAAGAACTCGATACCAGCAAGTAATCTTTTTGCTTAAAAACAAAAGCCTTAGCGTTTTGGCTGCACCCCAAAAGTTGGACACCCAACTGATTAAGGTGCAGTTTTTTATGGCCAAAGGATACAAAAAAGGCCGCAGGTTGTTACTCCTGCGGCCGGTTTCGGGCGCATATTGCCATCACGGCAGCCTGACACCCGTCTTCACCTTATTTCCGGTTACGCCACCAGCCGACAATCGCTGCGGTGATAATTCCCGCAAGGATCGGTGCTGCCAGGTCGTGCCAGAAAGTTATGGCAAACTGCGCGAGCGTCATATAGCCGCCTTTTTGTTGTAATGACAACGTTTTGCGGCTATTCTTGAAGTGTCTGGTTTCAAGATTAGCCCCCGTTCTGTTGTCAGGTTTGACCTCTCAACGTGCGGGGGTTTTCTCTTTCCAGCAACCAATGCCGCCAGGGATAAAGCCCCCACAACATTGCGCCTCACCGGATAACTCCGGCTTGGCGTGGATACTACACTTCAAGTTTTCTTTACTTCACCCCTGAAACGTTCGTAATGAAGAGTACATTCCGGATTTTCACCAACTGTTGCAGTGATTTCGTGCAAGCGGTGGCACAGGCTCGCAATTCTGATTAATGAATTACTCAGGAAGGTTAAAAGAGATGAAACACGGAGGGATTTTTCTTATCTCCCCCGATCTCTGTCATCAGGGGAGATATCAATGTCAGGCAAATATCGTCATCAAATAGGCGGCAAACAGAGCCAGATGCGCTGCGCCGTTGAGGACGTTAGTACGCCCGGTGGAGAATGAGATATGACACAGTACTAAAGAGGCCACCATCACCACCATCTCCGGTGCACCAAGAGCAAACTGCAATTCGTTGCCCGTCAGAAAGGCGATCAGCGTCACGACAGGTACGGTCAGCGAAATTGTCGCTAATACCGAACCAAAGAACAGATTCATCGCACGCTGGACCTGGTTGTTTAATACGGCTTTTAACGCCCCTAAACCTTCCGGCGAAAGAATCAACAGTGCCACCAGGAAACCGGTAAAGGCCACCGGGGCATTCATGCTGGTGAGGAGCGTTTCCAGTGGGCTGGCGTTCATTTTGGTGACTGCAATCACCGCTATCAGATGGATAATCAACCAGACAGCATGCCACAGACTGCTATGGGCAGACGGTTTGCCGTGGTGCGGATCGTCATCATCGCTGTCATCCTCGTGCTCATAGACAAACAGACTCTGGTGCGTTTTGGTCTGAATCAGCAAAAATACGCCGTACATTGCCGCGGAAATTAATGCCACCAGTAACGCCTGACCGGTTGAGAAATTCGCCGCAGGCAGAGCCATCGGGAATACCAGCACAATAATTGCTAGCGGAAACAGGGCGATCAAATACTGTTTAATACCAAACAGATTCATATATTGGGTGGCAAATTTGCGTCCGCCCAACAGTAATGAAAAACCAACCAGCCCACCGGTAACAATCATAATGATTGAATAGAGCGTATCTCGCATTAACGTCGGCGCGGCATCGCCGGTCGCCATTAAGGCTGAGATCAGACTGACTTCAAGAATAACCACTGAAAGGCTAAGAATAAGAGAACCATAAGGTTCACCCAGGCGATGCGCTAATACGTCAGCATGACGGACAACACTAAAGGCACTGCTTAAAATACCAATAAGCGCAAGAAGGTTGATGGCAATGACCACTGGTAGTGTCTGAGCGCTTCCCCACAGGAACAGCACCACCAGCGCCAGAACCGGGAAAATAAGCGAGGTCTCCTTGTGGCGGGTTTTTACCGCCTCGTGAGCATTTGTCATTATGGTTATCCCTTTGCAGATGAATTTGTCGGAAATGTAATAAATCGGTGGAAAAAATAACAGAAAGTGTCTGGATATCGGTAACATTTTACGAAATTTTACCCCGCTGCCGCTTTTTTACTCTTTGGGGGATAAAAATAATCAACGCGTTTAGCCAATGTTTGTATTAGCGTCTCTTAAGAAGATTCTAACGTGGGAATTCTTATACGCTGGCAAGCGCGGGTATTGTTGACCACACTTAAAGTTCACCTTTAAAAAGGAGTCAATAATGCCGTATAAAACAAAAAGCGATCTGCCAGAAAATGTAAAACACGTTCTACCGTCTCATGCCCAGGATATCTATAAAGAGGCATTCAACAGCGCCTGGGATCAATATAAAGATAAAGAAGATCGGCGTGATGACGCCAGTCGTGAAGAGACAGCGCATAAAGTGGCCTGGTCCGCAGTGAAACATGAATATGCCAAAGGGGATGATGATAAATGGCATAAAAAAGAGTAATCCCCGGAGATGAACTAAAGCTATTCGTGCGGCGTCTCCTTGCAAGTGGTCTGAGAAATGCATATTGTCCCGAGAGTGGTTTCAAAATGAGCAGTAAAAATGTCCGGAAGACACCAATAAGTTGTCGCAAGGAAGTATGCAGTGGCGGAGGTATAAGGTGATAACGCGTGATTTCTTAATGAATGCCGATTGTAAAACGGCATTTGGTGCCATTGAAGAATCACTCTTATGGTCAGCAGAACAACGGGCGGCCTCGCTGGCGGCGACGCTGGCTTGCCGTCCTGATAACGGACCGGTGTGGATCTTCGGCTATGGGTCGCTGATGTGGAATCCGGCGCTGGAGTTTATCGAGTCGTGTACCGGTACGCTGGTTGGGTGGCACCGGGCGTTTTGCCTGCGTCTGACCGCGGGGCGCGGGACAGTGCACCAGCCGGGACGGATGCTTGCCCTGAAAGAGGGCGGTCGCACCACAGGGGTGGCGTATCGCTTACCGGAAGGGTCGCTCGAGCAGGAACTGACTTTGCTGTGGAAGCGGGAGATGATTACTGGCTGTTATCTGCCAACCTGGTGCCAGCTTGATCTTGATGACGGGCGCACAGTAAACGCACTGGTATTTATTATGGATCCACGGCATCCAGAATATGAATCCGACACTCGTGCTCAGGTCATCGCGCCGTTGATTGCGTCAGCGAGCGGTCCGCTGGGAACCAACGCACAATACCTGTTTTCACTGGAACAAGAGCTTATCAAGCTGGGGATGCAGGATGACGGGTTAAATGATTTGCTGGTGTCGGTGAAAAAACTGCTGGCGGATAATTTTCCGGATGGTGTGTTACGGCCAGGATTTGCCTGATGAAACATCTGTCATAGTGGGGCGTCGGACGCCCCGCCAGACATTAAAATGTGAGCACTTTATCGGCTGCCAGCGTCCATTGCGCCAGTTCGATCAGGGTGCCAATTTCAACCCCGTCAATCAGCGGAAGTGGGCTGATGCCGCGACCATCGGTGCAGGTCTTGCACAGTTTCACGGGTACATTTTGCGCCGTGAGGATCTCCAGCATTTGCTGAATATTGTAGCCTTCCCCTGGTTTTTGTCCGCGCAATCCGGCAGTGACCGCATCAGACATCAGAAACAGACGCAGATCCAGGTCGCTCTTCTGCTCTCGTAGCGCAATGGCCAGCCGCAGGCTGTTAAATAAGGATTCACTCCCGTAGGGGGCTCCATTGGCAACGATCACGATTTTTTGCATTATTCACTCCTGTATTCAGAGAATTAGACTTTCTATTTATATCTTACTGTTTTTGTGCTGTCTGACCAATTTGCCGCATTTTTAGGATTTTCCATAAAGCGTGAGAAAGTACGAGAAAAGTTACCAGTAATCGTTATTCTATAAAGTAATGAGTGTTCATTTTTATCGGAAACTACTGACGTTTTGAGCCGTATCGTCTTTCGTGTTATCCCGCTTTTTTTACTCTTGCTGCTGGCAGGCGGTATGGCTGATGCACAGCCATCCTTTGAGCAGCAATCGGCAAATCCTTTTGATAACGATAATGATGGTCTGCCGGATTTAGGAATGGCACCGGAAAATCATGACGGTGAAAAACACTTCGCTGAAATTGTGAAAGATTTTGGTGAAACCAGTATGACTGATAACGGTCAGGATACAGGCGAACAAGCGAAAGCCTTTGCGCTGGGAAAAGTCCGTGATGCGCTTAGCCAGCAGGTTAATCAGCATGTAGAATCCTGGCTTTCGCCGTGGGGGAACGCCAGTGTTGACGTCAAAGTGGATAACGAAGGACATTTCACCGGAAGTCGGGGAAGCTGGTTTGTACCGTTGCTGGATAACGAGCGCTATCTCACATGGAGCCAGGTTGGACTGACCCAGCAAGACGATGGTCTGGTAAGTAATCTTGGCGTGGGTCAACGCTGGAAGCATGGCTCGTGGTTGATGGGATACAACACGTTTTATGACAACTTGTTGGATGAAAATCTTCAGCGGGCAGGCTTTGGTGCTGAAGCCTGGGGAGAATATCTGCGCCTGTCGGCAAATTATTATCAGCCTTTTGCCTCATGGCGTGAACAGACAGCTTCGCTTGAGCAACGTATGGCGCGCGGTTACGATCTGACCGCCCGAATGCGAATGCCGTTTTACCAACATATCAACACCAGCGTCAGCGTCGAACAATATTTTGGCCAGAGTGTTGATCTGTTTAACTCTGGCACGGGGTATCACAATCCAGTTGCCTTGAGTCTGGGGCTAAATTACACACCTGTGCCACTCGTCACAGTGACCGCCCAGCATAAACAAGGCGAAAGTGGAGAACGCCAAAATAACCTCGGACTGAATATTAACTACCGTTTTGGCGTGCCGCTCAATAAACAACTGTCTGCTGGTGAAGTTGCGGAAAGTCAGTCGCTGCGCGGTAGTCGCTATGACAATCCGCAGCGAAATAATTTGCCGGTTATTGAGTATCATCAGCGTAAAACTTTAACGGTGTTTCTGGCGACGCCGCCCTGGGATCTTAAACCCGGCGAATCTGTACCGCTGAAATTACAAATCCACAGTCGTTACGGTATTCGCCAATTGATCTGGCAGGGAGATACGCAGATGTTAAGTCTGACGTCGGGAGCAACTGCCAACAGTACGGATGGCTGGACGCTGATCATGCCGGACTGGCAGAGCGGGGAAGGGGCGAGCAATCACTGGCGATTGTCGGTGGTGGTGGAAGATAACCAGGGACAGCGTGTCTCCTCCAATGAGATCACGCTAACGCTTGCCGAACCTTTCGATGCGATGGCAAAGGACGAACTGCGCTGGGAACCATAATCAGAAAATACGTTCCTGATGCACCCATACCGCGGCTTCCACACGAGATTTGAGCTTCATTTTTTTCAGCATGTGCTTCACATGTACTTTTACCGTGCTTTCTGTGATGTCCAGGCGGCGGGCAATCATCTTATTCGGTAAGCCCTGAGCAATCAGCTTCAAAATATCGCGCTCGCGCGGCGTTAACTGGTTGACGTCGCGTTCAGTAGTCGCGCGGTTAGCACGCAGGCTGGCGGCCAGAACGGGGGTTAACGCCTCGCTTAATACCATTTCGCCAGCAGCAGCCTGATGTAACGCTTTCAACAGATCTTCCGGCTCCATATCTTTTAACAGATAGCCATCTGCGCCGCGTTTCAGGGCGGTGACCACGTCCTCTTCATGGTTAGAGACGCTGAATACCACAATGCGACCGGATAAAGATTTTTCACGCAGTTTATCCAGCGTTTCCAGACCGTTCATGCCGGGCATATTCAGATCAAGCAGAATCAGATCCGGATCGAGAGATTCCGCCAGTTCAATACCCTGCTCGCCATTACTTGCTTCGCCAACCACGGTGATATCGGGGGCCATGCTGATAAGCTGTTTTACGCCAGTTCGCAGCATCGGGTGATCGTCGATCAGCAGGATAGTAGCCGGTTCCTGATTACTCATGGGTATCTCCTTGGACGTCTGTGAAATTTTTTTCGGGAATAAAAGTGACCACCACTTCGGTGCCACCTGATTCACGACGGCGGACGCGGCAGTCGCCACGCAGACTTTGCGCACGGTCACGCATAATTATCATGCCGTAGTGATTGCTGCGGATGGCATTTTCAGGCACTCCGCAGCCGTTATCCTGGACGGTCAGTTTGACCTGATTATCGTTTTGCGCCACTGTTACCACGACCTCGCTCGCTTGCGAATGTTTGAGGGCGTTACTTAATGCCTCACGGGCAATTTGCAACAGATGGATTGCCTGATGCGAAGGCACCAGGCGCGGTGGCAATTGGTAATCCAGCTTCACCGGAAAGCCAAATTTGGCGCTGTATTCTTCACAACTTGCTTCCAGTGCCGGGCGTAACCCCGGTTCGGTGAGCTGTAAACGGAATGTGGTGAGCAGCTCACGCAACTGCGCCCAGGAAGCATTCAGTTCGTTACGGATCTGGCTTAACAGGTCGCGGCTGCTTTCTGGCAGCGCGTCGCCTTGCATCTGTAAACAACTCACCTGCATCTTCATGCAAGAGAGAGATTGGGCAATAGAATCATGCAGTTCGCGCGCAATGGTGGCACGCTCTTCCATCACGATCAACTGCTGCTGGCGTTCCTGATGGCGATCCAGTGCCAGAGTGGCGGTTAATTGCTCAACCAGCGTATCCACCAGTTGCTGTTGATCATGGCTTAGATGGCGGCCCTGCGGCAGAGTCGCCAGCAAAATTCCGTACTGCATATGAGAATCGGTCAGTCGCCATTTCAGGGTCGTGCCGCGATCGCCAACAGGTAATACGCCGCGCGGGCAGAGTTGGCAGCCTTTGTCGTCGCAGGTCATATCCGACTGGCAGGTGAACTCCTGATGGTTCTCTTCATCTTCAGTGTCATACACCCGCAGTTCGATATCACGCAGTAGGGTTAAATTTTGTAAGCCGTTGAGTACGGGAGACAGGCGTTCACACAGCGGGGCGCGAGAATGCAAACGACGGTTAGCCTGCCACAAAAAAGAGAGTATCTGATTTTTATGTTCCAGACCGGCGGTTTTTTCCCGTACTCGCTGCTCAAGTACGGCATAACTCTCCGCCAGTTCCGCAGACATATTGTTCAGCGCTGTTCCTAACATCGCCATTTCATTGCGACCGCTGATATGTGCCCGCTGGCTAAAATCACGGTGACTTACCGCACTCGCCATCGCCAGCAATTGCCGCCACGGTTGCAGCAGTCGCGCTCGCAGCCAGATAATGGTGAAGACCAAGAGCAATGTCATAAACACCGCCATCACCCGGTGGACCATCACCACCGTCTCAATGCGCATTTCAGTGGTGTGATCAAAACCTGAGACTAACTGATCCAGCCCGGCAACAAACTGACTGACGTCTGCCGATACGGTTTCTCTGGTTTGCGCACGTAATAGTCCTGGAACGAGTTCATTGCGCCAGTACTCCTGCAAACTTTTTAGTTGTTCCTGTTGCCCGTCGCGTTCTGCGGCACGGCTTAATTCTGGGCTAAAGGCGGTTTGCTCCATCTCTTTTAGCAACGGCGTGTCTTTCTCGCTTAATGGCACCGCTGCCAGCAGGCGGTAACTTTGCATACGCAGCGATCCTGCTTTGTTGATGGCATGAGCGCTGCCCTGAACGCCTTGCACCAGCCAGCCAGAAACCGCCATCCCCGCCAGTCCAATAGCGGTAGAAAGCAAAACAATAAGCGCAACCTGATTGACCAGGGTGAGCGGAGAGAGACAACGTTTAAGCATGTAAACCTCTTCCTTCAGGCTTTGAATGAGCAATAACCTTAATGAATGTGATGATACATTCTGAAATGGCATTATTCTCAGCTATTGGCTGAAGTATACCCATACCCGGAAAGAGTTACTCCTTATTTGCCGTGTGGTTAGGCGTTTTACATCAGTAAGGGTAGGGATTTTACAGCGCCGTGAAAAATCTCATAATTTTTATGAAATCTCTGTACTCACTATGGGTAATGATAAATATCAATGATAGATAAAGTTATATTGTCGTTTGATTTATATCAAATTACCTTTAGCTACAGCCACTAAGGTGGCAGACATCGAAACGAGTATCAGAGGTGTCTATGAGTCACTCATCCGCCCCCGAAAGGGCTACTGGAGCTGTCATTACAGATTGGCGACCGGAAGATCCTGCGTTCTGGCAACAACGCGGTCAACGTATTGCCAGCCGCAACCTGTGGATTTCCGTTCCCTGTCTGCTGCTGGCGTTTTGCGTATGGATGTTATTCAGTGCTGTCGCGGTGAACTTACCGAAAGTCGGCTTTAATTTTACGACCGATCAGCTATTTCTTTTAACCGCACTACCTTCGGTTTCTGGCGCATTATTGCGGGTGCCATACTCCTTTATGGTTCCAATCTTCGGTGGGCGTCGCTGGACGGCGTTTAGTACTGGTATTCTGATTATTCCTTGTGTCTGGCTGGGTTTTGCCGTGCAGGATACCACTACGCCATACAGCGTATTTATCATCATTTCTTTGCTGTGCGGCTTTGCTGGCGCGAACTTCGCTTCCAGTATGGCAAACATCAGCTTCTTCTTTCCGAAGCAGAAACAGGGTGGCGCGCTGGGCCTGAATGGTGGTCTGGGTAACATGGGCGTCAGCGTTATGCAGTTGGTTGCTCCGCTGGTGGTATCACTGTCGATTTTTGCTGCATTTGGTAACCAGGGCGTAACACAACCGGATGGCAGCGAATTGTATCTGGCTAACGCCTCCTGGATATGGGTGCCGTTCCTCGCCATCTTCACCATTGCGGCGTGGTTTGGCATGAACGACCTTGCTACCTCGAAAGCCTCCATCAAGGAGCAGTTGCCGGTACTCAAACGGGGTCATCTGTGGATTATGAGCTTGCTGTATCTGGCGACTTTCGGCTCCTTCATTGGCTTCTCTGCGGGTTTTGCCATGCTGTCAAAAACGCAGTTCCCGGATGTGCAGATTCTGCACTACGCCTTCTTCGGACCGTTTATTGGCGCACTGGCACGTTCTGCGGGGGGGGCTCTGTCTGACCGTCTCGGCGGCACCCGTGTAACGCTGGTGAACTTTGTCCTGATGGCGATTTTCAGCGGCCTGCTGTTCCTCACCTTACCGACTGACGGGCAGGGCGGAAGTTTCATGGCGTTCTTCGCGGTCTTCCTCGCGCTGTTCCTGACGGCGGGGTTGGGGAGTGGTTCCACCTTCCAGATGATTTCCGTGATTTTCCGTAAACTGACGATGGATCGCGTGAAAGCAGAAGGTGGTTCTGACGAACGCGCTATGCGTGAGGCAGCAACCGACACTGCAGCGGCGCTGGGCTTTATCTCTGCCATTGGTGCTATCGGTGGCTTCTTTATCCCGAAAGCGTTCGGTAGCTCACTGGCATTAACGGGTTCGCCAGTCGGTGCAATGAAAGTATTTTTGATTTTCTATATCGCCTGCGTGGTAATTACCTGGGTGGTATATGGTCGGCATTCTAAAAAATAAATCGTAATATTTGATTATCCTTTGCGCGGCGTAATGTCGCGCTTTTTTTATTTGTCATTTAGTTACAACATACTTTCAGGGGGATAATTATTTCAACGGCGTCATTAAGCATCATTAATATGTCATCCATGGGGGATACTCCTTAATACCCACCTGTATAAAAATCCGAAGCGTTTAAATGTGCTTAGATGTAAAAGTTATTAACTTACAATATGTTAGGTGAAATATTTTAATTACCCCAAAGGGGTATATTAGGAAATTACTTTATTTTTCATCCCCTCCACACTTGATCGTTATCAATTCCCACGACGTTTCAGAGCGTTACCTTCATTTTAAACATTAGCAATGTCGATTTATCAGAGAGCCGACAGGCTCCCACAGGAGAAAACCGATGAGTAAATTCCTGGACCGGTTTCGCTACTTCAAACAGAAGGGTGAAACCTTTGCCGATGGGCATGGCCAGCTTCTCAATACCAACCGTGACTGGGAGGATGGATATCGCCAGCGTTGGCAGCATGACAAAATCGTCCGCTCTACCCACGGGGTAAACTGCACCGGCTCCTGTAGCTGGAAAATCTACGTTAAAAACGGTCTGGTGACCTGGGAAACCCAGCAGACTGACTATCCGCGTACCCGTCCGGATCTGCCAAACCATGAACCTCGCGGCTGCCCGCGCGGTGCCAGCTATTCCTGGTATCTCTATAGCGCCAACCGCCTGAAATACCCGATGATGCGCAAACGCCTGATGAAAATGTGGCGTGAAGCGAAAGCGCTGCATAGCGATCCGGTTGAGGCATGGGCTTCTATTATTGAAGACGCCGATAAGGCGAAAAGCTTTAAGCAAGCGCGTGGACGCGGTGGTTTTGTTCGTTCTTCCTGGCAGGAAGTGAACGAACTGATCGCCGCCTCTAACGTTTACACCATCAAAAAATACGGCCCGGACCGTGTCGCTGGCTTCTCGCCAATTCCGGCAATGTCGATGGTTTCTTACGCATCGGGTGCCCGCTATCTCTCCCTGATTGGCGGTACTTGCTTAAGCTTCTATGACTGGTACTGCGACCTGCCTCCAGCTTCTCCGCAAACCTGGGGTGAGCAGACTGACGTGCCGGAATCTGCTGACTGGTACAACTCCAGCTACATCATTGCCTGGGGTTCTAACGTTCCGCAGACCCGTACTCCAGATGCTCACTTCTTTACCGAAGTGCGTTACAAAGGCACCAAAACCGTTGCCGTAACGCCTGACTATGCTGAGATCGCTAAACTGTGCGACCTGTGGCTGGCACCGAAACAAGGCACCGATGCGGCGATGGCGCTGGCGATGGGCCACGTAATGCTGCGTGAGTTCCATCTTGATAACCCAAGTCAGTATTTCACCGACTATGTGCGTCGCTACACCGACATGCCGATGCTGGTGATGCTGGAAGAACGCGATGGTTATTACGCTGCGGGTCGTATGCTGCGTGCCGCTGATCTGGTTGACGCGCTGGGCCAGGAAAACAATCCTGAATGGAAAACCGTGGCCTTTAATACGCAAGGCGAAATGGTCGCGCCGAATGGTTCTATTGGCTTCCGCTGGGGCGAGAAGGGCAAATGGAATCTGGAGCAACGTGACGGCAAAACCGGCGAAGAAACCGAACTGCAACTTAGCCTGCTGGGTAGCCAGGATGAGATTGCTGAAGTGGGCTTCCCGTACTTTGGCGGCGACGGCACTGAACACTTTAACAAAGTGGAACTGGAAAACGTTCTGCTGCACAAACTGCCGGTGAAACGCCTGCAACTGGCTGATGGCAGCACCGCGCTGGTGACTACGGTTTATGACTTGACGCTGGCAAACTATGGCCTGGAACGTGGTCTGAACGACGTCAACTGCGCAACCAGCTATGACGATGTGAAAGCCTACACTCCGGCCTGGGCTGAGAAGATCACCGGTGTCTCACGTTCGCAAATTATCCGTATAGCCCGTGAATTTGCTGACAACGCTGATAAAACGCACGGTCGTTCGATGATTATCGTTGGTGCCGGTCTGAACCACTGGTATCACCTCGATATGAACTATCGTGGTCTGATCAACATGCTGATTTTCTGCGGTTGTGTCGGTCAGAGCGGCGGCGGCTGGGCACACTACGTAGGTCAGGAAAAACTGCGTCCGCAAACCGGCTGGCAGCCGTTGGCGTTTGCCCTTGACTGGCAGCGTCCGGCACGTCATATGAACAGTACCTCTTATTTCTATAACCACTCCAGCCAGTGGCGTTATGAAACCGTCACGGCGGAAGAGCTGCTGTCACCGCTGGCGGATAAATCCCGTTATACCGGCCACATGATCGACTTTAACGTGCGTGCTGAACGTATGGGCTGGCTGCCATCTGCTCCGCAGTTAGGCACTAACCCGCTGACCATCGCACGTGAAGCAGAAAAAGCCGGGATGAATCCGGTTGACTATACGGTGAAATCCCTGAAAGACGGTTCCATTCGTTTTGCTGCGGAGCAGCCGGAAAACGGCAAAAACCATCCGCGTAACCTGTTCATCTGGCGTTCTAACCTGCTGGGTTCTTCCGGTAAAGGTCACGAGTTTATGCTCAAGTACCTGCTGGGGACGGAACATGGTATCCAGGGCAAAGATCTGGGGCAGCAGGGCGGAGTGAAGCCGGAAGAAGTGGACTGGCAGGACAACGGTCTGGAAGGCAAGTTGGATCTGGTGGTGACGCTGGACTTCCGTCTGTCTAGCACCTGTCTCTACTCCGACATCATTTTGCCGACTGCAACCTGGTACGAAAAAGACGACATGAATACTTCGGATATGCATCCGTTTATTCACCCGCTGTCTGCGGCGGTCGATCCGGCCTGGGAAGCGAAAAGTGACTGGGAAATCTACAAAGCCATCGCGAAGAAATTCTCCGAAGTGTGCGTTGGTCATCTGGGTAAAGAAACCGACATCGTCACGCTGCCGATCCAGCACGATTCTGCCGCTGAACTGGCGCAGCCGCTGGATGTAAAAGACTGGAAAAAAGGCGAATGCGACCTGATCCCAGGTAAAACCGCACCGCACATTATGGTCGTAGAGCGCGATTATCCGGCAACTTACGAACGCTTTACCTCTATCGGTCCGCTGATGGAGAAAATCGGCAACGGTGGTAAAGGTATCGCCTGGAACACCCAGAGCGAGATGGATCTGCTGCGTAAGCTCAACTACACCAAAGCGGAAGGTCCGGCGAAAGGCCAGCCGATGCTCAACACGGCGATTGATGCGGCAGAAATGATCCTGACGCTGGCACCAGAAACCAACGGTCAGGTAGCCGTGAAAGCCTGGGCGGCACTGAGTGAGTTTACTGGTCGTGACCATACGCATCTGGCGCTGAATAAAGAAGACGAGAAGATCCGCTTCCGCGATATTCAGGCACAGCCGCGTAAAATTATCTCCAGCCCGACCTGGTCTGGTCTGGAAGATGAACACGTTTCTTACAACGCCGGTTACACCAACGTTCACGAGTTGATTCCGTGGCGCACGCTCTCTGGTCGTCAGCAGTTGTATCAGGATCATCAGTGGATGCGTGATTTCGGTGAAAGCCTGCTGGTCTATCGTCCGCCGATCGACACCCGTTCGGTGAAAGAAGTGATGGGGCAGAAATCCAACGGTAATCCGGAAAAAGCCCTCAACTTCCTGACGCCGCACCAGAAGTGGGGGATCCACTCCACTTACAGCGACAACCTGCTGATGCTGACCTTAGGTCGCGGTGGCCCGGTGGTCTGGCTGAGCGAAGCTGATGCGAAAGAGCTGGGTATTGCCGATAACGACTGGATTGAAGTCTTCAACAGCAACGGTGCGCTAACTGCCCGTGCGGTTGTCAGCCAGCGTGTTCCGGCAGGGATGACCATGATGTACCACGCGCAGGAACGTATCGTTAACTTGCCTGGTTCAGAAATCACCCAACAGCGTGGGGGCATCCATAACTCGGTCACCCGTATTACGCCGAAACCGACGCATATGATCGGTGGCTATGCCCATCTGGCATACGGCTTTAACTACTATGGCACCGTAGGTTCTAACCGCGATGAGTTTGTTGTAGTGCGTAAGATGAAGAACATTGACTGGTTAGATGGCGAAGGCAATGACCAGGTACAGGAGAGCGTAAAATGAAAATTCGTTCACAAGTCGGCATGGTGCTGAATCTCGATAAGTGCATCGGCTGCCACACCTGTTCAGTTACCTGTAAAAACGTCTGGACCAGCCGCGAAGGCGTGGAGTACGCGTGGTTCAACAACGTTGAAACCAAGCCGGGTCAGGGTTTCCCGACCGACTGGGAAAACCAGGAAAAATATAAAGGCGGCTGGATCCGTAAAATCAACGGCAAACTGCAACCGCGCATGGGTAACCGCGCCATGTTGTTGGGTAAAATCTTCGCTAACCCGCATCTGCCGGGGATCGACGATTATTACGAGCCGTTCGATTTTGACTATCAGAACCTGCATACCGCGCCGGAAGGCAGCAAATCGCAGCCGATTGCTCGTCCGCGTTCGCTGATTACTGGCGAACGGATGGCGAAAATCGAAAAAGGGCCGAACTGGGAAGATGACCTGGGCGGCGAATTTGACAAACTGGCGAAAGACAAGAACTTCGACAACATCCAGAAGGCGATGTATAGCCAGTTCGAAAACACCTTCATGATGTATCTGCCGCGCCTGTGCGAACACTGTCTGAACCCGGCATGTGTGGCGACCTGCCCGAGCGGTGCGATCTACAAGCGTGAAGAAGATGGCATCGTCCTGATCGATCAGGATAAATGCCGTGGCTGGCGTATGTGCATCACCGGATGCCCGTACAAAAAAATCTACTTCAACTGGAAGAGCGGTAAGTCTGAGAAATGCATTTTCTGCTATCCGCGTATTGAAGCGGGTCAGCCGACCGTGTGTTCAGAAACCTGCGTGGGTCGTATCCGTTATCTCGGCGTGCTGCTGTACGATGCGGACGCTATTGAACGTGCAGCCAGCACCGAGAACGAGGAAGATCTCTACCAGCGCCAACTGGAAGTGTTCCTCGATCCGAACGATCCGAAAGTCATTGAGCAGGCAATTAAGGACGGTATTCCGCTGAGTGTTATTGAAGCGGCACAGCAGTCGCCGGTTTATAAAATGGCGATGGAGTGGAAGCTGGCGCTGCCGCTGCATCCGGAATATCGCACGCTGCCGATGGTCTGGTACGTTCCGCCTCTGTCACCGATTCAGTCTGCGGCAGATGCGGGCGAACTGGGTAGCAACGGCATTCTGCCAGACGTTGAAAGTCTGCGTATCCCGGTTCAGTATCTGGCGAATCTGCTGACCGCCGGTGATACCCAACCGGTGCTGCTCGCGCTGAAACGTATGCTGGCAATGCGTCATTACAAACGAGCTGAAACCGTTGACGGTAAAGTCGATACCCGTGCGCTGGAAGAGGTCGGTCTGACCGAAGCTCAGGCGCAGGAGATGTACCGTTATCTGGCAATTGCTAACTATGAAGATCGCTTTGTGGTGCCGAGCAGCCATCGTGAACTGGCGCGGGAAGCTTTCCCGGAGAAAAATGGCTGCGGCTTTACCTTTGGTGACGGCTGCCACGGCTCAGATACGAAATTTAATCTGTTCAACAGCCGCCGTATCGATGCCATCGACGTGACCAGCAAAACGGAGCCGCATCCATGATCGAACTCGTGATTGTTTCGCGCCTCCTTGAATATCCGGATGCTGCCTTGTGGCAGCATCAACAAGAGATGTTTGAGGCTATTGCCGCGTCGGAAAACTTACAGAAAGAAGATGCCCATGCGCTGGGCATTTTCCTGCGTGATTTAACTGCGCTTGAGCCGCTGGATGCGCAGGCGCAGTACAGCGAACTTTTTGACCGTGGTCGCGCCACATCGCTACTGCTGTTCGAACATGTTCATGGCGAATCCCGCGATCGTGGCCAGGCAATGGTTGACCTGTTGGCGCAGTACGAGCAGCACGGCTTGCAGCTAAATAGCCGTGAATTGCCGGATCATCTGCCGCTGTATCTGGAGTATCTGGCGCAGTTGCCGAAAAGCGAAGCGGTAGGGGGCTTGCAGGACATTGCGCCGATTCTGGCGTTGCTGAGTGCTCGTCTGCAACAGCGTGAGAGCCGCTACGCAGTGTTGTTTGATTTGCTGCTCAAACTGGCGAATACCGCTATCGACAGCGACAAAGTGGCGGAAA
This sequence comes from Escherichia sp. KTE96, assembly GCF_000408525.1. Lineage (NCBI taxonomy): Bacteria > Pseudomonadati > Pseudomonadota > Gammaproteobacteria > Enterobacterales > Enterobacteriaceae > Escherichia > Escherichia sp. KTE96. The sequence goes on along the minus strand of NZ_KE137149.1, from coordinate 2,953,923 downwards.
AAATTGCCGATGAAGCACGCGATGATACGCCGCAGGCGCTGGATGCCGTCTGGGAAGAAGAGCAGGTTAAGTTCTTTGCTGACAAAGGCTGCGGTGATTCGGCAATCACTGCCCATCAACGTCGCTTTGCGGGTGCCGTCGCGCCGCAATATCTGAATATCACCACCGGAGGACAGCACTAATGCAATTCCTGAATATGTTCTTCTTTGATATCTACCCGTACATTGCAGGGGCGGTCTTCCTGATTGGTAGCTGGCTGCGCTATGACTACGGGCAGTACACCTGGCGCGCGGCGTCCAGCCAGATGCTGGATCGCAAAGGGATGAACCTGGCGTCGAACCTGTTCCATATCGGGATTCTGGGGATTTTTGTCGGTCACTTCCTCGGTATGCTGACGCCGCACTGGGTTTACGAAGCGTGGCTGCCGATTGAAGTGAAACAGAAAATGGCGATGTTTGCTGGTGGTGCCAGCGGCGTGCTGTGCCTGATTGGTGGTGTGCTGTTACTGAAACGCCGTCTGTTCAGCCCGCGCGTGCGTGCAACCACTACCGGAGCAGACATCCTAATCCTGTCACTGTTAGTCATCCAGTGTGCACTGGGTTTGCTGACCATTCCATTCTCCGCTCAGCATATGGACGGTAGTGAGATGATGAAACTGGTTGGTTGGGCGCAGTCAGTAGTGACCTTCCACGGTGGCGCTTCTCAACACCTCGACGGCGTGGCGTTTATTTTCCGTCTGCACCTGGTGCTGGGAATGACTTTATTCCTGCTGTTCCCGTTCTCGCGTTTGGTACACATCTGGAGCGTACCGGTAGAGTATTTGACGCGTAAGTATCAGTTGGTGCGCGCTCGCCACTAAGCCAGAAAAATAAGTCGTCTGGCGCAAAATGGCAAAGTGCCTGATGCGCTGCGCTTATCAGGCCTACGAGAATTCTGCAATATATGGAATTAGCTCATTTTTGTAGGCCTCACGCCGCATCCGGCATAACGCAGAGTACGTTGTCAGCCTGCTGAAATTGCCAGTTACACACTGTCAATTTTTTCGGATTGTAGGGAAACGTATCCCACCTCTATGATAGGACCCCCTGGAGCAGTGAAGGAGCACTGACCGTGGATCGACCTAATCAACCGACGATCTCCGCGGCGTTAAAAATAATCGCCACGGGGATCGCCTTACCACCGAATAAAATCACTTCTCAACAACTGGATGTTCAGCTAAATAAACCTGCGGGCTATGTTGAGCGACGTTCCGGCATTTGCTGGCGTTATTTCGCCAGTAACGACGCCAGTCAGGCCGAACTGGCAGCAGAAGCTTTGCATAATGCGTTGTCGACTGCTGCGTTAAAACCGTGTGATATTGATCTGTTAATTTGTGCGTCAGCCGTTGCTGTACAGGCATTACCCTGTAGCGCAATTCATATTCTCAAAGCCGCAGCCATGCCCGCAGGCATGGCCGGGTTTGATATCAACAGCAGTTGCGTTAGCTTTATTTCTGCACTGGAAGTGGCTGCCGGATTATTAAACAGCGGGGCATATCGGCGGATCGCCATCGTTTCGGCGGATATCGCTTCACGCGGTATTGACTGGAACCATGAAGAATCGTCATTAATTTTTGGTGATGGTGCGGCGTGCGCGATTGTTGAGCGGGGCAATGGTCGCAGCGGGATTATTGCCAGCCTGATCGAAATGTACCCCGAAGGCAGCGAACTATGTGAAATACGCTCTGGCGGCACGCGGTGTAATCCACGCTCAGGCGTCAGTAACAGCGACTTTCTTTTTCATATGCAGGGGAAACCGCTGTTTCGTTTTGCCTCTTCGCTTATTGAAGATTATTTTTCGCGCTTACTGCAAAAAAGCGACCTGCGACTGAGTGATATCGGCACGGTCGTTCCTCACCAGGCCAGTCATCTATCCCTTGAACATATGCGAAAACGGCTGCAAGTGCCGGGACCCGCGCTCGTCGATGTCTACCGTTTCTACGGCAATCAGGTGGCGGCCTCTATACCCACGGCGCTGCATGAAGCGGTGATTAGCGGTCGTTTCACTGCAGGTAGACCTGCGATGTTGATTGGCACGGCAGCAGGATTAACACTGGCTGGTCTGGTGCTTTTACCGTGAAGATCCTCGTGACGGGGGCAACCAGCGGCCTGGGGCGAAATGCCGTGCAATATTTGTTGCAATCGGGTGTGTCGGTAGTGGCGACAGGGCGAAATTGCGAGGTCGGTAAAAATCTGACAAGCGCAGGCGCACAGTTTGTGGCTCTCGATTTAACCCTGGCAACTGAGGATGATTGCGCACGGCTGGTAGAAGGCTGCGATGCTGTCTGGCACTGTGCGGCGAAGTCTTCGCCCTGGGGCAACAAAACGGCATTCTGGCTCGCCAATGTCAAAGCGACCCACACTCTGGCACAGGCGGCAGGCAGGCTGAGGATCCCCCGGTTTATCCATATCTCTACGCCTGCGGTTTACTTTGATTTTCAACATCACTATGACTTGCAAGAAACCTATCTTGCGCGAGCATTCTCCAGCCATTACGCCCGCAGTAAATACGCCGCTGAGCAGGCTATTGCCAGGGCAGTAGCTCAATATCCTGCCACGAGGTTTATTCTTTTGCGTCCCCGTGGTTTGTTTGGCCCTCATGACCAGGTGATTGTTCCCCGTCTGATGCAGCAACTGCAACAGGGCGGCGGCTGCTTACGTTTGCCGCGGGGTGGTGAAGCGTTACTGGATCTCACTTTCGTGCAGAACGTGGTGTATGCCATGCAACTGGCAACGCAGGTTGCAGGCTTACGCTCGGGCAGTATTTACAACATCAGTAATCATCAGCCGCAGAAATTATCTGTAATGCTTGACGCCTTGCTGCACCAGCAATTGGGCTTGAGCTACCGAATTGCTGCCGTTCCCTGGCCATTGCTTTCTGTGGTTGCGCGAGGCCTGGAACTGTACGGGAAATGCGTTAATCAGGAACCTGTCATCACACGTTACAGCGCCGGAACACTCTGTTTTGATATGACGCTGAGTGCGCAAAAGGCCATTACAGAGCTGGGATATCACCCGCGCTTTTCGATGGAACAAGGTATTGCAATCACGGGACAATGGCTGAGGGAACATGGCAAAAATAACCGCATTTGAAACGGGCTGGTGTACACATATTGGCTGTATTGCGCTGAAAGGGGCAGGGCTGAAAGTGTGTAAATTCCCCGCCCGTGCGTGGCTGCTGGAAGCGGGTGAGAAATGCTGGCTGTGGGACACTGGCTATTCTTCGTGGTTTGCACATTACACGCAAGCCGGCGTATTTCGCTTTTATCGTCAGGTCACTCCGGTATATTTCGATCCGCAACAAGCGCTGGTACGGCAACTCTCCGCACAGGGACTGATGGCGAAAGATGTTGATACGATTATTCTGTCGCATTTTCACGCCGATCATATTGCTGGCCTGCGAGATTTCCCTAATGTCGCCTGCATCTGTTCTGGTGAAGGCTGGCGGCAGGTAAGAACTCTGCGTGGTGTCGCTGCGCTGCGCCAGGCCTTTGTGCCAGGGCTAATCCCGGAGAGTTTTGAGTCCTCACTCCGTTTTATTGAAAGTTTTGAAGCGGTAAGTTTGCCCGCACAACTGGCACCGTTTGAGCATGGTTACTTGCTACCAGAAAGCCGTGGTGAAGTCATTCTTGTACCGCTGCCGGGCCATGCTGCCGGACACATTGGGGCGTTTGTTCTTACTGATGACGGCTGGATTTTACTGGCTTCCGATGCCGCGTGGGCACCTGCTAGTTATCGGGAACTGCGTGGACCGTCACCGCTGGCGCATCTGGTTATGTCTGACAGCCACGCCTACTACCGCACGCTTGGGCAATTACATCAGCTTTGGCAAAACGGCGCAGTGGATATTCGATTATGCCACGAGGGGGAACTATGATCCCGCTGACGTTGCTCTGGCGCTACTTTCGTACCCGCAGGCTGCATTTTACCGATCGCCAGGCGCTGGAAAACTGGCAGGCAAAAAGGTTGCATTTGTTCCGGCAAAATACCTTGTCTAAAAGTCTGTGGTTTCAGCGTTATCTGGCGTTGCCCTTTAACCAGTGGCCATTGATGGACAAAGCGTTAATGATGACGCATTTCGATGAGATGAATACCGCAGGTTTAAAGCGCGATGAGCTTCTCGCCTGTGCGATGCGCAGTGAGCAGAGCCGTGATTTTAAACCCTGTGTTGGCAAGTTCAGCGTTGGACTTTCATCTGGCACATCGGGGCGTCGTGGGCTTTTTGTCGTTAGCCCACAGGAGCAGCAGATTTGGGCCGCAGGTGTGCTGGCAAAAGTGTTGCCCGATGGATTGTTTGCCAAAGAGCGAGTAGCACTGTTTCTGCGAGCAGATAACAACCTCTATCAAAGTGTGAATAATCGCTGGTTAAGCCTCGATTTTTACGATCTGTTAGCGCCATTCCAGGCGCAAACCAAACGGCTGGAACAACGTTCGCCTACGATCATTGTCGCACCAGCTCAGGTATTACGCGCACTCGCGCTGGCGGTCATTGCGGGAGATTTGACGCTGAAGGTCAAAAAAGTGGTTTCGGTGGCGGAAGTTCTGGAGCCGCAGGACAGGGAATTACTGCGCAGCGTGTTCAACAATGTGGGCGAAATTTATCAGGCGACAGAAGGGTTTCTCGCTTCTACCTGCCGTTGTGGCACGTTACATCTCAATGAAGAATTTATTCACGTTGAACCACAATGGCTGGATGAACGCCGTTTCGTACCGATCGTCACTGACTTTACTCGCACCACACAACCGGTGGTGCGTTATCGACTTGATGACGTGTTGGTGGCAAGCGAACAGCCATGCCCCTGTGGCAGCGCGACAATGGCGATTGCGCGTATCGAAGGGCGGCAGGATGATCAACTGCAACTGCCGACAAGATCTGGTGATGTTCAGACCGTTTTTGCCGATGCCTGTAGTCGTGTGCTGGCGATGACGTTGCCGCTAACAGCCGATTATCGACTGCTACAAACCGGAGCAGCACAGTTGACGTTATTAGCTGATTGCGAACTGCGGATGCTGGAGCATTGTCGGGAGGCGTTGAATGCCTTGTTTATGCGCCAGAATATCGCGGTAGAGCAACTGATATGGTCGCTGGAATCGCAAACTGTGCCCGTTGCTTTTACAGCCAAGCGGCGGCGGATTGTGCGTCAGTGGGGGCGGGAATGAGCAATCTGTTGCGACGCCTGAAACAGATGCTGTTTGGCTGGGGAACTGTTGGGGTTATCTACAACTTTAGCGATCGCCTGCAAGGTGAGGGATGTCAATTAACGCCTTCCGTGATTGATAATCTGATTCCATTTTCCCCTTCAGCCGTGTGGTTGTATCTCTCGTTTTTTCTTGTTGTACCGTTAGGCTATTTATCAACACCACTTTCCCACCTGCGCTGGCTGGCCCGGTCAATGCAACTTTCGGCACTGGCGGCTGGTGTGTTTTATCTTCTCTGGCCCACAACAATGCAATATCCCCCGTTTGTGCAGTCTGGGGTATCTGCGGGTGCACTAAACGGGCTGATAGCGATTGACTCAAGCCAGAACTGTTTCCCTTCTTTACACGCTGCGCTCACGCTGTTGACAGTATGGGCAATAGCCAAAAAGGGGAACCGTTGGCTGACGCTGATGAGCGTGGTTTGGGCGATAGCTATCGCCTTTTCAATTCTGCAATTACGCAGGCATTTATTTATTGATTTAGTCGGTGGCGTGATGTTGGCGTCGATTTGCGGTTGGATAGCTGCGTGGCTGGATATGCGCGACAGGCGAGAAAGGAATATGAATCATGAGTGACTTATTAACCCCTATTATCCTGATGATGTTATTTGTGTTAGTCGAAGCCGGAGTATTGCAAGTATCAGGACGACAGAAAATCGACTGGCTGGACGTTATTTTCAATATCAACTCCGGACATATGATGCTGTGGCTATTTCGCTGCCTGGAAGTGCTCTGCTATAGCCTGGTGGTCAATCACTTTAGCTTTGGGCTGTTTGATAATGCGCCCGTGATCCTGCTGTGGCTGTTTACTTTGCTGGTGTGGGATTTCGGTTTTTACTGGCTACACCGATGGCATCACGAGGTGCGCCCGCTGTGGGCGGTTCATGTAGTGCATCATCAGGGGGAACACTACAACCTGTCATTAGGTGTACGTAACTCGTGGTACTCCTCATTGACCTCAATTCCGTTTTTTATGCTGCTGGCGCTGCTTGGAGTACCACTAAGTGTCTTTCTGGCAGTTTCTATCGCGCATTACAGTTGGCAGTTTTTTAACCATAATGCGCTAACGCCGAAACTGGGTTGGCTGGAAAAGGTGCTGATCACGCCTTCTCACCATCGCATCCATCATTTGAATGAAAAACAATATGCCGATACCAATTACGGTGGCACCTTTTTGTTGTGGGATAAACTTTTTGGTTCGTATAGCGCCGGGCCGGATCATGGCAATGTTGCCTATGGCGTAAAAAATAGTCGATTATCCTGTAATCCGATGCGCGAAAGTAATCTGCCTTTTTTACGCTTAATGGGGTTTCACTCTGTTGGCAAAGCGATTGAACGCCGATACCAGAGTTCTCCGTGGGCTGTGGGTGCAGGGGTTATTCTGCTGTTTATGATGGTGCTGGGCTACATCCAGCAATATGGCTATGGCATTGAGTATATTACCAGTGAGCAGGCTGTATTATTCGTGTTACTGGTGGCAGGCTCAGTAGCTCTGGGGGGCATGGGCGATGGACAACGTTGGGGAATGATTTTGTGGTGCTCTGTGACGTTGTCACTGCTTTATTTTATTCTTTATATGTGTTCATGGAGCACTCTGGTCTGGAAGGGATTAGCTGGCGTTTTGCTGGCCCATTGTGTGTTATTCGTGAGTGGTGTGGGGCGTAAGTCGCTAAGGAAACACTATGAATCTGTTTAATCCCAACAGGTTAATCACTTTTCCTGCCGATGATCCGCACCTGGTAAAACAGTTGCAAAAGGGTACGAAAGCGTATCTGGCAAAATCAGGTGATCATCGATATGCCGACGGATGGGCATTCGCCAAAATGGTGACACTGATTATTGCTTGCCTATCCTGTTATTCACTGGCGTTGTCTCAAAGCCAGTGGGTGTTATATCTATTGTGGTATCTGGCGATGATATTTTGCGCCATGTTGTTAGCAGTCAATGTGGTGCATGACGCTTCGCACGATGCATTTTGGCGTGGTAAAAAGGCCAATGCCTGGCTTAATCGGATGGTTGCTTTTCCGATAGGGCTTGATCCTGACTGCTGGCGGGTGCGCCATGTACGCTTTCATCACGGTTTTACCAATATCGAATTTTACGATCCTGACACCGCAGAAAATGGCATTCTTCGCCAGACGCCATGGCAACGGTGGCGACCTTTTATGCGCCAGCAACATCGCTACTGGCCGTTGGTCGCGGCGCTAACCTTTCCCTGGTATATCTGGGTAGTGGACTGGCTCGATCGTGGAGGGTTCACGCCGGTAACGCCGCATCTGGCATTGCGTGGTTTTACTGGCTGGGGGTATTTTTTAGGCGGCAAACTGGCGCACTTCGCCATGTGCCTGCTGCTTCCTTTCTGGCTATTGTCCGATGTGTTTAGTTTTAGGGCTATTCTGCTGATTTATTTGCTCAGTCAAATGCTCGCTTCTCTGATCTTTGTCATGCTGATCATAGGAACACATTGGGCAAAGGGGAATACCCAGTTGCCGCCAGAAGAGGGGAAAATAGCAGTGGGCAGGCTGGCTCATACTTTCGCTACAACCTTTGACTGGACGCCACAACCGGCATCGCTTGGTTATTGGTTGGGCGGGATTAATTTGCATCTTACCCATCATCTTTTTCCCCACTGGAATCATCGCCACTATCCGGCGTTAAGTCGCATTATTGCGGATATCGCAAAGCAGAAGGGGCTGGATTACCAGTTACTGACGTTATCGGATTTGTTGGGGCTACAGCAGCAATTTTTACGGCGAATGGGTGAGAAGCCTAAGAATTGAGATAAGAACTAAGTGATGGTGGTGGGGGAAGGATTCGAACCTTCGAAGTCGATGACGGCAGATTTACAGTCTGCTCCCTTTGGCCGCTCGGGAACCCCACCAGGGGAAAGTAACGCTTGAGATGGTGGTGGGGGAAGGATTCGAACCTTCGAAGTCGATGACGGCAGATTTACAGTCTGCTCCCTTTGGCCGCTCGGGAACCCCACCACGGGGTAATGCTTTTTACTGGCCTGCTCCCTCATTGGGAAGCGGGGCGCATCATATCAAATGACACGCCGCTGTAAAGTGTTACGTTGAGAAAAATGAACTAGTTGCGTAATTTTCATCCGTAACGGATTAAAGGCAACCAGTTCTTTTGGCTGGCGATTAAAGAATAATCGTCCGGTTACCGTAAACAAAAACGCGCTGGGCCAAAACCTGGTAAAGCGCGCGGCTTAATACATTTTTCTCGACATCACGACCTGCCCGCATCATATCTTCAGCAGTGTAAGTATGATCCACATGAATAACGTCCTGCATGATGATTGGACCTTCATCCAGATTGTCATTTACGTAGTGTGCTGTTGCACCAATAATCTTCACCCCGCGCTCATACGCCTGATGGTACGGGCGTGCGCCAATAAATGCCGGCAGGAATGAATGGTGAATATTGATAATCTTATTCGGAAAGCGCGCCACGAACTCCGGCGTTAATACACGCATATATTTCGCCAGCACCACGTAATCAGGCTGATAAGCATCAATAGCATCTGCCATCTTCTGATCGTGTTCGTTACGACTTAATCCTTCATGGCTGACCAGTTCAAACGGGATATCAAAACGCTCCACCAGTGAACGCAAAGTGTCGTGGTTGCCGATGACTGCCGCTATTTCCACATCCAGTCCGCCATAAGTGGCTTTCATCAGCAGATCGCCAAGGCAATGTGCTTCTTTAGTGACCAGAATGACTATCCGACGACGACCGGCGGGAGTGAGCTCACGCACAGAACCTTCCGGCAATGCGCTATCGAGATCCGCCAGCAGGGTGGAATCATTAAATATGCCTTCCAGCTCCGTGCGCATAAAAAAGCGCCCGGTGCGGTGATCAACAAATTCATTGTTCTGCACGATATTTAACTCGTGCTTGTAGCAAATATTAGTAATACGCGCGATCAGACCCTTTTGATCCGGGCAAATGGTACGCAAAACTTTTCGTTGGAGTGAATGCATTGCTGGAAAAACCTTGTTGAGAGTGTTTGCTTAACCGTACCGTCAACCATTATTGGCCGCAGCACTTTTTAAATTTTTTACCTGAACCACAAGGGCAGGGATCGTTGCGGCCAAACTGTGGACGTGTACCGTCAATATAGTACCACTGACCGTTTTCTTTCAAAAATCGCGAACGTTCAATTATCGCTCCTGTTTTACCCTGTTCGGTAAATCGAGCGACGAAACTAACATAACCTACGTCATCACCTTCATGGTATGAGCGTTCAAATACGGTCAGCCCCAACCATTCGGTATGCGCAAATCCGGCCATCAATTCGGTACGCAACGCTGCAGCGCCACAGGATGGATGCCAGGTCTTTATTAAATAATCTGCGTCTTGCATCACAAAAGCGCAGTAACGCGAACGCATGAGATGTTCAGGATCAGGTGCAACCTTTTCACCAGACACATAAGGGTGGCAACATAGGCTATACTCGACAGCACTACCACAGGGACAAAGCTCAGACACAAATAATCTCCCTGGAAACAATAACGGCGTATTAATCGCCTGCGTAGCACTATGTTAACCGAGCAGTAGCGATGTGGCTACGGCTGCATTCCAGGGGAAGCTTGCAGGAATAATGAGAAAGATAAAAATAGGGCTGGCGCTAGGATCCGGCGCGGCGCGAGGATGGTCGCATATTGGCGTCATTAACGCGCTAAAAGAAATGGGCATTGAAATAGATATCGTTGCAGGATGTTCAATCGGTTCGCTGGTGGGCGCAGCCTATGCATGTGATCGCCTGTCCGCGCTGGAAGAGTGGGTCACCTCTTTTAGCTACTGGGATGTTTTACGGCTGATGGATCTCTCCTGGCAGCGTGGCGGATTGCTGCGCGGTGAGCGTGTATTCAATCGGTATCGCGAAATTATGCCGGAAACAGAGATAGAAAATTGTTCACGCCGTTTCGCTGCGGTCGCCACAAATTTAAGTACGGGGAGAGAACTGTGGTTTACCGAAGGCGATCTCCATCTTGCTATTCGAGCATCATGCAGCATTCCCGGCCTGATGGCACCGGTTGCTCATAACGGCTATTGGCTGGTTGATGGCGCAGTTGTTAATCCGATTCCTATTTCCCTCACGCGTGCGATGGGCGCTGATATCGTAATAGCGGTTGATCTCCAGCACGATGCGCACTTGATGCAACAAGACCTTCTTTCATTCAATGTCAGTACTGAAAATGATGACACTGAAGATGCTTTACCGTGGCATGCACGGCTGAAAGAGCGGTTAAGCAGTTTTACTGCGCGCCGGGCTGTCACGGCACCGACAGCGACAGAAATTATGACTACCTCAATCCAGGTGCTGGAAAACCGCCTCAAACGAAACCGCATGGCTGGAGACCCGCCTGATATTCTGATTCAACCTTTATGTCCGCAGATATCTACCCTGGATTTTCATCGTGCCAACGCCGCGATTGCGGCAGGACAATTGGCGGTAGAAAAGAAAATGGATGAACTTTTACCGCTGGTTCGAACTAACGTTTTAATCTGATTTTTTATCTACACTTAAGTTAATTCTGACAGGCACTGATGGCAATAGCATGTCACTATTGAATAAAGCCAGTCAGGGGAGAGAACATGACGCAGCCATTGGTCGGAAAACAGATTCTCATAGTTGAAGATGAGCCAGTCTTTCGCTCGCTTCTGGATTCGTGGTTTTCCTCATTGGGAGCGACAACGGTACTGGCGGCTGATGGGGTGGATGCCCTTGAGCTACTGGGAGGTTTCACACCCGATCTGATGATATGTGATATTGCAATGCCAAGAATGAATGGCTTAAAACTGCTGGAGCATATCCGTAACCGGGGGGATCAAACTCCTGTCCTGGTGATTTCTGCTACGGAAAATATGGCAGATATTGCGAAAGCGTTACGCCTGGGGGTAGAAGATGTTTTGCTGAAACCGGTTAAAGATCTTAATCGCCTGCGTGAGATGGTTTTTGCTTGTCTTTATCCCAGCATGTTTAACTCCCGGGTTGAGGAAGAAGAAAGACTTTTTCGCGACTGGGATGCAATGGTGGATAATCCCACCGCTGCCGCGAAATTATTGCAAGAATTACAACCACCGGTTCAGCAGGAGATTTCCCATTGCCGGGTTAATTATCGCCAACTCGTAGCTGTTGATAAACCTGGTCTGGTACTTGATATTGCAGCACTATCGGAAAATGATCTGGCTTTTTATTGTCTTGATGTAACCCGAGCTGGACATAATGGCGTCCTTGCCGCTTTGTTATTACGTGCGCTGTTTAATGGCTTATTACAGGAACAGCTTGCGCACCAAAATCAACGTTTGCCAGAGTTAGGCGCGTTATTGAAGCAGGTAAACCATTTACTACGCCAGGCCAATTTGCCTGGTCAGTTTCCGCTATTAGTCGGCTATTACCATCGTGAATTGAAAAATCTCATTCTGGTTTCCGCAGGCTTGAATGCGACGTTGAATGCGGGCGAACACCAGATTCAAATCAGTAATGGCGTTCCGTTAGGGACATTAGGTAATGCCTATTTGAATCAATTGAGTCAGCGATGTGATGCCTGGCAATGCCAAATTTGGGGAACCGGTGGAAGGCTGCGGTTGATGTTGTCTGCGGAATGAGCAAACGATAATTTTGGATAAAATTGCATTACCCGCTAATGTTGGCTGGTGGTACTATCGTCGCCATTCGTATAAGTAATTGTCTTAATTATGTTAACTCACATCCTTTTCGGAACCAGGCCTTGTCAGGGTACTGATATACTGGGATGTGATACAGAAATATGAACACGTTCAATACACGAACAGTCCAGGAGAATTTAAATGGCTGCCATTAACACGAAAGTCAAAAAAGCCGTTATCCCGGTAGCGGGATTAGGAACCAGGATGTTGCCGGCGACAAAAGCTATCCCGAAAGAGATGCTACCGCTTGTCGATAAGCCATTAATTCAATACGTCGTGAATGAATGTATTGCGGCTGGCATTACTGAAATTGTGCTGGTTACTCACTCATCTAAAAACTCTATTGAAAACCACTTTGATACCAGTTTTGAACTGGAAGCTATGCTGGAGAAACGTGTAAAACGCCAGTTGCTTGATGAAGTGCAGTCTATTTGTCCGCCGCACGTGACTATTATGCAAGTTCGTCAGGGGCTGGCGAAAGGTCTGGGGCACGCGGTATTGTGTGCTCACCCGGTCGTTGGTGATGAACCTGTGGCTGTTATTTTGCCAGACGTTATTCTGGATGAATACGAATCCGATTTGTCGCAGGATAACCTTGCAGAGATGATCCGCCGCTTTGATGGAACTGGTCATAGCCAGATCATGGTTGAACCTGTTGCTGATGTGACAGCATATGGTGTTGTGGATTGCAAAGGTGTGGAATTAGCGCCTGGTGAAAGTGTGCCGATGGTTGGTGTAGTAGAAAAACCGAAAGCAGATGTTGCACCATCTAATCTCGCTATTGTTGGTCGTTACGTACTTAGCGCTGATATTTGGCCGCTGCTGGCAAAAACTCCTCCGGGAGCAGGTGATGAAATTCAACTGACCGATGCTATTGATATGCTGATCGAGAAAGAAACGGTTGAAGCCTATCATATGAAAGGGAAGAGCCATGACTGTGGTAATAAATTAGGTTACATGCAGGCATTTGTCGAATACGGTATTCGTCACAATACACTGGGTACTGAATTTAAAGCCTGGCTTGAAGAAGAGATGGGCATTAAGAAGTAACATCTATAGCGATGTTTTCTACGGAACGGCATTGAGTTATCAATGCCGTTTTTTTATAGCTTATTCTTATTGGATAGTCTTAAAACGGACAATAAAAAATCCCGCCAATGGCGGGATTTTAAGCAAGCTGAATCTAAAAAAGATTATTGCTTGATCAGGAAATCGTCGAGGGATTTACCTTGCTCATCCATTGCTTTTTTGATTACTGCCGGAGTACGACCCTGGCCAGTCCAGGTTTTGGTTTCGCCGTTCTCGTCAACGTAGCTATATTTAGCCGGACGCTGTGCACGTTTAGCTTTGGTGCCAGATTTAACAGCAGCCATGCTATTCAGCAGTTCGTTCGGGTCAATACCGTCAGCGATCAGCATTTCACGATATTGCTGCAGTTTACGAGTGCGCTCTTCAACTTCAGCAGCAGCCGCACTTTCTTCTTCGCGACGTTCGTTAACGACAACTTCTAATTTTTCCAGCATTTCTTCCAGCGTTTCAAGTGTACATTCTCTTGCCTGCGCACGAAGAGTACGGATGTTGTTCAGAATTTTAAGTGCTTCGCTCATTGTAGTAATCTCAAACTTATATTGGGGTGGTTTGTTGAGGTAATAATAGAGCCTTAAATTCAGTTGTGCAATAGCCAGGAATGTAAGGAATTCAAAATTGTTCTTTATTTTGTGCCGCCAATAAATATCTTTTCATAAAATTAGTCAGAAAAGACGCGGCATATAGCCCTATTTGCATCGGTACTTTTGCACCACCTAAGGTTAAAACTTCCTGATTCATGTCACATTTTATGTAGGGATTAACATGTGCTGGCACCTTTTACTCTTCGGTATTAGTCATGTTTACGAAATCCCCTATTAAGCGAATGATGAAAAGTAGAACAGTTGCAATAAGTGCAGGGACTTTGTATTGCCGTATGCTGGAGGTCAACAGGGGGTTATTACTTGTGCAACAAGTTAAAGATTGTGAATAGTTACCAGGAGTCATTTACGCAGTTATAACAAGCAAAGCAGTCGCAATGATAGCTCTGAAGGATTATGCCATCCTTCTAAAAGAATGACGTATATACCTCTTCTGCGCGTACTGTTGCACTGTAAAACTGGCGAATTATGATAAACTTCAACCAACTTTATTTCATATCATTGAGGGTCTGTGGCTGATGGCACAGCTATATTTCTACTATTCCGCAATGAATGCGGGTAAGTCTACGGCATTGTTGCAATCTTCATACAATTACCAGGAACGCGGTATGCGCACTGTCGTATATACGGCGGAAATTGATGATCGTTTCGGAGCTGGGAAAGTCAGTTCGCGTATAGGCTTGTCATCACCTGCAAAATTATTTAACCAAAATTCATCATTATTTGATGAGATTCGTGCGGAGCATGAACAACAGGCAATTCATTGTGTATTGGTTGATGAATGCCAGTTTTTAAGCAGACAACAAGTATATGAATTATCGGAGGTTGTCGATCAACTCGATATACCTGTACTTTGTTATGGTTTACGTACCGATTTTCGCGGTGAATTATTTACCGGCAGCCAATACTTACTGGCATGGTCAGACAAACTGGTCGAATTAAAAACCATCTGCTTTTGTGGCCGTAAGGCAAGCATGGTGTTACGTCTCGATCAGGAGGGTAGACCTTATAACGAAGGCGAGCAGGTGGTTATTGGTGGTAATGAGCGTTATGTCTCAGTTTGCCGTAAACACTATAAAGAAGCGTTAGAAGTCGGCTCTCTGACGGCTATTCAGGAAAAACACCAACACGATTAATAAGATTTTCTTTACTGACAGGATGAACGGGACGCCTTTATCCTGTCAGTTCGTTTTACTAACTTCTTCCGGGTCATAAATCCTTCCCTACTCTTAACCATCGCTAAAAGTGTAACCAAACGGTTTTAGTGCTCCGATGCTTCGTCATCTACGAAGTAGAGTCGTTTACAGGTTATCGCAGTTTTCGCACATTAGATAACAGTATAAATATGAGAATACTAACGCTGCTGAGTTATTTGATCTTGCATAGTATCGGTTTATGACAAAAACAAAAAACGGCCCCAAAAGGGTAATGCCAGTCAGTTAAGCAACTGACTGGCTCTTTTTCGGGGCTGTGGGGTATTTCCAGGGCCTCTCCTTTACCACTCTCGGGAAGGCCCTTTCCCTTCTTGTCGGTAATTTCACTAGTTGTCCCATACTTGCAAGATCGCGCATCAGCTCCGGTATACGTCCCGGTGAAGCGCCCTGCAATGTCATCAGCATTCTCATCACCATTCCGCATGATTCTGAGAAACTCAGTTGATTCGGCCAGTAACCTTTCAGATGTTCCGCCATTTTAATCATCTGATATCTCACCAGATTATAAGCCAGTAAGACACCCCACAGCTCTTGCTCCACAAGCTCCGGCTTTTTACTTCTCAGCGTCAGCCTGCTCAGTTGCATCGTCTGTTTTATCTCCCTGTATCCCAGTTCGATTTCCCAGCGATGACTGTACAGATCCGCCATTTCTCCTCCGGGGAAGCGCATGGCGTCCGTCATCGACGTCAGCAGATGGCAGACTTTTCCTTTGCGCGTCACGGTCAGCAGGCGGGCTGTCACCTCATTTCCCAGTCCCGGCCACTTTTTTCGTGCCTGCGGGCTGGTTTTCAGCTTCACCAGATGATCGCCTTTACCCAGTTTTCTGATCTCTTCATATTGCGCTCCCTTTCTGAGAGGGATCATCCAGTGGCGGTGTTCTCCCGCCAGGCTCCAGGCATTTAACAGTCCCAGTGAGTAATAACCTTTATCCATTAACGTCAGGGTGTTATCGCCGGTTTGTTCTATAAGTTGCTCAGCAAGCTCATTTTCGCTGTTCTTCATCGTGCCGAAAGCTGCAGCCGTCAGCAGATGGCTGGTCAGTTCCATCTGGCAGACCATTTTGACCTGCGGGTAGAGCGCCGGGTTCCCGGCATGTGTCTGGCGGGGGAAGGCTGCATCGTTCTCTGGTGTATCCGGTGTGCGCCAGAACACACCATCGATGGCCAGCAGGGTCAGGCCGCACCAGTGCGGATGCGGCGTGGCGTTATGCCAGAGCTGCGCTGTTTTCGTGAACACGCGGCGGACAGCCTCACTTCCCAGGCGCTGGCGGGCCTGAATAACGGCACTGGGGGCAACGAAGGGGCGATTGCCCGGTAGCATGATGTCCAGGCGATTCACAATCTGGTGAAGAGGTTCTTTACGCTCAAGCGCCATGCCAACAATACACCAGACCATCATTTCGAGGGGAAGACGGCGCTTGCGTAGCGTTACAGTACCTGATTCAGCAAGGCAACGAGAGATGAGTTCGGGGTCGAGGTAATCCCCCAGAGAAGTCAGTGGGTTACGCAGAGAATCGTAAAGGGATACCAGATCAAGGGCCTGTCCAATGTGCATAAAAAAATCCGGAAACGAGTGAGCGTTTCCGGATTTTTACACAGCCACTGGATCGGTCAACTGATCCTTAACTGATCGGCATTACCCCAAAAGGGACCGTTTATACTGTTATACAGAGTTATTGATTAAGCGGATTTCTTCGCTTTTTTCTCTGCTTTAGCCGGAGCTGCTTCCTTTGCTGCTGGTGCACCTTCTACATAATCACGACCATAGTAGGTATCCAGCAGAATCTGTTTCAGCTCGGAGATCAGCGGATAACGCGGGTTAGCGCCGGTGCACTGGTCATCGAATGCATCTTCAGACAGTTTATCTACGTTCGCGAGGAAGTCAGCTTCCTGAACGCCAGCCTCACGGATAGATTTCGGAATACCCAGTTCTGCTTTCAGCGTTTCCAGCCATGCCAGCAGTTTCTCGATCTTAGCAGCAGTACGGTCGCCCGGTGCGCTCAGACCCAGGTGGTCTGCAATTTCAGCATAACGACGGCGTGCTTGCGGACGGTCATACTGGCTGAATGCAGTCTGCTTGGTCGGGTTGTCGTTTGCGTTGTAACGAATAACGTTACAAATCAGCAAGGCGTTTGCCAGACCGTGCGGAATATGGAACTGGGAACCCAGTTTGTGCGCCATTGAGTGACATACACCCAGGAAGGCGTTCGCAAACGCGATACCTGCGATAGTTGCCGCACTGTGAACACGCTCGCGTGCTACCGGGTTTTTAGCCCCTTCGTGGTAGGACGCTGGCAGGTATTCTTTCAGCAGTTTCAGCGCTTGCAGAGCCTGACCATCAGAGAACTCAGAAGCCAGTACAGAAACATAAGCTTCCATAGCGTGAGTGACTGCGTCCAGACCGCCGAAAGCACACAGGGACTTCGGCATATCCATAACCAGGTTGGCGTCAACAATCGCCATATCCGGGGTCAGCGCATAGTCTGCCAGCGGATATTTCTGACCAGTAGCGTCGTCAGTTACAACCGCAAACGGAGTAACTTCAGAACCTGTACCGGAAGTGGTGGTGACTGCGATCATTTTCGCTTTCACGCCCATTTTCGGGAACTTGTAGATACGTTTACGGATGTCCATAAAACGCAGCGCCAGTTCTTCGAAGTGAGTTTCCGGGTGTTCGTACATAACCCACATGATCTTCGCAGCGTCCATCGGGGAACCACCACCCAGCGCGATAATGACGTCCGGTTTGAAGGAGTTCGCCAGTTCTGCGCCTTTACGTACGATGCTCAGAGTCGGGTCTGCTTCAACTTCGAAGAAGACTTCAGTTTCTACGCCAGCCGCTTTCAATACGGAAGTGATCTGGTCAGCATAGCCGTTGTTGAACAGGAAGCGGTCAGTCACGATGAGCGCACGTTTGTGGCCATCAGTAATCACTTCATCCAGCGCGATTGGCAGGGAGCCACGGCGGAAGTAGATAGATTTCGGAAGTTTGTGCCACAACATGTTTTCAGCTCGCTTAGCAACGGTTTTCTTGTTGATCAGGTGTTTCGGACCAACGTTTTCAGAGATGGAGTTACCACCCCAGGAACCACAACCCAGAGTCAGGGAAGGTGCGAGTTTGAAGTTATACAGGTCACCGATACCACCCTGAGACGCCGGGGTGTTGATCAGGATACGGGCAGTTTTCATTTTCTGACCGAAGTAAGAAACGCGTGCCGGTTGGTTATCCTGGTCGGTGTACAGGCAAGAGGTATGTCCGATACCGCCCATAGCAACCAGTTTCTCTGCCTTATCTACCGCGTCTTCGAAATCTTTCGCACGGTACATTGCCAGAGTCGGGGACAGTTTTTCATGAGCGAACGGCTCACTTTCATCAACAACAGTCACTTCACCGATCAGAATCTTAGTATTTTCTGGAACAGAGAAGCCTGCCAGTTCAGCAATTTTATACGCCGGTTGACCAACGATAGCTGCGTTCAGCGCGCCATTTTTCAGGATAACGTCCTGAACTGCCTTCAGTTCTTTGCCCTGCAGCATGTAGCCGCCGTGGGTCGCGAAACGTTCACGCACAGCATCATAAACAGAATCAACCACAACAACAGATTGTTCAGAAGCACAGATTACGCCGTTGTCGAAGGTTTTGGACATCAGTACAGATGCAACAGCACGTTTGATATCAGCAGTTTCATCAATAACAACTGGGGTGTTACCTGCACCTACGCCGATAGCTGGTTTACCGGAGCTGTATGCCGCTTTAACCATACCTGGACCACCGGTTGCAAGGATCAGGTTAATGTCAGGGTGGTGCATCAACGCGTTGGAGAGTTCAACAGAAGGTTGATCGATCCAGCCGATCAGATCTTTCGGCGCACCAGCAGCGATAGCAGCCTGCAGAACGATGTCAGCAGCTTTGTTAGTTGCATCTTTTGCACGCGGGTGTGGAGAGAAAATGATGGCGTTACGGGTCTTCAGGCTGATCAGCGATTTGAAGATAGCGGTTGAAGTCGGGTTAGTGGTCGGAACGATACCGCAAATAATACCGATTGGTTCAGCGATAGTGATAGTACCGAAAGTGTCGTCTTCGGACAGAATACCGCAGGTTTTTTCATCTTTATACGCGTTGTAGATATATTCTGAAGCGAAGTGGTTTTTAATCACTTTGTCTTCAACAATACCCATGCCGGATTCAGCAACGGCCATTTTCGCGAGTGGGATTCGAGCATCTGCGGCAGCCAGAGCGGCGGCGCGGAAGATTTTGTCAACTTGCTCTTGAGTGAAACTGGCATATTCACGCTGGGCTTTTTTTACACGCTCTACGAGTGCGTTAAGTTCAGCGACATTAGTAACAGCCATAATGCTCTCCTGATAATGTTAAACTTTTTTAGTAAATCATCTGCTCGAATACGAGAGTATAGTCAGTGCGATGATGATTTGCTTAACCTTTGAAAATCAAAATCTTACTCGTGCTCACACTCACTGTGATTTACTAAAAGAGTTTAAACATTAGAGTCATTGAACTCTAATGCGTCACTTCCAGGTGGCGTAAGCAAGATTACTCACTTCTGGGTACTGATTGCGTGATCTAGATCAAAATTCAGCAAAGCTGACACCTTTCAGCTCCGCTTTTAGCTACAAAAGCTAATAGTTAATAAATTGTAGTATTTATTGTTGGCTACATTAGCATGTTTTGTACGTCTAGATAACAATAATGAATGATAGTGATTTTAAGCAGTTAGGAGGTGAAAAATGCTGCCAAAAGGCGTATTGTCAGCGCGTATTTTTTACCCTTGGTTATGACTAACATTATCCGGCCTTTGCTTCGGAGCTAACTGTGATTCAGACACTCTTTGATTTTCCCGTTTATTTTAAGTTTTTTATCGGGTTATTTGCGCTGGTTAACCCTGTTGGGATCATCCCTGTCTTCATCAGTATGACCAGCTATCAGACCGCGGCAGCGAGAAACAAAACAAATCTGACCGCCAACCTGTCGGTAGCGATCATCTTGTGGATTGCGCTTTTTCTTGGCGACACGATTCTGCAACTTTTTGGCATCTCGATTGATTCGTTCCGTATCGCGGGCGGCATTCTGGTGGTCACAATTGCGATGTCGATGATCAGTGGCAAACTTGGCGAGGATAAACAGAACAAACAAGAAAAATCAGAAACCGCAATTCGTGAAAGCATCGGCGTTGTACCGCTCGCATTGCCTTTGATGGCAGGGCCGGGAGCGATCAGCTCAACTATCGTTTGGGGAACGCGTTATCACAGCATTGGTTACTTGTTCGGTTTTTTTGTGGCAATCGCGTTGTTTGCTTTATGTTGTTGGGGCTTATTCCGTATGGCTCCCTGGCTGGTAAGGGTTCTGCGCCAGACCGGCATCAACGTGATTACCCGTATTATGGGGTTGTTACTGATGGCATTAGGGATTGAATTTATTGTTAATGGAATCAAAGGGATTTTCCCTGGCCTGCTCAATTAATTCCTTTCATCCGAAACGGAGTCATAGTGCTCCGTTTTTTCGTCATTATTTTTACTTTGGCCCAACGCAGTTATCAGAAGCAAACGAAATAGATAAATATTTTTTCTCATATTACAGCCAGTTATAAGAATATCCTTACCTCGCGCTCCTCCTCATCATGTTATTTTCGCGACATCATAATTCAGGGTCTTGCTGAAGAATAATTGAAATGATATTAGTAATTCCACTGGATTTGGTAGAGGAATGTGCTAAATAATGAGCTGTTGTTAAATTATTGTGCATTTCTCTATCATAATGGTTACCAGAAAAGACAGTCTTGCTTCCTGATTTTCTATCTTTATGTTTTTAAATAATTTTATTGGCAGCTTGATGGGGGGTTTAGGTACTGTCATGGTCAATAAAAGAGAATTGCTTAACAATTTTGCAAAATGTATTGGCGAGCAAGAAGCGCATTTGATACTTTCCGGCCAACCATCAGGCAATTTTATTGGTAATGGGAATTATTAACAATAAAATTGCTGCAGTAATAAATGTGTCTCGACAGGGGAGGCACAGTAAGAATCGACGTAAGGTGGTCGTCCGAATCACCAGAATAAACAAAGTCGGTGATAGTAAAGCGTAACGATAAAGTAACCTGGCAGCAGAAAGTCTCCGAATCTGTCCAGGGTCCCAATCCGGGATTACACATGCTGGTTCAAACCAGTAATTATAATGAGGGAGTCCAAAAAACAATGACCAACATCACCAAGAGAAGTTTAGTCGCAGCAGGCGTTCTGGCTGCGCTTATGGCAGGGAATGTCGCGTTGGCGGCTGATGTGCCCGCGGGTGTTCAGCTCGCAGAAAAACAAACGCTGGTGCGCAATAATGGTTCTGAAGTTCAATCATTAGATCCGCACAAAATTGAAGGGGTTCCGGAGTCTAATATCAGCCGCGACTTGTTTGAAGGCTTATTGGTCAGCGATCTCGACGGCCATCCGGCTCCGGGCGTTGCTGAATCCTGGGATAATAAAGACGCTAAAGTCTGGACATTCCATCTGCGTAAAGATGCGAAATGGTCTGATGGCACGCCAGTCACTGCGCAAGACTTTGTATATAGTTGGCAACGTTCTGTTGATCCGAACACGGCGTCTCCCTATGCAAGTTATCTGCAATATGGGCATATTGCCGGTATTGATGAAATTCTCGAAGGGAAAAAACCGATTACCGATCTCGGCGTGAAAGCCATCGATGATCACACGTTAGAAGTTACATTAAGTGAGCCTGTTCCGTACTTCTATAAATTGTTGGTTCACCCGTCTACTTCTCCGGTGCCAAAAGCCGCCATTGAGAAATTTGGCGAAAAATGGACTCAGCCGGGTAATATCGTCACCAACGGTGCCTATACATTAAAAGATTGGGTCGTTAACGAACGTATCGTTCTTGAGCGCAGCCCGACTTACTGGAACAACGCGAAAACGGTTATTAATCAGGTGACTTATTTGCCGATCGCTTCTGAAGTTACCGATGTAAACCGCTATCGCAGCGGTGAAATCGATATGACTTATAACAACATGCCGATCGAGCTGTTCCAGAAACTGAAAAAAGAGATCCCGGACGAAGTTCACGTCGACCCATATCTGTGTACCTACTATTACGAAATTAATAACCAGAAAGCGCCATTCAACGACGTGCGCGTGCGTACAGCGCTGAAACTGGGTATGGACCGCGATATCATTGTTAATAAAGTTAAAGCACAGGGCGATATGCCAGCCTATGGTTACACACCTCCTTATACTGATGGTGCAAAATTAACTCAGCCGGAATGGTTTGGCTGGAGCCAGGAAAAACGTAACGAAGAAGCTAAAAAACTGCTGGCCGAAGCGGGTTATACTGCAGACAAACCGTTAACGATTAACCTGCTATATAACACGTCCGATCTGCATAAAAAGCTGGCCATTGCCGCCTCTTCGCTGTGGAAGAAAAACATAGGTGTTAACGTCAAACTGGTTAACCAGGAATGGAAAACCTTCCTTGACACCCGTCACCAGGGAACTTTTGATGTGGCTCGTGCAGGTTGGTGTGCCGACTACAACGAACCGACCTCCTTCCTGAACACCATGCTGTCGAACAGCTCGATGAACACCGCGCATTATAAGAGCCCGGCGTTTGACAGTATTATGGCGGAAACGCTGAAAGCCACTGACGAGGCGCAGCGCACGGCGTTGTACACCAAAGCAGAGCAACAGTTGGATAAAGATTCGGCCATTGTTCCGGTTTATTACTACGTGAACGCGCGTCTGGTAAAACCGTGGGTTGGAGGTTATACCGGTAAAGATCCGCTGGATAACACCTACACCAGAAATATGTACATTGTGAAGCACTAATGGCAATACGTGGGGTAGGCGAGTCCTGCTCCACGGTGTCTGGTTTTTATCGCATTACAGAAGGCACAGGCCAGAAGGTACGGCAATGTTAAAATTTATTCTACGTCGCTGTCTGGAAGCGATTCCGACGCTATTTATTCTTATTACTATTTCGTTCTTTATGATGCGCCTCGCCCCGGGAAGTCCTTTTACTGGTGAACGCACGTTACCGCCAGAAGTGATGGCCAATATCGAAGCGAAATATCATCTTAATGATCCGATCATGACACAGTATTTCAGCTACCTGAAACAACTGGCGCATGGCGATTTCGGTCCGTCTTTTAAATATAAAGATTATTCGGTCAATGACCTGGTAGCATCCAGTTTTCCTGTTTCTGCAAAATTGGGTGCCGCTGCATTTTTCCTCGCGGTGGTGCTGGGTGTGAGTGCTGGCGTTATTGCCGCATTAAAACAAAACACCAAATGGGACTATACCGTGATGGGGCTGGCAATGACCGGGGTGGTTATCCCCAGTTTTGTGGTTGCGCCATTATTAGTCATGATATTCGCGATCATTTTGCATTGGCTACCCGGCGGCGGATGGAATGGCGGGGCGCTGAAATTCATGATATTACCGATGGTGGCGTTGTCACTCGCCTATATCGCCAGTATCGCGCGTATTACCCGTGGTTCAATGATTGAAGTTTTACACTCCAACTTTATTCGCACTGCCCGCGCGAAAGGTTTACCTATGCGCAGAATTATCTTTCGCCACGCATTAAAACCTGCGCTGTTACCCGTACTTTCATATATGGGACCCGCATTTGTCGGCATTATTACCGGTTCTATGGTCATCGAAACCATTTATGGTTTACCTGGGATCGGGCAATTGTTTGTTAATGGCGCGTTGAACCGTGACTATTCATTGGTTTTAAGCCTGACCATTCTGGTTGGTGCATTAACCATTTTGTTCAATGCCATTGTCGATGTGCTATATGCGGTTATCGACCCGAAAATCCGTTACTGATACTGGAGCTCGCGATGATGTTAAGTAAGAAAAACAGCGAGACGCTGGAAAATTTCAGTGAAAAGCTGGAGGTCGAAGGGCGCAGTTTATGGCAGGACGCACGCCGTCGTTTTATGCATAACCGTGCGGCGGTCGCCAGTCTCATTGTACTGGTGCTGATTGCTCTGTTTGTTATCCTGGCACCGATGCTTTCGCAATTTGCCTATGACGATACCGATTGGGCGATGATGTCCAGCGCTCCAGATATGGAGTCCGGTCACTACTTTGGTACTGACTCATCCGGACGCGATCTGCTGGTACGTGTTGCAATTGGTGGGCGTATCTCACTCATGGTCGGGGTCGCTGCGGCGCTGGTGGCTGTAGTCGTAGGTACGCTTTACGGTTCGCTTTCCGGTTATCTTGGCGGCAAGGTGGACTCGGTAATGATGCGTTTGCTGGAAATCCTCAATTCCTTCCCATTCATGTTCTTCGTCATTTTGCTGGTGACCTTCTTTGGCCAAAACATTCTGCTGATT
This sequence comes from Escherichia sp. KTE96, assembly GCF_000408525.1. Classification (NCBI taxonomy): domain Bacteria; kingdom Pseudomonadati; phylum Pseudomonadota; class Gammaproteobacteria; order Enterobacterales; family Enterobacteriaceae; genus Escherichia; species Escherichia sp. KTE96. Next base: position 2,929,742 of record NZ_KE137149.1, on the reverse strand, counting down.
TTCGTGGCGATTGGCATGGTTTCCTGGCTGGATATGGCGCGTATCGTACGTGGGCAAACCCTTAGTCTGAAGCGCAAAGAGTTTATTGAGGCAGCACAAGTTGGTGGAGTCTCTACGCCCGGTATCGTGATTCGCCACATTGTGCCGAACGTGCTCGGCGTAGTGGTGGTGTACGCATCGCTACTGGTGCCAAGCATGATCCTCTTTGAGTCTTTCCTTAGCTTCCTGGGGCTGGGTACGCAAGAGCCGTTAAGTAGTTGGGGCGCATTGCTAAGTGATGGTGCGAACTCGATGGAAGTCTCGCCCTGGTTGCTGCTGTTTCCGGCCGGTTTCCTTGTGGTGACGCTGTTTTGTTTCAACTTTATCGGGGATGGCTTGCGTGATGCCCTCGACCCGAAAGATCGTTAAGGAGTGCAGCCATGAGCGTAATTGAAACTGCAACCGTACCGCTTGCACAGCAACAGGCTAACGCACTGCTGAACGTGAAGGATTTGCGAGTGACATTTAGTACCCCGGACGGCGACGTCACAGCGGTCAATGATTTGAATTTTTCTCTGCGTGCCGGAGAAACGTTGGGTATCGTGGGTGAGTCTGGTTCCGGTAAGTCGCAAACCGCGTTTGCTTTAATGGGACTGCTGGCCGCGAACGGACACATTGGTGGATCGGCCACTTTTAATGGCCGTGAGATCCTCAACCTGCCAGAACGCGAACTCAATAAACTGCGCGCTGAACAAATCTCGATGATTTTTCAGGACCCGATGACTTCGTTGAACCCGTATATGCGCGTCGGTGAGCAGTTGATGGAAGTGCTGATGCTGCATAAGAGTATGAGCAAGGCTGAAGCGTTTGAAGAGTCGGTGCGGATGCTTGATGCCGTAAAAATGCCGGAAGCGCGTAAGCGCATGAAGATGTTCCCGCATGAATTTTCTGGCGGTATGCGTCAGCGTGTAATGATTGCGATGGCATTGTTGTGTCGGCCTAAATTGCTGATTGCTGACGAACCTACCACTGCGCTGGACGTGACTGTGCAGGCGCAAATCATGACGCTATTGAATGACCTGAAACGGGAATTCAATACTGCCATCATTATGATCACCCACGATCTGGGTGTGGTGGCGGGGATCTGTGACAAAGTATTGGTGATGTACGCCGGGCGCACCATGGAATACGGCAACGCGCGCGATGTCTTTTATCAGCCCGTTCATCCTTACTCTATCGGTTTACTCAATGCGGTGCCGCGTCTTGATGCGGAAGGTGAAGCTATGTTGACCATACCGGGAAATCCACCAAACCTGCTACGTTTACCAAAAGGTTGCCCGTTCCAGCCGCGCTGTCCACATGCGATGGATATTTGTAGCAGTGCGCCGCCGCTGGAAGAGTTCACGCCAGGTCGCCTGCGCGCCTGTTTTAAACCAGTGGGGGAACTGTTATGAATGCTGTTACGGAAGAAAGAAAAGTTCTCCTGGAAATTGCCGATCTGAAAGTTCACTTTGAGATTAAAGATGGCAAACAGTGGTTCTGGCAACCGGCGAAAACCCTGAAAGCCGTTGATGGAGTCACACTTCGACTTTATGAAGGGGAGACATTAGGCGTAGTAGGGGAATCCGGTTGCGGTAAATCCACCTTTGCCCGCGCTATTATCGGCCTGGTTAAAGCGACCGATGGGCGCGTCGCGTGGTTAGGAAAAGAGTTGTTAGGGATGAAGCCTGATGAATGGCGTGCCGTTCGCAGTGATATCCAGATGATTTTTCAGGACCCGCTGGCGTCTCTTAACCCACGTATGACGATTGGCGAGATCATCGCTGAACCGCTGCGTACCTATCATCCGAAAATGTCACGCCAGGAAGTCCGTGAGCGCGTGAAGGCGATGATGATGAAAGTCGGCTTGCTACCTAACCTGATTAACCGCTATCCGCATGAGTTCTCCGGGGGGCAGTGCCAGCGTATCGGAATTGCACGTGCACTCATTCTTGAACCGAAACTGATTATCTGCGATGAGCCTGTTTCGGCGCTGGACGTGTCAATTCAGGCACAGGTGGTGAACCTGCTCCAGCAGTTGCAACGTGAGATGGGATTGTCATTAATTTTTATTGCTCACGATCTGGCAGTGGTAAAACACATTTCCGATCGCGTGCTGGTGATGTATCTCGGACACGCGGTGGAGCTGGGGACGTATGATGAGGTCTACCACAATCCGCTGCATCCTTATACCAAAGCCTTGATGTCGGCGGTGCCAATTCCTGATCCGGATCTGGAGAAGAACAAATCCATCCAGTTACTGGAAGGGGAATTGCCTTCGCCCATCAATCCTCCGTCTGGTTGTGTGTTCCGCACACGTTGCCCGATTGCCGGCCCGGAATGTGCCAAAACGCGCCCGGTGCTGGAGGGCAGTTTCAGACATGCGGTCTCTTGCCTGAAAGTCGATCCGCTTTAAAAACAAAAGGGCTGACAACCGTCAGCCCTTTTTCACACCAAAAGCGATATTTATTCACGCCAGATGATATGGCAAAGTTTGTGATCTTTTTCGCGACATAACAGGATACGGGCGAAAACATCGTTAATTTCACCATCTTCACTGTCCGCCAGACCAATCACCACTTCTGCAAAAAAGTCCGGGTTCAAATCGTAATCAACATGTTCCTGCCAGTCTTCTGCCGGGTCGAATAACTCCGCACCGCCACGTTCTTCAAACTGAAGATTGAACAGCAGAACATCCGCCGGATCGAGATTATCTGCGGCCAGTTCGAGAAAAATATCATAAGCCTGCTCAAGCGTTTCATCTTCAGTCAGGCGATTGTTTAAATCCATATCCATAGTCACTACCCGTTTAACATCTGTTGGCGACGTTTTACAGCAACGGACTGAAGAAGTAAAACAGTCGCTCGGCAACGCGCTGCCAGAGCGGTCGTTTTGCCCACAGCCGCGCATCAAGCAGACGTGAGCGCGAGATATAATCGTCCTGAACAGCAGCCAGGTCAGCACCAAAACCTTTATCGTCGATCGCCAGCGTGATCTCAAAATTTAACCACAGGCTGCGCATATCAAGGTTCACAGTCCCCACCAGACTTAGTTCGCCATCGACCAGCACGCTCTTGGTATGTAATAACCCGCCTTCAAACTGATAAATTTTAACCCCAGCGGCCAACAGTTCAGTAAAGAATGCGCGGCTGGCCCAGCCTACCAGCATTGAGTCATTTTTACGCGGCAGAATAATACTGACATCAACTCCGCGCTGTGCTGCTGTGCAAATCGCGTGAAGTAAGTCATCGCTGGGCACGAAGTAGGGCGTCGTCATGATTAAATATTCGCGTGCTGAATATGCAGCGGTGAGTAACGCCTGGTGAATCAGGTCTTCCGGGAAGCCGGGGCCAGAAGCTATGGTATGGATCGTATGACCGCTGGACTGTTCAAACGGCATAATATTGACATCAGGCGGCGGTGGCAGAATGCGTTTTCCGGTTTCAATCTCCCAGTCGCAGGAATAAATAATCCCCATGGCGGTAGCAATAGGACCTTCCATGCGGGCCATCAGGTCAATCCATTGTCCTACTCCCGCATCCTGTTTGAAGAAACGTGGATCGACCATATTCATGCTACCGGTATAGGCAATGTAATTATCAATCATGATCATCTTGCGGTGCTGGCGCAGATCCATGCGGCGTAAAAATACGCGCATCAGGTTAACCTTTAAGGATTCGACCACTTCGATACCAGCATTACGCATCAGCTCCGGCCACGGGCTGCGAAAGAAAGCCACACTCCCGGCAGAGTCGAGCATCAGTCGGCAATGAGTACCGCGGCGGGCTGCGGCCATCAACGACTCAGCCACCTGATCTGCCATGCCGCCGGGCTGCCAGATGTAAAACACCATCTCAATATTATGGCGAGCCAGTTGGATGTCACGGATCAACGCCTGCATCACATCATCAGACTCGGTCATCAGTTGCAGTTGGTTACCTTTAACGCCCGCGATACCCTGACGGCGCTCGCAGAGCTTAAATAACGGCCCGGCGACACTGCTATTTTCTTCCGCGAAAATGTGTTTACAGGCTTTAAGATCGTTAAGCCATTTAGCCGTAGAAGGCCACATCGCTCTTGCACGTTCGGCGCGGCGCTTGCCTAAATGCAGTTCACCGACTGCCAGATAGGCAATAATTCCGACCAGAGGCAGAATGTAAATGACCAACAGCCAGGCCATAGCGGAGGGAACGGCGCGTCGTTTCATTAGAATGCGTAATGTTACGCCTGCAATGAGCAACCAGTATCCCAGAATGGCCAACCAACTCACCAACGTATAAACGGTTGTCATAGATTAGAAATCCTTTTGAAAGCGCATTGTTATGAGTTTACGCATATGGATTCATCTGGCAAATAAAAACACCGGAAAAGCACTGGTCAGCGTCGGGGGCGGAGGTATAATGACCACTCTGTTATTGCATAGAGTAGTTAACATGAAGCGGAGTAGAACGGAAGTGGGGCGCTGGCGCATGCAGCGTCAGGCTAGCCGACGGAAATCGCGTTGGCTTGAGGGGCAGTCGCGCCGAAATATGCGTATCCACAGCATCAGGAAGTGCCTTCTAAACAAACAGCGTAACTCGTTATTGTTTGCGATCTACAATATCTGAATGAGCCGGGCACCATCACGGTGCCCATCCGGTTTTATTTTTTCACAGTTTCGTTGCCATCATCGTCGTTCTTATCGCTGAAAATACCATGCCCGGAGTTCAGCAACATTGAGACGAGCATATCATTATTAACTTCTTCACCATTGAGAATACGCGCCAGGATTTCACTGCCGAACAGTTGCGGCGAGAGAATGATGTCCGGATGTACCATTTTAATTTTGTTGAGATTTTTGCTATCACTGACGGCAAGCACTGTTTTGACATCTTTGCTCATATCTTTAGCCGACAGGACGACAAAAGCGTTATCTGCATCGTTATCACTGAGCGCCAGAATAGCCCGGCAGTGATCGATTCCCGCTTTCTTTAATACCGAACTGTCATTGCTGTCCCCGGAAATAACATCAGCATTGTCACCTAATCGCTGTTCGAGTTGTTTGATGTCATCTTCTGGCAGATTACTGATAACAGTCACATTTTGTCCGCGTTGATTCAGTTGCAGAATCGTGTTGATTGCCAGAATGGAGTGCCCGCAAACAATAAAGTGATCTTTACGATTCATCGTATGCTTGTTTCCTTTCACAAGTTTATTGAATCCTCCGCGGATAAGCGGACCAAAAATAGACGTCATGGAGGTGGCGAAAACAGTAATGCCGGAAATAATAACCGAAATAGTAAACAGACGTGCCGATTCAGAAACAGGGACGATATCGCCATAGCCCACCGTTGACATCGTTTCTATCGAAAAATAGAAGGCCGTCATCAGACACTCTATTCTCGGATTAAAACCTTCGCTTAAATAAAGCGCGCCATAGGTGGAATAAAACAGTAACGTCGTAAAACTAATAAAAGCGAAAATTGTTCCGGCTGCGGCACTACTGTGGGAGAAGTCTTTGCGCAGCACCAGCAAAATCACCAGTGTAAAGATGCAAAACCCAATGCTGAATTTCAGCCAGGGATAGAAGTGTAGGGTGTAGATAAGTGTAATCAGCAATAAAATGATACTGATCGCCCACGCCAGTTTTGCCCGAAACAGCAAGCCGATTGAGTTCAGTACAAGAAAGACACCCAGCATAAACAGAGGTGCATTCGCCAGAAGGGAGAGGTCAAGTTCTGAAAATGCCTGGATATGGAAAATATCGAGCAGATTGACCGACATGCCATAGATTGTTTTGAAAATAAGCAATCCATTTAGAAAGACGGCCAACGCGATAATATCGTGCCGTAGTGTCACCCATAAATTTACCGCTGTTTGCCGGAATATAGCCCAGTGACTCACTGATACCTCTGTAACCACAATTTTGTTTAATTATCTTTACGCGTACATAATGTGAACATACATACGACTCATGAATGTGTTAATCAATAGTAGATGACTTTATCCGTCGCAATCAAAGGTTTTAAGGCGCTCTGTCGCATAAGGGGAGGATATTATGTATTTTTCCCCTGAATATGCTGATGATATATCAGGATATACAGATAAAGTTATTAACTGTTTGTTGCTGCTGGAGCAATCATTGTGTGGTGTACCTAAGCCAGGAAACAATAAATAAGGGCACGATTTTCACCATCGTGCCCCTTAGAAGAAGAGAAAATGTTCAGAATACTTTTTTGAAGGGTTTCACTGATACTTGTTCATATACACCGGCCGCTACGTAAGGATCGGCATCGGCCCAGGCTTGCGCTGCTTCCAGAGATTCAAATTCAGCAATCACCGTCGATCCGGTAAAACCCGCGGCACCCGGATCATTGCTATCAACCGCAGGCATTGGTCCTGCCGTCAGTAAACGGCCTTCATCATGCAGTAATTGTAAACGTGCTAAATGTGCCGGACGAACGGAAAGACGTTTTTCGAGGCTATCGGCTTTGTCTTGAGCGTAAATAACATACAACACGGGCGCAACTCCTTGTTCGGAAAAGTTGTAAAGTACGTTATTTGAAAGGACAAAGATCTGCAACGGAAAGATGATGTCTTTGTTAAGGCTGTACTTAAAGTAAGGTCAATTGAGCCAAAAAATGCATTTTCACTGATCCTGATCGCCTTGCCTTATTGAATATGATTGCTATTTGCATTTAAAATCGAGGCCTGGTTTTTCTACTGAAACGATTATGACTTCAATGACCCTTGATTTACCTCGCCGCTTCCCCTGGCCGACGTTACTTTCGGTCTGCATTCATGGTGCTGTTGTGGCGGGTCTACTCTATACCTCGGTACATCAGGTTATTGAACTACCTGCGCCTGCGCAGCCGATTTCTGTCACCATGGTTGCACCAGCGGATCTTGAACCGCCACAAGCTGTTCAACCGCCGCCAGAGCCGGTGGTGGAGCCAGAGCCGGAACCTGAGCCGATACCAGAGCCGCCAAAAGAAGCGCCGGTGGTCATTGAAAAGCCGAAGCCGAAACCTAAGCCAAAACCGAAGCCGGTGAAAAAGGTGCAGGAACAGCCAAAACGCGATGTTAAACCGGTAGAATCGCGCCCGGCGTCACCGTTTGAAAATACGGCACCGACTCGCCCGACATCCAGTACGGCAACGGCTGCAAGCAGCAAGCCAGTTACCAGTGTGGCGTCAGGTCCGCGCGCACTAAGCCGTAATCAGCCGCAGTATCCAGCGCGCGCGCAGGCATTGCGCATTGAAGGGCAGGTCAAGGTTAAGTTTGACGTTACACCGGATGGCCGGGTGGATAACGTACAAATTCTTTCTGCCAAACCTGCGAATATGTTTGAGCGTGAAGTGAAAAACGCGATGCGCAGATGGCGTTACGAGCCGGGTAAACCAGGGAGTGGAATTGTGGTAAACATTCTGTTTAAAATTAATGGCACTACCGAAATTCAGTAAGCAAAAACTCAAAAGCCTCCGACAGGAGGCTTTTGACTATTACTCAACGGGTAAAGTGCGAGGCTTTCCTTCAGGATCAACAGCGACATACTTAAATAACGCTTCTGTCGCTTTATAGCGTTGCCCAATCGGTTCGGACGCCACTTTTTTCACCCACACTTCAATATTGATACTGACCGATGTTGTCCCTTTTTGGACACAGCGTGCATAGCAGCACACCACATCACCGACTGCTACAGGTCGCAGAAAGGTCATGCCTTCCACGCGGACGGTCACGACGCGACCGTGTGCAATTTCTTTTGCCAGAATGGCACCGCCAATATCCATCTGCGACATCAACCAACCACCAAAAATATCGCCATTAGCATTGGTATCGGCAGGCATGGCTAAAGTTCGTAAAACCAGATCGCCCTGGGGGACGTTATGTGTTGTTGACATGGTAAAACCGACTAAAAAGGAAAATCACAGGCGCGATGCTACTATGATTTTCCTGATGAGAACAGAGGAGATGCAGCGCCAGTCCCGCAGGACTGGCTGGCAGATTATGATTTATCTTCCTGTGGCATGTGGCGATAGATATAGATACCGCTTAACAGTGTGAAGATTAAGGTGAGGGCGGTCAGACCAAACACTTTGAAGTTGACCCAAATATTTTGTGGCAGCCAGAATGCGATGTAGATGTTCGCCAGCCCACAAAGGATAAAAAAGATTGCCCAGGCCAGATTCAGCTTCGACCACACCGGTTGTGGCAGAGTAAGCTCTTTACCCAACATACGTTGAATCAGCGGTTTCTTCATTACCCATTGGCTAACCAACAGGGCACCGGCAAACAGAGCGTAAATGACGGTGACCTTCCATTTAATAAACTCATCATTGTGGAAGAACAGCGTCAGACCACCGAAGACGGCCACCAGAACAAAGGTGATCAGGGCCATCTTCTCAACTTTACGAAAGCGAACCCAGCTATAAATAAGCACAATCGCCGTGGCGACGATCAGCGCCGCAGTTGCCGCATAGATGTCATAAATCTTGTAGAACGCGAAGAAGACAACCAACGGTAAAAAATCAAGAAACTGCTTCATTTTACGATTCCGTAATCAAATGCTTCAGGATTATTGGCGAATTAACATGTACAGGCGGAACAGATAGATGAGCAATACGGCTGAAATCAGATTGCTCAAGGTGTTCGCCAGTACAGCGCCAATTTCTGGGGTTAATGCGGCAAACGAAGAGGCAAACAGCAACAACAATGTTTTTGCCAGTAACCAGCTCAATACCGCAGGTGCCACCAGACGCATATTCGCCCATGTCAGTCGCATACTGCTGCGCATGGAGGCGAAAACGCCCATTTTATCCTGGACCAGCATCACGGGGGCCAGTGCTAACAGGATGGCCATGATGATACCAGGAACGACCACCAGCATGATGCCTATTTGCACAATTAACGTCGTCAGAAGGATTAGCAAGAATAACTTCGGTAATACCGGAGCGCTCGCGCCAATTGCCCGTAATGCGCTGACCCGCTGACCTGCGGACACTAGCTGGATAATTAATAATACGCCGCCCGCGAGAATGGCGTTACCGATTAATCCTGAAAAGGTGGACGCGGCAGACGCACGCAGCAAAATTTGCTGCTGTTCCGGGGACATATTTTGTACCAGATCGAATAACCCACCGCTGCCACTAACGGGAACACCGTCATTGAGCTGCGCAAGTTGTGCGTCACTGGGTGAGAAAACATGTCCTAACACCACTGTGATAAATGCACATAGCAGTGATACCAGCAGAATGGTCATAAATTGATTACGGAAGAAATTTCCGGTGTCACGGTATACGGACTGCGCCGTGATAGACATGCACTCTCCTTGAGTTTTATGCAGGTGTTAATTAGCGGGCAATTGTACCCTGGTTAGCCTCTCAGTGGCAGCATCAGGACATGTATGGAAAAGCATATCTTTGTAAAGCACTGGTAATCCGCCGAGGGCGTGGGCGCGATTACAGGTTTCGTTGATTTCCCAGACTTCTCCTGATATGGCAAATTTCTGCCATATGGACGGTCTGTTTGCATAAATACCGCAGTTTACCGTTTTCCAGAGGTGCTTTTCAGAGCGACACACTGACGGTTTTTTGGGGTGGCAGAGCAAAAAGGAACCAGATTCAAGAGGCAATAAGGTGGCAAAAGGATGTATTTGGAGTGAAATACGGTGGAATTGATTTACATCACATTAACCAGGATTTGCAATGCAACTTCTAAATTAATCCAGATCAATAAATGGTGATTTAGAAAATGTAGTGTGATCTGTGTAGGATCACTTGTTACTCCAATGTGGGTATATTCGTCACGTTTTTATAACCATAACGACGGAGCGAGCATGAAAAAATTAACAGTGGCGGCATTGGCAGTAAGTACACTTCTCTCTGGCAGCGTTTATGCGCATGAAGCAGGTGAGTTCTTCATTCGAGCAGGTTCAGCGACTGTACGTCCAACTGAAGGCGCGGGTGGGACTCTGGGAAGCCTGGGTGGATTTAGTGTGACCAATAACACCCAACTGGGGCTGACCTTTACCTATATGGCGACCGATAACATTGGCGTTGAACTGCTGGCAGCATCACCGTTCCGCCATAAAGTTGGCACAGCCACGACCGGAGATATTGCGACAGTCCACCATTTACCGCCAACATTGATGGCGCAGTGGTATTTTGGTGATGCCAGCAGTAAATTCCGTCCTTACGTCGGTGCTGGTATTAACTACACCACCTTCTTTAATAATGACTTCAATGATACCGGTGAAGGTCTTGGATTATCCGATCTTAGTCTGAAGGATTCATGGGGAGTGGCGGGGCAAGTTGGTCTGGATTATCTCATCAACCGTGACTGGTTGCTTAATATGTCGGTCTGGTACATGGATATCGATACCGACGTGAAATATAAATCCAACGGCGCAGTACTGCCGGCAGGACATTATTCTGACCATGTGCGCCTTGACCCGTGGGTGTTTATGTTCTCTGCGGGTTATCGTTTTTAATTCTTTGCTATCAACAAACCGCCAGATACTTTCTGGCGGTTTGTTGATGCCGGATGCGGTGTGAACGTCTTGTTTGGCTTACAAAATATTGAAAAATCAATGTATTGTATGGTGTGTGCAGGCCAGGTAAGCGTAGCGCATCAGGTAGTTTTGCATTTGTCATCAGTCTCAAAGACGCGTGGCGTCTTTCATCGGGCGAACAAACGTTTTCAGCTCTGCCAGCATTTTCTCTGGCTGATTAATATGTTGCTCAATGATTTTCACAATTGCTGACCCAGAAATAGCCCCCGCAGCGCCTGCCTCAATCGCCGCTTTTACCTGTTCCGGCGCGGAGATACCGAACCCTTGTAATGGAGGCGCAGCGTTATACTCTTTCAGCTTCGTGACCAGATGATTAAGCGGTAATGCCGCGCGGTTTTCCGCACCCGTCACACCCGCACGCGACAACAAATAGGTATAGCCACGACCATAAGAGGCAATCTGGCGCAGCAAATCATCGTCGGCATTCGGCGGACAGATGAAGATAGGTGCGACGTTATGGCGCAACGCGGCCTGGCGGAAAGGCGCGGACTCTTCTACAGGTACATCAGCAACCAGCACTGAATCGACGCCGACTTTCTCGCACTGCGCATAAAACTCATCAATGCCTTTGTTAAATACCAGATTGGCATACATCAGCAGGCCAATGGGAATGGTTGGGTGCTTCTGGCGAATCAGCGCCAGCATTTCAAAACACTGAGCCGGAGTTACGCCTGCGGCAAAAGCCCGCAGGGTCGCGTTTTGAATAGTTGGCCCATCAGCCAGCGGGTCGGAGAAAGGAATGCCCAACTCCAGCGCGTCGGCACCAGCTTCAATCAAGGCATCGATAATTTTCAGCGACTGTTCAATGCCGGGGTCACCGAGGGTAACAAAAGGAACAAATGCGCCTTCGTTGCGCTCCTTCAATTGGGCAAACAGAGTTTCATAGCGTTCCATCAGATTTCCCCTCGTGCTTTCAAAATATCGTGAACGGTGAAGATGTCTTTATCGCCGCGGCCAGAAAGGTTAACCACCAGCAGTTGCTCTTTCTCTGGGGCTTCGCGCATCATTTTTAGTGCATGGGCAAGGGCGTGGGAGGATTCCAGCGCCGGGATGATCCCTTCATGCAGGCACAGTGTTTTGAACGCTTCCAGTGCTTCATCATCGGTAATTGAAACGTAATCTGCGCGCCCAATGCTGTTGAGATACGCATGTTGTGGGCCGACGGACGGGAAATCCAGACCGGCAGAAATGGAGTAAGACTCTTCAATCTGCCCGTCTTCGGTCTGCATCATCGGTGATTTCATACCGAAATAGATGCCCACGCGACCATGTTTCAACGGTGCACCGTGCTCGCCGGTTTCGATGCCATGACCACCTGGCTCAACACCTATCAGACCGACGTCAGTTTCATTAATGAAATCAGCAAACATACCGATAGCATTCGAGCCGCCGCCAACGCAGGCAATGACGGCATCCGGCAGGCGACCTTCTCTTTCCAGAATTTGCGCTTTCGTTTCTTCGCCAATCATCCGCTGGAACTCTCGCACAATGGTTGGGTAAGGGTGCGGGCCGGCAGCAGTACCCAGCATATAGTGAGCAGTTTCGTAGCTACCAGACCAGTCGCGTAACGCCTCGTTACAGGCATCTTTCAGTGTTGCGGAACCGCTATGTACAGGAATCACTTCTGCACCCATTAAGCGCATCCGAAAAACGTTTGGCGACTGGCGTTCGACATCTTTGGCACCCATATAGATGCGACATTTCAGACCGAGCAGGGCGCTGGCAAGCGCAGAAGCCACACCATGCTGACCGGCCCCGGTTTCCGCGATGATTTCGGTTTTACCCATCCGCTTTGCCAACAATGCCTGCCCCAACACCTGGTTGGTTTTATGCGCGCCGCCGTGGAGTAAATCTTCACGTTTCAGGTACAGCGTGGTGTTAGTTCCCGCCGTGATGTTCTGGCATTTGGTGAGTGCGGTCGGACGCCCGGCATAATTTTTCAGCAGGTCGTTAAACTGCGCCTGAAACTCAGGATCTTTTTGCGCGCTGACGAAGGCTTCTTCCAGTTGGCGCAGAGCAGGCATCAGGATTTGTGGCACGTACATGCCGCCAAATTCACCAAAATAGGGGTTAAGTAATGTTGTCATTGTTTCTTTCCTTAATATGCGCGCAGTGTCTGGAAAACCGAGGCCAAAACGCGTGCATCTTTAATGCCCGGTTGAGACTCTACAGCAGAATTAAAATCAAGCCCGGCGCAGCCGGTTTGTGCCGCTTCCACGCAGTTATCTGCGCCTAAACCACCCGCCAGCAGAACGTTGCTTAGCGATTGACCATGTAACAGTGACCAGTCGAAACGTTGTCCGCTGCCGCCCTGGCCGTTGTCGAAAATATATTTATCGACGAACTGAAGATCGCGTGCAGGCAGGACTTCACCGACGCTTAATGCTTTCCAGATGGCAACATTTTCAGGCAGAGCGTCACGTAGGGCGTCGATATACTCCTGATCTTCACTGCCATGCAGTTGTACTGCCGCCAATGCCAGGGTATTCGCTTTATCAACGACCTCATTAATATCGTGATTGCGGAATACGCCGACATATTGCAATGGTGCTGCAGCTATCACTTCCAGCGCCTGTTCAACGCTGATATAGCGCGGTGATGTGGCAACAAAAATCAATCCGCCGTAAATAGCACCAGCGTCATAAGCCGCTCTGGCATCTTGCCCACGAGTCAGGCCACACACTTTATTCTCACCCAGTAACACCCGACGCACGGCGGCGTTCAAATCGTCATGGGCCATCAGCGCCGAACCAATCAGAAAGCCGTTAGCAAAGTGGCTCAACTCGCGCACCTGAGCATAAGTATTGATGCCGGATTCGCTGATCACCGTCACGTTGTGCCCCAGTTTCGGCGCAAGCTCACGGGTACGGTTGAGATCAATCGACAAATCACGCAGATCGCGGTTGTTGATGCCAACGACTTTTGCTCCCAGCACAATGGCGCGTTCCAGTTCCTCTTCATTACTGACTTCGGTCAGCACGCCCATACCCAGACTATGGGCGACGGCGGAGAGCTGGCGATACTGTTCATCGTCCAGCACTGAAAGCATTAATAAGCAGGCATCAGCCTGATAATAGCGAGCCAGATAGATCTGGTAAGGGTCGATAATAAAGTCTTTACATAAAATTGGCTGTGGTGCGATTTGGCTGACAATAGGGAGGAAATCAAAACTCCCCTGGAAATATTTTTCATCAGTCAGCACCGAAATTGCTGAAGCGTAATGTTTATAAATGGAGGCAATACGTGCAGGATCGAAATCATCACGGATCACACCTTTTGACGGCGATGCTTTTTTGCACTCCAGAATAAACGCGGTGCGTGCGCCCTGCAGCGCATCATAAAAATGTCGCGTGCTCGGCTGAATTTCATTCTGGAAACTGGCCAGCGGTTGTTGCTGTTTGCGGGCTTCTACCCAAATCGCCTTGTCTGCGACAATTTTCGCTAAAACGGTTTGCATCATTTACCCTCGTGCCGCCAGTGCGGTGACTCTGTCGTAAGCAGAACCACTGCGCAGTACCGCAAGAACGGTTTGCGCATTGGCTTGCAGATCTTCATGGCCATGCAGGCGCATTAACATGGCGACATTCGCCGCGACGGCTGCTTCATGAGCGGCGTCACCTTTACCTTGTAACAAGCGTGTTAAAATGTCACGGTTTTCTTCCGGAGTCCCACCAGCCAGTTGCTCCTGGTGGTAGGGCGTCAGGCCAAAATCTTCAGCAGTCAGTTGATAACTTTTGATTTCTCCATCGTGCAATTCCGCAACAATCGTTGGCGCGTGCAAAGAAACTTCATCCATTCCGCCGCTATGCACCACTGCTGCACGTTGATACCCCAGTACGCGCAGGGTTTCGGCAATAGGCAGTACCAGTTCCGGGCTATAAACACCTATTAACGCCAGCGGCGGATGCGCCGGGTTAATCAATGGCCCCAGCACGTTAAACAGGGTGCGGGTTTTCAGTTGCTGGCGAACTGGCATCGCGTGGCGAAAACCGCTGTGGTACTTCGGCGCGAAGAGGAAACAGACACCTAACTCGTCCAGCGCCTGGCGCGATTTATCGGCATTCATATCCAGGTTAATACCAAATGCTGCCAGCAGATCGGACGAACCGGATTTACTGGAAACGCTGCGGTTGCCGTGTTTCGCAACTTTCAGTCCACAAGCCGCGGCGACAAAAGCACTGGCGGTAGATATGTTGATGCTGTTGCTGCCGTCACCGCCGGTGCCGACGATATCGGCAAACAGATAATCAGGTCGCGGGAACGGCGCAGCATTTTCCAGCAGGGCAGTTGCCGCCCCGGCGATTTCATTCGGGTGCTCGCCGCGAATTTTCATGCTCACCAGCGCCGCCGCCAGTTGTTCGGACTTCAGTTCGCCGCGAACTACGGCTGAAAACAACAGGTGGCTCTCCTGCTGGCTAAGCGTCTGTGCCTGATACAGCTTTTCCAGAATCGGTTGCAGCGTGTTGGCCGGTTCCAGCTTCTGTTGCGCCCACGCCAGCGTTTGCTCCAGCAGTTGTGCGCCCTGGGTGGTGAGAATCGATTCCGGATGGAACTGGAAACCGCAAACGCGATCTGCATCATGACGCACCGCCATCACCATGCCATTAAAATGGGCGTTGATGGTTAAACCGGCCGGAATGTTACTGCCAACCAGCGAGTGATAACGCGCCACCGGCAGCGGGTTGCTTAACCCGGCAAACATCGCCTGACCATCATGTTCAATACTGGAAGCTTTGCCGTGGAGTATTTCCCCCGCCTGGCCGACATAACCGCCGTAAGCCTCGACAATCGCCTGATGACCGAGGCAAATACCGATAATCGGCAGCTTGCCACGCAGACGGGTGAGTAGCTCCGGCATACACCCGGCTTCACTCGGCACACCGGGGCCGGGTGAAAGCATCAGCACCGGATTGCTCATCGTCGCCAGACGTTCAATTAAGGTTTGCGCCGGAATATGGTTGCGGTAAATCACCACGTTATGACCATTGCTGCGCAACTGATCTGCCAGGTTGTAAGTAAAAGAGTCGATATTATCGAGCAGCAGAATGTCAGCCATCAGAAAATCTCCTGTGCATGATGCGCGGTGGCGATAGCGCGCAGTACAGCGCGGGCTTTATTACGGGTTTCGTCGGCTTCCGACTGCGGAACAGAATCAAGCACCACGCCAGCACCGGCTTGCACGGTAGCGACGCCGTTTTCCACCAGCGCCGAACGGATGACAATGCAGGTATCGAGATCGCCGTGCGCGGTGAAATAACCTACCGCGCCGCCGTAGCTGCCGCGTCGACGACCTTCTGCTTCGGCAATTAACTGCATGGCGCGCACTTTCGGCGCACCGCTTAACGTGCCCATATTCATACAGGCGCGGTAAGCGTGCAGGGCGTCAAGGTCGTGGCGCAGTTCACCGACCACGCGGGAGACGAGGTGCATCACGTAGGAATAACGGTCAACTTTGGTGAGGTCGGCTACGTAGCGGCTGCCGGGGGTGCAAATGCGCGCGAGGTCGTTACGGGCGAGATCCACCAGCATCAGATGCTCGGAAAGCTCTTTATGGTCGGTACGCATCGATAGTTCAATCCGGCTGTCGAGGTCTCTGTCCAGTGAACCATCGGCGCGACGACCGCGTGGGCGTGTTCCGGCAATCGGGTAGATTTCAATCTGACGACTGGTGGCGTCGTATTTGAGTGAACTTTCCGGCGACGCGCCGAACAGAGTGAAATCATCATCCTGCATAAAAAACATGTACGGGCTGGGGTTACTCTTTTTCAGCACGTAATAAGCTGCCAGCGGTGACGGGCAGGGCAGTGAGAAACGGCGAGATGGCACGACCTGGAAAATCTCTCCGGCGCGAATCGCTTTTTGCAACGAACGCACGACACCGCCGAACTCTTCATCGCTCTGATTACATTCACAACGCATATGTGGCACGGAAACCACTGGCAGTGGCGGCGCGATTTCGGTGAGTTGCTGGCGAAGTTCGTTCAGGCGAGCAGTGAGGCGCTGTTTTTCTTCTTCATTCTGACCAAAAAGGCTGGCCTGGATGCGTGTGCTTTTCTTCTGATGGTCAATCACCATCAGCGTTTCAGCAAGATAAAAACAGAAATCAGGGCAGTTATTTTCAGCCGCCAGTTGCGGTAAATCTTCAAATCCTGCGACCAGGTCGTAAGAGAACAGGCCGCCAAAGAACATCGCTTCTCGTTCTTCCTTCGGCACATTCACCAGATCCTGCAACAAACGAAAAGTGTCAAAAACCGAAAGGGAGCATAAACGGGCATCTTCATCCAAAAGAGTGCTGACGGGCGGAAAACGCAGCACGCGACAATCTGGCGATTGTTCATTTTCTACGCCAGCAGGCAGAGTGCTATCCAGTAATGCAAGCAGAGATGTCCCATTGTCAGTTAGCGCTTTAATTGTGACAGTGTCACCTAATGCGGTAATACGCAGCGCACTATCCACTAACAGCAGACTTTTCAGATCATCTTTGCTGTCAATATCTGCCGATTCCAGCAGCAGCGTAGCAGAGCGTGCTCCGCACAACTGGTGAAAAAGCGCGGTCGGATTATCGCGATAAGCACCTGCGCAGGTTAACAGTTCGAGAGTCGGTTTTTGTGTTTGCATTGTTATTCTCTAATTTTGTTCAAAAAAAAGCCCGCTCATTAGGCGGGCTGGGTATCTGGTTGCTTTACGCATGGTGAATACACTGCCCGTTTCAGGAAGTGCGCCACCAACCTTTCAGTACGAAAATCGCTTTCATTGTCGATACCCTTTTTACGTGAACTTGCGTACTAGTTAACTAGTTCGATGGTTAATTGTCAACAGCTCATTTCAGAATATTTGCCAGAACCGTTATGATGACGACGCAAAAAACATTATCCAAAATGGGAGTGCGCCTTGAGCGACACGAATTACGCAGTCATTTATGACCTGCACAGCCATACTACGGCTTCCGATGGCTGCCTGACACCGGAAGCGCTGGTACACCGTGCCGCAGAAATGCGCGTCGGCACCCTGGCGATCACCGACCATGACACCACGGCAGGGATCTCGCCAGCAAGAGAAGAAATTTCACGTTCGGGACTGGCACTGAATCTTATTCCTGGCGTGGAAATTTCCACCGTATGGGAAAATCATGAAATTCATATTGTCGGGTTGAATATTGATATTTCTCATCCGGCAATGTGTGAATTCCTGGCACAGCAAACTGAACGGCGTAATCAGCGGGCGCAGTTAATCGCAGAAAGGCTGGAAAAAGCGCAAATACCGGGCGCGCTGGAAGGGGCGCGAAGACTAGCGCAGGGCGGCGCGGTAACTCGCGGACATTTTGCTCGTTTTCTGGTCGAGTGTGGCAAAGCCAGTTCAATGGCGGACGTCTTTAAAAAATATCTGGCGCGCGGGAAAACCGGATACGTTCCGCCACAGTGGTGTACAATAGAACAAGCTATTGATGTCATTCATCATTCTGGCGGTAAGGCGGTGCTGGCTCATCCAGGGCGGTACAATCTTAGTGCTAAATGGCTGAAAAGATTGGTTGCGCATTTTGCCGAACATCACGGCGACGCGATGGAAGTCGCGCAATGCCAGCAATCGCCCAATGAACGCACCCAACTGGCGACACTTGTACGCCAGCACCATTTATGGGCATCACAAGGCTCTGATTTTCATCAGCCGTGCCCGTGGATTGAACTGGGGCGTAAACTCTGGCTGCCCGCAGGCGTTGAAGGCGTCTGGCAGCTTTGGGAACAGCCACAGAACAAGACAGAGAGGGAAGTATGAGTCAGTTTTTTTATATCCATCCAGATAATCCGCAACAGCGTCTGATCAACCAGGCGGTGGAGATTGTGCGTAAAGGTGGGGTGATTGTTTATCCTACCGATTCAGGCTACGCACTGGGCTGTAAAATTGAAGATAAAAACGCGATGGAGCGTATTTGTCGCATTCGCCAGTTGCCGGACGGTCACAACTTTACCCTGATGTGTCGTGATCTTTCCGAACTCTCGACCTATTCCTTTGTTGATAACGTCGCGTTTCGCCTGATGAAAAACAACACGCCAGGTAACTACACCTTTATCCTGAAGGGAACGAAAGAGGTGCCGCGCCGACTGTTGCAGGAAAAACGTAAAACCATTGGTATGCGCGTGCCATCTAACCCCATCGCCCAGGCATTACTTGAGGTGCTGGGTGAACCGATGCTTTCTACCTCGCTGATGCTACCTGGCAGTGAATTTACCGAATCCGATCCGGAAGAAATTAAAGATCGTCTGGAAAAACAGGTGGATTTGATTATTCACGGCGGCTATCTCGGACAGAAACCGACAACGGTTATCGATCTCACTGATGACACACCAGTCGTGGTGCGTGAAGGCGTAGGTGATGTGAAACCTTTCTTATAAGAAATTGCGTTCCACGGATGGAAGATTATGGCAGGGATATATCGCTGCATTTTGCTGTTGATAGTTGGGCTTTTTTTCTCTTCGTTGAGTTATGCGAAAAACACGGAGATCCCTTCATATGAAGAAGGGATCTCGCTCTTTGATGTTGAAGCCACTCTGCAACCGGATGGGGTGCTCGACATCAAAGAGAATATTTATTTTCAGGCGCGAAATCAGCAGATTAAGCACGGATTTTCTCGTGATTTACCACGACTATGGATGCAGTCTAATGGGGACGCTGCACTGCTGAACTATCGTATTGTTGGCGTTACCCGTGACGGCGTTCCTGAACCCTGGCATCTTGACTGGCATATTGGGTTAATGAGTATTGTCGTGGGCGATAAACAACGTTTCTTGCCTCAAGGCGACTATCATTATCAAATTCATTATCAGGTTAAAAATGCTTTCCTGCGTGAGGGAGATTCTGACCTGCTAATCTGGAACGTGACCGGTAGTAACTGGCCGTTTGAAATCTATAAGACCCGATTTTCACTCAAGTTCTCTAATATTGCGGGTAATCCATTTAGTGAAATCGATATCTTTACCGGAGATGAGGGCGACACATATCGAAATGGCCGCATCCTTGAGGACGGAAGAATTGAATCTCGCGATCCGTTTTATCGAGAAGACTTCACGGTTCTCTACCGTTGGCCTCATGCCTTGCTGGATAATGTCCCGGCACAACACACGACGAATATTTTTAGCCATCTTTTTGGACCCTCAACATCGTCTCTTATCATTTGGTTACCGTGTTTGCTCCTGGCGTGTGGATGGTTATATCTCTGGAAGCGCAGGCCGCAATTTACGCCGGTAGATGTGATTGAAACCGATGTCATTCCGCCAGATTACACGCCCGGAATGTTACGTCTCGATGCGAAGCTGGTTTACGACGATAAAGGTTTTTGTGCCGATATCGTAAATCTGATTGTGAAAGGAAAAATTCATCTGGAAGATCAGTATGACAAAAATCAGCAAACCCTGATCCATGTTAATGAAGGCGCCACCAGAAATAATGCGGTATTACTGCCCGCAGAGCAGTTATTACTGGAAGCGTTATTTCGTAAAGGCGATAAGGTCGTTCTCACGGGGAGGCGCAACAGCGTCTTACGCAGAGCATTTTTACGGATGCAGAAATTTTATCTGCCGCGTAAAAAGTCTTCCTTTTACCGACCTGATGCGTTTTTGCAATGGGGGGGAATGGCGATATTGGCGGTCATTCTCTACGGTAATCTGAGTCCCATAGGTTGGGCAGGAATGAGTCTGGTGGGCGATATGTTTATTATGATCTGCTGGCTTCTTCCTTTTTTATTTTGTTCCCTTGAGCTTTTGTTGGCCCGCGATGATGACAAGCCTTGCGTTAATCGTGTAATAATCACTTTGTTTTTACCACTGATTTGTTCAGGCGTGGCCTTCTATTCTCTCTACATCAATGTCGGAGATGTATTCTTTTACTGGTATATGCCAGCGGGTTATTTTAGCGCTGTTTTCCTGACCGGTTATCTCACTGGCATGGGGTATATTTTTCTGCCAAAGTTTACCCAAACTGGGCAGCAACGTTATGCCCACGGTGAAGCTATCGTTAACTATCTTGCGCGTAAAGAGGCGGCAACGCACAGTGGGCGGCGGCGGAAAGGGGAAACACGGAAACTGGATTACGCTTTGTTAGGTTGGGCTATATCAGCAAATTTGGGGAGGGAATGGGCGTTACGCATCGCCCCTTCGCTCTCTTCGGCTATTCGCGCTCCAGAGATTGCCCGTAACGGCGTTTTATTCTCATTACAGACGCACCTGAGTTGCGGGGCCTATACCAGTTTGTTGGGGCGGAGCTATTCCGGTGGTGGTTCTGGCGCTGGTGGCGGTGCGGGAGGTGGAGGCGGTGGTGGTTGGTAACCAAACCGATGTTAATCGAAACAAGCTTTAACCATAAAGATAGTGTAGTATGTTGCGCCTCAAAGCCAGGCCAGTTAAAACGTCGAGTCGTTTACTTAAGGCCTGAAGAGTTCAAACAGACTTTACTATCAGTGAGTCAGATGTAAGTTCTGACTCATTGTTGCACAAAAGCATATCAGACGCCTGGGAAGGCGACACCAAAAGGAAGCTCTATGAGCGAAAAGCTACAGAAAGTGCTGGCGCGTGCCGGCCACGGTTCTCGCCGTGAAATTGAATCTATTATTGAAGCCGGTCGTGTGAGTGTTGATGGCAAAATTGCTAAACTCGGCGATCGCGTTGAAGTTACCCCTGGGCTGAAAATCCGTATCGATGGTCACCTGATTTCGGTACGTGAGTCCGCTGAACAAATTTGTCGCGTTCTGGCCTATTACAAGCCAGAAGGCGAGTTGTGTACTCGTAATGACCCGGAAGGGCGTCCGACCGTGTTTGATCGTCTGCCGAAGCTGCGTGGGGCGCGCTGGATTGCCGTTGGCCGTCTCGACGTTAACACCTGTGGTCTGTTGCTGTTCACCACCGATGGTGAACTGGCAAACCGCTTAATGCACCCAAGCCGTGAAGTTGAACGTGAATATGCCGTGCGTGTATTTGGTCAGGTTGACGATGCAAAACTGCGTGATTTGAGTCGCGGCGTGCAACTGGAAGATGGTCCGGCAGCCTTTAAAACCATCAAGTTCAGTGGCGGTGAAGGGATCAACCAGTGGTATAACGTCACTCTTACCGAGGGCCGTAACCGTGAGGTTCGTCGTCTTTGGGAAGCGGTTGGCGTGCAGGTTAGCCGCCTGATTCGTGTGCGCTACGGTGATATCCCACTGCCGAAAGGCCTGCCACGCGGTGGCTGGACGGAGCTGGATCTCGCTCAGACTAACTATTTGCGTGAACTGGTGGAACTGCCGCCAGAAACCAGTTCTAAAGTTGCCGTAGAAAAAGATCGTCGTCGTATGAAGGCGAATCAAATTCGACGTGCGGTGAAACGTCACAGTCAGGTGAGCGGCGGTCGTCGTTCTGGCGGACGTAATAATAACGGTTAATTTACGTTAAGTATAAAATAAAGGCCCTGCGGGGCCTTTTCTTCATTTGAAGCATGATAAATAGTCGCAGCATTTTAATTTAATTTCATACTTGCTTATGAATAATGCCCGGAAATAGCCACATTACTATTTAATTATCTGAGATAAACTCAACGTCAAGAGGTGGGTTATGATTAGATATAGTGGAGTATTTCTATCGCTGTTAATGATTTCAGGTTGTGCAACCGATGCTTTGAAAAATGAACAAGCTGAAACTGTTATTACTGCGGGTAACAAGGCGGTGGCGGCGAATGCAAGTTTCTTTAAACAATACTATGCTTCTCGTGAAAACTTTCTTGTTAATTTTTATGCGACTAATCCGGAGTGTGCACCCCGACCAGATTATGAGGTAGTTATTGAAAACAGTACCAGTAATGAGTCATTGTGTCAGCAACCTGGAGATAAGCACAAAAAATCTCAAGAAGATCTTTTTACTACAAAGATAGTCACTACTGAAAAAGAAAGATTGCTGGCTTCTATGGAAATCATTAGCAGTATGAGTTCTTATGTCGAACTTTTGAATGAGGATTTAGATGTAAAAGACAGCAAACAGTTCATATTGCTTAAACAAGCTCTGGATCACGCGAATAATGCGGGGGCACTTCTGGGCATCAATGATGGTGGAACATTAACAAAATCTGCAGCAGCGGTTAAAGATTTAGTGGTTTATTTCAATGGGTTGTATAATACAAGGGTAAGCGCAGGGAATATAGGTAGTACGGTAAATAATCATTGGCAAAGAATAAAAAATGATCTAACTGATATACGAAACGATATCGCGACAAAAGGTAAACAAACCGGAAGAAATACCTTTGCGACGGTACATAATAATCTCGTTTATTACAATGCCTCCTTAAAAAAAGGAGGAGGTAATGAATTTAAGACATTGAAGAGCAGACAAGAATTCCTGGCTGCGATTATCAGCATTAATGAAACACGTCTTCGTGCAGCAGATCCAGCAATTCCAGCAATACAAGCACTGAACTCATTTCTTGACGAGGGGAATCACCTTAAGGATTTATACACTAATAAAACACGCACAGCGGCTGAACAAAAAAGGCTAAATGAAATATTACGTGCACAAGTAATTAGTGGGTTAAAGGCGTCTGAGGGGCTGGCAAAACTACTTATTGCTAGCGGAATAATGTTATAGGAGGCTTTTTATGAACGATGTACAAAATCGTAGAATACTGGCATTACTCGACATGCTGTATAATACCCTGGGCAATAAAACCACATGTAAGGTTTGTCATAAATATTTTATCCTTATCCTCTCGATTATGAACAACCTGACGATTAACTATGGTTCTGAAACCTCACCAGAGTTAAGCGGAATTAGTTATGAAGATGCGAATGCGTTAATTACTGAACTGATATTATTTATTGAAGATGTTGACGCTGAGAATCATGAAGCATATCCGGGACATTTGAATGAGATTAAACGCATTCTGAATTTCGCTATTGCCGCTTGAATATAATTATGATTAAAGCACCTCAAGAGGCAATCTTTTGAGGTGCTTTCACTTAATAATCAATCCCGATTTGTGCTTTAACTCCTGCATCAAACGCATGTTTGACGGGGCGTAATTCACTGACGGTATCTGCCAGTTCAAGTATATCCCGATGACAGCCACGACCCGTGATAATCACCGTTTGCTGATGTGGACGCTCATTTAAGGCTTGCACCACTTCTTCCAGTGGCAAATAGTCATACGCCACCATATACGTCAGCTCATCGAGCAAAACCATATCCAGCGAGGAATCAGCCAGCATTCGCTTTGCATGTTGCCAGACTTCACGGCAGGCAGCGGTATCAGCTTCGCGGTTTTGCGTATCCCAGGTAAAACCTGTTGCCATCACCTGAAACTCGACGCCGTGTGGTTCCAGTAGATTGCGCTCGCCGTTAGGCCAGGTGCCTTTAATAAACTGCACGACGCCCACTTTTTTTCCGTGACCTACCGCGCGTGTTGCCGTACCAAATGCCGCAGTGGTTTTGCCTTTTCCATTGCCAGTAAAAACAATAATAATGCCGCGCTCATCCTGGGCCTGCGCCACGCGGGCATCCACTTTTTCTTTAACACGTTGCTGACGCTGTTGGTAGCGTTCGTCACTCATTGGGAAATTCCTGGTTTACGGCCCGGTTGGGCGTCAAAGGTCATACCGGTTTTACGGCGGCTGTCATCGCCCATCAGCCAGAGGTATAGCGGCATGATATCGGCGGGTGTTTTGAGCTTCAGCGGATCTTCCGTAGGGAAGGCACTGGCACGCATGGCGGTGCGCGTACCGCCCGGGTTAATGCAGTTCACACGCAGACGCTGCTGATATTCATCGGCCAGTACCTGCATCATCCCTTCGGTGGCAAATTTAGAGGCAGCATATGCGCCCCAGTTGGCACGCCCCTGACGTCCAACGCTTGATGAGGTAAAGACCAGCGAACCGGCGTCCGATTTGAGTAATAAAGGAAGAAGTGCCTGGGTCAGCATAAAGGTAGCATTTACGTTGACCTGTATGACATCCTGCCAGACCTGCGGATTTTGTTCGCTCATCGGGCAAACTTCGCCAAGCAATCCGGCATTATGCAGAACGCCGTCCAGACGCGGATAATTAACGGCAATGCGCTGTGCCAGTTGATGGCAATCTTCGGATGTGCAGGTCAGCAAATCGAGAATAAACCACTGTGGCTGGTGTCCGGTCTCTTCGAACATACGCCGGGCGACCTGACGTAATTTTTCTTCGTTACGACCCAGTAAAATCACCGTCGCGCCATAACGCGCATAAGTCTGAGCGGCTTCACGACCAATTCCGTCGCTGGCACCGGTCACCAGGATAATACGATCATTGAGTAAATCTTGTTTTGGTTGGTAATGCATGGCTACTCCTCAACGACATTATCCGTCGCGTTGCCAGTGTACTTATGACTTTGAGGGGTTATGCCTTAAACAGAGGCGCATTTCAATCAGCCAGGAGCGATAACGCCGTAAAATGAATACTTTGTCATACTTTCTCGTCAAGAATATCTCTGCGAGACGGCTTAACATGCCTGTTGTAAACTGTGAAGCAAAGCGTTGTTTAACCAAGGTGGGACTCGTGGAATTGTTGTCTGAATATGGTTTGTTTTTGGCGAAAATTGTCACTGTTGTGGTGGCGATTGCGGCTATTGCCGCCATTATTGTCAATGTTGCCCAACGTAATAAGCGCCAGCGTGGCGAGTTACGGGTTAATAATCTCAGCGAACAATATAAGGAGATGAAAGAAGAACTGGCCGCAGCGCTGATGGATACACATCAGCAAAAACAGTGGCATAAAGCGCAGAAGAAAAAGCACAAGCAAGAAGCGAAAGCAGCGAAAGCGAGAGCCAAACTGGGCGAGGTGGTGACTGACAGTAAGCCCCGTGTCTGGGTGCTGGATTTCAAAGGCAGCATGGACGCGCATGAAGTGAACTCGCTGCGTGAAGAGGTCACTGCGGTACTCGCGGCATTTAAGCCGCGTGACCAGGTGGTTTTGCGTCTGGAAAGCCCCGGCGGTATGGTTCATGGTTACGGTCTGGCAGCCTCGCAGTTGCAGCGTCTGCGCGATAAAAACATTCCTTTAACCGTTACGGTAGACAAAGTGGCTGCCAGCGGCGGCTACATGATGGCCTGTGTTGCGGATAAAATTGTTTCCGCACCGTTTGCCATTGTTGGCTCCATCGGTGTGGTGGCGCAAATGCCCAACTTTAATCGCTTCCTGAAAAGTAAAGATATTGATATCGAACTGCATACTGCCGGGCAATATAAGCGGACGTTGACATTGCTGGGTGAAAACACCGAAGAAGGGCGTGAGAAATTCCGTGAAGAACTGAACGAAACACATCAGCTATTTAAAGCTTTTGTAAAACGTATGCGTCCGTCTCTGGATATTGAAGAGGTGGCTACTGGCGAACACTGGTACGGGCAACAGGCGGTAGAGAAAGGTCTGGTTGACGAAATAAACACCAGTGATGAAGTGATTCTGAGTCTGATGGAAGGCCGTGAAGTGGTTAACGTGCGTTATATGCAGCGTAAACGGTTAATAGACCGATTTACCGGCAGTGCGGCAGAGAGCGTCGACCGATTGTTGTTACGCTGGTGGCAGCGCGGGCAAAAGCCTTTGATGTAAAAGACAAACGCGAGGTTCAGGCCTCGCGTTTTGCTTTAATCTACCAGATGATATTTTTCCGAGAGCACGTGAGCCAGGTGTTTAAACATATTAAACACCGCGGTGCTTTTCGCAGTCGGCAATCCTTGTTCATCTAAAAAGTAATCGCCGGTAAACACCAGTACGCCATTACGCTGCGTAACGCCGGTGGCTTCAATTCCTGCGAGCGTATCCTCATGCTCACGAATGATTTTGTTGGCCTCTTTCAACAGCGTTTCGCGGTCGATGGGTTGTGTCTCTTTGTTCATTATTTACTCCTTAAACAAGGACATTAGTCTACGCCAGGCATGGCTTGCAGACAAATATACCACGCTGGCGTCAGGTGCGCCTTACTGGCAACTTTGGATTTTGCATGCTAATAAAGTTGCGTAACGGATTTTATCAGGTACAGTGTGACGCTTTCGTCAATCTGGCAATAGATTTGCTTGACATTCGACCAAAATTCCGTCGTGCTATAGCGCCTGTAGGCAAAGACCTGCTAACTCAGTCACCTGAATTTTCGTGAACAGAGTCACGACAAGGGGTTGATATCCGCAGAGAGCGAGTCCATATCGGTAACTCGTTGCCAGTGGAAGGTTTATCAATGTGCGACGCATTCCTGGAAGAATCAAATTAGGTAAGGTGAATATGGGTAAAGCTCTTGTCATCGTTGAGTCCCCGGCAAAAGCCAAAACGATCAACAAGTATCTGGGTAGTGACTACGTGGTGAAATCCAGCGTCGGTCACATCCGCGATTTGCCGACCAGTGGCTCAACTACTAAAAAGAGTGCCGACTCTACCTCCACCAAGACGGCTAAAAAGCCTAAAAAGGATGAACGTGGCGCTCTCGTCAACCGTATGGGGGTTGACCCGTGGCACAATTGGGAGGCGCACTATGAAGTGTTGCCTGGTAAAGAGAAGGTCGTCTCTGAACTGAAACAACTGGCTGAAAAAGCCGACCACATCTATCTCGCAACCGACCTTGACCGCGAAGGGGAAGCCATTGCATGGCACCTGCGGGAAGTGATTGGTGGTGATGATGCGCGCTATAGCCGGGTGGTGTTTAACGAAATTACTAAAAACGCGATCCGCCAGGCTTTCAACAAACCTGGTGAGCTGAATATTGATCGTGTTAATGCCCAGCAGGCGCGTCGCTTTATGGATCGTGTGGTGGGTTATATGGTTTCTCCGCTGCTGTGGAAAAAGATTGCTCGCGGTCTTTCTGCCGGGCGTGTGCAATCAGTGGCGGTTCGCCTGGTGGTCGAGCGTGAACGAGAAATTAAAGCGTTCGTACCGGAAGAGTTCTGGGAGGTGGATGCCAGCACGACCACACCATCAGGCGAAGCGTTGGCCTTGCAGGTGACCCATCAGAACGACAAACCGTTCCGCCCGGCGACTAAAGAACAAACTCAGGCAGCGGTAAGTCTGCTGGAAAAAGCGCGCTATAGCGTGCTGGAACGTGAAGACAAACCGACAACCAGTAAACCTGGCGCGCCTTTTATTACTTCCACATTGCAACAGGCTGCCAGTACCCGTCTTGGTTTTGGCGTGAAAAAAACCATGATGATGGCGCAGCGTCTGTATGAAGCTGGCTATATCACTTACATGCGTACCGACTCCACTAACCTGAGTCAGGACGCGGTAAATATGGTTCGTGGATATATTAGCGATAATTTCGGTAAGAAATATCTGCCGGAAAGCCCGAACCAATACGCCAGCAAAGAAAACTCTCAAGAAGCGCACGAAGCGATTCGTCCTTCTGACGTCAATGTAATGGCAGAATCGCTGAAAGATATGGAAGCGGATGCGCAGAAACTGTACCAGTTAATCTGGCGTCAGTTCGTTGCATGTCAGATGACCCCGGCGAAATATGACTCCACCACGCTGACCGTTGGCGCAGGTGATTTCCGCCTGAAAGCGCGCGGACGTATTTTGCGTTTCGACGGTTGGACGAAAGTGATGCCCGCGCTGCGTAAAGGCGATGAAGATCGTATTTTACCGGCTGTCGATAAAGGTGACTCACTGTCGCTTGTTGAGCTGACACCTGCTCAGCACTTTACCAAACCGCCAGCCCGTTTCAGTGAAGCTTCGCTGGTTAAAGAACTGGAAAAACGCGGTATTGGTCGTCCTTCCACCTATGCGTCGATCATTTCGACCATTCAGGATCGTGGTTATGTGCGCGTAGAAAACCGTCGTTTCTATGCGGAAAAAATGGGTGAGATCGTAACTGATCGCCTGGAAGAAAATTTCCGTGAGTTAATGAACTACGACTTTACCGCGCAGATGGAAAACAGCCTCGACCAGGTGGCGAATCACGAAGCAGAGTGGAAAGCCGTACTGGATCACTTCTTCTCGGATTTCACCCAGCAGCTCGATAAAGCGGAAAAAGATCCGGAAGAGGGCGGTATGCGGCCGAACCAGATGGTTCTGACCAGTATCGATTGCCCGACCTGTGGCCGCAAAATGGGTATTCGTACTGCCAGTACCGGGGTATTCCTCGGCTGTTCCGGCTATGCGCTACCGCCGAAAGAGCGTTGCAAAACCACCATCAACCTGGTGCCGGAAAACGAAGTGCTTAACGTGCTGGAAGGCGAAGATGCTGAAACCAACGCGCTGCGCGCCAAACGTCGTTGCCAGAAGTGTGGCACGGCGATGGATAGCTATCTCATCGATCCGAAACGTAAATTGCATGTCTGTGGTAATAACCCAACCTGCGACGGTTACGAGATCGAAGAGGGCGAATTCCGCATTAAAGGTTATGACGGCCCGATCGTTGAGTGTGAAAAATGTGGTTCTGAAATGCATCTGAAAATGGGGCGTTTCGGTAAATACATGGCCTGCACTAACGAAGAGTGTAAAAACACGCGTAAGATTTTACGTAACGGTGAAGTCGCGCCGCCGAAAGAAGATCCGGTTCCGCTGCCAGAATTACCGTGCGAAAAATCGGATGCTTATTTCGTGCTGCGTGATGGTGCTGCCGGTGTGTTCCTGGCTGCCAATACCTTCCCGAAATCACGTGAAACGCGTGCACCGTTGGTGGAAGAGCTTTATCGCTTCCGCGACCGTTTACCGGAAAAATTGCGTTATCTGGCCGATGCGCCGCAGCAGGATCCGGAAGGTAATAAGACAATGGTTCGCTTTAGCCGTAAAACCAAACAGCAATATGTCTCTTCGGAAAAAGATGGAAAGGCAACTGGCTGGTCAGCATTTTATGTAGATGGCAAATGGGTTGAAGGGAAAAAATAACCTTTAACTTTTTCCGGTTTTTATAAACAAAGGGTCGCGAAAACGGCCCTTTTTTATTACATATTATTTTTTCTGCACACCTATACACTAAAGCTATAAATGATATAGTGGTTATAGTTATCGCTTTTTTTATTATTAAATCGTATTAGTCACCCGCCAGGTGTGACGAAAAAACGATGTTCAGATGGCGTCTAAGTGGATGGTTTAACATGAAATTACAACAACTTCGCTATATTGTTGAGGTGGTCAATCATAACCTGAATGTCTCATCAACGGCTGAAGGACTTTACACATCACAACCTGGGATCAGTAAGCAAGTCAGAATGCTGGAAGATGAGTTGGGCATTCAAATTTTTTCCCGCAGCGGCAAGCATTTGACGCAGGTTACTCCAGCCGGGCAGGAAATAATTCGTATTGCTCGTGAAGTCCTGTCGAAAGTAGATGCCATTAAATCGGTTGCCGGAGAGCACACCTGGCCAGATAAAGGCTCATTATATATTGCCACTACTCACACTCAGGCACGCTATGCGTTACCAAACGTCATCAAAGGTTTTATTGAGCGTTATCCTCGCGTTTCTTTGCATATGCACCAGGGATCACCGACACAAATTGCCGATGCAGT
The DNA here is from genome assembly GCF_000408525.1 of Escherichia sp. KTE96. Taxonomy (NCBI): domain Bacteria; kingdom Pseudomonadati; phylum Pseudomonadota; class Gammaproteobacteria; order Enterobacterales; family Enterobacteriaceae; genus Escherichia; species Escherichia sp. KTE96. The sequence goes on along the minus strand of NZ_KE137149.1, from coordinate 2,899,706 downwards.
CTCTAAAGGTAATGCCGATTTCGCTATTGCCACGGAAGCACTTCATTTGTATGAAGATTTGGTGATGCTGCCATGCTATCACTGGAACCGGGCTATTGTGGTGACCCCGGACCACCCACTGGCAGGCAAAAATGCAATCACCATTGAAGAACTGGCGCAGTATCCGTTGGTGACGTATACCTTCGGTTTTACCGGACGCTCTGAACTGGATACCGCTTTTAACCGCGCAGGGTTGACGCCGCGTATCGTCTTCACGGCAACGGATGCTGATGTCATTAAAACCTACGTCCGGTTGGGACTGGGGGTAGGGGTGATTGCCAGCATGGCGGTCGACCCGGTTGCTGACCCTGACCTGGTTCGTGTCGATGCACACGACATTTTCAGCCATAGCACAACCAAAATTGGTTTTCGTCGCAGTACGTTTTTACGCAGTTATATGTATGATTTCATTCAGCGTTTTGCCCCGCATTTAACGCGAGATGTCGTTGATGCCGCTGTGGCACTGCGTTCTAATGAAGAAATTGAGGTCATGTTTAAAGATATCAAGTTGCCTGAAAAATAATTACCTGCGTTATTTCCGGCACCTTTATGTTACCAGGGGGCCGGAATATATTCTCTGCTCCTTCTTATTCGTACGCACCCACAATATAATTACCCCTGAAATCTTTATGGTAAATCGATCATAAAGTAGTGCCTAATTATCCGCCTCGCAAACTTCAATCTTCAAATATCTATATCAGGTCAAAAGATTGAATTATTCACTGGATACGATTCGTAAATTAGCTGGATTTTTGGCTAAAGTTTCATTAGGATTTGTCTCATCGTTTGATTAATTTTACCAATTGGTTAACGTCTTACTGATAAGTGATGGCGATCATATGAGGTTAGCAATGCCTTCTGGAAATCAGGAACCCCGCCGGGACCCTGAATTAAAACGCAAAGCCTGGCGTGCAGTATTTCTTGGTTCTGCACTCTTCTGGGTGGTTGTCGCACTACTGATATGGAAAGTGTGGGGATAACGATGGTTGTTCAGGAGCAGCATCAGGAATCGTCACCATTATGTCAGCATAGTGACAACGAAATGGAAACGAAACGAGAATGTTCCGTCGTTATTCCAGATGACTGGAAACTAACGTCGCAGCAGCAAGCCTTTATAGAGATGTTTGCTGAAGATGATCAGCAGAAACAATAATTATCATCATTCTTATTATCCGATATATTCGTGAATTAAACGCTTTTTAATACACCACTGCAATAAAAGGTTGAGTAATTTCAACATAAAGTAATAACAAATAAAGGGTGTAGCCTATGATCATCACAAATACGAAATACTGGTCCTGGATGGGCGCATTTTCTCTGTCGATACTCTTCTGGTCCGAACTCATCTGGATAGTTGCTCACTAATCTCTGACCTCGCTGCGGCGAGGTTTTTCTTTGTGTGCCGGGCATGTTCAGCAGCTCGGGGGTGAAAGTCCCCTGTCCAGCCTGATGGTGGCGAAGGACTAGCGAAGCGCAAGGGCGTCGTCGTGAGGCGGGGTCTGAAGGAAGCGTGAAGCAAATCCATGACCTGACGAACAGAAATCCGATACGAGGCCTACCCGGTTGGCGGAGCAAGCAAAGAATTGCGAAGGCCATAACCATCAAGAACCGGGGTGGTAAATCGGACAGGTGTGTGGTGAAGGCGGCTGAACTTACCCCGGGAGGCCTGTCCGTCGTTCTGTATCCAGAACTGAGCGTACCGTAAGGGGCGCTGACCGGCGGACAGGAGTCAGCAGAGGGCATAGTAGGGCATGACACCCGAAGGCCCGAACGGTAATGAGTGACGAGTATCAACGGAGGTTCTGAACGGTCATGCAGCAGAAAACGCATCGCGACCCTGAGGCCGGGGAACGGGGTGAAGCCCCGAACGCCGCCCTTCCGGGGGCTGAAACCGTGCAGGCACCGACGAACAGAGAAAGTCCGTCGTCAACAGTGTGGCTGATGGAAGCCATTTGTGAACCAGTCAATCTCAGGCAAGCCCTGAAAAGAGTTAAAGCCAACAAAGGTGCAGCGGGAGTCGATGGTATGCGCGTAAGCGAACTGCCGGACTACCTGAGGCACCACTGGCCAGAGCTGAAAGCGCAACTGCTGTCCGGCAGATACCGCCCATCTCCTGTGAGAAGAGTGTCCATACCGAAGCCCGGCGGCGGCGAACGTCTGCTGGGCATCCCGACGGTGGTGGATCGCTTCATCCAGCAGGCGATGATGCAGGTATTGCAGGCACAGTGGGATAGCTCGTTCAGCGACAACAGCTACGGGTTCCGTCCCGGTCGTTCGGCTCACCAGATAGTGATACAAGCCCGGGAACATATCGGGGCCGGGTATCACGGGGTGGTCGACCTCGATCTGGAGAAGTTCTTCGACCGGGTAAATCACGATGTGCTGATGAGCCGGATAGAGAAACGAGTATCGGATAAACGGGTGTTGTCACTTATCCGCAGGTTCCTGAATGTAGGGGGGATGGACGCAGGTCTGGTAAGGCCGGTGACAGAAGGAACGCCGCAGGGCGGCCCACTGTCGCCGCTGCTATCGAACCTGCTGCTTGACGACCTCGACAAGGAACTGGAGAAACGTGGTCTGAAGTTCGTGCGGTACGCAGACGACTGTAATGTCTACGTGAAAAGCGAACGGGCAGGCAACCGGATCATGGCGGGGTTGACGCACTGGCTGAGCCATAAACTGAAGCTGAAGGTCAACGCGAAGAAGAGTGCTGTAGCACGCTCTGAAACGCGCAAGTTCCTTGGATACCGCTTCATAAGGGGGCGGAAGGTATGGTGCGTGGTATCGCCGGAGTCGATAAAACGGTTCAAAATGCGGATAAGAGCACTGACCGGACGCAACACAGGGAGAAGCCTTGAACAGCTAACCCAGCCGCTAAGACGATATCTGACGGGCTGGAAAAGTTACTACGGGCTGAACCAGAGGCCATCGCTGATGCGAGAGCTGAACGGATGGATAAGGCGCAGGCTGCGAAGCATACTCTGGAAACAGTGGAAAACGGGCCGCAACCGCTTCAGGGAGTTGCGCAGTCGAGGCGTAAGCAAGGACCTTGCGGCGCAAACAGCAGGAAGCTGCCATAAAGAGTGGCGGATAAGCTGTAGTCCGGCACTGAATATAGCACTCCCCAATAAGCTGTTCTCCAGACTGGGCCTGCCAGAAGTATAGGCAGGCGACGATCAACATAACCGAACCGCCGTATACGGCCCCGTACGTACGGTGGTGTGGGAGGAAGCTGATCGTGAGATCAGCTCCTATCCCGATTTATCCCTGTAAGGCCTCTCCTCTTTTATCAATTTGGGTTGTTATCAAATCGTTACGCAGTGTTTGTGTTATCTTTAATATTCACCCTGAGGAGAATCAGGGCATCGCAACCCTGTCATTAAGGAGGAGCTATGTCGTCAACCCTACGAGAAGCCACTAAGGACACGTTGCAGGCTAAAGATAAAACCTACCACTACTACAGTCTGCCGCTTGCTGCCAAATCACTGGGCGATATTACCCGTCTGCCTAAGTCACTCAAAGTTTTGCTCGAAAACCTGCTGCGCTGGCAGGATGGCAACTCTGTTACCGAAGAAGATATACATGCGCTGGCAGGATGGCTGAAAAATGCCCATGCTGACCGTGAAATCGCTTACCGTCCGGCAAGAGTGCTGATGCAAGACTTTACCGGCGTGCCTGCTGTCGTTGACCTTGCGGCGATGCGTGAAGCGGTAAAACGTCTCGGCGGCGATACCGCGAAGGTGAACCCGCTCTCACCCGTCGATCTGGTGATTGACCACTCGGTGACCGTCGATCGGTTTGGTGATGATGAGGCCTTCGAGGAAAACGTGCGCCTGGAAATGGAGCGCAATCACGAACGTTATGTATTCCTGAAATGGGGACAGCAGGCGTTCAGTCGTTTTAGGGTGGTGCCGCCAGGCACTGGGATTTGCCATCAGGTTAACCTCGAGTATCTCGGTAAAGCGGTGTGGAGCGAATTGCAGGGCGGTGAGTGGATTGCTTACCCGGATACGCTTGTCGGCACCGACTCGCACACCACGATGATCAACGGTCTTGGCGTGTTGGGGTGGGGTGTTGGTGGGATCGAAGCGGAAGCAGCAATGTTAGGTCAGCCGGTTTCCATGCTTATCCCGGATGTTGTGGGCTTTAAACTCAGCGGAAAATTACGTGAAGGTATCACCGCCACAGACCTGGTTCTTACCGTCACTCAGATGCTGCGTAAACATGGCGTAGTGGGTAAATTCGTCGAATTTTACGGCGATGGACTGGATTCGCTGCCGCTGGCAGATCGCGCGACAATTGCCAACATGTCACCGGAGTACGGCGCGACCTGTGGCTTCTTCCCAATAGATTCGGTTACCCTCGATTACATGCGTTTAAGTGGACGCAGTGAAGATCAGGTCGAACTGGTCGAAAAATACGCCAAAGCGCAAGGAATGTGGCGTAACCCGGGCGATGAACCGATTTTTACCAGTACATTAGAACTGGATATGAATGACGTTGAAGCCAGTCTTGCCGGGCCAAAACGGCCGCAGGATCGCGTTGCGCTGGCAGATGTACCAAAAGCTTTTGCCGCCAGTAACGAACTGGAAGTGAATGCCACGCATAAAGATCGCCAGCCCGTCGATTATGTTATGAACGGGCATCAGTATCAATTGCCTGATGGCGCAGTGGTTATTGCCGCAATAACATCGTGTACCAACACGTCTAACCCCAGCGTGTTGATGGCTGCCGGGTTGCTGGCGAAAAAAGCCGTAACTCTGGGGCTGAAACGACAACCGTGGGTTAAAGCGTCGCTGGCTCCCGGCTCGAAAGTGGTTTCTGACTATCTGGCAAAAGCCAAACTGACACCGTATCTCGATGAACTTGGCTTTAATCTTGTAGGCTATGGCTGTACAACCTGTATCGGTAACTCTGGCCCATTACCCGATCCTATCGAAACGGCGATCAAAAAAGGTGATTTAACCGTTGGAGCGGTGCTGTCTGGTAACCGTAACTTTGAAGGGCGTATTCATCCACTGGTTAAAACCAACTGGCTGGCCTCGCCGCCGCTGGTTGTTGCTTATGCGCTGGCGGGCAATATGAACATCAACCTCGCTTCCGATCCACTTGGACATGATCGCAAAGGCGATCCGGTATATCTGAAAGATCTCTGGCCATCAGCACAAGAAATTGCTCGCGCGGTTGAGCAAGTCTCAACAGAAATGTTCCGTAAAGAATATGCGGAAGTTTTTGAAGGCACGGCGGAGTGGAAAGAGATTAACGTTGCGCGATCAGATACCTACGGATGGCAGGATGATTCGACCTATATTCGGTTATCGCCTTTCTTTGATGAGATGCAGGTAACACCAGCGCCAGTGGAAGACATTCACGGTGCGCGAATCCTGGCAATGTTGGGGGATTCGGTTACCACTGACCATATTTCTCCGGCAGGCAGTATTAAGCCCGACAGCCCGGCAGGGCGATATTTGCAGGGTCGTGGCGTTGAGCGTAAAGACTTTAACTCCTACGGTTCGCGGCGTGGTAACCATGAAGTGATGATGCGCGGCACGTTTGCCAATATTCGCATTCGTAACGAAATGGTGCCTGGCGTTGAAGGAGGGATGACGCGCCATTTGCCTGCCAGCGAGGTTGTCTCTATTTACGATGCAGCGATGCGCTATAAGCAGGAGAAAACACCGCTGGCGGTGATTGCCGGGAAAGAGTATGGATCTGGTTCCAGCCGTGACTGGGCAGCAAAAGGTCCGCGTCTGCTCGGTATTCGTGTGGTTATTGCCGAATCGTTTGAACGTATTCACCGTTCGAATCTAATTGGTATGGGTATTCTGCCGCTGGAGTTCCCTCCAGGCGTGACGCGTAAAACGTTAGGGCTGAGCGGGGAAGAAAAGATTGATATTACCGATCTACAAAGTCTACAACCGGGCGCGACGGTTCCGGTGACGCTAACGCGAGCGGAGGGGAGTCAGGAAGTTGTGCCGTGCCGTTGTCGTATCGACACCGCGACGGAATTAACCTATTACCAGAACGACGGTATTTTGCATTATGTCATTCGTAATATGTTGAAGTAACTGTGCTTTACTTGCCGGATGAGGGGCATCCGGCAAGCAGGCCGAATTTGCATTAAACGAGGATTATTTGTTCAGCAAATGGCCCATTTTTTCCGCTTTGGTATCGAGATAATGCTCGTTATTTGGGTTACGACCGACAATCAACGGCACGCGTTCAACAATGTTAATCCCTGCTTCGGTCAGAATTTCGACTTTTTTCGGGTTGTTGGTTAACAGACGGACTTCGTTGACACCAAGTAACTTGAACATATCGGCGCAAAGAGTGAAATCGCGTTCATCAGCGGCGAAGCCTAACTGGTGATTAGCCTCTACGGTATCGTAGCCTTGATCCTGCAACGCGTAAGCGCGAATTTTATTCAGCAGACCAATGTTACGTCCTTCCTGACGGTGATACAGCAAAATACCACGGCCTTCTTCGGCTATTTGTGTCAGTGCCGCTTCAAGCTGGAAGCCACAATCGCAGCGCAAGCTGAACAGGGCGTCACCGGTCAGACATTCGGAATGGACGCGCGCAAGTACCGGGGTATGCCCGGAAATATCGCCATAGACTAGCGCGACATGATCGTGTCCGGTTGCCAGTTCTTCAAATCCCACCATCAGGAAATCGCCCCAGGGGGTTGGCAGTTTAGCTTCTGCCACACGTTTAAGCTGCATGAAATTCTCCAGATAATGCTGGTTCTGTATCGGCTTATTTTGCCATAACGCGAAGGTGTTCACCTAATCACGACGCGTCAATCGTTCACTGAATGGCACAAATCTGTCAATTTTTCCAGGTCAGAGCATTTTCAGTTATGATTGTGAGACTTATAAGGAAGGAGAGACCATGCGTTCGATTGCCAGACGTACCGCAGTTGGAGCAGCACTATTACTTATCATGCCGGTAGCGGTATGGATTTCTGGCTGGCGTTGGCAACCTGGAGATCAAAGTTGGCTGTTAAAAGCGGCCTTTTGGGTCACTGAAACCGTCACTCAGCCCTGGGGCGTCATTACGCATCTTATTTTATTCGGCTGGTTTCTCTGGTGTCTGCGTTTTCGCCTCAAAGCCGCAGTTATGTTATTTGCTATTCTGGCAGCGGCAATTCTTGTCGGACAGGGAGCTAAATCCTGGATCAAAGGTAAAGTTCAGGAGCCACGCCCTTTTGTTATCTGGCTGGAAAAAACACATCATATTCCGGTTGATGAGTTCTACACTTTAAAGCGAGCAGAGCGCGGTAATTTAGTGAAAGAACAGTTGGCTGAAGAAAAAAATATCCCGCAATATTTACGTTCTCATTGGCAGAAAGAGACGGGGTTTGCCTTTCCTTCCGGCCACACGATGTTTGCCGCCAGTTGGGCCTTGCTCGCCGTTGGGCTGTTGTGGCCACGTAGGCGAACTTTAACCATTGCGCTCTTGCTGGTCTGGGCAACGGGAGTAATGGGAAGCCGCTTGCTGCTGGGGATGCATTGGCCGCGCGATCTGGTGGTGGCTACGTTGATTTCGTGGGCGCTGGTGGCGGTGGCAACCTGGCTCGCGCAACGTATTTGTGGGCCATTAACACCACCGCCGGAAGAAAATCGTGAGATAGCGCAGCGAGAACAAGAAAGTTAAAACTGGTTGAATTTCCGAATTTAACCCTCAAATCATCAACAATGATTGTGGCTACCATTTCGCAGACGTCGTGAAAATGGTACTTTAAAGGGCTATTGCGGTAAGTTGACCATAATTTATTCGCTCTAACCACATAACGGGAAGTAATGTGAAATATTTACTCATTTTCTTACTGGTGTTAGCGATTTTTGTGATTTCTGTCACGTTAGGTGCGCAGAATGATCAGCAGGTAACGTTTAATTATCTGTTAGCGCAAGGGGAGTATCGTATCTCTACTTTGCTGGCGGTATTGTTTGCTGCGGGGTTTGCTATCGGTTGGTTGATTTGCGGCCTGTTCTGGCTGCGAATTCGTGTTTCTCTGGCACGCGCTGAACGTAAAATAAAGCGACTGGAAAACCAGCTTTCACCTGCGACTGGCGTGGCGGTAGCGCCTGATTCGTCAGTAGCGAAGGAATAACTTTCTATGCTGGAGTTGTTGTTTCTGCTCTTGCCTGTAGCCGCTGCCTATGGCTGGTATATGGGCCGCAGAAGTGCGCAACAAAACAAGCAAGATGAAGCCAACCGCCTGTCACGCGATTACGTAGCAGGGGTTAACTTCCTGCTTAGTAATCAACAGGACAAAGCGGTGGATCTGTTCCTCGATATGCTGAAAGAGGATACAGGCACCGTTGAAGCCCACCTTACGCTCGGAAACTTATTCCGTTCGCGTGGCGAAGTCGATCGCGCTATTCGTATTCATCAAACCTTAATGGAAAGTGCCTCGTTGACCTATGAGCAGCGTCTGCTGGCAATTCAGCAACTGGGGCGTGATTACATGGCGGCGGGTTTATACGATCGCGCGGAAGATATGTTTAATCAACTGACTGATGAAACCGACTTCCGAGTTGGCGCATTGCAACAACTGTTGCAAATCTATCAGTCCACCAGTGAATGGCAGAAAGCAATTGATGTTGCAGAACGCCTGGTGAAGCTTGGTAAAGATAAACAGCGAGTCGAAATCGCCCATTTCTACTGTGAATTAGCCCTTCAGCACATGGCCAGTGACGATCTCGATCGCGCTATGGCCTTGTTGAAAAAAGGGGCGGCAGCCGACAAAAACAGCGCCCGCGTGTCCATTATGATGGGACGTGTTTTCATGGCAAAAGGGGAGTACGCAAAAGCGGTCGAGAGCCTGCAACGCGTTATCTCCCAGGACAGAGAGCTGGTCAGCGAAACGCTGGAAATGCTGCAAACCTGCTATCAGCAACTGGATAAAACTGCCGAATGGGCAGAGTTTCTCCAGCGTGCGGTGGAGGAGAATACGGGGGCAGATGCTGAACTGATGCTTGCCGACATCATTGAAGCGCGCGATGGCAGCGAAGCCGCACAGGTCTATATTACGCGCCAGCTACAACGCCATCCGACGATGCGCGTGTTCCATAAGTTGATGGATTACCACCTTAACGAAGCGGAAGAAGGGCGCGCCAAAGAGAGCCTGATGGTGTTGCGTGACATGGTGGGCGAGAAGGTGCGTAGTAAGCCGCGTTACCGCTGCCAGAAGTGTGGTTTTACTGCATACACGCTTTACTGGCATTGTCCGTCCTGCCGTGCCTGGTCAACCATTAAACCGATTCGTGGCCTGGATGGACTGTAATTTATAAAAAAAACCATCTTTAGTTACAACATACTAAGGGTTATTTTTACAAATAGCTTCGGTAACGCCTGAGCAGAAAAAGACTGGCAGGGGGAAAATCGTAACTGTTAATTTTTTATTTCCACGGGTAGAATGCACGCCGTTTACCTGTTTTGCGCCACTTCCGGTGCCCATCATCAAGAAGGTCTGGTCATGACGTTAACTGCTTCATCTCCTTCCCGCGCTGTTACTCATTCTCCTGTTGTTGTTGCCCTTGATTATAATAATCGTGACGTTGCGCTGGCGTTTGTCGACAAGATCGACCCACGCGATTGCCGTCTGAAAGTAGGCAAAGAGATGTTTACCCTGTTTGGGCCGCAGTTTGTTCGTGAACTGCAACAACGTGGTTTTGATATCTTCCTCGACCTGAAATTCCACGATATTCCCAATACCGCAGCGCACGCCGTGGCAGCGGCGGCTGACTTAGGCGTGTGGATGGTAAACGTTCATGCCTCTGGCGGCGCACGTATGATGACCGCAGCACGTGAGGCGTTGGTTCCGTTTGGCAAAGATGCGCCGCTATTAATCGCTGTGACTGTACTCACTAGTATGGAAGCCAGCGATCTGGCCGATCTTGGTGTGACACTGTCACCGGCAGATTATGCAGAGCGTCTGGCGGCGCTGACGCAAAAATGCGGCCTTGACGGTGTTGTGTGTTCAGCCCAGGAAGCTGTGCGGTTTAAACAAGCATTTGGTCAGGATTTCAAACTGGTGACGCCGGGTATTCGCCCGCAGGGGAGCGACGCTGGCGATCAGCGCCGCATTATGACCCCGGAACAGGCGCTGGCGGCAGGTGTTGATTATATGGTGATTGGTCGCCCGGTAACGCAATCGGCGGCCCCGGCGCAAACGCTGAAAGCGATCAACACCTCGTTACAACGGAGTGCATGATGAGTGATTCTAACAGCCGTCTGGTCTACTCAACGGAAACTGGACGTATTGATGAACCCAAAGCGACCCCTGTACGACCAAAAGGCGACGGAGTGGTGCGCATCCAACGGCAAACCAGTGGGCGTAAAGGTAAGGGCGTATGCCTGATTACCGGCGTCGATCTCGATGATGCCGAACTGATAAAGCTGGCGGCTGAACTGAAGAAAAAATGCGGCTGCGGCGGGGCAGTAAAAGATGGAATTATCGAAATCCAGGGGGATAAGCGTGATTTATTAAAATCACTGCTTGAAGCGAAAGGGATGAAGGTAAAACTCGCAGGCGGTTAACAAAAAAAGCCACGGAAATATTTTCGTGGCTTTCGTTTATTTCACTGTGTGTATTATTCAGTTATTTCGTACTGAACAGAGTCAAGCGTATTATAATAGCGAGTTGCTAATCGACATTTATTTACGATTATTTACCGACCTGGTGACCGATAATACCACCAACTGCTGCACCACCTAATGTACCCAGCGTGCTGCCATCAGTCAGTACTGCACCGCCTAAAGCCCCTGCACCTGCACCGATTGCGGTGTTTCGGTCCCGTTTAGACCAGTTAGAACAGGCGCTTAGAGACATTGCCAGTGTAATTGCCAGAACAGCCGCGGTCATTTTTTTGCTCGTTACAAACATAATACTCTCTCCTGAATTTATGATTCACGGAAGTAAGCTCTCTATAACTATAATAGTTCAGAATAGGCCATGTAAAATTATTCCGTGAAATCCTCTCGCGCGCAGGGTTATATCACGCAGGTGATAGTGACTTCCTGTTATATCGCTGATAATAAGTTTATAACGTTAGGGTGTTAATAACAGGTAAATAGTCTTAATTATCAACCAGGAATCATCTTAGTGCGGATGATTTGCGTTAGAGCAAATCATCCGTAAGGAAGGAAAGTGATTATATGTCAACGACGTGAACGATTAATTTACTGTGTTCCAAAGACATCAGATCGCTGGCGCTAATCTTTGAATCGGTTATAACGCGTTTGATTCTCTCAACAGGGCCGATGGAGTAAGAATGTACGGCACCAAACTTTGAGCTGTCAGTCAGGACAATGGTTTCGCACTCTTTTTCCAGTACAGCATTGACCACATCGGTACGCATCATGTCGCGACCTGTAAACCCGGTTTCAGGTTGCCAGCCATCGATACCAATAAATGCCTTACTGAAATGCACCTGTTGGATACACTGACGTGTCAGAGGACCAACCATACTTTCGCTTTTTTTCTGGTACACACCGCCAAGTAAAATGACTTCACAAGGGGCGTCTTTCAATAAATGCGCTATATAGCTGCTGACCGTAATGATGGTGACATTTTTCTTTTGCTCACCCAATGTGCGGGCCAGAAGGGCATTACTGCTGCCATTCTCGATAAAGATGGTTTCTCCCGCTTGAACCAGTGAGGCGGCAAACTCAGCGAGTTCACGTTTCAGCGTATAATTATTCATCATACGGGTTTCGACATCATCGCTATCAAGCGAAACAGCAAAACCATGTGCACGGCGTAGATAGCTAAGTTTTTCGAGGGTGTTGAGATCCTGGCGGATAGTAACTTCGGAAACTCCAGTGGCTTTCGCCAGATCGGTTACGCTAACCTGACCCTGGTCAATGACCATCTGTAGAATAGTTTGTTGTCGGGAATTCATCGCTGTAATTCTTATAACGTTATAATACTCAATAAAAAATGCTGACGCGCCGGGCATCCTTAAATAGGGAAAACTGAAAGCACGATTGTTAAATCTCCCATGGTGCCTTCGGGATGTCTGGCGTAGATGCAGCAACCTGGCGCAAGAGTTCTGCTTTAAGTATCTCAAGATTATGGATCGCAGAGTGGTAATCGCCTGCCACAAGGATATCTAACACAATATCAATACGTTCGGCAACGCGCTGGGCATCAAATTCAGACATCAAGGGTATCCTTAAGGCAAAAAAGGTGAAAATAAATAATGCAAAAATTGCCGCTAAAAGAGAAGTGCTTAACGGCAAAGGTTAATTATCATTCACGAATACGATATGTAATGGAATTATATACCGTTAAATATATATATTCGTCTCTTTATGCGCGTTTCAGATAACGTTTATACCAGCGTTCAAACGCTACGGCGGGCATCGGTTTGGCAAACAAGAATCCTTGTCTCTCATTGATGCCGTTTTTGGTTAAAAAAGCATCTTCTTTTGCGCTTTCTACGCCTTCGGCAATAACCTGCAGGTTCAAGGCCTGAGCTACGGCGACAATTGCCCGTACCAGCGACTGTGAGACAGGTTGTTTGTGAATATCACGGACAAAAACCTGGTCGAGTTTAATGGCATCGATAGGAAATCGTGCCAGTTGAGAAAGGGAAGAGTAGCCAGTGCCGAAATCATCCAGGTGAACCTGTGCGCCTAATTGACTGAATTGCTGAATAACGGAAAGCGCCAGCTCGTCGTTTTCAATCAGGCAGCTTTCAGTCAGCTCGACATCAATAGGGCAATACTCAAATTTAAGTTCCTGGAGTACCTGTTTCAGGTCAGTGAAAATAGTTTGATCAGCGAGTTGGCGTGCTGAGACATTGACTGCCACCCGAAGATTGATGCCTTTATCTCGCCATTTTGCCACCTGGCGAACGACGTCAAGAATAACCCAACGACCCAGAGGCACAATCAGACCGGACTCTTCCGCATAGGAAATAAAGTCCAGTGGGGGAATTAGTCCGCGTTCGGGCGACTGCCAGCGCACCAGAGCTTCCAGACTGCGCACTTCACCGCGCCAGGTGATTTTCGGTTGATAGTGAATAACTAACTGATCGTTTTCCAGTGCTTTACGCAGGTTGGTATCCAACCACAGATATTCAAATACCCGTTGATTCATTTCCGGTGAAAAAACGCAAAATTGCCCTCGACCGCCTTCTTTGGCACTGTACATTGCCGTATCGGCGTGGCGAATAATTGCCGCACTGTCTGGGCCATGTTGCGGTGAAAGTGAAATACCGATCGAACAGCCAGTATAAACTTCGATTAAACCAATGCGAAAAGGCTGACGCAGGCGGGTCAAAATCCGCGATGCCATTGCTTCCAGGGCACTTTGTGAGGTGTTTGGTGCGAGTACCAGAAATTCATCGCCGCCAGAGCGCGCCAGTACCTGATCCGGCTCAAGACAGCTTAAAATGGCCAGTGAAACCTCGCGTAACAACTGGTCGCCAAACAAATGCCCGTAGGCATCGTTCACTTTTTTAAAATTGTCTAAATCGAGATAAACCACGCCGACTTTACTTTCATCCACCTGATTAATGGCGTGATCGATTAATTCCTGCATAGCGTTACGATTCGGCAGCCCTGTAATGCTGTCGGTGTTAGCCAGAATTCGCAAGCGCTCCTGGGCGTGGCGTTCTTCGGTGATATCGGTGCCGGAGCAGATTAAATAGATCTCATTTTTGCCGCTGCCGCTATGCACGAATTTGTTGCGAAACAGAAACAGCCGCTGGCCTTTACGCGTGGGTATCCAGATTTCTACCTCATATGCATTGCCGTTTCGAAAAAATCCACGGTTATTGCGCATGGATGCCGCAGCTTCACGACGACTCATAAACAGTTTAAACACACTTTGCCCGATGACATCGTGTTCTTTCAGCCCCGTGTACTCTTCACATAACCGGTTAAAACGCTGGATATTTCCCCGACTGTCCAGAATCACTATTGCAGAGTGGGCTTCAGAAACCACTTGTTCTGCAAAGGACAGTCCGTGTGATAAATCACGAGCTACCGCCGGTGTGTCATGCCATGCTGACGCGTTTCCACCCCATTCACGCTTATTGATTTTTCGTCCCACCAGATGAACAGAAAGATCACTCTCATCGACTGTCAGGCTCATCATCAGGCTGGAGGTGATAACCGTCATTTCCCGGATACGAGCAGCCTGTTCGGCAGATAACTGCAGAGTACGTTCAGGTTCCGTTGTTTCGGTGGCGGAAAAACGCAAAACATCACTGTTTTCCGACAACCGCCAGTATGGGTTGTGCGATCCGAGAAAGTTGTACAACGTTGTGGACTCCCTAATGGTTTTCATGATGCATACCCTCCGGTTAACAGCGGAGTCCCGCAGTTAAATGAACGGTTCATATGGCTTACATGAAATTAATGGCGGTTAAACGTATTGTTTTTTTTATATATTTATTTGTAATCCAGTTTTGGGAAAACGCCAGTTTTCAAACGGATGTCATTAAAAAAAATCTGCTGAGATAAACGAATGTGGGGGAAGGGAAAGGCAAACGGCCCATCCGTAATGAATGGGCCGTAAAAAGAGATTACGCGACAGGGCGCGCAATAATGCTGCGGGTTTCCATGCGTACTTCGGCAATGGTGACGTCGATAACGTCGGTTACTTTGTAAACTGTTTCACCTTTAATTTGTACGGTGCCGTTTTCCTGACTGCAAACCAGCTCATCGCGCACGGCGTGTAAGAACGGTGCAGGGATAAAGGCGATAGCGCCGTTATCGACCAGACGCACACGCATACCGCCCCGGCTGATATCGACGATTTCTGCCGCAAAACGGGTGTCAGTGCCCGCTTTGTCTTTCAGGAAACGCGCGTACAACCAGTCCCCGACATCACGTTCTGCCATCCGGTTGAGACGACGACGCTCTGCCATTTGGGTGGTGATCTCATCCTGCGGACGCGTCGCCGTTTCGCCTTTGATGATCGCTTTCAGCAAACGATGGTTGATCATGTCGCCATACTTGCGAATTGGTGAAGTCCAGGTGGCATACGCTTCCAGACCGAGGCCAAAGTGAGGACCCGGTTCGATGCTGATTTCCGCAAAAGACTGAAAACGGCGAATGCGGCTGTCGAGGAAGCCAGTCGGTTGCGCATCCAGCTCACGACGCAGTTTGCAGAAACCGTCCAGTGTGAGCACTTCTTCGGCATCAACATGCAGGCCATGCGTTTTCAGCAATGCTGCCAGCGCCTCGGCATTTGCCGGATCAAAGCCCATATGCACGTTATAGATACCGAAACCGAGCTTATCGCGCAGCACGCGGGCCGCACAAATGTTAGCGGCGATCATCGCTTCTTCGACAATACGGTTAGCAATACGGCGTGGTTCAGCGACGATATCCAACACTTCACCTTTTTCACCGAGAATAAAACGGTAATCCGGGCGATCTTTAAACACCAACGCATGGTTATTACGCCATTCGCCGCGACGCTGGCAAATTTGCGCTAACAGGCGGATTTGTCCGGCAATCGCATCACTTTCTGGCTGCCAGTCGCCGGTGTTTTCCAGCCAGTCGGAAACCTGGTCATAAACCAGTTTGGCTTTGGATTCGATGGTAGCGGCAAAAAATTCGATGTTGTCTTCAATGGTGCCATCAGCAGACAACGTCATCCGACATGCCAGTACCGGGCGCACTTCATTGGCACGCAGTGAGCAGAGATCGTCAGAAAGCTCGCGCGGCAGCATCGGGATGTTGAAGCCCGGCAGATAGTTGGTGAATGCGCGAATTTTCGCTGCTTTGTCCAGCTTGCTGCCTTCGGCAATCCACGCGGTTGGATCGGCAATTGCGACAATTAACTGCAGTTTGTCATCCGGTAACGCCTTCGCGAAGAGGGCATCATCCATATCTTCCGTGCTGGCACTGTCGATGGTGACAAAGTCCAGCGCGGTGAGATCTTCACGAACCAAACCCTCATCGAGCATTTCGGTGGCGACGCCATCTGGTGCTTCTTTTTCCAGATTATGGCGCGCCAGGGTTACCCACCAGGGCACGAAGTGGTCATCACCAAAAGTGATGTATTGAGTCAGGTCGGCGTAGAAAGAACGATCGCCTTTCAGCGGATGGCGGCGCATTTCGGCAACCGCCCAGTCGCCTTCTTTAAACTCATGATTCAGCCCGCGGGCAGCGCGGCAAGGAATAGCGTCTTTTAAGAGTGGATGATCAGGCACGATGGCCAGACGGTCATTCTTGCCCTGAACTTTACCCACGAAACGAGTCAGAAACGGTTCAACCAGTTCTTCTGGCTCTGCGGATTCACGATCTTTTTCACTGTGGATCACCGCGATAATTCGGTCGCCATGCATGACTTTTTTCATCTGCGGCGGCGGAATGAAATAACTTTTCTGTGCGTCGACTTCCAGGAAGCCAAAGCCTTTTTCAGTGGCTTTTACCACCCCTTCAGCGCGGGGCGTCTGGGAGTGCAGTTGCTGTTTAAGCTGCGCTAGCAGCGGGTTGTCCTGAAACATAATTGTCTATTTTGGTGGCCATTAGAGCGGCTGACAGTTTTACGCGATTCTGCCTGACGCAGCAAGGTTAATGTGTCTCACCCAACGCGATTTTTAAGCGATTTATCCAACCACAAAACCCGCTCCATACCAGCAGATTGATAACCTGCGCTGATGATGTTTCATGTTCGAGTAACGGGCTAAACTGGGCGGCGCTAAAGCGATCGGGTGCTCGTGTCAGCCATTGTATCGCCTGAACCGTGGCACGCTCAACAAAATGGCAGTCAGCCCACTGGTTTATTTCGTTTTCGCCCTGACGCAGAATGGATATTGCTTCTTTATATTCAAATGTTGAATGTATGAGAGAGGTGAAACAGGCAGCACTGCCGTTAATTCGTGCGCTGAGTAAAGCAGCAAGTTGATGGCTGGATTTTGTTGTTACCAACGAGCTGGATAACAACGCCACAAAGAGTGAAAACGAGGCAGGATGCAGATTCAGGATTGCTGCCAGTTGGCGAAGTTCAGAGCCTGGCAACAGGAGAGCATTCGTCTCTTGCTCTCCAGAGAATTTTTCCCCTTCGTAGCAGGCACGCCAGCCGGTTGATACTTCAGCAAAAAGTGAGCTGTCAGCGTAGCTTTGCACGTCCAGACCGGGTAACCAGCGTACAGGTTGTCCAAGATAAGCCTGAAAAGTCGCAATTGCTCGCGCCTGAAAACCAACAAAACCAATAATTTGATTGATAATCACACAGTCCCGGGCGGTAAGCCCGACATCGTGAAGATGCTGGCGCGATCGGTTGTCGATAATCGATGGAGAGCCGGCCAGTTGACGGGCATATTGCGTGATTTGTGCCAGACGATGATTACTTTCCCTGGAGGAGTCTGGTCCGGGAAGCGGTGTCAGACGCGCGGAATAGTAGTTGCATAAACGCTGGACGCCGCAGACCTGAGCAACGGTCAGAGCGGTCGACAGGCGTTCATAGGCGGTGAATGTCTGTAAACGGGTCGCCGCAAGCTGATTGGGAAATAGCTCTACAGCAAGAGTACGCGCCGGGATCAGCCACGAATGAAAGGGATCAAGTGTTTCTTCGTCAAGGATCACGTCGAGCAGAAAAGGATCGGTAACCTGTGCAGCTTCCGGAACCAGAGGCAGAACGTCATGTTCTGCAGTGCTGGATTGCGTTTCGTGATACCAGTGGCTTTTGCCTGAACTGTGGCGTTGTTCCATGGGCGTTCCTTGGTCATAACGGAAATCGTTATCCTGACGCAAGGCGGAGAGGGGAGAAAGACGGATCGGTGATAACAAATATCAGAAAGGTATAACAGAGAAATGGGCGGCGCAACGCCGCCCATCATTACCCACAGAACGATTATTTCAGTTCCAGCTCGTTCATTGCAGCGATGCTGAAACCGCCGTCAACGTGAACCACTTCACCGGAGATACCGGCAGAGAGATCGGAACACAGGAACGCTGCGGAGTTACCCACATCCTCAATGGTAACCGTACGACGAATCGGAGTAACCGCTTCGCAGTGTGCCAGCATTTTACGGAAGTCTTTGATGCCAGAAGCGGCCAGAGTGCGGATCGGGCCAGCAGAGATGGCGTTAACACGCACACCTTCCGGACCCATCGCGTTAGCCATATAGCGCACGTTCGCTTCCAGAGACGCTTTCGCCAGACCCATAACGTTGTAGTTCGGGATAGCGCGCTCAGCGCCCAGATAGGAAAGAGTCAGCAGGGCAGAACCCGGATTCAGCATAGAACGGCAAGCTTTTGCCATTGCAACGAAGCTGTAAGAGCTGATGTCGTGGGCAATTTTGAAGCCTTCACGAGTCACGGCGTTAACATAGTCGCCATCCAGCTGATCGCCAGGTGCAAAACCAATAGAGTGTACGAAACCGTCAAATTTCGGCCAGACTTTACCCAGTTCTGCGAACATGGTGTCGATGCTGGCATCTTCGGCAACATCGCACTGCAGAACGATGCTGGAACCTAATTGAGCGGCAAATTCTTCTACGCGGCCTTTCAGTTTATCGTTCTGGTAGGTGAATGCCAGTTCAGCTCCTTCGCGGTGCATCGCCTGAGCGATACCGTAGGCGATGGACAGTTTACTGGCAACACCGGTTACCAGAATGCGCTTACCGGAAAGAAAACCCATAGCTTTAATCCTTATTGTTGATGCTTGTTGTGCCTGAAAATCAGGCGATTCGTCGTTTTAGTAAACAGTACGAACAGATAAACGGTTATTATAATCAACCTGGCTGTGGGTGGCTATAGTTGCGCTTTCTGTACGGGGGAGAAGCTACAGTACAGAACATTTTGTTCTATCTGATCCTGACATCTTCAGGGGCAGGTTATGGGAATATCTCATAGAATCTGGCGACAACACGTCGCTGCCTTTCTCTGATGAACTGACATCAACGTAATATTTCAACCATCTTCACAGAATCTCCACAATCTCTTCATTATCAGAATATGCATCATGAATAAGATAAAAATACTTTCCATTACTTTGGAGAAACGTATAATTAGCCAAAATGAGAATGATCATTCTCACTAAGTGGAAGGCCAGGAGACAGAAATGACTAGCAAGCTGGAGATACGTCACAAACAGCGCCAGGATGAAATCATCAACGCCGCCCGTCGGTGTTTTCATCGCTGCGGTTTTCATGCCGCCAGTATGTCGCAAATTGCCAGCGAAGCTCAGCTTAGCGTCGGGCAGATCTACCGTTACTTCGCCAATAAAGACGCCATTATTGAAGAGATGGTTCGCCGTATCATCGACTTTCGTATTGCTCAGATGGACATTGACGCGCGTACCGATCGCTTCCCGGAAGTCCTTGCCTTGCGGAAATCCTTAAATGAAGACGACGACGCGTTGATGCTGGAAGTGGCTGCAGAAGCAACACGCAACCCGCGGGTGATGGCAATGCTCGAGGAAGCTGACGCCAGAATGTTCGCTAACGGTTGTGCGCATATGAAAAGAATGCATCCCCATCTTAGCGATGAGCACATTCGTTGTTGCGTTGAGGTGCTCGCCACTATGATGGAAGGTACGGTTTATCGTCGTTTAACACCGCAAAAAAGCGATCCACAACGTCTGCAGGAAATATATCAGGATATTATTAGTATGTTGATAAATAAATAAGAACAGAATTAACCGATAGCGGGGGATATTAATCCCCCTTATTTCATTGCGAAATTTATTTCGCGATGCGGGTTCGTTATATCTGAATATCCCTGACATATCCTCATTAATTTTAATGAGGAGGGTATTGTTCACCCTGGAGAAAATAATGAAGTATATAGCAACGTCTGTAGTGGCAATGCTGCTCTTATCTGGTTGTGATAATACGCAAAATAACAATTCATCCCCGTCGGAAACAGAGGTGGGCGTTGTTACGCTCAAATCTCAACCGGTTTCTGTAGTCAGTGAATTAACCGGGCGCACCAGTGCGGCACTCAGTGCTGAAGTACGTCCGCAGGTTGGGGGAATTATCCAGAAACGCTTGTTTAAGGAAGGTGATCTGGTTAAGGCCGGACAGCCGCTCTACCAGATTGATTCGGCCAGTTATCGGGCGGCATGGAATGAAGCCCGTGCTGCGTTGCAACAGGCGCAGGCACTGGTAAAAGCCGATTGCCAGAAAGCGCAGCGTTATGCCCGACTGGTGAAAGATAGCGGCGTGTCACAACAGGATGCTGATGATGCTCAGTCTACCTGTGCACAAGATAAAGCCAGTGTAGAAGCGAAAAAAGCTGCACTGGAAACCGCGCGAATTAATCTTGACTGGACCACGGTCACCGCGCCGATTTCCGGGCGCATAGGCATTTCGTCGGTGACGCCTGGCGCACTGGTAACCGCGTCGCAGGATACGGCGTTAACGACTATTCGTGGTCTGGAAACGATGTACGTTGATCTCACTCGCTCCAGTGTCGATTTACTGCGTCTGCGCAAACAGTCGCTGGCAACCAACAGCGATACCATGAGCGTCTCACTTATCCTGGAAGATGGTACAACGTATAGCGAAAAAGGTCGGCTGGAACTCACCGAAGTGGCCGTTGATGAATCTACCGGTTCGGTGACATTACGGGCGATTTTCCCTAATCCACAGCAGCAGTTGTTACCGGGTATGTTTGTTCGCGCTCGTGTCGATGAAGGCGTGATGGAAAACGCTATTCTCGCGCCGCAACAAGGTGTTACGCGTGATGCTAAAGGTAATGCTACCGCGCTGGTGGTGAATAAAGACAATAAAGTAGAGCAGCGCACGCTCGAAACGGGAGAAACCTACGGTGATAAATGGCTGGTGTTGAACGGCCTGCACAACGGTGACCGACTGATTGTCGAAGGTTCCGCCAAAGTAACTTCAGGGCAGACCGTCAAGGCCGTTGAGGTTCAGGCTAATGGAGGCAATGCCTGATGTTTTCGCGTTTTTTTGTTCGCAGACCCGTCTTTGCCTGGGTTATCGCCATTTTGATTATGTTGGCGGGGATTCTGGCCATTCGCACATTACCCGTCGCGCAATATCCTGATGTTGCGCCGCCGACCATCAGAATTTCAGCTACTTATACCGGTGCTTCTGCCGAAACGCTGGAAAACAGCGTAACTCAGGTTATCGAACAACAACTTACCGGGCTGGATAATTTGCTCTACTTCAGTTCCACCAGTAGTTCGGATGGCTCAGTCAGTATTAATGTGACGTTTGAACAAGGCACTGACCCTGATACCGCGCAGGTGCAGGTACAAAATAAAATACAGCAGGCGGAGTCACGTTTACCGAGCGAAGTACAGCAAACCGGTGTCACGGTGGAGAAATCACAAAGCAACTTTTTGCTGATTGCTGCCGTATATGACACTACCGACAAAGCGACCAGTTCCGATATTGCTGACTGGCTGGTGAGTAATCTTCAGGACCCGCTGGCGCGTGTTGAAGGCGTAGGGAGTCTGCAAGTTTTTGGGGCTGAATATGCGATGCGCATCTGGCTTGATCCAGCCAAACTGGCCTCATACTCGCTGATGCCATCCGATGTACAAAGTGCAATTGAAGCGCAAAACGTGCAAGTTACTGCCGGGAAAATCGGTGCTTTACCGTCATCGAACACGCAACAATTGACGGCAACAGTTCGTGCTCAGTCACGCCTGCAAACCGTTGAGCAATTTAAAAATATTATTGTTAAAAGCCAGTCAGACGGCGCGGTTGTTCGCATCAAGGATGTGGCTCGCGTTGAGATGGGTAGCGAAGATTATAACGCCATCAGTAAGTTGAACGGTCATCCGGCCGCAGGGGTAGCCGTGATGCTCTCACCGGGAGCGAATGCGTTAAACACGGCGACGCTGGTAAAGGATAAAATCGCAGAATTTCAGCGCAACATGCCACAGGGATACGACATCGCTTACCCAAAAGACAGCACTGAATTTATTAAAATCTCCGTAGAGGACGTAATTCAGACGCTGTTTGAAGCCATCGTACTGGTGGTTTGTGTGATGTATTTATTCCTGCAAAACTTGCGCGCTACGCTGATCCCGGCGTTAGCCGTGCCGGTCGTCTTGCTGGGGACGTTTGGCGTTCTTGCGTTGTTTGGCTATTCGATTAATACCCTGACGTTATTTGCAATGGTACTGGCGATCGGCCTGTTGGTGGACGATGCCATTGTAGTGGTGGAGAACGTCGAACGTATTATGCGTGACGAAGGACTGCCTGCGCGTGAAGCAACGGAAAAATCAATGGGCGAAATTTCTGGCGCTCTGGTTGCTATTGCTCTGGTACTGTCTGCCGTATTTCTGCCAATGGCGTTCTTTGGGGGATCTACGGGGGTAATTTATCGTCAGTTTTCGATAACCATTATTTCCGCCATGCTGCTTTCCGTGGTGGCCGCATTAACGCTGACTCCTGCGCTTTGTGGTTCTGTCCTCCATCATGTTCCACCGCATAAAAAAGGTTTTTTCGGCGCATTCAACCGCTTTTACCGTCGTACTGAAGAAAAGTACCAGCATGGCGTCCTTTATGTTTTGCGTCGTGCGGTGCGGGCTATGGGTGTCTATGTCGTGCTGGGCGGTGGAATGGCTCTGATGATGTGGAAACTGCCGGGCAGTTTCTTACCCACTGAAGACCAGGGCGAAATCATGGTGCAGTACACGCTGCCAGCCGGAGCGACCGCAGCTCGTACAGCAGAAGTAAACCGCCAGATTGTTGACTGGTTCCTGGTAAACGAAAAAGCAAACACTGATGTCATTTTTACCGTTGATGGTTTTAGTTTTAGTGGTAGCGGGCAGAACACCGGGATGGCGTTTGTCTCGTTGAAAAACTGGTCACAACGTAAGGGTGCAGAAAATACCGCCCAGGCCATTGCCTTACGGGCAACCAAAGAGTTGGGGGCAATTCGTGATGCTACGGTATTTGCCATGACTCCACCTGCGGTTGATGGTCTGGGGCATAGCAATGGCTTTACGTTTGAATTAATGGCAAGTGGTGCTACTGACCGTGAAACCTTACTTCAAATGCGTAACAAGTTGATTGAACAGGCTAATCAAAGCCTCGAGCTGATTTCTGTACGTGCCAATGACCTGCCGCAAATGCCGCAATTGCAGGTAGATATTGATAACAATAAAGCTGTATCGCTGGGTTTGAGTTTAAGTGATGTCACCGATACGCTGGCCAGCGCGTGGGGCGGTACTTATGTGAATGACTTTATTGACCGTGGCCGTGTGAAAAAAGTCTACATTCAGGGCGACAGTGAGTTTCGTTCTGCGCCGTCAGACTTAGGGAAATGGTTTGTGCGCGGTAGCGATAACGCCATAACGCCATTCTCTGCTTTTGCTACTACGCGCTGGATCTATGGCCCGGAAAAACTGGTGCGTTACAACGGCTCCGCGGCTTATGAAATTCAGGGGGAAAACGCGAGTGGTTTTAGTTCTGGCGACGCGATGGCAAAAATGGAAGCTCTGGCAAACAACCTTCCGGCAGGGACAACCTGGGCCTGGAGTGGCTTGTCATTGCAGGAGAAACTGGCCAGCGGTCAGGCACTGAGTCTGTATGCGGTCTCTATTCTGGTGGTTTTCCTCTGCCTTGCAGCACTGTACGAAAGTTGGTCAGTTCCGTTCTCGGTCATTCTGGTGATCCCGCTGGGGCTGCTCGGTGCGGCGCTGGCGGCCTGGATGCGTGATTTAAACAACGACGTTTACTTCCAGGTGGCGCTATTAACCACTATCGGTTTGTCGTCGAAAAACGCCATTCTGATTGTGGAATTTGCCGAAGCGGCGGTTGCTGAGGGCTATTCCCTGAGTCGTGCGGCATTACGCGCGGCGCAGACCCGTTTACGTCCAATCATCATGACCTCGCTGGCGTTTATTGCGGGGGTTATGCCGCTGGCGATGGCGACCGGTGCAGGTGCGAACAGCCGCATCGCCATTGGTACGGGCATTATTGGCGGTACGCTGACCGCTACATTACTGGCCATCTTCTTCGTTCCTCTGTTTTTTGTGCTGGTTAAACGTTTGTTTGCCGGTAAACCGCGCCGTCAGGAGTAAGTTATGTTGCGTCGTTCTCTAATTTTTCTGGTGCTGTTGAGTGCGGGATGTGTCTCGCTCGATCCCCACTACAGCACGCCCGAATCCCCAATCCCGGCGAGCTTGCCGGGAGCACAGGGGCAGGGGAAGGCAATCAGCCATGACTGGCAACAGGTGATCCACGATCCCCGATTGCAGCAAGTGGTGACCATTGCACTGAACAGTAACCGCGATGTGCAAAAAGCGATTGCTGATATTGACTCAGCGCGGGCGCTCTATGGGCAAACTAATGCGTCGTTATTCCCGACGGTGAATGCAACCTTAAGTTCGACCCGCAGTCGTTCGCTGGCGAATGGCACGGGGACCACTGCTGAGGCTGACGGTACGGTGTCCAGTTTTACGTTAGATCTGTTTGGTCGTAATCAGAGTTTGTCACGGGCGGCGCGAGAAACCTGGCTTGCCAGTGAATTTACAGCCCAGAACACCCGTTTAACGCTGATTGCCGAAATCAGCACCGCCTGGCTGACCCTGGCGGCCGATAACAGCAACCTGGCTCTGGCAAAAGAAACGATGGCCAGCGCAGAGAACTCATTGAAAATTATCCAGCGCCAGCAGCAGGTTGGCACGGCGGCAGCGACAGATGTCAGCGAGGCGATGAGTATCTATCAGCAGGCGCGCGCCAGCGTTGCCAGCTATCAGACGCAAGTGATGCAGGATAAAAATGCCCTGAACTTACTGGCGGGTACAACACTTACGGAAAATCTGCTACCGGGAACACTGGAAAGCCTGCCGGAGCAGATGATAAGCCTGGTTCCTGCGGGAGTGTCATCTGACGTTTTGCTGCGTCGCCCGGATATCCAGGAAGCGGAACATAATCTGAAGAGCGCCAATGCTGATATTGGTGCCGCGCGGGCTAACTTTTTCCCGACGATTTCGCTGACTGCAAGTGCTGGCGTCGGCAGCGACGCATTATCGTCGCTGTTCAGCCACGGAATGCAGGTCTGGTCATTTGCGCCCTCGGTAACATTACCGCTGTTCACCGGCGGTAGTAATCTGGCGCAGCTTCGTTACGCAGAAGCACAAAAGCGCGGGCTTATTGCCACCTATGAGAAAACCGTTCAGAGCGCTTTCAAAGATGTTGCTGACGCGCTGGCTCGTAGAGCAACAGTTGAAGAACAACTGGATGCACAGCGTCAGTATGTTAAAGCTGAACAACAAACGGTCGATATTGGCCTGCGCCGCTATCAGGCCGGTGTCGGTGATTACCTGACCGTGTTGACGGCACAACGCACTTTGTGGAGCGCACAGCAGGCGTTACTGGCATTGCAACTGACTGATTTCACAAACCGGGTAACACTCTGGCAGTCGCTGGGCGGCGGCATGTCATCACTTAAGTAAGGAATAGTATGGCTAGAGTCTCTCTTTTATGGGCATTGATTCTTGGTCTTTTAGCCGGTATCGGCCCGATGTGTACTGACCTTTATTTGCCCGCATTACCTGAGATGTCGGAGCAACTGGCGACAACCACGACCATAACGCAATTGACGTTGACCGCGTCACTAATCGGTCTTGGCGTAGGGCAACTGTTATTTGGCCCTCTGAGCGACAAAATAGGGCGTAAACGCCCGTTAATCTTGTCGTTACTATTGTTTATTGTCTCCTCCATTTTGTGCGCGACAACTAACAATATTTACTGGCTGGTGGTCTGGCGTTTTATTCAGGGGATCGCGGGGGCAGGTGGTTCGGTGCTCTCTCGTTCTATTGCTCGTGACAAATATCAGGGGGTAACGCTGACCCAGTTCTTTGCACTGTTAATGACGGTGAATGGCCTGGCTCCGGTATTGTCGCCAGTGCTGGGAGGTTACATTGTCAGCACCTTTGACTGGCGCACTTTATTCTGGGTAATGGCTGAAATTAGCACCGTACTGTTGCTGGGCTGTCTGTTATTTATCCATGAGACATTGCCAGAAAATAAAAGGGGCTCATCATTACTATTAACCGGACGAAGTGTGGTGCAGAACCGCCGTTTCATGCGTTTTTGCCTGATTCAAAGTTTTATGCTGGCTGGCTTGTTTGCGTACATCGGTTCTTCGTCTTTCGTATTACAGAAAGAATTTGGCTTTAGCCCAATGCAATTCAGCCTGGTGTTTGGCCTTAACGGCATCGGGCTTATCATCGCTTCATGGGTCTTCTCACGACTGGCCCGACGACTTAACCCGATGAAATTGTTGAGAGGCGGCCTGGTAGCGGCGATTCTGTGTGCATTGCTCACTGTCTTATGTGCATGGTTGCAGTTACCCATTCCGGCACTGGTGGCATTATTTTTCACCATCGCATTTTGTAGCGGCATAGGCACTGTTGGTGGGGCTGAGGCAATGAGTGCTGTAGGGACGCAAGAATCAGGAACGGCATCTGCGCTGATGGGGATGAGTATGTTTGTCTTTGGCGGTATAGCTGCGCCGTTATCGGGAGTAGGTGGGGAAACTCTGTTAAAAATGAGTCTGGCGATTACGGTGTGTTACACGTTGGCATTGCTGGTTGCTCTCACCAGAATCGACAGTCAGAAGTAATGGATTAATGAATGCCTCATTCTGACGGGGATTTCCCCCTGTCAGAATGAGGCGCCGAAGATTAACGATCTTTGCGCCACGCATCTGCCGTCAACGCTTCGCCAAAGTGCCCGGAAATGAGCCGCTTGGTGAGTTCATGTAGCGGCGATGCCAGCACGTCAGCCGTACTGCCGCGCTCGACCACTTCGCCCTGATGCATGACCAGAACCTGGTCGCTGATATGCTTCATCATCCCGATGTGTTGGGTAACATAAATATAAGAAATGCCCTGTTTTTCTTGTAACTCCAGCATCAGGTTAATCAACTGCGAACGCATCGACATATCCAGCGAGGCGAGAGCTTCATCCGCGATAATGACTTTAGGGCGCAATATTAGTGCGCGAGCCAGACCCAGACGCTGTTTTTGCCCTGGTGCCAACATATGCGGATAGTAACTGACGTGATCCGGCAGCAGTCCGACCATACGCATCGTTTCAATAATCTGTTTGCGCCGCTGCTCAGGCTCGAGGTCAGTGTTCAGGCGCAGCGGAAAATCCAGGATCTGCGAGATACGCTGACGTGGATTCAACGAGGTCGACGGGTCCTGAAAGATCATGCGAATCCGCTGGCTGCGGAAAGAGTAATCGCCAAAATGCAGCGGATGATCGTCAATCAATAACTCACCGCTGGTTGGCTCAATCATTCCCGCCAGCATTTTCGCCAGCGTCGATTTTCCGGAACCGTTCTCGCCAATAATCGCCAGCGTCTGGCGTTCACGCAGCGTAAAGCTCAAGGGTTTTACGGCTTCTACGGTCTGACGACGAAACCAGCCGGTTCGGTAGCGGAACGTTTTGCTTAAATTACGCACTTCGAGCAGGGTTTCTATCATCTCACTCTTTCTCCATGTTCAGCGGGAAATGACAGGCATAGAGATGATTTTTCGCCCCCGTCAAACGCGGCGTCACAATACATTCTCGTTGTGCATACGGGCAACGTGGTCCCAGACGACAGCCAATCGGTAATTGTTCCAGCAGAGGGATGGCACCGGGCAGCGTATTGAGGCGACTTTTATGCGGCATCGCGCTGCCGAAGTCCGGTATCGCGCGGATCAACGCCTGGGTATAAGGATGATGCGGCATCGTCACCAGCTCCTTACTTGGCGCGGATTCCACCGTTTGGCCACAGTAAAGCACGTTAATTTTATCCGCCCATTGGCTAAGCATTTGTAAGTCATGGCTGATAAGCAAAATGGTGGTGTTACTGTTCTGATTCAGACGCGTCAGCAGGCGAAAAATTTGCGCCTGGGTGGTTGGCTCCATCGAGTTTGTCGGTTCGTCAGCTATCAGCAGACGTGGTTGATTTGCCAGCGCGATGGCAATCATCACTTTCTGGCATTCACCTTCGGTTAACTCATACGGAAAGCTGCGCATCGCATCTTTGTGATCTTTAATCCCCACACGGTGCAGCAGCTCAATGGCACGGCGTTTGCGCCAGCCAAAACGCTGCCACCAACGCCCTTTGTAGGTCCAGGCCGGGATGTTTTGCATCAACTGACGACCCACACGTTCAGAAGGGTCGAGACACGATTGCGGTTCCTGAAAGATCATCGATACATTGTGCCCAACCAGCTTGCGCCGTTCGCGCGCGGAGAGACGCAACAGATCGATATCATCAAAACGCATACGGTCAGCGGTAACACGCCAGTTATCTTTATTAACGCCACAAATCGCTTTCGCAATCAAACTTTTGCCGGAGCCAGACTCGCCAACAAGGCCACGGATTTCACCTTCGGTTAAGGTCATACTCACGCGGTCAACGGCTTTAACCCACTCATCACCGGTTTTAAATTCAATGGTCAGGTTACGAATATCCAGTAACGGCATTATTCCACCCCCGCAATAATCGCACGACGTACACCATCGCCAAGGAGGTTAACCAACAACACGCTGATCATAATTGCCGCTCCCGGCAGCATCACGGTCCACGGGGCGACATAAATCAGCTCCAGTGCATCGCCAAGCATCGCTCCCCATTCAGGCGAGGGGAGTTGCGCGCCGAGATCGAGAAAGCCCAGCGCGGCGATATCAAGAATTGCCATCGACAGTGCGCGGGTGATCTCTGTGACCAGTCCGGCGGTAATGTTCGGCAACACGGCAAACCAGAGAATATTCAGCGTCGTTGCGCCATCCAGACGGGCAGCAATAACGTACTCTTTTTCCAGCTCATCATGCACCATGCTGTAGACCGAACGCACCATACGCGGCAGTAACGCCAGCCAGACGGCAAACATTGCGTGCGACAAACTCGGCCCGGCAAACGCGACGACGATAATCGCCAGCAGCAGGGACGGGATCGCCAGTAAAGTATCCAGAATATGGTTAAGCACCGCTGACCGTAAACCATGCGTAGCACCGGCGAAGGTGCCGAGCACAAGACCACAGATTGTCGCGGCAAGCGTCACCACAAATGCGCCGCCGACGGTAGGCGCAGCACCGCTCAGTAAACGGCTTAAAACATCGCGACCAAGGTCATCGGTGCCGAGGAAAAAAGAGACTTCTCCGTAGCGCGACCATGACGGCGGCAACAATTGATAACCGAGAAATTGCTGGTCGATGTCGTAAGGCGCAAACCAGCCGCCAAAAATACACAACACAGCCAGCCCCGCGCAGCCGTACAGGCCGACCATTGCAGCGGCATCACCATAGAATTTGCGCCAGGCGGTACGCAGCGTGCCGGGCGGGCGCTTCTCGCTGTATACGCTATCGTAAGGCATACCATTCCTTATGTTTCAGAGGGTTAGCCATGGCACCCAAAATATCAGAAATCACGTTAACAATAATGACCAGTGAACCGCAGACCATCACTCCGGCGGAAATGGCTGCGTAATCCTGCTGGCGGATGGCGTTAATTAACCAGCGGCCAAGTCCAGGCCAGCTAAAGACCATTTCGGTGATCATCGCCAGTGTCAGCATGGTGGAGAACTGTAATCCCAGGCGAGGGATGACAGGAGGTAACGCGTTATGTAACACGTGGCGACGCAAAATAGTAAAGCGCGACAAACCGCGGGTTGCCGCTGCTTTCACATAGTTCTGGTCATACACTTCGATGGTGCTGATACGCATCAGACGGATCACTTCGGTAGTCGGTGCAACCGACAGGGTGATGACTGGCAATACCATATGACGCATTGCGCTCATGATCATTTCATCCCGCCACGGTGAGTCCGAAAGCCAGGCATCAATCAACGCAAAACCGGTAATCGGTTTCACTTCGTAGAGCAGATCGAAACGCCCTGAAACGGGCAGCCAGCCTAATGTAAGCGAACAAAACAGCGTCAACAGAAGTGCCAGCCAGAAAACAGGGATTGAAAAGCCCAATAACGCGATGGCGTTGATCAAATTATCCTGCCACTTATGGCGTGTAATTCCGGCAATCATCCCCACGGGGATCCCAACAATCAGCGCAAAACCGAAGGCGAGAATGCACAGCTCCATCGTCGCCGGGAAGACCTCTTTTAACTGCTCGGCAATCGGCTGACCGTTAATGCTGGAAACGCCAAAATCCCAGTGGATCAGGCCGTTAAACCAGAACACCCATGCATTCCACAGCGACGCGCCTTGTAACGGCGCATGTGGCGTGAAATAGCTCAAACTGAAGCCAACAAAGGTCAGCAGGAACAAGGTCACGATCAATAACAAAACGCGGCGTAAGGTGAAGATAATCATGGTTTTTTCACCTCATTTTGCTTTTCGCGGTACACCCCTGCGAAGGAGGCGTTACCAAACGGGCTAAGAACCAGCCCTTTGATATCGTAACGGTAGGCCTGCAAGCGCAGTGACGAGGCCAGCGGCAGAATGGGCAACTCCTGCGCCAGAATACTTTGCGCTTCGTCATAGGCTTCAATACGCGCAGCCAGTTGCTGCGAGGAGAGCGCCTTACGCAATACGCTGTCAAATTTCGGATCGCACCAGTGGGCAAGGTTGGTCTGGGAGTGAATGGCCGCACAGCTCAGTAACGGACGGAAGAAACTGTCCGGATCATTACTGTCCGTCGCCCAACCGGATAACGTCAGATCATGGCTCATATCCATCAATCGCGCCTCCTGAAAACGACCTTCTACCGGTACAATCACCACTTTCACGCCGACCTGCGCCATATCCGCCTGAATGAGTTCGGCGGTCTTCAGCGGGCTGGGGTTCCACGCCTGTGAGCGCGTCGGCACCCACAGTTTCAGCGTTAAGTTTTCCAGCCCCAACGCCTTCAACTGTTCGCGTGATTTCGCTGGATTGTATTCGGTAATTTTAGCCTCGTTGTCATAAGCCCACGAGGCGCGCGGTAAAATTGAGGCCGCAGTTTCAGCCGTACCGTAATAGATAGATTGCATCAGGCGCTGGTTATTGATCGACAACGCCAGCGCGTGGCGGACTGCTGGATTATTTAGCGGCGGTTTGGCGGTGTTAAACGCCAGATAGGCAACGTTCATCCCCGGACGCAGCGTTAAACGCAAACGCGGGTCATCGCGCAAAATAGATAGCTGACTGGCAGCGGGCCAGGCCAGAACGTCACATTCACCGGTCAAGAGTTTCGACAGCCGTCCGGTGCCGCCAGAGCCTAAATCCACCACCACCTGCGGCATCAACGGCTTGCCTCGCCAGAATTCATCATGACGTTGTAAGCGAATATATTGCCCCGTGCGATTTTCCGACAGTTTATACGGTCCGGTGCCGACGGGCTGGCGGTCGAGTTGCTCCTGGCGATCTTCTTGCTCTAACTTCTGGGCGTATTCGGCAGACATTACCGACGCATAGTGGGTTGCCAGGTGCCATAAAAAGGAGGCGTCAGGCTGGGACAGACGGAACTCAACGGTGTGATTATCCAGCTTGCGGACGCTTTTAACGTTGTCGGCAAATTGCAGACTGTCGAAATAGGGGAAGTTGCTACCGTTGACGTTATGCCACGGGTTGCTGCGGTCAAAAACTCGCTGGAAGGTAAACACCACATCATCGGCATTCATTTTGCGTGTGGGAGTAAACCAGGCCGTTTTTTGAAACGGGACATCGCGGCGCAGGTGGAAGCGATAGGTCGCGCCGTTGTCGAGCACTTCCCAGCTTTCGGCAAGTTCCGGCATCAGACGATAGGTATAAGGATCGACATCCAGCAGTCGATCATAAAACTGGGCGGCAAGGGTATCGACAATTAACCCACTGCTCGCTTTGGATGGGTTAAAGGTGTTGACTTGTCCGCTGACGCAATAGACAAAACCGCTGTCGCGGATATCAGCGTGCGGGGCGGGTTCAGGCGCGGCTATTGCCTGACCACTCACAAGTCCAGCAATCACCAAAAGAGACGATAATACCTGGCGCATAATATTAAGGAATTTTATGTAAAGAGGCTATCTTACTAATATTTAATGACATTTGCCATTACCGTTTGTGTTCAGGGGTCGTAATGAGGGCCGTGTGGTTGGTCGTTGAACAGGTGGCGTCGCCATCTGTTCAACATTCGTCCCCATGATTTCTTTATAACTATAACTCACAGAACAACTTAGCGAGGTGCAGACAGGCGCGATCGTGAGACTGACTGCAGATTGCTGACAAGGTGTGTCTCATTTTTAGCCGGATGCGGTACGGCCTACAATCCTGGCCGGGCGTCCACTATTAAATGATTACTCATTACCCCATTGATTCAAGAACTCTGCGATCTCATCAATGTGCGCGGGATTAATCCCTGCTTCAGCGGCCATTTCATGCTGGGCTTCTTCGCTGATCTCTTCATTGTTCATCAAACGGGTGAGCAGTAACTGGAAGTAGTGGGCCAGCGCCGTGCGCTCAGATTCTGCGACAGATTTTGCGCATTCGCTCGCGTATTCATCGGCAATATCGAAATATTTCAGTGGGATATCGTGGTTCATGGTTTACCCTGGGGTTAATGCGTTAAGCATAGGGGCGGATGATAGCACTCGTGATCCGGGTCATACATCTTTTTATAGATAACGGCGCTGCGCACCGCCAGTGCGCCAGGCTGCGTCTGGCGAAACCCGTATCATGCACTAGCTGACAGTATATTGAATTTAAACGGTTTTGTTGGTCGAACAGGACGTTTACGCCGCATCCGGCAAGTGACATTGCCTAACCCCGCTAAATCTGGTGCTTTTTCAACAATGCTCGGAACTGATGATAGGTTAATCCCAGTAATTCAGCCGCGCGTTTCTGGTTATATTTCCCCTGTTGCAAACTGAGCTGAAGTAACTCTTTTTCCTGCAGCATCTGAAATTCGCGCAAATCCACCGGCAACGCCGGAAGTGATGTCGTTTCTGAAACGGCGATAGCTTCTTCCGGTGGACGCTGTTTAAAGGGATCAATAATGATGTCATCAAGCGGATAATCGCTGGTGCCGTGGCGATACACCGAACGTTCCACCACGTTTTTCAATTCACGAATATTTCCCGGCCAGCGATAATTTAGCAGCGTTTCTCTGGCGCGTTCCGTAAAACCCGGGAATAGAGGCAGTTTGATTTCCCGACACATCTGGATGGCAAAGTGTTCCGCCATCAGCATAATATCGCCTTCACGCTCACGCAGCGGCGGCAGTTGCACCACGTCGAAAGCCAGACGGTCGAGCAGGTCGGCGCGAAAAGTGCCTTCATTGACCATCGCCGGAAGGTCGGCGTTCGTGGCACATACCAGCCGCACATTGACCTGTAATGGCTGACTACCGCCGACGCGTTCCAGTTCACCATACTCGATCACGCGCAACAATTTTTCCTGCACCATCATCGGTGCCGTAGCGAGTTCATCAAGAAACAACGTGCCGCCGTCTGCGCGTTCAAATCGTCCCGGATGACGTTTTTGCGCGCCGGTAAACGCGCCAGCTTCATGGCCAAACAGTTCGGAATCCAGCAGATTTTCATTTAACGCCGCGCAGTTAAGAGAAATAAACGGCCCTTGCCAACGCGAAGAAAGGTAGTGCAGGCGGCTGGCGATCAACTCTTTACCGGTGCCGCGCTCGCCAATAATCAACACTGGTTTGTCCAGCGGCGCGAGATGCGAAACCTGTTCCAGCACTTCGAGAAAGCTGTTCGCTTCACCGAGTAAGTTATCTTTGTATTCAGCCATGATGAAATTCGCCACTTGTTAGTGTAATTCGCTAATTCATCCTGGCATGTTGCTGTTGAATCTTCAATCAGATCTTTATAAATCAAAAAGATAAAAATTGGCACGCAAATTGTATTAACAGTTCAGCAGGACAATCCTGAACAAAGAAATCAAGAGGACAACATTATGGGTATTTTTTCTCGCTTTGCCGACATCGTGAATGCCAACATCAACGCCCTTTTAGAGAAGGCGGAAGACCCGCAGAAACTGGTGCGTCTGATGATCCAGGAGATGGAAGACACTTTGGTTGAAGTGCGTTCTACTTCGGCGCGTGCGCTGGCGGAAAAGAAACAACTGACTCGCCGGATTGAACAAGCGTCGGCTCGTGAAGTTGAGTGGCAGGAAAAAGCCGAACTGGCACTGCTGAAAGAGAGAGAAGATCTTGCGCGTGCAGCGTTAATTGAAAAACAGAAACTGACCGATCTGATTAAGTCCCTGGAACATGAAGTGACGTTGGTGGACGATACGCTGGCGCGCATGAAGAAAGAGATAGGCGAACTGGAAAACAAGTTGAGCGAAACCCGCGCTCGCCAGCAGGCATTAATGCTGCGTCATCAGGCGGCGAATTCGTCGCGCGATGTGCGCCGTCAGTTGGATAGCGGAAAACTTGATGAAGCGATGGCGCGTTTCGAATCTTTCGAACGTCGTATCGACCAGATGGAAGCAGAAGCAGAAAGCCACAGCTTTGGTAAACAACGATCGCTGGATGAGCAATTTGCTGAACTGAAAGCCGATGACGCAATCAGCGAGCAACTGGCGCAATTAAAAGCCAAAATGAAGCAAGATAATCAATAATAACACCCCAGGCGGCGTCTGAACGCGCCGCCGCTCATCGTCTAAGGAGTACTTATGAGCGCGCTATTTCTGGCTATTCCGTTAACCATTTTTGTGCTGTTTGTTTTGCCTATCTGGTTATGGCTGCATTACAGCAACCGCTCCAGCCGTGGTGAATTGTCGCAAAGTGAACAGCAGCGATTAGCGCAACTGGCAGATGAGGCAAAACGGATGCGTGAGCGTATTCAGGCGCTGGAGTCCATTCTTGATGCTGAACATCCGAACTGGAGGGATCGCTAATGGCGGGTATTAATCTCAATAAAAAATTATGGCGCATCCCACAACAGGGCATGGTGCGTGGTGTCTGCGCAGGGATTGCCAATTATTTTGATGTGCCCGTAAAACTGGTGCGTATTCTCGTGGTGCTGTCGATATTCTTCGGCCTGGCGCTGTTTACCCTGGTCGCTTACATCATCTTGTCATTTGCCCTTGACCCGATGCCGGACAACATGGCGTTTGGTGAACAGCAACCTTCCAGTAGCGAACTGCTGGATGAAGTCGACCGTGAACTGGCGGCCAGCGAAACGCGTTTACGCGAGATGGAACGTTATGTCACTTCCGACACTTTCTCGCTACGTAGTCGTTTCCGTCAACTGTGAGGAAAGTTATGAATACTCGCTGGCAACATGCCGGGCAAAAGGTAAAGCCTGGTTTCAAATTAGCAGGCAAGCTGGTACTTCTTACCGCACTGCGCTACGGCCCGGCGGGCGTTGCTGGTTGGGCGATAAAATCTGTTGCTCGTCGGCCGCTGAAAATGTTGCTGGCTGTGGCGCTGGAACCGCTGTTAAGTCGGGCCGCTAATAAACTGGCACAGCGCTATAAAAGGTGAGGGGAGTTTCGCAAAAATTGTTAAATCTCAGGCGTATAATGGATAGCAATTTTCATCCATAGAAGGACGCTTACATGTTTAAAAAAGGGTTACTAGCGCTGACGCTGGCGTTTTCACTGCCTGTTTTTGCCGCTGAACACTGGATCGATGTTCGTATTCCAGAACAGTATCAGCAAGAGCACGTTCAGGGAGCCATCAATATTCCCCTGAAGGAAGTGAAAGAGCGTATTGCCACCGCCGTTCCGGATAAAAACGACACCGTTAAAGTGTATTGCAACGCAGGGCGTCAGTCCGGACAGGCAAAAGAAATCCTCAGCGAAATGGGGTACACCCACGTTGAAAACGCCGGTGGTCTTAAAGATATTGAGATGCCGAAGGTCAAAGGTTAAAAGAATTACTCATTGAGCGGTGTAAATAACACCGCTTATTTATTTGATAAATCAAAATTAACCCACATTATTACCTCCAGCATCTCATCCTTTCTACAGCTTTCTGGCACAGGACAGCAATGAAGCGACTCAAAAATGAACTTAATGCGCTGGTGAATCGTGGTGTCGACAGGCACTTGCGACTGGCCGTAACCGGTCTTAGCCGCAGTGGGAAAACAGCGTTTATCACCGCGATGGTTAATCAGTTGCTCAATATTCATGCCGGAGCACGTTTGCCGCTATTAAGTGCGGTGCGTGAAGAGCGTCTGCTGGGCGTAAAACGCATTCCCCAGCGTGACTTTGGCATTCCGCGCTTCACCTATGATGAAGGTCTGGCGCAATTATATGGCGATCCTCCGGCCTGGCCGACGCCAACGCGCGGCGTCAGCGAAATCCGCCTGGCATTGCGTTATAAATCGAATGATTCGCTGCTGCGTCATTTCAAGGACACCTCCACGTTGTATCTGGAGATTGTTGATTATCCCGGCGAGTGGCTACTCGATTTGCCAATGCTGGCACAGGATTATTTAAGCTGGTCGCGGCAGATGACGGGCTTGCTTAATGGTCAGCGTGGCGAGTGGTCGGCAAAATGGCGGATGATGTGCGAAGGGCTGGACCCGTTAGCTCCTGCCGACGAAAATCGTCTTGCGGACATTGCCGCCGCGTGGACCGATTATCTCCACCATTGCAAGCAGCAGGGGCTGCACTTTATCCAGCCTGGTCGCTTTGTCTTGCCTGGCGATATGGCGGGAGCGCCTGCGTTGCAGTTCTTCCCGTGGCCGGATGTTGACGCCTGGGGTGAGTCCAAACTGGCACAGGCCGATAAACACACCAACGCCGGGATGCTGCGTGAGCGGTATAACTATTACTGCGAGAAAGTGGTGAAAGGTTTCTATAAGAATCACTTTCTGCGCTTCGACCGCCAG
Source organism: Escherichia sp. KTE96 (assembly GCF_000408525.1). NCBI lineage: Bacteria > Pseudomonadati > Pseudomonadota > Gammaproteobacteria > Enterobacterales > Enterobacteriaceae > Escherichia > Escherichia sp. KTE96. Next base: position 2,862,985 of record NZ_KE137149.1, on the reverse strand, counting down.
ATTGTACTGGTGGATTGCCTGCAACCGCTCAACAGTGGTCCGCAGGCTTTTAACGATATGCGCCTGGCGCTGACGCAACTGATGCAGAGTTTTCATTATGGGCAGCGCACGCTGTTCCGGCGCTTGTTCTCGCCGGTTATCGACAAATTACTGTTTGCTGCGACGAAAGCGGACCATGTGACCATCGATCAGCACGCCAATATGGTTTCATTACTGCAACAACTGATTCAGGACGCCTGGCAAAATGCGGCGTTTGAAGGGATCAGCATGGATTGTCTGGGGCTGGCCTCAGTTCAGGCGACCACCAGCGGCATTATCGACGTTAACGGTGAGAAAATTCCGGCGCTGCGCGGCAATCGATTGAGCGATGGTGCACCGCTCACTGTTTATCCTGGCGAAGTTCCCGCACGTTTGCCCGGTCAGGCGTTCTGGGATAAGCAAGGTTTCCAGTTTGAGGCGTTTCGTCCGCAGGTAATGGATGTCGACAAACCGCTGCCGCATATTCGTCTTGATGCCGCGCTGGAATTTTTAATAGGAGATAAATTGCGATGACCGAACCGTTAAAACCACGTATTGATTTCGACGGTCCGCTGGAGGTCGATCAGAACCCTAAATTCAGGGCGCAGCAGACCTTTGACGAAAGTCAGGCGCAAAATTTTGCACCGGCGACGCTCGACGCAGCACAGGAAGAAGAAGGGCAAGTTGAAGCGGTGATGGATGCCGCATTACGCCCGAAACGCAGTCTGTGGCGCAAAATGGTGATGGGCGGGCTGACGCTGTTTGGCGTGAGCGTTGTTGGTCAGGGGGTGCAGTGGACGATGAATGCCTGGCAAACCCAGGACTGGGTGGCGCTGGGCGGTTGTGCCGCTGGGGCATTGATCATCGGCGCTGGCGTTGGCTCTGTGGTGACGGAGTGGCGGCGGTTATGGCGCTTGCGCCAGCGTGCTCATGAGCGTGATGAAGCGCGAGATTTGCTGCATAGCCACGGTACTGGAAAAGGGCGAGTTTTTTGTGAAAAGCTGGCGCAGCAGGCGGGGATCGATCAGTCGCATCCGGCGCTGCAACGCTGGTATGCCTCGATCCATGAAACGCAGAACGATCGCGAAGTCGTCAGTTTGTATGCCCATCTGGTTCAGCCGGTGCTGGATGCGCAGGCGCGCCGCGAAATCAGCCGTTCAGCGGCAGAATCTACGCTGATGATTGCCGTCAGTCCGCTGGCGCTGGTGGATATGGCGTTTATTGCCTGGCGCAATCTGCGGTTGATTAATCGCATCGCCACGCTGTATGGCATTGAACTGGGTTATTACAGCCGTTTGCGTCTGTTTAAACTGGTGCTGCTGAATATCGCTTTCGCCGGGGCCAGTGAACTGGTGCGCGAAGTGGGGATGGACTGGATGTCGCAGGATCTCGCCGCACGCTTGTCGACGCGCGCTGCCCAGGGGATTGGTGCCGGGCTACTGACTGCGCGTCTGGGAATTAAAGCTATGGAACTTTGCCGTCCGTTGCCGTGGATTGACGATGACAAACCCCGTCTGGGTGATTTCCGTCGTCAGCTTATCGGTCAGGTAAAAGAGACGCTGCAAAAGGGCAAAACGCCCAGCGAAAAATAACGCAATATCGGGTACTGATCGGATATCTTTACGCCGAAGTGCCCGTTTATTCGTCTTTGTGTCAATGTTTGTTGACAGAAACCTTCCTGCCACTCGAATAGTGTCATATCATCATATTAATTGTTCTTTTTTCAGGTGAAGGTTCCCATGCGTCTGGAAGTCTTTTGTGAAGACCGACTCGGTCTGACCCGCGAATTACTCGATCTACTAGTACTAAGAGGCATCGATTTACGCGGTATTGAGATTGACCCAATCGGGCGGATTTACCTTAATTTTGCCGAGCTGGATTTTGACAGTTTCAGCAGCCTGATGGCGGAAATTCGCCGTATAGCAGGTGTTACCGATGTACGCACGGTGTCGTGGATGCCTTCCGAGCGTGAACATCTGGCGCTGAGCGCATTGCTTGAGGCATTGCCTGAACCCGTGCTTTCTGTCGATATGAAAAGTAAAGTGGACATGGCGAATCCGGCGAGTTGTCAGCTATTTGGTCAGAAACTTGAGCGTTTACGCAATCATACCGCTGCGCAATTGATTAACGGATTTAATTTTTTACGTTGGCTGGAGAGTGACCCGCAGGATTCGCATAACGAACATGTGGTGATCAACGGGCAGAATTTCTTGATGGAGATAACGCCGGTCTATCTTCAGGATGAAAATGACCAGCACGTTTTGACTGGTGCGGTGGTGATGCTGCGTTCGACGATTCGTATGGGGCGTCAGTTGCAAAATGTGGCTGCGCAGGACGTCAGCGCCTTTAGCCAGATTGTCGCCGTTAGCTCGAAAATGAAACACGTTGTCGAGCAGGCGCAAAAACTGGCGATGTTAAGCGCGCCGCTACTGATCACGGGTGACACGGGTACAGGTAAAGATCTCTTTGCTTATGCCTGTCATCAAGCCAGCCCTCGTGCCGGTAAACCTTATCTGGCGCTGAACTGTGCATCTATTCCGGAAGATGCCGTTGAGAGCGAACTGTTTGGGCATGCCCCGGAAGGGAAGAAAGGGTTCTTTGAGCAAGCGAACGGCGGTTCGGTGCTGCTGGATGAGATTGGTGAGATGTCGCCACGGATGCAGGCTAAACTGCTGCGTTTCCTCAATGATGGCACCTTCCGTCGGGTTGGCGAAGATCATGAAGTGCATGTTGATGTGCGGGTGATTTGCGCGACGCAGAAGAATTTGGTTGAGCTGGTGCAAAAAGGCGTATTTCGGGAAGATCTCTATTATCGCCTGAACGTGTTGACGCTGAATCTGCCGCCGTTGCGTGACTGCCCGCAGGATATCATGCCGTTAACCGAATTGTTCGTCGCGCGCTTTGCCGACGAGCAGGGAGTGCCGCGTCCGAAATTGGCTGCCGATCTGAATACCGTGCTGACACGTTATGGTTGGCCGGGTAACGTGAGGCAATTGAAAAATGCGATTTACCGTGCGCTAACGCAACTGGATGGCTACGAACTGCGCCCACAAGATATTTTGCTGCCAGATTATGACGCTGCTACCGTCCCTGTGGGGGAAGATGCGATGGAAGGTTCGCTGGATGAGATCACCAGCCGATTTGAACGATCGGTATTAACCCAGCTTTATCGCAATTACCCCAGCACGCGCAAACTGGCAAAACGTCTGGGTGTTTCCCATACCGCGATTGCCAACAAATTGCGTGAGTACGGCCTGAGTCAGAAGAAGAGCGAAGAGTAAACACGTAAAATGCCTGATGGCGCAATACCATCAGGCATAATAACTTACGCTTTCAGTACAGCCAGAGCTGCGTCGTAATCCGGCTCGGTGGTGATTTCATTCACCAGTTGGCTGAAAATCACATTGTCATTTTCATCAATTACGACAACTGCGCGCGCTGCCAGGCCTTTCAAGGGGCCTTCAGCGATCTCAACACCGTAAGCTTGCAGGAATTCGCTATTACGGAAAGTGGAAAGGGTGATTACATTGTTCAGACCTTCCGCACCGCAGAAACGAGACTGGGCGAATGGCAGATCGGCAGAAATACACAGTACAACGGTGTTATCGATTTCTGTCGCCAGTTGGTTAAACTTACGTACTGATGCGGCGCAAACACCGGTATCAATACTCGGGAAAATGTTCAGCACTTTGCGTTTACCCGCAAACTGACCGAGGGTGACGTCAGACAGATCTTTTGCCACGAGAGTAAAAGTCTGCGCTTTGCTACCCACTTGCGGGATGGAATTGGCGACTGTAACCGGGTTGCCCTGGAAATGAACGATTTGTGACATGATTATCTTTCCTGTTTACATATAGTTAACGTCACATCTAGTTTATGCTAACTGTCAATAACACAGCAAACGCTATTTGCGCTTAATCCGCAAACCACCGCGGCAACAAGGAGTAAAGATGAGAACCGTAAAGGTATTTGAGGAAGCCTGGCCGTTACATTCCCCGTTTGTGATTGCGCGAGGTAGCCGTAGTGAAGCGCGTGTGGTGGTGGTTGAACTGGAAGAGGATGGTGTTAAAGGCGTAGGGGAATGTACTCCCTATCCGCGCTACGGTGAAAGCGATGCTTCGGTAATGGCGCAAATTATGAGTGTTGTGCCGCAACTGGAAAAAGGACTGACACGAGAAGAGTTGCAAAAAATTTTGCCCGCTGGTGCGGCACGCAATGCGCTGGATTGTGCGTTGTGGGATCTCTGTGCGCGTAAACAACAGCAGACGTTAGCTGAATTTATCGGCATAACGCTTCCCGACACTATTACCACGGCGCAGACAGTGGTTATTGGTACGCCGGATCAGATGGCCAGCAGTGCATCAGCACTCTGGCAGGCGGGGGCGAAATTGCTGAAAGTGAAGCTGGATAACCATCTTATTAGCGAGCGGATGGTGGCGATCCGCGCAGCGGTTCCGGATGCGACGTTGATTGTTGATGCTAATGAATCCTGGCGCGCGGAAGGGTTGGCGGCGCGATGTCAGTTGTTGGCTGATTTAGGCGTCGCTATGCTGGAACAGCCGCTCCCGGCACAGGACGATGCGGCGCTGGAGAATTTTATTCATCCGTTACCCATTTGTGCTGATGAAAGCTGCCATACCCGCAGTAACCTGAAGGCGCTGCAAGGGCGCTATGAGATGGTTAACATCAAACTCGATAAAACCGGCGGGCTAACAGAAGCGCTGGCGTTGGCGACCGAAGCGCGTGCACAAGGTTTTAGCCTGATGTTGGGCTGCATGCTATGTACTTCACGCGCCATTAGCGCCGTTTTACCGCTGGTGCCGCAGGTCAGTTTTGCTGATCTTGATGGCCCGACCTGGTTGGCGGTGGATGTGGAGCCGCCGCTACAGTTTACGACCGGCGAATTGCATCTTTAGGATGCCAACGCAGTAAATTCGCCATTGCAAAGAGATACTTTTCGCTGGCTTCATCTGAGGAGACAGGCGGAAACTCGGCGGTAATACAGTGCAAGTTCAGATCAGCACACCAACTGCCGAAGGAGCCGGGCGTTTCATAGCCGACGCTGGTCACCAGCGGTAATTCAAACGCCTGAGCCAGCCATTCACCTAATTCACTGTGCCTGGGATCTTCAATACAAGCCAGCGGATCGTGAAAAGAGACTATCCAGGCGGGTTGGATACGATGAATGAGCTGGCACAACGCCTGGGTTTCAGGTTCTGAGCCTGGTTTATCTCCGGTCAGCAAGACCACGTCGCGCTTTTCGGCGGCGCTGTTCCAGCGGTACACCGTTTCACCTTCTTTCCAGTTCGCTGCAGGAAAGTTTCTGTTCAAATCCACACCATTAGCATTGGCTCGTAAACCAAGCTGGCAACCGTCAGGATTCACACAGAGCACGACATGATGGCGGCGCAGAGAAGGGGTTAATGTGCGTAATGCGCAGGAGAGGGTGACGACGGAAGAATTTTCGTCGCCGTGGGTGCCAGCCAGAATCAAACCACTTTCGCTGCTGGCTGCAGACGCCGGAAACCAGATCAATGGCGCACCTAATAATGAACGTCCGTAATGTTCTGTTCCTGGCGGAAAAGCGCCCCGTTCGGCGCGCGGGCGGGTCACGGTCATAATCGTCTCGAATATAAGAAGTATTACAGGCAGTGTTGTGCAAATTTTGCGGATTATCAAATCCTTTTCGACAACGATATGTTATCGATCCTTTATCACTTTTTTACCGGAAGTTATTTGCATTTCTTCAAGGAGAAACAAATAATTACGCATCAATCTTAACATCGTTTTGAGGGTATCTTATGAAGCACTCTGTTTCAGTCACTTGTTGTGCGCTGTTAGTCAGCAGCATTTCCCTGTCGTATGCTGCAGATGTTCCGGGCGGCACAGTACTGGCAGAGAAACAGGAGTTGGTGCGCCACATTAAAGATGAGCCTGCATCATTAGATCCCGCGAAAGCCGTGGGTTTGCCAGAGATTCAGGTCATTCGCGATTTGTTTGAAGGGTTGGTGAATCAGAACGAGAAAGGCGAGATTGTGCCTGGCGTTGCTACCCAGTGGAAAAGTAATGACAACCGCATCTGGACTTTTACCCTGCGCGATAACGCCAAATGGGCCGATGGTACACCGGTAACGGCACAGGATTTTGTCTATAGCTGGCAGCGTCTGGTGGATCCGAAAACGTTGTCTCCGTTTGCCTGGTTTGCCGCACTGGCTGGAATCAACAACGCCCAGGCAATTATTGATGGTAAGGTTACGCCAGCTCAACTTGGCGTCACCGCTGTTGATGCCCATACTCTGAAAATTCAGCTTGATAAACCGTTGCCCTGGTTTGTGAATTTAACCGCTAACTTTGCTTTTTTCCCGGTGCAAAAAGCCAACGTTGAAAGCGGTAAAGAGTGGACGAAGCCCGGGAATCTGATCGGCAATGGTGCTTATGTACTTAAAGAGCGCGTAGTAAATGAAAAGCTGGTCGTGGTGCCGAATACCCATTATTGGGATAACGCTAAAACGGTGCTGCAGAAAGTGACTTTCCTGCCAATTAATCAGGAGTCCGCCGCGACCAAGCGCTATCTTGCAGGTGATATTGATATCACTGAATCCTTCCCAAAAAATATGTATCAGAAACTACTGAAGGATATTCCAGGGCAGGTTTATACGCCGCCGCAGTTGGGGACGTATTATTATGCATTTAACACGCAAAAAGGGCCAACGGCAGATCAACGTGTCCGTCTGGCATTAAGCATGACGATTGATCGTCGTCTGATGGCAGAAAAAGTATTAGGTACAGGTGAAAAGCCGGCATGGCATTTTACGCCAGATGTTACCGCCGGATTTACGCCAGAACCTTCGCCGTTTGAGCAAATGAGTCAGGAAGAACTGAATGCCCAGGCGAAAACATTGTTGAGCGCTGCCGGATATGGTCCACAGAAACCGTTGAAACTTACACTGCTGTATAACACTTCGGAAAATCACCAGAAAATTGCTATTGCCGTCGCGTCGATGTGGAAAAAGAATCTTGGTGTAGATGTCAAATTACAAAATCAGGAATGGAAAACCTATATCGATAGTCGTAACACCGGTAACTTTGATGTTATTCGCGCCTCGTGGGTCGGGGATTATAATGAACCATCGACTTTCTTGACGCTGTTAACATCAACGCACTCAGGGAATATTTCACGTTTTAACAATCCGGCATACGACAAGGTACTGGCTCAGGCATCGACTGAAAATACCGTTAAAGCGCGCAACGCCGATTACAACGCGGCAGAGAAAATCCTGATAGAACAAGCACCGATTGCGCCGATTTATCAATATACCAATGGTCGGTTAATCAAACCGTGGTTGAAAGGTTATCCAATTAATAACCCGGAAGATGTGGCGTATAGTCGGACTATGTATATAGTGAAGCATTAATATGATGTCATCTGGCGCGGTTAAGCGCGCCAGATTTAACAATCCCGATAAAATCCCTTCTTTTTTTAAATCCTCCCTATAAAAAATCATTCCAACGATGGAATTTTGAAATTTTCTGGCAATATCGAACATAAATAATAATCAAATGTTTTATTTGTCAGGTGTATTACATACGCTGAATATAAGCTGTGCTTTACTTTTCTTTACAACGTAAAGTGAATTGCATTCCTGGTGAAATATCTTCATTAGAAAACAGACATACAGCTAAAAAATGGGGTGGTAAAATGAAAAAACTTTCAGCTATTCCGTTAGTTATCTCGTTATTATTCATTAATTATTCCTCTTTAACGCTGGCCGCAGAATCACTGCCCGATGCCTCATCGCTGGGACTGGAAAACTTAACGAATGATCTCTCCCGGCAAGAATTGTTTGTGAAAATTCTGGAATCGGATCCTTCGCGTGATAAAGAGTTTGATTCCTTTGCTGTAAAAAAATATTTTAAATTTCCGGCTGATGTTGCTTACGATTCAGTATTGAATCAACCACGACCCAGTTCTTTATTTGGTGTGGATATCAGCCATCATAACGGCAGGAACTTCCCGATCGAACTGTTGGCAAAAAATAAGTCTGTGTTCTTGTATATGAAGTCCAGTCAAGGAACACGTTATGTTGATCCTGAATTCGCCGGCTTTTGGCAGCGGGCCGGCGATACTGAACGAGGGATAAAACTTCACCGTGGAGCCTACCACTTTCTTTCCAGCGGTACACCGGCAGACGACGCAGAATTGTGGGGACGCAAGCAGGCAATGACGTTTGTCAAAGTTATCAAAGCTAACGGTGGGCTAAGGGCGACAGACATGCCACCGGCAGTGGATGTTGAGTGGGATGTGGATTCATTAACGGGTAAGGACCGCTGGCAGAAGCGCAAACCTGCGGAAATTATAACAATGATCAAGGCTTTTACCGCGCAGGTAGAAGCCGATTTAGGGCGTAAACCGGTTATCTACACTGCACGTGCGTGGTGGAAAGATGCCGTTGGTGGGGAAAATAGTTTCGCCCAGGTCGCAGAACATAAACTGTGGCTGGCTGATTACTCTAATCAGGCACAGGCCAGTGAAACCCCGCGTTCAATTAACCAGACAAAATGGGCAATCTGGCAGTTTACCGATGCTGCACAGCTTAATTTGGGATCGAGTAAGAAATTCGATGCCAGTATTTATAAAGGACCGACTGCTGAGTTTTATTCCACTCTTGGTGTTCAGGAGTTTTAAATTATGAACAAACGATGGCTAATTTTATGTAAATCGGCCCTTGGGCTGTTCATTGCAGGAATATCACTGGGAATGACTGACGTCCTGGCAGATGATATTTGCAAAAATGGCGCAATGGTCCCTGATGAATATTGTCATTTTTTTATCCATTATGGCTCTGAGAACCCTGGGAGACTGGATATCCGAATCAGTGACGCATTAAAAATACCTGATCAGGATGCAGCAAAAACTCGCTCCATCGGGTTGATTATTGCAATTTCAAAATATCCACTTTTGCATGAGGATATTCCTGCCGCAGCGGTAGATGGCCAAAGAATGGCTGATTTTCTTATCAACGGACAGAAGTTTGATGAGGTTATTTTATTAAAAGATCAGGATGCATCGCTGGATAATATTAATTATTTTTTGAAAGAATATCTACCTGCCAGAGGGACGATGTTTGATAAGAAAGCCCGTTTGTTAATTGCTTATTCAGGACATGGGCGTTTTGGTACTCAAAATGGTAATTCTGATAAAGCACCGGCATTTGTTTTGAGTAATGCTACAGATATCGATGGTTCAAAAGGGATGTATGAAATGCCAGCGCTGAATGCACAGCTTAATATTCTGGCAAAGCGTTATTTCCATGTTCTGACTTTAGTCAATGCTTGCTTTGGTTCTGGCTTGTATGGCATGACCATCGGAGCGGGTAACTCTAACTCGTACAGTAATCCGGGTGCGTATGCAATAGCTGCCGGTGACGATAAAACAGAGGTTTACTCGCTGGATGCAAAGCGCGGAAGTGTCTTTTTTGATACAATTATCAAAGGGGTAACGAATGGTGTTGCCGACGAACGTTTTGGTAAGTCATATATGGTAAAGGTAGATGGTAAGAAAGAATACTATGCCGGAATAACCAGAACGTTGAGTTTATTTATCTATGTTAACGATCAATATTCAGATATTAATGAAAAGCTGGATGAACAAGGGAAGGGATTACATTTAAGTGATGCCTGGATTGGTGCAACAGAAATACCCGCAGGCCCTGGGGGATTCTTCTTCATCAATGAGCCTGCGGCAAGTCGTCTGGATAATAAGACTCAACTGGCTGCGGGAAAAGCAGGAGAGTTTACTAATATCGATGTGGCATCATTCTCTATTGATAAGCCAGATTCTTCCCCCGCAGATAATCAAGAAAAAGATAATAAATCAATTGAGATTCCTTATGGTCCCGTAAGTGCAATTCCCAATCGTCCTGATATTCGTATTTTTAAAACGCCGGAGATTTATCCGATCCATGGACATGATATTTCATCTAATGATGGTGAGATCGACTGGAAATTGTTTCAGGAAAAATCGTCTGCGCGTTTTGTATATACGAGAGTAGTTGGCTGGAGAGGTCCTGATTCATCATTTAAGTCTCACTGGAAACAATTAGCTGATTCAAAATTTGACCGTGGAGGTTATTTCAAATTTGATTTTTGTCGCACTCCTGAAGCACAACTGGAAACGGCAAAAAGCCTCCTGCCTGCTGATCCAAATATGTTACCGCCCGGTATTTTATTGGTAAATCCTGAAGGTGAAGATACAACTCAACTAGCCTGTTTTAAAAAATCGGGAATGGCGAAAGCACGTAATGATATTTTGCACTTTGCTGGTCTGGTCTATCAAAATTATCATAAGACCCCCATATTTTATGGCAATCATAATAATCTGTCCCACTTCATGGATAGTCGATTCGAGCAGTATATGGTGTGGATGGGGTATTGGGGACAAGCTGGCGTGAAGCTTGAGGGGCGCAATCCCTGGACGCTTTGGCAATATTCAGGGAATGAAACTGTACCGGGGATCGGCCACAGCACTGAGTCGGAAGTTTTCTTTGGTACTGAAGAACAGTATGTTCAGTTTAAAGCGGGTGAGAATAATGTAGCACTGGCTGCTGTTAATTGAAAAAATAAATAAGACTGGATGGCAAATATGTATATCGCCATCCAGTTTCTGCGGGTTGTTACTTCATCTGATCCGGCGGTGTAATATTATCCATATACAACGTCTGGCTTGGGAAGGCAAAATCTGCGCCATGCGACTGTACAATATCGATAATCTTCAAATAAACATCCTGTTGGACTGCCAGCCATTCGGCCCATACCGTGGTTTTGGTAAAGCAATAAACCATGATATTTAATGACGAGTCAGCAAACTGGTTGAAATAGACCAGTAAGGTTTGTCGCTGATCGATGTCGGGGTGATTTTTCAGCATTTCGCGTACTGCTTCGACAACGGCACCCACTTTTGCCGCGTCTTCATAACGTAAACCGATGGTCGTAGTAATACGACGGTTGGTCATGCGTCCCGGGTTTTCTACGCTGATAGACGAAAACAGCGAGTTTGGCACGTACAGAGGACGGTGATCAAAGGTGTTTATTTTAGTGATACGCCAGCCAATTTCTGCCACCGTACCTTCGATATTTCTGTCCGGTGAACGGATCCAATCGCCAATGCTAAAGGGACGATCGAAATAGAGCATAATCCCGGAAAAGAAGTTACTCAAAATATCTTTACCGGCCATACCGACAGCAAGACCACCAATACCACCGAAGGTCAGCAACCCGGAAAGGCTCATACCAAAATGTTCACCGTAAAGCAGAACAATCACCACAATTATGCAGATTTTGATGATACGTGACATAATCCGCGCACTGGTGATATCACGGCCTTTTTTTATCTGTTGTTTTTCAAACTGGTTAATCAGAAGGAATAACTTAACCGTCAGAATAAGCGCAATCAGTGACGTACAAATAAAATCGACGGCGTCTGGTGTGATAAATTTGAGTTTGTAATTTTCAATGACATAATTAATGATGCTGCCAACAGCACTAATAATTATGGTGTAGATCAAAAATTGAACCGCATGGAATAAGAATCCTTTCTTGTTACGATTCCCACGACGAAACAAAAAGCTCATCAGAATCAATGCTGCGCAGCTACCGAAAATAATGACCAGATTAAGCGCATTATTTGTAAACAGTTCAGCGATCATTGTTTTATCAGGCTCCTCCAGATTGGTTGAAGTCATGCCGGAAACCCCTGGCGGGGCTATTTTACCGCGACAAATGATTCATATCATCAATAGTAAGGGAAGGAAGTAGCAACATCAGCGAATTGATCAATAGATTGATGATATAAACGTCAACAATCTGACGCCTTCAGAGCAGACAACGACAAAATGTCATGGTATTGTTACGCGTAAGTAACAGAGAGTTTGTTTGCACAAGGATTACATTATGATCATGATGAAATTAAAGTCAGCGAGGGGAAGAAAGTTTCTCTTAGGCTTGTTGGCGGTTTTTATTATTGCGGCGTCGGTGGTGACTCGCGCAACCATTGGTGGTGTTATTGAACAATATAATATTCCGCTGTCTGACTGGACGACATCAATGTATGTGATTCAATCTTCGATGATTTTCGTGTACAGCCTGGTTTTTACCGTGTTGCTGGCAATCCCGCTGGGAATTTATTTCCTCGGCGGCGATGAGAAATAAGCAAGAAGAAAAGGCCCGAAGTATCGGGCCTCGTGAGTAATTAAAGAACGATTAATCGTCGTCGTCTTCTTCTTCGTCATCCAGTTCAACTGGCGTCTGGTATTGATCGGGTTTGATTACCAGCAGGTCGCAACGGAGATGATCAATCACCTGTTCCGCCGTATTGCCAAGGAATGCCGCGGAAATTCCGGTTCGTCCTACGGTGCCAAGAACGACAATTCCTGCCTGCAAATGTTCCGCCAGATCAGGAATCACTTCTTCCGGCAGACCTTTTTCGACGTGCGTCATGTTTTCATTAATACCGAATTTCTGCCGCAGGGCTTTCATCGCCAGCAAATGTTGTCCGCGGATAGCGTCGTTATAAACGCTTGGATCAAATTCCGGCAGCTCAATAGCAATATTAATAGGAGTAACGGGATACGCGCCAACCAGATGGACTTCGGTGTGATTCACCTGTGCAGCCAGTTCAATCGTCTCTTTCACCAGTTTTTCATTGAGCGCATTATGATACGGCTCTTCGCTGGCGAGATTTACTGCCACCAACGCCTTACCGCCTTCCGGCCACGGTTGATCTTTCACCATCCACACCGGACTTGGGCATTTACGCAACAGATGCCAGTCGGTAGGGGTAAAGATAACCGCTTCCAGACGATCATGTTGGTGTGCCATTTTCAGGACTAAATCGTGCCCACCGCTGACCACTTCCTGAATGATGGCTTCGAAAGGACGGTTATGCCAGACCACTTTGATTTCAATGGGGACGCCAGCGTTAAGATAATATTTCGCCTGCTCGTGTATCCACGCAGTTCGCTGACTGATAACACCCTGACGCATGGCGGTGCGCTCGTCCGGGGAGAGCAGGGTAGTCATTTCGTATGAGAAATCATAAATCGGCAAAAAAGCTTTAATTTTGCCACCAATCCGTTGATGTAAATAAACAGCTCGCCGTAATGCTGGTTGATCGTCCTGGTTAGGATCGATAACAACGAGCATGTTCTGATACATAGCCATACAGGGTCTCCTTACAACAACTGTCAATGCAGTTTGTAATTAAAAGATTAACCCATATCTGGTGAATGAAACAGTGATGAACCTTCTGCCAGATCAATAAATCAGAAAAATTTAATGATATGACAGAAGGATAGTCGATTATGCGGAAAAATCAGGCGACGTTGCGCGTATGACCAGCAAGCAGGGCCAGCGCATCGTTATTTTCGATGGTGATGTATTTACCTTTGACTGCCAGCATGCCGCTTTTTTGGAAGCGTCCCAGCAGACGGCTGATGGTTTCTACCGTCAGGCCCAGGTAGTTGCCGATATCGCCACGAGTCATCGTCAGGCGGAATTCACGAGGGGAGAAGCCGCGTTGGGCAAAACGACGGGACAGGTTGTAGATAAAAGCAGCCAGACGTTCTTCTGCATTTTTCTTCGACAGCAGCAGAATCATGTCCTGATCGCCTTTAATTTCACCGCTCATCAGACGCATCATCTGCTGACGCAGATTCGGCATTTTACCAGACAGATCGTCCAGTGTTTCGAACGGGATTTCACATACCATTGACGTTTCCAGCGCCTGGGCGAAGCTAGGGTGATGACCGCTGCCAATAGCGTCAAAACCTACCAGATCGCCTGCTAAATGGAAGCCAGTGATTTGCTCGTCGCCTTGCTCTGTGATGGTATAACTTTTAATCGTACCGGAGCGGATGGCATAAAGCGATTTAAGTTCATCACCAGCCTTAAACAGCGTCTGGCCTTTCTGAATAGGCTTCTTTCGCTCAATGATATTATCAAGCTGATCAAGCTCATGTTCGTTTAGTGTGAACGGGATGCAAAGCTGACTGATGCTGCAATCCTGGCAATGGATAGCACAACCGCCAGACTGAATGCGCCGTATAATTCGCTTTTCCGGGATCATAGGTCTGCTCAAGCCGTAATTGATATTTGTCAATTTTAACATCTTTTTAGGGAGCAAGTAAGTCTAAGCAAACCTTAACAGCGGAGAATTCCGATAATAGATGTAAATATATATCTATCTACTTGAAAATTCTTAAATTATTAAGGATGGCTTTACATAAAACTGTGAGCAAACCGGCACAAATTGTTTAAGGTCTACAGCAGCAGATAGCCTTCATGGCGCAATAACCATTCTTTTCGCTGCACTCCGCCTGCATATCCGGTCATCGTGCCGTTTCGTCCAATAACCCGGTGGCAAGGTACGACAATACTGATCGGATTTGAACCGTTCGCCGCGCCAACGGCGCGCGCTGCGCCCGGACGACCCAGATGTTCTGCCAGTTGACCGTAATGCATTACCTGGCCACAAGGAATAGTGCGCAATGTTTTCCACACTTCCCGCTGAAATGGAGTACCACCAGTAGCGGTAGGAAGGGTATCAATAATGCTAAGATTACCGGCAAAATAGTCGCGAAGTTTGTCGCTAAGACCGCCGGGATTGGTTGCGGAAATTCGCTCATAACCTTCTTTGCGATAATGGATGTCCAGCAATTGCACCATGCGATCACTGTACTCTTCCCATTCAACCGCCCGCAGACGGAATTGTTCATCGCAAATCACCCATAGTGGACCCAATGGGGTGGCAATTTTTTCTTCAAGTAATCTCAGCATCCGTTCTCTCTCAAGACAAACGTGGGTAAAACCCGGACTAATCAGTAGACCGACAAGATACCATGCCAGCAATATCAGCAGCCATACCACCAAGAATATAAGAGGAGACAGTAAGGCTAACAAATTGTAGGTATCCAGTTTGGCGACTGGCTTATATCGTTGCAGGAGTCAGAGAAACAGAGATATTAGTGCTGATGGTTATATAGAGGTGCAAACAATGCAAAAAAGGGGGCAGGCAGCCACTGCTGATCGCGTTTTTAGTCTGCGAATGTGATTATCTTCTGCGCACGCATAAAAAAATAGAGCCTGTCGACATCCGCCAGACTCTACAGTACACACAGCAGTGCATCCGCGTCTTTATTCCGGCCTGGGTTCCTGTCTGCCGGTGACAGTGTTATAACGGTTTTACCACTCTGTTGCCAATTTTCTTCAGTGACCGGTTTCACGAAAATATAAGTTAAATCAGCCGCTATACAACTGAGTCATCATGCATTAATGCTTCGCCGTAATATATGTTGTTCCTAATCTGCATACGGGAAATTGCGCCAGACCGTTGTCGGCCTGATAGGGCACAGTTATTATATCGCGCTCTGTATTGCGTGAGGATGCTACATGAACCCTGACGACAAATCGCTGTTTCTTGACGCCATGGAAGATGTCCAGCCACTGAAATGCGCTACTGATGTCTACTGGCATCCAACGCGTAACCAACGTGCGCCGCAGCGTATAGATACGCTGCAACTTGATAATTTTCTCACCACCGGATTTCTTGACATTATTCCACTAAACCAGCCGCTGGAATTTCGTCGGGAAGGGTTGCAACATGGGGTGATTGATAAGCTACGCAGCGGCAAATATCCGCAGCAGGCCAGCCTGAATTTACTGCGCCAGCCGGTGGAGGAGTGCCGTAAAATGGTATTCAGTTTTATTCATCAGGCGCTGGCGGACGGCTTGCGAAATGTGCTTATTATTCATGGCAAAGGGCGGGAAGATAAATCACACGCGAATATTATTCGTAGCTATGTGGCGCGTTGGCTGACGGAGTTCGAAGACGTACAGGCCTATTGCACCGCACTACCGCATCATGGCGGTAGTGGGGCATGTTACGTCGCGCTGCGTAAAACGGTGCAGGCGAAGCTGGAAAACTGGGAACGCCACGCTAAACGTAGTCGATAATTAAATGACGCTTCCGCGTTTTTGAATATATCAGGCGGCTAACACGCGGTTGCGTCCGTCATTTTTTGCCCGATACAAGGCATCATCAACACGCTTAAACAGTTCATCGATGTTTTCATTTCCTTCGTGATGCGCCACGCCAATACTGACTGTGAAGCGCGGTAAGCCCGAAATACTCACTTTTGCCACGCTCAAGCGGATAGTTTCAGCCAACGAAAGTGCAGTATCCAACGGGGTTCTCGGCAACAATAAGACGAACTCTTCCCCCCCCCAACGAAACACCAAATCGCCTTTGCGGGCGCAACTTTCAAGAGTATGGGCAAGCGAGCATAACACTTCATCTCCTTTCTGATGACCGTATAAGTCATTGATATGCTTAAAACGATCGGTGTCGATGAGCAACAAACTATAATCCTGAGCTATTGCCAGGTGCTGCATCTGTCCGGGGTCGGTTATGTGATAAAACTGCCGACGGTTGAGTAATCCCGTTAGTGCATCATGGTGGGCTGCATGTTCCAGTTGTTCCTCCAGCCGTTTTTGCTCTGTAATATCATGTACGATGCATAACATTAACCTGTCGCCGTAAATCTCAATTGGCCCGGCATAAGTTTGCACATGCCGAATGGAGCCATCTGCCAGTTTATGGACAAAATTGAGAGGCTTATGGCCGCCGGGCAACCGTGAAATTTCATGCATGACTGGCATGATGCGACGCCCAAGCATATTTATTTCCCAGGTGTGCTTCTGACACATTGTTTCATGGTTGTAGCCGTAGAAATTGAGCGCGGCCAGATTAGCATCGACGATTTGGCCATCACGTGAGGGATCAATTAACAGCATCGGTGCAGAATTGGTCAGAAAAAAACGAGCATAAAACCCTTGTTTTTTACGCTGATAATTCGCTGAACGACTGGCTTTTAACCCCAGTGTTGCTGGAGTTTCCATTCCTTCGAAGATAATTACTTTTCCCGTCTCACTCATCTCTTTGAGGGTCAATCGGCAGCTTAATGCCGCCTCTTCACCATTACGCTGGACAGTGAGAATTTCTACAATATCGAGCTGGTTATGCAAGTCTGTGAGGTATTTAGGAAGCTCGTTTTGCGAGGAGATGGAATAGAGGCCGGTACGTAGCTGACTAAAGGTGAGTTCTTGCATCAAAAGTCGCGCTGCACTATTGGCATAAATTAATTGTTCTTCAAAGGGTGAAACGATCCAGACAGGACTGGTTAATAAGTCCAGAGTATTGAAGTTGTGCGTAGTCATTGAAATCCCGTTATTTTTATCAATCTTTTGTTACTACCTGATCGCAAAAATGCCACGACAAATGATCAGATAATTCTGATAATGATAGACGCTATTTAACGCTTTACACGTTTTCAAATCAGGAAAAGTATTTTGCTTTCTGTATTTAATTTTGACAGGATTTTATTAATCATTTCAGGGTAATGGGGTGATGAGATGTTGCGTAAGATGACCAGAAGACTAGACTACAAAATAATGCGTTGACAATGGAGGCACTGTGGAAGTGATTAAGGGAGCGGACGTAAATGTCCCGGATGCAGTATTTGCCTGGATGTTGGATGGTAAAGGCGGAGTTAAACCGCTGGAAAATACAGATGATATAGATGAAGCGCATCCTTGCTGGCTCCACCTCAATTATGTGCACCATGACAGTGCCCAATGGCTGGCGACAACACCCTTGTTGCCAAATAACGTACGCGATGCGCTGGCGGGGGAAAGCACGCGGCCCAGGGTCAGCCGTCTTGGGGAAGGGACGTTGATTACTTTACGCTGCATTAATGGCAGTACTGATGAACGTCCCGATCAACTGGTCGCCATGCGTGTTTATATGGATGGACGGTTAATTGTCTCGACCCGACAACGTAAAGTGTTGGCGCTGGATGATGTGGTTAGCGATCTGGAAGAGGGAACCGGCCCGACCGATTGTGGTGGCTGGCTGGTGGATGTGTGTGATGCGTTAACCGATCATTCCAGTGAGTTTATAGAACAACTGCACGATAAAATTATCGACCTGGAAGATAATCTGCTCGATCAACAAATACCACCGCGCGGTTTCCTGGCGTTGCTGCGTAAACAATTAATTGTGATGCGTCGCTATATGGCACCGCAGCGTGATGTTTATGCTCGCCTTGCCAGTGAGCGTCTGCCGTGGATGAATGACGACCAACGCCGCCGAATGCAGGACATTGCCGATCGTCTCGGACGCGGTCTGGATGAGATTGACGCCTGTATTGCCCGAACCGGCGTGATGGCAGATGAAATCGCTCAGGTCATGCAGGAAAATTTAGCGCGTCGTACTTATACGATGTCGTTGATGGCAATGGTCTTTTTACCCAGTACGTTTTTAACTGGGTTATTTGGTGTCAACCTCGGTGGTATTCCTGGCGGGGGATGGCAATTCGGCTTTTCGCTTTTTTGTATTCTGTTAGTTGTTCTTATTGGTGGTGTTGCTTTATGGTTGCATCGTAGTAAATGGTTGTAACAAAAGAAAATTTGTCTACTTCCTGTATATAAAAACGCCGTAAAGTTTGAGCGAAGTCAATAAACTCTCTACCCATTCAGGGCAATATCTCCCTCGCAGGTGAATGCAACGTCAAGCGATGGGCGTTGCGCTCCATATTGTCTTACTTCCTTTTTTGAATTACTGCATAGCACAATTGATTCGTACGACGCCGACTTAGATGAGTCGGCTTTTTTTTGCCTGTAATTTTTCAGCGTCTACCCTTTAAGAGTCCACCCCATGACCGGAGGGAAATATGACGACACTCATTTATTTGCAAATTCCTGTCCCTGAACCCATTCCTGGCGATCCCGTACCAGTGCCAGATCCCATCCCTCGTCCGCAACCCATGCCAGACCCGCCGCCAGATGAAGAACCGATTAAATTGTCGCATCGTGAGCGTAGATCTGCGAGGATACGCGCCTGCTAATTTTGCGTCGATGACCACGAGAATAGATTGTGACCGCTTTTTCTACCCTGAACGTTTTGCCTCCCGCCCAGCTCACTAACCTTAATGAGTTGGGCTATTTAACCATGACGCCGGTGCAGGCCGCCGCGCTTCCGGCGATCCTTGCCGGAAAAGATGTTCGCGTGCAGGCGAAAACTGGCAGCGGCAAAACGGCGGCATTTGGCCTTGGCTTGTTACAGCAAATTGATGCGTCGCTGTTTCAGACCCAGGCTTTAGTGCTGTGCCCGACCCGTGAACTGGCGGATCAGGTTGCCGGAGAGTTGCGCCGGCTGGCGCGTTTTCTGCCGAATACCAAAATCTTGACCTTATGCGGCGGCCAGCCGTTCAGCATTCAGCGCGATTCGCTGCAACATGCGCCGCATATCATCGTGGCAACGCCGGGTCGTTTGCTCGATCACCTGCAAAAAGGCACTGTATCGCTGGATACCCTGAATACGCTGGTAATGGATGAAGCCGACCGTATGTTGGATATGGGATTTAGCGACGCAATTGATGACGTCATCCGTTTTGCGCCTGCTTCTCGCCAGACGCTTCTGTTTTCTGCAACCTGGCCGGACGCAATTGCCGCGATTAGCGGTCGTGTACAACGCGATCCTTTAGCGATTGAGATTGATACGTCAGATGCTTTACCGCCTATTGAACAACAATTTTATGAGACATCCAGCAAAGGCAAAATTTCGTTGTTGCAGCGGTTATTAAGCTTGCATCAGCCATCATCTTGTGTGGTGTTCTGTAATACAAAAAAAGATTGCCAGGCTGTGTGTGATGCTCTGAATGAAGTAGGGCAAAGTGCATTGTCGTTACATGGCGATCTGGAACAACGCGACCGCGATCAGACGTTGGTTCGTTTTGCCAATGGCAGCGCACGTGTGCTGGTGGCGACCGATGTCGCGGCACGTGGTCTGGATATCAAATCTCTTGCGCTGGTGGTGAACTTTGAGCTGGCGTGGGACCCTGAAGTTCATGTACATCGCATCGGGCGTACTGCGCGAGCGGGGAATAGCGGTCTGGCGATCAGTTTCTGTGCTCCGGAAGAGGCGCAGCGGGCGAATATCATTTCTGACATGTTGCAGATAAAACTTAACTGGCAAACGCCACCAGCCAGCAGCGCCATTGTGCCGCTGGAAGCAGAAATGGCGACGTTGTGCATTGATGGTGGGAAAAAAGCGAAAATGCGTCCAGGCGATGTGCTGGGGGCGCTGACGGGGGATATTGGTCTGGATAGCACAGATATTGGCAAAATTGCCGTTCATCCAGCACATGTCTACGTCGCAGTGCGTCAGTCTGTTGCCCATAAGGCATGGAAACAGTTACAGGGCGGAAAGATTAAAGGGAAAACGTGCCGGGTGCGGTTATTAAAATAACGAAATGTTGAATTGCCGGATGCGACGCCGGTTGCGTCTTATCCGGCCAGCACAAGAATAGCCCGATAAGCTTGCGTATCGGGCGCTATCCTGGTTATTTTACTTCAACCACATTCAGGCGTAACTCATCCAACTGATTTTCATCTTCTTCAGGCTGCCAGCCCGCGGGTTGTAGTGGTAGCTCTTCGCGATCAAACGCCAGATCACCGCCGTTAACCACTTCAGAACCGTGGGTAATGCCTTTGAAATCGAACAGATTGGTATCGCACAGATGTGACGGCACCACATTCTGCATCGCGCTGAACATTGTCTCAATACGCCCTGGATAACGCTTATCCCAATCACGCAACATATCGGCAATCACCTGACGTTGCAGGTTAGGCTGTGAACCGCACAGGTTGCACGGAATAATCGGGAACGCTTTCGCATCGGCAAAACGCTGAATGTCCTTTTCACGGCAATAAGCCAGCGGACGAATTACGATATGTTTGCCGTCATCGCTCATCAGCTTTGGTGGCATACCTTTCATCTTGCCGCCGTAGAACATGTTTAAGAACAGCGTTTGCAGGATATCGTCACGATGGTGACCCAGTGCGATTTTCGTCGCGCCCAGTTCTGTTGCCGTGCGGTAAAGAATACCGCGACGCAGACGAGAGCAGAGTGAGCAGGTGGTTTTGCCTTCCGGGATCTTTTCTTTCACGATCCCATAAGTATTCTCTTCAACAATTTTGTACTCAACGCCCAGCTTTTCAAGATACTCCGGCAGGACGTGCTCCGGGAAACCGGGCTGCTTCTGGTCGAGGTTAACGGCAACCAGCGAAAAACTGATTGGCGCGCTTTGCTGCAAATTCCGCAGGATCTCCAGCATGGTATAGCTGTCTTTCCCCCCGGAAAGGCAAACCATAATGCGGTCGCCATCTTCAATCATATTGAAGTCAGCAATGGCTTCGCCCACATTGCGGCGCAGGCGTTTTTGTAATTTGTTCAGGTTGTATTGTTCTTTCTTTGTAATTTGTTGATTTTCTTGCATTATTTCAGTTCTCTGGTACTAAATGGGGCAAATTGGGGGCAAACTTTGCAACTACGATAACCGCGCATTCAACATGGCTATCTGTTCGTCGTTCATGTCATCAATCCACATACCGTAAATTTCATACACCATCTGCGCAGTTTCATGCCCCATTTGGCTGGCTATAAATGCCGGGTTCGCTCCTGCCGTCAACAGCCAGCAGGCAAAAGTATGCCGCGTATGGTACGGATTACGGCGGCGAATACCAGCACGTTTTACTGCTGCATTCCACCTTGCCCCCAAACTGCTTACCGAGTAATAAGGTTTTTGTTTTCCGTTACACACCCTGGGCATGAAAACAAAATGCAGTTTTTGCTTTTCGGTTCTGCCGTACTCCCGATGATAAAAGGTGATTTCGCTTTTGCGATGATGCCCGGTCAGTTTGTATTGCTCCTTCAGTGCTTCAAGAGCAGGCTGCAGTAGTGTTACTGTTCGGATCCCGGCATTTGTTTTTGGGGGACCGAACATATCAAGTATCGTCAGGTTTCTTCTGACATTCACTATTCCCTTTTCGAGATCCACATCCTCCCACGCCAGAGCTGCCAGTTCCCCGTGACGAAGTCCTGAGTAAACGGCAAATTTCCACAAGTTCTGGCTCTGTCCTTTTTCACTTTCCATTAATGCATTGAATTCTGTTTTAGATAACGGATCAGGCTTTATTCTGTTTCGCTGTAATTTTTTTACTCCTTCAAATGGTTTGGTTGATATAAATCCCGACTGATACGCAAAACGCAACAGCGAACAGAGCAGGGCGATATAGTTATCAACTGTGCGCACGGTTCTTCCTTTTTTGTTGGATCTTGGATTATCCAGGTAAAGCGTTTCTCCATGCAGCAGTTCATTCCGGTAGTTTAAGATATCGCTATAACGAATATGTGATATCGGGGTACTTTCACAAATTATTATTCTGAGTGTTTTTAATTGTGATTTCGTTTTCTTCATTGTGTTTGTTGTTAACTCTGTCTCTTTAATTTTTGTCCAGATATCACAAAGCTCTCCGAACGTTTTTATGACTCTCGTTGTCACCATTTTTGCCCCAGTGCTGGACTGGGGAAAACGTCTTAAATACTCAAATTCACCGGAGTTTATTTCATGAACTATCAGCGCTCTTAAATTTCCGGCCTTTTTAATATTACTGTTTGTAATCTCCCAGCCTTTTAATGTTTCCCGACATCGTTTTCCTCGAAACATGAACCAGATGCGAATGTATCTACCTCTAATCTCGACACCTGTTGGTAATTTAGACATATCATGAGTCTTTGATAAACTGATTTATCTTTGGATAGTTGTACCAGATAATCCCTCGTTTGCTGTCTGGCTTACCTAAAGGAGATACTCGTTTGAAGTGGAAGCCCTCCACCCAACAGTTCTGGCGGTATGCTTCAATTTGTCTGGCCCCCAGACCAGTGCGAAGCATCAGGCCGTATTCAACCATCCACTCTTCATTAAAGATTACTTGTGCCATCGCATCACCTCTGGCAGGCGCCAATGTTAGACTGAAATTGACGCCCGATGTTGATTATTAATAATCAGCTATGAAGTTTTAATTTGAATACAATGCAATTCTCGAGGACTGAAGTTTCTCGCAATTAAAATTTATCAGTTTTACTTTCTGCTCTCTGGAAACGCCTGCTTCTTTTTTACCTGAGAGCATTTTTTCGCATTCTGATTTCGTTAGTTTAGATTTTGAATATCTTGTCCAGTTAGTAGGAGTGCCACCTTCCTTTTCAATAGTGGCGGTAATTTTATACATGAACACCTCCATTATTATTTCCAGTGGTTCGTTTATTCCATCTTTCGAGTGCTTCTTTTTCACTTCCACCATAACCGGTTCGGGATTCGCATCCGTTACACTTCGCTCGGTAATATCCTGAAATGGCTTTCACCGTTACTGATGGACAACCACAAAATGGACATGGTTTAACATTGTCATATCTCATAATTTTTCTCATAAAAAATATTTCAAGTTGGCGGTGCATTACACCGGCAGGCTGAATTATTCCTCTGAATTATCGATTACACTGTATTCCCCGGTTAATACAGAGGAATCTGCAGGATCGATTGTCAGTGGTTCCTTTTCATCCATTGATACTGCACGCTGGATCTCAATTGATACGGGCAGATATTTGAACAGGCGACGAATAGCCGTTTTCTTTGCCATTTCTTCCCAGTGAGTTACCCACGGCCCGTTATTACCAGCTTTACTCAGGCTGCGCACCAGCTCAATCTGTTTGCGCGTCATAACTTCAAACTGAGTACCTCCGTCTTTCAGTCTTGCGACAGCATAGACGTGGGTAACCGGGGCATCTTCGTTTTCTCCCGGGCGGTGTATTAACTTTTCATCAAGGCCAAATTCGAAGCTAAACTCGTCACCTTCACGGACAACACGGGCTGACAGGCTGGCGATTTGACCAGAACGGCGAGCCAGATCAATCATGCCGCGATAGCCAATGATTAGCTGAACGTTCTTTTTACCGCTCTTTTCGTTTTTATTACCAAAAGGCAGTAAATATGCATGACCGAGGGCGCTACCTGGCTCAAGTCCGAGCTGTGAACACTGTACGATCGCACTGACAAAACTCATAGTGTCACAGTTTCCTAACGCCGGAACTTTACGAATTTCTGTGGTGGCGATACGGATCATACGTTCAGCCGTCATATGGCGTGGAAGAGCTGCTGCCAGTTGCTCTTTCATTGATGGCTGGTTAATAAAACTAATCACGTCGCTATTTTTAACTGCTGCTGGTGCACGGTTTCCCTGAGTTTTTTGCAGATCGGCTTTTGCGATTGGTGGTTGCTTAGTCATTTGCATATTCCTTAGCCCAGCGGGGCAGTGATAATGTCTTAATAGCTGGCCATTCATCGGTATTCAGGCAGTCAGACAGGGTTCGCAGATTGCGGTGATATTCCTGTTGACCTGCCAGTTTTGCTTCTTCGCCCATCATGAAAATTTCAACCGGATAACGTCCGCATTCAATAGTTGTGCTGGCAACCAGAAAAACGAAAGTTGGCTGCACTCCAAACTGTGCTTCATAACCGTCACTGTAGAATGCATCCTGAACGTGATAGCGGTAGTCGTAATAAGCGGTTTTGAATCGTTGAATATCCGCCGTAGTTTTCACGTCCATGATCCAGTGAAATTCAGGGATAATTTTGTCCGGACGGCACCGACACAAAATTCCTGTTTCAGGATCTTCCCAGTAAATTGATGATTCAGCGTGTCCGGCGCTTTCAACAAGCCATTGCCCCAGCGGCAAAGCCATAACGCTTTGATACATGAGTTCAATTTTCCGGCCTTCTTCCGCAGTGATAACCGTTTTTCCTGTGCTTGCGCATTCCATCAGAAACGCTTTCTCTTCTTCTTTTCCGGCGTTTGTACGGCGGTTAAATTCAGGTGCTACGATAAAGCGGTTACTGAATTCTTCCGGTTCAAGTACCCGGCAGTGGAAAGCAGTTCCTAAATCGAGCGTTTTTGTCTTTGTGGTGTCCACGGGGGCATTTTTACGCCACAAATATAGTGCCGGAGTATCAGCAATGTCATCGAGCTGAGACTTACTGATACCGGGACCCGCGTGGTAATTCTCATTCGAAATTCCGTAATAAATACCTGGCTCTATGTCTTCTACGATTACGGGATCTGCGACTTCGCCAGTTTCATCACTGCAATCGCGATGCGGATCGCTGCCAGCATTCTCATTGTGCGGATGTTCAGCGCCTTCCATTTCCTCCGGATCATTTTCCTTAGCTTCAACCTGACTCTCTTCATCGAATGTTTCCTGGTATGTTGCGTCGCCCATCACCGCACCACAGTCAGGGCAGTTATCCCCGCCAGTCTGGCCGCAGGCATTGCAGGCTATTTCCGGTTCCTGTTGCACTACTGGCTCAGGTTGATTCATATCTGGGCTGGTTTTTTCCGTTTCTGGCTGGTTCTGGTACACACAATCGCGAGTCTGGATCCCCTTTACCCATTTCGGATCGTTCGGGTCGCTAATTCCGTCAACAAATTCACCACGTGATGCAGCAAGCAATTTATCGGCATCGACAGGATTTTTTGATGGAATGTTTTTCCGGGCTTCATGGAGTTCTGCCCGCAGTTCCTGATATTTCGCATCAACAGAATTTACCTGTGACTGAGCATCCAGCGGCTGCGTGTCCTGATGATGTTCAGTTGCGTCCGGTTCCATTGTTTCAGCCTCTCCCTGTTCAACTGCCGTTGTTCCAGATGGTTGCGGTTTTTCTTCATCATCCTGTTTTCCTTCTTCTGTTACTCGCTGCGGCATCGGGGCAGAGGAGCGACCGCAGGCAATATCCACGATTTCCGGATCAGGGTTGGCATGATCGGTTTCAGTCAGTACTTTGTTCAGATATTCAGTGACGTGCGCGGGGATGACCTCGATCCCAATTGGTGCTTCTTTTACGGACGCAACCACGATGGCGCGGGAATAATCCAGCCCGCCAGGCATGGTGATGAATTTGTCGCGGAAAACAGAAAAGGGCGGTTTATTTTCAGCGATAATTTCCTCAATGCGTTTAGCGTGTGCCGGATGAAGGTTATAGATGTCCAGATCCATTGAACGGGCCAGTACGCCAGTGGCTACGTCGCGCGCCAGTGACGTCAGATCGTGTACGAAACCTTCGCCGCGATCGGTGAGGTTTCCGCCGCCAGCATTAGCACCGGAAGCCGTGCGAGTGATGTGTGAAACACGATTACCCTTCATCCACTCTTTTGTCAGCAGTCCTCGATCGGTGTAGTCAGCGTTCAGGTATGCTTCGAAAAAAGCAGTTATCAGTCCCAGGTTTGAATTACCAGGATTAGGGAAAACTTTGTCAGTGTCACGAACCAGTTTGTGGAGTTCGCGAATTTCCAGCGGGTCGAGCAGGCTGGTTTTGTGGGAAACAGCCAGGGCAGTAACAGCCGGTAGTTCTTCAGCCCGAGCAATGTGTAATGCCTGGAGTCCGTCGCGTGAAACGTGCGTTACCGGTTTTTCGCTGCCGTGTTGAGCAAGCCAACGAATGGGCAGTTCCTGGCCAGAAATTGGGAGTAGCATATTCTCCTCAATCTCAGTCATGTCTTCGCCGTTGACGTTGGTATTGCCTTGATAGTGAGCGTTGTCTGGTGCTGCTCCCGGTTTTAGTTCCCATGTCATGGAGTCTTTGCTGAGTTGATAGCGTTCACTCCAGGTAAAATCGATCTCACCTTCAGCGGGCAGGTCATTAACGACAGGAAAATTCGTGGCAACAGCTTTAAAATAGCTGCTCAGTTTTTTACCTGACTTAACGATCAGGTAGTCCAGAGTGGCACAGGTCGATTCAAAATCGTTGCTTGCCCACAGGACGACGTCAGGTTCACCGGATGATTTTTTCGCTTTCCGTAACAGGAAGAGTGGTTTTGTGCTCATTATTTTTTAACCTCAACTCAGATTAAAATTCGTTTTGTTCAGTGAATGATCTTGCCGGATACACACTGTTCATAGCCTGCGCCATACGCAGGCTATTTCTTTCAGATTTCACCTTTTAATTTCATTGCAATTAGAGTTGCCAGAAATTCGGCTTTTTTTTCTGCGGGCAGATTCTTTCCGATATGCACCAGGCACATTTTTTTGACACCTTCATCAAGTGTTTTTACGTTGCCTGATGGACCATCGATATCAACCACAGTGAATGGGGTTTCTTTATTTTCTGTTTTAATTACGTAGCCAATGCGCTTTCCTTCCAGATTCACCTCGTGAACAATGTCATCGGTAGTTACAACAGTGGCTTCATAATTGGTAATCATGTTTTTCTCCTTAATTAAGGTTGAGCGAATACCTGCCATTTCTGGCATAAATTCAGTTTCGAATAGTCAATTAATTAAAGTTCATGTGCCATCTGGTCTTTTTCGGCACAAGCTTCACTGCAATATTTTCTCGGTTCGTCTTTTGATAAAATCCCGTGCATGAAGTGAAGCATTCTTTCAATAGCTTTGCTTTCTTCAACGTCTTTTTTGCAAAGGTGGTAAGCACATTTTATTTTCTTAGTCATCACCATGACTCCGCCTTTACAGGTAAACCATCACGACCGAGGAAGACTTTAATCATGCGGTCAGTAATGCATGTTTTTGTGGTCAGGTTACGAATATATAGTTTTCGCTTTTTAATATTGTTTGCCGAGGCAATATATGTCCGGCCTTCATGAAGAACATAATCGCCAGGAGTCACACACTGACGTGGTATTTCATCAGTTCCGAAGTGATGTGCAATCATAATTATCTCCATTTTTACAAATGAACTTTGTTGATGCGGTGCCTGGTGCCTCCAGGTGACTGCAACCAGTTAACAATTACAGTCGGCTTTCCCACCCAAACCAATAAGGACTAACATGACTTTTAACTGTGCCACGTGCGCTTAGCCGCATTCACCGCATCACAAAATTCACTTTAAAAAGGGCGGACATCAGCCGAACTTCAAGAAAAAAACTGATGCCGCCAGGACTACACACAGTAATGTCGTTATTTACAACCGGAGGCGCACTCCCACCATTTAAATTTAACAGACAAGACCGACTCTTTATGGATATCGGAAATGCGCCTTCGTGTTGTGCCCGGTTTTATTTCACCACCTCCGGGCTTCGGTGGTCTCGGCTATACCCCTACAGCGAGAGCTTGTGTTAACATTTCAATACCCTTACAGTTGAGAGTTATTGATATGTTGGATGTATTTACTCCATTGTTGAAACTTTTTGCTAACGAGCCACTCGAAAGACTTATGTATACGATTATCATTTTTGGTCTCACTCTCTGGCTGATACCGAAAGAGTTTACTGTCGCATTCAATGCTTATACTGAAATACCTTGGCTCTTTCAGATTATCGTTTTTGCCTTTTCTTTCGTGGTCGCCATTTCCTTCTCAAGATTGCGAGCACATATTCAAAAGCATTATTCATTACTACCAGAGCAACGAGTATTGCTTCGTTTATCTGAGAAAGAAATCGCTGTATTTAAAGATTTCCTTAAAACAGGAAATCTTATTATCACTTCTCCTTGCCGTAACCCGGTTATGAAAAAATTAGAACGGAAGGGCATCATTCAACATCAGAGTGATAGCGCAAACTGTTCTTATTATCTCGTCACCGAAAAATACTCCCATTTTATGAAGTTATTCTGGAACAGCAGGAGTAGACGTTTTAATCGTTAGCTTACTGTGTGCTTCTCCAACCATCGGCGCGCACCAGTTTCGGTTTTAAATGTTTTGCTTTTGGTATACGTCATGGCAGTGAACGTTCCATCCTGGTTGGGGAACACGCCGCACACCAGGGATTCGTTGTTGCCGAGGTCGATTTTTTGCATTTTGCGAATCTCACATCTTGTTGCTACGTATAGCGACTTCTGCCTGCCAGAGATCCCAGTCGTTGCTGCGTAAAGCCTGCACAGCCTGGTTGTAAGTGATACCGCAACAATCCATCAAATACTGAACTACTTCGTAATGCACCATCTTATCTCTCCCCTTAACGCCGGGTGGCGGAACTAACTGCTGCACTGCAAAATTTGAATCCCGCCGTCATGTTCATACGCCTCGGGCTGGCTACTTAACCCCTTACCACTGCCTGGTAACTCGAAGTATTGCCCGGCGTTCTGTGGGGCGGGGTGGGTGGTATGCTGGAACTATAGGTAATGCCTAATTGATTGTCAATAGGCTATGCCTAATGTTTTGAGCGTAACCTAATAGGTGATGGCGACAGCAGAAAGTGATGGGGGGGTTAAATAACGGAATCCAGGAGTTTTCCGTCAGACCATATAAGTTTAAGTTCCAGTTTTTGTGATGTTCTGGCTTTTCCGTTCAGATTCTAGAGCTTTCAGATACTTACCCACTTTCATTTCCATCGCTGCTATATAGGCGCGAACATCGTGGTCAACCCAATCTGGTTCTGTAGCATTTCCAGATAACAGGAAAGCTACAATCGCTCTTATTTCATCAGAGGCTGCTCGATAAAGGTTGTTTATATCTAAAAGTTCACTTTTTGTATCTGAATTGGTGGGGGTTGGTATGGGGTATTCGTTAAGCCCCCAATGCTCTGGACCAACAACATCAGAAAAGAAACGCCATAATTCTGGAAGTTTATCTTTACTTATAGAGCCTTTCTTAATCCAGTCATAAATTGATGGTGGTTGGACTTTGAAGTGGCGTGCGACCTCCGCCTTTGATTTGACGGATCCCGATGCGATTTTTTTGTTAATGGCCTGCTCTATCGCTCGGCCTAAGTCTTTACCACTAAGCATTGCTTAATATTCTCCTATGCGCATTACATTAGGCAATCCCTACCCTTACCGCATTAGGCACAGCCTATTGACAATTGCGTTAGGCGTCGCCTAATATTTCTGTGTGTTTTTGGAGTTCATTCGATGAAAAAAGAGAACTATTCATTCAAGCAAGCTTGTGCTGTTGTCGGTGGGCAATCAGCAATGGCTAGGCTTTTAGGTGTATCACCTCCAAGCGTAAATCAATGGATCAAAGGGGTACGTCAATTGCCTGCCGAGAGATGTCCAGCAATTGAACGTGCAACAAGAGGTGAGGTTCTGTGCGAAGAACTTCGTCCTGATATTGACTGGTCATATTTACGACGTTCGGCATGTTGTTCGCAGAATATGTCAGTGAAGCAACTAAATGACAGTAACAAATCCTCATTTGATCATACCTGAAACATCAAGAGGCAAATGATTCATGAAAATCAAGCATGAGCACATCGAATCAGTGTTGTTTGCCCTAGCAGCCGAAAAAGGGCAGGCATGGGTAGCCAATGCAATTACTGAAGAATATCTGCGCCAGGGGGGCGGCGAATTGCCCCTGGTTCCAGGCAAGGACTGGAACAATCAGCAGAATATCTATCACCGTTGGTTGAAAGGTGAAACGAAAACGCAAAGAGAAAAAATTCAGAAGCTGATCCCAGCAATTCTGGCAATCCTTCCGCGCGAGCTGCGTCACCGACTCTGCATCTTCGATACCCTGGAACGCCGTGCATTACTGGCGGCGCAGGAAGCGTTAAGTACGGCAATTGATGCGCATGATGATGCAGTCCAAGCCGTTTACCGGAAAGCGCATTTCAGCGGCGGCGGTTCTTCCGACGATTCTGTCATTGTTCATTAAGCAAAAGTTTCCATGCTGTTTGTGCTTATTCTAAGCCACCGGGCAGCATCATACGGGGCAATTATGGCCGCATTACCATACATGCAACTGTACATAGCTGATTACCTGGCTGACACCATGCATTTGTCAGCAGAGGAGCATGGTGCGTATTTGTTGCTGATGTTCAATTACTGGCAAACAGGAAAGCCAATACCTAAAAACAGGCTGGCAAAAATTGCCCGTCTGACTAACGAGCGATGGGCTGATGTTGAACCATCCTTGCAGGAGTTTTTTTGCGATAACGGCGAGGAATGGGTGCATCTTCGGATTGAGGAAGATCTGGCATCAGTCAGGGAAAAATTAACCAAAAAATCAGCCGCAGGAAAAGCATCTGTTCAGGCCAGAAGAAGCAGAAAGGAAGCAGATGTTCAAACAAAACAAGAGAGAAATTTAACAGGTGTTCAAACAGATGTTGAAGTGGTGTTTGAACATGATGTCAACACAAAGGCAACTAATAAAGATACAGATAAAGATCTAAAAACAGATCCCCCCCTAAATCCCCCCCGGGGGAATCGAGGTGTCAAAAAGTTTGACCCTCTGGATATTGCTTTGCCGAACTGGATTTCTGTCTCGCTTTGGCGTGAGTGGGTTGAATTTCGCCAGGCATTGCGAAAACCGATTCGAACGGAGCAGGGCGCTAACGGGGCGATACGGGAGCTGGAAAAATTCCGCCAGCAGGGTTTTTCACCTGAGCAGGTGATTCGACACAGCATCGCCAATGAATACCAGGGCTTGTTCGCGCCGAAAGGTGTTCGACCTGAGACGTTACTCCGACAGGTTAACACCGTCTCGTTACCGGATAGTGCGATCCCGCCAGGCTTCAGGGGGTAACTGACCATGAAAAATATTGCGACAGGCGATGTTCTTGAACGTATCCGCAGACTGGCCCCGTCACATGTAACCGCGCCATTCAAGACGGTAGCGGAGTGGCGCGAGTGGCAACTTTCCGAAGGCCAGAAACGTTGTGAGGAGATCAACCGTCAGAATCGTCAGTTGCGGGTGGAAAAAATTCTGAATCGCTCTGGCATCCAGCCATTGCACCGCAAATGCTCGTTTTCGAATTACCAGGTGCAGAACGAAGGGCAGCGATACGCGTTGAGTCAGGCGAAATCCATCGCTGATGAACTGATGACCGGGTGTACAAATTTTGCGTTCAGCGGAAAACCTGGTACCGGAAAAAACCATCTGGCGGCGGCTATCGGGAATCGCCTGCTGAAAGATGGTCAGACAGTGATTGTGGTTACCGTGGCTGATGTCATGAGTGCCCTACACGCCAGCTATGACGACGGGCAATCAGGCGAAAAATTTTTGCGGGAACTGTGCCAAGTGGAGCTGCTGGTTCTTGATGAAATTGGCATTCAGCGCGAGACAAAAAACGAGCAGGTGGTGCTGCACCAGATTGTTGATCGCCGGACAGCGTCGATGCGCAGCGTGGGGATGCTGACAAACCTGAATTATGAGGCCATGAAAACATTGCTCGGCGAGAGGATTATGGATCGCATGACCATGAACGGCGGGCGATGGGTGAATTTTAACTGGGAGAGCTGGCGTCCGAATGTCGTCCAGCCAGGAATTGCGAAGTAATTTTTACCGGGAGAAAAATTTAATGGAGACTGTTTTTGACGCACTGAAAGCAATGGGAAAAGCCACATCCATAGAACTTGCTGCGCGACTTGATATCAGCCGTGAAGAAGTGCTGAACGAACTATGGGAACTGAAAAAGGCTGGTTTTGTTGATAAAAGCGCGTACACCTGGCGTGTGGCTGATAACAACGTTCAGCAGGAACAGCCAGCGCCGGCAGAACTGCCGGAAGAAACTACCACGGCAACAGTCGCGAAAATTTCAGAGAGCGATTTAACTGCGACGATTGAACAACGTGGTCCACTAACTGCGGATGAACTGGCTACGTTGTTCGGTACCACATCCCGCAAAGTGGCTTCAACGCTGGCAATGGCAATCAGCAAAGCTCGTCTGATTCGCGTTAATCAGAACGGTAAATTTCGTTACTGCATGCCGGGCGGTAATATACCAGCAGAGCCGAAAGCTGCATCGGTAGCGGAAACAGATGGTAAAGCCTTTCCTCAGCTAGCCGGTGTTGCGTTACCAGTACAGGAAGCTGCAACACAGGAAGATATTAAAACAGAAACTGTGGCGGACATTGTGCAGTCGTTGCCATCGTTTACTGAAACGCAAGCGGATAACCTGATTTTACCATCGCTGCATATGGCAAACCGTGAACTGCGTCGGGCGAAAAATCATGTCCAGAAGTGGGAGCGAGTCTGCGCCGCGCTGCGGGAGCTGAACAAGCACCGGGATATTGTCCATAAAGTTATTGCAGCAGGTATGGAGAAATAAATACTCCTGATTATATGAGTCATCCTGCTGCAGTTGTGACCAATATGATCGGTTGTGCAGAGTTCTTCAGATAGGGGTAATGAAAACTGCGGTGATTTGTATTCGCTGCAGTTAATATAAACTCGTTGAATTTTTTCATGAAATGTGATCTTAGTCATATTTATATCACGTCTATTTATCAGGTTCTGATGAAATCATCAGGTGTTAAGATACTATTTGTGCTGTCACCTCAATGGGTTAAAAAGGAATCTGGATGAAAGGTAATATTCTTGGGGATATCCGAGCTGAACATGACGAAAAGATGTTGGAAGCTTCATTTTGGCAAACAACTGATTATAAAGCTCTTCTCGAATCCTACGATCGATGCATCATTGTTGGCCGCAGAGGAACAGGAAAAAGTGCTCTGGTGCATATGCTTTCCAAACATTGGCATGCTAAGCCAAAAACCTATGTGATGACTATTAGTCCGGTTGAAGAACAAATTATTGGATTAAGGGATGTTATTTCTTTATTTGGTGAAAATTACTTACATATAAAAGCCGGTAGCAAGTTAGCATGGCGATATGCTATTTATATGGAGCTGCTTTCTGAGATCGCAAGTCATTACAAGATGAAAAACGATCTTGACTACAAAAGTGTAGAGTCGCATTTATTATCTTGGGGACCGAAGAGACAAAATATAAGTAGCAAAATAAGAAAAAAATTGAACGCTATTCTCGATGATAACAAAAATATAAAACCAGCTACAAGAATAGCCGAACTATCCGATAAATTTGAACTTGACTTATTGGAAGAGGTGATAGAAGAAGCAATTTCGAAGTCAAATAATCAATTTGTTATTTTTGCTGATAGGCTTGATGAAGGCTATACACCGGATAATCTTGGTGTTGCAATAGTTGATGGTTTCATTCAGGCTGTGATTGATATAAAACAAAATATGAATGAAAAGGTTATTGCCTTTGCATTTGTTAGAGATAATATTCATCGAGCCATATCAAAAATGGACCCTGATTTTACTCGAAATATTGAAGGGCAAGTACTGAGATTACATTGGGATGAATATAACTTATTTAATCTTGTATGCAATAGAATGAGGGTCGCTTTTAACTCAACCATTGAGAACAACACGAGGGTGTGGAATGCTTACACCGCAAATGAATTACAGTCTAATACCGGTTTTAAAGAAACATTGAAACTGACTCTATATAGGCCAAGAGATATTTTGGTTTTGTTAAATAATGCATTCTTGCGAGCAAACACACATGATCGTAATCGTATTGTCATTGATGACATTCAAGCAACAGCGAATACTATTTCACAAAATAGACTCAATGATTTGTTAAAAGAATATGAGAATGTATTTCCTGCATTAGATATATTTACATCACAATTTGCTAATAGCAAACCTTACTACAGAGTTTCTGAAGCGTCATCTAAGATACAATATGCCCTTGATCTCAATGGCGTTATTGACAAGATGAAAATGCAGGATTTACTTCTTTTTGAAGGGCCAATCCAGGTGATTCAACGACTTTACAGTGTTGGATTTATTGGGTTGTATAACCAGCAGTCATCTTCATATGTATTTTGCCATGACGGTAAGGAACCTGAAAAAGAATTTACACCAGATTCAAAATTGCTATTGCATCCATGCTACTGGCTAGCATTAAGTGTTCATGAATCAGAGATGACTCCCGATGCTGCTGATGATATTCATGATGAATATGATATTGAGGTCAGCTCTGTTTCCGAAGAGCAGAGGAAACAACGAATCGGTTCGTTGCTCCAAGAACTACATAATATACCTGAAGGACCTGAAGGTGCTGTCGATTTTGAAGCATGGGCGCTCAAAACTATAAAGTTACTATTTGCTACGAATTTAACAAACATTGAGTTGCATCCCAATAAAAATGGGTTGCAGCAAAGAGATATTATAGCGACAAATATAGCTGACACTCCAGTTTGGAAGAGAATTCTGACAGATTATCAGACACGGCAAGTTGTTTTTGAAGTGAAAAACTATAAAACATTAGGTGCTGCAGAATATAGACAGGTAAATTCCTATTTGTTTAAAGACTATGGGCGGATAGCTTTTATCATAAATAGAGATCACACAGAGAATTTAGAAAAACATAAAGAGCTTACGTGGGTAAAAGAAATTTATGATAATCATAATAAATTAGTTGTGAAGTTACCCTCTAAGTTCCTTGAAAGGCATCTGTCAAAAATGAGAAGCCCGCAAAAACATGACGAAGTTAATAAACAATTAGGTAAACTGCTCGATCAGTACATAAGGGTCTATTTAAATAATAAATGTAAGTAATTCAATCTTTACCGAAAGATCATGTATCTTTCGGTATTTTTAAGTGAGAGTAATCAAAATCGTAATGAGAGCTATATAATAATCTGTATAGATTAATTTACGAACGATTCAACATTTACCGTTATTATGACGGTGCAGGTTGCAAGGAAAGACCTCTGCGAGGTACGAATCCGAACCGACCAGACGGAGGTCGCTGTCTTCACAGCTTACGAACTTGGGGAGTAAGAGGACTAGCGGGGAGAAATCCCCGCAACCTCTGATGTATTATGCATCCTCAACGCAGCCACAGTTAACCTGATTGGCGGGTTTACTTCATCTGTAAATATTTTTATAAAAATAATGCCCACGCACAGCATAAAACAAAAAGTATTACAGATAAAAAAGGAACGTAATGTGCAGATTTGTTGTTTTCCATATTTACTCACCTTAATATGATTAACCCTGATAGGGTTGTTATTTCAGCGGTTTTCAAATGAGATATTATGGTGATCTGACAAATTTGCATAACATTAAAATTTAATTTGTTTAACCGCTTTTAATAATAAGCGTTGTTTGTATCCCAGCAATCTGTTGTTTGGTTTTTATTCCATTAAGGTGGGGGCTTTACACTGGAACCAGTTTATTTATACTTTATACGTCAGCCTGAACAACTGGCATCTGCTGCACTGCGCCATCGAGAGATTGAGAAATGGCGCATATACAACTGGTCAAACAAACTTCTTCTGGTTTACTTCTCCCGGCGACGCCGGAGAGTTGCGATTTTCTGCATCAAATCAAAATAGGTGAGTGGATACACGCAGACTTTAAGCGTGTGCGTAACTACGCATTCCACAAGCGTTTTTTCAAACTCCTGCAACTGGGATTCGATTACTGGACTCCGGTCGGTGGAGCGATCACGCCTCGCGAACGAGAACTGCTGTCTGGTTTCGTTGATTACCTGTGCGAATCAGTTGGTCGGGAACACACGCCAGCCCTGAGTGATGCCGCAGAGCAATATCTGAATACAGTTGCGACACGCAGAACCCGGGATACGGCATTGCTAAAGTCGTTTGAGGCTTTTCGCGAGTGGGTAACCATTCAGGCTGGATTTTACACCGAACATTTTTATCCGGACGGTAGCCATGGGCGTCGGGCGAAATCCATCGCTTTTGCGAACATGGACGAAACCGAGTTTCAGCAGGTTTATAAATCTGTACTGAATGTGCTGTGGAACTGGATCCTGTTCCGTAAATTTTCCTCTCCGGAGGAAGTCGAAAATGTGGCCGCACAGTTACTGGAGTTTGCGTAATGGTGGATTTACGTAAAGCGGCGCGGGGGCAGATGTGCACCGTCAGAATTCCTGGCTACTGCAATCACAATCCCG
Source organism: Escherichia sp. KTE96 (assembly GCF_000408525.1). Lineage (NCBI taxonomy): Bacteria > Pseudomonadati > Pseudomonadota > Gammaproteobacteria > Enterobacterales > Enterobacteriaceae > Escherichia > Escherichia sp. KTE96. Next base: position 2,826,336 of record NZ_KE137149.1, on the reverse strand, counting down.
AAACATCTGTGCTGGCGCATTACAGGCTGGCGGGGACGTGCGGAACAGCGACAAAACCACACGATATGCAGGCAGCGATTGCCTGTAGCTCATGCCACGATTTAATCGACGGGCGGGTAAAAACCAGCGATTACACCAAAGAAGAATTACGCCTGATGCATGCAGAAGGTGTTTTTCGCACACAAGAAATCTGGAGAAAGGAAGGTTATTTATGATTTACCCAACAAATACAGGCAAAAGCGGGGAACACCTTCGTCTCACCACGCTGGAAAGTGTCTGGATTCAGGGAAAACTGCGCATGTGGGGGCGCTGGTCGTATATTGGCGGCGGTAAGACGGGAAATATGTTTAACCAGTTGCTGGCATCCAAAAAATTGACGAAAACAGCCGTCAATGAAGCCCTGCGCAGGATGAAAAAAGCGGGAATAGAGAAACCTGAGCTGGAAGCGTTTTTGCGAGAGATGATCAATGGCAAGCAAAAGACCTGGCTGGCGCATTGTACTGATGCAGAGGCGTTATGTATTGATAGAGTCATAAGTGAGGTGCTGGCAGAGCATCCAGGATTGATTTGCATTCTCCGGCAACGCTATGAAGGGCGGGGGATGACTAAGCGTAAAATGGCTGAATTGCTACATGATGCACACCCAGAGTGGTGTTTTAGCACATGCGAAAAGCGAATTGCTAATTGGTTGGCCGTTGCTGAGTATGCGCTATACATTCCCATGCGAGAATCATTCGCTCAAAAAACGGCTTGATTTTTTACGCGTAAACTGCTTCAATTTTGCTACGCTTCGCAAAGCTGTATCGCGAGGCGAACCAAGCGCATGAACTTTACCAGAACCCGCCATTGAGCGGGTTTTGTTGTTTCTGGTACTGGCGAACCTGATGTTTCATTTCTGGAGCGCGATTCCTGGCGGAATACCTAGAATCGAGACATTCTGGTAAAATTGTTTTCAGTACAGGATGTGGAGGTGAGATGAGAGAACTACCTAAAGATTATTTTTTAGGAGTAGATGATGAGCTCGTCGATTATCTTGAAAAACAAGGGGAAGAGACGATACGAGAGATTCATCTTTCTAACAAAACCAATGTTGAGAATGGATACAAACTTCTGAACATTCAGATTGTTGGAATTGGTTCATCTTTTTTATTGCTGACACAGAAAACTAATTTCGATTTTCTCACCGCCGGAATTACCACATTTACATTACTATGGACATGGTGCGCCATTTACTTGGTATGTACTGGTTTATCTGTGAAGGTTAGGGGCCTGATCAATGCCCCTCCTGATCATCTATATCATGAAAAATATAAGGATATGGAGCCCTCGAGCTTTAAAATATTCGCTGATGCAGGATATTTAGGACCTGATAAGTTATTGCCGCTTATACGAAGGTATCGCCTTGTTGACTTGAGTGATACAGCAAGAGAGTTACTGTTGGAAAATGAGAAAATCCGCACGAGTCTCGATAAAGCAAGGATGTATACCATCCTTGCTCCGGTAGCGGCGATGTTTATCTCGGCTGTTTTTTTATATGTTCAATGACTGAGTCGGCAGAATCTCCAACAAAAACACGACGTGTAGCAAAGTCTGTAGTACTTTGTGTTGGAGTTGGTTTTGGTGCCACGGGTTGCTGAGGTTTATTTTCACCTTGTGGTTTGTTTTTTTCAGACATAAAAATCCTCTTTGTTTGAATTGTTACTTTTGGCGATTTAACGATATCAAACACGAGTATATACCGCCAGAAGCTTAATCTGGCACTCCATCTGGCCCCGGCATGTCCCGGGGCTTTTTCGTTGTTAGGCTCCGGAAACATCCTCGACTTCTTGTTAGCAAGCCTGAGAGCCTGAATCTTACACTTAGCACCATCCGAACTCTCGGAGGTGAGGCTTATGAAAATGCACAATGCCCCTCATTCCTGGCCTGACTTACTGGAACTCTTACAAAGTTGGTGGCGTGGAGATACGCCGCTGGGTGCAGTGGTTATGTCAATTATTATGGCTGGTTTGCGCATTGCCTATTTTGGCGGTGGCGGCGGCTGGAAACGAAAAACGCTTGAGATTCTGCTTTGTGGTGCTCTGACGCTGACCTTTGCATCCGCGCTTGAGTATGTCGGATGGCCTAAATCACTTTCTGTTGCCATTGGTGGTGGGGTGGGGCTGATTGGTGTTGATGCTATTCGTGGTGCGGCAATGAGGGTCATCGGTAACAAGTTCGGTGCCCATAAGGAGTAATTAATGCAGACACTTAATTCCCAGCGTAAAGCTTTCCTTGATATGGTGGCATGGTCAGAAGGAACAGATAACGGACGGCAGAAAACCAGAAATCACGGTTATGATGTTATTGTCGGTGGCGAACTGTTCACTGATTACTCCGATCACCCCCGCAAACTTGTCACGCTAAATCCGAAACTCAAATCAACAGCCGCTGGACGTTACCAGCTTCTTTCACGCTGGTGGGATGCCTACCGCAAGCAACTTGGCCTGAAAGATTTTTCTCCAGAAAGTCAGGATGCTGTAGCGCTGCAGCAGATTAAAGAGCGTGGCGCTTTGCCGATGATTGATCGCGGTGATATCCGTCAGGCTATCGACCGTTGCAGCAATATATGGGCTTCACTGCCGGGCGCTGGTTATGGTCAGTTCGAGCATAAGGCTGACAGTCTGATTGCAAAATTCAAAGAAGCTGGCGGAACGGTCAGAGAGATTGAGGTATGAGCAGAGTAACCGCGATTATCTCCGCTCTGGTTATCTGCATCGTCGTCTGCCTGTCATGGGGTGTTAATCATTACCGTGATAACGCCATCGCCTACAAAGAACAGCGCGACAAAAATGCCAGAGAACTGAAGCTGGCGAACGCGGCAATTACTGACATGCAGATGCGTCAGCGTGATGTTGCTGCGCTCGATGCAAAATACACGAAGGAGTTAGCTGATGCGAAAGCTGAAAATGATGCTCTGCGTGATGATGTTGCCGCTGGTCGTCGTCGGTTGCACATCAAAGCAGTCTGTCAGTCAGTGCGTGAAGCCACCACCGCCTCCGGCGTGGATAATGCAGCCTCCCCCCGACTGGCAGACACCGCTGAACGGGATTATTTCACCCTCCGGGAACGACTGGTAATGATGCAGGCCCAACTTGAAGGTGCTCAGCAATACATAACCGAGCAGTGTTTAAAGTAAAATCTTAACTACAATATGATTCATTTTGATGATTGTTTCATAAGGAACAGTGAAGTAAGATCTAAGAGGAGTTAAATTTTATACAGTATAATCATAATATTGCAGCAAGGTGGTTATAATTGAAAGAATATTTAGATATGAATACATCTCATGTAAGAGTTGTTACTCATATGTGTGGGTTCCTGGTTTGGCTCTATAGTCTTTCAATGTTGCCACCAATGGTTGTAGCATTGTTTTATAAAGAAAAAAGCCTGTTCGTTTTCTTTACAACTTTCGTTATATTTTTTTGCATTGGTGGCGGAGCGTGGTATACAACTAAGAAATCTGGCATTCAATTACGTACCCGTGATGGGTTTATTATAATTGTAATGTTTTGGATTTTGTTTTCTGTTATTAGTGCATTCCCTTTATGGATTGACTCAGAACTTAATTTAACGTTCATTGATGCTCTGTTTGAAGGGGTTTCTGGAATAACAACAACAGGAGCAACTGTAATTGATGATGTTAGTTCATTACCTCGGGCATATTTGTACTATCGGTCACAGTTAAATTTTATAGGTGGTTTAGGAGTTATTGTTCTGGCGGTTGCTGTATTGCCATTATTGGGTATTGGTGGTGCAAAGCTTTATCAGTCAGAAATGCCGGGGCCATTTAAGGATGACAAACTCACTCCCCGCCTGGCCGATACGTCACGGACACTGTGGATAACTTATTCTTTATTAGGTATTGCTTGTATTGTCTGTTATAGACTTGCAGGAATGCCTTTGTTTGATGCTATTTGTCACGGGATTTCCACAGTTTCGCTTGGTGGTTTCTCAACTCATAGCGAGAGTATCGGATATTTTAATAACTATTTGGTTGAGCTGGTGGCTGGTTCTTTTTCCCTGCTATCGGCTTTCAACTTCACTCTTTGGTATATTGTTATTAGCAGGAAAACGATAAAACCTTTAATCAGAGATATTGAACTTCGTTTCTTTCTGTTAATAGCCTTAGGGGTGATCATTGTTACCTCTTTCCAGGTCTGGCATATAGGTATGTATGACTTGCATGGAAGTTTTATTCATTCGTTTTTTCTTGCCAGCTCCATGCTCACTGATAATGGTTTAGCTACGCAGGATTATGCAAACTGGCCCACGCACACGATAGTGTTTTTGCTGTTGTCAAGTTTCTTTGGGGGATGTATAGGTTCAACTTGTGGTGGAATTAAGTCACTTCGATTTCTTATACTTTTCAAACAAAGCAAACACGAGATAAATCAGCTTTCTCATCCCAGAGCGTTGTTGAGTGTAAATGTAGGAGGGAAGATAGTTACAGATCGTGTAATGAGGTCTGTATGGAGTTTCTTTTTTCTTTATACTCTCTTCACGGTGTTTTTTATACTGGTGTTAAATGGTATGGGATATGATTTTCTTACATCATTTGCAACAGTGGCTGCATGTATTAATAATATGGGATTAGGTTTTGGGGCTACTGCATCGTCATTCGGAGTGCTTAATGACATTGCAAAATATTTAATGTGCATAGCTATGATTCTTGGTCGCCTTGAAATTTATCCTGTTATTATATTGTTTTCAGGTTTTTTTTGGCGCTCCTAATATATGGCTGATTTATAATTGTGAGTTTAATATTATGTTGACTCACTCATTGATCCAATACCTAACTTTACCAGCAACACCTCCGCCCCCAGTAGCACTGGCTGCTGGGGTGCGTTTTATTCATAAAGCAAGGCTGTATGAGCGAGAAATTAAAGATAGTCTATCGCCCATTACAAGAATTGTCACCGTATGCGCACAACGCCAGGACGCACAGCCCTGAGCAGGTGGCACAACTGGTAGAAAGTATTAAGCAATTCGGCTGGACTAATCCGGTGCTGATTGACGAAAAGGGCGAAATTATTGCGGGTCACGGTCGTGTTATGGCGGCTGAAATGCTCAAAATGGATTCTGTTCCGGTCATTGTTCTGTCTGGCCTGACGGATGAGCAGAAAAAGGCGTACCGCCTGGCAGATAATCGCCTGCCGATGAATGCTGGCTGGGATGAAGATCTGTTGCGGATGGAGCTGTCGGACCTAATCAATGCTGATTTTGATGTCTCCCTGACAGGCTTCATCCCGACAGAAATTGATGAACTGTTGACGGATGTTTTGCCCGGTACAGGAAATGAGGAGGAGCCGTATACGACGAAAATTGATACGCCTGTTTATGAGCCGTCGGGCGGTAAACCGGATATCAGTGAACTGTACGACGATACGAAAACGCAGGAGCTGATCAGCCGGATACGTTCGGCGTCCCTTGAGCCTGATATTGAGAAATTCCTCCTGTGTGCGGCAGAACGTCACACGGTGTTTAATTTCAGCAGAATTGCGGACTATTACGCTCACGCCCCCGCTGAAATTCAGTGTTTTTTCGAGGAGTCGGCGCTGGTGATCATTGATTATCAGCAGGCTATTGAAAATGGATTTGTCCGGATGACGCAGCGCATGGTGGAGATCATGCATGGTGGTGAGGAGGAGGAATATGCGTGATGATTTTTGCGCCTTTATTCTGACTCACGGGCGACCGGACAAAGTTCTGACTTACCGGACGTTGCGTCGTGCTGGCTATACCGGGAAAATTTTTATCGTTGTTGATGATGAAGATAAGACACGGCATCAGTACATGGCTGAATTTGGTGAACAGGTGCTGGTGTTTTCCAAAGCCGATATCGCCAGTCGTTTTGACGAAGCCGATAATTTCTGTGACCGCCGCTCAATTTTTTACGCCCGTAATGCCTGTTTCGACCTGGCAAAACTGGTCGGGTGTAAATACTTCATTCAGCTCGATGATGATTATCACGAGTTCCAGTTTCGGGTGGATCGCAACTATGACCAGGCCTATTTTCCGATAAGGAAACTGGATGCGATCCTTTCTGAAATGCTGGCGTACTACGAATCAATACCTGCTCTTTCCATCGCTATGTCGCAGGGCGGGGATTTTCTTGGTGACAATGGCGGCCATGCTTCGTGGGTGAAACGCAAGGCAATGAACAGCTTTATCTGTTCGGTTGATCGACCGTTCTCATTCATGGGGCGCATTAACGAGGATGTGAATACGTACACGAATCTCGGTCGCTGTGGTGAATTGTTTATGACGATCGGTGCTGTCCAGTTAGGGCAGAAACAGACGCAGAAAAACAGCGGCGGAATGACCGAGCTGTATCTGGATTCCGGAACCTACGTTAAAAGTTTTTACTCCGTCATGTATGCGCCGTCGTGCGTAAAAATTTCACTGATGGGTGCCAGCCATAAACGCATTCACCATCAGGTCACCTGGAACAACGCTGCAGTAAAAATCCTTCACGAAAAATACAGGAAGAAGACACCCTGCATATCAATGGGGGTGACAAATGATTCCGTATTCGAAAGTCGAGTCTCTGGCAGCGTGCCGGATGACTGCACAACAAATCGCTGACGTTCTGGATGTTGATCTGAACCGACTGAAAGAAAATCGGGAAGCAATGACAGATTTTTATGCGGCCATCCGTAAGGGCAGAGCGAAAGGTGAAGCCGAGTTACGAGCGGCATTGTTTAAGCTTGCCAGAAAAGGGGATGCCTTTGCTCTGCGCGAACTACTCAGGGTGGATAAAAATCAGGACTAACTGATGAGCAGACCGGACTGGGGGGCGTTGCAGCAGGAGTATATTGCTGAATACACCCGCTCCGGTATATCTCCGGTGGCATGGTGTGAAGCAAGGGGACTGAATTACGCAACAGCCCGTCGTTACATCAAAAAAACTCCGAAAAATGCGCAGACAGAAATGCGCAAAACTGCGCAAAAAAGTGCGCAGAAAAAATCTGCGCAGACTGCACAAAAGCGGAACGAAAAATCTCAGGAAAAAAAGCCAGTATTCGATGCGGGCCTGAATGAGGGCGACGCGGAGGAATTTTCGTTCTGTCCCGATGAATTCGGCATTTCTGACCAGCAGGCTAAGTTTGCGATGCTTGTTGCTCAGGGTAAAAAGCCGACAGAGGCGTACCGACTAGCCGGTTATGAGGGGCAAGGTGCGACAGCTAACAGCAACGCTAGTCGTATGCTTAGAAATGCCAGGGTTTTTCGCGCTATCAGCTACTTCCGCAATCAGTACCAGAAACGCTATACCGCAGACCTGGATTTACTAGTGAGTCAGTTGATGGCCATTGTCCTGGCCGACCCCAATCAGCTTGCACAATTTCGCCGTGTTAACTGCCGTTATTGCTGGGGCGAGAATCATCTCTACCAGTGGCGCGATATAGCAGAATTCGACAAGGCAGCGGCGCAGGCTTCCAGAGATGGCAAACCCGAACCGGAATATGGAGGCCTCGGCTTTGTTGATAACGCCATACCTAATCCGGACTGCCCGAAGTGCTGCGGTGAGGGAACGGGACAGCTTTATATGGCTGATACCACTCTGCTTGATGGGGATGCGCGGCAATTATATGCAGGGGCAAAATTCGGAAAATTCGGCGTTGAGATCCTGCTGGAGGATAAGGCTGCCGCCCGGCGTGAATTGTTGCGTTTGCTTTCTGCTGGCGGGGCTTTATGTGCAGATAAGCGGCTACAGGAACTGGAAATTGAACGGCGCAGAATGGAAAACCAGAAGCTGCGCAAAGAGATCGAAACGGTGGAAGATAATGAACATCCCCAGCCTGTGGCGATCAATATTAATGTGGTTGATGCCAGAGTAAGGAGTGATGAAGATGATCTCTCCGACGCTTAATGTGCCTCAGGCGCGATTTCTTTCAATGCCCCATAAATTTAAAGCCTATATTGCTGGTTTTGGCTCGGGCAAAACATGGGTTGGGTGTGGCGGCATATGCAAGGGGATTTGGGAGCATCCAGGTATAAATCAGGGATATTTTGCGCCAACGTATCCCCAAATTCGCGATATTTTTTACCCTACAGTGGAAGAAGTTGCTGCTGACTGGGGATTGAACGTAAAAATTAATGAGGGAAATAAAGAGGTTCACTTTTATTACGGACGCCAGTATCGGGGAACCACTATCTGCAGATCGATGGAGAAGCCACAAACGATCGTCGGTTTCAAAATTGGTAATGCGTTGGTGGATGAACTGGACATTTTGCCGAAGGAAAAAGCCAGAACGGCGTGGCGCAAGATAATTGCGCGTATGCGTTATAAGATTGATGGACTTCGCAACGGTATTGACGTTACAACCACGCCGGAAGGATTCAAATTTGTCTACGAGCAGTTTGTTAAAGCCGTGCGTGAAAAAACAGAGCTGGCCTCACTGTATGGTCTGGTGCAGGCATCTACTTTCGATAATGAAAAGAACCTGCCAGCAGATTACATTCCTTCGCTTCTTGAATCATACCCTCCAGAGCTGATTAAAGCCTATCTGCGAGGACAGTTTACTAACCTGACAAGTGGTACTGTTTACCATCAGTTTGACCGGAAACTGAATAATTGCGAAGAAGTGGAGCAGCCAGGGGAGCCGATTTATATTGGGATGGATTTTAACGTTGGAAAGATGGCGGGAATCGTCCATGTGCTGCGTTTGGGGCTTCCATGTGCGGTAACTGAAATCATCAATGCCTACGATACGCCGGATATGATCCGCATCATTAAAGAACGCTTCTGGCCGTATGACGGGCATGATTACCGGAAAGTGAGGGAGATTTATATTTATCCAGATGCTTCCGGAGATTCCAGAAAATCAAGTAACGCAAGTACGACGGATATAGCCCAGCTTAAGCAGGCAGGTTTTAACGTTGTGGTGAACAGCTCGAACCCGCCAGTAAAAGATCGCGTTAACTCAATGAATGCAATGTTCTGCAATGCCAATGGTGAGCGTCGCTATAAAGTTAATGTGAAGCGTTGTCCGGTATATGCCGAATCTCTGGAGCAACAGGTCTGGGATGATAAGGGGGAGCCTGATAAAAAATCTGGCAATGATCACCCGAATGATGCCGGAGGTTATTTCATCGTTAAGCAATTCCCTATTGTCAAACCGACCGGAAGAGTCACATCACTTCGGATTTAATTATGGCTGATATATCAACACCCAACCTCGACTATAACGATATGCTGGAGGCGTGGGATATTAACGACGCATTGATGGGCGGTACGCTTGAAATGCGCAGGCAGGGGGAAAATTATCTCCCCAAATGGCCTAATGAAGATGAAGACGCTTATAAAAAACGCCTGTCTGTGGCTACGCTACTTCCTGTGTATGAAGAAAGCATCAAACAAAATATTGGGCGAATATTTGCAGAGCCGACAGTATTGAGTGAGGAAACGCCGGAAAAAATCAGGGAATATGCAGAAAATATCGACATGGAGGGGAGCCGACTGGATGTGTGGGCGCAGCAATTTTTCAGTCTCGCATTTCAGTATGGTGTGGCACATGCGCTGGTGGACTATCCACGAACGGATATGAACGAGATTCGGACAAAAGCCGATGAAAACGCGGCCGGTGGTCGCCCGTACGTTACGATGCTGAATCCACGCCAGGTTATTGGATGGAAATCGAAAGTTGAAAAAGGGAAAGTTGTTCTCACTGATTTGCGTATAAAAGAGGTCATCATTATTGATGGTGATGATTTCGGGCAGAAGAAGGTGGAGCAGATCCGCCATATTATGCCCCGTCGAGTAGAAATTTATCGACGCAGCGAAGGTACTAATGGCGAATCTGTCTGGATGCTTCATGAGTCATGGAATACCAGCCGTGATGATATTCCTCTGGTAACACTGTATACGAAGAAAACAGGGTTTATGCGTGGTACACCGCCATTGCTTAATCTTGGCTTGCTGAATATCAAGCACTGGCAAAGCCAGAGCGAGCAGGACAATATTCTTCATGTTGCCCGCGTTCCATTGCTGGTGGCCTACGGGCTGGACAGGAATGAAGAACTGACGGTTGGTGCATCCACCGCTACGATTTTTGAGGACAGAACAAAAAATGGCCTCGAATATGTTGAACATAGTGGCGCAGCGATAGAATCTGGCGAAACATCACTTGAGAAGCTGGAAAATCAGATGCGTCATGCCGGCGCTAAACTTCTGCGGGCTGAAAATACATCCACCAAATCTGTTGATCAGACTAATGAAGAGCGGATGCAGGAACACTCGCCGCTTTATACAATGGCGAACTCCCTCGAAGATGCCCTCGATAATATTCTCCAGATAATGGCGGAATGGAGCGGAGAGAGTTGCGGTGGCAATGTGGATGTGCGCACTGAACTGGATGTATCTGCCCAGGTGTTTGACTCATCCTCCGCGCTGGCTGTTCAGTCATTGCGTCAGGGCGGTGATATACGTCAGATTGATGCGGTTCGGGTGTTGCAGGCGTTGAAATTTATCGATCAGGATTCCCGTCCAGAGGAAGTGATCGATGAATTAAAAAATCAGAGTGTAATGCTGATGGAAATCAATGATGCAAACCGTGAATGAACGGCTGCGTGATGAATCAATTGCTCATGCAGTCTGGATATCCCGCTATAGCACTGGTGTGGCTGCCAGAATGGTGAAAATACTGAATGACAGCGATGCGGAGCTTACAGCTCGCCTGCTGGTAGCACTGGACAGCCTCGATCCTGGTAGTTTTACCGTTACGCGCCTGGAGTCACTTCTGGCGAGTGTCAGAGAGGTTAACCGCGCTGCTATTAACAGCATGTTTACCAGTCTCTCCGGAGAGCTGAACGAGCTGGCAATTTATGAGGCTGGTTATCAGTTAAGTCTGTTTGATTCTCTGCTACCTGATTTTGTTGCTGATGTTCACCCTCTGGTTGGTATATCTTCTGATGCACTTTACGCCGCTGCAATGGCGCGACCATTCCAGGGACGACTGCTCAGTGAGTGGGCCTTGGATCTTGAGGCGGATCGGCTCAGACGCATAACAAATACGGTGCGTCAGGGTTTTTTGCTGGGGGATACCAATGAGCAGATCGCAAGAAAAATTCGGGGACATGTCAGCAAGGGATTTCAGGATGGTGCATTGCAGATGAGCCGGGCTAATGCGGCCAGCATTGCAAAAACAGCGGTTGGACATCTTGCTGCTACTGCCCGTGAGAGTTTTGCCAGCGCGAATAATGATTTGATTAAGGGTAAGCAATGGTTATCAACGCTTGATAATCGTACTACGCCACAATGTCGAATCAGGGATCGCCTCAAATATACGCTGGATAATAAACCTGTAGGTCACAGTGTGCCTTATTTGCATGGGCCGGGAAAAATTCATTTCTGCTGCCGCTCAACGGAAACGTTCATTCTGAAATCAGCGAAGGAACTGGGTATTGATGTTCGTGATATTTCCCCGGCTGAGCGGGCCAGCATGGATGGCGTGGTGGCCGGAGATACAACCTACAGGGAATGGTTTTTGCGTCAGCCTTACACCAGACAAAAACAGATTGTGGGGGAAACCCGGGCAAAGCTGATTCGGGATGGCGGTATGTCGCCAGATGAATTTTACACCGATAAAGGCGAATGGCTGACGCTGAAGCAACTCCGTGAGCGTGATGCACAGGTATTCAGAAAAGCAGGGATTTAAATAAATCATTTATTACAACAGGCTACCTTCGGGTGGCCTTTTTTATTGCTGCGATCCGGATGGTGAGCAGCGTAACTGTCGGAAGACTTAAACCAGGTACTAATATGAAACTGAAAACGGTCGAGATTAACGGAAAACAATACGCAGAAATTGATACTGCTGGCCTGCCAGTTTATGTGCACGACGATGGTAAAGAAATCGGCTTCGATGCACCGCTGGCGATAAAAAAAATTACAGAGCTTAATGGCGAGGCAAAAAATCATCGCCTGGCTAAAGAAGCTGCAGAGGAAAAACTGGCTAAGTTTGCCGCTATCGAAGACCCGAAGAAGGCGATCGAGGCACTGGAAATGCTGTCAAAAATCGACCAGAAAAAGCTGATCGATGCGGGACAGGTTGACCAGGTTAAGGCAGAAATTACGAAAAATTTTCAGCAGCAATTAGATGAAGAAAAGCAACGCTCTCAGATGCTGGAGACGCAGCTTTACGATTCTATGATTGGCGGTAGTTTTGCGGGTTCAAAATATATTGCCGATAAAATTGCGATCCCGGCAGATTTATTACAAGCCCGCTTCGGGCAGGCATTCAAAGTGGAAGAAGGGAAGATCGTTGCTTATGACGCTTCCGGCAACAAAATTTATTCCCGCGCGAAGCCTGGCGAACTGGCGCAGTTTGATGAGGCGCTGGAGTTCCTCGTCGAAAATTACCCTCAGAAAGACTACATCCTGAAAGCCAGTGGCAACAATGGCGGCGGATCCCGTCCGACACAGCATGATATTGGTCAGAAAACGATGAAACGCTCTGCTTTTGATGCACTGGATGTTGCAGGTAAGCAAAACGCATTGAAAGACGGTATCACAATTGTTGATTAACACATTTGTCAGCTTCCGGATGGGAGCTGGTGTCAGGGCTGGATAGCTCATTACTCCATCTATTCACAATTACGCAAATTTTTAAGGAATATTTAATTATGGCTGGAAATACCCTGACCGGGTTGATCCCGACTATTTATACCGCCCTGGATATTGTATCCCGTGAGCAGGTAGGTTTTATCCCTGCGGTAGCAAAAAACGCAAAAGCTGACGCCGCAGCAAAAGATCAGACGGTAACCGCGCCAGTTGCGCCTGAGGCGAAAACCGAAGATATCGTACCGGGGCCGTCAGCTCCGAATACCGGTGATCAAAATATTGGCACTGTTGATGTGAAAATTACTAAATCCAAAATGGCACCGGTTAAATGGAATGGTGAAGAACAACTGGCTCTTGGCCCTTCAGGGACTTACAACACCATTCTGGCTGATCAGTTTAAGCAGGCTTTTCGCGCCCTTGCAAACGAGGTTGAGGCTGATCTTGGTGCGTTGTATTTCGGTGCTTCCCGCGCCGTGGGAACCGCAGGGACAACGCCGTTTGGTGTTAAAGATGATCTTTCTGATGCTGCTCTGGCTCGTCAGGTTCTGGAGGATAACGGCGCACCGACAACCGATCTGCAGATGGTGCTTGGCTCCAGTGCCATTGCTAATTTGCGCGGAAAACAGTCTGTACTGTTTAAAGTGAATGAATCCGGCACTGAACAGCTACTGCGTGAGGGCGTGTTGGGGCGTCTGGAGGGATTCAATATTCACAGTTCGGCAGGTGTAAAACGAGCGCCAAAGGTTGCTGCAACTGGTTATCTCGTGAATGGCGAGAAAAAAGAAGGCGATGTTCTTATTTCCATTGATACTGGTTCGGGGAGTATTTCTGCAGGTCAGATTGTTACGTTCGCTGGCGATCCGAATCAGTATGTTGTGGCAGCAGCGACCAGCAATCTGATTACTCTTGCAGCGCCCGGACTGCGTCAGGATCTGGCCGATGATACTGCAATCACAGTTGTTGGCTCCTTTACTGCAAATATGGCGTTTGATCGCAACGCGTTTCTGCTGGCATCCCGTACTCCGGCAATGCCGGAAGGTGGCGATAATGCTGATGATGTAATGAATGTTACGGACCCGATTTCAGGGATTACGTTCCAGATTGCACTGTATCGTCAGTATCGCCAGGTGCGCTATGAAGTTGGACTGGCATGGGGTGTTTCATCAGTGAAGCCGGCACATGGTTGTCTGATTCTTGGTTAAACATTCAAACGGGGCTTCGGCCCCATTTTTAATGGAGGGCATATGGCCGGATTAACTAAAGAGCAAAGAGCACAGCGTGAAGCCGCACAAAAAACGCAAATTGAGTTAGTGGTTATGGTGACCGATTATCAGATGTTTCCCGGCGCACCAACTATCGCTAATGTTCATCCTGATGAAGTTGACAACTGGAAGGCTATGGGCTGGAAAACTCAGGAGTAACACATGATCACTTACGTGACCTGTGATGACGTTGATAATGCGTTTGGGAACGCCTGGACGAGTGAGAACGCTAAAAATAAAGCTGTTTTAATGGCTAATGCCTGGCTTAATGGCTTCAACCTGAAAATTAACCCATCCCGTATTCCGGAAGAGGTAAAACTTGCGGGAGCATATGCAGCCAGAATTGCCTCATTCGGTAAGTTGTTTCAGCAGAAAAATGATTCTGGCGTTGTTATCAGTAAAGCCGTGTCGGCTGACGGGGTCAGTGTATCGAAATCATTTGCTGAGTTGCCATCAAACAGCACTGTATTGCTTGAACCCGATTTACAGCTTGCGATAGCACTGCTGAAACCGTACGGACTTAGTCGCTCACAAGTCAGGGTTGTGAGGGGGGGATAATGGGGCTTCGTGAAGAGATTCAGTCAGAGGTTGCCGCTGCTTTTGATGAGGATTTAGCGGACGCCGTGAGTGATTTTTCTGGTTCTTACGTTACGCACCGGCACTGGGATCCTGTGACGGAAACTGGCGGCGAATCCACCGCAATCTATACCGGGCGAGGCGTGTTGACACGTTATAAGCTGGGCAGAATTGATGGGATTAATATTTTGCATGGTGACCTTAAATTAACCGCTCTGGTATGCGAGGTTACGGATAAACCCGCTGTCGACCATATTATTGAGATTTATGATCCTGTATTAAGGCAGTTACAACGATACGAGGTAATTACAGCGAGTGTAGATCCTTCCGCATCAGTTTACTCTATCCAGTTAAGGAGAGCGTAAATGGCAAAGGCATGGGATATAGAACCGTCAATATTTGCCGGGATGATTGAGGAAGATGTGGGGCTGAAAATTCGCTACATCGCTATGCAGATTCTTACTGCTATTGATATTGCTGCTCCGGTTGATACCGGACGTTTCAGAAATAACAACCTGGTGTCGTTACAGCATCCCGATTTTGGTATATCTGATAACGTGGATCCGAACGGTACGATTGCGGTTCAGCGTGGGATCGGGGTTATTTCGAAAGCTGCAAATTACGGAGTTATTTATATCCAGAATAACCTTCCTTATGCAGAGGCTCTTGAAAACGGTCATTCACAACAAGCGCCAACTGGCGTGTATGCCAACGCTTTTCATGGTGTTTTACAGGCTTACAAATGACATTTACTGAAATCAGAAATACGGTTATTTCCAGAATGACGGCACAGACGATTATTGATGGAAAAGACGTATTGTATCCGAACGCGCCAACGTTCGATCCTTCCGGTAAGTTAATCTGGGCGCGGTTAAGTAATATTCCCGGGCAGGCTGGAGTTAATGAAATTGGCGCGGGGCCGATTGTTTATCGCACGGGGATAATCATTATTCAGTTATTTGTCCCCGCAGGTTCTGGTTCAAAACTCATTACTGAGACAGCCGATAAATTGCGGGGACTGTTTGAGTTTCAGGATGACGATCGTCTCAGTTACCAGGCTGTTTCCTCAATAGCCGTTGGCGAAAAGAATGGCTGGTTCCAGCTTAATCTTCAAATTCCATATCGCGCGCTCTAGCGCAATTAATGACATAGGAGGCTCCTGTGAGTTCAGGTGCAAAGGTTATCTCGGCATTTATCCGGGAGACGGTTGCAGGCACTACGCCAGCAAGTGGTGACTGGAGTTTATTAAAACGCACAAGCTGGGGAGTAAAACCCACCCAGAATAAAGGCGAAAATAATGAGATTGGTGGCTCCCGGATGGCTCAGGGGGCGACGCCTGGCACTGTGGATGTCGGCGGTGATGTTGGTACCAAATTTCGCTGGGGTCAACATGATGATTTTCTTGCATCCTGTTTCGGCGCGGAATGGTCAGGCGATTCTCTGACAATGGGGAATGAGCGAATAACATTTTCTCTGGCGACCTATGCGTCCGATGTCGGAATTGCCTCTGTCGTCAGAGGAGCGCAGGTTGGCTCATGGAAAATGCAGATCCCTAACGACGGCGATATTACAGCGACCGTAACCTTTGCCGGACTGGACTGGGAATCAAAGGCCGATGATACGAATTTTATCAAAGGCGAACCTGTGGATAGTGCAGGAAAGCTACGTTATTCGTTTAAGGAGGTTTCAGCAGTAAGCCTGAATGGTGTTGCCGGAGGTAACGGTTTTTGTATCGACAGTTTTGATATTCAGTTCGATAACAAACTCCAGACACAGCGTTGTATCGGGACTGGCTCGCCTTATGCAGGAGCAAATATTCCGACTACTTTTACACCGTCCGGTACGGTGACGCTTTCATGGTCTAAAGCCGCGTGGGAAATCTGGAGTAAAACACTGACTGGAGAAACAGTTCCGTTCAGCTTCACGCTTTCGAATGGAGAGGGGGCATACACTTTCAGTTTCCCGAAGGTTCAGGTGTCAGGTGAATGGCCTGATGGGGGTAATAGCGACATTATCCAGGTTCAATTGAGCATTACCGCAGCAGATGAAGCACCTACGATAACCAGAAAAAAAAATTCCCCGGCTGCCGTGATCGCAAAAGCCAGTGCTGAG
Organism: Escherichia sp. KTE96; assembly: GCF_000408525.1. Classification (NCBI taxonomy): domain Bacteria; kingdom Pseudomonadati; phylum Pseudomonadota; class Gammaproteobacteria; order Enterobacterales; family Enterobacteriaceae; genus Escherichia; species Escherichia sp. KTE96. The sequence continues at coordinate 2,809,785 of NZ_KE137149.1, read as the reverse complement.
GCGATTAGTTGATTTTCCGTTATTCCTCCTGTGGTACTGCCCTACAGGGGGACGCATTGAATGAGGTTATGGATGTTTATTCTTAATCAGAAAATTATCATTGGTGGAGAACGCTGGTTTACGCCAATGAAGGACTTAAAACCTGTAGACGGGTTAAAACTGTTGGTGGCAAGCAGCGATAACGATCAGTATCGCTCCCGTAATGCATTAATCCGTCGCCACATTGAGAAAATGGATGCCAGTTTGCACGTCGGAACGAAGGAGTTTGATATTTCAAAGGTTTCCGAGGTGGATTCTGTTGATGATTTACTCATTGATAATGCCGCTCGTTATCTGCTGAAAGACTGGAAAGGGGTTGGTGAACTGGTTAATGGTGTTGAGGTTGCACTGGAATATACGGCAGAACGAGGGATCGCGCTGCTTAAGCAGAATCCAGAGTTGTACTGGCAGATCCTTGCAGAAGCAGCCAGCATCGCCCAGGGTAAAGAGCAGCAGAAGCAGGATACGATAAAAAAGCCATAGCTGCCCAGCGGTGGTTATCGGAGTTCGGGGGAGAAAGGGGGGAAAAGGCAAGATGGAAGCGAGAAAAACTCAGGTTGCCACCGATACCGGAACCAGAAATAGACCCGGTGCTTAAGGAGTTGTTGTACGCCTATTCGGTAATATCCCGTGCCCGACGTTATGCTGGAATGGCTGGGGTGCCTTTGCCTTTATCTCTGACAGAGATAAATGAATATTTAGCCACTCATCCGGTATTGATTGAGCGCGATGAATTTGAAGCAGTGATCTTTGCACTGGATGACCAGTATTTTCAGGAGCAGTGTGTGTAGTTGTTAATTACGTACACTCTGTTACAGAGATGTGATGGTGTCTTTAATTAAATCGATGATGCTCCTGGAGAAAAGCATTGCGTGGCCTCGTAATCGCTATATCTACTATTATGTCGCCTGAAACCCACTTCGCGGTGGGTTTTTTGTTGTCAGGAGTTTTAATAAATGGCAGAGCAAACCTCGCGTCTCGCAATAATTATTGATAGCACTGGAGCGAAAAATAATGCTGACAATCTGACCTCCTCATTAGTCAAAATGACGCAGGCTGGGGAAACTGCTGCAAATAGCGCAGGGAAAGTGACTAAGGCAACAGAAGATGAGAAGAACGCGCTCGCAAAATTAAAAGCAGCTATTGATCCAGTTGGTGCCGCAATTGATACTGTCGGTCGACGCTATTCTGAATTAAAGAAATTTTTCGATAAAGGGCTTATTGATAAAGAAGAATATGAATTTCTTGTCCGTAAACTTAATGAAACCACAGAGGAATTGAGCGGGGTTGCGCAAGCGCAGAGAGAAGCCGAGAAGGCCGAAAAACTTGCTGCCGCCCAGCAGGAAGCGCAGGCTCAGGCCTTTCAAAGAATGCTGGACAAGATCGACCCTCTGGCTGCGGCGCTAAGAAATCTTGAACAACAGCATGATGAACTTAATGCTGCGTTTGCATCCGGGAAAATAAATGGTTCTCAGTTTGAGAATTATAGCCGAAAAATACAGGAAACACGGCGAGAGCTTACCGGAGAGGCTCAGGCAGAGCGAGAAGCAGCAAAAGCGCATGATGAACAGGTTGTTGCTTTGCAACGTCTGATTGCTCAACTTGATCCTGTCGGAACTGCTTTTAATCGTCTGGTAGAACAACAGAAACAGCTCAATGAAGCAAAAGCTAAGGGGATGCTTTCTCCTGAAATGTATGAGGAGCTTTCTGGAAAACTTCGTGCTATGCGGAGTGAGCTTGAGGTTACTCAATCACAATTAAGCAAAACCGGAATGTCGGCAAAACAAACGGCTTTTGCTATGCGCATGTTGCCTGCACAAATGACGGATATTGTTGTTGGGTTGTCCACTGGTCAGTCGCCATTTATGGTGTTAATGCAGCAGGGCGGCCAGCTAAAAGATATGTTCGGTGGGATTGGCCCGGCGATCAAAGGTGTAGGTTCTTATGTGCTGGGATTAATTAATCCTTTTACCCTGGCCGCAGCAGCCGTTGGGGTCTTAGGACTGGCTTACTATAAAGGCTCTCAGGAGCAGGACGAATTTAATAAATCTCTTATTCTTACCGGAAATCAGTTGGGGACAACCAGCGGGCAATTGGGCGATATAGCTCAACGTGCCGGGAATGCGGCTGATTCGACAACTGGTGCTGCGGCGGCAGTATTAAATCAGCTTGTGCGTTCGGGAAAGGTAGCGAGCAGTTCGCTGGAGCAAGTGACGACAGCGATAGTAAAAACGAGCGAAGTAACAGGAATATCAACCGAACAACTGGTTAATGACTTCAATGAAATTGCAAAGGATCCTGTCAGTGCCATATCAAAACTTAATGATCAGTACCATTTTCTGACACTTGCGACTTATAACCAGATTAAGGCGCTACAGGATGAAGGGAACCAGCAGGAGGCCGCCCGCATTGCGACAGAAGAATACTCATCCTCAATGATCCAGCGCACCAACCAGATTAAAGAAAATCTTGGTTATCTTGAGACTGCATGGAAAGCTGTCGCAGACTCCGCAAAATGGGCATGGGATTCCATGCTGGATATTGGCCGTGAGGCCTCCCTTGATCAAAAAATCTCAGATGTTCTCCGTCAAATTGATGAAATAGAAAAAAATACCCGACCCGGAGTTTTCGGGTTAGGTGGCATTGGAGATGGCGGAGCTCAAAATAAAAGGCTGGCACGATTAAAGCAGCAATTGGGCGTACTTCAAGCAGAAAAAATTGCTCAGGACGTACTAAATTCATCAATAAACGATTACAACAAGCGACAACAGGAAGGAATTGAACTCAGACAGAGAGCAGATGCCTTTTCAAAACAATATCAGACCCGGGAGCAGCAGAGAGCTAGTGAACTTGCAAAACTGGAAAAGCTAAAGAATCAGTATTCAAAGGAAGAATATAATAATCTTATCGCTCAAATAAATGAGCGTTATAAAGATCCAAAGCAACCAAAGGCGAAAGGTTATTCTGATGATGCAGCCCAACGAATGATTGATCATCTGAATCAACAGAATGCGTTACTAAGTTCACAAGCTGAGTTGACCGTTAAATTAAGTTCCTCTGAACAGGAACTGGTTAAGTGGCGTCAGCGGATTGCCGACCTAGAGTCACGACCATCATCGAAATTAACCCAGGATCAGAAATCGCTTCTCTTACACCGGGAAGAAATAACCACGTTGATGGAGAAAAATGTTGCGATTGAAAAAAATAACAGGCTAATCAAGGAATCCGCCGAAATAACAGCATGGCGTGATTCATTGCAGGCTTCGATTGATAATCGTCAGCAGGGGTATGATATTCAGATTGCTGGTTATGGGGTTGGCGATAAAAATCAGCAACGCCAGCAGGAATTACTGCGGATTGAACATGGATATAACAATCAGCGTCTGCAACTTGAACGTGACTATGCAGATAAATCCCGTGGAATGTCAGATCATGTTTTTCAAGAGAAAATGCAGGCTCTGAATGATGCTCTGGAACGGGAAAAAGAAATTGTCAGACAGAAAAACGAGCAGCTCGATATTCAGGCAGGAGACTGGGTTAGTGGTGCCTCCCAGGGATTCAATAACTGGCTGGATGACACTAAGGATATCAGTGAGCAGATAAAATCAACCACGACTCAGATGTTTGATGGGATGACCGATGCGCTGGGTGATTTTGTCACGACAGGCAAGGCAAATTTTCGTTCTTTCGCTACTTCCGTGATTTCGGATCTTAGTCGAATAGCATTAAAGGCTTCAATTACTGGGATTTTCGACAGCATTAGTAACAGTTCTTCTGGGGGGATTTTAGGAACTATCGGGAGTGCTATTAGTAAATTTATTCCGAATGCAAAGGGCGGTGTTTATGAGTCTCCGTCATTGAGCACGTATTCGAACGGTATTTATGATTCCCCGCAATTTTTTGCTTTTGCAAAAGGGGCTGGTGTTTTTGGTGAGGCTGGACCGGAAGCCATTATGCCATTAACACGAACTTCCGATGGTTCTCTTGGTGTCAGAGCTATTAATAGTAAAAGTGGTAATGGAGGCGGAGATATTACCTATGCCCCTGTATACCAAATCACTATTCAAAATGACGGCCAGAATGGAGAGATTGGCCCTCAGGCAATAAAAGCACTTATGGGGATGGTTGATCAGCGGGTGCAGGGCAATCTGTTAAATATGCGACGTGATGGGGGAATGTTAAGTGGCTAATACGGAAGAATTTCACTGGTTACCAGAGGATGGAATGAAAACAGAAAATAAACCATCGATAAAAACTGTAAGATTTGGTGATGGTTATGAGCAACGAAGTCCAAATGGACTTAATCATTCTCTGCGCGTTTTCACCTGTGATTTCAAAGTTGAGGCGAATGAACGTGATTCATTTGAAAAATTTTTAGCCCGGCATGAAGGCTATAAATCTTTTTTTTGGCGCCCGCCGGGTATTAACAGAAAAATCAGAGTGGTGTGTCGAACGTGGTCAGCGACAGAACATATCACCTATACCGATTTTTCGTGTCAGTTTGACGAAGTGGTGATCTGATGCAGGACATACAACAGGAAACGCTGAATGAATGCATTCGTGCGGAGCAGTCGGCCAGCGTGGTGCTCTGGGAAATCGACCTGACCGAGGTAGGCGGGGATCGCTACTTTTTCTGCAATGAGCAGAACGAGAAAGGAGAGTCTGTCACCTGGCAGAGTCGGCAGTATCAGGCCTATCCCATTCAGGGGAGTGGATTTGAGATGAACGGCAAGGGCAGTGCTGCCCGTCCGACACTGACGGTTTCTAACCTGCACGGCATGGTCACGGGGATGGCGGAAGACCTGCAGAGTCTGGTCGGCGGAACGGTGGTCAGGCGTAAGGTTTACGCCCGTTTTCTGGATGCGGTGAACTTCGTCAACGGAAACAGCGACGCCGATCCGGAGCAGGAGGTGATCAGCCGCTGGCGCATCGAGCAGTGCAGCGAACTGAGTGCGGTCAGTGCCTCCTTTGTGTTGTCCACACCGACGGAAACGGATGGTGCCGTTTTTCCGGGGCGCATCATGCTGGCTAATACCTGCACCTGGACCTATCGCGGTGATGAGTGCGGTTATCACGGTCCGGCTGTCGCGGATGAATATGATCAGCCGACGTCCGATATCACGAAGGATAAATGCAGCAAATGCCTGAGTGGCTGTAAGTTCCGCAATAATGTCGGCAACTTTGGCGGCTTCCTTTCCATTAACAAACTTTCGCAGTAAATCCCATGACAGAGACAGAATCAGCGATTCTGGCGCACGCCCGGCGATGTGCGCCAGCGGAGTCGTGCGGCTTCGTGGTGAGAACGCCGGAAGGGGAAAGATATTTTCCCTGCGTGAATATCTCCGGTGAGCCGGAGGCGTATTTCCGGATGTCGCCGGAGGACTGGCTGCGGGCAGAGATGCAGGGTGAGATTGTGGCGCTGGTCCACAGCCACCCCGGTGGTCTGCCCTGGCTGAGTGAGGCCGACCGGCGGCTGCAGGTGCAGAGTGATTTGCCGTGGTGGCTGGTCTGCCGGGGGACGATTCATAAGTTCCGCTGTGTGCCGCATCTCACCGGGCGGCGCTTTGAACACGGGGTGACGGACTGTTACACGCTGTTCCGGGATGCTTATCATCTGGCGGGGATTGAGATGCCGGATTTTCATCGCGAGGATGACTGGTGGCGTCACGGTCAGAATCTCTATCTGGATAATCTGGAGGCCACAGGGCTGTATCAGGTGCCGTTGTCATCAGCACAACCGGGCGATGTGCTGCTGTGCTGTTTTGGTTCATCGGTGCCGAATCATGCCGCCATTTACTGTGGTGATGGCGAGCTGCTGCACCATATTCCTGAACAACTGAGCAAACGAGAGAGGTATACCGACAAATGGCAGCGACGCACACACTCCCTCTGGCGTCACCGGGCATGGCGCGCATCTGCCTTTACGGGGATTTACAACGATTTGGCCGCCGCATCGACCTTCGTGTGAAAACGGGGGCTGAAGCCATTCGGGCGCTGGCCACACAGCTCCCGGCGTTTCGTCAGAAACTGAGCGACGGCTGGTATCAGGTACGGATTGCCGGGCAGGATGTCAGCACGTCCGGATTAACGGCGCAGTTACATGAGACTCTGCCTGATGGCGCTGTGATTCATATTGTTCCCAGAGTCGCCGGGGCCAAGTCAGGTGGCGTATTCCAGATTGTCCTGGGGGCTGCCGCCATTGCCGGATCATTCTTTACCGCCGGAGCCACCCTTGCAGCATGGGGGGCAGCCATTGGGGCCGGTGGTATGACCGGCATCCTGTTTTCTCTCGGTGCCAGTATGGTGCTCGGTGGTGTGGCGCAGATGCTGGCACCGAAAGCCAGAACTCCCCGTACACAGACAACGGATAACGGTAAGCAGAACACCTATTTCTCCTCACTGGATAACATGGTTGCCCAGGGCAATGTTCTGCCTGTTCTGTACGGGGAAATGCGCGTGGGGTCACGCGTGGTTTCTCAGGAGATCAGCACGGCAGACGAAGGGGACGGTGGTCAGGTTGTGGTGATTGGTCGCTGATGCAAAATGTTTTATGTGAACCGCCTGCGGGCGGTTTTGTCATTTATGGAGCGTGACGAATGGGTAAAGGAAGCAGTAAGGGGCATACCCCGCGCGAAGCGAAGGACAACCTGAAGTCCACGCAACTGCTGAGTGTGATCGATGCCATCAGCGAAGGGCCGGTTGAAGGTCCGGTGGATGGATTAAAAAGCGTGCTGCTGAACAGTACGCCGGTGCTGGACACTGAGGGGAATACCAACATCTCCGGTGTCACGGTGGTGTTCCGGGCTGGTGAGCAGGAGCAGACTCCGCCGGAGGGATTTGAATCCTCCGGCTCCGAGACGGTGCTGGGTACGGAAGTGAAATACGACACGCCGATCACCCGCGCCATCACGTCGGCAAACATCGACCGACTGCGCTTTACCTTCGGTGTGCAGGCACTGGTGGAAACCACCTCAAAGGGGGATCGGAATCCGTCGGAAGTTCGCCTGCTGGTTCAGATACAGCGTAATGGTGGCTGGGTGACGGAAAAAGACATCACCATTAAGGGCAAAACCACCTCGCAGTATCTGGCCTCGGTGGTGGTGGATAACCTGCCGCCGCGCCCGTTTAATATCCGGATGCGCAGGATGACGCCGGACAGCACCACAGACCAGCTGCAGAACAAAACGCTCTGGTCGTCATACACCGAAATCATCGATGTGAAACAGTGCTACCCGAACACGGCACTGGTCGGCGTGCAGGTGGACTCGGAGCAGTTCGGCAGCCAGCAGGTGAGCCGTAATTATCATCTTCGCGGGCGCATTCTGCAGGTGCCGTCGAATTATAACCCGCAGACGCGGCAATACAGCGGTATCTGGGACGGAACGTTTAAGCCAGCATACAGCAACAACATGGCCTGGTGTCTGTGGGATATGCTGACCCATCCACGCTACGGCATGGGGAAACGTCTTGGTGCGGCGGATGTGGATAAATGGGCGCTGTATGTCATCGGCCAGTACTGCGACCAGTCGGTGCCGGACGGCTTTGGCGGCACGGAGCCGCGCATCACCTGTAATGCGTACCTGACCACACAGCGTAAGGCGTGGGATGTGCTCAGTGATTTCTGCTCGGCGATGCGCTGTATGCCGGTATGGAACGGGCAGACGCTGACGTTCGTGCAGGACCGGCCGTCGGATAAGGTGTGGACCTATAACCGCAGTAATGTGGTGATGCCGGATGATGGCGCGCCGTTCCGCTACAGTTTCAGCGCCCTGAAGGACCGCCATAATGCCGTTGAGGTGAACTGGATTGACCCGAACAACGGCTGGGAGACGGCGACAGAGCTTGTTGAAGATACGCAGGCCATTGCCCGTTATGGTCGTAATGTCACGAAGATGGATGCCTTTGGCTGTACCAGCCGGGGGCAGGCACACCGCGCCGGGCTGTGGCTGATTAAAACGGAGCTGCTGGAAACGCAGACCGTGGACTTCAGCGTGGGCGCAGAAGGGCTTCGCCATGTACCGGGCGATGTTATTGAAATCTGTGATGATGACTATGCCGGTATCAGCACCGGTGGTCGTGTGCTGGCGGTGAACAGCCAGACCCGGACGCTGACGCTCGACCGTGAAATCACGCTGCCATCCTCCGGTACCACGCTGATAAGCCTGGTTGACGGACAGGGGAATCCGGTCAGCGTGGAGGTTCAGTCCGTCACCGACGGCGTGAAGGTAAAAGTGAGCCGTGTTCCTGACGGTGTTGCTGAATACAGCGTATGGGGGCTGAAGCTGCCGACGCTGCGCCAGCGACTGTTCCGCTGCGTGAGTATCCGTGAGAACGACGACGGCACGTATGCCATCACCGCCGTGCAGCATGTGCCGGAAAAAGAGGCCATCGTGGATAACGGGGCGCACTTTGACGGCGAACAGAGTGGCACGGTGAACGGTGTCACGCCGCCAGCGGTGCAGCACCTGACCGCAGAAGTCACTGCAGACAGCGGGGAATATCAGGTGCTGGCGCGATGGGACACACCGAAGGTGGTGAAGGGCGTGAGCTTCCTGCTCCGTCTGACCGTAACAGCGGATGACGGCAGTGAGCGGCTGGTCAGCACGGCCCGGACGACGGAAACCACATACCGCTTCACGCAACTGGCGCTGGGGAACTACAGGCTGACAGTCCGGGCGGTAAATGCGTGGGGGCAGCAGGGAGATCCGGCGTCGGTATCGTTCCGGATTGCCGCACCGGCAGCACCGTCGAGGATTGAGCTGACGCCGGGCTATTTTCAGATAACCGCCACGCCGCATCTTGCGGTTTATGATCCGACGGTACAGTTTGAGTTCTGGTTCTCGGAAAAGCGGATTGCGGATATCAGGCAGGTTGAAACAAGCGCGCGTTATCTTGGTACGGCGCTGTACTGGATAGCCGCCAGTATCAATATCAAACCGGGCCATGATTATTACTTTTATATCCGCAGTGTGAATACTGTTGGCAAATCGGCATTCGTGGAGGCTGTCGGTCGGGCGAGCGATGATGCGGAAGGTTACCTGGATTTTTTCAAAGGCAAGATAATCGAATCCCATCTCGGCAAGGAGCTGCTGGAAAAAGTCGAGCTGACGGAGGATAACGCCAGCAGACTGGAGGAGTTTTCGAAAGAGTGGAAGGACGCCAACGATAAATGGAATGCCATGTGGGGCGTCAAAATTGAGCAGACCAAAGACGGCAAACATTATGTCGCGGGGCTTGGCCTCAGCATGGAGGATACGGAGGAAGGCAAACTGAGCCAGTTCCTGGTTGCCGCTAACCGTATCGCATTTATTGACCCGACAAACGGGAATGAAACGCCGATGTTTGTGGCGCAGGGCAACCAGATATTCATGAACGACGTGTTCCTGAAGTATCTGACGGCTCCCACCATTACCAGCGGCGGTAATCCTCCGGCATTTTCCCTGACACCGGACGGGCGGCTGACGGCGAGAAATGCTGATATCAGCGGTAACGTGAATGCGAACTCCGGGACGCTCAATAATGTCACGGTAAATGAAAACTGTACGATTAAGGGCATGCTGGAGGCGAACCAGGTCAGAGGTGACTTCGTTAAAACTGTATCCAAATCATTCCCGAAAAAGGCTGGTACGTGGGGTAACACGGAAACACCAAACGGGACGGTTACAGTCACCATTTACGATGATCATAACTTTGACCGCCAAATCATTATTCCGCCCATTATTTTTAACGGTGTGGCGTATGACGATCCGGGAAGTGGTAATAACCCGGGAGGTACAAGATACACGGGTTATGGTTTTGAAGTTCGCAAAAATGGCGTATTAATCGCATCCAGAGAAACTAAAGGAGCCATTCCCGGTAGTTACAGTGCGGTTATTGATATGCCGAGTGGTGGTGGTAACGTCACTCTGGAGTTTAAGATTTTCCAGAAAGGCAATCAGGGCGCAGGTAACATCACAGACTGTACGGTGATTGTGACCAAAAAAGCTGCTTCCGGTATCAGTATCCGTTGAAATATTTATAACCCCAATACGGGTGCCAGAAATGGCGCCTTTTTTATTTGTGGAGTGAGTATGGCAGTACAGATTTCAGGTGTGCTGAAAGATGGTGCGGGAAAACCAATACAGAACTGCACTATTCAACTGAAGGCAAAGCGTAACAGCACCACGGTACTGGTGAACACGGTGGCCTCTGAAAATCCGGATGAAGCCGGGCGTTACAGCATGGATGTTGAGTATGGCCAGTACAGCGTTATCCTGCTTGTTGAAGGTTTTCCGCCTTCACATGCCGGAACCATTACCGTCTATGAAGGTTCCAGACCAGGTACGCTGAATGATTTTCTCGGTGCCATGACGGAAGATGATGTCATGCCGGAGGCATTGCGTCGTTTTGAGGAAATGGTGGAAGAAGCGGCACGCAACGCTGAAGCCGCCTCTCAGAGCGCAGCGGCGGCAAAGAAATCCGAAACTGCAGCGGCATCATCGAAGAACGCGGCGAAAACCTCAGAAACGAATGCAGCTAACAGCGCACAGGCGGCAGCGGCCTCGCAGACTGCATCGGCAAACTCCGCAACAGCAGCTAAAAAATCAGAAACCAACGCGAAAAATAGCGAGACAGCCGCAAAGACGAGCGAAACCAACGCAAAGTCCAGCCAGACGGCAGCGAAGACCAGCGAAACGAATGCTAAAGCCAGTGAAACTGCGGCAAAAAACAGCCAGGTTGCAGCAGCCCAAAGCGAGAGCGCGGCAGCCGGTTCTGCGACTTCAGCAGCTGGATCAGCAACTGCTGCGGCTAACAGCCAGAAAGCTGCGAAGACGAGTGAAACTAACGCAAAGTCCAGCCAGACGGCAGCGAGGACCAGCGAAACGAATGCCAAAGCCAGTGAAACTGCGGCGAAAAGCAGTCAGGATGCAGCGGCCCAAAGCGAGAGTGCCGCAGCCAGTTCTGCAAGCGCGGCGGCTGCTTCTGCCACTGCATCAGCTAACAGTCAAAAAGCAGCAAAAACCAGTGAAACCAACGCAAAGGTGAGCGAAACAGCGGCTGCGAACTCAGCGAAAGCATCGGCAGCAAGCCAGACGGCAGCTAAAGCAAGCGAAGATGCAGCCAGAGAGTACGCAAGCCAGGCTGCGGAGCCGTATAAATATGTCTTACAGCCGCTGCCTGATGTGTGGATACCATTTAACGATTCGCTGGATATGATTACGGGCTTTTCGCCGTCATATAAAAAAATTGTTATTGGTGACGATGAAATAACGATGCCTAGCGACAAGATTGTTAAGTTTAAACGTGCATCGAAAGCAACCTATATTAACAAATCTGGTGTGCTGACAGAGGCTGCCATTGACGAGCCACGATTTGAACGTGATGGCCTGCTTATTGAGGGGCAAAGAACAAACTACATGCTCAATTCGGAAAGCCCTGCCAGTTGGGGGCGATCGTCAAATATGGATGTGCCCGAAACAGGGACGGATAATTTTGGTTTTACCTATGGAAAGTTTGTCTGTAACGATTCTCTGATTGGGCAAACCTCAGCCATTAATATGGCATCAATTGCTGCAACAAAGTCAGTTGATGTCTCAGGCGATAATAAACACGTGACAACCTCATGTCGTTTTAAAACAGAACTGCAGGTAAGGTTGCGTATCCGGTTTGATAAATATGACGGTAGCGCAACAACTTTTCTTGGTGATGCGTATATTGATACACAAACGCTTGAAATTAATATGACAGGCGGTGCTGCCTCAAGAATTACAGCGAGAGTCAGAAAGGACGAAGCTACCGGATGGATTTTTGCAGAGGCAACAATTCAGGCAATTGATGGGGAGTTAAAAATAGGCTCTCAGATACAGTATTCTCCTAAGCAGAGCGGGGCAACCGTATCTGGTGACTATATTTATCTGGCCACCCCACAAGTAGAAGATGGGCCTTGTGTATCATCTTTTATTATATCAGGAGCGACGGCGGCGACCCGCGCAAGCGATATAGTTACAGTTCCAATTAAGAATAATCTTTATAATCTTCCTTTTACGGTTCTTTGTGAGGTACATAAGAACTGGTATAAAACGCCAAATGCAGCGCCACGTGTTTTTGATACCGGCGGTCATCAAACCGGAGCGGCTATTATTCTTGGCTTCGGTCGTTCAACAGATTACGACGGATTTCCTTATTGCGATATTGGAGGAGCTAACAGACGGGTAAACGAAAACGCATCGCTTGAAAAAATGGTTATGGGGATGCGTGTAAAGTCAGAGCAGTCTACGTGCTCAGTAAGTAACGGGCATATATCCAGCGAAACAAAAACCACATGGTCCTGTATTCAGAACACCGCAATTATCCGTATTGGAGGCCAGACTACAGCCGGGTTACGTCATTTATTTGGTCATGTCAGGAATTTCAGAATATGGCACAAGGCATTGACTGATGCTCAGGTGGGGGAGTCAATCTAATGAAAGATTTAACACTCAAATTTGCCGACAGGGCCGACTTTTCGGCCTTTATGGATAGCACTGGCTATTATGATGACGAGTCGATGCAGGATGATATTCTTATTGACGTGATAGGTAATGTGTACAAAGAAACCGGAGAACTGACTGAAGATGGCGAACCGGTATGTGTTAAGGAAGACGGATATTTTGTAAACGTGCGCATCATTAATGATTCGCAAATATCGTCATTATTCGATGAATACGTGGTTGCTGTTGAGCATCAACTTCGTGGCTGGATGTGAGGAAGAAAAATGGCTACATCGACAGTAATTCCTGATGACATCAAAACGCTAAAATCCGACGTTAGCAAATTAAAAAACGATCAAGGAAGCTACGCAACAAAATTATATGTAGACAGCAAAGATGAAATCGTTGGTGACTGGTCTGTTTCATGGTATCAGCAGGTATTGCCAACTAGCGGAGCTATATTTGGGAGAAAACTCCGCTCAACTCACAGGACGGCAGGTGTTGAGGATGCGTATTGCGAACTATACCTCAAAAAATGGATAGACAGTCCAGGTAACGCAATGGCGCGCCTTAACCTGAACGATAACGGGACAAACATTTGCTGGGACTTTACCAACCTTTATGGCGGTACGATGATTTTTCCCGGTGACAGCGGATACCTCAAAATGGGTAACTGCCTTATGTCATACAGCAAGCGTGGAAGTAACGCGCTTATTAAATTTGATTACACCGACACATTACAGATCAAATATGCCAATCATGGGTCAACCATGACATTAAACACACAGGGAACCGCTTATGCTGGTGTTACTGCTCAATTGTGGGGCAACTCCAGCCGTCCTGTTGTTTATGAAGTCGGTGTTGATGGTGGCGCTTATATGTTCTATGCGCAGAAAAATACCGATAACACCTATATGTTAAGCGTTAATGGTGCATGTCATGCCACCGCATTTAACCAGCATTCCGACCGGGATCTGAAAGACAACATTCAGGTGATCGATAATGCAACCGACCGCATCCGTAAAATGAACGGCTATACATACACGCTTAAAGAAAACGGTATGCCCTATGCTGGTGTCATTGCACAGGAAGCTCTGGAAGCAATCCCAGAAGTTGTAGGTTCCGCAATGAAATATCAGGACGGTGCGAGCGGATCGGAAGGTGAAGAAGGTGAACGTTATTACACAGTAGATTATTCTGGTGTTACTGGCTTGCTTGTTCAGGTAGCCAGAGAGTCAGACGACAGAATAACAGCACTGGAAGAAGAAAACGCAGAATTAAGACAAAGATTATCTGCAATTGAGGCGGCGCTTGCGTCTAAATAATATTAAGGGGCCGAGCGCCCCGTTTTATTGGGTAGGATGAAAATGGATATAACACCTTTCCTTCATGCGCTTTGTGCTGTGGCTGCGCAGCTACTGATTGGTCTTTTTACCGGGAACTGGGCTTACGGGGCGATAGCCGGTTGTACGTTCTTCATTGCGCGTGAACACACCCAGGCAGAATATCGCTGGATCGAAATGTTCGGGCATGGCAAGCGAATGAATATGCCGTGGTGGGGCGGTTTTGATACACGTGCATGGGATGTGGCAAGCCTGATGGATTTTGCTGTGTCGGTGGTGGCGTGTCTGCTGGTCTGGCTGTTGGTTAATCGTGGGTGAAAAAAGGTGAGCTGTATATGCAACGGAGGAAGAAACCCCGTTGCTGGAAGCCTGGAAAAAGTATCGGATGCTGCTGAACCGTGTTGATACATCAACTGCACCTGATATTGAGTGGCCTACGAACCCTGTCAGGGAGTAATCATTGGGATTATGCCGCAGAAACGTTGTATGCAATAACGTTCTGCGGTTGGCTGATGCACTTTCGAGAGTGCATGTATTGAATTATTTCCAGCTATTATCGATTTTACGTATTTTTTGCATGAGAGAATTTGTACCTCCTCCCAACAACGACCTTCCATGACTTTCCGGACTTCTGTGGGCCAGCGGACGATGCTGCCCTCGGATGTTGTGCTAATTGGGTGATGACAAATCCTGTGTATGGGTGTTTCCCTTTGTGCGTGCGTTGATGCTGGTAACGGTGAACGTCATGATGAACACAACCGCGAATAAGACGACAATCGTCGGAGCTGGTGCACTGTCGATAAAAAAGGACAACCAGACACCAGTCATTGACACTATTACCGATATGCCAATCGCCAGTAGGAGCGCAATATGAAAGCGTTGTGTCAGGAGTACCGCAATGGCACCAGGCGCAATGAGCAGAGAAATGGAGAGAATGATACCTACCGCTTTCAGCGTCGCCACAATGGTCAGAGAGACCATGCACAGCAGCCCATAATGCAGACATCTCGTATGCAAACCGCTTACCTGCGCCTGTTGATAATCAAAGCTGAACAGCAAAAAATCCCGCCATTTTACGCTAATAACAAGTGTAACCAGCCCGGCAATAATCACCGTCTGGATTATATCGCCGATGGTTACCCCGAGCATGTCGCCGAAAAGAATATGGTCAAGATGTACGTCTGGTTTGACTGCAATATACAAGATCAGACCTGCGGCAAACATGCCAGAAAAAACAATCCCCATCACTGTATCTTGCTTGATTCGGCTGTTGTCTTTCAGGTATCCCGTCGCCACCGCGCAGAATACTCCGGCGACGAATGCCCCTGTAGCCAGAGGTAACCTCAGAATCCAGGCAAGCACGATGCCAGGAAAAACCGCATGACTCATCGCGTCACCCATCAGTGCCCAACCTTTCAGGACCAGAAAGACCGACAGCAGCGCACAGGGTATGGAAACTACCAGTGAAATCAGCAGTGCGTGACTCATAAAGGTGAACTGCAGTGGCTCCAGTAATAATGCCATCATGAGCGATCCTCCAGCGCTTTATGCGCACGCCGACGATTTGCCAAAAGCCCATGGGTGGGCGCAAATACAAATGCTAAAAGAAACAGCAGTGTCTGCGCCACCACGATGATTCCACCTGTCGCGCCGTCCAGAAAGTAACTGACCCACGCGCCGAGGAAACTGGTTACACTGCCAATAGTTACAGCAATTATGAGCAGGCGGGGAAAACGATCGGTTAACAACCATGCTGTTGCACCGGGAGTCACCACCAGACAGATCACCAGAAAGGCACCAACCGTTTGCAGCGCCGCAACGGTCGAAACCGACAGCAGGGTGAAGAAGAGGATTTTTAATCTGCCCGGATGCAATCCAATAGCACGAGCGTGATTCTCGTCGAAAAAGGTCACCATAAGATCTTTCCATTTGAAAAAAAGCACGATGATCGAGAGAATGCCAATGATAGTGAGTTGCAGGATATCCGCCGGATCGATTGCCAGAATATTGCCCAGGACGATGGTCTGAATGTTCACGGATGTCGGGTTCAATGACACCATAAACAGCCCCAGGCCAAAAAAGGAGGAGAAGATCAGGCCGATGATGGCATCTTCTTTTAAGCGAGTGCGTTGGTTAAGAAACAGCATGCTGCCCGCTGCCAGTCCGCCGGAAAAGAAGGCTCCCAGAGAAAACGGAAGCCCCAGCATATATGCCCCCGCAACACCCGGGACAATAGAGTGCGACAGCGCATCGCCAATCAGCGACCAGCCTTTTAGCATCAGATAGCATGACAGGAAAGCGCAGAGACCGCCGACCATCGCCGAGACCCACATCGCATTGAGCATATATTCATAGCTGAAGGGTTCCAGTAGCACGTTCATCTTGCTTCCCTCTGCACCGCTGACGGTCGATGTGCCACAAAAGGGTGTTCATCGTCAGTAATAATGCTTTCTTCCGAGCCGTTAAGTGTGACATGGCGCAGTACGCCGCTAAAAGCCAGCTCCAGGTTCTCGGCTGTAAAAGTGGTGTCTGTCGGCCCGCTTGCCAGGACGGTGCCTTTGACCATGACCGTATAATCGCAAAATGTCGTGACTGAGCCGAGATTGTGCGTTGAGACAAGCATCGTCTTGCCTTCCGCGCGTAACTCCCTCAACAGGCTGATGATTTTCGCTTCGGTTTTCACATCAACGCCGGTAAAAGGTTCATCCAGCAGGATCACATCACCCTGCTGTGCAATCGCTCTCGCCAGAAAGACGCGTTTCTTTTGTCCACCGGAAAGCTCGCCGATTTGTCGATGGCGAAAATCCACCATATCGACACGTTCCAGCGCATCGGTGACAATCTGACGATCCCTCTTTTTGGCTATACGCAACATACCCATGTGCCCATAGCGGCCCATCATCACCACATCTTCCACTAGTACAGGAAATGACCAGTCAACCTCTTCTGACTGAGGGACGTAGGCAACCAGGTTTTTCTGTAGCGCCTGTCGCGTGGGAATACCCAGAACAGATATCTTTCCGCTGGTCAGACGCACAAATCCCATAATCGCTTTAAACAACGTCGATTTTCCGGAACCGTTTACCCCAACCAGAGCGGCAATAGATCCACTTGGTACTGTGAAGGATGCATCGCGCAGTGCTGTGTGCCCGTTACGCCAGGTGACAGTAACATCATTAACGACAATGCCCGCAGATTGCATCATTATTTCTCCCTTTTCCCGGCTTTAATTCCCTGTACCAGCGTACTGGTAGTAACCTTCAGAAGGTCGATATACGTAGGTACCGGGCCGTTTTCTGTGCTCAGGGAATCGACATAGAGCACACCGCCGTAGTGCGCGCCGGTTTCACGCGCAACCTGACGCGCTGGTTTATCGGAAATCGTACTCTCGCTAAAGACTGCCGGGATATGATTTTTCTTCACCATATCAACAACCTTACGTACCTGCTGCGGTGTTCCTTGTTGATCGGCATTAATCGGCCACAGATAAAGCTCTTTTAGCCCCAAATCGCGTGCGAGATAAGAAAATGCCCCTTCACTGGTGACCATCCATCGCTGATTCTCAGGGAGTTCCGTGATCTGCTTACGCAGGGGCGCAAGGGTTTGGGTAATCTTGGCTTTATAAGTATCGGCATTACGTTGGTACGTTTGTGCATTTGCCGGATCGTATTTTATCAACGCATCACGAATATTATCGACATAAATCAGAGCATTATCTGGCGACATCCAGGCATGGGGGTTAGGTTTGCCCTCATAGGGTCCTTCGGTGATCCCTACTGGCGTCACACCCGAAGAGACAATTACTTCTGGAACCCCATTGAGATGTTGGTAAAAGCGTTGGAACCACAATTCCAGATTCATACCATTGGCGAGAATCAGTTGTGCCCCCTGCGCACGTTTAATATCTCCAGGGGTAGGCTGATACTCATGAATTTCTGCACCAGGCTTGGTTATGGATGAGACTTCTGCAGCATCTCCAGCCACGTTTTTGGCCATATCCGCGATGATGGTAAATGTTGTAATGACCTTGAATTTTTCAGTTGCACTTGCCTGAAATGCGATCGAGCAGGTGAGGGCGAGGCACCCCAAGAGCATGGTTACTTTTTTTATTGAGTGCATAATTTAGTACCTATAGTGAGCAAAATTAGAACAAACATAGCAACAGCTATGTTTTATAGCATAAGCCATGCAAAATGAAAATGATTATCATTAGCATTTGTGGGCCCAACACAGGGATTAGGTTGTTTCCTGCTGGCGATGTGGTATTGAGGAAAAAATTAGGGCAGCTATTAGGCTTTGAAATGACTTTATGAGGAGAATTGTTGATGGCAAAAATGGGGCAAAGCGCTGCAAAAGGGGCAAAAAAGGGGCAAAAAAAGAGTGGGTTATCGTAGCTTATTGTTGTCGCTGATGATGTTTAACACATTGAAAAATAAGTAAAATACTTATGAGTCAGAGAGTTGTGATTTTTGCCCTTACTTGTTCAGGTTGTATTGTTCTTTCTTACTAATTTCTTGATTTTGCAACATTTAATAGTAGCTCAATTCATTATATGGCATCAGAAGAGTATGCATCATGCCGGGATATCCGACAGCAGAAGTCTGATATAAAAACAGTGGCGTGTATGGTACGGATTAGAGGGGAAAATGTCAGCACATTTGCGAAATGAATCAAAAAGCCCGCAGCGACGTGCGGGCGTTAGTTATTAGCGCACGACCAGCACTGAACACTCTGCATGACGTACTACGGCAGCGGCGTTAGAGCCGAGCAGGTAGGTGGTAATATCCGGTCGATGGGAGGCAATGATGATCATATGAGCAGGGATCTTTTTCGCCATTTCCAGAATGCGGTCTTTTGGCGAACCTTCTTCAACATGGATATGCACTCTGTCAGTCGGCAGTTTGAATTTTTTAATGACTTCTTCCAGTTGCGATTTGGCTTCCGCTTTCAGGTCATCCATTGCCGGTAACTCTGCGGAATACGCTAAACCCAGAGAGGCATAGTAGGGCAGCGAAGGTATTACCGTCAGGAAATGAACCACTGCATCATCAATTTTTGCCTCGGCTTCAACGTGACTAATCACGCGTTGAGTTAATTCTGAGTCGGAAATATCGATAGGGACAAGAATCGTTCTGTTCATAAAACCTCCTGTTTTAGTATCCGCATAAAGTGTAACGCCAGATGACACTTTTTGTGTAATGACGGAGTTCACATTTTTAATTTAGATTAAGCAGGATTCAATAAGTAGAAAAAGCCCGCCAGAGAGGCGGGCAGGCAGGATTAGAACTGATAAACCAGACCTAAAGCGACAATATCATCGGTAGAGATACCGTTGGCAGCGTAGAAGCTGTCATCTTCATCCAACAGGTTAATTTTATAGTCAACATAGGTTGACATATTTTTGTTGAAATAATATGTCGCGCCAACATCTGCGTATTTGACCAGATCTTTATCGTCAACACCGGCTGGATTATCAACACCACCAGCAGCGTTCAGGTCACGCCCTTTAGACATCAGGAAAGACACTGCCGGACGCAGGCCAAAGTCAAACTGATATTGGGCGGTGACTTCAAAGTTCTGGGTCTTGTTCGCAACGGCGTAATCACTGTTGCCAAATGGCGTCATATTACGTGTTTCGGAATACATGGTTGCCAGGTAGATGTTGTTAGCATCATATTTTAACCCGGCAGTCCACGCATCGGCTTTATCGCCACCCGCCACAGTATGATTAACCTGATCATTGGTGCGGTCTGAGGAGGTGTATGCTGCACCCGCACTAAAGCCCATACCTAAATCGTAGGTTGTGGAAAGACCCCAGCCGTCGCCATTTTCATGACGAACATCACGTCCGTTATTCGTACCTTCCTGACCATTGCTCGCGCCTTCGTTGTTACCCTGATATTGCAAAGCGAAGTTCAGTCCATTAACCAGACCGAAGAAATCAGAATTACGATAAGTTGCTACGCCATTAGCACGACCGGTCATAAAGTTGTCCGCATTCGTGTAGGAGTCACCGCCAAATTCTGGCAGCATATCGGTCCAGCCTTCTATATCGTACATTACGCCGTAATTACGTCCGTAATCGAAAGAACCGTAATCAGCAAATTTCAACCCGGCGAATGCCAGACGAGTCCAGGATTGATTTTTTGATGATTCAGTATTGTTTGCCTGAATATTGTATTCCCACTGACCATAACCAGTGAGTTGATCGTTAATTTGTGTTTCGCCTTTAAAACCAAGACGTGCATAGCTCTGATCGCCATCTTTCGCTGAACTATCAGAAAAATAATGTAGACCATCAACTTTGCCATAAAGATCCAATTTATTGCCGTCTTTATTATAAATTTCTGCCGCATGAGCAGCTCCTGCGGAGAGCAGGGCAGGAATTAAGAGTGCCAGTACTTTGCTTTTCATTGAAAAAATCCTTTAGTTATTTTATTTGCCTTTCTTTCCCTGTTCGGGAAGTGAAAACATCCTAAAGGAAAAGTTCCATTAGCCGATAAGTATCATTTGTTACGTCTTAAGTAAAACCTTAATCAAATAATTCTTGAGAAATGACAATAAGTTTGATGAATGTTTTAGTGGTGATACATATAAAATAAAAATTATACATTTAAAAAGTGATGCGTTATTCTGCGCGGGTTATATGCCTTTATTGTCACAGATATTATTTTCTGTTGGGGCATTGCTACGATTACTTATTTCCCAACAAATAAAAAGACAAGCCCGAACTTTCATTCGGGCTTTTTTTTGTTCAGGATAATCCTTACCCTGTTACTCTACTCGGTGCCACTTTTATCCGTTTTCCCCGCCATTTGCGCGAGGAAATCATAGCGTTTTTGCAGATCGGCTGCGGCATCTTTCCATAACTGTTCCGCCACTTCTGGCTGTTGCGAATTCAGACGGCGGAAACGTTGTTCATGGAGCAATGTTTCTTCCAGAGCCTCTGATGGTGGACGTGAATCCAGCGCCAGTGGCAGTTTGCCTTCATCGGCACGACGTGGATCAAAGCGATACAGCGGCCAGAAGCCGGTTGCGGTGAGTTGGCGCATCTGGTCGTGACTCAATGCCAGGTCATAACCGTGCTCTTCACATGGACTGTAAGCAATGATCAGTGACGGCCCTGGATACGCTTCCGCTTCCTGAATCGCTTTCACTGTCTGGTTCAGTTGCGCACCGAGAGAAATCTGCGCCACATAAACATGACCGTACATCATCATACTGACGCCGAGGTCTTTACGCGCTTTGCGTTTGCCGTGTTCACCAAACTTCGTTACTGCACCAAGAGGGGTTGCTTTCGACGCCTGACCGCCGGTATTGGAATAGCATTGCGTATCCAGTACCAGAATGTTGACGTTTTCCGTCAGACTTAATACATGATCCAAACCACCGAAGCCGATATCGTAAGCCCAGCCGTCGCCACCAATCAGCCATATTGATTTTTCCACCAGCGCATCAGCGTCGCGCAGCAGTTCATGAGCTTCAGCGATATCCTTTAGTTGCTGGCGCAACGCGGCAACCTGTTCGCGACGAACCTCTGGCGTGGCATCTGATTTCAATGCTGCCAGTAACTCCGCCGGGATTTTATCGGCAAACTGATCCAGCAGACGCAAAACACGGACACGATGCTGATCGACCGTCAGGCGGAAGCCCAGGCCAAATTCGGCATTATCTTCAAACAGTGAGTTCGCCCAGGCCGGACCACGACCGTTTGCATCAGTGGTATACGGTGTGGATGGCAGGTTACCGCCATAAATCGACGAACATCCGGTGGCGTTAGCGATCAACATTCGATCGCCATAGAGCTGAGTAAGCAATTTGATATACGGCGTCTCGCCACAACCGGAACAAGCACCAGAATATTCAAACAGCGGTGTGATCAATTGCGATGTACGAATATCAATACGTTCCAGTTTACTGCGGTCGATTTCTGGTAAGTTGAGGAAGAAGTCATAATTGAT
The DNA here is from genome assembly GCF_000408525.1 of Escherichia sp. KTE96. NCBI lineage: Bacteria > Pseudomonadati > Pseudomonadota > Gammaproteobacteria > Enterobacterales > Enterobacteriaceae > Escherichia > Escherichia sp. KTE96. The sequence continues at coordinate 2,787,993 of NZ_KE137149.1, read as the reverse complement.
TTTCTCTTCTTCCACATGCTCCAGACGCGACATCATATTGATGGCTTTGATATCAGGATCCTGACGGTCTTTCGCCGGGCAAACTTCAACGCACAGATTACAGCCGGTGCAATCTTCCGGTGCGACCTGCAACACATACTTCTGCCCGCGCATATCGCGCGATTTCACATCCAGCGAATGCAGGCTGGCAGGGGCGTTTTCCATTGCTTCCGGCGGAACCACTTTTGCGCGAATAGCGGAGTGTGGGCAGGCGGCGACACAGTGGTTACATTGGGTACAGAGTTCCTCTTTCCAGATGGGGATCTCTTCGGCAATATTGCGTTTTTCCCAACGCGTTGTGCCCATTGGCCATGTGCCGTCTGGTGGTAGCGCCGAAACGGGGAGGGCATCGCCAAGTCCGGCGAGCATTGCAGCGGTGACGGTTTTAACGAAATCAGGCGCTGCATCGGAAACCACCGGTGGCCGATTCGCACTGTGCGGATTTACCGGTTGCAACGGGACTTCTTCCACGGATTCACGCGCCAGCGCCAGTGCCTGCCAGTTGCGTTCCACCAGATCCTGACCTTTGCTGCTGTAGCTTTTGGCAATTGCGCCCTGCAATTCAGCCAGGGCACTGTCGCCAGGCAGAATTTGCGTCAGGTGGAAAAAGGCCATCTGCATTACGGTGTTAATGCGCGCTGCCAGTCCACATTCACGGGCAATTTTCGCTGCATTAATCACATAAAAGCGAGCTTTCTTCTGATTCAACACCGCCTGAACTTCTTGCGGCAGCCGCGACCAGACTTCTTCGGCACTGTACGGAGTATTAAGCAGGAAAATACCGCCAGGTTTCAGGCGTTCTGCCATCTGATATTTGTCGATAAACTGCAACTGGTGGCAGCCAACAAAGTCAGCTTGTGAAATCAGATACGCGGATCGAATTGGATGCTCGCTCACACGCAGGTGAGAAACTGTCAGACCACCGGCCTTTTTGGAATCGTATACAAAATACCCCTGTGCATACCACGGGGTGGAATTACCGATAATCTTGATATTGTTTTTGGTCGCGGAAACGCTGCCGTCACTGCCCAGACCGTAAAACAGGGCTTCCAGCTTCGCGGAGTTTGGCAGGGTATTTTCTGGCAATGGCAGTGACAGATTGGTCACATCATCATAAATACCCACGGTAAATCGTGGTTTTGGTTTGGCTGTGTTAAGTTCGGCAAATACTGCCAGCACACAGTCCGGGCCAAACTCTTTGGAAGACAGACCATAGCGCCCACCAATGACGCGAGGCAATGCCTCACGCTCGCCATTATTAAAGGCTTCTGCCAGCGCGGTCATCACATCCAAATAGAGTGGTTCTGCCTGGGCACCCGGCTCTTTGGTGCGATCCAACACCGCTACGCTGCGTACGGACTCCGGTAGTGCTTGTAGTAAGTGTTTGGCGGAAAACGGACGATATAGTCGAACTTTCAGCACCCCAACTTTTTCGCCACGGGTCAGCAATTCGTCTACCACTTCTTCACAGGTGCCAATAGCAGAACCCATCAGGATTATCACCCGTTCTGCCTGTGGATGACCGTAATACTCAAAAGGCTGATACTGACGACCCGTAGCGGCGGCGAAATCATTCATTGCCTGTTCAACATGGTCGTAAACTGCGTTGTACCATGGGTTAGTTGCTTCACGAGACTGGAAGTAAGTGTCAGGATTGGCGGATGTACCGCGGATCACCGGATGTTCCGGATTCAGCGCACGGGCGCGATGAGCATCAATTTCTGCCTGCGGTATCAGTTCAAGAATAGTGTCGTCGGCCAGTGGAACGATTTTGTTGATCTCGTGGGAAGTACGGAAACCATCAAAGAAATGAATAAATGGCACACGGCTTTTTAGTGTCGCGATTTGCGAAATGAGGGCGAAATCTTGCGCTTCCTGAACGTTTGCCGCACACAACATGGCGCAACCGGTCTGGCGCACCGCCATCACATCTGAATGATCGCCAAAAATAGAGAGCGCATGAGTAGCGACGGTTCGCGCCGCCACATGCAGTACAAACGGTGTCAGTTCGCCCGCCAGTTTGTACAATGTCGGAATCATCAGCAACAAACCCTGCGATGATGTAAACGATGTAGAGAGTGCGCCCGTTTGCAAAGCGCCATGCACAGTCGCGATAGCGCCAGCTTCGGACTGCATTTCAACTACGCGAGGTGTATCTCCCCACACGTTTTTCAAGCCGTTTCCGGCCCAGGCATCAGCCTGTTCTGCCATCGTGGAACTCGGGGTAATAGGGTAGATGGCGATAACTTCACTGGTGCGAAATGCCACCGAAGCTACCGCGCCATTACCGTCAATTGTGATCATACGACACCCTTACATTGCGCAAATGAGGGGCACACGAAAAAGCTGCGCGCCCAGTAGTTATCTCTCAATTTTAGCAAATGGCTTTCTGTTGCATTTTCGCTTTTGTGTCCCCCATATCCGCATAATGAATGTTTCGATCAAGCACCGGGCAAAAAATAGCGATAAAAAAGTAACAATGCGTTGCAACACACATAGTAGTTCTCGACGTAACCGCCTGGGCTGCCTATTATTTAGGGCGGTGTCGTTTGGCTTAAAGATTAGAGGAAGTAAAGATGCGAGCAGCGTTGTGGGTAGGGTGTGCCGCTTTATTGTTGTCTGCGTGTAGTAGTGAACCTGTTCAGCAGGCAACCGCGGCGCATGTGGCGCCTGGTTTAAAAGCGTCCATGTCCAGTAGCGGTGAAGCAAATTGCGCAATGATTGGTGGTTCGCTATCCGTTGCCCGTCAACTTGACGGAACGGCTATTGGGATGTGTGCATTACCTAACGGCAAACGCTGCAGCGAACAGTCGCTTGCCGCCGGAAGCTGTGGCAGCTACTAATTGACCAAATCTGCCAGTTTATAAGTTAATGTCTGTTTCGCGGTTGCCAGCGTCAACTGGTTGGCGGTCAGATCTACCTGCGCACCTTCTTTCAGCATTTCGCTGATGGTGTGATCGAGTTCGTTAAGCTGTGGGTTGGCACACATCATGCGGGTCATTGCCAGTCCTTTAACTTTCAGTTCTCCGCCCGAAAGTTTACCCTCTCCGCTAAAGCGGTTACACATGTTGCCGGAAATCATCATCTTTTCCCCAAAGCTGATTTCTGGCGGGTTTTTATCGCTGGCAACAGGTTGACCGTTAACACTTTCCAGTACAAACCGGTGATGCTGTAACTGTTCTGGCGTTACAGCAATTTTGTCATTACTTACACATCCCGCCATCAGCAGGCTTAGTGCGACTAGCGCGGCAACTTTCTTCATTTTAGTTCTCAACTTAAGGTATAAATCAGGTGCTGATTGCCGGATGCAACGCTGGGGCGTCTTATCCGTTCAACAAAACTTATTGTAAGAATAGTGGATGAAAGATCTTTGGGGATTATCTGAATAAGCTCCCCTGATTTGCAGGGGAGCTGCATGTTTAAACCAGTTCGTTCGGGCAGGATTCGCCTTTTTCCAGATTGCTCAAGTTTTGCAGCGTAGTCTGGGAAATACTGGTCAGAGCTTCTGCCGTCAGGAAAGCCTGGTGCCCGGTAAACAGTACGTTATGGCAGGCAGACAGACGACGGAACACGTCATCCTGAATCACATCGTTGGATTTATCTTCAAAGAACAGATCGCGTTCGTTCTCATACACGTCCATCCCCAGCGAGCCAATTTTCTGGTTTTTCAGCGCTTCAATTGCCGCCTGGGAATCAATCAATGCGCCACGACTGGTGTTGACGATCATTACGCCGTTTTTCATCTGATCAAACGCCGCCTCATTCAGCAGGTGGTAGTTCTCCGGCGTCAGCGGGCAGTGCAGGGAGATAACGTCTGATTCAGAGAACAGGGTCGGCAGATCGACATATTCCACGCCGAGCTCCAGCGCCGCCGCACTTGGGTATGGATCGAACGCCAGCAGACGCATACCGAAACCTTTCAGAATACGCAGCATCGCTACGCCGATTTTACCGGTGCCGATAACACCTGCCGTTTTGCCATACATGGTAAAGCCAGTCAGGCCTTCCAGAGAGAAGTTGGCGTCACGGGTACGCTGATACGCGCGGTGAATACGGCGGTTCAACGTCATCATCATACCGATAGCGTGTTCAGCGACGGCTTCCGGATCGTAGGCTGGAACACGGACTACTTTCAGCCCCAGCTCTTTTGCCGCGTCGAGGTCAACGTTGTTGAAACCGGCACAGCGCAGGGCGATATATTTAACGCCGTGCTTTTTCAGTTCTTCCAGCACCGGGCGGCTGCCGTCATCATTTACGAAAATACATACCGCTTCGCAGCCATTGGCGGTTTTGGCGGTTTTTTCTGTCAGCAGAAAGTCAAAAAATTCCAGCTCAAAGCCAAAGGACTCGTTCACCTGTTGCAGGTACTTCTTGTCGTACTGTTTTGTGCTATATACGGCGAGTTTCATAAGACTTTCTCCAGTGATGTTGAATCACGTTTAAGCTACTAAAAATATTTTACAAAAATTCAAATATAATTGAAAGCTGTGGTGATATTGAAAAATCCATCAACAACTATGCTTAGTGTAGGCGCAACCTTCAACTGAACGGTTAAACATGCCACAATACCGGTATTGAATGCTTAATTTTTCGCTAAATCAGGATATTAACTACCCATGTTGGGTAAATATAAAGCCGTTCTCGCGCTGTTATTACTGATTATTCTTGTGCCGTTAACGCTGCTGATGACGCTCGGGCTGTGGGTTCCTACGCTGGCGGGTATCTGGCTGCCGCTCGGTACACGCATTGCATTAGATGAAAGCCCGCGCATCACGCGTAAAGGTTTAATTATTCCCGATCTCCGTTATCTGGTGGCGGATTGCCAGTTGGCGCATATCACCAATGCCAGCCTTTCACACCCCAGCCGCTGGTTATTGAACGTTGGCACAGTGGAGCTTGACTCTGCTTGCCTGGCAAAATTGCCACAGGAAGAGCCCTCTCCGGCAGCGCCGAAAACCCTTGCGCAGTGGCAATCCATGCTGCCTAACACCTGGATCAATATTGATAAACTGATCCTTTCGCCCTGGCAGGAATGGCAGGGAAAACTCTCTCTTTCGTTGACCTCTGATATCCAGCAACTGCGTTATCAGGGCGAAAAAGTTAAATTTCAAGGCCAGCTTAAAGGGCAACAACTTACAGTCAGCGAACTGGATGTCGCCGCGTTTGAAAATCAGCCGCCGGTAAAACTGGTAGGGGAATTTACCATGCCGCTGGTGCCGGATGGGCTTCCTGTCAGTGGCCATGCTACCGCGACCTTGAACTTGCCACAGGAACCGTCACTGGTGGATGCTGAACTGGAGTGGCAGGAAAATAGCGGGCAATTGCTTGTGATGACACGGGATAACGGCGATCCATTGCTCGATTTGCCGTGGCAAATTACCCGTCAGCAATTGACGGTCAGCGATGGTCGCTGGAGCTGGCCGTATGAAGGTTTTCCCCTGAGTGGGCGATTGGGTGTTAAAGTCGATAACTGGCAGGCCGGGCTTGAGAACGCGTTGGTCAGTGGACGCCTGAGTGTGCTGACCCAGGGGCAAGCAGGGAAAGGCAATGCGGTGCTTAATTTTGGCCCAGGAAAATTGAGCATGGATAACAGTCAGATGCCACTGCAACTGACCGGTGAAGCAAAACAGGCTGATCTCATTCTGTATGCCCGCTTACCGGCACAGCTAAGCGGAAGTCTGACTGACCCAACGCTGGCCTTTGAACCAGGCGCGTTATTACGTTCAAAGGGAAGAATCATCGATTCACTGGACATCGATGAAATTCGCTGGCCTTTAGCGGGGGTAAAAGTCACTCAACGTGGTGTTGACGGTCGCTTGCAGGCCATTTTGCAGGCCCATGAAAATGAACTGGGCGACTTTGTGCTGCATATGGATGGTCAGGCGAATGATTTTCTCCCGGATGCAGGGCGTTGGCAGTGGCGTTACTGGGGCAAAGGCAGTTTTACCCCAATGAATGCCACCTGGGATGTCGCAGGAAAAGGTGAGTGGCATAACAGCACGATTACGCTTACCGACCTCTCGACCGGGTTCGATCAGTTGCAATATGGCACGATGACAGTAGAAACGCCGCGCTTAATTCTTGATAAACCCGTTATCTGGGTGCGTGACGCCCAGAATCCGTCTTTTAGTGGTGCGCTTTCGCTGGATGCAGGACAAACGCTTTTCACAGGCGGTAGTGTGTTACCGCCATCAACCTTAAAATTTAGTGTCGATGGACGCGATCCGACGTATTTCCTCTTCAAAGGGGATTTACATGCTGGTGAGATTGGCCCGGTACGGGTGAATGGCCGCTGGGACGGTATTCGCCTGCGCGGCAATGCCTGGTGGCCTAAACAATCGCTGACCGTATTCCAGCCGCTGATCCCGCCAGACTGGAAGATGAATCTACGCGATGGTGAACTGTATGCCCAGGTGGCGTTTTCTGCCGCGCCTGAGCAGGGCTTCCGTGCAGGGGGGCATGGCGTGTTGAAAGGTGGCAGCGCGTGGATGCCAGATAACCAGGTCAACGGTGTCGACTTTGTACTACCGTTCCGTTTTGCCGACGGTGCGTGGCACCTGGGAACGCGGCGACCTGTGTCATTACGTATTGCTGAAGTGGTTAACCTGGTGACGGCAAAAAATATTACTGCCGATCTTCAGGGGCGTTATCCGTGGACCGAAGACGAACCCTTGCTACTGACTGATGTGAGTGTTGATGTTTTAGGTGGTAACGTGCTGATGAAACAATTACGTATGCCGCAGCACGATCCGGCGCTGTTACGGCTGAATAATCTCTCTTCCAGTGAACTGGTTAGCGCCATCAATCCAAAGCAATTCGCTATGTCAGGGGCATTCAGTGGGGCATTGCCGCTATGGCTTAATAATGAAAAATGGATTGTGAAAGATGGCTGGCTGGCAAACGCAGGCCCCATGACCTTGCGCCTGGATAAAGACACGGCGGATGCAGTAGCAAAAGACAATATGACCGCAGGGACTGCAATCAACTGGTTGCGCTATATGGAAATTAGCCGTTCATCGACAAAAATTAATCTGGATAATCTCGGTGTGTTAACCATGCAGGCAACGATCAGCGGTAATAGCCGGGTTGATGGTAAAACGGGCACGGTGAATCTTAATTACAGCCACGAAGAGAATATTTTTACGTTATGGCGCAGCTTACGCTTTGGCGATAATCTCCAGGCGTGGCTGGAACAGAATGCCCGACTCCCGAAAACGGGTTGCCCATCAGGAAATGAGTGTGAGGAAAAATAATGAAAATAATGATAACCGCGTTCGCGTCCTCTTTTATGTTGCTTGGTTGCACGCCGCGCATTGAAGTGGCTGCGCCGAAAGAGCCAATCACCATTAATATGAACGTTAAAATTGAGCATGAGATCATCATAAAAGCAGATAAGGACGTTGAAGACTTGCTCAAAACCCGTAGCGATCTTTTTTGAGGTAATGATGAAAAGAGCATTACTGATAATGGTGTGGACTGTTTGCCTGATGAGCAGCAGTGCGATGGCGTTAACCCTGAATGAAGCCAGAAGTCAGGGGCGGGTAGGCGAAACATTTAATGGTTATCTGATGGCACTGAAAACGGATGACGAAACGCAGGCATTGGTAAACGATATTAATAAAGCTCGTGCGCTGAGTTATCAGCAACTGGCCAGACAAAATAATGTCTCAACTGAGGAGATTGCAAAACTGGCAGGGCAGAAACTGGTCGCTCGCGCTAAACCGGGAGAATATGTGCAGGGGATTAATGGGAAATGGCTGCAAAAATAAAAAACGTAAAGCAGCGGTAATTAATTTCGTATTCAGAAAGATCAGTTACCGTTCAAAACGGTACAAATTATACCTACAGACCTCCGCCAGACTGATTGCGGCGCTGTTTTTGCTTGTTGGCGCTCGTTTTTACGCATCCGCATTCAATAGTCATTTATTCACTTTCCGTTCATTTCTATACTGATTTTTCTTAATCCGCTTTATTACAGGGCAGGGTGTTATGAGCAGCAACACATTTACTCTCGGTACAAAATCCGTTAACCGTCTCGGTTACGGCGCGATGCAACTGGCAGGACCTGGTGTATTCGGCCCACCGAAAGATCGCCATGTCGCGATTACCGTGCTGCGTGAGGCACTGGCATTGGGCGTCAATCACATTGATACCAGCGACTTTTATGGTCCACACGTTACCAATCAGATTATCCGCGAAGCGTTACATCCTTATTCCGATGACCTGACTATCGTCACCAAAATTGGCGCTCGCCGCGGTGAGGACGCCTCCTGGTTGCCGGCATTCTCTCCAGCAGAACTGAAAAAAGCGGTGCACGATAACCTGCGAAATCTGGGGGTGGACGTGCTGGATGTGGTGAACCTGCGGGTGATGCCTGACGATGGACATGGCCCGGCGGAAGGGTCGATTGAAGCCAGCCTGACCGTGCTGGCTGAGATGCAACAACAAGGGCTGGTAAAACATATTGGCCTGAGCAACGTAACACCAACGCAGGTTGCAGAGGCGCGCAAGATTACAGAAATTGTTTGCGTGCAAAACGAATACAACATTGCCCATCGTGCGGATGACGAATTAATTGATTCTTTGGCTCGCGATGGCATTGCATATGTGCCGTTCTTCCCGCTCGGGGGCTTTACGCCACTGCAATCCTCCACGCTCTCTGATGTCGCAGCAAGTCTTAATGCGACACCGATGCAGGTGGCGCTGGCGTGGCTGTTGCAACGTTCACCGAATATTTTGCTGATCCCGGGAACGTCTTCCGTTGCGCATTTACGGGAGAATATGGCAGTAGGGGAATTAGCGCTACCTGATGATGTGTTGGCAACGCTGGACAGTATTGCGAAAAAGGCGAGTTAAGTAAAAAAGCCTCCCGCACTCGCGGTAGGCTTCTTAAAACTTATGCTGCAACAATTGCGTCAATTGCCGCTTTAGCGTCTGCCTGCGCTTTTGCTGCCATTTCCGGCCCGTAAGCGATACCTTCAGCAAAGACAAAGTTCACGTCAGTAATGCCGATAAAGCCAAGGAACGTAGAAAGATACGGGGTCACCAGGTCTGTAGGCCCATCCTTATGGATACCGCCACGGCTGGTAATAACAATGGCTTTTTTACCGGTTACCAGACCTTCAGGACCGTTCTCGGTGTAGCGGAAAGTAACGCCTGCACGCGCAACCAGGTCAAAATAGTTTTTCAACTGAGTAGAGATGTTGAAGTTGTACATCGGTGCGGCAATCACGATAACGTCATGCGCTTTCAACTCGGCAATCAGTTCATCAGACAGTGCCAGGGCTTCCTGCTGGCGCGGAGTCAGCGGCGCGTCACTCGGACGCAGAGCGCCAACCAGTTCGCCATCCAGCACCGGAACCGGATTTGCAGCCAGGTCGCGGACGGTGATTTCATCAGCAGTGTGCTTTTCACGCCACTGTTCAACAAAATAATCAGACAACTGACCAGACTGAGAGTACCCTGCCAGGATGCTGGATTTAAGAACTAATACCTTGCTCATGGTGTTTCCTTATAGATGTTTGAATGGGCGATGCCCTGTTGCTTGTTGACACTTTATTCACAATCCTGCCACAGAGATAGCGCAATATATCGAAGTCTATGTTCGAATTTATTGAACAACACATAAAAAGCCGCGATGTGGTACTCTATATCTATCATTTAAAAGAAAATTAATCAGGCACAACGCTGCCCTTTAACGTTATGACAGAACAACAAAAATTGACCTTTAACGCCTTACAGCAGCGGTTGGATTCGTTAATGCTGCGTGACAGACTGCGTTTTTCCCGCCGTCTGCATGGGGTGAAGAAGGTTAAAAATCCTGATGCACAACAGGCCATTTTCCAGGAGATGGCAAAAGAAATTGACCAGGCGGCAGGGAAAGTCCTGCTACGTGAAGCGGCGCGTCCGGAGATTACTTATCCGGACAATTTGCCGGTTAGCCAGAAAAAACAGGACATTCTCGAAGCGATCCGTGACCACCAGGTGGTGATTGTCGCCGGAGAAACAGGTTCCGGTAAAACGACGCAGTTGCCGAAAATCTGTATGGAACTGGGGCGCGGGATTAAAGGGCTGATTGGCCATACCCAGCCTCGTCGACTGGCAGCCCGTACCGTGGCGAACCGTATTGCGGAAGAGTTGCAGACCGAACCGGGTGGCTGCATCGGTTATAAAGTCCGTTTCAGCGATCACGTCAGTGATAACACGATGGTCAAGCTGATGACCGACGGTATTCTGCTGGCGGAAATCCAGCAGGATCGCCTGCTGATGCAGTACGACACCATCATCATTGACGAAGCGCACGAACGCAGCCTGAACATTGATTTCCTGCTCGGTTATTTGAAAGAGCTGTTGCCACGTCGCCCGGATCTGAAAGTCATCATCACTTCCGCGACCATCGATCCGGAACGCTTCTCTCGCCACTTTAACAATGCGCCGATTATCGAAGTTTCGGGTCGAACTTATCCGGTAGAAGTGCGTTATCGACCAATAGTTGAAGAAGCGGATGATACCGAGCGCGACCAGTTACAGGCGATTTTCGATGCTGTAGACGAATTGAGCCAGGAAAGCCCCGGCGACATTTTGATCTTTATGAGCGGCGAGCGGGAAATTCGCGATACCGCCGATGCGCTGAACAAGCTGAACTTACGCCATACGGAAATATTGCCGCTTTATGCGCGGCTTTCAAACAGCGAACAAAATCGCGTCTTCCAGTCACACAGCGGGCGGCGCATTGTGCTGGCGACTAACGTCGCGGAAACCTCGCTGACTGTGCCGGGTATTAAATACGTGATCGACCCAGGTACGGCGCGCATCAGCCGCTACAGCTATCGCACCAAAGTGCAGCGTCTACCGATTGAGCCAATTTCGCAGGCTTCAGCCAATCAGCGTAAAGGCCGTTGCGGACGCGTATCAGAAGGGATCTGTATTCGTCTTTATTCGGAAGACGATTTCCTTTCTCGTCCGGAGTTTACCGATCCGGAAATTCTGCGTACCAACCTGGCGTCGGTTATCTTACAGATGACCGCCCTGGGGCTGGGCGATATCGCTGCGTTTCCGTTTGTTGAAGCGCCGGATAAACGCAATATTCAGGATGGTGTGCGCCTGCTGGAGGAGTTAGGTGCAATCACCACCGACGAACAGCAAACCGCATATAAACTGACACCACTTGGTCGTCAGTTATCACAGTTACCGGTTGACCCGCGTCTGGCACGCATGGTGCTGGAAGCGCAGAAACATGGCTGTGTAAGGGAAGCGATGATTATCACTTCCGCGCTCTCCATTCAGGACCCTCGTGAACGCCCGATGGACAAACAACAGGCATCGGATGAAAAACATCGTCGTTTCCACGATAAAGAGTCCGACTTCCTGGCGTTTGTGAATTTGTGGAATTATCTCGGTGAGCAGCAAAAGGCGCTCTCTTCAAACGCCTTCCGTCGCTTGTGCCGCACTGAATATCTCAACTATCTGCGCGTGCGCGAATGGCAGGACATCTACACTCAGTTGCGCCAGGTGGTGAAAGAACTCGGCATTCCGGTAAACAGTGAACCGGCGGAGTATCGCGAAATTCATATCGCATTACTGACCGGTTTGCTTTCACATATCGGCATGAAAGATGCGGATAAACAGGAATATACCGGCGCACGTAACGCGCGTTTCTCTATCTTCCCTGGTTCTGGTTTATTCAAAAAGCCGCCAAAGTGGGTGATGGTGGCGGAACTGGTAGAAACCAGCCGCCTGTGGGGGCGCATTGCGGCACGCATCGATCCGGAATGGGTAGAGCCGGTTGCCCAACATTTGATCAAACGCACCTACAGTGAACCGCACTGGGAACGGGCGCAGGGCGCAGTGATGGCGACGGAAAAAGTCACCGTTTATGGGTTGCCGATTGTCGCCGCGCGTAAGGTTAACTACAGCCAGATTGATCCTGCGTTGTGCCGTGAACTCTTTATCCGCCATGCACTTGTAGAAGGTGACTGGCAGACACGTCACGCTTTCTTCCGTGAAAACCTGAAACTGCGGGCAGAAGTGGAAGAGCTGGAACACAAATCACGTCGTCGCGATATTCTGGTAGATGACGAGACGCTGTTTGAATTTTACGACCAGCGCATTAGCCATGATGTGATCTCTTCGCGCCACTTCGACAACTGGTGGAAAAAGGTTAGCCGCGAAACGCCTGATTTGCTCAACTTTGAAAAGAGCATGTTGATCAAAGAAGGTGCGGAAAAAATCAGCAAGCTGGATTACCCGAACTTCTGGCATCAGGGCAATCTCAAGCTGCGTTTAAGTTATCAGTTTGAGCCAGGTGCGGACGCTGATGGCGTGACTGTGCATATTCCGCTGCCGTTGCTCAACCAGGTGGAAGAGCGCGGCTTTGAATGGCAAATTCCTGGTTTACGTCGTGAACTGGTGATTGCGCTGATTAAATCGCTGCCAAAACCGGTACGTCGTAATTTTGTGCCTGCGCCAAACTACGCCGAAGCGTTTTTAGGCCGCGTGACGCCACTGGAACTACCGTTGCTCGACAGTCTTGAACGTGAATTGCGCCGCATGACCGGCGTTACCGTTGACCGCGAAGACTGGCACTGGGATCAGGTGCCCGATCACCTGAAAATTACTTTCCGCGTGGTGGACGACAAAAACAAGAAGTTGAAAGAAGGGCGCTCATTACAGGAACTGAAAGAGGCGCTGAAAGGCAAAGTACAGGAAACACTGTCTGCGGTCGCTGATGACGGTATCGAGCAGAGCGGCCTGCATATCTGGAGCTTTGGTCAATTGCCGGAAAGCTACGAGCAGAAGCGCGGCAATTACAAAGTGAAAGCGTGGCCTGCGCTGGTGGATGAACGTGACAGCGTGGCGATCAAATTGTTTGATAATCCACTGGAGCAGAAGCAAGCAATGTGGAACGGTCTGCGCCGTCTACTGTTGCTGAATATTCCTTCACCGATCAAATATCTGCATGAGAAGTTGCCGAATAAAGCCAAGCTGGGGCTGTACTTTAACCCGTATGGCAAAGTGCTGGAGCTGATCGATGATTGTATCTCCTGCGGTGTGGATAAATTAATCAACGCCAACGGTGGCCCGGTCTGGACGGAAGAGGGTTTTGCTGCGCTACATGAAAAAGTGCGTGCCGAACTGAACGATACCGTGGTGGATATTGCGAAGCAGGTCGAGCAAATCCTCACGGCAGTGTTCAACATCAACAAACGTCTGAAAGGGCGTGTTGATATGACGATGGCGCTGGGGCTTTCTGACATCAAAGCACAAATGGGCGGTCTGGTGTATCGCGGTTTTGTCACCGGTAACGGCTTCAAACGGCTGGGCGATACGCTGCGCTATTTGCAGGCGATTGAAAAACGCCTGGAAAAACTGGCGGTTGATCCGCATCGTGACCGTGCCCAAATGCTGAAAGTCGAAAACGTCCAGCAGGCATGGCAACAATGGTTCAACAAACTGCCGCCAGCGCGTCGTGAGGATGAAGACGTGAAAGAGATCCGTTGGATGATTGAAGAACTGCGCGTCAGTTACTTCGCCCAACAACTTGGTACGCCGTATCCGATATCGGATAAGCGTATTTTGCAGGCGATGGAGCAGATTAGCGGTTAACGGCTGTTATTTGGCTGATGAATCTAAAACCCGGTAAGCGTGTGCTGCCGGGTTTTTTCTTTATAAGATCTGAAGGATTCACTCTATCGCAACATTGAATGATTTTGCTGAATTTTTATCAACAGTCTTTCCTCAAATACAGTATGAGTAAAACAAATATCAGGCTTACGAAGGAGGATAGAGAAAATACAACGTCTTCCTTTCAGAGTGCTCCGCTTCTCATTATTATCTCACGCAGTATTCTTAAGGGAACGAGAAGGAGGGACCATGAACATTAACCCGTTTCCGACGCTTTCAGCGACAACTATAGATGCCATAAACGTTATTGGTCGATGGCTGGCGCAGGATGATTTCTCTGGTGAGGTGCCGTATCAGGCTGATTGCGTGATCCTCGCAGGTAACGCTGTTATTCCCACTATCGACGCTGCATGCAAGATTGCCCGCGATCAGCAAATTCCATTACTGATCAGCGGTGGTATCGGTCACTCGACAACCTTTTTATATAGTGCTGTCGCACAGCATCCACATTACAACATCATTCGTACCACGGGCAGGGCAGAAGCCACCATCCTTGCAGATATTGCCCATCAGTTCTGGCATATTCCCCATGAAAAAATCTGGATTGAAGACCAGTCAACGAACTGCGGTGAAAACGCCCGCTTCAGCGTCGCGTTATTGAATCAGGCCACAGAGCGCATTCACACGGCTATCGTTGTGCAGGATCCCACCATGCAGCGGCGCACGATGGCGACGTTCCGCCGTATTACTGCTGATAATCCCGATGCACCTCGCTGGTTAAGTTATCCAGGATTCGTACCACAAGTGGGGAATAACGCAGACAGTGTCGCATTTGTTAATCAACTGGAAGGATTATGGCCAGTTGAACGTTATTTATCGCTACTTACTGGTGAGCTACCACGTTTGCGTGATGATAGCGACGGTTATGGCCCCCGCGGACGTGATTTTATCGTTCACGTTGATTTTCCTGCAGAAGTCGCCCAGGCATGGCAGACGCTGAAACACGACGCTGTACTTATTGAAGCGATGGAAAGTCGTTCGCTACGTTAAAAATTGCCCGTTTGTGAAAAACCGTTGGCAAACGGGCATGATTCTTTACTTTTACTTCTGCCTTTTATTCTTTTCACACCTGTTTTTATGAAGCCCTTCACAGATTCGTCCTTCCACGATGCCGTTTCCGCAATGACCGATGTTTATTAACAATATACTTACTAAATAAAAACACAATAATCACAGGAGTCGCCCATGTCAGTACCCGTTCAACATCCTATGTATATCGATGGACAGTTTGTTACCTGGCATGGAGATGCATGGATTGATGTTGTAAACCCTGCAACAGAGACGGTTATTTCCCGTATTCCTGATGGTCAGGCTGAGGATGCCCGTAAGGCAATCGATGCTGCAGAACGCGCCCAACCAGAATGGGAAGCATTGCCTGCCATTGAGCGCGCCAGTTGGTTACGCAAAATCGCTGCCGGGATCCGCGAACGCGCCAGTGAAATCAGTGCACTGATTGTCGAGGAAGGGGGCAAAGTCCAGCAACTGGCTGAAGTCGAAGTGGCTTTCACGGCGGACTATATTGATTATATGGCGGAGTGGGCGCGGCGCTACGAGGGTGAGATTATTCAAAGCGATCGCCCGGGAGAGAATATTCTTCTTTTTAAACGTGCGCTTGGCGTGACCACCGGTATTCTGCCGTGGAATTTCCCGTTCTTCCTGATTGCCCGCAAAATGGCACCCGCTCTGCTCACCGGCAATACCATCGTCATTAAACCGAGCGAATTTACACCAAATAACGCAATTGCTTTCGCCAAAATCGTCGATGAAATTGGCCTTCCACGCGGCGTGTTTAACCTTGTGCTGGGGCGCGGTGAAACAGTGGGTCAGGAACTGGCGGGTAACCCGAAGGTCGCAATGGTCAGTATGACGGGCAGCGTCGCCGCCGGGGAGAAAATCATGGCAACTGCGGCGAAAAATATCACCAAAGTGTGTCTGGAACTGGGCGGCAAAGCGCCCGCTATTGTGATGGATGACGCTGATATTGAACTGGCAGTCAAAGCCATCGTTGATTCACGAGTCATTAATAGTGGGCAAGTGTGCAACTGTGCTGAACGTGTTTATGTACAGAAAGGCATTTATGATCAGTTTGTTAACCGACTTGGTGAAGCGATGCAGGCGGTGCAGTTTGGCAATCCTTCTGAACGCAACGACATTGCAATGGGGCCATTGATTAACGCCGCGGCGTTGGAAAAGGTTGAGCAGAAAGTGGCTCGTGCTGTAGAAGAGGGCGCGAGAGTGGCGCTTGGTGGCAAAGCGGTAGCGGGGAAAGGGTACTATTATCCGCCGACAATATTGCTGGATGTTCGCCAGGAAATGTCAATTATGCACGAAGAAACCTTTGGCCCGGTGCTGCCTGTTGTCGCTTTCGATACGCTGGAACACGCTATCGCCATGGCTAACGACAGCGATTACGGCCTGACCTCGTCGATTTATACTCAAAATCTGAACGTCGCGATGAAAGCCATCAAAGGGTTGAAGTTCGGTGAAACCTACATCAATCGTGAAAACTTTGAAGCGATGCAAGGTTTCCACGCCGGATGGCGTAAGTCGGGTATTGGCGGTGCGGATGGTAAACATGGTTTGCATGAATACCTGCAAACCCAGGTCGTTTATTTACAGTCATAATGTGTAAAACAGGCGGAGGCATTTTCCTTCGCCTGTATCTGTCAGAGTTTGGCGAATTTTTCCAGGGTGCGAATAAGCTGGGTGACAAAGCCATATTCGTTGTCGTACCAGGCGACTGTTTTTACCAGTTGCAAATCGCCCACGGCGGTAATTTCCGTTTGGGTGGCATCAAACACCGAACCAAAATGGCTACCAATGATATCGGAAGAGACTATTTCTTCATCGGTATAACCAAATGATTCGTTATTGTTTGTCGCCTTTTTAAGTGCATTGTTCACTTCTTCGGCAGTCACTTTTTTACCGAGAATAGACACCAACTCGGTGACAGAACCCGTTTTTACCGGTACACGCTGTGCATGGCCTTTCAGTTTACCGCTCAGTTCCGGGATCACCAGACCAATAGCTTTTGCTGCGCCCGTTGTATGGGGAATAATATTTTCTGCCGCCGCACGTGAAGCGCGTAGATCTTTACCACGCGGACCATCCACCAGTGACTGGGTGCCGGTATAGGCATGAATCGTCGTCATCGTGCCGACTTCTATTCCAAAATTGTCATGGAGTGCTTTGGCCATCGGCGCAAGACAGTTGGTGGTGCAGGACGCCACGGAAACAATGGTGTCGTTGCCATCCAGCGTGTTGTCATTGACGTTATAAACGATGGTTTTCATTTCACCGGCAGGGGCGGAAATTAACACCTTCTTCGCGCCAGCATCCAGATGTGCCTGCGATTTCTCTGCGGATGTATAAAAGCCGGTACATTCAACAATGATTTCTGCACCTTTCGCTTTCCACGGAATATTTTTCGCCTCTTTTTCGGCGTAAACCGCAATACTTTTGCCATCGACAATAAGTGAATCTTCAGTGAAATCAACGCTCCAGGGGAACGGGCCGTAGTTTGAATCGTGTTTTAGCAAGTAGGCGAGAATTTTCGGGGATGTGAGATCATTAATGGCGACAACATCTATATTGCTTTTGACCTTCAGTAATCGACGCAATACCAGTCGACCGATACGACCAAAACCGTTAATACCAACTTTACTCATGGTTTTCTCCTGTCAGGAACTCGTGGGTGAAAATTAATCCTTTCCAGGCTTAGACCAGGATGGTGGGATGAGCAATCTACATTCTCGCAGTGAAACGTAACCTACTGAAAATGGGTGAACAATATTTAATGAAATTTTGAGAAAAGCTGGTTATGTTAACAATAAATTGTTTTAAATCAGGAAATGTTATGGAAAATAAATACTCAAAGTTACAAATCGGTATTCACTGGCTGGTCTTTTTACTGGTTATCGCAGCTTACTGTGCGATGGAGTTTCGTGGATTTTTCCCGCGAGCCGATCGACCGGTTATCAACATGATCCATGTTTCCTGTGGCATTTCGATTTTCGTACTGATGGTGCTTCGTCTCGTGCTAAGACTGAAATATCCAACGCCACCAATTGTGCCTAAACCAAAGCCAATGATGACGGGGCTTGCGCATCTCGGGCATCTGGTCATTTACTTGCTGTTTATCGCACTGCCGATAATTGGCATGGTGATGATGTATAACCGTGGCAATCCGTGGTTTGCGTTTGGTGTGATGATGCCTCATGCATCAGAGGCCAATTTCGATCTGGTAGATACCTTAAAATCGTGGCATGAAACGCTGGCAAATCTGGGGTATTTCGTTATTGGGTTGCATGCCGCTGCTGCATTGGCGCACCACTATTTCTGGAAGGACAATACGCTTCTGCGCATGATGCCGCGTAAGCGTTCCTGACAACAGTAAAAGAAAACGCCTGTACTAAACCAGACCCGTGGTACAGGCGAAGAATACGGGTCTACATCGGAAGCACCTATTATATTTATTTGTATGACAAATAAAACCAGAATTCGTGTTTATATGTTTGCCTGGCCAATATTTAATCAAATTATCTTTCTATTAAGAGCGTTACTCAATTTCCCCCAATCCAATCTTTGATCTCCCTAAGTGAAATAAAAACTGTCCGGCGTATAACTTTTGTACCGAACATAAGATTCGGCAAACCATGGAGGTTATATGAAGAAGTTGTCATTTATTTTACTGATAGGATTACTGATGTCTTTTTATGCTGATGCAGGGCGAAAACCTTGTTCCGGTTCGAAAGGGGGGATCTCTCACTGCACTGCTGGCGGCAAATTTGTCTGTAACGATGGTTCTATCAGCGCATCGAAAAAAACGTGCACTAACTGAAAAGTAAAAAGGGGTGCCATGAGAAAATGAACCTGCCAGCCAGATACGCGGGGAAAACTCCCTGCGCTGCCCTTACCTGGACGTGCAGGCCATGAGGCTGCCACCTCCTTTTCACCGTCCCGGAACCGCAGTTCATAGAGCGTTTGTCGGGTCAGGAGTGTGAATGCCAGTATTGTGAAACAAATAATGAGCAGACACGCCACCTGGGGGGCGCTTCATAGCCTTTCTCTCTGCCGGATGGCGGGTAAGAGGCTAACATCCGAATTGTGTGGTTCATTCGTTGGCCTCGGTTGATAGCATTATCGATCGGGGCCTTCGTCCTTCTGATTCCCGGTTTCTTCATTCCGGCGGTAATAATCTCTCATCGCAATAATTGTTGTAAAAATGTGATATGAACAGGTTTTTGGCAGTAAGCAATTACCGTCAATTGCCGATGACCCTCTATCGGGAGTAAACCTGGAAGAGAGACCACGGTCATGAATACAACATCCTCACACCGCTCAGGCTTTTTACATCACATCAGATTGGTTCCGTTATTTGCCTGCATTCTTGGCGGCATATTATTTCTTTTTGCTTTGAGTTCAGCCCTGGCTGGATATTTTCTCTGGCAGGCTGACCGCGATCAGCGAGATGTCACCGCCGAGATCCAGATTCGCACGGGGTTAGCAAATAGCTCTGATTTTTTGCGTTCAGCCCGAATCAATATGATTCAGGCCGGGGCGGCGAGTCGGATCGCAGAAATGGAAGAGATGAAAAAAAATATTGCACAAGCAGAATTGCAGATTAAACAGTCGCAGCAAGGTTATCGCGCTTACCAGAATCGCCGTGTGAAAACACGTGATGATGAAGCTCTGGATGCTGAATTAAATCAACGTTTTCAGGCTTATATAACAGGTCTGCAACCCATGTTGAAATATGCCAAAAATGGCATGTTCGAAGCGATTATTAATCATGAAAGTGAGCAGATCCGATCGCTGGATAATGTTTATAGCCAGATTTTAAACAACGCTGTTGAAATACGTAGTGCCAGAGCAAATCATCTGACGGAGCAGGCGCATCAGCGCACTCGACTGGGGGTGATGTTTATGATTGGTGCGTTTGTGCTTGCCCTGGTCATGACGCTGATGACCTTTATGGTTTTGCGTCGGATAGTGATTCGACCTCTGCAGCATGCTGCGCAACGCATTGAACAAATTGCCAGCGGCAATCTGACAATGGCTGACGAACCTTCTGGGCGCAGTGAAATTGGCCGTTTAAGCCGTCATTTGCAGCAAATGCAGCATTCGCTGGTGATGACTGTCGGGACGGTACGTCAGGGGGCGGAGGAGATTTATCGCGGCACCAGCGAAATTTCCGCTGGCAATGCCGACCTTTCTTCGCGCACTGAAGAACAGGCCGCGGCGATTGAACAAACCGCTGCCAGCATGGAGCAACTCACTGTGACAGTCAAACAGAATGCGGATAATGCCCACTACGCAAGCCGTCTGGCGCAAGAGGCTTCCATTAAAGCCAGCGATGGTGGGCAGACGGTCTCCGGCGTGGTGAAAACGATGGGGGATATCTCCAGCAGTTCAAAGAAAATTTCCGAAATTACCGCCGTGATCAACAGTATTGCCTTCCAGACAAATATTCTGGCGCTCAATGCAGCCGTTGAAGCCGCGCGGGCCGGTGAGCAAGGGCGCGGATTTGCTGTCGTTGCCAGTGAAGTGCGTACACTCGCCAGCCGTAGCGCTCAGGCAGCGAAAGAAATTGAAGGCCTGATCAGTGAATCAGTCAGATTAATTGGGCAAGGAGCTAATGAGGTGACGACAGCAGGGAAAACCATGAGTGCCATAATGGACGCTGTGGCGAGCGTCACGCATATCATGCAGGAAATAGCTGCTGCGTCGGATGAGCAAAGCAGGGGCATAACGCAAGTCAGTCAGGCGATTTCTGAAATGGATAAAGTGACGCAACAGAATGCCTCATTGGTGGAAGAGGCTTCTGCGGCGGCGGTATCCCTTGAAGAGCAGGCGGCGCGATTAACTGAAGCGGTAGATGTATTCCGTCTGACGAAACAATCTGCGCCGGCAGCTCAACGAGTGGCGGGGGATTCAGTTAGTCTGGTAACGGCGTGAAAAGATTAAAGAAGGGATCTCAAGATCCCTTTACCTTTCAGAACGGCATTGATTTCCGAATGGCGTTAATCATTAGCTGACAGCCGGAAGAGAGCGTCGCATCTACGCGTGTTAGTATTCCAATAGGTTCGCCAGCACCCTGTCCCGAAACAGGCAGCGCCACCAGCGTGGCATGACGCAGATCGTCTTTTACTGCGCCAGAAGGGACAAACCATACATAGTCATATTCAACCGTAAGCTGACGTGAAAGAGAGGCTGAAAGCGTTTCGATACAACCCGAAGGAATTTTACAACCCTGGCTCTGTACTAGCGCATCTGAATGTTGGCGTGGTGCAGTGCCTTCCGGTGATACGACAACAGGCCATTCCAGTACCCGACTTAGCGTCACGTTTTCCTGCAGGAGTGGGTGATTAGGCCGGACAACCAGTTTCAGTGATTCGAGAAACAGCAATTCATAATTAAGCCCGGTCATCAGTTCAGGATCTGACATCCGGCCAACACCGATATCGATTTCTCCTGTTTTTAATCCGGCCAGAATCATGGTGTTACTCATGGTGGCGACTTGCAGAGTGGTCTCTTTTTGTTGTTGATGAAACTGACCGATAACGGAAGGCAAGATCCCCAGCGCAGCAGTAGGTAATGCACCAACTCTTACAACATCATTGTTAAGTCCTTCTTTACGATTAAGCGCCTGACCAGCGGTGTTGATGGCGTCAAGCACTCTGACTGCATGGGTTAAAAATTGCTCGCCGGGTAAGGTAAGTTGTGCGCCCTGACGTCCACGGTCAAATAAGCGAGCGCCCGTCAATTGCTCCAGTTCATTCAGTGTCTTAGAGAGCGCAGGTTGGCTCAGATTAAGGGTTTCAGCCGCGCGCCCCAAAGTTCCTTGTTGTGCGACAGCTACGAATGTATGAAGGTGGCGCAAACGGATGCGCTGACTAAACAGACTATTTTTTTCCATAAGCGATGTTAAAAACGAAGCGGTGCCGCTGACAAGTGAAGTTGTTTAATTATGATAACCTGATTGCAAAATATTATTAACATTTAAAGCAATTTTGTTACCTTGGAATGTCCAGCTTTGCTGATTTCGCGGGGAGATCACAGTTTGTAAATTCTTCACACCAGAGTGAATGCGGTTACCTACACTCCAGATTATCGACCACTGGAGGCAGATATTATGGCGAACAGCATCACGGCGGATGAGATTCGGGAACAGTTTTCGCAGGCAATGTCTGCCATGTATCAGCAAGAAGTTCCACAGTACGGTACGTTGCTGGAACTGGTAGCTGATGTAAATCTGGCTGTGCTGGAAAACAATCCCCAACTGCATGAAAAAATGGTTAATGCGGATGAGCTGGCGCGACTTAACGTTGAACGTCATGGCGCGATACGTGTGGGAACTGCGCAGGAGCTTGCTACATTACGGCGGATATTCGCCATTATGGGGATGTATCCGGTGAGCTATTACGATCTCTCGCAGGCGGGCGTGCCGGTACATTCCACGGCATTTCGTCCTATCGATGATGCCTCGCTGGCGCGTAATCCTTTCCGGGTTTTTACCTCATTACTTCGCCTTGAGCTTATCGAAAACGAAACCTTGCGCCAGAGGGCGGCGGAGATTTTGCATCAGCGCGATATCTTTACCCCGCGTTGTCGACAACTGTTAGATGAATATGATCAGGAAGGTGGCTTTAGCGAAGCACAGGCACGGGAGTTTGTGCAGGAAGCTCTGGAGACGTTTCGCTGGCATCAATCGGCAACGGTGGATGAAGAAACCTATCGCGCATTGCATAACGAACATCGACTAATTGCTGATGTGGTCTGTTTTCACGGCTGCCATATTAACCACCTGACGCCACGTACCCTGGATATCGACAGAGTTCAGTCGATGATGCCCGAATGCGGTATCGAACCCAAAATTCTGATCGAAGGACCGCCGCGCCGCGAGGTGCCGATTTTACTGCGCCAGACCAGCTTTAAGGCGCTGGAAGAGTCGGTCATGTTTGCAGGGCAAAAGCAGGGGACGCATACCGCGCGCTTTGGCGAGATAGAGCAACGCGGTGTGGCGTTAACGCCGAAAGGACGGCAACTGTATGATGTACTTCTGCGTAATGCCGGAACAGGACAGGATAATCTCACTCACCAACTTCATCTGCAGGAAACCTTTAGTGCCTTTCCGGACAGTGAATTTCTGATGCGACAGCATGGATTGGCATGGTTTCGTTATCGCCTGACGCCGTCGGGTGAGGCACATCGTCGGGCGATTCATCCCGGTGATGATCCTCAACCTTTGATCGAACGTGGTTGGGTCGTAGCGCAACCTATTACTTATGAGGATTTTCTGCCGGTTAGTGCTGCGGGGATCTTCCAGTCGAATCTGGGCAATGAAACGCAAATGCGCAGTCGCGGCAATGCCAGCCGGGAAGCTTTTGAACAGGCGCTGGGGTGTCCGGTGTTTGATGAGTTTCAGCTCTATCAGGAAGCGGAAGAACGCAGTAAACGTCGCTGTGGTTTGCTTTAAAATTCGGTGCATCCGACTTTGCAAAAATTTGCCTGATTTTACAAACGAATCAGGCTCTTCCCATCGACAGAAAAAAAATGCCAATTTGTGCAGATTCTCTGTGTCTAACAATTGGATTATTAATAAATATTGTCTAGAGTGAGCGGTTATAAACAAGCATTTTCTTGCCGCTGAATACGACCAGCGCGGGACCATTCACTACACCAGAAGGACTCACTTTCAGGTATGGATCGTAGACGATTTATTAAAGGTTCAATGGCTATGGCCGCCGTGTGCGGGACTAGCGGCATTGCTTCTCTTTTTTCTCAGGCTGCGTTCGCAGCAGAATCGGACATTGCCGACGGGCAAACCCAGCGTTTTGACTTCTCTATTTTACAGTCAATGGCGCATGATTTAGCGCAAAAAACGTGGCGAGGCGCGCCGCGTCCGTTACCCGATACGCTGGCGACAATGACGCCTCAGGCCTATAACAGCATTCAATACGACGCCGAAAAATCGTTATGGCATAACGTTGAAAATCGCCAGCTTGACGCTCAGTTCTTCCATATGGGAATGGGATTCCGTCGCCGCGTGCGCATGTTCTCTGTCGATCCGGCAACTCATCTGGCGCGCGAAATTCACTTCCGCCCGGAGTTATTCAAATACAACGATGCGGGTGTCGATACCAAACAACTGGAAGGGCAAAGCGATCTCGGCTTTGCGGGGTTCCGAGTGTTTAAAGCGCCAGAACTGGCGCGCCGCGACGTAGTTTCTTTCCTCGGTGCCAGTTATTTCCGTGCTGTTGATGACACTTATCAATATGGTTTGTCGGCGCGTGGTCTTGCGATCGACACTTATACCGACAGCAAAGAAGAGTTCCCCGACTTTACCGCTTTCTGGTTCGATACGGTAAAACCGGGTGCAACCACCTTTACCGTTTATGCGTTGCTCGATAGTGCCAGCATTACCGGTGCCTATAAGTTCACCATCCATTGTGAGAAGAGCCAGGTGATTATGGATGTTGAGAATCACCTGTATGCGCGCAAAGACATTAAACAACTGGGCATTGCGCCGATGACCAGCATGTTCAGTTGTGGTACTAACGAACGTCGGATGTGTGACACCATCCATCCGCAAATCCATGACTCCGACCGTCTTTCCATGTGGCGGGGTAATGGTGAGTGGATCTGCCGTCCGCTGAATAACCCGCAAAAATTGCAGTTCAATGCCTATACCGACAACAACCCCAAAGGGTTTGGTTTATTGCAACTGGATCGCGACTTCTCCCATTATCAGGACATCATGGGCTGGTACAACAAACGCCCAAGTCTGTGGGTGGAGCCACGTAACCAGTGGGGGAAAGGCACTATCGGTTTGATGGAGATCCCGACAACAGGGGAAACGCTGGATAACATTGTCTGTTTCTGGCAACCGGAGAAAGCAATTAAAGCGGGCGACGAACTGGCGTTCCAGTATCGTCTGTACTGGAGTGCGCAACCTCCTGTTCATTGTCCATTAGCGCGAGTTATGGCGACGCGTACCGGCATGGGTGGTTTTCCGGAAGGCTGGGCACCAGGTGAACACTATCCGGAAAAATGGGCGCGTCGTTTCGCCGTCGATTTTGTCGGTGGTGATCTGAAAGCAGCAGCGCCGAAAGGGATTGAACCGGTCATCACGCTTTCCAGTGGTGAAGCGAAGCAAATCGAAATTCTCTACATTGAACCAATAGATGGTTACCGTATTCAGTTTGACTGGTATCCGACCTCGGACTCTACCGAACCGGTTGATATGCGGATGTATCTACGTTGTCAGGGCGATGCCATCAGTGAAACATGGCTGTATCAATATTTCCCACCAGCACCGGATAAACGTCAGTATGTTGACGATCGCGTGATGAATTAATCGTCTTTTCTTCGGCACCTTCTTCCGGAGGGTGTCGTCTGGTTAAACACGATCCTGCTCGCATTTTTCCTTACGTTAAATGAGTAATCTGATGGTGTGTATTTCAGATACACCTTGTCAGCCACTAACAGGGAGTGCGTATGTTTCCAGAATACCGAGATTTAATATCCCGTCTGAAAAACGAAAATCCTCGCTTTATGTCCTTGTTCGATAAACACAATAAACTTGATCATGAAATTGCCAGAAAGGAAGGTTCTGACGGTCGAGGGTACAATGCGGAAGTGGTTCGCATGAAAAAACAAAAGTTACAGTTAAAGGATGAGATGCTTAAAATCCTGCAGCAGGAAAGCGTCAAAGAGATGTAAACTTTCTAAGCCGCCAGCAGGGCGGCTTTTTAAACTGATGTAAGGATTATGACCGAGACGATTAAAGTGAGTGAATCACTTGAATTACGTGCCGTTGAAGAAAGACACGTCACACCGCTGTATCAATTAACCTGTAAAAACAAAACCTGGTTACAACAATCGTTAAACTGGCCGCAGTTTGTGCACAGCGAAGAGGACACGCGAAAAACGGTGCAGGGCAATATGATGTTGCATCAACGCGGCTATGCCAAAATGTTCATGATTTTCAAAGAAGATGAACTCGTCGGCGTTATCTCATTTAATCGTATAGAACCGCTGAATAAAACGGCGGAAATCGGCTACTGGCTGGACGAGTCCCATCAGGGACAGGGGATTATTTCTCAGGCGCTGCAGGCGTTTATTCATCATTATGCCCGGATTGGTGAGCTACGACGCTTCGTGATCAAATGTCGGGTGGACAATCCGCAAAGCAACAAGGTAGCCGTGCGTAATGGTTTTACACTGGAAGGTTGTCTGAAACAGGCTGAATTCCTTAACGATGCTTACGATGATGTGAATATATACGCGCGCATTATCGATTCACAATAATCCCGCCAGAGGCGTTCGTGTAATACGTTCCTCGCCGTTAATAACTTTTGGACCACGTACATGAATAGTGTCGCCATCAAAGGCTTCGACGACGGCGTGGTCGGTTATCTCCACATGGTTTTCAATCATTACCGCGCCTGTAATGCAACTGTCACCTTGTATGATAACGTGCTCGTCGAGCAGAATCGGACCACCACGCACAATGGCGTTACCACCAACCAGAACATGATGCTTTAACACACAATTACCTTCTACCGTGGCATGTTCCGCTACCTGGGAACTGTAGTGAAGGGTGGGAATGGCATCTTCTCCTGTCCCGGCAATCACACGTGCATGACCGTAGACTTTCGCACAGTCGCACAGCCAGACGTTGTTTTCTTCATTGCCTTCAATACGGGCAAAATCAAAAACTTCGGCGCGATGCTCAATAAATGCATACCGGACGACGGCATCGCCATAAATTTGCGCCTGATGGACAACACGCGAGGTGCTAACCCTGGCGCGATCATAAATTTGCAGCAGAAGATGGTGGTCGGGCGTTAGCCCTTGCGTGGCGACGATCATTGAATGTTGATCGATACAGGCATGACCAAAAATTCTACACTGACCACATATTAATGAGTCTTTAATCGTGACGTTGTCACTTATATGTGCACCCTGGCTGATTTCACTATTATCGATCCAGGTGTTATCCGTTGCGTAGACCTCCCCCCGCAGCACGCAACTACCGGTGATACGCGTATTACCGGAAACAACCGTTCCGCCGAAAGCAATGGTATTCTGGTCGTAAATCCAGCAATTTCCCTCCTGTGCCAGCGCCGTTTCGCTATCGATCCAGCCGCCAGCGGTTCCCGTTATCACATCGTTAAAATCGGCTACGGCAATAATCTGCCGTAATAACACACTCTTTTTATCGCCATCTTCCTGATAACTAAAGGCTCGCTGTTCTTCACTGAGACGATATTTGCGCATAGCGTTTTCCCGCAGGTGACTTACTATAACCGTAGCAAATTCTGCGACTCTGGCTATGTTTGAGAAATTTCCATAAAATGCATTTCAAATATACTTTATAAATTAAACAAAATGAGTAAGAAGATACAGAGCGATAAAGTGCTCAATTTACCGGCTGGCTACTTTGGCATTGTGTTGGGAACGATAGGGATGGGGTTTGCCTGGCGCTATGCCAGCCAGGTTTGGCAGGTCAGTCACTGGTTAGGTGATGGTCTGGTGATCCTGGCGATGATCATTTGGGGATTACTGACCACGGCATTTATCACCCGGCTGGTGCGCTTTCCGCACAGTGTGCTGGCAGAAGTGCGCCATCCGGTGATGAGCAGTTTTGTTAGTTTGTTTCCGGCAACGACGATGCTGGTAGCAATTGGTTTCGTGCCGTGGTATCGCCCGTTGGCAGTGTGTCTGTTCAGCGTTGGCGTAGTGATTCAACTGGTTTACGCCGCCTGGCAAACTGCCGGATTATGGCGCGGTTCTCACCCTGAAGAAGCGACGACACCGGGGCTTTATTTGCCGACTGTTGCCAATAACTTTATCAGCGCAATGGCCTGTGGTGCGTTAGGTTACACTGATGCCGGTCTGGTTTTTTTAGGCGCTGGCGTCTTCTCCTGGTTGAGTCTTGAACCGGTGATCCTTCAACGGCTGCGTAGTTCGGGTGAGTTACCCACGGCGCTGCGGACATCGCTCGGTATTCAGCTTGCCCCTGCGCTGGTCGCTTGTAGCGCCTGGTTAAGCGTTAACGGTGGCGAGGGTGACACACTGGCGAAAATGCTTTTCGGTTATGGGCTGCTGCAACTACTGTTCATGTTGCGCCTGATGCCGTGGTATCTCTCGCAACCGTTTAATGCCTCATTCTGGAGTTTCTCGTTCGGCGTATCCGCGTTGGCAACTACCGGTTTGCATCTGGGTAGCGGCAGCGATAATGGTTTTTTCCATACGCTGGCGGTGCCGCTATTTATCTTTACCAATTTTATTATCGCATTACTGCTCATCCGTACTTTCGCGCTTCTGATGCAGGGGAAATTATTAATCAGAACTGAGCGCGCCGTTTTAATGAAATCCGAGGACAAAGAATGATCATTCGTGATGAAAACTACTTTACTGATAAATATGAATTAACCCGCACACATTCCGAAGTTCTGGAAGCCGTGAAAGTGGTTAAACCGGGTAAAACGCTGGATCTGGGCTGTGGCAATGGTCGTAATAGCCTTTACCTTGCAGCTAATGGTTTTGATGTTGACGCATGGGATAAAAATGTTATGAGCATTGCCAACGTTGAGCGCATTAAAACCATTGAAAATCTGGAAAATTTACGTACTCAGGTTGTCGATCTGAATAGCCTCACGTTTGATGGACAATACGATTTTATTCTTTCTACTGTGGTGCTGATGTTCCTGGAGGCGAAAACCATCCCAGGGCTGATTGCGAATATGCAGCGCTGCACAAAACCCGGCGGTTACAACCTGATTGTGGCGGCAATGGATACCGCTGATTTCCCATGTACTGTCGGCTTCCCATTTGCCTTCAAAGAGGGGGAGTTGCGTCGATATTACGAAGGCTGGGAGATGCTGAAATACAATGAAGACGTTGGTGAACTACACCGAACCGACGCCAACGGTAATCGTATTAAACTACGTTTTGCTACTATGTTGGCGCGCAAAAAATAATCAGAAAAGGACAATGCGCATGGAAATGCTTCGCGTAGAGATGATTAACGGCTGTTCTTTTCGGTAGGCATGTTTTTTATCAATATGGTGTGAAATAAATCACAAGAAGCGAAGTTTTTTATTAGCTTAACATCCTGAAGATTAACAACTGATGATTGACTCAGCCCCCTTTTCGTCATTGACTATATTGTCAGAAAAGGGGCTGGAAAATTTATTTTCAACAACACTTTTTTTGCCACAACACGAAGCGGCGCTTTTTGCTATAACTTAAAAAGTAATATAATTATCTCAGGAAATTATTCATGCGTACCACATCGATTGCGAAAGTTGCGGCTTTATGCGGTTTGTTGGCTCTGTCTGGTTGTGCCTCTAAAATCACCCAGCCGGATAAATATTCTGGTTTTTTAAACAATTACTCCAACCTTCAAGAAACAACGTCAGCAACGGGCAAACCGGTATTGCGCTGGGTTGATCCAAATTTTGATCAAAGCAAATATGACAGCATTGTCTGGAATCCGATCACCTATTACCCAGTGCCAAAAGCCTCTACCCAGGTAGGGCAGAAAGTTCTGGATAAAATTTTGAGCTATACCAACACCGAAATGAAAGAAGCGATTGCGCAGCGTAAACCACTGGTGACTACCGCTGGCCCACGTAGTCTGATTTTCCGTGGTGCTATTACCGGTGTTGATACCAGCAAAGAAGGGTTACAGTTCTATGAAGTTGTTCCTGTCGCATTAGTTGTTGCGGGGACGCAAATGGCGACGGGCCACCGTACCATGGATACCCGCTTGTACTTTGAAGGTGAGCTGATTGACGCGGCTACCAACAAACCGGTGATTAAAGTGGTTCGCCAGGGCGAAGGTAAAGACCTGAATAACGAAAGTACACCAATGGCTTTCGAAAACATTAAGCAAGTTATTGATGACATGGCGACGGATGCCACCATGTTTGACGTTAACAAAAAGTAATACCAGTCGCGCCATCGTAAGATGGCGCTTCTTATTATCGGTTTCTACCAGCCATTAAATTCAACATCACGTAACAGACGCCACCGGCAATTAATCCCCAAAACGCTGAACCAATCCCAACCAATGTCAGTCCGCTCGCCGTTACCAGAAATGCTACCACAGCAGCGTCGCGCTCACGTTCATTATGCAACGCCTGATACAAACTGCCGCCAATGGTACTTAACAGCGCCAGACCCGCCAGCATCTGGATCCAACTTACGGGCAGGGTAGCCATCATGCCCGTAATGGCACTGCCAAATAAACCCGCCAGTAAATAAAAGACGCCAGCCGCGGCGGCGGCCAGCCAACGGTGATCTTTGTCCGGGTGCGCTTCCGGGCTTTGGCAAATAGCAGCAGTAATTGCCGCAATCCCTACGGAATAAACGCCAAACGGAGAAAATAGAAGTGCCAGTAGTCCAGTAAAGACAATCAGCGGCGAAACGGGAACCGAATATCCAGCCGCTTTCATCGCTGCAATCCCCGGCGCGTTTTGCGACGCCATCGTCACCAGAAAAAGTGGTAGCGCAACACTTAAACTGTGAGAAAACGAAAATTCTGGATCGATATAAGCAGGAAGAACGGGTTTAAAAACAACATTTTTTGTGACAACGTCACCTTGCAGTATTACCACCAAAATTCCGACAACCATAGCCGCGATTACGGCATAACGTGGCGCAAAAGCCTTCGTCGCCAGCCAGACCAGCAACATACTTCCGCACAACGTAAACTGACCATCCAGGCTGGCAAACGCCTGTAAACCAAAGCGTAATAAAATCCCGGCCAGCATCGCTGCTGCAAGAGAATGCGGAATAATGCGCATCAGGCGGGCGAATAATCCCGTCACACCACAGAGGACAATCAACGCGTTCGTGACCATAAAAACGCCGATGGCTTCGTTAAGCGTGAGTCCCTGCAATCCTGTTACTAACAAAGCCGCGCCAGGCGTTGACCATGCGGTCAGAACCGGCACGCGATACCACAATGTCAGGGCAAGAGTACTGAACCCCATTGCCAGTCCCAGTGCCGTCATCCAACCGGAGATTTGCGCAGTGGTGGCACCCGCGACAATCGCTGCCTGCCATATTATTGCCGCCGAACTGGCGTAGCCGATCAATACCGCCAGAAATCCCGCCAGTAATGTAGGTGGAGGAACAGAAAACAGACGCATAATCACCTCGTGCGTTATAGCGGACAGGCACCGTAGCATTTGTCCGTTATAACGCACAAGTGATAAACTCCTGTTTTGCAGGAGGAGTCGCATGGAAAATCTCGCTCACTATTTATCCGCCACGCTTAAATATCTTCGTCAGCAACGAGGCTGGAGTCTTTCTCGACTGGCAGAAGTTACGGGCGTTTCTAAAGCGATGTTAGGGCAGATTGAACGTAATGAATCCAGCCCGACGGTCGCGACATTATGGAAAATCGCCACCGGAATGAACGTGCCGTTTTCGACGTTTATTTCGCCGCCGCAGAACGCTATACCATCAGTTTATGATCCACAACAGCAGGCGATGGTGATCACCTCGTTGTTTCCTTATGATCCACAACTCTGCTTTGAACACTTTTCGATCCTGATGGCTCCTGGCGCAATAAGTGAATCGACGCCACACGAAAAGGGGGTGATTGAACATGTCGTCGTCATCGAAGGGCAGCTTGAACTGTGCGTTGATGGTGTGTGGCATAGTCTTAATCGTGGAGAAGGCATCCGTTTTGCCGCCGATGTCGCTCATGCCTATTGCAACCGTGACGAGCAAAGCGTGCATTTTCATTCCCTCATTCATTACCCACGTAGTTAAACAGGAAAACTATTTCGCAACGTCACGCTTGTGGCTAAAATAGCCGCCATTTTTCAGCTACTGGATAAGAAAGTGACCGTATCTTCTCATCGCCTTGAACTGTTAAGCCCGGCACGCGATGCCGCCATTGCCCGCGAAGCTATTTTGCACGGTGCCGATGCTGTTTACATCGGTGGCCCTGGTTTTGGTGCCCGTCATAACGCCAGTAATAGCCTGAAAGATATTGCCGAACTGGTGCCATTTGCTCATCGTTATGGCGCAAAAGTTTTCGTCACCCTTAATACCATTTTGCATGACGAAGAACTGGAACCGGCGCAGCGGTTGATTACCGATCTTTATCAGACCGGCGTTGATGCACTGATTGTGCAGGATATGGGGATTCTGGAACTTGATATTCCACCGATTGAACTGCACGCCAGCACGCAGTGTGATATTCGCACGGTGGAAAAAGCGAAGTTCCTCTCTGACGTTGGCTTTACGCAGATCGTGTTGGCGCGTGAGCTTAACCTGGAACAGATCCGCGCGATTCATCAGGCCACAGACGCGACCATTGAGTTCTTTATTCATGGTGCACTGTGCGTGGCATATTCCGGTCAGTGCTACATTTCTCATGCACAAACGGGGCGTAGCGCCAACCGTGGCGATTGCTCACAGGCGTGCCGTTTACCATACACGTTGAAAGACGATCAGGGGCGGGTGGTTTCCTATGAAAAACATCTGCTGTCGATGAAAGATAATGATCAGACTGCCAATCTTGGCGCTCTGATTGATGCTGGTGTGCGCTCCTTCAAGATTGAAGGGCGTTACAAAGATATGAGCTACGTGAAGAATATCACCGCGCATTATCGCCAGAGGCTGGATGCCATTATTGAAGAACGTGGCGATCTGGCACGTGCTTCATCTGGTCGTACCGAGCACTTTTTTGTACCTTCGACGGAAAAAACCTTCCATCGTGGCAGTACAGACTACTTTGTTAACGCGCGTAAAGGCGACATTGGCGCGTTCGATTCCCCGAAATTTATTGGCCTGCCAGTGGGTGAAGTATTGAACGTTGCTAAAGATCATCTCGATGTTGAGGTCACCGAACCGCTGGCTAACGGCGATGGTCTGAACGTAATGATTAAACGTGAAGTCGTCGGCTTTCGTGCCAACACGGTAGAGAAAACGGGGAAAAACCAGTACCGCGTCTGGCCAAATGAGATGCCAGCAGAGCTGCATAAAATTCGTCCACACCATCCGCTTAACCGTAACCTTGACCATAACTGGCAACAGGCGCTGACCAAAACCTCCAGTGAGCGCCGGGTCGCTGTAGATATTGAACTTGGCGGCTGGCAGGAACAACTCATTCTGACGTTAACCAGCGAAGAGGGCGTCAGCATCACTCATACCCTGGATGGGCAATTCGACGAAGCGAATAACGCCGAAAAAGCACTCACCAATCTGAAAGAGGGATTGTCGAAGCTGGGGCAGACTATCTATTACGCTCGTGATGTACAAATTAACTTGCCGGGGGCGCTGTTTGTGCCAAACAGCCTGTTAAATCAGTTCCGTCGTGAAGCCGCCGAAATGCTGGATGCCGCGCGTCTTGCCAGTTACCAGCGCGGCAGCCGTAAACCGGTTGCTGATCCTGCGCCGGTTTATCCGCAAACGCATCTGAGTTTCCTCGCGAACGTTTACAACCAGAAAGCGCGTGAATTTTATCATCGCTATGGTGTGCAACTGATTGATGCGGCGTATGAGGCACATGAAGAGAAGGGCGAGGTTCCGGTGATGATCACCAAGCATTGTCTGCGCTTTGCTTTCAATCTGTGTCCGAAGCAGGCGAAAGGCAATATCAAAAGCTGGAAGGCAACACCAATGCAACTGGTTAACGGCGATGAAGTGTTAACGCTGAAGTTTGATTGCCGTCCATGTGAGATGCACGTCATCGGCAAAATCAAAAATCACATTCTGAAAATGCCGTTACCGGGAAGCGTTGTTGCATCCGTAAGCCCGGATGATCTGCTGAAAACATTGCCGAAGCGGAAAGGATAAACCGCAAGTTTTCAGGGTTATTCACAGCTCATTGAATCTGCATGATATTGTTGGCCGGATAAGGCGTTCACGCCGCATCCGGCAACAAACGACTCAACTCTGACCCGCTTCTGGTTTACGTGATTTTTGCCAGTAAAAATGCTCGCGTAAGCCTTCTGCCGATTCTTCCGCAACGGCGCGCAATTCATCGCTGTCCGCTTCATGGCGCAGTTGATGATCCACATTTTTCACCCATAAAAACTCATGTCCTTTGTGTCCTGCCATTAGTTGCCCGGAGAACAGCGCGCAGGTTAATAAGACTACCGATAACGCCTTCGTAAACATCCCGCCACCTTTTTCTTACCTTTTGCCGCTATGATGCCGACAGTTTCTTGAGGTTATTATTCTGTTTTGCAAATTAGCGCAAAGAAATTCTGGAATCTGCCTTCCTGATTTTGCATTGCATTCTGCCGTTGCGGCGATTAAGTGCTATTTTCGAGCAAATTACACACGGAGGTAAACACTAATGTTTACTTTGTTGATATACTCAGCGGCAGGGAGGCGATGTGAAACAAAGCGAGTTCAGACGTTGGCTCGAATCTCAGGGCGTCGATGTAGCGAATGGCAGCAACCATTTAAAACTCAGGTTTCACGGGAGGCGCAGTGTCATGCCGCGTCACCCCAGCGAAGAGATTAAAGAACCATTGCGTAAAGCAATTCTGAAACAACTCGGTTTGAGTTAATCGCCAATTAAAAAGGTTAATGACATGCGAGAGACAGTCGAAATTATGCGTTATCCCGTCACTCTTACACCCGCGCCGGAAGGCGGTTATATGGTTTCTTTTGTGGATATCCCCGAAGCGTTGACGCAGGGAGAAACGGTCGCTGAAGCGATGGAAGCAGCAAAAGATGCCTTACTGACCGCATTTGATTTTTATTTTGAAGATAACGAACTCATCCCGTTACCTTCGCCATTGAATAACAACGATCACTTTATTGAAGTACCTTTAAGTGTTGCTTCTAAGGTATTGCTGCTAAATGCTTTTTTACAGTCAGAAATCACTCAGCAAGAGTTAGCCAGACGAATTGGCAAACCTAAACAGGAGATTACTCGCCTATTTAATTTGCACCATGCGACAAAAATCGACGCCGTCCAGCTCGCGGCTAAGGCGCTTGGCAAAGAGTTATCGCTGGTGATGGTTTAATTACAGTTAACACAAAGTTGTCATTTTTAACAACTGATATAGACTGCCGGATCACCTGCACACTATAACGATTCAAAAATGAAAAAATACCAGCAACTGGCGGAACAATTACGCGAGCAAATTGCGTCAGGCATCTGGCAGCCTGGCGATCGTCTGCCTTCGTTACGTGAACAGGTGGCGCTTTCTGGCGTGAGCTTTATGACCGTCAGCCATGCCTACCAGTTGCTCGAAAGTCAGGGACATATTATTGCGCGGCCGCAGTCGGGTTATTACGTTGCGCCACAGACAATAAAAATGCAGAAAGCGCCAGTCATTCCGGTCACACGTGATGAAGCTGTCGATATTAATACCTATATTTTTGACATGTTGCAGGCCAGTCGCGATCCGTCGGTAGTGCCGTTTGCCTCAGCCTTTCCCGATCCGCGGCTTTTCCCACTGCAACAATTGAACCGCTCGCTGGCGCAAGTAAGCAAAACCGCCACGGCAATGAGCGTGATCGAAAACCTACCGCCAGGGAATGCCGAGCTTCGCCAGGCTATTGCTCGCCGCTATGCCTTACAGGGTATCACCATTTCGCCTGATGAAATCGTCATTACCGCCGGTGCATTAGAGGCATTAAATCTCGGTTTGCAAGCAGTCACAGAACCGGGCGATTGGGTGATAGTAGAGAATCCTTGTTTCTACGGCGCGTTGCAGGCGCTGGAACGATTACGGCTGAAAGCGTTATCGGTGGCGACGGATGTTAACGAAGGGATCGACCTTCAGACGCTGGAACTGGCGTTACAGGAGTATCCGGTGAAAGCGTGTTGGTTAATGACTAACAGCCAGAATCCGCTCGGTTTTACCTTAACGCCGCAGAAAAAAGCGCGGTTGGTAGAGTTGCTCAACCAGTACAACGTGATGCTGATTGAAGATGATGTCTACAGCGAGTTGTACTTTGGGCGGGAAAAACCGCTGCCTGCAAAAGCCTGGGATCAATATGATCGTGTGCTGCATTGCTCATCATTCTCTAAATGCCTGGTGCCAGGTTTTCGTATCGGCTGGGTCGCCGCAGGAAAACATGCGCGTAAAATCCAACGCTTGCAATTGATGAGTACGCTTTCCACCAGCTCACCGATGCAACTTGCGCTGGTGGATTACCTTTCGACACGCCGCTACGATGCCCATCTGCGTCGTCTACGTCGACAGCTTGCGGAACGCAAACAACGCGCCTGGCAGGCGCTGCTGTGTTATCTGCCTGTGGAAGTCAAAATACACCATAACGACAGTGGTTATTTTCTCTGGCTGGAACTTCCCGAACCGTTAGATGCGGGAGAATTAAGTGTTCAGGCACTGGCACATCACATCAGTATTGCGCCTGGTAAAATGTTTTCTACTGGCGAAAACTGGTCACGTTTTTTTCGTTTTAATACTGCATGGCAGTGGGGAGAACGCGAAGAACAAGCGGTAAAACAATTAGGCAAACTTATTCAAGAGCAGTTGAAATAGATTCCAATTTAATTTCCCTCCGGTTGAGCAATAGGAAATTCGAATAGCTCCAGTATTCCTTAACCCCTTGTCTATACTCCAGAAGATAGCCTCTAAAATTGCGTAATGCGCGTTAGCTCACAACCTGACTAAATATTTTCAGGGGCGAAGGTACGCCTGCAATGCGCCGTCTATGGTTAAACAGGGAGATATTTTTACGGCACGGCTGCTGACAATAATGACAACAGGAGTAAGACCTATGAGCAAGACATTTGCCCGCAGCAGCCTGTGTGCGCTAACCATGACTTTAATGACCGCCCACGCCGCCGAACCCCTCACTAATTTAGATAAACCGGAAGGACGACTGGATATTATCGCCTGGCCGGGATACATCGAACGTGGACAAACCGATAAACAATACGACTGGGTTACGCAATTCGAAAAAGAAACAGGTTGCGCGGTAAATGTGAAAACCGCCGCCACTTCCGATGAAATGGTCAGCCTGATGACCAAAGGCGGTTACGATCTGGTCACGGCGTCCGGTGATGCTTCACTGCGTTTGATTATGGGTAAACGTGTGCAGCCGATTAATACCGCACTGATCCCCAACTGGAAAACACTCGACCCACGCGTAGTAAAGGGCGACTGGTTTAACGTTGGCGGCAAAGTTTATGGCACGCCGTATCAGTGGGGGCCGAACCTGCTGATGTACAACACCAAAACCTTTCCGACGCCACCGGATAGCTGGCAGGTTGTCTTTGTGGAACAGGAACTGCCGGACGGTAAGAGCAATAAAGGCCGCGTACAGGCTTATGACGGCCCTATCTATATTGCCGATGCCGCGCTGTTCGTCAAAGCGACTCAGCCGCAGTTGGGCATCAGCGATCCGTACCAACTGACCGAAGATCAATATCAGGCGGTGCTGAAAGTACTTCGCGATCAACATGGTTTGATCCATCGCTACTGGCATGACACCTCTGTACAAATGAGCGATTTCAAAAATGAAGGCGTGGTAGCTTCCAGCGCATGGCCATATCAGGCCAACGCATTGAAAGGCGAAGGACAACCGATCGCCACCGTCTTCCCTAAAGAGGGCGTCACCGGCTGGGCTGATACCACTATGCTGCATAGCGAAGCAAAACATCCGGTTTGTGCCTACAAATGGATGAACTGGTCATTAACACCAAAAGTGCAGGGTGATGTGGCAGCCTGGTTTGGCTCACTGCCTGTGGTGCCGGAAGGCTGTAAAGCCAGTCCGTTGCTGGGCGATAAAGGCTGTGAAACTAATGGATTTAACTATTTCGACAAAATCGCCTTCTGGAAAACGCCCATCGCAGAAGGGGGAAAATTTGTCCCATATAGCCGCTGGACGCAGGATTACATTGCCATTATGGGCGGCCGCTAACTTCGCTGGGGTGTTTTATGACGTACGCAGTGGAGTTTGACAACGTTTCTCGGTTGTACGGTGACGTGCGCGCGGTAGATGGCGTCAGTATTGCGATAAAAGATGGTGAGTTCTTTTCAATGCTGGGGCCGTCCGGCTCCGGCAAAACCACCTGTCTGCGACTAATCGCTGGATTCGAACAGCTTTCTGGCGGGGCAATTACTATTTTTGGTAAACCCGCCAGCAATCTGCCACCGTGGGAGCGGGATGTTAATACCGTTTTCCAGGACTACGCGCTGTTTCCCCATATGTCGATTCTCGATAACGTGGCCTACGGGTTGATGGTCAAAGGCGTTGATAAAAAACAGCGTTACATCATGGCGCAAGAGGCGCTGGAAAAAGTGGCGCTTGGTTTCGTGCTGCAACGTAAGCCGTCACAGCTTTCCGGTGGTCAACGCCAGAGGGTCGCCATCGCCAGAGCGTTAGTGAACGAACCGCGCGTGTTGCTACTGGATGAGCCGCTCGGCGCACTGGATCTTAAGCTGCGCGAGCAGATGCAACTGGAACTGAAAAAGCTGCAACAATCCCTCGGAATCACTTTTATCTTTGTCACCCACGATCAGGGCGAAGCATTATCGATGTCCGATCGCGTGGCGGTTTTCAATAATGGACGTATTGAGCAGGTTGATTCACCGCGCGATCTCTATATGCGTCCGCGTACGCCATTTGTCGCGGGATTTGTCGGGACATCCAACGTTTTTGCGCCGCTGATTGCGGAGAAACTTTGCGGCATGATGGGGAGCTTTGCATTGCGCCCGGAACATATCCGCCTCAATACACCTGGCGAAGTGCAGGCCAATGGCACGATCCAGGCGGTGCAATATCAGGGGGCGACGACTCGTTTTGAACTGAAACTTAGCGGCGGTGAAAAACTGCTGGTCAGTCTGGGCAACATGACGGGCGAAGAACTACCCGCCACGCTCACGCCTGGTCAACAGGTGATGGTTTCCTGGTCCCGCGATGTGATGGTGCCTCTGGTTGAGGAGAGGTGAATGGCGATGAACGTATTGCAGTCACCTGCGCGCCCCGGCATGGGGAAGATGTCGGGTTTTTTCTGGCGTAAACCGGGGCTTGGATTGTTTTTACTGCTGCTTGGCCCGTTGATGTGGTTTGGCATCGTCTATTTCGGCTCGCTGCTGACACTGTTATGGCAGGGGTTTTATACCTTTGATGATTTCACTATGTCGGTAACGCCGGAACTGACGCTGGCGAATATACGCGCACTGTTTAACCCGGCTAATTACGACATCATCATCCGCACACTGACGATGGCAGTGGCGGTGACCATCGCCAGCGCTATTCTGGCCTTTCCGATGGCGTGGTACATGGCGCGCTACACCAGCGGCAAAATGAAAGCGTTTTTTTATATTGCGGTGATGTTACCGATGTGGGCGAGCTACATTGTTAAAGCCTATGCCTGGACGTTATTGCTGGCGAAAGATGGCGTAGCGCAGTGGTTTTTGCAACATCTGGGGCTGGAGCCACTGCTG
Source organism: Escherichia sp. KTE96 (assembly GCF_000408525.1). Lineage (NCBI taxonomy): Bacteria > Pseudomonadati > Pseudomonadota > Gammaproteobacteria > Enterobacterales > Enterobacteriaceae > Escherichia > Escherichia sp. KTE96. The sequence goes on along the minus strand of NZ_KE137149.1, from coordinate 2,748,856 downwards.
ACGGCGTTCCTGACACTTCCGGCTGTGGGCGGCAATACACTGTCTACTTCCGGGCTGGGGCGTTTTCTGGTGTTTCTTTATATCTGGCTGCCGTTCATGATCCTGCCTGTGCAGGCAGCGCTGGAGCGTTTACCCCCGTCACTGCTGCAGGCATCGGCAGATCTCGGCGCGCGCCCACGGCAAACTTTCCGCTATGTGGTGTTACCGCTGGCGATCCCGGGTATTGCCGCAGGTTCTATCTTTACCTTCTCGCTAACGCTGGGCGACTTTATCGTTCCGCAATTGGTGGGGCCGCCGGGGTATTTTATCGGCAACATGGTCTACTCCCAGCAAGGGGCGATTGGCAATATGCCGATGGCTGCAGCTTTCACTCTGGTGCCAATTGTTCTTATCGCACTGTATCTGGCGTTCGTGAAACGCATGGGGGCGTTCGATGCACTCTGAACGCGCACCGTTGTTCCTCAAACTGGCGGCCTGGGGCGGCGTGCTTTTTCTCCATTTTCCCATCTTGATTATCGCCGCCTATGCGTTTAACACCGAGGAAGCCGCATTTAGTTTTCCACCACAAGGCTTGACGCTGCGCTGGTTCAGCATAGCAGCACAGCGTAGCGATATTCTTGATGCCGTGACACTGTCACTTAAAGTGGCGACGCTGGCGACATTCATCGCGCTGGTGTTAGGAACACTGGCGGCCGCGGCGCTCTGGCGGCGTGACTTTTTCGGCAAAAGCGCCATTTCACTGTTACTGCTGTTACCCATTGCATTGCCTGGCATTGTCACTGGTCTCGCACTATTAACGGCCTTTAAAACGATCAATCTGGAGCCAGGCTTTTTCACTATCGTGGTTGGTCATGCGACTTTTTGCGTGGTGGTCGTCTTCAACAATGTCATCGCCCGTTTTCGCCGTACCTCGTGGAGTCTGGTGGAAGCGTCAATGGATCTTGGAGCCAATGGCTGGCAAACCTTCCGCTACGTGGTGTTGCCGAATCTCAGTTCGGCGTTACTGGCGGGGGGAATGCTGGCGTTTGCCTTGTCGTTCGATGAAATCATCGTGACGACTTTTACCGCGGGTCACGAACGGACGTTACCACTGTGGTTGCTCAATCAGCTTGGGCGACCGCGTGATGTACCGGTAACCAACGTTGTGGCACTGCTGGTTATGTTGGTAACAACCTTGCCGATCCTGGGGGCCTGGTGGCTAACCCGTGAAGGCGACAAGGGTCAATAACCACTGAAATGGGAATATGCTATGCAACATAAGTTACTGATTAACGGAGAACTGGTCAGCGGCGAAGGGGAAAAACAGCCTGTCTATAATCCGGCAACGGGAGAAGTATTACTGGAGATTGCCGAGGCAACCGCAGAGCAGGTTGATGCCGCTGTTCGCGCGGCAGATGCCGCATTTGTCGGGTGGGGGCAAACCACGCCGAAAATGCGTGCGGAATGCCTGCTGAAACTGGCGGATGTTATCGAAGAGAACGGTCAGGTTTTTGCCGAACTGGAGTCCCGTAACTGTGGCAAACCGCTGCATAGTGCTTTTAATGATGAGATTCCGGCGATTGTCGATGTCTTTCGCTTTTTCGCCGGCGCTGCGCGCTGCCTGAATGGTCTGGCGGCGGGTGAATATCTTGAAGGTCATACATCAATGATTCGCCGCGATCCATTAGGTGTTGTGGCCTCTATCGCCCCCTGGAACTACCCGTTGATGATGGCAGCGTGGAAACTGGCTCCGGCGCTGGCGGCGGGGAACTGCGTAGTGCTTAAACCATCAGAAATTACACCGCTGACTGCGTTGAAACTGGCAGAACTGGCGAAAGATATCTTCCCGCCAGGCGTGATCAACGTACTGTTTGGCAGAGGTAAAACGGTGGGTGATCCGCTGACCGGACATCCAAAAGTGCGCATGGTGTCGCTGACGGGGTCTATCGCTACCGGTGAGCACATCATCAGCCATACAGCACCATCCATAAAGCGCACCCACATGGAACTGGGTGGTAAAGCACCAGTGATTGTCTTTGATGATGCAGATATTGAAGCAGTGGTCGAAGGTGTGCGCACCTTTGGCTATTACAATGCCGGACAAGATTGCACTGCTGCCTGTCGTATCTACGCGCAAAAAGGTATTTACGACGCGCTGGTGGAAAAACTCGGTGCCGCAGTGGCAACGTTAAAATCTGGTGCACCGGATGATGGTGCCACAGAGCTGGGGCCGTTAAGCTCACTGGCACATCTCGAACGCGTCAGCAGGGCGGTGGAAGAGGCGAAGGCGACGGGACACATTAAGGTGATCACCGGCGGTGAAAAACGGCAGGGTAACGGCTATTATTATGCGCCTACACTGCTGGCCGGTGCGTTACAAGAAGATGCCATCGTTCAAAGAGAGGTATTTGGCCCGGTAGTGAGCGTGACGGCCTTCGACAACGAAGAGCAAGTGGTTAACTGGGCGAATGACAGTCAGTACGGGTTGGCCTCTTCGGTGTGGACGAAAGATGTCGGCCGGGCGCATCGTGTGAGCGCTCGTCTGCAATATGGCTGCACCTGGGTCAATACCCACTTCATGCTGGTCAGTGAAATGCCGCACGGCGGGCAGAAACTTTCAGGTTATGGCAAAGATATGTCACTTTATGGGCTGGAAGATTACACCGTAGTACGCCACGTAATGGTTAAGCATTAAGGATAGTGTTGTAAATCTGGAGAGTGTGAGAGGATCTAACCTACTGTCAGAGAGTTGATTTCTCTCTGACAGTACGTGCTGCGTGCAATATCGCTACATCAAATAAACCAACCAAATCTCATAGAGATAAGAGTAAACAACCCAACAGCAGCAAAGAGATTTATCAACACTACAGTTTTACTGGAAACGTTCATTTTTGCCACCTTTTGTCATAGCCCCTATGTGTATAGTACGGGTTGGGAAAATCCGCAATCATACTCATTCTGAAGATGGACAAGAGCATGCCGTAGGTTATTGAATTTATCTTAAATGGATTGAAAACTTGATGCGCATCAAGAAATGACGCATATTTGCGCGCGTTTTATTCACCTGGCTGGATGCCTGTACATGTCTCTTTTTCAATGTTTGCTTGTTTTTTATGCTGTTATGGCAGTAATCGCCTTTCTTATTACCTGGTTTCTTTCCCACGATAAGAAGAGCATTCGCTTTCTGAGCGCCTTTCTGGTGGGGATCACATGGCCGATGAGTTTTCCAGTGGCGCTACTGTTTTCACTGTTTTAAATCTTACTCGCTGGCTTGACGGCACAACGCAGACTTATATCATTTGAGTGAATCGATAAATTTCACAAGTGGCTAAGGAGAAAGTATGTCGCATCTGGATGAGGTCATCGCGCGCGTGGATGCCGCGATTGAGGAGAGCGTCATTGCCCATATGAACGAATTGTTAATCGCCCTGAGCGATGACGCAGAGTTAAGTCGGGAAGATCGCTACACCCAGCAACAGCGTTTGCGCACAGCAATCGCCCATCACGGACGCAAGCATAAAGAAGATATGGAAGCGCGCCACGAACAGTTAACGAAAGGTGGCACCATCCTCTGATTAAAACGTGCGTCTGGCCACCAACCAGGCGCCAACTACCAATAAAACCGCTCCGCAAATTGGACCAATCAACGCCCGAAGTGGCACGCCATGACTGCGGAAAATATCCAGTACCAGACCTCCAATAAGTTGGCTGGCGACCAGTACTGCAATGGTCGTTGCCGCCCCCACATTTTGATACCCGCTGATACTGGCGAAGACAAAAAATGATCCCAGCAAACCAGGGATTAGAGTCCACCAACGCACGCTGGACACCAGTTCGCCAAACCCTGCCATCCCTTGTTTAAACCACAAAATAGACACGAACAGCACAATTCCCACCAGTGAGTTCAGTAGCATGGCGATGAGAATGGTGGAGGAGGTCTGAGTGATGCGCACCATCAATGTGTTTTGCACCACCAGGCCAATCCCGGCGGCGATCAAAAAGGCAAGGGTAAGCGACTGATTCATCCGATAGCGTCCGGTTCACTGCGTTCGTCGAGTTGCAACTGCATAAAGGTGAGATCCAGCCAGCGACCAAATTTAGTGCCTACCTGCGGCATTTGTGCGGTGACGACAAATCCCAGCGACTGGTGTAGATGCAGCGAGGCCTGATTTTGCGACTCGATCCCGGCAACCATGACATGCTTCCCGCAATCCCGCGCTTCATCAATCAACCGGCTTAACAATTTGCGCCCAAGACCTTTGCCCTGATGATCCGGATGAACATATACCGAATGTTCCACTGTATGGCGAAAACCGTCGAAACTACGCCAGTCACCAAATGAGGCATACCCCGTGACAACGCCATTTTCTTCGCTCACCAGCACCGGATAACCGGATAATGTTCGCGCTTCAAACCAGGCGATTCGGTTATCTGCATCCACCGTTTGGTCGTTCCAGATAGCCGCCGTATACAACACGGCGTGGTTATAAATTTCTGCAATTGCAGCACAATCGGCTTTGCGGGCAAAACGGATGGACATGTCGAGCCTCTATAAAACATCGAATAGTAATGATGCTATCAATACTATCGAAAACAGCCGGAAGCAACGCAATCTATAATGAAATTATTGTGTGTTGCTGGACGAATGTGATGCATACAAACACATCTAACCACGTGAGCCTGCTACCATTGATGGATTCATGCCAAAAGCACAGGAGATCATTATGGGGCAACAAAAGCAGCGTAACCGCCGTTGGGTTCTGGCCTCGCGTCCGCATGGAGCGCCGGTTCCGGAGAATTTCCATCTGGAAGAAGATGACGTTGCCACGCCAGGTGAAGGTCAGGTGTTACTGCGCACAGTTTATCTGTCGCTGGACCCGTATATGCGCGGGCGCATGAGCGATGAGCCATCCTATTCACCACCGGTTGATATTGGTGGCGTGATGATTGGCGGCACGGTGAGCCGGGTGGTGGAATCAAATCATCCGGACTACCAGCCTGGCGACTGGGTGCTGGGCTACAGCGGCTGGCAGGACTACGACATATCCAGCGGTGATGAACTGGTGAAACTTGGCGATCAGCCACAAAACCCTTCGTGGTCGCTGGGTGTGCTGGGGATGCCTGGTTTTACCGCTTATATGGGCTTGCTGGATATCGGTCAACCTAAAAAGGGGGAAACGCTGGTGGTTGCTGCTGCAACCGGCCCTGTTGGCGCAACGGTGGGGCAAATCGGCAAACTGAAAGGCTGTCGGGTGGTGGGTGTTGCCGGTGGCGCTGAAAAATGCCGCCATGCTACTGATGTACTGGGTTTCGATGTTTGCCTTGATCACCATGCGGATGATTTTGCTGAGCAACTGACGAAGGCGTGTCCGAAAGGTGTTGATATCTATTATGAAAATGTGGGCGGTAAAGTGTTTGATGCCGTGTTGCCGTTGCTCAATACATCCGCGCGCATTCCTGTCTGCGGCTTAGTGAGCGGCTATAATGCGACGGAATTGCCATCTGGTCCGGATCGTTTACCGTTGCTGATGGCCACGGTGCTGAAAAAACGTATTCGTCTGCAAGGCTTTATTATCAGCCAGGATTATGGGCACCGGATCCATGAGTTCCAGCAGGAGATGGGGCAATGGGTGAAAGAGGGGAAAATCCATTATCGCGAGCAAATGACCGACGGTTTAGAAAATGCCCCACAGACTTTTATTGGCCTGTTAGAAGGTAAAAACTTCGGCAAAGTCGTTATTCGTGTGGCGGATGACAATTAACAAAACAGGTGGCGGTGTTATACCGCCACCACGTAATATTATTCAAACCGCCATGCGAGATTTACGCCAATACCATAATTCCGTCCAGGTGCTGGCTCGTAATATCGGCCATTGGATTCATTAACAATCACCGATCCGACATATTCTTTGTCGAATAAATTATCGACCCGGCCAAATAAATCCACCGTCATATTGCGGTAATTATATTTATAGCCGGTAAACAAACCAACGAGAGTATAAGAGGGCGTTTTTGCCGTGTTTTCGTCATCAGCCATAATATCGCCCATATATCGCGCTTCTGTACCGGCATACCAGCCTTCTTCTGGTACGTAACCTAAAGACGCAAAGCCCATATTGCGGGCGATCCCTGGCATCCGGTTACCATTACAGTTCTGATCGTTACAAACGTTGCTGCGATATGTTGCATCAAGCCAGGTCCACGACGCTTTTACGCGGAAATCTCCGGCGAAACGTTGATCCCACGCCAGCTCGGCTCCCTGACGACGCGTCTTCCCGGCATTTTTATAAGTGGTACGCCCACCGCTACTGCTATCGACAACGATTTCATCATGAGTATCGGTCTGGAACACTGCGAGGCTAAACAGACCATCGCCAATACGCGTTTTACTGCCGATTTCGATTGTATCGTTGGTGGACGGTTTTAAACCAAAGTTCATCCCGCTTTGCCCATCGGCACGGTATGAAAGTTCATTAATGGTCGGCGTTTCAAAGCCGCGTCCCGCTGCCAGATAGATATTCCAGGCATCGGTGATGGCGTATTTTAACGATCCGGCTGGCAGCCATTTGTGATAACTGGCATCTCCGCTGTCATCGCCGTTACCGGGAGTAATGTAATAATCGTTGGAATCAAACCATACTGAGCTATAGCGCACGCCAGCATCCAGTGACAGTTTGTCAGTCAGTTGCCACTGGGTCTGTAAATAGGGATCGACGTTCCACATCAGATTACGCTCGTCGCGGCGCAAATCACCTTTTTGCCCGTATTCTGGTATGCCGTAATTCAAGCGGAAGTTATTGTAGCCCTTGCGGTTTTCACTCATGTTTTCATAGTTTAAACCGGTGGTTAAAGTGAACGGAACACCCAGTTCGCCGCGGTGTGTCCAGCGACTGTCTATTCCCTGATAATGGCGTTGCAGCGTAATCACGCCGCCTGCGTGTGACGGGGTAAGTTGTGGTGCCATCGGGATTGACTGGTACTGGGTCGTTTCACGCTCACCCGCGTACATCATCACGCTCATCTCATCGCTGGCGCTAAGACTACGCTCATAACGCACTCCAGCCTGAGTTTGCTTGATGGTTTTCCGTGTATCGTACTGTTCAGCGCGAGGAGCTTGTTGCGGATCCGCTTTCCATTCTGCTTCGGTCAACCCACCAGGGTCGTTTGCTTTGATATCCACACTATTAAAAATCAGGCTTAATTTGCTGGCATCATCAATACGTACGCCCAATTTGGCATTGGCTAAATTTTTCTGTGCACCACTATGGTCACGGTAGCCGTGGGTCGTAAAACGTGTGGTCGAAACGGTGTAATCGACATCGCCAGCCTGTGTGCCGTCACCCATTGCTCCCGTTGCCTTCAACCCGTAACGCCAGCTACCAAAACTGCCATAGTAACTGCTGGCTTCAATGCCTGACGGTTGTTGCCCCGTTTGTGTGGTGACATTCATCACCCCACCGGAAGCGTTGCCATAGAGGGCGGAAAAGGGGCCACGCAGTACTTCCACGTTTTGCACGCTACTTAAATCGATATTAGACGTTTGTCCTTGCCCGTCGGGCATGGTGGCGGGAATGCCGTCCACATACAGGCGAATCCCGCGGATCCCGTAAGTAGAGCGGGAACCAAATCCACGAATCGACAACTGTAAATCCTGCGCATAGTTCTGCCGGTTTTGTACCTGTAAACCAGGCACGCTGGTCAGTGATTCAGACAAGTTAATGCGCGGTGTTGCCAGGCGCATCTCTTCGCCATCAACCACACTGACCGCCGCTGGGGTATCCAGCTCTGAAACCACCTGTGGTGTGGCACTCACAATCATGGTTTGTTCATTAGCGGCAAAAACGGATGGGGAAAGGACAATCAGCGCAGATAAAACAGTCTGTCGGACGGAAAAAATCTTCATGAAAAAAGCCAGGTTAAGAATGGAAAAACATCGCTATGGTAATAAATTTGTAAATTTATAGAAAACAAAACGGCACGATACGTTAACAAATTGAGAAAATTGTAGTCGTAACAGCAAGAAATACTCCACATTTGAGAAAATAATGATTACCATTCCCATTTATAACAAGGGTGTAACGAAGATTACGCTCAGCGAAGCACTGTGAAGCAGCAAAAATATCGGTTCATCAAAGGGAGTCGTCATGCATTTACGTCATCTGTTCTCATCGCGTCTGCGTGGTTCATTACTGTTAGGTTCATTGCTCGTTGCTTCATCGTTCAGCACGCAGGCAGCGGAAGAAATGCTGCGTAAAGCGGTAGGTAAAGGCGCTTACGAAATGGCTTATAGCCAGCAGGAAAATGCGCTGTGGCTCGCTACATCGCAAAGCCGCAAACTGGATAAAGGCGGGGTGGTTTATCGTCTCGATCCGGTCACTCTGGAAGTGACTCAGGTGATTCATAATGATCTCAAACCGTTTGGCGCCACCATTAACAATGCCACCCAGACGTTGTGGTTTGGTAACACCGTAAACAGCGCGGTCACGGCGATCGATGCCAAAACGGGCGAAGTGAAAGGGCGTCTGGTGCTGGATGATCGTAAGCGCACGGAAGAGGTGCGCCCGCTGCAGCCGCGTGAACTGGTAGCAGATGATGCCACGAATACCGTTTACATCAGCGGTATTGGGAAGGAGAGCGTGATCTGGGTGATTGACGGTGAGAATATCAAACTGAAAACTGCCATCCAGAACACCGGTAAAATGAGCACTGGCCTGGCGTTGGATAGCAAAGGCAAACGTCTCTATACCACCAACGCTGACGGTGAATTGATTACTATCGACACCACCGACAACAAAATTTTGAGCCGTAAAAAGTTGCTGGATGATGGCAAAGAGCACTTCTTTATCAACATTAGTCTCGATACCGCCAACCAGCGTGCGTTTATCACCGACTCCAAAGCTGCGGAAGTGCTGGTGGTTGATACTCGTGAAGGCAATATTCTGGCGAAGGTAGCGGCACCGGAATCACTGGCTGTGCTGTTTAACCCGGCGCGTAATGAAGCCTATGTGACACATCGTCAGGCAGGTAAAGTCAGTGTGATTGACGCGAAAACCTACAAGGTAGTGAAAACGTTCGATACGCCGACCCATCCGAACAGCCTGGCGCTGTCTGCCGATGGCAAAACGCTGTATGTCAGTGTTAAACAAAAATCCACTAAACAGCAGGAAGCTACCCAGCCGGACGATGTGATTCGTATTGCGCTGTAATCGACACAGGGGAATTTGTCTTTCGTAGGCCTGATAAGGCGCTAGCGCCGCATCCGGCAAGCGGAGCACAATGCCTGATGCAACGCTGTCGCGTCTTATCAGGCCTACAACACGCATAATTATTTGATTTATTTGGAGTTTGTTGGCCGGATAAGGCATTTACGCCGCATCCGGCTTTAAACCGGGCAATTTTGCAATTAACTCGCCGTTTCAGGCTTAAACACAATTTCCTGTTTTTCTTCATCTTCCTCGATGACTGGCGCAGTGCTGTGAACTTCGGCAACGCGTTTACGCACACCAAACCAACCCACAACCAGCAGAATACCGATAACCGGCAGTGCCGCGATGGTATAAGTCCCGTTCGGATAATCGAACGCCATCAGCACCAGGACGCACAGCAAAAACAGTAAAGTCAGCCAGGAAGTGAAGGGCGCGCCGGGGAGTTTAAAACTGACTTCCTGCGCTTTACCTTCTTTAATCGCTTTACGCAGGCGCATCTGGCAAACAATGATAAACGCCCACGAAGCGATAATTCCCAGCGACGCAAAGTTCAACACAATCTCAAAAACGCGCGACGGCACCAGATAATTGAGGAATACGCCGACAACATACACGACCAGCGTCGCCAGAATCCCGGCATACGGAACATGCTGGCGACTCATTTTCGCCATAAAACTTGGTGCAGAACCGCCCATTGCCATTGAGCGTAAAATACGTCCGGTGCAGTACAGGCCAGAGTTCAGGCTGGAGAGTGCGGCGGTCAGCACCACGATATTCATAATGCTGCCGATGTACGGCACGCCAAGTTTAGAGAAGAACGTCACAAACGGACTTTGCCCCGCCTGATACGCACTCCACGGCAATAACATCACCAGCAACAACACGGAACCGACATAAAACAGACCAATACGCCAAATCACGCTGTTAATGGCTTTAGGCACCATGGTCTGCGGATCTTTACATTCTCCGGCGGCAGTTCCCACCATCTCAATGGAAGCGAAAGCAAATACTACGCCCTGAATCAACACCAGTGCAGGCAATAAACCGTGGGGGAAGATACCGCCATTATCGGTAATTAAATGAAATCCTGTGGTGTTGCCATCCAGTGGCTGACCGCTACCGAGGAACACTGTACCCACGACCAGAAAGGTAACAATGGCGAGAACTTTAATCAGCGCAAACCAGAACTCCATCTCTGCAAACCATTTTACACCTATCATATTCATGGTGCCGACGATGGTTAATGCCCCGAGCGCAAATACCCATTGTGGAATATCGCCAAACGCGCCCCAGTAATGCATATACAGTGCAACTGCAGTAATATCGACAATCCCGGTCATTGCCCAGTTAATGAAGTACATCCAGCCAGCAACATAAGCGGCTTTCTCACCCAAAAACTCACGGGCATATGAGACAAAACTGCCACTGGAAGGGCGATGTAATACCAACTCACCCAACGCACGCAAAATAAAAAACGAAAACAAGCCGCAGATTAAATAAACCAGTGCCAGTGCTGGTCCCGCCATTTGCAGTCGGGCACCTGCGCCTAAAAACAAACCAGTACCAATCGCGCCACCAATGGCGATCATCTGCACCTGGCGATTACCCATCGCTTTGTGATAGCCCTCTTCGTGGGCATTAAGCCAGCGGCGTTTCGCGGCGTGTTGATCTGAAGTATCTGTGTCGTGTTTACTCATTGCGCTCCCTGAGTTTCTCGCTAAAAGGTTATATATGACACCACATGGTTTGTTTATTCACCGTGGCAATGACAGCCTTCACCATTATTCTTTATGGGTATAACTGTCGGCGCAGAATCCTACCTGTTATCGTGTAACGATGCAAAATGATCCCGCTCTAAATGTATGGGTATAAAAGCGACTGACGACAAAATAGCAATCTGGTGAAATTATGACTGATACAACTATTGTTGCGTTGAGGGTGCTCGATTGCAGACCAGATCTTTTGTTCCTCGTTCGTCGCTCTGAACGCCCGTGGTTTCAGTGGTCACTAGTGTGGTTGGTCGCCAACATATCCCTTCGCTGATTATCACTGAACAGTGAGGGACTGGCGTATGACTGGTTTCAGGGGAATACAACTCTTAAAACATTACTTCAATATAATTTTAATATGTATATCATTCTCGATATTAATTTATGAAGTGAATTTGATATATTCCGAATTCATGATTTACATTACTAATGTATGGAGCATCACGTTAAGATAGCCACGTGCAGATCATGATATCAGGGTGGGGCGGTAGCGTTTACAGATATTAATTAATTGATGAGGATTATGTTATCCGTGCAATCATTTGCATCAACTATTGATATTGAAGATAGATAAACAAAGATACTGAGAGTTAATGTTAAGTAATCGTAATGGGAAACTTTGATAACTTGCTTTGATTTCATTGTCTATGAAGATGATGTCATCAACACTGCATAAAGTGGAAATGTTGAACATCAAAGAGAACCCTATTTAATAAATAATAAAAGAACGTTTGTTTTTTATCTGAAAAATATTCTTTCCAGAAGGAATGAGATGTCATTAAGGAGAATGACATCTGGCGAATTAACATTAGCCAGATCGATTTTTGAGAATACAATTGATTATAACAAGGTATGGATCCACAATGAAAAACCCTTGCCAGGTCAAGGGGAAAGAACAGCGATGACCCCAAACGGGGAAATGTATTATCCTGATGCTGTTTATAGTTCAGATTTTTCATCGCAAGCAATGCCTGGCGATCGTGAAACAGTAGCTGGTGCTTCTCACTTGTTTATTCATGAAATGATGCATGTTTGGCAATATCAGAAAGGGTATTCAGTTAAGTTGCGTGGTTTGTTTTCCTGGGCGGCAAATTATCATTACGATCTTAATTTACAGTCAATTGCTTCTTATTCAATGGAACAACAAGCATCTATAGTTGCTGATTATTGGCTATTGATTAACTATGGATTGGTAGCTGATTTGGCAAATGTTAACTATGTAGGAGATACAACTGAATCAGTGAATACTCTATCGGAAAAATACAAAAAAGTGCTTAATTTATTTCCTGCGGGCGTCATGTGAAGAGATTCTTTTTGTTGCTCTTTTTATCGGGATGCACTGTTGGTGATTATGTTCGTCCATTGTTGCCCGGTAATATATATTTACAAGACGCACGGGTTTGTTCAAAACCAGACGATGGAAATATGATTTCAAATTATATTTTATATGAAGGTAAATATGGTAATGCAATAAAACTGAAAAGAGTGACTGGTCAGTTCGAACCCGTGTGTATTGACATAAGTGAGCTATCTTCAGATGTTATTTATATCGGAAAATATATGCTCTCTTCCGGAAGTAAAAAAGAATACTATGGTTTTAGCATAATTAGATCAGGGGGGCGTATTTTAAGACTTGATGATAATCATATCAAATGACAAGTTAAATAATTTCATTGCTTTTATTAATGTGCTTCAGGTGAATATTTTCACCAGGGTAACATGACTGTGCATTCTTCATGGTATATATGGTTGATAGTACCTTCAGTAGCACTCATAAGTATTGAGGTGTTTTATGCCAACGACGAATATTTTGTATATTTTCTTCTCTGTAAGATTTCTTATTAGCACTTAGCCATTCCTAGTTAAAAGGATTAATTATGAGTTTTACAGCTACAGATTACCCATCCGGCACACTAATTGGATCGGGTAAGCATAACGTGACTTTGAGCGGCAGCGCTGTTCCTGATGGAATGTTACTGTTCGCAAGCTTAGGTGGTACAGAAACAGTAGGGGAACTATTTACTTATTCTATTAAATTAAAAACTCCTGACACCCTGAACATAGGCTATGTTTCCCCCGCAGCCAACCTGCAGCTCAAATCGATGGTAGGCAAAGATCTGTGCGTCCATATCGAATTGGATGGCGGCGGAAAACGGTATATCAGCGGGCTGGTGACGGCGGCGCGCGTGGCTGGTCATCAAGGACGTTCGGTGGTGTATGAACTGCGGATCGAACCGTGGTTAAAAATATTGACCCACACGAGTGACTACAAAGCGTTTCAGAATAAAAACGTGGTGGACATCCTGGATGAGGTACTGGATGAGTACCCCTGGCCAGTGGAAAAACGACTGGTGGAAAATTATCCGACTCGCACCTGGCAGGTGCAGTACGGTGAAACAGATTTTGATTTTATTCAGCGCCTGATGCAGGAGTGGGGTATCTACTGGTGGTTTGAGCACAGCGAGAACAGTCACACGTTAGTGCTGGCTGATGCCATTAATGTCCACAAGACATGCGCAGATTCGCCGCTGGTGTGTTATTACCAGAAAGGGCTGAAACTGGACAAGGAGTTTATCCATACCATCACAGCAAATGAAAGCCTGCGCAGCGGACAGTGGGTGCTGAATGATTTCGACTTTATGAAGCCGCGTTCACTGCTGAAGAGCACCGTGGCTAATCCACGTGAAACCGGCCTTGCTGAATATGAGCACTACGAATGGCCGGGAGACTACTTCACAAAGAGTGAAGGTGAAATGCTGACACGCATCCGCATGGAAGAACAGCGTAGCCCCGGTAGTCGGGTACAGGGCAGTGGCAATATTCGTACCCTGATGACAGGTTTTACCTTCATCCTGGAAAACTATCCAACAGCCGAAGTGAACCGGGAATATCTGCTGGCACAGACCACACTATTTATACAGGACAATGCGCAACACAGCGGCCAGGAGCAGCACTTCTCTTACTCAACCAGCTTTGAGTTGCATCCCACCAATGAAGTTTACCGTCCGCAGCGAACTCTGAGCAAACCCCATACCAAAGGTCCGCAGAGCGCCATCGTGACTGGCCCGGCGGGGCAGGAAATCTGGACGGATAAATATGGCCGGGTGAAAGTTCAGTTTGGCTGGGATCGTTACGGTAAGAATGACGAAAACAGCTCCTGCTGGATCCGTGTCAGTTATCCGTGGGCGGGTAAAGGATTCGGTGGCATTCAGATCCCGCGCATTGGTCAGGAAGTACTAGTGGATTTCAAAAACGGTGACCCGGATTTACCCATTATCGTGGGGCGGACATACAACCAGGACACCATGCCTCCGTGGGGACTACCGGGCGCAGCGACGCAAAGCGGGTTTTACAGCCACACCATCGGCGGCGGCCCAACCAATGCTAACGCCCTGCGTTTTGAGGATAAAACTGGCGGAGAAGAAGTCTGGTTGCATGCCGAGAAAGATCAACGCATTGAAGTAAATAATAATGAAAGCCATTGGGTGGGCAATAATCGCCTTAAAGTTATTGATAAAACAGAAACTGCGATTATTGGTGAGAAACGTTCTCTAACAGTCCAGACAGATGATATCTCTCTCGCCGGAGGGGATAAAACAATTCAGACAGTGCAGAATTTACGCCTTGCTGCGGGAGATTCCATTATTCTTAGCTGCGGAGAAACTATCCTGCAAATGACCAGTGACGGAATATTTAATATAACCTGTAAGAATTTTAATATTACAGCAACAGAGAACGGAAAAATAAATACACAATCAGGGCAGCTTGATTTAAACATGAATGACAGAGCGGCAAATATACCTCCGCCTGGAGCATTAGAGAAAACAGCCCTTCAGACGGCAATAGACGTCACCTTCATGACTAAAAAATAAATAAAAACCCATCAAAAATAATTCGTTTATTAAAAAGGACTCATGCCATTATGACGGAATATTACCTCAATGAGACAGTTATAACTTTCACCGGGAATATTATTCAGGACAGTACCATTAATATGTTGCGGCTCAGCAATCCCGACGCCGCACTCATTATCAGCCGGGGTCAGATGCAGGAAGGAGACGAATTAGCCTCTCAGGTTGAACAGCAAATGAAAAAGCTGGAAAAGCAGGTCAGGGAACTGCACCACACGCCCGTGCAGGTGACCCGCGTGGGGATTAATGACGCTGAGGAAGGGCTGGAGATACAGAGCCAGTTTCTCCGGGGTAACGAGCAGGTGTATCAGTGTCAGGTGGCATTTGTATTGCCGGGTGAGCGGGTCATGATGGCCTTCACTTACGCCAGAACCACACCGCTGACCCCGGCAGACATGACGCGCTGGGCTGAAATTAAAAAGAATCTGCGCTTCAGGATACGGCAGGAAACCAGGACGCATTAATCACACAGGGAACGGGACATGGAAGATGCATTCTGGGCGGCAAGGCAGGGTGATGCCCTGCTGCATACGTCGTTTATGGCAGATGTGCTGGGGGCGGTGCTGGAAGTGGCCGCAAATGTCGTTATTGATGCCCTCATTGTCGGCGCAACCTCGTTACTGGCGGCGTCAGTAGGGATCACGATGGGGTGCACGGCTGTCGTGCTGACCGGTTTTGTGGCGGGTGTGGCGATGGTGTACACCGGCGTGACAGAAACGGTCAGCGAAGCCTGTTCAGACCTCGCAGATATGCTTTTCCCGCCTCAGATTGAAGGTTACATCCTCACCGGCTCTGGTGACACATTGATCAACAGCAAACCTGCCGCGCGGGCAGCGGCCACAGCGGCATCGCGGCAGGAGATTGAGGCACAGGAAGCGCAGGCGAAGGCGGAACAGGAAGAAGCGCAGCGTCAGGAGGACGCCAGAACGTTCCGGGATGTGGCCGGGGAATATCTGGAAATGGCGGGGGCAATAGCCCTGGCGGTTCATCCGGTGACTGGACCTGTTCTGATGTCCCGGGCGCTGCACGACCAGCTCAGTACGGAAGAAGGGCGTTCTGAGATGGTGGATGGCGTGACACATTTTGTGTCGGAACTATGGCAGCCCACCGTGGCCAGTGCGGCACCTGGCTCCACCCCGACCCCTGACGATAAAATCGACTGCCATAAACATCCTTCCTCACTGACTCAGTTACTCGCACAAAAAAAAGCCGCCTTTCTGGATGACCCTCTGGGAACGGCCCTTAACCTGTTGAGTCCGGACGGTCTGCTGGAAACCGCCTTTCAGGGAGTGAATGCGGTTATTGGTAGTATCAGTAATCTGTTCAAAGATGATGACGAACCGCCCGCGGCGGAATATATCGCGGAAGGTGCGCGGGATGTGCGTGTCAACAGTCAGCCAGCGGCACGCAGCGGGGCACGCTGTACCTGCGAGGCCAGGGTGGTGAATGCGCCGGGGGACGGGGCGTTTGTGTCACCGGATGTCCGCATTGGCGGTCCGTTACTGGTGGTCAGGGATATCAGAAGCGGCAGGTCGCAGATAACCCTGGTGGCAACCGTGGCGCTGATGTTTCTTCGCCCGGGCAAAATGCTTTCTAAAATCGCCTGTTTTGCTGCCGGTATCGGGATGAGCATGATGACGCAGAAGGCCATCAGCGCCCTCCCGCATCCGGTCAACGCCGCCACCGGGGCCAAATACCTGGCTGATGATGATGACTTCGATTTCAGCCTGCCGGGCCACTTTCCGCTGGACTGGCAGCGTGTGTACAGCAGTCGTGACGAACGCACGGATGGGATGTTCGGTCAGGGCTGGAGCGTGATGTATGAAGTCAGCCTCGAGCGCACACCGGGTAACGCTGACGAAAACTGCATGACCTTTGTGGCGGGTATGGGGCGACGGCTGGATATGGAAGCCGTGCTGCCGGGGAGCGGATTTTACAGCCCCGGTGAAGGACTGGCAGTACGGCGTGGTGAGCAGGGGCACTGGCTTATCAGCAGCGATGATGGACATTTTTTTCTGTTTGAAGCCGACCCGCATCACCCGCAGCGCCAGCGGCTGAAAATGCTGGGCGACCGTAACAGCAACTGTCTGAATCTGTACTACGACGACCGGGGGCGCATCACTGAAATCCGCGGCGAACAGCAGCGTCCGTGCATCCGTCTGTATTACGAACTGGCGGCGCATCCCCGGCGGGTGACACAGATTTATCAGCATTTCCCTGATACTGCACCTTTACTGCTGCGTCGTTACAACTATGACGAGGCTGGCCACCTGAACGGCGTGCACGACAGCACGGGGCACCTGTTGCGTGAGTTTGCTTACGACGAAAACAACTGCATGACGCTGCACCGCCAGCCCGGCGGCGAAGGGTATTATTACCAGTGGGGCTGGTATGAAGGGCCGGATGATGCAGGCTGGCGCGTGACGGGCCACCATACCGACAGTGGCGCACGATACCGTCTGGACTGGCGGATGGCTGAACGTGTGGTATGTGTGACAGACGGGGCGGGCCGGACACGCTTTCATCAGTGGGATGCGCAGAATCAGGTGACGGCGTACCAGGACGAAGCCGGGCAGGTGATGACGTTCCGCTGGAGCGACGAAGAACGACTGCTGCTGGGGATGACCGACGCTCAGGGCGGCAAATGGCGCTATGTGTATGACCGCCTGGGGCATATCACGGAGACGCACGACCCGCTGGGGCGGGTGGCACAGACACAGTGGCACCCGGTATGGCACGAACCGGAAACGGAAGTGGATGCGACGGGGAACAGCTGGCGCTGTGAGTACGATGAACGCGGCAATCTTCTTACCGTGACCGACCCGTTGCAACAAAACACCCGGTATCAGTATGACCGCCACGGCCAGGTGGTACAGATAACCGATGCCCGTGGGGGGAATAAATACCTTCAGTGGAACGAAGACGGGCAGCTCACGCGGCATACGGATTGTTCCGGCTCGCAGACGACCTGGTTCTACGACGAACGCACGCGACTGATACGGGTGACAGACGCGCAGAGCCACAGCACGCGCTACGGGTATGACGACAGCGGTCACCTGGTGGAGGTGATACTGGCGGACGGCCGCACGGCGCATTACCAGCCGGATGCGGCGGGCAGGCTGGTGAAGTATACCAGCCCGATGGGGAGGATAACGCGCTGGCAACGCGACGGGCAGGGCCGGGTGCGCAGCCGGACGGACGCGATGGGGCGCAGGACGGCATTCGGGTACGACGCCTACGGGCGGCTGACCCGGCTGACAAACGAGAACGGAGAAAGCTATCAGTTCCGCCACGATGTGCTGGACCGTCTGGTGGAGCAGATAAACCCGGATGGCTGTCGCCAGGCGTACCGTTACAACGCGCTGAACGCGGTCACGGAAGTGGTGTTCACCGGGGACCGGGGCGGTGAAATCCGTCACCGGCTGGCGCGCGATGCGGCGGGCCGGCTCACGGCAAAAGAGACAGCAGAAAGCCGTACAGAATACATCTATGATGCGGCAGACCAGCTACTGGAAATCCGCCGCCAGCGGTCGGATGCCGGGGAAACGGATGCACCGGAGATTATCCGCTTCAGTTACGACAGACCGGGACGGATGCTGACCGAGGAGACGGCACAGGGCGTCTTAACCCATCAGTACGATGAACTCAGCAACCGGACAGCCACCACCTTTCCGGACGGCAGAACGCAGCGCCATCTGTATTACGGGAGTGGACATCTCCAGCAGATAAATCTGGACCGGGAGGTCATCAGCGAGTTCACACGTGACGCCCTGCACCGGGAGGTGCTCAGAAGTCAGGGGCGGCTGAGCACGCGGCAGCTTTACGACCCTGCCGGGCGACTGAAGCGCAGGGAGACATACAGCGGGATGCGCGGGGTGGTGCCGGAGACGTTCACGGACCGGCAGTACAGCTACAACGGTCAGGACGAACTGCTGAAGACGCGGCACAGCCGGCGGGGGGAAACGGATTACTTCTATGACACCACGGGCCACATCACGGCATGCCGCTCGGAGGATGAGGGGTATCTGGCGAGCTGGCAGTACGACGCGGCGGGAAACCTGCTGGGGAGGCGCGCGGGGGAAAGGGCCACGGCAGAAAACAGCGTGGTGCCGTTCAACCGGCTGATGTCTTACCGTGGCGTGCACTATCGTTATGACGAACACGGCCGGACGGTGGAAAAGCAGGGCCGGAGCGGAACGCAGAGTTACCGTTATGATGCGGAACACCGGATGGTGGAGGTGACGACAGCGCGGGAGACATACCGGTATGTGTACGATGCGCTGGGGAGGCGGACGGAAAAACAGCACATCAGCCCTGACGGTAAACCGTACAACCGGACAAAATTTTTATGGGACGGGATGCGGCTGGCGCAGGTGGACAAGGCGGGCAAAGAGGGACCGAACCGGATACTGTATTTTCACACAGATGTGAACGGCGCGCCGGAAGAGATGACGGACAGTGACGGGAAAATCGTGTGGGAGACGGGGTATCAGGTCTGGGGTAACACGATACAGGAGAAGGACCACGGCAGGGTGGAACAGAACCTGCGTTACCAGGGGCAGTACCTCGACAGGGAAACGGGGCTGCACTACAATCTGCACCGTTACTATGATCCGGATGTCGGGCGGTTCATAGTAACGGATCCGATAGGGCTAAATGGAGGTATCGACCTCTATGCTTATGCGCCGAATCCTCTGTCATGGATCGATCCACTTGGATTGTTTTGTGGTTCGTCTCAGAAGCACCATCCAATACCTAAATTTTTAGGCGGAAATAAAAAGCAAGATTTAATCAAATTGGATAAGGCACCTCATGTTGATTTTCATAATGCTTTAAACGAGAGCCTTAAAAAGCTTTTTGGTATGAGAGGTGGTGGCAAAGGTGGCGGGACTCGTGACTGGGAAAAAATGATGCAACGTACCCCTGGTGCTCAACAAAGAGCACTGGATGCCGCGCTCGATGCTGCCAGAAAGACTGACGCAACTCACGGGACCAGTATTTTTGATGCTATTATTGATAATATGAATAAAGGTAATTATAAGAAAATACCATGATGCGCGAACAACTTTATCATCTTTATTACTCTGGAATGGATGTCTACGATTTGACTCCTGAGTGGATATCCAAAAATGAAAGGCAGTTTTGTGGTTGTTGTGGACTACTGAAACTGCCTCATAGTGGTATGGATTTTGTTACGGACGGGAAAATAAGAAAAGACCTAGACATGATATCTATAGGACATTATTTGATACCTAGTGTTATGTCGCTCCGCTTATTTGAACTATTAGGTGAAAATGCTGTTCAATATCTAAATATTGGAACTATTTACAATGGTGTATCAAGAGATGATAAAAAACAACCTTTTGTCACCTTCGTTAGTAAGTACGACTACATTGTACTCAGGGGTGAGAAACCTGATATTTTTGATGGTATTCCTGTTTCTGAAGATGAACGGGAAATAATTTGTCCAGAGTGCCACTTTCGAGCAAGAAGAGAAAGGTCTCCATATTTTTTACTTGAAAATGAATATCCGGAACATCCAATTTGTTGTACAGACGCAGGATTGTTAATATATGAAAGTGTTTATAATAGAATAAAAGACATTAAATTGGTTGGTGTTCGGATAGAGAAAGTTAAAATTAAGTAAAGGCTTTTAAACTTTTGTCGTTGATGATCATAATTAAGGATGAAAATATTCCAAAAAAAAACGATAATTTAATATAAAATGGAAATGTTCCCGATCAAAATAGACCGAATATTCAGGCGGTAACGTGTGAACTATGACGTCATGGTTCCAGAAAGGTATAGCAGAAGCAGGAAGTATGATCCACTGATTGGGTAGATTCATCGCACTGACTCGATAGGGCTAAAGGGTGGGATAAATTTATACCAGTATGCACCTAATCCATTAAGCTGGATCGATCCACTTGGTTTATTGAAATGTGGTCTGACTGGTAATGAAGTCGGTAATGCATCAAATTTACCTGTTATACGACTTGGCACAAAAGAATGGAGACAGGCTGTTGAAGCTATCAGAAGCGGTAAAAATACTAACTTCAGGGTAGCAAGCGAAAAAGATGCTGTAGATCTTATTAGTCAGGGCCGTGGACGGATGCAAAGACAAGGTGCTCCTAGCGATCCCTATAATGAGATGGGTGAACCTTACAAGAAAGGATATGAAGTTCATCCAAATGAATCACATACGCAAAATGCGCCTGAAAATGACATACCCCATGTCAAATGGAAAGATTGGGAATCGGGAAAATCTAGCGGAGGAAGAGGCAATGTCTTTTTCTGAATATGAAGAATTTTTTGAAATATGGCGTTTTGAGGAGTGCTCTGAACTAATGCAAGCTGTTCAGCGCGGAGATATAATGTTATTTAATAAAGAGCAGAGTAAAATTCTTTGGTCTATGTTTGTCTCACCAAATGTGAAACATCTGATGAGAATGGATATGAAAGTGTTCTCGAAAATAGAATATTGCGATGTCGATTTCGACAGAAAGGAATCTGCTGATGATTTATTCTATAGATTTAATAAATTATCTGACCATCCTCAATATGTGTTTTTATTCTTTGGTGAGAAACATCTATGTATAACTCCATATTCTCTTTTGCAGAAATATTGGAATTATTGTTTTTTACCATCAGATGAGACAACTATAATTATCACGCCTCAAAATAAGCATTTTCTTTTCTCTTATGAGGAACGTTTTTTTATTGTAACCAGATGATTGCTTATAATAATTAGATAAGATAAATTATCTCCCAATGAATTTATCAATCGATGACAACAAGTTATGATGGTATAACACTATGATTTTGAACATTTATGTTTGACGTTGATGGTACGGTTCGCTAAATGGGTAGATTGCGTATCCTGATCCGATAGGGCTGGCGGGGGGGGCTGAACTTATATGCTTATGCGCCTAATCTTCTTGGATGGATAGATCCTCTTGGATTAAGTGCCGCCTCTGATTTGCCTCAATTAAAAGGAAGATCCCCAGGGGCAATAGGTTCTATTCTTACTGATAATGGATTCAATTTGGATAAACAAACAAGTACCGGGAATCAGACATGGAGTCACGCTGATGGCTCTAAAGTTCGTGTCGATCCCTATGGAAATCAAAGTATGACGATGAAAAACGGTGATCCATTACCCAAGTCTGGGGCTAACGCACATGTGCATAAATATGATCCCGGTGAGGTACCTCTGAATGACAGAGGCATTCCGAGTACTAATCCGAATGAAACACACATAGGGATCAGGAATCCAAATGATTATCCTACAAAACGAGGGCGGGCCCATGGGTGCGGCGCATGAGGCAAGAAATTAATGAGTGTTGAATATATTATACATGTTGATGATAAAGTAGATAATTTACTTTCTTTTATTGTCGAGAGAATAAAAGAAAATCAACCATCCTCTCGGATTAATACTGATGGTTCACTTTGGATTCCATCTAGTTATTCAAACTGGATTGATTTTTCAATAGAAGATCATGAGGATGGTTTTTTTATTGTAAATAATTTAAATGGAAGTGATAGAGATAAATTATTTTCACTGATATTTACTGCCTTTCATGAATTGTCTATAAAATATGAAATAGAAGAAGTCTAATGAAAGCTGGGAGGAAAATTAGAACTTCCCGGCTTTCATTTTTATGCTTCTTTCAATACGCCGGATATCCCAATCTTCATTTCTTTAACCACCTGTTTAACCTGATAAAGCTCCTTCCTCAGTTCCTGTACTTCGTTGCAGTCAGCGATCAGGATCAAACATCCCAGGGAAAGATCACGTAACGCAGCTTTTTTGTACTAAATAATTCGCACTAAATGTTCAATAATTAAGATATTCCTTATTGCCTAAAGCTGTTTTTCATTGCTTATACATGATCAAATACTCCTTACATAATTTAGGAGAACAAAATGGAACTTAAAAAATTGATGGAACATATTTCTATTATCCCCGATTACAGACAAGCCTGGAAAGGGGAACATAAATTATCTGATATTCTACTGTTGACTATTTGTGCCGTTATTTCTGGTGCAGAAGGTTGGGAAGATATAGAGGATTTCGGGGAAACACATCTCGATTTTTTGAAGCAATATGGTGAATTTGAAAATGGTATTCCTGTTCACGATACTATTGCCAGAGTTGTATCCTGTATCAGTCCTGTAAAATTTCATGAGTGCTTTATTAACTGGATGCGTGACTGCCATTCTTCAGATGATAAAGACATCATCGCAATTGATGGAAAAACGCTCCGGCACTCTTATGACAAGAGTCGCCGCAAGGGAGCGATTCATGTCATTAGTGCGTTCTCAACAATGCACAGTCTGGTCATCGGACAGATCAAGACGGATGAGAAATCCAATGAGATCACAGCTATCCCTGAACTTCTTAACATGTTGGATATTAAAGGAAAAATTATCACAACTGATGCGATGGGGTGCCAGAAAGATATTGCAGAGAAGATACAAAAACAGGGAGGTGATTATTTATTCGCTGTAAAAGGAAATCAGGGGCGGCTTAATAAAGCCTTTGAGGAAAAGGGAGCGTAATCTGACTTGTCTCCCAAAGCTTACAAAGCCCACCGGTTCCGCCCGCTTTCTTTCGCCCGGTACAGCGCAGCATCGGCATCTGCAACTATTTGTTCAGTCGTTTTGGCGGGAGCAGAACAGGTGATCCCCTGGCTAACCGTAACAAACGCACTTACAGAAGATGCCTGATGGGCAATCGCTGCCAGTTTAAGTTCTTGCTTAATTCTGGCTGCTATCTTTTCGGCTTCCTGCAAGCAGGTATTAAAAAGAATAATGGCAAACTCTTCGCCACCATAACGAGCGACTATATCTTCGGGCTGGCGAATTGCGCGTTGCAGTACATCGGCAACTTGTATCAAACAACGATCGCCCGCCGGGTGTCCGTAAGTGTCGTTGTAGCGTTTAAAAAAATCGACATCCAGCATAATTAGGGCAAATGAGGCCTCTTGTTCTACTGCATCACCTAAAATACTATCCAGCGCCCGTCGGTTTGCCACTCCCGTTAAGGGATCGCGATGAGCCAATGCGTCGAGGCGATTAATTAGCAGGTTGTTGTATCTGTTTTGTTGCCATGCTTCTTCAAACCAACGTAATAAAATAAAACGTCCACCATAGAGAGCGAGAGAAAAAAGGCACCAGATAACAACGAAATGAATATTTAAATGATGATTGAGCATAAGACTGGCTAACGGAATGGTAAACCATAAGGGAATGATAAATGCGAGTAGTGATGGAGTATGAAAATACAATGCAACAATGGCGCTAAGCATTAATAATACACATAGCGGATAAGCAAAAGGTAGCGTCCAGTGTGCAATAAAATAAAAGCAACACCATGACCATAACAGGCTTAGAACGAACAATAACCGCTGAATATACAGTACGTTTTGGCAGGGGGTGACCAATAAAAGGCCACTGATCAGCAGAATGCCAAATGATGAAATATCAATAGTATGTACAAGGTTTTCCTCATTAAACCATGAAGTCATATCCTCATTGAATAAAATGCTTCGCAGCAAAATCATCGATGAAAAACCGATGTTAATCAAGGCAAACCACGGCAGGCTAATCGACATTCCACGAATAACCATATCCTGTCGTTTTTTCCACGAATAATGAGAGTGTTTTCTTTTATCAAAAATCATTTCTTATAACCAGAAAAGGGCAGGAAGCCTGCCCAATTTATGCTGAACTTATGGCGTCACAATATTGAACCAGAATTCAAAATTATCCATATAGCCTAACATTTCGTTGAGTTTCTCTGCATTGCCACTGATTTTGACTTCGCCTTTATCTATCGCTTCTTTCAATGTCTCTTCCTTCAGAACGATTTTATTCAAGACATCGCGGGAGAGAGTGATTGTCGCGTCAGCATCAGATGCTTGCGTACCTGCAGTGTGATTGAGCACACCATTTTCAAGCTCTACTTTATAAGTACCGCCATCTTCACCGAAATCAAAATTCAATACAGCTTTAGCGTCTGCTGCTTTCTCGCCATTAATGTGCACCGCAAGATAATCAAAGAACATTTCCGGCGTCATTGCGCGTACAGTGTCAGGGCTGGCAGTATTTGGCGTTGGCAGTTTTTGCACGCCGTTACGTAATTCCTGTGCGCCAGTCAGATAGAAATTACGCCACGGCCCGGATTCTGCCTGGTAGCCTAACTGTTCAAGCGCATCGGCTTCCAGATTTCTCGCAGCCTGGTTATTTGGATCGGCAAATACCACCTTGCTGACAACCTGGGCAACCCAGCGGAAATTACCCTGGTCATAATCCTGTTTGGCTTTTTGTAAAATGGCATCAGCACCGCCCATATATTCGACAAATTTCTTCGCAGCGTCTTCTGGCGGCAATTCATCAAGCGTTGCCGGGTTACCATCAAACCAACCGAGATAAAGCACATAAGTTGCTTTCACATCATGACTCACCGAACCGTAATACCCGCGATTCGCCCAGGTGTTAGCAAGCGAGGAGGGTAATTTAAAGTTTGCGGCGATCTCATCGCGGGTCTGCCCCTGATTCGCCATGCGCAGCGTTTGATCGTTGATGTAACGATACAAATCGCGTTGGGTTTTTAGCAGTTTAACGACGTTGTCATTGCCCCAGGTTGGCCAGTGATGCTGAGCGAGAATTATCTCCGCTTTATCACCCCACAAATTGAGTGCCTCGTTGATGTATTTGGACCAGGGAAGAGGTTGACGAATTTTGGCACCACGCAGTGAATAGGTGTTGTGGAGGGTGTGCGTGACATCTTCTGCAGTTTCGATCAGTTTCTTTTCTTCGATAAACCACAACATTTCAGAAGGTGCTTCGGAACCGGGCGCCATCAGAAAATCGTAGGTCAACCCATCGATCGTCTCTTTTTGCCCGGTTTTGGTGATGTAGTTGGTAGGGGCAATCAATGTAACTGTTCCTGCTGACGTTGTTGTTCCCAGCCCGGCTCCAACCTGGCCTTTAGCATCAGGTTTCAATAAGTTGCCGTACATATAACTGGCTCTTCGGCTCATCACATTGCCAGCCATAATATTTTCTGAAACGGCCTCCTCTAAAAAACCGGCTGGTGCATAAATTTTTGTTTTACCTGATTTAACGTCAGCTTCATCAACCACGCCGCGAACGCCACCGTAGTGATCGACATGGCTGTGCGTGTAGATAACTGCCATTACCGGTTTTTGACCACGATTTTTGTAATAAAGATCCATACCCACTTTGGCTGTTTCTGCAGAAACCAGTGGGTCAACGACGGTAATACCTTCTTTACCTTCGATGATGGTCATATTTGATAAATCGAGATTGCGAATTTGATAGACGCCGTCGGTTACTTCAAATAAACCACTGATATTTATCAGTTGCGCCTGACGCCATAAACTTGGGTTAACCGTATCAGGTGCTTTATCGCCTTCTTTTATAAAAGTATATTGCTGTGGATTCCAGATGACGTTCCCTTGTTCACCCTTAATCACCTCCTGAGGTATGGGGGCAATGAATCCTTTATGAGCATCAGTGAAATCGGTGTTATCGGAAAAGGGTAATTGACTATAAAGCGCATTATTCGCTTGTTGGGTGGCTGAGGTGGCCTCTTTTGGTGCTTCCGCGGCAATGAGAGGAAGTGAACTGGTGGTGAATAATCCCATGACTAGCAGACTTTTAGCAATATGATTAAGCTGCATCGCAAGTGTCTCCAGAAAGACTTTATAAAAGAAAGGATATTCCGAGCGAAAATTCTTAGTGAGGGCAAGAATAACTATAATTGGCATTAATAAATCAGCAAGCTGGATGTCGTGAATTTTCTTAATATGATAAGAAATAAAGAATAGATTCTGTATATTACAAGGCAGGTGTTTATTATTGTGGAAGCTAATAGTATATATGCGTTATTAAAATGGCGACGTAAATATCGCTATCTCTTTGCACATCATTTCGCATCAAAGAACACATGACGTTTTCGGCTTGTGCTAATTTTGCTGGCAGTCTTTAAAAAGGAGCATAACAATGCCACATATTGATATTAAGTGTTTTCCCCGTGAACTGGACGAGCAACAAAAAGCGGAACTGGCCGCGGAGATTACCGACGTCATTATTCGCCATCTGAACAGTAAAGAGAGTTCGATCAGCATCGCACTACAGCAGATCCAACCGGAAGCATGGCAAGCTGTCTGGGACAGCGAAATCGCGCCCCAGATGGCGACATTGATCAAAAAACCGGGTTACAGCATGTAGCGCGCTATCCTGCCGTGACGCGTTTACCGCTGGTAACGAAAGTGCCAGCGCCTAAATGGTGAAGGGTGTTGAGTTTATCATCATCAAATTGCCAGCGACCTTCGACAAATACCCGCGCGTCTGCCGCTGCCGACACAACTTCGCCAAATAGAGTATCGTATTTTTCTTGCGCAGAAGTCGCGGGCAGCAGGCGGCATTCCATCCACGCCAGACATTTCTCTTCGACCAACGGTAAACCCAGCACCGGACCTTTCACGACAGGAATGCCGTAACAGTTAAACTTATCTTCATCGCGCCCTGAAACGCTACCTACCGCCCAGGTCCAGTTAGTTGCCGCTACGCCGGGGATCACAATGCCAAACATGCCGCTACGTTCTATCAACTCCCGTGACCAGGTGGATTTATCCACCACAATTGCCACCCGCGGCGGCTCAAATTCTACAGGCATCGACCAGGCTGCGGCCATTACGTTTCGTAACTGGGACAGTTTATCGTGACTGGTAATCAAAATAGTCGGGCCGTGGTTTAACAGACGGCTGGCATGATGCAACTCGACGGGAATAAATCGGCTCACGGTATCGCCTCGCTATGAAGGGGGTTTTAAAAGCGTAGCTCGTAACGCAATAAGCAACGAAATTAACGGGATTGGCGATTTACGAACGTGATGGATGTCCACGAACGCACAAAATAGCCGGTGCTACGTCTAATCCAGGTTATAAGTTGATAAAACCACTTAGGGAAACGCCTGATGACGCCCATTCTGAATCACTATTTTGCCCGCATTAACTGGTCGGGAGCCGCTGCGGTCAACATCGACACGCTGCGCGCATTACACCTGAAACACAATTGCACCATTCCGTTTGAAAACCTCGACGTCTTGCTGCCGAGGGAAATGCAGTTGGATGATCAATCGCTGGAAGATAAGCTGGTCATCGCCCGTCGTGGTGGTTACTGCTTTGAGCAGAATGGCGTGTTTGAGCGGGTGTTACGCGAGTTAGGTTTCAACGTTCGTAGTCTGTTAGGACGCGTGGTGTTATCTAATCCACCATCGTTGCCGCCGCGCACGCACCGTTTGCTGTTGGTGGAGCTGGAAGATGAACGCTGGATTGCCGATGTCGGTTTTGGTGGGCAGACGTTAACCGCGCCGATTCGTTTAGTGCCTGACATCGTGCAAGCCACGCTGCACGGAGAGTATCGCCTGCGACAGGAAAATGACGACTGGATTTTGCAGTTTAATCATCATCAGCACTGGCAGTCGATGTACCGTTTTGATCTCTGTGAACAGCAGCAAAGCGATTATGTGATGGGCAACTTCTGGTCGGCGCACTGGCCGCAATCGCATTTTCGCCATCATTTGCTGATGTGCCGTCATTTGCCAGATGGCGGCAAGCTGACGTTGACCAATTTCCATTTTACCCGTTATGAAAATGGTCACGTAGCAGAGCAGCAGAATTTGCCAGATGTAGCGTCGTTATATGCCGTGATGCAGGAGCAGTTTGGTCTGGGCGTGGATGATGCAAAACATGGTTTCACTGAGGATGAGCTGGCGCAGGTGATGGCAGCATTTGATACGCATCCGGAGGCAGGTAAATAGTTTGTTTCAGAGTGCCGGATGCGGCGTAAACGTCTTATCCGGCCTACATTAGCCAACAGATTCAATAAATTATGATGCGGTTGTAGGCCTGATAAGCGAAGCACATCAGGCAATTTGTTTTTCTGCCATTTATGGCAACGGTTTAAAGATCAATTGCCCACTCGGCATGAAATAAAATCACCGCCGTACCAGAAATAGTCACTTTCTCCGGCTGGTTATCGCGAATTGTCACCGTCACATCAATCACTCCATCACGACCCAATGCGCGCCCCTGATGGCCTTTAACACGCAATACATTGCCATCGTGGGGTAACACGTTGTGATGCACCAGCCATGCGCCCATCGGGCCGTTGGCATTGCCGGTAACCGGATCTTCCACAATGCCAATTGCAGGCGAGAACATGCGTCCATCGGTTTCATTTTTACCAGGGCGGATCTGGAAGGGGAAAAAACCATTACAGCCAATCTGTTTACTGATGGCAGTCAGCGCAGCAAGGTCTGGTGAAAGGGCATCGATATCCACTTCCGGCTTCAACGGGATCATCACTTTTGAGTGTCCGGTAGTCGCCACCTGGATCGGCAAACCGGGCAGAATGTCGTCTTCAGTGAGATGAAGCGCGTTGATAATCGCCGCACGTGTTTCGCCTTCCAGCGGTGGCTCAAAGCCAGGGGAACCTTGTTCCAGCGAAATACGATAATCATCGTTATGTTTTTCGATAGTCACGCGGTGCTTTCCCGCCAGTGACGTTTGCCAGACGGTGCAATTCCCCAAACCTGATACCTTCGAACGCACATAGTGCGCCGCCACGGTCGCGTGACCGCAAATCGGCACTTCAACCGTTGGCGTAAAGTAGCGAATGCGCACATCGCTGTCGTCGCTGTGCAGCAGAAAAGCGGTTTCAGAATGGCCTAATTCGCGGGCGATAAGCTGCATTTGCGCTTCGCTGAGATCATCGGCAGGGAAAACAACACCGGCAGAATTGCCGCGAAACGGTTGAGAGGTAAAAGCATCGACGTGGTAAACCTGCGGTTTCATTAACGTTCTCCTGTGGCTGGAGAACTAGCATAGCCTGCAAGTGGCCGGAGAGCGAAGGGCTAATCCGGCCAACGTGAGAATCAACGCCGCGAGCGCACAATCTGATACCGACGGGTAAAGTACTCAAACGGCGCGCTCCACACATGCACCAGTCGGGTGAACGGGAAGAGCAGGAAGATGGTCATTCCTAACACCAGATGAACGCGGAAGATATAAGCCACACCATCAAGATGCGTCGATGCACCGCCCTGGAAAGTGACGATGCTTTGCGCCCAGCCCACCAGCTTCATCATTTCGCTGCCGTCCGGATGTTGTGCTGAAAAGGGAATGGTGGTTAACCCCAGAATGCACTGAATTAACAAAATGGCGAGGATCAGGATATCCGCACCAGAAGACGTCGCCCTGATACGCGGATTCGTTAAACGGCGTACCAGCAACCCCGCTCCGCCAATCAGTGTCAGCACACCGCAAATACCACCGAGGATCATCGCCATCTGCTGTTTTACCGCCACTGGCAGAAACCATGCGTACATCCAGTGTGGCGTTAGCATGCCAAACAAATGGCCGAAGAAGATCCCCAGAATGCCGATATGGAACAAGTTCGACCACAGCACCATTCCACGTTTATCCAACATCTGGCTGGAGGAGGCACGCCAGGTGTACTGTCCGTAATCGTAGCGCAGCCAGCTTCCGAGGATAAAAACCGTGCCACACAAGTACGGGTAGATATCGTAAAAAAAGACGTTCAGATACTGAATCATTTCCCACCTCCCGCACTGATGTCGACATACTGCGGTGCGACATCCTGGCTAAAGCGTCGCTGATATTGATTAAGCGGCGAGCTGTCACACGCCGTGGCGTTATCTTCAATAAACTTCACCTGTTCCTCTTCCCACACTGCATCCAGCGCCTGACGGGTGTCGTCGCGCTCCTCGCTGCGTATCTGTTTTGTGACACTGTCACTTGAAAGAGTACTTCCCGCCAGATGCAGCAGGGCGTCAAACAACGGATACCACGGTGCCTCGCGTTGTTTTAAGCGTCCGCCAAGCAGGGCGAGGATTGGCGCAACGTTGAGCAAACCTTCTTTAGCCTGGTCATCCGGCAGCACACTTAAATACTCCAGATACAGCGGCAGATAATCAGGCAGCTCGCGACAATTTAGTTGCAGGCCGACTTTTTCATACTCCGCCAGCAGATCTACCATTGCCTGACCGCGATCGCGGGACTCGGCATGAACATGTTCGAATAGCAGCAGCGAAGTGGTACGTCCACGGTCAAACACTTCACACCATTCAGCCTGTTTATCCAACAGCGGTGTATTGAGCAGGTCGCAGGTGAAATCGGTGAGCATCGGCGCGTTACGGCGAATCAGCGCCAGTGCGTCGTCTTTGTTCTCCCATAGCAGCTCGTCCGGATACTCCATCAACAAGCCGATCACTTTGAGGATTTGCATTATTCCCCCTCCGCTTTATTGCGTACTTCGGTAATGTCGATGGCATCGATCCGGCTACTGTTGAACAGGTTGAATTTGGTATCAGAGCCGTGGCAACCGTCGCCAAAGGTAAAGCCACAGCCGTTACGCTCTCCAAACGCATCACCCGCCATTTCCCGATGACTGGTTGGGATGACAAACCGATCTTCATAGTTGGCGATAGCGAGATAGCGATACATATCTTCGACCTGGGCGACGCTCAAACCCACTTCGTCAATTGCGCGGGTATCAGTTACGCCTTCTACGGTTTGCGAACGCATATAGTGCCGCATCGCCATCATCCGTTTCAGTGCCCGTAGTACAGGGCCGGTATCACCCGCACTTAACATATTGGCGAGGTATTGCACCGGAATACGCAGGCTTTCGATGGCCGGCAGCACGCCTTCGCTTTTGGGGAGTCCGCCCGCGTCGGCGTAAGACTGAATGGGTGACAGCGGTGGCACATACCAGACCATCGGCAGGGTGCGATATTCAGGGTGCAGCGGCAGCGCCAGTTTCCAGTCCATTGCCATTTTGTAAACCGGCGAACGCTGGGCGGCGTCAATCACGTTGTGTGGGATACCTTGCTTCAGGGCTTCTTCGATCACCGAGGGATCGTGCGGATCGAGGAACACTTCGCACTGGCGCTCATAGAGATCAACTTCACGTTCCGTGCTCGCCGCTTCTTCGATGCGGTCGGCGTCGTAGAGCAGCACACCAAGATATCGAATGCGACCTACGCAGGTCTCGGAGCAGACCGTTGGCTGTCCGGACTCAATTCGCGGATAACAGAAGATGCATTTTTCTGACTTGCCGCTTTTCCAGTTAAAGTAGATTTTTTTGTACGGACAACCGCTGATGCATAAGCGCCAGCCACGACATTTGTCCTGGTCGATCAGCACAATGCCGTCTTCTTCGCGTTTATAGATAGCGCCGCTGGGGCAGGTCGCCACACAGCTTGGGTTAAGGCAGTGTTCGCACAAGCGCGGCAAATACATCATGAAGGTATTTTCAAACTGACCGTACATCTCCTTTTGCATGGCGTCGAAGTTGCGGTCGCGGGCGCGTTTTTCGAACTCTCCGCCCAGCAGTTCTTCCCAGTTTGGCCCCCAGATCACTTTGTCCATCCGTTTGCCGTCGATCAGCGAACGTGGACGCGCAGTGGGAATGTGTTTACCTTCCGGCGCGCTATGCAAATGTTCATAGTCGAAGGTAAAAGGTTCGTAGTAGTCGTCGATCTGCGGTATCACCGGATTGGCAAAGATTTTGGTTATCACGCCCATTTTGCTGCCCAGCCGCGGGCGGATCTTGCCATTGACATCGCGAACCCAGCCGCCTTGCCACTCTTCCTGATCTTCCCAGTTTTTCGGGTAACCAATGCCCGGTTTGGTTTCGACGTTATTAAACCACGCGTACTCCATACCTTCGCGTCCAGTCCAGACGTTTTTACAGGTCACCGAACAGGTGTGACAGCCGATACATTTATCGAGGTTAAGCACCATGCCGACTTGCGAACGTATTTTCATTTTTTCGCCTCCTGTACCTGATCGCGACCTTCATCATCCAGCCAGTTCACGTTCTTCATCTTGCGGATCATGATGAACTCGTCGCGGTTCGAGCCGACGGTGCCGTAGTAGTTAAAGCCCCAGGCCAGTTGCGCGTAACCGCCAATCATATGCGTCGGTTTCGGACAAACGCGGGTGACCGAGTTGTGAATACCGCCGCGCATTCCGGTCACTTCCGAGCCGGGGATATTCATAATCCGTTCCTGAGCGTGATACATCATGGTCATGCCCGGCGGTACACGCTGGCTGACTACCGCGCGGGCAGTCAGCGCACCGTTGGCGTTAAAGACCTCCACCCAGTCGTTATCAACAATAGTCAGTTCACGGGCATCGGTTTCGCTGATCCAGACAATCGGTCCACCGCGTGAGAGCGTCAGCATCAACAGGTTTTCACTATAAGTGGAGTGAATGCCCCATTTCTGATGCGGTGTCAGGAAGTTAAGGGCTTTTTCCGGAAAGCCGTTTGGTGGGATCTGGCGCATTTCGCTAACGCTACGGGTGTCGATAGGTGGGCGATAAGCCACCAGACTTTCGCCAAAGGCACGCATCCACGGGTGATCCTGATAGAGCTGCTGACGGCCTGACAACGTGCGCCACGGAATTAACTCGTGAACGTTGGTGTATCCCGCATTGTAGGAGACGTGATCGCTTTCCAGGCCAGACCAGGTCGGGCTGGAGATGATTTTACGCGGCTGCGCCTGAATATCGCGGAAGCGAATCTTTTCATCTTCTTTATGCCGCGCCAGATGAGTATGTTCGCGTCCGGTGATCTCACCCAGCGCCTGCCAGGCTTTTACCGCAACATGGCCGTTGGTTTCCGGTGCCAGCGCCAGAATCACTTCCGATGCATCAATGGCGGTATCAATCAGCGGACGCCCCTGAGCCGGGCCATCGCGTTTGGTGTAATTGAGTTTGCCGAGGAAATCGATTTCATCCTGGGTATTCCATGAAATACCTTTACCACCGTTGCCGAGTTTGTCCATCAACGGCCCCAGCGAGGTAAAGCGTTCGTAGGTAGCAGGGTAGTCGCGCTCCACCGCCACAATATTAGGCGCAGTCTTGCCGGGGATCAGATCGCATTCACCTTTGCGCCAGTCGAGCACTTCGCAAGGTTGGGATAGCTCTGCCGGAGAGTCGTGTAACAATGGCTGAAGTACCACGTCAGTTTCTTTGCCGAGATGGCCCACGCACACTTGCGAGAACGCTTTGGCGATACCCTTGTAGATTTCCCAGTCGCTGCGTGATTCCCAGGCGGGATCGACCGCTGCAGAAAGTGGATGAATAAACGGATGCATATCCGAGGTATTCATATCGTCTTTCTCATACCACGTGGCGGTAGGCAGGACGATATCGGAAAACAGGCAGGTGCTGGACATACGGAAATCGAGCGTTACCAGCAGGTCGAGCTTTCCCTCTATCGCGGCGGTTTGCCACTCTACTTCTTCCGGTTGAATTCCCTCCGTCGGCCCAAGTTCTTGCCCCTGAATGCCACTTTCCGTACCCAGCAGATATTTCTGCATATACTCGTGACCCTTGCCGGAGGAGCCAAGCAGGTTAGAGCGCCAGACAAACAGGTTACGCGGATGATTGCTGCCGTTGTCCGGCTGTTCGCAGGCCATGCGTAACTCGCCTGACTTCAACGCCTGAGCGGTAAATTCGGTGGGTGATAATCCGGCCTTATCGGCTTCGGCTTTCAGCCCGAGCGGGTTACGCCCCAGTTGCGGCGCGGAAGGTAGCCAACCCATGCGCTCAGCGCGAACGTTGAAATCAATCAGATGACCGCTGTATTTACTGGCATCGGCCAGCGGTGAGAGCAGTTCCTGGGCGGTGACTTTTTCATAGCGCCATTGGCTGGAGTGATTGTAGAAAAACGAAGTGCTGTTCATCTGGCGCGGTGGCCGGTTCCAGTCCAGCGCAAATGCCAGCGGCAGCCAGCCGGTTTGCGGGCGCAGTTTTTCCTGACCAACGTAATGCGCCCAGCCGCCGCCGCTTTGCCCGACACAACCGCAGAAAATCAACATATTGATCATCCCACGGTAGTTCATATCCATGTGATACCAGTGGTTGACGCCAGCACCGAGGATAATCATCGAGCGCCCGTGGGTTTTATGGGCGGTATCGGCAAATTCACGGGCGATGGTTTCAATATACTGGCGCGGTACACCGGTAATTTGCTCACCCCAGGCCGGGGTGTAGGCTTTGATTTCATCGTAATCTTTCGCGCTGTTTTCGTCCTCCAGCCCGCGATCGAGGCCGTAGTTTGCCAGCACCAGATCATAAACGCTGACGACCGGACAGGTGTTGCCATCGGCTAATGTCAGGTTTTTAACAGGTAACTGACGCACCAGGACGGGTTCGTGTTTTACGCTGCGAAAATGCGGATTTTCAATGCCGCCAAAGTAGGGGAAAGCCACGCCAGCGACAGCGTCGTGTTGGCCGAGCAGGGTTAATGACAAATCGGTTTCTGCACCTGCGGCAATGGATTCCAGATTCCATTTGCCTTTTTCGCCCCAGCGAAAGCCAATCGAACCGTTGGGCACGACCAGTTCACCTGCGGTATTAAATGCCACGGTTTTCCACTGCGGGTTATTGCTTTCACCCAGTCCATCCACCAGATCGGACGCGCGAATCATTCGTCCGGGAACGTAGCTGCCATCGTCACGCGGTTCCAGCATCACCAGCATCGGCATATCGCTGTAGCGGCGGCAGTAGTTGATAAAGTAATCGCTGGGATTATCGAGATGAAACTCTTTTAAAATCACATGCCCCATCGCCATTGCCAGCGCGCTATCGGTGCCTTGCTTCGGAGCCAGCCACTGGTCGCACAGTTTCGCCACCTCCGAGTAGTCAGGAGTAATGGCGATAGTTTTGGTGCCTTTGTAGCGTACTTCAGTAAAGAAGTGGGCGTCTGGCGTGCGTGTCTGCGGTACGTTAGACCCCCAGGCGATGATATAGCTGGAGTTATACCAGTCGGCAGATTCAGGGACGTCGGTTTGCTCGCCCCAGGTCATCGGTGAGGCGGGTGGCAGGTCGCAATACCAGTCATAGAAACTTAAGCAGGTGCCGCCGAGTAGTGACAGATAGCGTGTTCCTGCGGCGTAAGAGATCATCGACATTGCCGGAATCGGAGAGAATCCGGCAACACGATCCGGCCCGTAAGTTTTGATAGTCCAGACGTTAGCAGCGGCAATCAGTTGATTCAGCTCCTGCCAGTTAGAGCGGATAAACCCGCCGCGTCCGCGCACCTGTTTGTAGCTTAAGCACTTTTGCGGGTCATGCATAATCGATTCCCACGCCAGCACCGGATCGCTGTGCTGTTTAAGTGCTTCGCGCCACAATTCGATTAACCGCTTACGAATTAGTGGGTATTTCAGGCGGTTGGCGCTGTAGAGATACCATGAGTAGCTTGCGCCGCGTGGGCAGCCGCGGGGTTCATGATTGGGCAGGTCAGGGCGGGTACGCGGGTAGTCGGTCTGCTGGATTTCCCACGTTACCAGGCCGTTTTTGACATAGATTTTCCAGCTACAGGAGCCAGTACAGTTAACGCCGTGGGTGGAGCGCACGATTTTGTCGAATTGCCAACGTTGTCGATAGCTGTCCTCCCAGTCGCGGTTGCTATGCATCACCTGTCCGTGGCCATCGGCAAAGGTTTCGCCCTTTTGTTTGAAGTAGCGAAAGCGATCCAAAAGTTTACTCATGACATGACTCCTGCTCCAGGAATGATTTGGGATCTGATGCCCTGTCGGATGCGGCGTAAACGTCTTATCCGACCCCGACCTACGGGGGCGACACGGTTGTAGGACTGATAAGACGCATCAGGCATCGATCTCTTATTTTTGGCTAAACTGCCGCCGACCATAGACCAGCCAGGTCAGCAGCACACAGATGATGTAAAAGATTAAAAACACTTTCATCGCGCCAACCGGCGAGCCGGTCATATTCAGCGACATGCCAAACGCCTGTGGAATAAAAAAGCCGCCAACTGCACCAATTGCCGAGATAAAGCCAAGTGCGGCGGCGGTTTCGGTGATTGCTTCTCGCTGTGCTTCTTCATCGCTACCGCCTTTCATCTTCACCCGATAAATGGTTATCTGGCGGAAGATGACGGCAATCATCTGGAAAGTAGAGCCACTTCCCAGACCCGCCGTCAGGAACAACCCCATAAATACGGCGTAAAACGCAATGAAATTACCTGAACCCGTGCCGGGTAACGTCAGAAACAGCAACGCACTGAACAGAGCCATAAAAATAAAGTTGATAAGCGTAACGCGAACGCCGCCGAACTTATCGGAGATAGCGCCGCCAACCGATCGCGCAATGGCACCGATAAACGGGCCAAAAAACGCCAGTTGCAGAATATTCACATCCGGGAACTGCGTTTTTGCCAGCATGGCAAAACCCGCGGAAAAGCCGATGAACGAGCCAAAAGTGGCGAGGTAGAGCAGACTCAACAGCCAGAGATGCAGGCGTTGTAACACAGGTAACTGGTCGGCAATTGATGCACGTGAACTGGCAATATCATTCATCCCTGACCAGGCAGCAATGGTGGCAATGACCAACAATGGCACCCAAATCCAGGCAGCATTAGCCAGTGACATCACAGAGCCATCGGCCTGCGGTACGCCATTAACACCAAGAAAGGCAAATACCGGAACAAAAATCACCAGCGGCGCAACCAGTTGCATCACGCTGACGCCTAAATTACCCAGTCCGCCATTAATGCCAAGTGCGCTACCTTGTTTGGCTTTCGGGAAGAAAAAACTGATATTTCCCATACTTGAAGCAAAGTTTGCGCCCGCAAAACCGCACAGCAGAGCAATTACAATAAATACACCGAAGGGAGTAGCTGTATTTTGCACGGCAAAACCGAGCCAGATGCAGGGAATAATCAGGATAGCGGTACTAAAAACGGTC
The DNA here is from genome assembly GCF_000408525.1 of Escherichia sp. KTE96. Lineage (NCBI taxonomy): Bacteria > Pseudomonadati > Pseudomonadota > Gammaproteobacteria > Enterobacterales > Enterobacteriaceae > Escherichia > Escherichia sp. KTE96. The sequence continues at coordinate 2,711,147 of NZ_KE137149.1, read as the reverse complement.
CAGCGACGTCCACCAAATATTGGCACCATAAAGGAGTAGGGAACACGTAATAATGCGCCCGAAACGGAGGGTAATGCGGTTAATAAAAAAAGTTGATCGGTAGTAAAATTAAAGCCGATTTTGTTGAGATTAACGGCTACAGCGCTAAATAACATCCAGACACAGAACGCAAGAAGTAAACAACTGACTGATATCCAGAGATTTCTTCGTGCTATATGCTTTCCTTTATTTTCCCAGAATGCCGGATTTTCTGGCTTCCAGTCGCGCAAAAGATAACGATTATTTTTCTCATTTTGCAGTGCCATATTCTTCCTCGCATGCACACATTGTTAATGAAAAAAAGAAAAGACAGGACGTTGGGCGCAACCGCCCGTTTTTAGAATTAAGGATGAATAGAGTGAAGTGCTGAATGAAAGAATAGATAAGAAAGCACAGCCGCGCGGTGAGAAAGCGGATTATCTGAAGGCTTATGTGTTACTGAATGTAACAAAAATATATCATTGCCTTCACTAATTTTTAAATCCGCATATCCCTGAACGTGTTTTGTTGCTGTATGAAGCGTTGGCCTCATCTTGTCATCTTTATTTATCGGTGACGTGTCGCCAGCCAGCAGAGCAGAGAACCGCCACAGACCATCAGTGCGCCTTGCCAGAATGAGAGCGACAGCGGTGCGCTGAGCAGCACGGCAGCAAGCGCTGACGAAAGTACGGGGGTAAAATAAGACCCTACTGCCATAATAGTGACATTGCCATGTAAAATACCGACATTCCAGGCGGCATAAGCAAATCCTAAAGTAAAAGCCGCAGAAATGAGTTTGACGATGACAGGGGTGCTAAAAACCATCTCTGGTTGTGGCGACAGAAAATAGTAAACCCATAGGCTTGCACCCGTCAGAAGAACGAAAACGGTAATGCCGTTAAATCCACGGGCATATTTATTGGTTACCGTGCAATAAGCCGCCCAGATAAAGGCACCAATAAACGCCAGAAAATAACTTAATGGGCTGGTAGTGATATTATTGATTATTTCATTATATTTCAGGCCATTCTCACCGCCCAGCACCCAACAAACACCCATCAACGCGAAAAGCAATCCTGGAATAATCAGCCAATTTGTTTTTTGTCCGTTAAAAAGAATGGCAAAAAGAATCGTCAGGCTGGGCCATAGATAGTTCACCATACCGACTTCAATGGCCTGATGGCGGGTGGCCGCGTATCCCAAAGAAAGCGCGAGGCAAATTTCATAGCTGACAAACAATACGCTGCCAGCAAGTAAATAGCCTTTCGGGATCTGCCGAAGACGTGGGAATCCAACAGTGAATATTAATAGTAGTCCGCTTAATGAATAGATCGCCGCCGCTCCTCCTACCGGACCGAGCCCCTCACTGACCCCACGAATCAACCCAACCATCGTGCTCCACAAGATGATCGCAATCAGGCCAATGAGTGTTGCTTTTTGTTTTGTCATATTTGCTCTTTTTTCTCTCTTGCCATTAAAAATCGCGCTGAAATTTATAGCATTTTTTTAACCTGCCTGTCAGGACGTGGTGACTTTTTCTACCGCTATTGAGGTAGGTCAATTTGTAAAGGCGAACTATTTTGTGGCAAACAGGCGTTCTTTTTGATTTGGCGCAAAAAGATTCGGAATTTTACTGTTAGTTTCCTCGCGCAGTTACACCCGTGTAAAAAGAGGAAAGCAATGGACGTCAGTCGCAGACAATTTTTTAAAATCTGCGCGGGCGGTATGGCTGGAACAACAGTAGCAGCATTGGGCTTTGCCCCGAAGCAAGCACTGGCTCAGGCGCGAAACTATAAATTATTACGCGCAAAAGAGATCCGTAACACCTGCACATACTGTTCCGTAGGTTGCGGGCTATTGATGTATAGCCTGGGTGATGGAGCTAAAAACGCCAGAGAAGCGATTTATCACATTGAGGGTGATCCGGATCATCCGGTAAGCCGCGGTGCGCTGTGCCCGAAAGGGGCCGGTTTGCTGGACTACGTGAACAGTGAAAACCGTCTGCGTTACCCGGAATATCGCGCTCCAGGTTCAGATAAATGGCAGCGTATTAGCTGGGATGAAGCATTTTCCCGTATTGCGAAGCTGATGAAAGCTGACCGTGATGCCAACTTTATTGAGAAGAACGAGCAGGGCGTAACGGTTAACCGTTGGCTTTCTACCGGTATGCTGTGTGCTTCCGGTGCCAGCAACGAAACCGGGATGCTGACCCAAAAATTTGCTCGCTCCCTCGGGATGCTGGCGGTAGACAACCAGGCACGCGTCTGACACGGACCAACGGTAGCAAGTCTTGCTCCAACATTTGGTCGCGGTGCGATGACCAACCACTGGGTGGATATCAAAAACGCTAACGTCGTGATGGTGATGGGCGGTAACGCTGCTGAAGCGCATCCCGTCGGTTTCCGCTGGGCGATGGAAGCGAAAAACAACAACGATGCAACCTTGATCGTTGTCGATCCCCGTTTTACGCGTACCGCTTCTGTCGCGGATATCTACGCGCCTATTCGTTCCGGTACGGACATTACGTTCCTGTCTGGCGTTTTGCGCTACCTGATCGAAAACAACAAAATCAACGCTGAATACGTTAAGCATTACACCAACGCCAGCCTGCTGGTGCGTGATGATTTTGCTTTCGAAGACGGCCTGTTCAGCGGCTATGACGCTGAAAAACGCCAGTACGATAAGTCGTCCTGGAACTATCAGTTCGATGAAAATGGCTATGCGAAACGCGATGATACGCTGACTCATCCGCGCTGCGTGTGGAACCTGCTGAAAGAGCACGTTTCCCGCTACACGCCGGATGTTGTAGAAAACATCTGTGGTACGCCAAAAGCCGACTTCCTGAAAGTGTGTGAAGTGCTGGCCTCCACCAGCGCGCCGGATCGCACAACCACCTTCCTGTACGCCCTGGGCTGGACGCAGCACACTGTCGGTGCGCAGAACATTCGTACTATGGCGATGATCCAGTTGCTGCTCGGCAATATGGGTATGGCTGGTGGTGGCGTGAACGCGCTGCGCGGCCACTCCAACATTCAGGGTCTGACCGACTTAGGTCTGCTCTCTACCAGCTTACCGGGTTATCTGACGCTGCCGTCAGAAAAACAGGTTGATCTGCAGTCGTATCTGGAAGCGAATACGCCGAAAGCGACGCTGGCTGATCAGGTGAACTACTGGAGCAATTATCCGAAGTTCTTCGTTAGCCTGATGAAATCTTTCTACGGCGATGCCGCACAGAAAGAAAACAACTGGGGTTACGACTGGCTGCCGAAGTGGGATCAGACCTACGACGTCATCAAGTATTTCAACATGATGGACGAAGGCAAGGTCAGCGGTTATTTCTGCCAGGGCTTTAACCCGGTTGCGTCCTTCCCGGACAAAAACAAAGTGGTTAGCTGCCTGAGTAAGCTGAAATACATGGTGGTTATCGATCCGCTGGTGACTGAAACCTCCACCTTCTGGCAGAACCACGGCGAGTCGAACGATGTCGATCCGGCGTCTATCCAGACCGAGGTATTCCGTCTGCCTTCGACCTGCTTTGCTGAAGAAGATGGCTCTATCGCCAACTCCGGTCGCTGGTTGCAGTGGCACTGGAAAGGTCAGGATGCTCCGGGCGAAGCGCGTAACGACGGTGAAATTCTGGCGGGTATCTACCACCATCTGCGCGAGCTGTATAAAGCCGAAGGTGGTAAAGGCGTAGAACCGCTGATGAAGATGAGCTGGAACTACAAGCAGCCGCACGAGCCGCAATCTGACGAAGTGGCAAAAGAGAACAACGGCTATGCGCTGGAAGATCTCTATGATGCCAATGGCGTGCTGATTGCGAAGAAAGGTCAGTTGCTGAGTAGCTTTGCGCATCTGCGTGATGACGGTACGACTGCATCTTCTTGCTGGATCTACACCGGTAGCTGGACCGAGCAGGGCAACCAGATGGCCAACCGCGATAACTCCGACCCGTCAGGTCTGGGGAATACGCTGGGATGGGCATGGGCGTGGCCGCTCAACCGTCGCGTGCTGTACAACCGTGCTTCAGCGGATATCAACGGTAAACCGTGGGATCCGAAACGGATGCTGATCCAGTGGAACGGCAGCAAGTGGACGGGCAATGATATTCCGGACTTCGGCAATGCCGCACCGGGTACGCCAACCGGGCCGTTTATCATGCAGCCGGAAGGGATGGGACGCTTGTTTGCCATCAACAAAATGGCAGAAGGTCCATTCCCGGAACACTACGAGCCGATTGAAACGCCGCTGGGTACGAACCCGCTGCATCCAAACGTGGTGTCTAACCCGGTCGTGCGTCTGTATGAACAAGATGCGCTGCGGATGGGTAAAAAAGAGCAGTTCCCTTACGTGGGTACGACCTACCGTCTGACCGAGCACTTCCACACCTGGACCAAGCACGCATTGCTCAACGCAATCGCCCAGCCGGAACAGTTTGTGGAAATCAGCGAAACGCTGGCGGCGGCGAAAGGCATTGCCAATGGCGATCGTGTCACTGTCTCCAGTAAGCGTGGCTTTATCCGCGCGGTGGCCGTGGTAACGCGCCGTCTGAAGCCGCTGAACGTTAACGGTCAACAGGTAGAAACGGTGGGTATTCCAATCCACTGGGGCTTTGAGGGTGTCGCGCGTAAAGGCTATATCGCTAACACTCTGACGCCGAATGTCGGTGATGCAAACTCGCAAACGCCGGAATATAAAGCGTTCTTAGTCAACATCGAGAAGGCGTAAGGGGGCGAACAGATGGCTATGGAAACGCAGGACATTATCAAAAGGTCCGCAACTAACTCCATCACGCCGCCTTCGCAGGTGCGTGATTACAAAGCAGAAGTCGCGAAACTTATCGACGTTTCCACCTGTATCGGCTGTAAAGCCTGCCAGGTGGCATGTTCGGAGTGGAACGACATCCGTGATGAAGTGGGGCACTGCGTCGGGGTCTACGATAACCCCGCCGATCTGAGCGCCAAATCCTGGACGGTGATGCGCTTTAGCGAAACCGAACAGAACGGTAAGCTGGAGTGGCTGATCCGTAAAGACGGCTGTATGCACTGTGAAGATCCGGGCTGCCTGAAGGCGTGTCCGTCTGCCGGTGCAATCATTCAGTACGCTAACGGCATTGTCGATTTTCAGTCGGAAAACTGCATCGGCTGTGGTTACTGCATTGCCGGGTGTCCGTTTAATATTCCGCGCCTCAACAAAGAGGATAACCGGGTATATAAATGCACCCTCTGCGTCGATCGCGTCAGCGTCGGCCAGGAACCGGCTTGTGTGAAAACCTGTCCGACCGGGGCGATCCACTTCGGCACCAAGAAGGAGATGCTGGAGCTGGCGGAACAGCGGGTGGCGAAACTGAAAGCGCGTGGCTACGAACATGCTGGCGTCTACAACCCGGAAGGGGTTGGTGGCACGCACGTTATGTATGTGTTGCATCACGCCGATCAGCCGGAGCTGTATCACGGTCTACCGAAGGAGCCGAAGATTGATACTTCGGTGAACTTGTGGAAAGGCGCGTTGAAACCGCTGGCAGCGGCTGGCTTTATCGCCACCTTTGCCGGGTTGATTTTCCACTACATCGGTATTGGCCCGAATAAGGAAGTGGACGATGACGAGGAGGGAAATCATGCGTAAGTCGAAAATGATTGTGCGCACCAAGTTTATTGATCGCGCCTGTCACTGGACCGTGGTGATTTGCTTCTTCCTGGTGGCACTTTCCGGGATTTCGTTCTTCTTCCCGACGCTGCAATGGCTGACGCAAACCTTCGGTACGCCGCAGATGGGACGCATTTTGCACCCATTCTTCGGCATTGCGATTTTTGTCGCGCTGATGTTTATGTTCTTCCGCTTTGTGCATCACAACATCCCGGATAAGAAAGATATTCCGTGGCTGTTGAACATTGTCGAAGTATTGAAAGGCAATGAGCACAAAGTGGCGGATGTCGGTAAGTACAACGCCGGGCAGAAGATGATGTTCTGGTCGATCATGAGCATGATTTTCGTGCTGCTGGTGACCGGGGTGATTATCTGGCGTCCGTACTTTGCGCAGTACTTCCCGATTCAGGTTGTCCGCTACAGTCTGCTGATCCACGCAGCCGCGGGTATCATCCTGATCCACGCCATCCTGATCCATATGTATATGGCATTCTGGGTGAAAGGGTCGATTAAAGGGATGGTCGAAGGAAAGGTGAGCCGTCGTTGGGCGAAGAAACACCATCCGCGCTGGTATCGTGAAATCGAGAAGGCCGAAGCGAAAAAAGAGAGTGAAGAAGGGATATAATCTCTTTTGAGCTTTAAGCTGAAAATGGCGCTGTAAAAGGCGCCATTTTTTATTGTAGTTTGTTCATGCCGGATGCGGCGTGAACGCCTTATCCGGCCTACAAACCGTTCAAATCCAATAGATTGCAGAATAGATTGCAGTGAACGTGTAGGCCTGATAAGCGTAGCGCATCGGGCAATGTTGCGTTTGTCATCAGTTTCAAATGGCGCTTTATAAGGTGCCATTTTTTTATTGCGTAACCAGACGGCGCAGTCGCGACACATCCACCGTTTTTTCAGCCTCTGCCAGGCTCCAGGCGTTTTGCAGATTCAGCCACATTTGCGGCGAACTGCCGATCACCACGGAAAGTTTAATCGCCATTTCTGGTGTCAAAGCTGCTTTTCCGGTCAGCAATCGGCTTGCCGTTGAGGGCGCAATTTCCATTGCTCTGGCAAACTCGCGCAGGCTGACATTAAGTTCGTCCAGTGATTCCTGAATAATGTCCCCCGGGCGGGGATGATTGGCCATTTTCATCAGTGATAGTCCTCGTAATCCAGTATGTATGCATCGCCATTGACGAATTCAAATGTGAGTCGCCAGTTGCCCGAGACAGATATCGTCCAAATTTCATCGCGATCGCCGCTTAACGGGTGTAGTCGGTAACCGGGCATATCGATATCAGCAAGACAGCTTGCTGCATCAATCACAGCGAGTCGGTGGCGTAATCGTTTGACTTGCGTCGGTATAACGCCGGAGGTTTTGCCGAGAAGAAACAAGTCACGCAATCCCTTGTGTCTGAAATTCATTATCATCTCTTCATCCTTGTTCCTTCGAAAGGAACACTATCACTATTGTTCCGTGCAGCGCAACAAATTTCGCTACGTTTTCGCGAATTGTGAGGGGAAAGATCGGGGAGGAAAAGAAGAAGAGTGAAATTGCGGAAAGCGTCTCGCAAAACAGGCTGCGACCCGAACATGGCAGTCGCAGCAAAGGACTCTTAGCGACGGAAATCAATCACCATACGGCCACGGATTTTACCTTCTTCCATCTCGGTAAAGATGGTGTTGATGTCCACTAACGGACGCAGGGCGACTTTTGGCACCACTTTACCTTCGGCGGCAAACTGGAAGGCTTCGGTTAAATCCTGGCGCGTGCCAACCAGCGAACCTACGACTTCAATGCCATCCAGCACCAGCCGTGGAATATCAAGACTCATAGATTCCGGCGGTAGACCTACAGCCACGACACGCCCACCTGCGCGAACGGCGTCGACCGCCGAGTTAAATGCGGCTTTTGCTACCGCCGTCACCACCGCGGCATGAGCGCCACCGGTTTTCTCTTGCACAATTTTGGCAGCATCTTCAGAGCGTGAGTTAATTGCTAAATCAGCGCCCATCTCGGTCGCCAGTTTCAGTTGCTCATCATTGACATCAATGGCGATCACTTTGGCGTTAAAGACATTCTTCGCATATTGCAGGGCGAGGTTGCCCAGACCGCCAAGACCGTAGATAGCAATCCACTGCCCGGGGCGAATTTTTGACAGTTTCACCGCTTTATAGGTGGTGACGCCCGCGCAGGTAATGCTGCTGGCGGCAGCCGAGTCCAGGCCATCCGGCACTTTGACCGCGTAATCAGCGACCACGATGCACTCTTCAGCCATCCCGCCATCAACGCTGTATCCGGCATTTTTAACTGAACGGCAGAGGGTTTCGTTGCCGCTGTTACAGTATTCGCAATGACCGCATCCTTCAAAGAACCATGCTACGCTTGCGCGATCGCCTGGTTTCAATGAAGTTACTCCAGGGCCAACTTCCGCCACCACACCAATGCCTTCGTGCCCCAGAATTACGCCGGTCTTATCACCAAAATCGCCATTCTTAACATGAAGATCGGTATGACATACACCACAACACTCCATTTTTAACAGAGCTTCACCGTGTTTCAGTGAGCGCAGCGTTTTATCCGTAACGTCAACATGATGATCCTTCGTAACAACCGCAGCCTTCATAGTTCCTCCTTTTCGGATGATGTTCTGCATAGCAGGTGAGGCAAATGAGATTTATTCGCCACTACCCAGTATGGATGAGATCTGAAAAAGGGAGAGAAAAATTGCCCGGCAGCGTTCACTACCGGGCAGAGACTTAGATGGAAGTACGACGGTAGTCGCGGTATTCGGCTTGCCAGAAATTATCGTCAATGGCTTGTTGCAAAGCTTCGGCGGAGGTTTTCACCGCCACGCCTTGTTGCTGAGCCATTTTGCCGACCGCAAAAGCTATAGCCCGGGAGACTTTCTGAATATCTTTTAGTTCCGGCAATACCAGACCTTCGCCGTTCAGCACCAGAGGAGAATACTGCGCCAGGGTTTCACTTGCCGACATCAACATCTCATCGGTGATGCGTGACGCGCCGGAAGCAATAACGCCCAGCCCGATCCCCGGGAAGATAAAGGCGTTGTTACACTGGGCGATAGGGTAGATTTTATCTTTCCATACCACGGGATTAAACGGGCTGCCAGTGGCGACCAGCGCATTACCTTCGGTCCAGGCAATAATGTCCTGCGGCGTGGCTTCGACGCGTGATGTCGGGTTAGAGAGAGGCATCACGATTGGGCGTGGGCAATGCTTGTGCATTTCGCGGATGATCTCTTCCGTAAACAGCCCGGCCTGTCCGGAGACGCCAATCAGAATATCCGGTTTGACATTGCGCACCACATCGAGCAGTGACAGCACATCGCTGTCGGTATCCCAGCCGCTGAGATTGTCCCGCTTCTGCACCAGTTTGGTCTGGAAAGGCAGCAGATTTGGCATCTTGTCGGTCAGCAGGCCAAAGCGATCGACCATAAACACTTTCTGCCGCGCCGCTTCCTCGCTTAATCCTTCGCGCTGGGTCTGGGCGATGATCATCTCCGCAATGCCGCATCCCGCAGAGCCAGCGCCGAGGAAGACGATTTTTTTCTCGCTTAACTGACCACCCGCCGCGCGACTGGCTGCTATCAGCGTTCCGACCGTTACCGCGGCGGTCCCCTGAATGTCATCATTAAAGGAACATATTTCATTGCGATAACGGTTCAGCAGCGGCATCGCGTTTTTCTGTGCGAAATCTTCAAACTGCAGCAACACGTCAGGCCAGCGTTGCTTCACGGCCTGGATAAATTCATCAACAAATTCATAGTATTCGTCGTCGGTGATACGCGGGTTCCGCCAGCCCATATACAGCGGGTCGTTAAGCAGTTGCTGATTGTTGGTGCCAACGTCCAATACTACCGGCAGCGTATACGCCGGGCTGATGCCGCCACAGGCGGTATAGAGCGACAGTTTACCGATTGGAATGCCCATCCCGCCGATACCCTGATCACCCAGGCCCAGGATACGTTCGCCATCCGTCACCACAATCACTTTAATGTTGTGATTCGGCACGTTTTGCAGGATGTCGTCCATATTGTGGCGGTTCTGGTAAGAGATAAACACGCCGCGCGAACGACGGTAGATCTCGGAGAAACGTTCACAGGCCGCGCCGACGGTTGGGGTATAAATGACGGGCATCATCTCATCAAGATGATTGTTCACCAGGCGGTAGAAGAGGGTTTCGTTGGTGTCCTGGATGTTACGCAGGTAGATGTGTTTGTCGATTTCGGTTTTGAATCCCTGATACTGGATCCACGCACGTTCCGCTTGTTCTTCGATGGTTTCGACCACTTCCGGCAGTAACCCCAGCAGGTTGAAGTTACGGCGTTCTTCCATGCTGAAGGCACTGCCTTTATTCAACAACGGAAATTCCAGCAGTACAGGGCCAGCGTAAGGAATATAAAGCGAACGCTGTTTTTTTGTTTTTGGTTCCATGTCACTCACTCTTTTTTGAATATCCATCCCTGGGGCGCTTTTATCGTCTTTGCTTTACCGCCAGGGCGTCGGCCCAAGTATAAAGCAGATAAAAACAAAAACACCATTGCGCTGGCAATGGTGTTTAATCGTCATTGAGGACGGATTGTTAAAACTTACTTTTCAGCGGGGCGTTTTCTGCCTGTTGGGTTATTTACCACGCTGGATTTGTCACCTTCGGTAACTATTTTGCGCTGGTTAGATATTTTATGATCCAGTCCAAGAATATGACGGGCCTGACGGTTCGATTTCATTTTAACTCCTCAATCCTGTTACTAGTTTTAAGGACAATTCGCCAAAGCGAAGAAACGTAACCCCTAAGGTTGCGGATCAAGCATAGCAGCTTAAAGTGTAGGGTGCTGGCCACTGACCACATAATTAATAGTTTGCTGGTAGATATCACTGAGGATGTCGTTATCAGAAGCTTCCAGCCATTTGGTCAGCTCCATGAGAATATCATCTTCAGTGACAACACCGTGCTCTGCCCGAAGGCCTTGCTCAATGGCGTTAACCAGAGCGGGTTCTGCTGTGGAATTTGCTGCCTGATAATAAGTAAACATAGTGATCCTCCTTGTCTGTGTATTTATGGTGTCTGCTACGCCTCGCAGATTTATAAAGCACATTCAGCATGGCAAATATTTATTGTCTCGTTACCAGGAATAATCCTGGTTGATGATTTTTATATTTTAAATGCATGATGTTATTGGCTTTTATCTGTTGGGGTATCGTTTTAATCCTATATTTCCAGACATCCGGTGCGGTCATTCCATTTAAATGCGCAGGTGATTTTTTTAGCCGGTTTAATTCGGAATATCCTGCTTATCCTCTTGCTGTTTCTCCCGTAGTCTATAATTTCCTTTTTAAGCCCACAGGAGAGCAACAATGACAATCCATAAGAAAGGTCAGGCACACTGGGAAGGCGATATCAAACGCGGGAAGGGAACAGTATCTACCGAGAGCGGTGTGCTGAACCAACAACCGTATGGGTTTAACACGCGTTTTGAAGGCGCAAAAGGAACCAACCCGGAAGAGCTGATTGGTGCAGCACATGCCGCTTGTTTCTCGATGGCGCTTTCATTAATGCTGGGGGAAGCGGGATTCACACCAACATCGATTGATACCACTGCCGATGTATCACTGGATAAAGTGGATGCTGGTTTTGCGATTACTAAAATTGCACTGAAAAGTGAAGTCGCCGTTCCGGGCATTGATGCTTCCACCTTTGACGGTATTATCCAGAAAGCAAAAGCAGGATGTCCGGTTTCTCAGGTACTGAAAGCGGAAATTACGCTGGATTACCAGTTGAAAGCATAAATTCTCGCCGGATGATGCGTCATCCGGCAAGTTATCTACACAGATACTTTGTCCTTATCCCAATGAGATCTCGTATTTAAACCGCATCTTTATTCTGCTCATTATCCCCTCTGCTCATAAAAAATCATTATTGCATCAGGTTGTGAATTTATACTTCGTTCAGAATATCAGTAAATATTGGGTTATTTATGTTTTCTGTTTGATGGTGCGAATCATATGTGCCATTGTAAGACTTAGTTAATTTTAACCAATTCAAATCTATTTAAATTAATTCATTTCAATTAATTTGCTAATTGATATTGTTCAATAAGGATGAAGCCATGTCGGTGAAAAAGGTCTCTTTTTTTATTGTGTTAATTTATCTAAGCCAGTATGCAAGTGCATCTTCAGAATTTAATTTCTCACCTGACAGTGTTTTTGTTGATGCTTCTCTTTCATTTCTGAATGGTGAGTCAGGTGAGTTTGTCTATAGTAATGGTGGCACACTTAGCCAACTGGACTGGAAAATTCAAAATACGCCCATTGTTAAAATGGGCGTAACCTGGGATGCAGTCTCATGGCTGACTCTTAATGCCAACGGCTGGACGACGCTTGCCTCTGCCGGTGCGCTAATGGATGATTATGACTGGCTGGAACCGGGGCAACAACACTGGAGCGATTGGTCACATCATCCTGCAACACGGTTAAATTTTGCAAATCAGTTTGATCTCAATATGACAGGTTGGTTTTTAAAGGAACAAAACTACCAATTAGGCGCTGTGTTAGGCTATCAGGAGACGCGTTTCAGTTGGTTGGCGAAAGGCGGTTACTATAGTTATGACAACGGTGCCGACATTGGTGATATTCCTCATGGCCAAAAAGTTATTGGTTACCAACAAAAATTCAGCGCTCCCTATTTAGGTCTTTCTGGTAAATATATCTACCATGATTTTGATATTATAACGCAATTTAAATATAGCGCCTGGGGAGAAGGGAAAGGCACAGATCAGCATTACTTGAGCAACATTACATTTAAAGATAAAGTATCTAACCAAAAATATTACTCAGGTCTTATTAACGTGGGGTATAACATTAATCCACAGGCGCGTATTTTTACAGAAATATCATGGAGTAGATTCTCTAATGATGTTGGTAACACAACAATTTATCATAAAGAAAATGGTGAACGTGTAAAAGATAAAGATTCACCTGGGATGCAGAATTATAATTACATTATTGGTGCGGGTATTATGTACAGATTTTAATATAGCGGCGCGCAAATAGCTTAATACGAATACATGAAATCTTGCCCGCCAGTGCGGGCAAGATTTACTAAACGTCGATTTGAAGCGGTAGCGCAGTAGACATCCAGACAGAGATCTCTTCGGCGGGTAAAGGGCGTGAGAAGAAATAGCCCTGAATAACGGGGCAGTGGATCTTGCGTAACATCTCAAACTGTTCTTTTGTTTCTACACCTTCAGCCACTACGGTTAAGTTCAGGCTTTGTCCAATGCCGGTAATAGCTTCTAACAAGGCGCGAATGCGTTTTTCAGTCAGACAACGATCGACAAAACTTTTATCAATTTTGATTTCTGTTACCGGCAGGCTGACTAAGCGTGATAAACCAGAAAAGCCGGTGCCGAAATCATCGACGGATAAACCTACACCCATATCCCGCAGGATCTGGATGCGTTTAAAGATCTCCGTATCGTGTTCCATCATCATGCTTTCGGTGATTTCCACTGTTAGCTGGTGGCCGTCAATCGCCCAGGCTTCCATCGCGTCGGAAACCTGATTGGGTAGTTGATTACTGCGAAAATGCAGCGCAGACAAGTTAACGGATAACGCCGGGATGTGAATATTCTGGCTATGCCATTCTGCTAACTGGCGACAGGCTTCAGCGATGACCCAGCGACCAATGTTTTCAATTTCACCAATCTCTTCCGCGAGGGGAATAAACCGGGAAGGGGGAACATGACCATGCTGCGGATCGTACCAGCGAGCAAGAGCTTCAAGACCGTACAGTTCACCCGTTTCCGCGAAGATCTGCGGCTGGTAAACCAGTTTCAACTGGTTGTTGCTGATCGCTTCTTTCAGCGCCGCACCTAATACCAGCCGCTCTTTAACCATTTCGTTCATTGTCGGACTAAAGAACTGCCAGCCGTTACCGCCATTTTTGCGAATGAAATCCATCGCATTGTGGGCGGTAGAAAGCAGGTAGTCACGGTTTTTGCCAACGTCGTAACTGATACCAATGCTTAAGGTTAAAGGAAAAGGTTGATCGTCAATGATGACCGGCTTTCTAATGATGTTGCGTAGCTCATCAGCGATTTGGGTAATGTTGCTTACTTCATCCTCCAGGCTAATGAGGACAAACTGTGCACCTTCAACGCGGCAGAGATACTGATCGGGTTTGAGTTTTTCGCGAAAACGATTAACGACCTCTAACAATGCCTGATCGGCCCACGCGTAGCCGAGGCTGTCGATCACATCCTGAATATGGTCGACGCCAATAAGATACACCACCGGAGAGACGGCTCTATCGACCAGGTCATCAAGGTAATTGTGCAGATTATTGCGATTTGGCAGACCGGTCATCGGATCAAACTGAATTAGCTGTTCGATGTGCTGGCGGCTTTTCTCCTGTTCCAGCGCCAGTGCGGCCATATGCTGGCTGATATCTGCCACACGTTCGACAAATGCACTGGTTTCTGTTCCTGCCGCGGTCTTGATTTGCAGTATCCCCGCAGGCGCACCATCACGCTGGCGAATGGTGACAGCCCAGCTTTGTGCATTCTTTACATCTGCCTCATGAGAGGACGATGCCCAATGCACTGGCATCCCATTACGCAATGCATACAACGATACGTGTGATTCATGAAGAATGGATTCAATATTACGGCAAATGATTTCACCCATTTCGTGAAACGGTGGGCTACTGCACATGGCAGCGAGGATGTTGCCTTCCAGTTGGCGGATTTGCCGTTCTTCGGTGATATCTGAGAAGGTCATCACCAGGTTTTGTAGATGAGCAAGCACGTCATAGACCGGACTGATAGACGCTTTAATCCAGATATTTTCACCCGTACGCGTCAATAACAGAAATTCATCCTGATCGCGGGAGGTTTTCCACAATAGTTGCTGTAAGCGAATGCGGTTATCTGTCGGGTAATCAGGAATGTTAAGTAGCGTATCGGGTTGCATACCGCTGGCTTCGCTGATGCAGTAGCCAAACATTTCGGTAAATGCGCGATTGCACTGCACGATATGACGCTCAGGATCGAGCACAATCACAGGTCGGTCGAGGTGGTCTACGGCAATGAGCAACTGCCGGGTCTGTTCTTTCTGCGCCATTTCAACGCTGGCATCCCGAACCAGCGCCAGATAATAAATTTTCCCTTCGGCAGTCACTTTTGACAGGGCAAATCGTGTCCATATTTTACTGCCGTCTTTTTTCTCCAGTTGCAATTCCCGGCTCATTCCTTCGACACGCGCTTTACCACCTTCACGGTTATGCCGGATATATTCAGGATGTGCAGGGCGCAAATTATGGGGGATGAGCATATCGATGTTATTGCCAATGACCTCTTCGCGCTTATATCCCCAGAGCTTCTCTGCGGCTGGGTTGAAAAACATCACTTCATCATTTTCGTTAATTAACACCGCCCCCATCATATTTTGTTCAAGGGCGGGAAAAAAAATGCCGTCAGCGGCATTTTCTGCATCGGTTAGCTTCATGATTACCTCTGCATCCGGGCGCATTTAAAGACTGGCTTTCCAGAGTTCAACACGGTTTCTACCTCGTCTTTTAGCGATATACAGAGCTTCGTCGGCTATTTGAATTAAACGTTCATAATCAGGATGCCCATTAAACATGGCGGCACCAATGGACAGAGAGAGGACAATATCTTCGCCGTTTGCAGCTTTTAGTTTGGTTTTTTCTACCCGACTGCGTATACGTTCTGCGGTACGTAAAGTGTCAGTTTCTGAGGCTTCAGTCAGTACAATGATAAATTCATCGCCACCGTAGCGGAAAACATAATCACTGCTGCGAACATTGTCGTAAAACGCCTGCGAGACTTTACGTAAGATCTCGTCACCGGTGTTATGTCCCCATGTGTCGTTGATCTCTTTGAATTTATCAACATCGATGATTAGCACAGACAACGGCGTGCCGGTTCTATTGGCATGGGCAATTTCACGTTTGAAGATAGTCGGCAGGAAACGGCGGTTGAGTAGCTTGGTTAACACATCCATTCCCACTTCATGGCGAGAAACTTCTTCAAACAGTTCTCGTAGTAAAGTGATAATTTGCGATACGGTATTTCGTATCTGTAATAAAAATTTCACTCGCAGGCTTTTGTTACTCAGATTTTTGGCATGGAGTATTGTCTGATTGAAAATTCCGTCGAAATCCTGAACCAGGCGGGAGATATGGCCTACTTCAGCAATACCACTAAAATAATGGCGGCCTTTATGGTTAAACCACAGGCCAAAATCAGCCTGGCTTAACGGTAGGCTACTGCCTAAATCAGAATCCAACAGAACTTTATAAATAATATCTATTTCCCATGAAAGTAATGAGGCTATTTGCCGTTCTTTTTCTTCTTCAGCATTTTCCAGTAATGAGAATATACGATAGTTCTCATCTTCTTTAGCGGCGCTACTGTCGCTAAAGGTAAACGCCCTGGTCATAACTTCCATGGCTATATCGATACTGTTAATCGAAAAATGATAAACCTGAAGTTTTTCCGCAGGCGAATAATCAGAGGAAAATATCACTGGATAGAGGATTTTTTTCAGCACGCGAAACCCCATCTCGACAATTTCCACGGGAATGCCAATACGAGCATGGACTTCAGCCACGGTATGTTGGATTTGTATCAGTCTTTCAACATCGTCCGTTTGCGCAGAGAGTACGTTGATAATCCACTTTTCCATAGCACTTTTGAGCTGTCTTTCAACCTGTTCGTTACTCAAAAACTCTTCGGCGTGCGGGTCAGTGCGTACAATACGATAAAACTCATTGCTCAGGTAATGGGCATGGGTAACGGCAATTTCTGCGGCTTTTGTGCGAATGATGGGAGCGGCCTGGGCAACTAATCCGGTCCACTCATCTTTCATTCTTTTAAAGTACATCTCCATAATTCAGCCCCTTATACGACTGGAAAGGCAAATGAGATCGAAAAAACGAAACGCAACACACTGGACAGGCTTATTGCACCATATTCTCCTGAAATATGAAGATGTAATGAAGAGAAATAAACGAGTTAGACAGTTTTAATCTACGCTACTGTTCTTCTGAAGAGTATAGCCCATCGTGATTATTTTTCGGTGGCGACGAACATCACTTTGTTTTTCATATTAATACTAATTAATCAGGAGATTATGGCCATTTGCTTATACGCAAATAATTTAACATTAAGAGAATGTGACTTTTTTGAAAGGTAACAAGCCGGTGCTTTAATCACCGGCGATGACACAGTAAAAAAGGGGATTAGCTTCCCCAGCGACTTTGCAGATAACTAACGGCTTGCTGGGTCTGTGGTTTATTCAGGTAATCTTCGCGGAACAAAATAGTACCGCTAATTTCTGGAACAGCGTCGTTAAGATCGAGCTGCTTTTTCAGTTCTGGCACGCCGCCGTTAACTGTCCAGTCAGGTTCTATCTTCGAGGGTTCTCCAACTTTATAGAAGGCGACACCGATATAGAGACGAGTTTTGGTCGGTTTGACGACATCTGCCCACCATTTAGCCAATACGTCATAGCGTGCGGCGCTACGAGAGAAAGGCCAGTAAATTTGTGGGGCAATATAATCCAGTAAACCTTGTTCGACCCAACGGCGGGTATCCGCATAGGATTCATCATAGGCAGCAGCTCCACGGGTATCTGAACCGAGTGGATCATGTGAGCGATTACGCCAGACGCCTGCCGGGCTAACACCAAATTCGACCTCAGGCTTCAGGCTTTTTATGGTATGCGATACTTTCGCGATTAACTGCTGGGTATTGTTGCGTCGCCAGTCTGCCTTCGAAGCAAAAGCGCCCCCATATTTGCGGTACGTCTCGTTATCGTTAAGCAGTGAACCTGGTGATTCGGTGTAGAAATAGTCGTCGAACTGCACACCATCAACCGGATAACGGGAAACGACTTCTGCAACTATCGATGTGCTCCAGTCCTGAACTTCAGGGATGCCCGGGTCGAGAACAAAACGGTCGCCCGATGTCCTGATCCAGTCGCGATGCTGCACATAGACGCTGGCAGGTTGCTGCGACAGGGTGTTATTCAATTCCCTGATTGTTCCGGGTTTAGTATTAACCGACACGCGATAGGGGTTAAACCAGGCGTGTACTTTCATCCCACGCTTGTGGGCTTCATCGAGTATAAATTGCAGCGGATCGTAACCGGGGTCTTCACCCATCTTGCCGGTCATAAGATCTGACCACGGCAAAATTTTTGATGGCCAAAGGGCAGTGCCATCGGGCTTTACCTGGAAAAAGACCGTATTTATGCCGAGACGTTGCAGATGATCCAGCTTGTCGATCATCGCCTGTTGTTGCACGCTGGCTCGGGTGGTGGGGTTACTAATGTTAACCGAGGAAACCGGGGGCCAGTCGAGGCGAGACACAGTGGCCAGCCAGATACCACGCATGGGTTGCGACGATTGTTGCGCTGTTGCTGGTGGTTTTAAGCCTGCTGGTGGTGTAACTATTGTGGTTGGCGGTGTTGTCTTACAACTACACAGTAAAAGAGCCAGTGCAACGAGCGCCGCTGGTCTTTTGAGCGCGAATTTCACGTTTCGGGAGCAGATATCCATATATGCTGGTTTCCGGTAAACAGATGTGTTGCTCATTCTCGTACTTATCTGGGGCAAGTCAATACGATAACTGGTACGAAAAAGGGAGCGATTAACTATCGCTCCCTTATACTGTCACCACTCAGATAGGGTTAGTGTTTCTTGTCGTTTATCACAATATAGTGCGGTGAACGTGCACGTGGATGCAGGAAGAAGTGGCCTTTCGGCGCGTTCTGGCTGTTAATTGGCTCCAGTGTTACACCGGTATTCGCTTTGCCTCTACGATCATGGATGGCATAGAGAATAAAGGGCAGGGCGAGTACTACCAGGAAACTCACCACCAGTAATTCAACATACATATCGGTAGAGTCACCCTGGATATTATCCGGCGGCAGGAAGGAGACGATAAACGCCATAATTGAGGTCAGCAGACCGACAATAGCTACCACCAGTTTTACGCCTTTACCGCCAGGGATATTAAATGTGCGTTTTAAATCAGGATGTTTAAGGACTAATACAATGTAGCCAATAAACAGCATGAAATAAGCACACAGATAAATCACCACTGTCAGTGCCAGTGCAATCAGGAAGGACATGTTGTTACCACCACCGGTATTGGTGAGGATAATTAACGCAATTGAAGTGATCACCAATTGGGAAATAACCAGTGTTACCGGCACGCCATTTTTGTTCATTTTGGCGAAGCTGGCGGGCAGCAGGTTTTTCTGTGCAGTGACATACATACCGCGAGAAGGGCCGACAATCCAGGATGCTATTTCTGCCAGTACCCCCAACAGCAGTAGGGCGGAGATCACGCGTACCGTCCACTCAATTTCCGGTGCCACATGGGACATCAGAACGGTAAAGGTTTGCATCACCCCTGCGGAGAGGTTGATTTCATTACCCGGAATGACCATCGCAATGGACAAACCACCAACCGAGCTTAAGCAGATTGCCGCCACCATCAATAGCAGCATGGCTAATGGATAATCGCGCCCTGGATTACTCATTTCATTGACGTGCGTTGCGGATGCTTCCACCCCCATATAACTCAGGATGAAGGCAACAAACACAACCAGCGTGCCAATTTTTGAGAAATCAGGAAAGAAGGTTTTTGCATCCATTTCGATAGCAACCGGCGCACCGGAGTGCAGGTAAATAGCCGCTAATGCGATCAAAATAAATGCAGGCAGCAGGATCCCGGCGAAGAAGCCGACTTTAGCAATTCGCGCCGTATATTTCGTGCCGCCGAACTGCGTTAATGCCAGTGCCCAAAGAATGATGAGTGCTGCAATGGTTTTCGTTACCGGGTCTTCATTCAGTGCAGGCCATTTAAGGATGTAGGAGAGCGCTCCTAACACGAAATAGAGCATTGGAATAAAGCCGATAGCGATTTGCAGATAGCCAAATGAGATAGCTGCAAATCCCCATTTCAACCCCAGGGTATTCGATACCCAGGCGAAAACACCACCTTCCTCCCAGCCGTCCACGGTAGCCATTTCCGCAGCACAGAGGCCCACGGGAATAAACCATAAAATCCCGCCTAATAGCAGGAAGAAGACTAATGAAAAACCAGATGTTGCGAATGTCGGGTATTCATAAACAGCCATTACCATCGACGCCGTAATGGCGAAGAATCCAAGTAATGTTAGCTGCTTAGCTTTACCTGTCTGTACCGATGTAGCCATATTATCCCCCTAAAACGGTATTCCTGTCGGAACCGCACCTGTCTTGTTCTGAAGCGTGTTCAGAGCAATATTTTCCGTTGCTAATGCCAGTGAACAGACTTTGGAATTTGTCCCGAAACAGGAGCGTTCCGGGACAGCATTACCACTTAAACGTTATCAGGTATGTTTAAAGCTGTTCTGCTGGGCAATACCCTGCAGTTTCGGGTGATCGCTGAGGTATTTCAGGGAGGCTTTGTAGTCTTCCAGCAACAGTTCAGCGAAGTCCATTTCGAAGCCACGACGACACATAATACGCATCACCACGATGTCAGTGGCTTCACCGCCAAGGGTGAAGGCTGGAACCTGCCAGCCGCGCAGGCGCAGACGTTCAGAGAGGTCATACAGGGTGTATCCCGGATCTTCCCCGTCTTTCAGTTTGAAGCAAACCGCCGGGATACCTTCGTCCGGGCGACCGGTGCAGATGAACTCATACGGTCCCAGTTTAGCGATTTCATCCGCCAGGTAAGTGGCGACCTGATAAGAGGCGTTCTGCACTTTGGTGTAGCCTTCACGACCGAGGCGCAGGAATTCATAGTACTGGGCAATCACCTGACCCGCCGGACGCGAGAAGTTGATGGCAAAAGTCCCGATTTGCCCGCCGAGATAGTCAACGTTAAACACCAGCTCTTTCGGCAGTGCTTCTTCGTCACGCCAGATAACCCAGCCGCAGCCCAGCGGAGCCAGACCAAATTTATGACCAGAAGCACTGATCGATTTCACGCGTGGCAGGCGGAAGTCCCAGACGATATCCGGGGCGACGAACGGTGCCAGGAAGCCACCGCTGGCAGCGTCGATATGCATATCGATGTCGATACCGGTGTCGGCCTGGAACTTATCCAGCGCATCGTGCAGCGGTTGCGGGAACTCATAGTTACCGGTGTAGGTCACGCCGAAAGTCGGCACCACGCCGATGGTGTTTTCGTCGCAGGCCTCAATCATCCGTTTCGGATCCATAAACAACTGACCGGGGCGCATAGGGATCTCGCGCAATTCCACATCCCAGTAGCGGGCGAATTTATGCCAGCAGATTTGCACCGGACCGCACACCAGGTTTGGTTTATCGGTCGGTTTACCTGCGGCTTCCATACGCTTGCGCCAACGCCATTTCATCGCCATCCCGCCGAGCATACAGGCCTCGGAAGAACCAATGGTGTTGGTGCCAACGGCCTGACCGTTTTTCGGCGCAGGCGCGTGCCACAGATCAGCAACCATGTTTACGCAACGCAGATCAATTGCTGCGGACTGCGGATATTCTTCTTTATCGATCCAGTTTTTATTGATCGACAGATCCATCAGCTTATGAACATTTTCATCGTCCCAGGTCTGACAAAATGTGGCGAGGTTTTGTCGGGCATTGCCATCCAGGTATAATTCATCATTGATAATCTGGAAGGCGATATCATCGCGCATTTCATGCAGCGGAAAACGTTTCGATTCCGCGATAGTGGAAATAGATTTCGCGCCAAAACGTGAATCGAGTAGTTCAGACCTTAAATCCGTTACTTGCTTCTTATCCATTTCAAACTCCTTAAAATGATTGGAACGCATTAAAAAAAGTAGGATTTATTGATAAAGTAAGCAAGCGTAAAGGCCTCGGTTTCAAATAACAAAATCCTAATTTTATTTTGTTGTTTGAAAATGGATTTTTTATTTTGACAAGTAAAAACAATAAGATAGGAAGACAATCAATGATAACATCACTCTTTTTATTGTTATTTTAGTCCGTTCTATTACCCTCCGAAATTATCACATAAAAATTGGCCTTTAAAATATCATTATTAGTTCGCGGTTAATTTTTTGAAAAACTTTCAAAGGTTGTCAAACAAACACGTTAATTATACAGAATACCCCGCCAACAAAGTTGGCGGGGGTAAGTTATTATTTTGGCAGCAATACTCCAGTGTAGGTATTCGCGGGTTTACTCAGATATTCTTTAACTGTAGCATTAACATTTTCCACAGTCATATTCTTTAACACTTTCTCCTGCGTCATCCACACAGCAGGATCATCATATTGAATAATACTATTCACAATAGTGTTCGCTAATTGCTGAACGCTATTTTGCTGAATATCGAGGCTGCGTTGAATATTTTGCTGATATTCGTCCAGCTCTTGCTGACTGATCCCTTTAGTCAGACGTTTAGTCATTACCTTATTCGCCAATGTTAACAGTTCGCTATGACGTTCAGGTTGACAGGTGAAAGCCAGCAAATAGCTGATATCTTTGGCCTTAGGATCAACCGAGAGACGAGAAGAAACGCTGTATGCTCCGGATGCCTGTTCACGAATATTTATCCGCAGATCTTTTGCCAATGCGACGTTGAATGCATCCAGTGCCATGCGTGTCGCCAGGTTAATAGGTGTCCGGGGATCATACCGCGTCCACTGTGAAACTTGTGCTACAGGTTCATTTTGTTCTTTTACAGTAACAGCCGCGTTACCCGTCGCGCGGGTTAATGGTTTACCTGCTGCCAATGCTGAATCAGAACGTTTGATTGATCCTAAGTAACGCGTAATTAACGGCAGGAGTTTGTCTTCTGCCACATTACCGACAATCACAAAAGTGATATCTGCTGGGGAAGAAAACAACTGACGATCGGCAGCCAATGCGTCTGCGGCAGAAAACTGTGCAATCTGTTTTTCTTGCAGTAATTTCGTGCGCTCATCGGCATAGCGTGTTTCGTACATCTGCTGAGCGAATTTCTCTGCCGGGCGTTGATCGAGCGTTCTCAACGCTTGAATTTGAGCATTTTGTAACGATAACCAAATGTTGTCGTTAATTGTGCTGCGGGTGATCCGCTGGTTAATTAACTGAAAACCGGGTTCAGGATTATTAGCCCGTGCGCTAACAGACAGTAGTGTATTCAAGCCACTGACTTTACTGCTCATGGTCACTGAGTTTTCTGCGCTCCAGCGTTTCAGGCTGGAAGAGGAGAGATCGCCAACTCCGCTACCGCTAACGGCTTTATTTGCCAGCGCAATAAGTGATTTTTGTCCCGCAGGGAAACTCAAATCGCCTTTATCAGAGACGGCAATAATTTGCAGCTTTTCTTCTTCGCCCGTAGATTTTGCCAGAATGACGTTTGCGCCATTAGAAAGGGTCAGTGACGTCAGATTTTCAGCCAGTCTTTTTTGGCTGGTTATTTTTGCTTGCGGATCAGCGTTTACCGTTAAAGATAAATTTCTGCCAGGGAAGACATAAGCCGCCAGTTTTTTGTTGGCATATTCATTTTCCAGCGCCGTAATGGCTGCAGGAGATAATGCATTTTGGGCTGCAGTATCATTGTTGACCATTTGTTCCCAAAATGTGTCCTGGTTCTTTCTTAATTGCTGCCATTTTTTCGCCAGGCTTTGCACGGTAATTTGTGGCCACAGGCGTTTAGAAAGCTGGTATGTCTCTTCCGGTGAAAGGAATGGCGTATTATTTAACGAGCTGGATGCCAGGCGGCTGGTCAGCATCCGCAGATCGCGTTCAGCCTGTTGCTCAGCCGCATTTTTCAGCCAGGTCAGACGGGTGGCTTTTACATCATCAAGCTCTGCAACGGAAAAACCATGTTGGTCGATAGTTGCCAGTTCTGCCATTAATGCATTCGCAGCATCCTGCATATTATCGTCCCGTGCATTTACACGGAAAAACAGCGACTGATAATCAGGCGCAATTTTAATACTGCGCGCGGTGCCACCGGAAATAGTCTTCAACTCACCGGACTGGATCCGTTCCAGCAATCGCTGATTAAACAACTGAACCAACATGCTCCATTCTGCCTGTTCGACAAAGCTTTGTTCATCGGTCACCTGAACCATTGGCATGCGATAATAGAGTGCGATACCGTTCACCCGATTTTCTTTATCATTAATGATATTAAAGCGCCGGCGGTTTTCTGCTTCCGTTGGCCATACGCGATTTTCAGCCGCTTTGTTTGCCGGAAGTTTACCTAAATTTTCCTTTATCAACGCCAGCGCTTCTTTACTGTCGATATCACCAACGACGATAAAGGTCATATTATTCGGCTGATACCAGCGTTGATAAAATTGGCGCAGTTGTTCCGGCGCGACCGTTGCGACAATATCCATCAAACCGATCGGTTCACGGTCTAAATTGCGTGTATTTGCCAACAGGAAAGGGCGACGCGCCTGAGATGTGCGCCATTTAACATCCTGATGCGCGCGCCATTCCTCGGTAATTACGCCACGTTCAGCGTCTACTTCGTGTTTTTCAAAGGTGGCGGCATTGCTCCATTCACTGAAGATTGCCATCACTTTTTGCAAATTTTTTTTCTGCGTTGTTGGCAAACTTACCTGATACACCGTTTCGTCATAGCTGGTATAGGCATTAACATCGCGGCCAAAACGCAGCCCCATCGATTCAAAAGTTTCGATGACTTTATTACCAGGCCAGCTTTTTGTACCGTTAAATATCATATGCTCAACAAAATGCGCCACGCCGCGCTCGTTGTCCTCTTCCTGCAATGAACCGGTATGAATTTGCAGCCACAAATTCACTTGATCCTTAGGGTGTGAATGTGGATAGATCATATATCGCAAGCCATTTTCCAGTTGCCCGGTAATTAACTTGTCATCCTGTGGTAATGCCGCGGCAATAAGTCGTCCAGGAAGCAACAACAGTGTTGCCACTAAAGTCAGTAAGAAACAGAGGTTTCTCATAATCATCTCCATGCGAAAACCAGGTGAATTTACCCGGTAAAGTAAAATCCGAAGTTTTAAAATTTCATGCTGACATCAAGCCAGAAAGTACGACCGCTGGCGTAAGTCGCCACACCGGCGGTTGTTGTATCAACAGCGGTTTTTCTATCCAGCACATTCAGAATGTCGGCGCTAATCGTCAGGTTTTGCTGCTTAAGAAATTGGGGTGTCCAGGATAAACGGGTATCCCAGGTCAGGCTGTTATCCAGTTTCTCGTCAACGTACTGCTTGTAATCTGAATATTCGCTGATGTATTGCGCGTTCGTCTTACTCAGAATGATGCGAGCTTTGCGTGCTTCTTGCCAGGCCAGTGTATTCGCCCACACCAGTCCGCTTGGTTGATGAGTGAAATCCATATTTAAGGAAATCTTTAACGGGTTATTAAAATCCGCCACCGGGACGCTGTCATAAGAGACAAGTTTACCGTTGTAAACTACCTTGTTATCATCGGTATTGCTCTCTTCATAACCATTATTCAATGACAAATTGCCTTTGCTCTTGATATAGCTGAAGACAATTTGCGGATTAATAGCCACCTGGCTGACATGCAGAGGTTCTGTCAGTTCAAAACTCACGTTGAACGAATGGGTTTTAGTTTTACCGTCATTGTTATACTCAGTAATCGTTGTTTTCGTTGCGCTGTCGGTACGACTACTTTTACTGATTTGATCATGCGCCTCACGGTAAACATAGTTTGCCCGCGCAATAACGTTATTACCGATCTTTTGCTGCAAACCTATTGCCAGTTCGTCATTATAGGGTGTTTTCAAATCCTGATAACGGGTGAGCGTTTTATTGCCTGAAATTGATTCTGTCCAACTATTACGGATGTCTCGTAACCCCATATCGAGAATATTTCCGCCATAATAGCGGTTATATCCGGCGGTAATTATTGAGGTTTGATCAGCGAAAATATCCCATTCCGTCATAAAGCGGGGAGAGATATTGTGGTTTGACAGATAGTTGTCATAGTCATAACGCACGCCAGGCATCAGCGACACATTGCGCCAGCTAATACGATCCGCGATGTACAGCGTGTAGTTGTCAATTCCAAGGCTACCTTTACCTTTATGGTAAATGGTATGGTTAGTTTTCTTTCCTGCGGCATTAATTACATAAGATTCAGACTGATTATGACGTTCCGTCCATGCATCGGAATAGATGTATTCCGCACCGAAGTAAGGCTGATGCGAGAAATTGCCCACTTCAACTTTTTGCCAGTCAAGTCGTGTTTTGAAGGTGTAATTATCAACAGCCTGCGAAATATGCCCCAGCCCGCCACGGGTGCAACGTCCTGTAATATCACCATATGTGCATGAGAGTTCGGTGTACCAAATGTCATGGTCGTGACGGGTATAGTCACTGATATGATCCCAGCCGACAGTGGTATGCAGTTTGGCCCATACGAGTTGTGTGTCCATATCCCATGCCAGGCCATAAGATTTGTTGCCCATTTCGCGGTCAGACTCGGGGAAGGTGCTGGTATTATAATCCCGGCGAGAACCGGTATATTTAAAGGTTAAATCGTGGGTAAAACGCTCACTGGCAAACCAGGTAAATTTACTTAATGCTGTATCGATAACGTTTTTATACTGCGCCCGACCTGCAACAATACCGTCATTCGAAACATAATCTGCGCGGATAATGTCAGACTGGCGGCGGGAGAAACCAGCAGTCACGCCAAAGTTATCAGTGAGTTCCTGATTAAATGACAAGGTGTAAAAGTTCTTTTTAAAGTCGGGAGAATAATAAGTACTTCCTGAAGACCCCTGGTTAAATGCATTCTTGTTATTCTCATCGATATGAGACGTTAACCAGTCCGAACGCGTTGTGCGATAACTCAGCTTTACGCTGTCATCATCAGCATTAAAGCGTTTGATCTTTGCATCTATCACCCCACCATTAAAGTGACCAAATTCAACCGGAACAAAACTGTCATAAAGCGTGACATTGTCCAGTAAGCTGACATCAAGATAATAACCCTGTGACATCCCGCTAATATTGGTTGCACTGCTGGCATCCGATTCATTCGCCGGGTTCAGGTTATTGGTGGCGCTAATACCATCAATCAAATAGGCATTCTGGTAGGGCGATGCACCGTGAATGGATATTTTCTCCGGGCGGATCTCCCCCTGATTCAACGAGGTGCTTTGCGTTGAATCCATACGCACCGCTGGGTTTGTTTTTAATAAATCGCTGATATTGCCATTACCTGTCGGTAAACGCTCGATGCTTTCACTGGTGTAATGCGTGTTACCGTTTACGGGCACAGGGACAGGGGCATAGACTGTCATCTCTTCAAAAACAGGCATATACTTGTCTTTGTCGTCGACGGCCTGCGCCATATCAGCGCCAGCGCCAGCGCCACATAAAATGACGCCAGAAATAAGAACTCGCTTCATTTATTTTTATCTCCGTATAGCAGGGCATTTATCGTTTTTATAAAACCGCGCTAATGTCACAAATATCATCCGCCAGATCCCAAACACCAGGCTGATGGGTCACCATAATCACACCGCTTTCAGGTAATTTTTCGCGCACTAAACGCAGTAAACGGATAGCCTCTTGCTCCTCCAGATGTGACGTTGTTTCGTCGAGAAATATCCATTTTGGACGTCGTAAAATTAACCGAGCCAGCGCAATACGTTGTTTTTCGCCGCTGGAAAGAATATCTCCCCAACGATCGTGGTTATTAATGCGCGTAGCCAATTTACCCAGCCCAACCTGATGCAACACCTCGCTCAACGGCTCATCGTCTATAGGGTGCGGAAGTGCTTTACAAATGTTCTCTTTCAGTAAGCCGGTTTTGATTAACGGCGTTTGTGACACATACCAACTGTCTGCAGGAGAAGAAATATCACCTTTAAACCACGGCCAGCAGTGGGATAATGTTTTAAGCAGCGTTGTTTTTCCCGCACCAGAGTATCCTTTCAGCAGTAGCCATTTACCTGGAGAAACATGAAAGTTCAGGTTTTCTAATATGACTTTATTATCGGGGGTACGGATACTGGCATCAGCAACCAGAACGGCATGATCGCAATTTTTGGGTTTATTTGTCGGGCGCTGTTCAGTAAGTTGATGAAATTCATACAACCGATCGATAACCGCTGCCAGCTCTGCAAGTTCATCGTATTTATAAATAAACCAACTCAGATTGTTGGATACCAACATAAATGCCTGACGTGATTTCATCAGCCCACCTAAATTGATCTGCCCGCTGATAAACTGCGGTAGCAATAGAAAGTAGGGGAGAACACTAAGCGAGTGTGAATAAACATTCTGCCAATAGTCAAGCCAACGCTGACGATTCATTAAACGGTGCCAGTTGTCTTTTATTGTATGAAAATTGTCGCTCAACTCCTGACGTTGCAGCGTTTCAGCATTGCTTAATGCAATTAACTCCGCTTGCTTATTATGCTGCACAAGGTTAGTTCGAAAAGTCGCTTCGCTACGTTGCTTCTCCACATTAAGCGGGCGGATACGTTTACCCACTTTATGGGTAAACAACGTGCCACCAATAACAATGAGCACGACGGTATAAACCATATAACCCTGGATATTCCACTCCGTTCCACCAACCGTGAATGAGAGTGTCCCCGCGCTTTGCCACAGAATAACGGTGAAGGTAATCAGCATACTCAGTGACTGAATGAATCCGAATGAAAGGCTAAGTGTTTTGCTGATCAATAGAAGGATATCTTCAGCGATACGTTGGTCAGGATTATCGGTATTCTTATCCTCGCCGTAGATCTGTGTGAAGTAGTAGTTTTTATCTGTAAACCAACGATTGAGGTAGTAATCTGTTAACCATTCGCGCCAGCGAATAGTCAGTAGTTTAATTAACCATGTTTTGTTAACGGATATTAATACGAAGATCCCCAGCAGAGCAGGAAACCACAGGACAAGCTGCCAAAGTTTATCGGTTTCTTTCTGGCTTAGCGCATTGAAAAAATCATTGTTCCAGTCATTCAACCAGACCTGAATTTTAACCACGCCAAGGATCATGGCGAGGATAATAATGATTAATAATACTGAAGTTTTATTATTCTTACGTAGCCAAAAAGGCTTCAGCAAGCAGAGGTACTTTGCAATTAGCATACAAATGGTAATGGGAACAATTATCATTAACGAAATTTGATTGTGCCACCCAATGATTGGCTTTAGCAATGATTTACTGATGAAATTTACTTAAGCGCCTGTAACTATATGATATATATTGATAATTATTGTTGTGCTGGTTACTTTCATGCCCTTGATTATCAAGAGTATTGCAAAAGCATGTCTGAAGACGCTCCTCCAGAACAACAGATAATGATGGCTGAACCCCCCGGCCTGAGTCTGTGCCGGGTGTTCTGCTGAAGTCGTAAGAAGGATGATATGACCGGAGTGAATGCAGGAGTATTATTTATTACTCTCCATTCGTTTTGCGACATCCATAATGTGATAAAGGGGGACTTTATTTTTAGCGAGTTCAACCATTGCATTCATATATGGCACCATAGTTGTAAATAGGATTTTATAACCTTCACAGAAGTACGATACTACCTCATTATTCACTTTTGTGATGCGATGTTTAGGACAACCACCATTACAAATTGGCTTGTAAACACATTGCTGGCATTTTTTTGATATCAACTTTTTTTGTGCAGTCAACTGCACGCTTTTCATCGTTTTTAGTGCAGCGTTATTGATGTTGCCAATTTTATATTGCGGGTAGACAAAATGATCGCATTCATAAATATCACCATTACTTTCCACTACCAGATTGTCTTTACATGACTCCTGGAAAATACAGCTAGTATGCCCATTTCCCAGAAAACGGCTGACAAAACTTTCAAACTGGCGAATGAATATTTCACCAACATCATTTTTAACCCACTGCATAAAAATAGCTGACATAAACTTGCCATAGGCGGTGGGTGGAACAGAAAAATCGATGATACTGAACGTATTCTCACCATTGCCCGTAAAATCTACATTCGGTGTCCCCGTCTCCAGTAGTTCTATAAACTGCATATGCTTACTACCGATAGATTTTAAAAAGTTATAAACCTCAAGAGGATGTTGGACGTTAATATTGTTAATGACAGTTAGCGTATTAAACTCAACCTTATACTTCTTCAGACGATCAATTGCCGTCATGACTTTTTCAAATGTCCTATTACCCGAATTACTGCGTCTGTAACGATCATGTAATTCTTGCGGGCCATCAATTGAAATACCGACCAGAAACTTATGCTCTTTGAGAAAGGCGCACCATTCATTATTCAATAAAATACCATTGGTTTGTAACGCATTATGAATACCTTTTCCCCCAGCATAGCGTTGTTGGTAGTGAATAACCTTACGAAAAAAATCAAGACCCGCGAGAGTAGGTTCGCCGCCTTGCCAGGTAAAATAGACCTGATCACCTGAGGCAGCAATGTATTGTTTAATGAACTCTTTCAGAGTGCTGTCATCCATCCATTTTTCATGACTAAATTGCGACTCTTTTTCAAGATAAAAACAGTAATCACATTTGAGATTACATTGAAAACTGGAGGGCTTGGCTGTCACGTGCATTGCTATCTCACTCAATAAGGCGGCGGAAAATCTCCGCCGCATAAGGGGTTAGTTATTTGGCATCGCTAAGTGCTTTCTTAATATTGTTAAACTTCTCCTGATTCACCTGACTAAGCGGCGGTTGGCTGCTGTTGATAAACTCGCTTACCACACCTTGCATCTCTTTAACAACTTGTGGTTTAGCAGCAGCGAGATTCTCTTTTTGTTGTAGATCGGTGAGTTTGTACAAACCTAACTGGTTATTTTCCACGGTATAGACAAGAGAGTAATCATTATTTCTCACCGTATAAGAGAACTGGCTTAAGTCCTCGGTATTCGGATTGTGAGGATAATCATCTGACTCATGGCGGACAAATTTATGGTAATTATCCCAGAATGGAATATTTTCCTCATCAAACCAGTGAGAGTAGGACGTTACCCAGGTCAGGTTTTTATGGGGTTCGCCTTGCTTCTTATCTTGCAACCACGGGAGTAATGAAACGCCGTCCAGTTTAAGATCTTTTGGAATGTTGATATCGGCAGCATCCAGAGCAGTAGGGTAGAAATCCATAGCAGAAATTAACTTGTCATAATTTCCTGGCTGAAGTTTTCCTTTCCACCACATGAACATCGGCGTATGCGTTCCGCCAGGATAAGTCTGACTCTTATAGCCTTTTTGCGCACCATTTAGCGGTAGTGGGCCATCGATGACCGCACCATTATCAGACGTAAAGAGAATAATGGTGTTGTCGTACTGACCATTTTTCTTCAACTGTTCGAGAATCCGTTTTACACCTTGATCGACGGAGTAAACCGATGCGTAGTAATTATCTGCAGTTTGGCTACCGGTATTGAATTGCTTCTGATATTGCTCCGGTGCTGGATTGTCATTCGGCAGATGCGGCGCGTTATAAGCCAGATAAAGCATAAATGGTTGGTCGAGTGCTTTAGCCCGGTCAACAACACCAATTGCTTCGTCCGTTAACTGATCGCTGATATAACCCTTTGCAGGTACGCGTTCACGATTTTTGAACAGCGAAGGTGAGTTGTAATAGGCTGTTCCCGCTGCATGGAACCCCATAAAGTAATCGAAGCCGCGGTTTTGTGGTTGCCATTCTTCCGCGGAGAATGTTGTGAAGTTGTCATGATAGTCACGGGTTTGTTTATCTTCCGGAACCGGGACATTACTGATTTTAGACAGATGCCATTTACCCACAGCCGCGGTGTAATAGCCATGATTCTGGAATAATTCGGGCAGGAAAGTTTCGGTCAGGGGAATACCATCCTGAGCATCGGTATTGGAGTAAACACCAAAACGGGCAGGCGCTCGGCCCGTCATAATTGCAGCACGGGATGGACCAGAAACACCGTGAGCGACATAACCATTAGTAAAACGTACACCTTCATCCATTAAAGAAAGAAGAGTTGGCGTTGATTTTTGAGCCGCTTCGATGGCTTTATCAATACCTATTTTGTAGGTATTGACAACTTCCCTGTTTTCCATTGTTTTTGGATCAAAAGACCCTTTATCAAACGGTAGTTGCCCATACCCAAGATCATCCATGGTCAGTACGATAATATTCGGCTTTCCTTCGGTACTGTATTCAGTCGGCGTAAAATCCGAAAAAGCCACGTTAGTTTTTGTTGCTTTCAGTTTTACATCTTCTGCTGCATGAGCCGCGAATCCGGCCATACCTGATGCCAGTATTAAGGATATGGATGTGCTCACAACACTTTTTTTTAGTGCAGACGTCATAAAATTTCCTCTTTTTATTGTACTTAATTCCAAAGTAATTTTACGAAGAAAAATAAGTGAATGTAAGTGAAGTAAGTCACATTAAGGGACAGTAGATTTGACTAAAAATAAGCAAACTAAAGGCCATAATTGGTTGACAAATGAAAGATGTTAACTAAGTAAATTCTGATCACCAAATAACTATCATCTTGAAAAGATTAGATATTTTTTGTGTTGAGCGCAATGCAAACATTATTGCTTCATATTTTTTATTGCAACTTTCCACTCCGGTGCATAAAGTTGTGATGTTCATCACAATATAAACTGATGCGTCGGGAAGGTAAAAAGGGGTGCGCTTATAGATACTTTATTAATTAAGCGTTCTAATGCATGCTTTTATTTTTTAATTTAAATGTTCTTGCTATTTTATCTCCTTATCACTGTGAAATATGTTTCTATCAATAAAAGCCAAATTAGCTCTACCACAAAAATATTTCATCTCACGCTGTTTAAATAATGAAGTTGCTGCGATTTTTTAGCAAAAAATAGAACGTAAGAATATATTTTACGGCTTGCACAAAAAGCTAAATTTGCACTCACAAACAAAAATATAATCCCGGCCCTGTCATCCGGCGAGTAGTCGCAACCACTGAATATCCAGGGTGACGATGCGCTTTCTTTCATAAAGGTATTTCCTTTTCTGCGGAAAAGGAAACCGGGAAATACTCGGTTTTTCTGACAAGCAAACGTTTTATTTGCGTTTGCTTATGTTCGTTAATTCGTTCATCAGGAAATTATCTCAATGTCACGTTTAAAAAAGGCTTATAAACAACCACGTTTTCGTTATTCAGCCCTGGCCCACTGCGTGGCGTGGGCAAACATCTCTATTCAGGTTCTTTTCCCACTGGCTGTTACCTTTACACCGACAATGACGGCGCGAGCGCATAATGCGGCTCTGCCACGTCTAAGTACGGAAAATACTGCGGTTGCTACTGACAATAATGCAGACAAAAACATCGCGTCGTTTGCCGCGAATGCCGG
Organism: Escherichia sp. KTE96; assembly: GCF_000408525.1. Classification (NCBI taxonomy): domain Bacteria; kingdom Pseudomonadati; phylum Pseudomonadota; class Gammaproteobacteria; order Enterobacterales; family Enterobacteriaceae; genus Escherichia; species Escherichia sp. KTE96. The sequence goes on along the minus strand of NZ_KE137149.1, from coordinate 2,678,164 downwards.
TAAATTTTTAAGCAGTCAGCCGGATAGCGATGCGACACGCAATTTTGTTACCGGAATGGCCACAGCGAAGGCTACTCAGGAAATCCAGGAGTGGCTTGGCAAATATGGTACGGCTCGAGTCAAATTGAATGCCGATAAAGATTTCTCGCTGAAGGACTCTTCGCTGGAAATGCTTTATCCAATTTATGATACCCCGACAGATATGCTGTTCACTCAGGGGGCAATACATCGTACCGACGATCGTACTCAGTCAAATATTGGTTTCGGCTGGCGTCATTTTTCAGGCAATGACTGGATGGCGGGGCTGAACACATTTATCGATCATGATTTATCCCGTAGCCATACCCGCATTGGTGTTGGTGCGGAATACTGGCGCGATTATCTGAAACTGAGCGCCAACGGTTATATCCGGGCATCTGGCTGGAAAAAATCGCCGGATATTGAGGATTATCAGGAGCGTCCGGCTAATGGTTGGGATATCCGCGCCGAGGGCTATTTACCGGCCTGGCCGCAGCTTGGCGCAAGCCTGATGTATGAACAGTATTATGGCGATGAGGTAGGTCTGTTTGGTAAAGATAAACGCCAGAAAGATCCACATGCCATTTCTGCCGAGGTGAACTATACGCCAGTGCCTCTTCTGACACTGAGTGCAGAGCACAAACAGGGCAAGAGCGGTCAGAATGACACTCGCTTTGGCCTGGAAGTTAACTACCGGATTGGCGAACCTCTGGAGAAACAACTCGATACGGATAGCATTCGCGAGCGTCGGGTACTGGCAGGCAGCCGCTATGATCTGGTTGAACGTAATAACAATATCGTTCTTGAGTATCGCAAAGCTGAGGTGATCCGTATTGCCTTGCCAGACCGTATTGAAGGTAAGGGCGGGCAGACGGTGTCTCTTGGCCTCGTGGTCAGCAAAGCAACTCACGGCCTGAAAAATGTGCAATGGGAAGCGCCGTCTTTGCTGGCCGCAGGCGGTAAAATTACCGGTCAGGGTAACCAGTGGCAAGTGACGCTCCCGGCTTATCGTGCAGGCAAAGACAATTATTACGCGATCTCTGCGGTCGCATACGATAACAAAGGCAATGCCTCGAAACGCGTGCAGACAGCGGTGGTCATTACCGGAGCGGGTATGAGCGCCGATCGTACTACGTTAACGCTTGATGGCCAGAGCCGTATCCAAATGCTTGCTAACGGGAGTACGCAAAAGCCGCTGGTTCTGTCTCTGCGAGACGCCGAGGGACAGCCAATCACGGGCATGAAAGATCAGATCAAAACTGAACTGACGTTTAAACCTGCCGGAAACATCGTAACGCGGGCCCTTAAGTCCGCTAAATCACAGGCACAGCCAACACTGGGTGAGATCACCGAAACAGAAGCCGGGGTGTACAAGTCTGTCTTCACCACCGGTACGCAATCAGGTGAAGCAACCATTACTGTGAGCGTTGATGGCATGAGCAAAACCGTCACGGCTGAACTGCGTGCCACTATGATGGATGTGACAAAATCGACTCTGAGTGTGAATGAGACGTCAGGTGATGTGATTGCCGATGGTCAGAAATCTTACACGTTGACGCTTACTGCGGTGGATACCGATGGCAACCCGGTGGAGGGAGAAGCCAGCCGTTTGCGCTTTGTTCCACAGGACAACAGCGGTGTTACCATTGGCACCATTTCGGAGATAAAGCCGGGGGTCTACAGCGCCACGGTTTCTTCGACCCGTGCCGGAAACATTGTTGTGCGTGCCTTTAGCGAGCAGTATCAGTTGGGCACGTTACAACAAACGCTGAAGTTTGTTGCCGGACCGCTTGATGCAGCGCGCTCAACCATCACTCTCAACCCGGATAAACCGGTGGTTGGCGGCACGCTTACGGTAACCTGGGCGGCAAAAGATGCCTATGACAACCCAGTGACCGGCCTTACTCCAGATACACCGTCATTAACGGGTGCAGCCGCTGCGGGTTCTTCAGTCTCAGGTTGGACGGATAATGGCGACGGGACGTGGATCGCGCAAATTTCTCTGGGTACTACGGCGGGTGAATTAATTGTTATGCCGAAGATCAACGGTCAGGATGCAGCAGCTAATGCGGCTAAAGTGACTGTGGTAGCTGATGCTTTATCTTCAGGCCAGTCGAAAGTATCCGTTGCAGCGGATCGCATTAAAGCAGGGGAAAGCACGACAGTGACGCTTGTGGCAAAAGATGCGCATGGTAACGCTATCAGCGGTCTTTCCCTGTCAGCAAGTCTGACGGGTGCCGCGTCTGAAGGAGCGACCGTTTCCAGTTGGACTGAGAAAGGCGACGGTTCCTATGTTGCTACGCTGACTACCGGCGGAAAGACGGGTGATCTTCACATCATGCCGCTATTCAACGGCCAGCCAGCAGCCACCGACGCTGCGCAGTTGACCGTTGTTGCGGGGGATCAGGCGGTTTCTAACTCAACGTTGACGGTAAAAGATAGCGTTCTTGCTGTTGAAAGCGCAACGGAACTGACTTTCTCCGCCAGAGATCAGTTTGGAAATGCGCTTACCGATATCGACACTGCTAAACTTGGCGTATCGCTTTCCGGTGATGCCGCGTCTGGTAGTTCGGTTACAGGCTGGAGCCATAAAGGCAACGGCGAATACACGGCTATTCTGCGTTCGGGAACACGGGCAGGCGCGTTGAACATTATGCCGCAGATTGATGGCAAAAACGCTACAGCAAAGGCAACTCCGATTAATGTTAAAGCGGGTACTGTTTCGGTTGACCACGCGGAAATGACGGTATCGAAAACGTCGATTACCGTTGGTGAAAGCGTCACACTGACGCTGACGATGACGGATAAATACGGCAACGCAATCACCGGCATTACGCCTGAAACACCACAATTTGGTGGTGATGCATACAACATCAACCAGCAGCGTCCATCCGTCAGTCAGTGGACGGATAAGGGCAATGGAACCTATACGGCGGTGCTGACTGCTGGCGCAACGGGAGTTGGTGAGCTGACTATCATGCCGCGAGTTGATGGCTCTGACGCTCTGAAACAGGCGGTTTCTGTCACCATTGCCGCCGGGGAGATGTCATTAGTGAACTCCACGTTCGTAGCTGATAACGATGCCCCGATGATCAAAACAACGACACAACTGATCTTCACGGCGAAGGATGCGAACGGTAACCCAGTCAGAGGTCTGAAACCTGATGCTCCAGAAATTAGTGGCGCAGCCAGCACAGGGACGGAGCAACCTTCGGCAGGAGCCTGGACGGAACAAAGTGATGGCACTTATGTTACGACGTTAACTATAGGCTCTGCAGCCGGCCAACTGGTTATCTGGCCGCGGGTGAATGGCAAAGATGCTGCTTCGCAACCGCTACTGCTGAACGTTGTGGGTAACGCATCTGAGGCTAACATTCACGATATTTCAGTGAATGTTGATAACCAACTGGCTGATGGACAGTCTGCCAACAAGGTTACTCTGACCGTAACGGATTCCTATGGTAACCCGTTGCAGGATCAAACTGTAACGCTGACTCTGCCGGAGGGAGTGAGCAGCAAGACGGGGAATAAGGTAACAACGAATGCTGCAGGTAAAGCCGATATTGAGCTGATATCAACCGTTGCCGGGGAACACAAAATCACGGCTTCGGTGAAAAACTCCCAGAAGACTGCCACGGTGAAGTTCAAAGCGGATGCCAAAACTGGCCAGGCAAGCCTTCAGGTTGATACCGCCCAAAAAGCAGCAAACGGCAATGATGCCTTTACGCTGACGGCAACTGTTGAGGATAAACACGGCAACCCTGTTCCCGGAACTATGGTCGCCTTTAATCTTCCCCGGGGCGTCACACCGCTTAATGACGAGAGTACCTGGGTGAAGACTAACGATGAAGGTAAAGCCGAGCTGCGTGTTGTTTCTGTGGTTGCAGGAACGTATGCAATCACAGCCACGGCAGGAAATGACCAGACTTCGGATGCGCAGAGCATCACGTTTGTGGCCGACAAGGCTACGGCAACCATCTCGAACATTGAGGTGATTGGCAACCGCGCACTGGCAGATGGTAAAGCCAAACAGACTTATAAAGTCACGGTTACTGATGCCAATAACAATATCGTGAAAGATAGTGAAGTGACGCTGAGCGCCGAGCCAGCAACGTTAGACCTGGAGCCGAACGGGACTGCAACAACCAATGAGCAGGGGCAGGCTGTATTCACCGCCTCTACCACTAAAGCGGCGATATATACGCTAACCGCGAAAGTGAATCGGACTGACGGTCAGGTATCGACGAAAACAGCCGAATCCAGATTCGTCGCGGATGATAAAAATGCGGTACTTGCGGTCTCTCCTGAACGAGTAGAGTCTCTGGTGGCAGACGGGGTGGCGACCGCAACACTGGAGATCACTCTGATGTCGGCAGGCAACCCTGTTGGGGGGAGTATGTGGGTCGACATTCAGGCTCCGGAAGGGGTGACGGAGGATGATTACCAGTTCCTGCCATCGAAAGCTGATCATTTTGTGAGCGGAAAAATCACGCGTAAATTCAGTACTACTAAGCCAGGGGTATATACATTCACATTCAACACTCTGACGTATGGTGGGTACGAAATGCAGCCAGTGACGGTGACAATTAACGCAGTGGAGGCTGCTACTGAAGAAGGTGAGGAGGCAATAAAATAATTTCTCCAGGTATGAAAAATTCGCTGTAATAAAGAATAATGGCGTTGACACACGCAACGCCATTATTTACTGAACACCTACCCTGATACTGATTAGACAGTAGCAGGGTAGGGTAATCCTCAATGAGATATAGATACAGGCTAAGCCGGGCGAACGGGGATAAAAATTTCGCAAACAACATAGTTGTTATTCTTTTCTACAAAAGTTTCATTGCAGTAAAAACGTTCGATATCACAACCGTTTACTCTGACTAACCCCCTGGCAGGCAGTTCTATCAGATAGAGGTTCCGCACCCAGTTCGCATAATACTCCCAATCTCCTTCATAGCGGAAAGAGGCATAAAGCCCTCCAGCCGTTATCCATTCCTTTGGCATCTCCGTATCCGCATGGTCGCATACTGTACCGGCGAAGGTTTCAACTGTGAGCAAGTCTACCGATTTTGTAGATGGTGTATATGTTGAGACGTAATAGATATCCGTCTTCAAATTCTGAAGACATCTGGATAAATGATTACGCCGCAGTTTTACTTCTTCATCTGGTGGTTTGTTAGAGATTTCAATGTCATATTTAAATGAATTACCCCAAATACGTGTCTCAGGTAAATTGATTAATCTGCAATCAGTCTTTTGGTACTGACGCGTTAATAAAGGAGGCAAGATGTTGGTGAGATCCCAAAAGTCACGGAGCCGATATTCTCTGGGAGAACATCCAAACAACTTTTTAAATTCGCGGCTGAATGACTGCTGTGAATCAAAATGCAAAGATAGTGCAATATCAAGCATTGATTTAGCTGTAAGTCTGACAAGAATGGCTGCCCGACAAAGTCTTCGTTTGCGGATGTATGATCCCAGGGGCATGTGCATGAAGTTTCTGAACAGAAGTTGAATATTGCGTCTACTGTAGCCAGATTTCTGTGCGATATCTTCGATTGAGATAGGGTGATCGAGATTGCACTCAATCCACTCCAGGAGCTGCTGTAAAATCTTCTGCCTGATCATAACATTCTCCATTTATCTTTAGTCACTTTGCACATTTTCCTTGCGACAATGACTTTGAGTATATCAAAAACAGAAATGCCCGAGGCTAAACAAACAATTGATAGTGCATCTTCATTTTGCCGGGTAATCGTGAATGCCATAAAAGTGGTTTTGGCCAATAACATGGGGGAGGTGTCATGAACATCACGCTATGAGGTGGCCACAGTGGCTGAGTGCATTCTGATACTATTCATTTAACATAATATACATTATGCGCACCAAGGTTATAACTGCAATATTCTAATGTTGCGCGGCTAGGTTTCCCTGGGCTGTTATGTTGTAATCCCAGGATGCTACCGGTACTTCACCGGACTCATTTTTCGCGGTCGAGATTGTCTTGCTCGCTAAAACCGGCCAAACCCCATATCTCACTTAATTCCATATTCTCGGCTTAACCGACCGTGCAACCTCAACACATTGGTTTCAATTGCCGTCAACACGTTCTCCGGAAAATCTGCCGGTAATGAAGCCTTCACGTTATCCAATGCTGCGGGAATCATTCTGGCAAAGTCTCTCAGGATTTCATGCATCTGCACTTCCGGGAATTTCAGTGCCTTTGCTGTCGCCAAAAAATGTCGCGGATATATTTTATCGATTTCCGTTTTTCTGCCTTTGGATGCGTTAAGCCCCATTGCCAGTTTGAGATCGCTGATATGTATTCCCGCGCCACCCAATACCGGAAATGCTGAAATGATGTCGTAAAATGGCGTGAGTCGATAACTGCCACCGGCCTGGATAAACACTGAGAAATTTTTCGCATGGCCGTCTGTCGAGCCAATCAACCACTGGAATACCTGGAATTTCATAAAATCATAACGATCGCGAAGCGCCTCGCTGGACCCCATCAAAAAAGCCATGATCCGCGCGATGCCTGGGCCTCCGTCAGATTCATATTTCACCGATGAAGGTAAACCGAATGTCTGACACATATCCTCCTGCGGCAAGCGAAGTAAAACCGTTCGTTCAGTATTCCAGCGTCTGTCAAAGCGTTCGACCGCTAACGCGCGCACCCTTCCCGCTTTAATGATTTCTGCGTCGGGAACATTCAACCCGAATTCTTTTGCCAGCAGCAGACAGTAATACTCATTATCAACACTCTGACTGAGATCGAGCGTCGCATTGGGCTGTCTGATTTCACCAATCGGCAATTTAATGATATGCGTCGTCGGCGTTATTCCTTTCGGAATGCACCAGTCATTGCCCATTCTGAGCAGCGCAGTCTTCTCCTGCGCGCCAGCAACCGAGATGCGAAAGTCATTTTCCTCCCTAATCATGCCTAGCGGGATATCTGCTTTATAAGCCGTTAATACTTCTTCAAGTCTGGCTTCAGTAAGCTTTTCCCATACCATTATTGGGCGCGTCACGGTTTCGTCTTCTGGTAATAACGTCACGGCGCCAACGCTATCTCGCCCTATTTCTGACAATAAATCAAACGGTTGCCTGGATTTAGCATGATAACGTTTAACGATGCGGTCGCGTACAATCGGGCTATCGGGTAACAGGTTATCGAAGAAGTTAAATACAGCATCAGAGGTGATATTCCCCCTCTGCAATGGCAGCGAAAGCGACAATGGCCTGGCATAACGGTTGGCCAACCACTCCGGCGCATACTTAAAGGTATGGGCACCGTTGGTCAGCTTCGTCAACTCGCCTACCCGCTGGTTGTTCATCCACGTGACAAGTTTTGGCATTACCACTCCAGATCTTGCTGATCGGTTGATTCTGGCGAGTCATTTTTCGTGTCGCATAGCGTCATCGAGAGATTAAGTGACTGTAATATCTTAAAAAATGTTGTTAGTGTGGTGTTGTCAGGGTTATTTTCGAAATTGGAAATAGTCGCCTGTTTTATGCCGATTTTTTTCGCCAGCTCGCTCTGCGTCCAGCCATTTTGCTGACGAACCAGTTTCATTGCATTTGCTAATTGCGTTGGGCTATAGATCATCGGAAAGCTCATCATGCCATACATCCACAAGAATTTTATCCGCTTTAGGGGATATTTTCAGTTTTATCCTTTAGTGAGGATAAAGTCAATCTGTAAACGCATTTTATCCGCTCTACGGGATAAACACTGCGATATCCCCGATCGCGGATAAAATGGAGGATTTAAAAAACGGCGCTGACGTGCCATTTGAGGTTGCTGATTTAAGCTGCATTACAAGCCTCATCACAGCGATCTCACCATTCTTGATGTACACTCGCGGCAAGTCTGGTACTTCGGGATCAGGCACCTTTTCCCATGATTATATTTCTTTTCAATTTAATGGCATTCCTCAGTTCGATATTGAATTTAGCCTCGTCACTGAGGTTGTCCTTAAGATCAAGCGCAATGCGTTTTAATTCCGTAAATGCAAGCGGTCTTTGCCCATGTAAAAATTGAACGCCAGAACGTTCATAATACTTATCAATATGCTTTAACCTGTATTTTGCTAATTTTCTTATTTCACCTATAGACCCCTGCTGCCCATTGTCTATTAGGCGGTTGATTGTATACTCAACAAACTCTTTTTTATCTTCTCCGAAATAACTTAAAACTAACGGAAGTAAGAATCTTTGCATGCAGATATCATATGAAAAAACCATAGAAAAATCGGAACCTAAAAGATCACAAGCCCCATCGAAATCGTTATATATAAAGATATAACGGTAAAAATCCTTAAACCTACTAATTATGCTTGCGTCGGTAACTTTATTTGCGCCAATATAGCAGCCATAAGGACTTCCTTTTGCAAAGTCAATGTTTTCTGTTGATTTGAAACTATCACATCCAGCGACTATAGCGAGTAGATTATTCATTGTATGTTTGTTTATCATTAAAAATAGATCATTCATCTCACTCCAGGATATATACTTTTTAATGCCAGGGAAAAACATTCCCTCATCGGGTGAGCCATGACACTCAAAATGCACTATCGGAATTAAACCTTTTTTTATGACTCCTTTTTCCAGCTCCTTAAAGAAAGATATTAGCATGGGGATATTATGGATCTTAACAAACACAATGGGGATGGGGACTTTCAAGCTTGAGATCGATTTAAATAGTTTTGAAGCGGTATTGCTTTTAAGTGTTATATCATCTGGTCTATTGGTGTTAATTTTGATGTCACTCGAGGAGTCAAGATCTTCATCACCTAAAACATCGATGATATATATAATGTTGAATGCAAATTTTCTCGTCATATTTTATATCGCTATATCCAATAGAGTTAGCGTCCAAATGCCAGGAGTTTCACACAAAAAACTTCAAACCTGGTTCCTGTCCTAAGGATATCAAAAAAAAGTCACTTTGTGATTATTCACTATCCACAGATAGATATTAATTTTGAATATATTGCATGTTAATATATTTATATGAAATGAATAAAAACAACAAGAAGGAGGCTTTATTTGTTTTAAATTGATTTTATGCGAAATTTACTCTTCCCTACCCCGTTAGGCTCTAATATTTTATTGATTAATAAATATCTCTGATGAATCTTGAGCAGCACGTAGTCAATCACTTTTAGGTATCCTTGATTTAATGCGCGTGTTCGGTGGATTGATGACGTGAGGCGAATTCATCAATTTTATCTACACTTGGGTTAACGCGCTGACGGGAGTAAAAAAATGGCTGACTGGAACCCCTCTTTATATTTGCACTTCACCGCCGAACGGTCGCGACCAGCGGTAGAACTGCTTGCCAGAGTTCCTCTGGAAAACGTCCGGCAAATAGCCGATCTCGGCTGCGGCCCAGGCAACAGCACCGCCCTGCTACATCAACGTTGGCCAATGGTAAAAATTACTGGCATTGATTCGTCTCCGGCGATGATTGCTGAAGCGCGTGCAGTGTTGCCAGAATGTCAGTTTGTTGAAGCAGATATCCGCAATTGGCAACCGGATCAAGCATTCGATCTGATTTTCGCCAACGCCTCGTTGCAATGGTTGCCTGATCATTACGAACTGTTTCCACATCTTGTGTCGTTACTCAATCCGCATGGCGTACTGGCGGTACAAATGCCGGACAACTGGCTGGAGCCGACACATGTATTAATGCGCGAAGTCGCCTGGGAGCAGCATTATCCGGATCGTGGACGCGAACCACTGGCAGGCGTTCATGCTTACTACGATATTCTGAGCGAAACCGCATGTGAGGTTGATATCTGGCGAACCACCTACTATCACCAGATGCCATCTCACCAGGCGATTATTGACTGGGTGACCGCCACCGGATTACGCCCGTGGTTGCAGGATCTGACTGAGAGTGAACAGCAGCATTTTCTTACGCGCTACCATCAGATGCTGGAAGAGCAGTATCCACTGCAGGAGGATGGTCAAATACTGCTAGCATTTCCGCGCTTGTTCATTGTTGCCCGGCGAACAGAGTAATTGTTACGTCAACTGGTAATGGCGGTCGGGAAGAATCTTCGGCGGGATCTCCGTTTCATCGTTCATCTGCAACAGGTCAATTTCAATAGCGTTGCAGATGGCATCCAGCGGTAAATCATTGTTTTCTGTACCGAACGGGTCTTCTAACTCTTCCGCCAGACAATCAAGCGAAATGAAGGTGTAGGAAATCAGTACTGAGATAAAAGGCGTCATGTAATGCAGATCCACGACCAGCGCGAACGGTAGCATGATGCAAAACAGGTAAACGGTACGATGCAAAATGAGTGTGTAAGCAAAAGGAATTGGTGTATATGCGATGCGCTCACATCCTGCCAGCACCGCAGAAATATCATTGAGCCGATCGTTCAGACTAATAAATAGAATGTCAGAAAGTTGCCCATTCCGGCGCTGAACTGCTAACCACTTCCCCATCATCAGCAAAATATGATTAGCTGGGGAGTTTGTAGCCTGCACCCGCTGAAGATCTTCTTCATTGAGGTAATGTGCCAGCACTTTTGCCTGTGGCAGTTTGCGTAATGTCATGCGTAAACAGTGAGCAAAGGCAATTTGTAGCCGGACAAACTCCTTTACGCTTGCTGAATCGGGCAACGTCGTTTTTACTTCACGCAATAATGACCGTGAGGCAATCATCAACTGTCCCCACAGTTTGCGCGCTTCAACATAACGAGCGTACCCCGCGTTATTACGAAACCCCAGAAAAATGGCGATAGCAACACCGAGAATGCTGAACGGCGCGAGGGTAAATTTGATGCCCAGATGCGTATACCAGGGCAGCATGAAAATAACCGCGATAGAAAAAAGAAAGTTGAGTAGCAAGCGCGAGGATATTTTGGATAATACTGAACCGTGCCAGACAAAAATACGGCGCAACCAGTGTTGTTGTGGGCGAACAATCATGATTATCTTCAAACATGGAAAAGTCGCCCTATTAAACGTGATTGCGATCACGTTCTCAAGTGTCAATTTACAAATTACCTACAAGACTACAACAATCACAGATGCGACATGTGGCACCTGGTTATGATAAGGGTATATAGGATGTTGTAACTAATAATGCATAATAACAAACCCGGCCGAAACCGGGTTCAGAGATTGCGCCGTTAATTGCCTGATGCGCTGCGCTTATCAGCGCCTCCAACTAGCTATGTGATTTCAGTTAGTTGGAAAAGTGCGGCTGGATGCAGCATAAATGCCTTATCCGGCTTACAAAATAATGCAATTATTAGCACAACGGACGTACAGCTTCGCGCATCCCTTTTTCCAGAATCGCATCCAGGTCATTGGCCACCTGCTCTACCAGACCAGGCACTTGCGTCAGATCCTGCTCCCAGTGGTCTTTTTCTGCCAACACAATAGCAACCAGCGCCTGGGTGTCGATGACACGATCACGATGCTGACTCCACAATTGCTGATAACACTCCAGCCAGTGAGCATCATCCTGCACCGGATAGGTTTCACCGTTACGCTCACCGCGATAGAATGCAATCAGTGCCGCTAACGCGAAAGTGAGACGAGCCGGGAGTTTACCATTCGCCTTCTGCCCTGCCAGCAACTGCGGCAGGATGCGGGTACGGAACTTGGTCATACCGTTGAGCGCAATGGACAGCAACTGATGCTTAATGTACGGGTTATGGAAACGCCCGGTGACTGCACTGGCGAAAGATTCCAGCTCATCTCGCGGCAGATCCAGTACCGGAATAATCTCTTCATAAATGGCTTTTTCAACGAATGCACAGATTTCTGCATCGTTCATCGCTTCGCCTACAGTATCCAACCCAGCCTGGAACGCCACCGGCACCAGCGCGGTGTGAGCGCCATTAAGGATTGCTACTTTGCGCTCTTTATACGGTTTAATATCGTCAACAATCAGTACGTTGAGCGGATATTTATCCAGACGCAATTCAGACGCTAAGGATTTCGGTCCCTGAATCACAAACAGGTAAAAGTGTTCAGCGGTATCGAGGAAACCATCGTGATAACCGAGTTCTTCTTCCAGTTTCGCTACTTCATCACGCGGATAACCGGTAACGATACGGTCCACCAGCGTAGAACAGAAGCTGTTAGCTTTATCCAGCCATTGAACAAACGCTTCCGGTAGCTGCCACTCTTGCGCATAACGCAGCACCAGTTCACGCAGCGCATCACCATTATAATCAATCAGTTCACACGGAATGATGATCCAACCTTTATCCAGCGCACCGTTGAAATGGCTAAAACGTTCGAACAGCAAACGCGTCAGTTTTGCCGGATAGCTTACCGCTGGCGCATCATCAAATTTGTCGCCCGCATGATAGCTGATGCCCGCTTCGGTGGTGTTAGAGAAGACGAAACGCATTTCCGGATTGTGCGCCAGCTTCAGGAATTCATCGTAGTCACCGTAGACGCTAATTTCACGGTTTACAGAACGAATCAAACGCGCATCGCTGACTGCTTCGCCCTTCTCATTCAGGCCACGAATAATGGTGGTGTACAAACCATCCTGAGTGCTAAGTGACGGCGGGAATGAAGTTTCAATCGGACGAACAACGACCACACCAGAATTCAGATCGGTGTGCTCATTCAGGAGATCAATTTGCCAGTCAACAAAGGCGCGCAGAAAGTTACCTTCACCAAACTGAATGATACGTTCTGGATACTGTGCACCGGGAAAATCGCGACGATTTAGTGTTTTCACAATGGGTTCCCTTTTGATTAGTCATACAACCTGCTTGAATTGGTATAACATATTAACAAACTTTAATACGCTGAACCCCTGTTTTGATCAACTCGTGGTGATTAATTAGCAGGTTTAAGAGAAAAATGTGGCGCAGATCATGGTTCTGACGGTATTTATTCAACCGCCAGAGTGGTAGAACACATTATTCTGAAACAGCGGAAAAATAATAAAGCTGTCAGACAACTTCCTCGCCATAACGCATGGTGCTGGTGCGGTTACGCCCATCTTTTTTCGAGCGATAGAGACACGTATCAGCTTCAACCATCAATTTATTGAAGTCATCAGTTAGTGTGCTGTATGAAGCACATCCACTACCGACACCGATGCTGACCGTAAGATAGAGCGTCTTTTGTTGCCAGGTAAAAGGTTGAAGTTCGACAGCTTTGCGGATTTTCTCCGCCATCAATAGACCATCGACGGGATTCACTGAAGGTACAGCAACGGCAAACTCTTCTCCTCCCATCCGCGCCACCAGCCCTTTATCGCCCACAATTTTCTGAATATGCTGAGCAAATACGCTTAAGACTTTATCGCCACATTCATGACCATAGTTGTCGTTAATGCTTTTGAAATAGTCGATATCAAGCAGCATGACGGTCAGATGTTGTGTCTGTTGCAGCGATGGACTTTTCAGCGCCTCATAAAGACCGGATCGTGAGTACACCTGTGTCAGAAAATCAAAGTCGGCACGCAGAGAAACTTGCTTCATCAGTGAATTAATCGCCGCCACGCTAAAGGAAACCATAATTGGGCAAATGGCCATCGTGGCAATGCCCAGACGAGCGGAAAACATTTGCGGAATCGAGAACGGCGAACCGACAGCGATATCAATCACCGAATTAGCCACCAGCACGATTTCTACCGCTCCGGTGATAAAGGTCAACAGACACGTAGCCTGTGGCGTATAGCGCACCGCACACCAGATTAATGCCGGCAGCGGAAATGCCAGACTCCCTGCACCGCCAATCGCCACTGAGGCAATGACCGACACGATCAGCGCAATGACAGGCATCATCTGCTCTGCTTTAAAACGCGGTAATACTCCCGGAATTGCCAGCGTCAGCATACAAGGAACAATCAACACGCCTGTTGAGAATTGTTCACTAAACCAGTCAGCAAGCAAAGGCCAGAAATCAAGACTATCAATACTGACCGAACCAATCGCGCCGACGATGGCACATAATAAAGCGGCAATCAGACAGTAATTAAATAACCGTAAGGCACTTACTGGTTCATATTTATTTTTCCCCAGACGCTTATCCCGTACCACCAACAGAGCAACGGTCACAATAAACATCATATTGGATAAATTAATAACCAGCGAGACCAGCCCCCATTCGGTGGTCATGGCATCATAAGCCAGCATTGCCACGTAACAGATAGCATAGTAATGCAGACGATTAAGCCAGACATAGCGGGCAAATACCCCCGCCATTACACCATTGAGCGGCCAGAAAAGAGAGAGTTCATGAACCAGGCGTAGCTCTGCACCAATAAAATAGAACAGCGTCGTTAGCGCAAAAATTGCAATGCTATTACGTAGCAGATGACCTTCCTGGAACAAACGGAAAGTGGATATGGGGTGTACATACATTAATTATCTGTCCATACAATTGCGGATGGCAATTATCTCAACGCAATAAGTAAATTCTCATAAAGGATAGCATGTTCGCTGACAGCGGCGACAAGGAAAGATATCAGTCAGATGATCTTTTGGCTTTTACCACCATTCTTATGGCTGATTCATCTGTATAACCAGCCAGTGGTAGATAACCGTCACGATATAACGTTGTTGTTCCTCACTTAACGAAACACCCTGCGGAATGTTATGCCACTTAGCCAGACAACCACGGCAACAGGTCGCGGTGGCGTGCTGAGCGATAAACACCGGATGCCCACGCATGGGGGTTTGCTTACCATCGTTCGCCGGTAATGCCGGAGCAAGACGCTTAGCGACAAAATCCGCCGCATGTTGTTCTATAACCGGCGCGCCCTTCTCCAGACAATACTGACGCTCTTTCACACCCAAACGAAAGCGGGAGCGAAATTTTGAACGGGATAAACGCGCGAAGAGTGGATCAAGTGACTGCATTAATAAACCGAGCGTCCTAATTGTTTCGTCAATTGTTCAAGTACTGCGATACCGGCAAGAGAGTTGCCCGCATCATCCAGTTCCGGGCTCCATACCGCGATAGCCATTTCATGCGGGACGATCGCAACAATACCGCCGCCAACGCCAGATTTCGCCGGAAGCCCCACTCGCCAGGCGAATTCACCCGCGTTCTGGTACATTCCGCTCGTTGCCATCAGCGCATTAATTTGCCGTGCCTGCATCGGCGTCACTACTGGCTCATCGATATGAAAAGCTTTCCCCTGATTCGCCAGAAAGACAAACGTCCGCGCCAGCTCAACACAACTCATTTTCAGTGCACAGTAATGAAAGTAGTTTTGCAGAACGGTAGTTACATCATGATGGAAATTACCAAACGACTTCATCAGCCAGGCGATCGCCGCATTTCTCGCAGAATGTTCAAACTCGGAACGCGCCACCACCGTATCGTAGGCAATATCAGACACGCCGCTTAAGCCGCGCACCACTTCCAGCATACGCTGCCGCGGGGCGCTTAACCGCCCTTGCAGCATATCGCAGACGACCAACGCACCGGCATTAATAAACGGATTGCGTGGAATGCCCTGCTCCATTTCCAGTTGCACCAGGGAATTGAACGGCGATCCAGACGGATCTTTGCCGACGCGTTGCCAGATCTCCTCTTCGGAGTAATGACGCATAGCGACAACGAGACTGAGCACTTTGGAAATAGATTGAATGGAAAAACGTTCTTGCGCGTCTCCGGCCTGAAAAAGCTGCCCATCAACGGTACAAATGGCAATTCCCAGGCGGGAGCCATCGACGGTTGCCAGTGCCGGAATATAATCTGCGACTTTACCCTGACCAATTAGCGGCCGCACTTGCCGCAAGATGTTTTCTAAAATTACATTATCCATGGCGACAGCCACACTCTGCTCCTTGCTCGCAGGTCTGAAAAGACCTGCGAGTATAACAGAGCTAAATATGTGACGTCAGATCCGGTCTTTCCACACCGTCTGGATATTACAGAACTCATGTAAACCGAAATGGGAAAGCTCACGACCAAAACCACTCTTCTTCACACCACCAAAGGCGACTCGCGCATCGCTGGCGCAAAAACCATTGATAAACACGCCACCGCATTCCAGACGTGCTGCCATCTGTCTGGCTCGTGTTTCGTCAGCGGTAAAGATCGTCGCAGAAAGACCGAACTCGCTGTCATTAGCCAGTTTCAGCGCATGTTCCGCATTTTTTGCTATGGTGATTGCGGCAACGGGGCCAAAAAGCTCTTCACGAAACGCCGTCATTTCGGGGGTGACATTAGCCAGAACCGTTGGCGGATAGTAGTTACCTTCCCCTGCCATCTTTTCTCCGCCCAGTAACAAACGCGCCCCCTGCGCCAGTGTTTTTTCCACCTGATGATGTAGCTCATCACGCAAATCAAAACGTGCCATCGGGCCGAGATCGTTCTCTTCGTCACGTGGATCGCCCATTTTTAACGCCGCTGCAGCCGCTACGAAACGTTCGGTAAATGCCGAAGCAATTCCCTCTTCGATGATAAAGCGTTTTGCCGCCGCACATACCTGCCCGGTATTCTGATAACGTCCGATAACCGCAGCTTTCACGGCCAGCTCCAGATCGGCATCGTTAAGCACAATAAACGGATCCGAACCACCCAGTTCCAGTACGCATTTTTTTAGCGCTGCGCCGGCCTGTGCGCCAATAGCCGCTCCCGCACGGACACTGCCGGTCACCGTGACCGCTGCAATACGCGGGTCTTTAATCATCCGGCTGACACCATCGTTGTCAGCATTCAGCCAACCATATACGCCTTGTGGGATACCGGCATCTTGAAATACCTGGGCAATTAACTGTGCACAACCTGACACATTCGGCGCATGTTTAAGTAAGTAACTGTTACCCGCAAGAATGATAGGAACAGCACCGCGCATGACCTGCCATAACGGGAAGTTCCACGGCATAACCGCAAGGATTGTCCCCATTGGGCGATATTCAATGACCGCTTGCTGGTTCTCAACCAGTGTAGGTTCAGCTTTCAGCATTGCCGGGCCATGCTCTGCATACCAGTCGCACAAATTCGCTGATTTCACCACTTCGGCACGCGCCTGTTTGATGGGCTTACCCATTTCACGAGTGATCATTTGCGCCATCTCTTCGCTACGCGTACGCAGAGCCTTAGCGATATCACGCAGTTTCTTCGCCCGGTAATCTATGCTCGTCTCGCGCCAGTCGCGATAGCCTGTCGCCGCAAGCTGAAGAGCGTTTTCAATATCGTCAGCACCAGCCCACGGCAGTGAAGAAAGTTGTTCACCATTGGCTGGATTTATCGAAATGGCATGGGTCGCCGGAGTGATGGTCATTGGGGTATCTCCTTCATGAGTCAGGGTAAAAAGATACGCAGATTTACTCTTACTTTAAAATGAATAATATTAAGCCACTTATTCACGAATTGAGAATACTATGGATCTAACCCAACTGGAGATGTTTAACGCCGTTGCTGAGGCAGGCAGCATTACCCAGGCTGCGGCAAAAGTGCATCGTGTACCTTCTAATCTCACGACCCGTATACGCCAACTGGAAACAGAACTCGGCGTTGAACTGTTTATTCGCGAGAATCAGCGGTTACGGCTTTCTCCCGCCGGGCATAATTTTTTACGCTATAGCCAACAAATTCTCGCGCTGGTGGATGAGGCGCGGAACGTTGTAGCTGGCGATGAGCCGCAAGGTCTGTTTTCTCTCGGGTCGCTGGAAAGCACCGCCGCTGTGCGTATTCCGGCAACGCTGGCTGAATTTAACCGTCGCTACCCTAAAATTCAGTTTTCACTCTCTACCGGCCCATCCGGCACCATGCTGGACGGTGTACTGGAGGGGAAACTGAATGCGGCATTTATCGATGGGCCAATCAGCCATACTGCCATCGACGGGATACCGGTTTACCGCGAGGAGTTGATGATCGTCACGCCACAAGGGCATATGCCAGTAACCCGCGCCAGTCAGGTTAATGGCTGTAACATTTATGCCTTCCGTGCCAATTGCTCGTATCGCCGCCATTTTGAGCGCTGGTTTCATGCTGACGGCGCAGCTCCGGGGACTATTCATGAGATGGAGTCATATCACGGCATGCTGGCTTGTGTTATCGCGGGTGCAGGCATTGCGCTTATCCCTCGCTCTATGCTGGAAAGTATGCCAGGGCATCATCAGGTTGAAGCCTGGCCGTTAGGTGAGCAATGGCGTTGGTTAACAACCTGGCTGGCCTGGCGTCGCGGTGCGAAAACACGTCCGCTTGAGGCATTTATTGAGCTGCTGGATGTGCCAGACTAAGCATGATGAAAAAATTTTCTGCTCTGTATGCTGTACCTGCCACTCACGCAGTAGTTGGCACAACATGAAGCGGCAAAACGCGACACAGGTCACAAAGTCATTGTATTCAGATCATTAACCGTTTTAAGATCATTTCATTACCTTTTCGCAACTCACCCGATAATCTGTTATGACAACGAATATTGTTTCCCGCAAAGTGGCGTGGCTACGGGTAGTTACGCTGGCAGTCGCCGCCTTTATCTTCAATACCACTGAATTTGTTCCTGTTGGTCTGCTTTCTGACATTGCGCAAAGCTTCCATATGCAAACCGCACAAGTCGGTATCATGTTGACCATTTATGCGTGGGTAGTGGCGCTAATGTCACTGCCTTTTATGCTAATGACCAGTCAGGTCGAACGCCGCAAGTTGCTGATCTGCCTGTTTGTGGTGTTTATCGCCAGCCACATCCTGTCGTTTTTATCGTGGAGTTTTACTGTTCTGGTGATCAGCCGTATTGGCGTAGCTTTCGCTCATGCTATTTTCTGGTCGATTACGGCGTCACTGGCGATCCGTATGGCACCCGCCGGAAAGCGAGCGCAGGCATTGAGTTTAATTGCCACCGGCACAGCACTGGCAATGGTATTAGGTTTACCTATCGGGCGCATTGTGGGGCAATATTTCGGCTGGCGAACGACATTCCTCGCGATCGGTATCGGGGCGCTTCTTACCCTTCTGTGCCTCATCAAGCTACTGCCATTACTGCCCAGCGAACATTCCGGCTCATTAAAAAGCCTTCCGCAACTGTTCCGCCGCCCGGCATTGATAAGCATTTATTTGCTGACTGTGGTGGTCGTTACCGCCCATTACACGGCATACAGCTATATCGAACCTTTTGTGCAAAATGTTGCGGGATTCAGCGCCAACTTTGCCACGGCATTGCTGTTGATGCTCGGTGGCGCGGGCATTATTGGTAGCCTGATTTTCGGTAAGCTTGGTAACCAGTATGCATCTATTCTGGTCAGTGCTGCGATTGCGCTGTTGCTGGTGTGCCTGGCGTTACTGTTACCTTCGGCAAGTAGCGAGATACACCTCGGCGTACTGAGCATTTTCTGGGGGATCGCGATGATGATCATCGGGCTTGGGATGCAGGTTAAAGTGCTGGCGCTGGCACCGGATGCCACCGACGTTGCGATGGCGCTATTCTCCGGGATATTTAATATTGGCATTGGTGCCGGGGCGCTGGTGGGTAATCAGGTCAGTCTGCACTGGTCAATGTCGATGATTGGTTATGTGGGCGCAGTTCCGGCACTCGCCGCATTGATATGGTCGATCATAATATTCCGCCGCTGGCCTGTGGCACTCGAAGAACAGACACGATAATTGGAAGGCCCGAACGCGGTGCCGGATTCGGCGGGAACGCCTTATCCGGCCTACAAAACCACGCAAATTCAATACATTGCAGAGATCAGGCCTGATAAGCGTAGCGCATCAGGCAATTTTGCTTTTGTTATCAGTCTCAAAGGCCCATTCGGGCCTTTTTTAATGGTAAGTTTTAATAATTTCCAGGATGCCGTTAATAATAAACTGCACACCCATACAAACCAGTAAGAACCCCATCAGGCGGGAGATCGCTTCAATTCCTCCCTTGCCCACCAGCCGCATAATGGCACCAGAGCTACGCAGACTTCCCCATAAAATGACCGCCACCAGGAAAAAGATCAGCGGCGGCGCAACCATCAGTACCCAGTCCGCGAAAGTTGAGCTCTGACGCACAGTGGACGCCGAGCTAATGATCATCGCAATGGTTCCCGGCCCGGCGGTACTTGGCATTGCCAGCGGCACAAAAGCAATATTGGTGCTGGGTTCATCTTCCAGTTCTTCCGATTTACTTTTTGCCTCCGGAGAGTCCGTTGCCTTTTGCTGTGGAAAGAGCATACGAAAACCGATAAACGCAACGATTAGTCCGCCTGCAATCCGCAGACCGGGAATCGAAATGCCGAAGGTATCCATCACCAGTTGCCCGGCGTAATACGCCACCATCATGATGGCAAATACATACACTGAGGCCATCAACGACTGGCGATTACGTTCGGCACTGTTCATGTTGCCCGCCAGACCGAGAAACAACGCTACGGTAGTAAGCGGGTTAGCTAACGGCAGTAACACCACCAGCCCCAGACCAATCGCTTTAAACAAATCTAACATTGGTGATTGTTATCCTGTGTCTCTTAGTTATCAGCGAAAAGTATAAAGGGTAAACAAGGAGAAAGTTTCACTCTTTAACTTTCCTTGCATTGCGCTGACCAAAACTTGAACCGATTTAGCAAAACGTGGCATCTGCCAACCCATTCATTTGACTTATACTTGCCTGGGCAATATTATCCCCCGCAACTAATTACTTGCCAGGGCAACTAATGTGAAAAGTACCAGCGACCTGTTCAATGAAATCATCCCATTGGGTCGCTTAATCTATATGGTTAATCAGAAGAAAGACCGTCTGCTTAACGATTATCTGTCACCGCTGGATATCACTGCGGCACAGTTTAAGGTGCTCTGCTCTATCCGCTGCGCAGCGTGCATTACACCGGTCGAGCTGAAAAAAGTGTTGTCGGTCGACCTGGGAGCACTGACCCGTATGCTGGATCGCCTGGTCTGTAAAGGTTGGGTGGAACGGTTGCCTAACCCGAATGACAAGCGCGGCGTGCTGGTAAAGCTCACCGCCAGCGGCGCGGCAATATGTGAACAATGCCATCAATTAGTTGGCCAGGACCTGCATCAAGAATTAACAAAAAACCTGACGGCGGACGAAGTGGCAACGCTTGAGCGTTTGCTTAAGAAAGTCCTGCCGTAAACAAAAAAAGAGGTATGACGATGTCCAGACGCAATACTGACGCTATTACTATTCATAGCATTTTGGACTGGATCGAGGACAACCTGGAATCACCACTGTCACTGGAAAAAGTGTCAGAGCGTTCAGGTTACTCCAAATGGCACCTGCAACGGATGTTTAAAAAAGAAACTGGCCATTCATTAGGTCAATACATCCGCAGCCGTAAAATGACGGAAATCGCGCAAAAGCTGAAAGAAAGTAACGAGCCAATACTCTATCTGGCAGAACGTTATGGTTTCGAGTCCCAGCAAACCCTGACCCGCACCTTCAAAAACTATTTTGATGTTCCGCCGCATAAATATCGGATGGCGAATATACAGGGCGAATCGCGCTTTTTACATCCGTTGAATCATTACAATAGTTAGTTAAAACGTGACAACGTCACTTGAGGCAATCATGAAACCACTTTTATCCGCAATAGCAACCGCGCTTATTCTCTTTTCCGCGCAGGGATTTGCGGAACAAACTACGCAGCCGGTCGTTACTCCCTGCGGCGATGAAGTGATTGTTCCTCCATCGCAGGAACAACCCCCTTTCGATTTAAATCACATGGGGACAGGCAGTGATAAGTCGGATGCGCTGGGCGTGCCTTATTATAATCAACACACCATGTAATTAATTCTGGCCCCGGGATATCGGGGCTTATTAGCCTCTCACCTTCACCGCTTTACGCCAGCGCAAACCAAACACATTGATATACAGCCCACCCATTATCAGCACCGCACCGAAAAATTGCAGACCCGTTAATCGTTCATCCAGCAATAATGCCGCACTTGCCAGACCAACTACCGGCACCAGTAACGATAACGGTGCAACACGCCAGGTTTCATAGCGACCCAGCAGCGTCCCCCAGATCCCATAACCGACAATTGTCGCCACAAACGCCAGATACATCAGAGATAAAATGGTGATCATGTCGATAGTGACCAGGCTGTGAATCATGGTTGCAGAACCATCGAGAATGAGTGAAGCGACAAAGAACGGAATAATGGGAATTAATGCACTCCATATCACCAGCGACATCACCGCCGGACGCGATGAATGCGACATGATCTTTTTATTGAAGATGTTGCCACACGCCCAGCTAAATGCTGCCGCCAGGGTCAACATAAAGCCGAGCATCGCTACATGCTGACCGTTCAGGCTATCTTCGATTAACACCAGTACACCAAAAATCGCTAAGGCGATCCCCGCCAGTTGTTTGCCATGCAGTCGCTCACCGAAAGTAAACGCGCCAAGCACGATAGTAAAAAACGCCTGAGCCTGTAATACCAGCGAGGCCAGTCCAGCCGGCATACCGAAGTTAATGGCGCAGAAGAGAAAGGCAAACTGCGCAAAACTGATGGTTAAACCATACCCCAGCAGTAAATTCAGCGGTACTTTCGGCCGTGCGACAAAAA
The DNA here is from genome assembly GCF_000408525.1 of Escherichia sp. KTE96. Lineage (NCBI taxonomy): Bacteria > Pseudomonadati > Pseudomonadota > Gammaproteobacteria > Enterobacterales > Enterobacteriaceae > Escherichia > Escherichia sp. KTE96. The sequence goes on along the minus strand of NZ_KE137149.1, from coordinate 2,655,673 downwards.
AGATAGCCGGGAAAGCGACCAGCATAAAGCGCATACCGGCCAGCATCAGCGGTGGCATGTTGTGAAGTCCCACTTTGATGACCACAAAATTAAGCCCCCACACCACCACAACCAGTAGCGCCAATAACCCATCTTTTCGCGACATTCTACCGCCTCTGAATTTTCATCTTTTGTAAGCAATCAACTTAGCTGAATTTACTTTTCTTTAACAGTTGATTCGTTAGCCATCGTTTCCGACGGCATTAATGGCAAATAAGTCGCTATACTTCGGATTTTTGCCATGCTATTTCTTTACATCTCGAAAACAAAACATAACAAAACGCACCGCCGGACAGCCAAATGAACTTATCCCTGAGACGCTCTACCTGCGCCCTTCTCGCCTCATCGTTGTTATTAACCATCGGACGGGGTGCCACGCTACCGTTTATGACCATTTATTTGAGTCGCCAGTACGGTCTGGGAGTCGATCTGATCGGTTATGCGATGACAATTGCACTAACCATCGGCGTGGTTTTTAGCCTTGGATTTGGCATTCTGGCGGATAAGTTCGACAAGAAACGTTATATGTTACTGGCAATTACCGCCTTCGCCAGCGGTTTTATCGCCATTCCCCTGGTGGACAGCGTAACGCTGGTGGTGCTGTTCTTTGCTCTCATCAACTGCGCCTATTCCGTTTTTGCTACCGTGTTGAAAGCCTGGTTTGCCGATAATCTTTCATCCACCAGCAAAACGAAGATCTTCTCGATCAACTACACCATGCTCAACATTGGCTGGACCATCGGCCCACCGCTCGGCACGCTATTGGTGATGCAAAGCATCAATCTGCCCTTTTGGCTGGCCGCCATCTGTTCCGCGTTCCCCATGCTTTTCATTCAAATTTGGGTAAAGCGCAGCGAGAAAATCATCGCCACAGAGGCGGGTAGCGTCTGGTCGCCAAAAGTTTTGTTACAGGATAAAGCTCTGCTGTGGTTCACCTGCTCTGCCTTTCTTGCTTCTTTCGTGAGCGGTGCTTTTGCCTCGTGCATTTCACAATATGTGATGGTGATTGCTGATGGCGATTTTGCCGAAAAGGTGGTCGCGGTTGTTCTTCCGGTTAATGCTGCGATGGTGGTTACGTTGCAATATTCCGTGGGTCGTCGCATTAATCCGACCAACATTCGCGCATTAATGACGGTGGGCACCCTCTGTTTTGTCGTCGGTCTGATCGGGTTTATCTTTTCCGGCAACAGCCTGCTACTTTGGGGAATTTCAGCCGCGGTATTTACCCTCGGTGAGATCATTTATGCCCCTGGTGAGTACATGTTGATTGACCATATTGCGCCGCCGGGGATGAAAGCCAGTTATTTTTCCGCCCAGTCATTAGGCTGGCTTGGCGCAGCGATAAATCCACTGGTGAGTGGTATCGTGCTCACTACCATGCCGCCTTCCTCGCTGTTTGTCATCTTAGCGTTGGTGATCATTGCGGCGTGGATGCTGATGTTAAAAGGTATTCGCACCAGAACGTGGGGGCAGCCGGTGCTTTGTTGACGGACGAGCCGTGCCAGTGTGGTACGGCGCTGCGGATTATTTTCCTGCGACAACGGCGATTAATACGCGTACAGGATTATCTGCAAAATTCGGCTTTTAACATCGATAAAATTGCCGAGCTGACGGGGTTTAGTCATTCTGCGTTACTGCGTCATCATTTTCACCAGCGTTTTTTATTATCCCCTTCACAATATCGGAAAAACAACAGACCACCATCACATTAACCACCTAATTCAGCCTTCGTTTAGGTTACCTCTGCTAATATCTTCCTCATTGAGATGAAAATTAAGGTAAGCGAGGAAATACACCACACCATAAACGGAGGCAAATAATGCTGGGTAATATGAATGTTTTTATCGCCGTACTGGGAATAATTTTATTTTCTGGTTTTCTGGCCGCGTATTTCAGCCACAAATGGGATGACTAATGAACGGAGATAATCCCTCACCTAACCGGCCCCTTGTTACAGTTGTGTACAAGGGGCCTGATTTTTCTGACGGCGAAAAAAAACCGCCAGTAAACCGGCGGTGAATGCTTGCATGGATTGATTTGTGTTTTGCTTTTACGCTAACAGGCATTTTCCTGCACTGGTAGCGGATCGCTGACACAGTAGCATCACGTTTCTCAATGAATGTTAAACGGTGTTTAAACTCGAGTAATCACGCTCTGTTCATCAATAAACATGCAGCGGTTTCTTCCGGTCTGCTTACCTTCATACATTGCTCTGTCTGCTCTTCCGATTACCGCATCCAGCGACTCTTCAGGAAATGCCCGGCTGACTCCAGCGGTCACGGTTATGTTGATATGCCCGTCAGAATGTGCAATTGCGTGGTTATCGACTAACTGGCAAATACGAACTCCGGCACGGCATGCCTTTTCATCATTAGCAGCTTTGACGATGATGATAAATTCTTCGCCGCCATAGCGATAAACCGTTTCGTAATCACGCGTCCAGGTAGCTAAGTAAGTTGCCAGCGTGCGTAATACCACATCGCCTATTAAATGCCCGTAGGTATCATTAACCAATTTAAATCGGTCTATATCCAGCAATATTAAATAGAGATTCAACGGCTCAGCATTGCGTGATTGATGATCAAAGGACTCATCAAGAACCCGACGACCGGGTAAGCCAGTCAGAACATCCATATTGCTACGAATAGTTAAAAGGTAAATTTTGTAATCGGTTAATGCCGCGGTAAAAGAAAGTAACCCGTCCTGAAATGCGTCAAAATGCGCTTCCTGCCAGCGATTTTCAACAATAGCCAGCATTAACTCCCGTCCGCAGATATGCATATGCTGATGCGCAGAATCCATTAGCCGAACGTAAGGTAATTCATCGTTATCGAGTGGCCCCAGATGATCAATCCACTGACCAAACTGGCACAGCCCATAAGAATGGTTATCTGTAATTTCTGGCTTACTGGCATCTTTCGCTACCACGCTGTGAAACATACTCACCAGCCACTGGTAATGGGCATCAATAGCCTTATTGAGATCTAACAAGATGGCATCGATTTCCGTTGTCTTCTTGATCATTGCCACTCCTTTTTCACAGTTCCTTGTGCGTTCTATTGTAACGGGAGAAAAGAAAACTTATGTCAACAATTCCATAGAAAAATATTTACTAATGGATAAAAACATAACCGCGTGATTTAAAACAAAATACGCAGAAAAAAATAATTAAATCTGGCAAAACAGGTTCAATTTAAGCCAGAAGATATAATACTGATTATGCCGAAGGGGGGAAAACAATGGCCAGATGGATTAGAGCATCTGGCAGTATTATAATTCTACAAATGTACGGAGATACCGAATAACAATTCCAGACATAGCAGTGGGAAACTAAAAACAGAAATGAATAACATAGTATATATTGCCCCGGGCAGGAATCAGTCCGGGGCAATATGGGAGAGTTAAACATCCAGCCCGCGATGTTGCAACATTGGTGCAATCTGTGGTGCCTTACCGCGCCATTGACGATACAGACGTTCTAAATCTTCGCTGTTGCCTTTAGATAGGATTGCCTCGCGAAAATATTGCCCATTTTCACGCGTTAATCCGCCCTGCTCAACAAACCACTGATAACCATCGTCTGCCAGCATTTGTGTCCACAGATACGCGTAGTAACCCGCCGCATATCCTCCGCCAAAAATGTGGGCGAAATAACTGCTGCGATAACGTGGCGGTACAGCAGGAAGATCCATATTTTCCGCCACCAGCGCCCGCTGTTCGAAATCGTCCACATCCTGCATCGCCTCATTCTCTTGCAAACAGTGCCAACGCATATCGAGAAGCGCAGCACTAAGCAGTTCGCTCATCTCATAGCCTTTATTGAACAGGCTGGCATCGCGCATTTTCTGTTGCAGAGTTTCCGGCATGGCTTCTCTGGTTTGATAATGTCGGGCATAGCGGGCGAACACCTGCGGATGCGTTGCCCAGTGTTCGTTGATTTGCGACGGAAATTCAACAAAATCACGCGGCGTATTGGTGCCGGAAAGCGTGGCATAACGCTGGCAGGCAAACAGACCATGCAATGTATGTCCAAACTCATGGAATAAGGTAATAACGTCATCCCACAGCAACAAGGCAGGCTCACCAGCAGCGGGTTTTTGATAATTGCAAACGTTATAAATTACCGGGCGCGTTTCATTGAGCGTAGATTGCTCGACAAAATTACCCATCCACGCGCCGCCACTTTTTGAATCACGGGCGAAGAAGTCACCGTAAAATAGCGCCAGTCCAACACCGTTATGATCAAAGATTTCCCAGACCCGCACATCCGGGTGATATACCGGTATATCAAACCGTTCGACAAACTTAATGCCGAAAAGCTGATTGGCGGTCCAGAATACCCCTTCATTCAGTACCGTGTTTAATTCAAAATAAGGTTTGAGTTTCGCCTCATCAAGATCGAATTTCTCACGACGTACCTGTTCGGCGTAAAACGCCCAGTCCCACGGCTGTGCGCTAAAACCGCCTTGCTGTTTTCCGATAACCGCCTGAATAGACGCTAATTCATCGCTCGCACGCTGACGCGCCGCCGGAACAATTTCCCGCATAAAGTTGAGTGCCGCTTCTGGCGTTTTTGCCATCTGGTCGGCTATTTTCCATGCGGCATAATGAGGGAAGCCAAGTAATGTTGCCTGTTGCGCGCGGATCTCCACCAGCCGTTGAATGATAGCGCGGGTATCGTTGGCATCATTTTTTTCCGCACGCGTCCAGGCTGCAGTGAACAGTTTTTCACGTGTGGAACGATCGCGGAGTTCCGCAAGCGCCGGTTGTTGCGTAGTGTTCAGCAGTGGGATAAGCCATTTGTTATCCAGACCTTTCTCGCGAGCCGCCCCGGCCGCCAGAGCAATCTCTTGCTCACTCATGCCTGCCAGTTGCTGAATATCGTCAACCACCACTCCACCGGATTTGTTCGCAGCTAATAAGCGCTGGTTAAACTGACTGGTCAGCGTCGCGGCTTCGGTGTTCAGCACTTTTAATTTTGCTTTATCCGCATCTTCAAGTTGGGCTCCGGCAAGGACAAAACGCTGATGAATAACGTCAACCAGTCTAATGGATTCACTATCAAGCCCCAGGGATCCGCGGCGCTGCCAGACTGCATCCACCCGCGCGAATAATTCGCCGTTCAGATAGATATCATTAGCCAGTTCCGCCAGTTCGGCGGAAAACTGTTCATCAAGACGCTGTAACTCATCGTTGGTATGCGCCGCTGTCATGGCAAAAAAGACGCTGGTGACGCGGGTAAGCAATTCACCGCTCTGTTCCAGCGCCAAAATCGTGTTAGTGAAATCAGGTGTCTGCGGGTTGATCGTGATAGCGGTAATCTCAGCCCGCTTTTGCCGCATCCCCTCGTCGAGGGCCGGACGATAGTGATGATCTGCAATTTGATCAAAACGGGGAGCCAGATACGGCAGTGTGCTTTGCACAAGGAAAGGGTTCATTGTTGTCATTTTCTTCTCCTGAACGCGAGGTGTCCCATAGCGTAGGCTGACTGGTAACGGAGTACAAACCAGTATTACCTGCTCTTAAGCATCACGTGCTATGTTAAGGGACACACAAAAGCGTTGAGGAACAGTGAGATGATCGTTTTAGTAACTGGAGCAACGGCAGGTTTTGGTGAATGCATTACTCGTCGTTTTATTCAACAAGGCCATAAAGTTATCGCTACGGGTCGACGCCAGGAGCGGTTGCAGGAGTTAAAAGACGAGCTGGGCGATAACCTTTATATCGCCCAGCTCGATGTTCGTAATCGCGCCGCTATTGAAGAGATGATGGAATCGCTTCCTGCCGATTGGCGTGACATTGATATTCTGGTGAATAACGCCGGGCTGGCGCTGGGTATGGAACCTGCACATAAAGCCAGTGTCGAAGACTGGGAAACAATGATTGATACCAACAATAAAGGCCTGGTGTATATGACGCGTGCCGTGCTGCCTGGCATGGTTGAGCGTAATCGTGGTCATATTATTAACATTGGTTCAACGGCAGGTAGCTGGCCATATGCTGGTGGCAACGTTTATGGCGCAACAAAAGCATTCGTTCGTCAATTCAGCCTGAATCTGCGTACTGACCTGCATGGCACTGCGGTTCGTGTCACTGACATCGAGCCAGGTCTGGTCGGCGGTACTGAATTTTCCAATGTCCGCTTTAAAGGCGATGACGGTAAAGCGGAAAAAACCTATCAAAACACCGTTGCGCTGACGCCAGAAGATGTCTGTGAAGCCGTCTGGTGGGTGGCGACTCTCCCGGCTCACGTTAACATCAATACTCTGGAAATGATGCCAGTTACCCAGAGCTATGCCGGACTGAATATCCATCGCCATTAATTTTTATACCCGGCCTAACCGCCGGGTTATTGTTTGTCACAAAAAAGTGGTAGACTTGCTCAGTTAACCCACTCAAAAGCAAGAACGAATGACCGTCGAAACACAACTCAATCCCACGCAACCAGTCAATCAACAGATTTATCGTATTCTCCGTCGCGACATTGTGCATTGTCTGATTGCACCGGGTACGCCGTTATCGGAAAAAGAAGTTTCTGTTCGTTTCAATGTGTCGCGCCAGCCAGTTCGTGAAGCCTTCATTAAGCTGGCGGAAAATGGCCTGATTCAAATTCGCCCGCAACGTGGCAGCTACGTCAATAAAATCTCCATGACTCAGGTACGCAACGGTAGTTTTATCCGCCAGGCCATTGAGTGCGCCGTAGTCCGCAGAGCGGCGACCATGATTACCGATAGCCAGTGCTACCTGCTTGAGCAAAATCTCCACCAGCAACGTATAGCCATTGAACGCAAACAACTGGATGATTTTTTTGAACTTGATGATAACTTCCACCAAATCCTGACGCAGATTGCCGACTGTCAGCTCGCGTGGGACACCATTGAAAACCTGAAAGCGACCATTGACCGGGTACGCTATATGAGTTTTGACCACGTCTCGCCACCAGATATGTTGCTACGCCAACACATGGATATTTTTACTGCGCTACAAAAGCATGATGTCACTGCGGTAGAAAAAGCAATGACACTGCATTTGCAGGAAATAAGTGAATCCGTGCAGCAAATCCGCCAGGAAAACAGCGACTGGTTTAGCGAAGAGTAATTCATGTCCTCTCATCCCACCCGGGATGAGACCCCATTCCCTTCTTCTGGTTCATGCAAGCATCAAAAAAGATGTGAACTTGATCATAAACAAAAAAATATTCACTCGACAGGAGTATTTATATTGCGCCCGTTACGTGGGCTTCGACTGTAAATCAGAAAGGAGAAAACACCTATGACGACCTACGATCGTAACCGTAACGCAATCACCACTGGCAGCCGTGTTATGGTTAGCGGCACCGGTCACACTGGCAAGATCCTGTCGATTGATACTGAAGGTCTGACCGCAGAGCAAATCCGCCGCGGAAAAACCGTGGTTGTTGAAGGTTGTGATGAAAAACTCGCGCCTCTGGACCTGATTCGTCTCGGCATGAACTAAGCGTGTGAATGCCGCCGATGGCGGCATTGCTGTTTTTACGCCACGGTATATTTTGCCACGGTTGCTTTCGCGCCTTCAGTCAATAAAGACAAATACGCCTCTGTTACTTTATCTGTGAATAAAGCATTGTTCGGCAAATCGTTACCAAAGATCGCCTCAATCGCTATCAATGCCCGCACGCGTTCTTTCCCTTCCTCACTATTTTGTACGGTCTGCTGGATCACAGACAATAACGGGTCGCTGATCTCAATTGGATTACCCAGCTCATCTACACCGCCGACATAACGCATCCAACCCGCGACACCAAGCGCCAGGAGATTAAATGAACTGCCATGCGCTAAATGCCAGCGCACAGAATCCAGCATACGTTGCGGCAGTTTCTGACTACCATCCATCGCAATCTGCCAGGTCCGATGGCGTAAAGCAGGGTTACTGTAGCGCTCAATCAATCGGTTAGCATAATCTTGCAGATCCACCCCCTGCACTTTCAGCGTCGGTGCCTGTTCCTGCAACATTAATGTAAGCGCTGCACGGCGATAATTATCATCTTCCATACAATCATTAATATGCTGATAACCCGCCAGATATCCCAGATAAGCCAGGAAGGAATGGCTGCCGTTGAGCATACGCAGTTTCATCTCTTCATATGGCAGTACATCACTAACCAGTTCGGCTCCCGCTTTTTCCCATTCCGGGCGTCCGGCAACAAAGTTATCTTCAATCACCCACTGGCGGAAAGGTTCACAGGCAACACCTGCCGGATCACGCACACCGGCGAATTGTTCGATTTTATCCAGTGTTTCTGCCGTGACCGCGGGTACAATGCGATCCACCATTGTCGATGGGAAAGTCACGTTTTCTACAATCCATTGCGCCAGTTTTTCGTCGACAGCACGCGCATAAGAAGTGACAACGTCACGCATGACATGACCATTCTCAGGCATGTTATCGCACGACATCACCGTAAATGCCTGTAACCCTGCCGCTTTACGTCGTGCCAACGCCTCGACGATAACCCCTGGTGCCGTTTTGGGCTGGTGAGGATTGTTCAGATCAGCGACGATCATTGGGTGATCCAACATTAACTGGCCGCTCGCCGGTGAGTGGAAATAACCTTTCTCCGTAATTGTCAGGGAGACAATAGAAATTTGCGGTTCACACATGGCAGCCAGTACCGCTTCCAAACCGTCGATTTGCACATGCAGCGCTTTTTTCACTACGCCAATGACACGAGCAGTCCAGGCATCTGCGGACATCTCCGCAACGGTATAGAGATTATCTTGCTGCTTTAGATCGACGATTTGCTGTTCCCCGCCGATTAAGTTGACCTCATAATATCCCCAGTCACTGAAATGTTCAGCGGCAAGAATATCGGCATACACGCCTTGATGCGCGCGATGAAATGCGCCAAAACCTAAATGAACAATTCGAGGTATCAAATTATTACGCTCATAGACAGGAAGCGTAGCCTTCGCTGATAACAAATTATTTCCCATGATCCCATATCCTAATTGTCAATAATATTCTTGACTATATGTAATTCTGCTTTACACATTTAACAATAAAACGCTTACATGCCTCATAAAAATCAAGGTGACACTTGTCACCTTGAATAATTTATATTAATGCTTTGCCCACTCCTGATATTCTGATTTTAATTTTCGTGGCGCAGTTTCTGGCATCAGAATCAAACCACCAATAGAAATAACACCAAGGACAATCACATAAATAGCCATGCCATAATAATGACCACCGGTAACCTGAAGGATTTTTACTGCAACCAACCCCAATACTCCGCTACCTATTAATGAACCTAATTGCCAAATTAGAGCAATACCACTGCACAGAATATGGGTTGGGAATAACTCAGGGAAAAAAGATGCCTGCGGTGCATAACACATGCTATGACCAAAACTAATGACAATTATCATTACCAACTGTGTTAGCCAGAAGTTATCTTGATTGATAGCCAGGAAAAAAGGAATAATCATGATAACTTGTAATAAAGCGCCCATAATATAAACAGGTTTACGACCAATCTTGTCACAAAGCGCCCCCATTAAAGGAATTGCGAACACTTCTATAATGACGGCGACAATCATCGTCTCCATTAAAATATTAGCATCCAGATTGTTAGCTTTCCCGTAAGCCAATACAATTACAGTAAACATCGCGAATGTACAGGCTTCAATCAGTTTTGCGCAAACGCCTTTTGCTACAATGCCAGGATAATCACGTATAACTTCAATTAGAGGGCGAGACTCCTCTGCTTTTGTTTCCCTAATTTGAGCAAATACAGGAGACTCATCAATTTTTAAACGAATAAATAATCCTACGATTACAAGTAACAGGCTCAATAAAAATGGAATACGCCAACCATAGTCCATCATCGCTTCTGGAGTTAACGTCGCATTGAGTATTGCGAATAATGCCATCGGAAGTAAAAAGCCTACTGGAGCACCAATCTGAACCCAACTGGCAAAAAAACCACGTCGTTTGGGCTCAGCATATTCAGCAGTCATCAATACAGCACCAGCCTGTTCGCCTCCAACCCCAAAACCTTGTAAGACTCGTATAAATATTAATAATGCCGGAGCCCATATACCGATCTCTTCATAGGTTGGTAGTAACCCAATGCAAAAAGTGCCCAATCCAACAATTAAGATCGTAATAACCAATGCTTTTTTTCTTCCGACTTTATCACCTATATGCCCAAATACAATCCCTCCCAGAGGTCGAGCAAGAAAGCCAACAGCATATGTGGCAAACGCGGCCAGTGTACTAATTAAAGGATCATCACTGGGGAAAAATAAATGACCGAAAAATAATACTGCCGCTGTGCCATAAGCAAAAAAATCGTAGTATTCAGCAGCAGTACCAATCGCTGAAGCCGACGCAACACGTCGAACGACAGGTGTATTTTTGATTTCATTTTTTATATCGACGGAACTAACCATAAAAATATACCTTTGTAGGATTGAGGAATAATCAACATCCATGTCGCAAGTTTTTTACCTTACCAGTTCCATAACGTGCCATCTTCCAGACGTGCGACTGGCAGATAAGCAGGTTCGTAGGGATATTTCGCCGCCAGCTTTTCATCGAACTCGATGCCAATACCTGGCTTGTCACCCGGATGCATATAGCCGTTATCGAAGCTCCAGTTGTGCGGGAACACTTCGAGCATTTGTTCTGAGTAGCCCATGTATTCTTGTACGCCAAAATTCGGCACCCACAGGTCAAAGTGCAAAGCCGCAGCCATGCAGACTGGTGACAAATCGGAAGGGCCGTGTGAGCCTGTGCGCACCTGATAAAGCGAAGCAAAATCCGCAATCCGACGCATACCGGTAATGCCGCCTGCATGGGTCAGCGTGGTACGGATATAGTCGATAAGTTGCTCTTCAATGAGCTGTTTGCAGTCCCAAATGCTATTGAATACTTCACCCACCGCAATTGGCGTGACGGTATGTTGGCGAATCAGACGGAAACACTCCTGGTTTTCTGCGGGGGTCGGATCTTCCATCCAGAACATGCGAAAATCTTCAATGCTTTTACCAAAGCGCGCCGCTTCAATAGGCGTTAAGCGATGATGCATGTCATGCAGCAAATGTTCATCAAAACCAAACTTGTTACGTACCGCGTCGAACAGTTTTGGCATGAAGTCGAGATATTTTTCCGTTGACCACAACTGCTCTTCTGGCCACTGCCCTTTGGTCGCAGGTTCATAGGCCTGCCCTTTTCCTTTGGACATACCGTAAGTCGTTTTCATGCCAGGAATACCGCACTGCACGCGGATGGCCTTGAATCCCAGTTCCTGATGACGGGCATAATCATCCAGTGCCTCATCAATACTGTGACCGGTGGTATGGCAATAGACCATCACCCCTTCGCGAGACGCGCCGCCGAGTAACTGGTAAAGTGGCATGTTGGCAGCTTTGGCTTTAATGTCCCATAGCGCCATATCAACGGCTGAAATGGCCGACATAGTCACCGGACCGCGACGCCAGTAAGCGCCTTTATAGAAAAACTGCCAGATATCTTCGATACGGTGGGCATCGCGGCCTATAAGTTGCGGACACAGGTGATCCTGCAAATAGGACGCAACGGAAAGCTCGCGTCCGTTGAGAGTGGCATCACCAAGACCGGTAATACCGTCCTCGGTGGTGATTTTTAAGGTGACGAAATTACGCCCCGGACAGGTAACAAAAACTTCAGCCCCTACAATCTTCATGTTCTATTCCTTGCATCGCTTATCGTGATGCATGAAATCTACGCAACTGAGCTACTACCATACAAGTATGAAGATCAAAAAAAGCCAGAACGATCACAAAAAAAAGCGCATATTTGCGCCATGAATAGTTCTAAAAATAGTCAAAGCTTATTGTTTTTCAGTGCCCTGAAAACGCGTATGTCATTGATAATAAAATATCTTATAGACCAGAAAAATCAGGCACGTCCCCAGCCAGCAACAATAATCAACATACCGCAAAGCGCAATTATCGCGCCTGTCCAGTCGTAGAGACTGAGCTTCACCCCATCCACCACACGCAGCCAAATCAACGCCGTACAGACATAAACGCCACCATAAGCCGCATAAACTCGCCCACTTGCTGCGGGATGTAACGTTAACAGCCAGACAAACAGCGCCAGGGAAATCCCCGCCGGAACCAACAGCCAGACGCTGGCATTTCGTTTCAGCCATAACCAGGGTAAAAAGCAACCCATGATTTCACACAGGGCAGTAACAAAAAACAGTAACGTTGTTTTAATCATCTTTGTCACTTATTGACATCATGTATATTTATAGGGCGACATAATATCATCAACATATACATCCTTCTGTTACGTTTCGTGTTCACAGTGGATCGTGTAAAATCGCCTTTAATCATTCATACAAGGAATGAATCATGAATATCACTCTCTGCAAAAAACTCAGCCTGCTCGCTTTTCTGCTGCCTTGCGCACTGGCATTTAGCGCAACTACTCATGCAGAAACTAACAAACTGGTGATTGAATCTGGCGACAGCGCACAGAGTCGCCAGCAGGCGGCGATGGAAAAAGAGCAATGGAATGACACGCGTAATCTGCGTCAGAAAGTCAACAAACGCACCGAGAAAGAATGGGATAAAGCTGACGCCGCATTCGATAACCGCGATAAATGTGAGCAGAGTGCCAACATTAATGCCTACTGGGAGCCGAATACTTTACGCTGTCTGGACCGTCGTACTGGCCGCGTAATCATCCCCTAACCTGTTATTGATATAAGGAATGTAAGGACACGTTATGACAAGCGCCCACAGTGTTAAGCTACGTCCGCTGGAGCGTGAAGATTTACGCTATGTGCATCAACTCGACAATAACGCCAGCGTAATGCGTTACTGGTTTGAGGAACCCTACGAAGCCTTCGTTGAACTCTCTGATCTGTACGATAAACATATTCACGATCAGAGTGAACGCCGTTTCGTCGTGGAATGTGATGGCGAAAAAGCCGGTCTGGTAGAGCTGGTGGAAATTAACCACGTCCATCGCCGCGCTGAATTTCAGATAATCATCTCCCCGGAATACCAGGGTAAAGGTCTGGCAACCCGCGCCGCGACATTAGCGATGGATTATGGCTTCACTGTTCTTAATCTCTATAAACTTTATCTGATCGTCGATAAAGAGAATGAAAAAGCGATTCATATTTACCGTAAGCTCGGTTTTACGGTCGAAGGTGAACTGATGCATGAATTCTTTATTAACGGTCAATATCGCAATGCCATTCGCATGTGCATATTCCAGCATCAGTATCTGGCGGAACATAAAACGCAGGGGCAGACTCTACTGAAACCGACCGCGCAATAGCATTAATAATAATCAATGGTATTTTTGATGGTGTAAACCCGTTCGACAGCGGGTTTTTCCCCCTCATCCACAATGATTAATTGGCAGTCCACCGGATTGGCGTGGCTGTCATATTCACAGGTCTGCCTGATATTACCAACCTGTTGATTATTCAGCAAAGTAATGGCCGTATAATCGAGTTTTTTGATCGGATCCTTTGACGGTGTCGCGGTGACAGATAACGTTTTGTCGTTGCTTATTGTCGTTTTACCCAGCGGATACCCCTGGCCATCATACCGATACTCCATCTTCATCTGTTTACTGCTGGCTTTAACCACGAAGCCATTATCATCGGTTTCCCAACTCACCCCTGCGGAAGGTAATTCCGCTAACTGACATTTCCCCTGTAAACGTACTCGCTTCTCCAGCGTCTGTGCATCACGGTAATAATTTGCGTCTAACACCAGGGCAACTACTGTATTATTCTCCAGATCCAGCAATTCGAGAGAATCAAAACAGCCTTCTTCCGATAAAGTACCTGAAACGCGCTTCGTTACTTCCCCTTGCTCATTTATTAATGTCTGAGTGAAATCCTTAACCGGACCACGCAGCGGATCAAAATCGAATTCATTAGAGAAACTGGCCATCTCTGGCGTAAAAGAGAGCGTTACTTCTGTGCGGTCACATCCTGTAAGCGTTATCGCGAGCAAACATGGCAGTAATTTGGCATTCACATCAGTCACCTGACAGTAAAGATGATTCTCAATCATAGTAGCAAATACAGTAATTTACACGTGAAATGCTATGCTTAGGTAGTAATATTCATGTAAGGAGCCAATGATGAAAAACGTCGCCTGTAGTGCCGCACTTCTGCTCGCCCTGGCCTCATCCACAGTGCTCGCCGCGTCGGATTCTTGTGAGCGTATAAAAAGCGATATTTCACAGCGCATTATCAATAACGGCGTCCCGGAAAGCAGCTTCACTTTAAGTATTGTGCCGAATGATCAGGTTGATCAGCCTGATTCACAGGTCGTCGGGCATTGTGCCAACGACACGCATAAAATTCTCTATACCCGCACCACCAGCGGTAATGTTTCTGCCCACTCTCAACCAACCCATGATAGTGGCCCTGCCGAACCGCAGCAATAAACCTGTGGCTGCCTGATACGACGCTTACGCGTCTTATCAGGTCTACGTCCAGGTCTGGCGCGTGTGGTATTGTTATGCACTGGTCTAAGATGCAGGCTGTGTTCACTAATCCACGCCATAACCCTTGCCGGGTTTGTGCGGGAATGAATCCTCATACCTGATGGCGAGATGATCGGGCGTGCGCTCTTTTATGGCCTGCATATGACCGTCGGAATGGCCGTCGCAGGTTAACAAATTAGTGCGGGTTACCCCGCACGTTTCAGGATGATAAGAATGACGCATTTTTCACAACAAGATAATTTTTCTGTCGCGGCGCGCGTGCTGGGCGCGCTGTTTTATTACGCTCCAGAGAGTGCAGAAGCCTCTCCGCTGGTTTCTGCGTTAACCGGCGACGGCTGGGATACCCAGTGGCCCTTGTCACAAACGTCATTAGCACCGCTGGTAACGACTTTTAAGGAAGAGTGTGAAGAGTCGCGTAATCAGGCCTGGCAACGGCTGTTTGTCGGCCCGTATGCGCTACCGTCACCGCCGTGGGGATCTGTCTGGCTGGATCGCGAATCGGTGCTGTTTGGCGATTCTACATTGGCGCTCCGTCAATGGATGCGCGAAAAAGGCATTCAGTTTGAAATGAAACAAAACGAACCGGAAGATCATTTTGGTTCACTGCTATTGATGGCAGCATGGCTGGCAGAGAACGGTCGCCAGACCGAGTGCGAAGAATTGCTGGCGTGGCACCTTTTACCGTGGTCGACACGTTTTCTTGAGGTGTTTATCGAAAAAGCAGAACACCCTTTTTATCGCTCACTCGGTGAGCTGGCCCGTTTAACACTGGCACAATGGCAGTCACAATTGTTAATTCCTGTCGCGGTTAAGCCTCTGTTTCGTTGAATAATCGTTAGTATGACCGAAAGGCGGTAACTGCACGCCTTTCGGATAAAATAAGTGACAACGTCACGATTAATTTCTCATAAAGCACATACAGCTTTTGCTCCAGACCCCTTTTCCCGCAAAATAGATGCCTGTGTTTAATTTGCCATTTCTGCTCATGCATCATCTACACATCTACCCGGATCTACGCACCATGTTCCGCCGTCTGTTTATTGCGACGGTGATCGGTATTCTCGCGGCTCTTGCCGTCGCAGGGTTTCATCATGCGATGCTGTTGCTGGAGTGGTTGTTCCTGAACAATGATTCCGGAAGTCTGGTTAATGCTGCCATGAACCTTTCGCCGTGGCGTCGCCTGCTAACTCCGGCACTTGGCGGACTGGCAGCAGGTCTATTGCTGATGGGATGGCAGAAATTCACGCAACAACGCCCTCACGCGCCTACCGATTATATGGAGGCATTACAAACCGATGGGCAGTTTGATTATGCCACCAGTCTGGTCAAATCTTTCGCGTCTTTGCTGGTGGTGACGAGCGGCAGTGCCATTGGACGTGAAGGTGCGATGATCCTGTTGGCAGCGCTTGCCGCCTCCTGGTTTGCACAACGTCTTACACCGCGTGAAGAGTGGAAATTGTGGATTGCCTGTGGCGCTGCTGCGGGGATGGCTGCGGCCTATCGCGCCCCGCTTGCCGGAAGTTTGTTTATTGCTGAAGTGCTGTTTGGCACCATGATGCTGGCCTCTCTCGGTCCGGTGGTAATTTCCGCCGTAGTGGCACTGCTTGTCAGCCATCTTCTTAATAATAGCGATGCTTTGCTCTACAGCGTGCAACTCTCAGTAATAGTTAAGACCCGTGACTATGCGCTGATTATTAGTACTGGTGTACTGATGGGACTGTGCGGTCCACTGTTTTTAAAGCTAATGAACGCCAGTCATCGGGGCTTTGTTAATCTCAAACTTGCGCCCCCCTGGCAACTGGCATTGGGAGGTTTGATCGTGGGACTGCTTTCCCTGCTCACACCGGCTGTGTGGGGCAACGGCTATAGTACGGTACAATCCTTTTTAACTGCCCCGCCACTGCTTACGGTCATTGCAGGGATCTTTCTTTGCAAACTTTTTGCCGTGCTGGCCAGCAGTGGTTCCGGCGCGCCAGGCGGTGTGTTTACGCCAACACTATTTATCGGACTGGCTATTGGTATGCTGTATGGTCGTAGCCTGGGGTTATGGCTTCCTGGCGGAGAAGAAATTACGCTGTTACTCGGGCTAACCGGGATGGCAACACTACTGGCTGCAACCACGCATGCGCCAATTATGTCGACATTGATGATATGCGAAATGACCGGGGAGTATCAGCTACTCCCCGGTTTATTAATTGCTTGTGTGATTGCGTCAGTAACGTCGCGGACGTTACACCGTGACTCTATCTACCGCCAACACACTGCGCAGCATGGGTAAGCGGATGTATTGCCCCAGTTCACGCTGTTCTGCGCGCGGCAAATAAGGCAGTTCGCCAATGAGCGGTGCCGGGAGTTTTTTACCCAATACATCTATGATTTCAGCGTAATGTGCTAACCCTGGGTTGATACGGTTAGCCACCCAGCCAATGAGCGGAAGACCATCGTTCGCAATCGCCTGTGCGGTCAGAAGCGCATGGTTAATACAGCCTTCCTGAATGCCCACCACCATCAACACCGGTAGCTGCTCCTGAACCACCCATTCAGAAAGCGGACGCAGGTCATTCATCAGACTACGCCAGCCGCCAGTGCCTTCGACCACCACATGGTCGACTTTATTCGTCAGGTTAGCCAGACCATTTGAAATGAGGGTGTAATTGATCGGGCAACTGTGCGCCACACTACTTTCTTCTTCGCTTAACGCAATGGGATTGACTGCTTCATAAGGCAGTTCAATAGATGAAACACTCTGCAACACCAGGGCATCTTTATTACGTAGCCCATCGGGTGTCTCTTTGCTCCCCTTCGCTACGGGTTTATACCCCGCAACCGTTTTTCCCTGGGAGGCTAACGCTTGTAGCAATGCGCGGGAAACCACCGTTTTCCCTACAGAAGTGTCTGTACCTGTTATAAAGAAACGCTTCAGCATCACTAACTCCACCGTTATGCTTCACAAATATAAGCCAGGAAAATAATTCAACTTTGGAAGTCTAAGTTATGCTTTCCTGCCCCAATTTGAGATAGCGCAAATTTTGGTAGAACAGTTAAAAAATGTTAACCCTGCAACAGACGAATCAACAAAGAACCGTTATACATAGCGTCTTTTACCAATGCGGCTCCCGCCATCGTCCCCTGATTAGAAAACTGAGTGCTTTCGACGCTAATGTGCTGGCTGTAGGCAGGAAGCGCCTGCTGACGGATGCTGTCAGAAATGACAGGGAACAGGATTTCTGCCGCTTTGCTTAACGGCGAACCAATCAGTATTTTTTGTGGGTTAAATAAATTCACCATGATGGCAAGAATGCGCCCAACATGCGCCCCCACACCGGTAATAATATCTTTTGCCAGCAGATCGCCCCGCAGTGCCGCCTGGCACAATGAGTCCACGGTTAACGGCTGTCCGTGTAACATCGAACTCATGGATTGATTCAAACGTAATTGCGCCAGTTCAAGAATGCTGTCAACACTGGCGATGGTTTCCAGGCAGCCGTGGTTACCGCAATAACAGCGTTTTCCATAGGGGTCGACCTGAGTGTGGCCTATCTCCACAAGGCTACTGCTTCCTGCGTGTAACAGATGACCATCGGTAATCACACCCGCTCCCACATTGTGATCGATAACCACCTGAATCACATCGCGCGCTCCGCGGGATGCGCCGAACAAGGCCTCGGCCATCGTCCATGCGCTGATATCATGCTGAATATAAACCGGTACACCGGTATGCTGCTCAAGCGCTTCACCGAGCGGCATCTCTTTTACGTCCTCGTAGAACGGCATACGATGTACAATACCATTTTCCGTATCAATAATTCCCGGCATGGTAATGGCAATAGAAGTCAGGCGCTCGAGTTTTTTCTGATGGCGAATAAAAAACTGATCAATATGAGTAATGATGCGATCCAACAGCGGTAATTCATCCTGCAGCGCCAACTCCAGCGAGTCTTCCACCACCAACTTGCTGCTTAAATCACGCAGTGCAAGAAAAATCTCGCCACGACTAATACGCAAAGAAAGATAGTGCCAGGCTTCCGTTTCTACTACCAACCCCACCGCCGGACGGCCACGGTTTCCAGCCTCTTTAATTTCCAGCTCTTGCACCAGGTGCGCTTCAAGCATTTCGCGGACAATTTTGGTAATACTGGCTGGCGCGAGCTGCGCCATGCGAGAAAGGTCGATACGCGAAATGGGACCAAGCTGATCAATCAGGCGATATACAGCACCTGCGTTGGTCTGCTTTATTTGATCAATGTGCCCCGGCTGGTTTTCAGCAACCACCTCATACTCCCTATATTTTCGCGCTCCGAAATAATCTGTAGGCTATGGTGAAGCACTTCAATGCGTAACGTCAAATTTTTACTTAGCCATGTGATTGACAGCACATTTTTCGTGATTTTTTGCTGAATTTTTCCTCATCAGAGAGCATTCAGTAGCTGAATACGAAAGTTACGTGCTGCCGGGCTTTGTTCATGATGTTTTGGCCAAACCAGCCACATCTCAGAAACCGCATCCTCTTCCGCAATAGATACCCAACGCATTTCATTGAGTTGTACGCGTTTGAAAGAAGCGGGCAAAATCGAAACGCCAAGACCCGCGGAAACCAGGCCGATGATAGTCATCGCCTCGCCGACTTCCTGGGTGATGACTGGGGTGAGATTGTAACGTCGCATCAGGCCGAGAATGTCATCATACAGCCCCGTCCCTACGTGCGGATCAAAAAAAACAAAGGGTTCTTTTGCCAGTTCTGCCAGCGTTACATTCGATTTATTGGCCAAAGGATGATCATGCGGGATCATCGCCATAAGTGGTTCATGCACAATGACCGCGTGGTCCAGCGTCTCCGGCAACACAGTATTTCGTAGCAACCCCATATCCAGCGTCCCTTCGATAAGGGGTGCTATTTGCTCGCGGGTGTTCATCTCGCGTGTCTGCAAATGAACATCAGGAAATTCGCGACGAAACAGCGATAAGGTATCAGATACTGCGCGAATAAATGGCGCTGATGAGGTAAAGCCAATGCGTAACTCTCCTGCCTCTCCCTGATGCAGGCGTTCAGCGCGAGCGGCAGCGTCATCCACCATAGACAGGATTTGCCGACTATCAGCAAGGAACTGCTTCCCTGCTGCCGTCAGCATTACGCTGCGATTGGTTCGTGCCAGCAGTCGCGCGCCAATTTGTTGCTCCAGTATCTGAATCTGCTGGCTTAGCGGCGGTTGTGAAATATTCAGTCGGGCAGCAGCGCGACCAAAATGCAGCTCTTCCGCAACAGCAATGAAGTAACGAAGGTGGCGCAATTCAATATTCATATTTTAAACATCTTATTTGAGACTATTAATATATTAGACATAACAATTCGATTTTCCTAATCTATTCCTAATCCCACATCACGGGCATATTTAGCAAGGATTTCAAGTGAGTCGTACTACAACTGTTGATGGCACTCCGGCAAGTGACACTGACAAGAAAAACCTTTCCCGGACAAACGAATTCATTAAACGCGGTACGCCGCAATTTATGCGTGTTACTCTGGCTCTATTCTCGGCCGGGCTGGCAACCTTTGCGCTTCTTTATTGTGTGCAGCCTATTCTTCCGGTGCTTTCGCAAGAATTTGGCTTAACGCCTGCTAACAGTAGTATTTCACTGTCAATTTCAACGATCATGCTTGCCATTGGTTTACTATTTACTGGCCCACTTTCCGATGCCATAGGTCGCAAGCCGGTGATGGTGACGGCACTACTGTTGGCCTCCATCTGCACGTTACTTTCGACGATGATGACTAGCTGGCACGGTATTTTGATTATGCGCGCCTTGATTGGTCTGTCGTTAAGCGGCGTAGCTGCCGTTGGCATGACCTACCTTAGCGAAGAGATCCACCCCAGTTTTGTGGCATTTTCAATGGGGCTGTACATCAGCGGCAACTCAATTGGCGGTATGAGTGGGCGCTTAATCAGCGGGGTATTTACTGACTTCTTTAACTGGCGAATTGCTCTGGCGGTTATTGGCTGTTTCGCTCTGACCTCAGCGTTAATGTTCTGGAAAATCCTCCCGGAGTCACGCCATTTCCGCCCATCCTCGTTGCGCCCAAAAACGCTGTTTATTAACTTCCGTCTGCACTGCCGTGATCAGGGATTACCCTTATTATTCGTCGAAGGTTTTTTGCTGATGGGGTCGTTCGTCACTCTGTTTAATTACATTGGTTATCGGTTGATGCTTCCCCCCTGGCATGTCAGTCAGGCCGTGGTTGGCTTATTATCGCTAGTCTATTTGACTGGCACCTGGAGTTCGCCAAAAGCAGGCACCATGACTACCCGCTTCGGTCGTGGTCCGGTGATGTTATTTTCGACAGGTGTCATGCTTTTTGGCCTTCTCCTGACATTGTTCAACCCACTGTGGTTGATTTTTGCCGGTATGATGCTTTTCTCTACAGGATTCTTTGCCGCTCACTCTGTCGCCAGTAGCTGGATTGGCCCACGTGCTAAACGCGCCAGAGGCCAGGCTTCCTCGCTGTATCTATTTTGTTACTATCTGGGTTCAAGTATTGCAGGGACATTAGGTGGCGTCTTCTGGCATAACTATGGCTGGAACGGCGTCGGTGCATTTATTGCCGTGATGTTGGTGGTCGCTATTCTGGTCGGAACACGTTTACATCATCGCCTGCACGCCTGAAAAATAAGCCCGGACTGAGTTAAAACCTGTCCGGGCTTATTGTCTGCTCAACTCAACGTTAATAACCATCCCAAAATAGACGAAGTGCCGGCCATTTCTCGCAGTGCATCTAACGCCATCAGGATAATAAGCACCCAAATAAACGGATTCATTTTGCTGTGTGTCATTTATTGTTAATACACGGTGATTCTACCAATTTATAGGTAATGAAAAAGTTAAGTCAATCAATACTACCGATATTGGTGGGAAAATCTCCTTAAGTCACAATGCGTTATTATTTCTCACGTCATCGCTACTCGCTTTGTACATATCGTTACATGCCGAAACCAACCACTCACGGAAGCCTGCTATTTCCAGAGATATAGTCATTACATCGGCCCCGCAGTGGGGTTGCATAAAAAACCAAATTGAGGGTATGACAATGAAAAAAGTATTAGCTCTGGTTGTTGCCGCTGCTATGGGTCTCTCTTCTGCTGCCTTTGCCGCAGAGACTGCGACCACGCCTGCTCCGACTGCTGCTACCAAAGCAGCACCTGCAAAAACCATTCATCATAAAAAACAGCATAAAGCAGCGCCCGCCCAGAAAGCGCAAGCGGCTAAAAAACATCATAAAAAAGCAAAAACTGAACAGAAAGCACCTGAGCAAAAAGCACAGGCCGCCAAAAAGCACAGCAAAAAACACAGCCAGCAACAACCGACAAAACCTGCAGCACAGCCAGCCGCATAAGTTTTCGACAGCAATAGTGGCGCGCCCCCTCGCGCCTGAAAATTACGGTGCTAAGCGGGTAACGTTTAGCACCGCCTTTAGCGGAGGGTACTATGGTGGGCCGTTATCGCTTTGAGTTCATTCTTATCATCCTTATTTTATGTGCGCTGATTGCCGCCCGTTTTTATCTTTCCTGAGCGTAGTTATCTGATTTTACTCCCACTTTCATCCCGTCCCGTCTATAGTATTTACGAGGGTTTGCTTTTAATAATCATAATTACTCGCCAGAGTGTGATATGCGTACAACCATTGCTGTAGTACTGGGTGCAATTAGTCTGACATCTGCATTTGTGTTTGCGGATAAACCGGACGATCCTAAATCGGCTCATGATGAGGTCAGCACCCTATTTTTTGGTCATGATGATCGTGTACCGGTAAATAACACGACCCAATCGCCGTGGGATGCGGTTGGGCAACTGGAAACGGCCAGCGGCAATTTATGTACGGCGACGCTGATTGCCCCTAATCTCGCATTAACTGCGGGCCACTGTTTATTAACGCCACCAAAAGGTAAACCAGACAAAGCAATTGCGCTGCGTTTTGTTTCGAATAAAGGGCTATGGCGCTATGAGATCCACGATATTGAAGGTCGTGTTGATCCGACGCTAGGGAAACGGTTAAAGGCTGATGGTGATGGCTGGATTGTCCCGCCCGCAGCCGCGCCGTGGGATTTCGGTTTGATTGTGCTGCGCAATCCCCCTTCTGGCATTACGCCGTTGCCATTATTTGAGGGAGATAAAGCCGCGCTTACCGCCGCATTAAAAGCGGCTGGTCGTAAAGTGACTCAGGCGGGGTATCCCGAAGATCATCTTGATACCTTATACAGCCATCAAAATTGCGAAGTGACTGGCTGGGCGCAAACCTCGGTGATGTCGCATCAGTGCGATACCCTGCCGGGTGACAGCGGTTCGCCACTGATGCTGCATACTGATGACGGCTGGCAGTTAATTGGTGTGCAAAGTTCAGCTCCTGCAGCAAAAGATCGCTGGCGCGCCGATAACCGGGCCATTTCTGTCACCGGTTTTCGCGACAAGTTAGAAGAACTGACCCGGCAATAATGTTCAAACGCTGCCCGCATTGTCGGGCAGCGTGGTCATCAGGCGAGTTTCACCATGATCATTCCGGCCAATAGCAAGATCAGGCCAACCCAGCCTTTGCGATTTAAACGTTGACCAAACAAGATCCACCCCGCAGCTAAAGTGGCGGTAATACCAAACCCACCCCACAATGCATAGGCTACAGACAAGTCGATCCCTTTAACGGCCTGCGAAAGCGCGCTAAAGGCAGCAAGCACCGCCGCCAGCGAGAGCAAGCCATAAACTTTGCGGCGAAAGCCGTCAGAAAATTTCAAAAAGACGTTAGCTATGATTTCCAGCACAGTTGCCAGTGCCAACCAGGCGGCATGAACCCATTCAAACTGCGCCACGGTTCACCTCCAGCGAGGGTTTACGTACTTTGCGTGTACCAGATTTAATCAACACAATCCCGACAACCAGGGTTGTTAACCCGGCAATTTTTAGCAGCGATAAGCTTTCATCGAATAACAGAACGCTAAATAGCGTAATAAATAAAATACCGATGCCTTCCCACAGAGCATAAGCCACACCAAGCGCTATTTTTTTCACGGCGAATGAAAGAAAAATATATGACAGTGAAATCATCACCAGCATTAAAATAAATCCACCGTTACCGTTACTGACGCTCGCCCATTTCATTGACAGCGTTCCGGTAATTTCTGTGGCAATAGCCAGACCTAATAAAGCCCAATAAATATACATCGTCCTTCCCCTGCAAGAGAATTATTTTAATGTTCGCTGAATTCAGCGAAACCAAAGAAAAGTATTCAGTCCAGCGCAGAGCGCCAGCTTTGACAGAAGAAAGGACTAAAGCGCGTTGCGCCAGTGTTGCTCGCCTGCGAGCAAGATGCTGGATGAGGTACGAAGATGGGTAAATGTAGAAAATAACGTCCTGAACAAATTGTCCATAATATTACAATTATCCGCAGTGTTGCTTCTCGTCATCGCGGATGATAATTGTCCTCGGTAGTTGTACACGCCTGATTTGTATCATAGCTTAAGAATTAACTCAAAACATTTTCATATCTTTACCTGAGTAGTTTGATTTTCGTTATAATGCCACAGAAAAAATATTATTAGCGAAGAAAAAAACGGGGATAAACATGGCAAAGCCGATCATCACGCTCAATGGCCTAAAAATCGTCATTATGTTGGGAATGCTGGTCATTATTCTCTGCGGTATCCGGTTTGCCGCCGATATCATCGTCCCCTTTATCCTCGCCCTATTTATCGCAGTCATTCTTAACCCGCTGGTACAACGCATGGTTCGCTGGCGAGTACCGCGCGTACTGGCGGTGTCGATTTTAATGACCATCATCGTAATGGCGATGGTGCTTATGCTGGCCTATCTCGGCTCAACACTCAATGAACTGACCCGCACTTTGCCACAGTATCGCAGCTCAATCATAAAGCCTCTGCAAGCTCTGGAGCCTTTATTACAGCGCGTGGGTATTGATGTCTCAGTTGACCAACTGGCGCATTACATTGACCCGAACGCGGCGATGACGTTACTGACCAACTTACTGACGCAGTTATCTAACGCCATGTCATCAATATTTTTATTGCTGTTGACGGTGCTGTTTATGCTGCTCGAAGTTCCGCAACTGCCCGGCAAACTCCAGCAAATGATGGCACGTCCGGTCGAAGGAATGGCGGCGATTCAGCGCGCGATTGACAGTGTGTCGCATTACCTGGTGCTGAAAACGGCCATCAGCATCATCACCGGACTGGTCGCCTGGGCGATGCTCGCAGCACTGGACGTTCGCTTTGCTTTTGTCTGGGGATTGCTGGCCTTTGCGCTTAATTACATTCCTAATATTGGTTCGGTCCTTGCGGCTATTCCCCCTATCGCCCAGGTACTGGTGTTTAATGGTTTCTACGAAGCGTTGTTGGTGCTGGCGGGATATCTGCTGATTAATCTGGTCTTCGGTAATATTCTGGAACCACGCATTATGGGACGCGGATTGGGGCTTTCCACACTGGTGGTCTTTTTGTCGTTAATTTTTTGGGGATGGTTGTTAGGACCGGTGGGGATGCTGCTTTCGGTGCCGTTGACGATTATTGTCAAAATTGCGCTTGAACAAACAGCGGGAGGTCAAAGCATCGCCGTGCTGTTAAGCGATCTCAAGAAAGAGTAACGGCCTCCGCAGAGGCCGTTGAGGTTACAGTGCTTTCAGAATCGCATCCACGCTGGCTTTGGCGTCACCAAACAGCATGTGGGTGTTTTCCTTGAAAAACAGCGGGTTTTGCACACCAGCATAGCCGGTGTTCATCGAACGTTTAAAGACAATCACGTTCTGCGCTTTCCACACTTCCAGCACAGGCATACCGGCAATTGGGCTTTTCGGATCGTCCTGCGCCGCCGGGTTAACCGTATCGTTCGCACCAATTACCAGCACGGTATCGGTATCAGCAAAGTCATCGTTGATCTCGTCCATTTCCAGCACGATGTCATACGGCACTTTCGCTTCTGCCAGCAATACGTTCATATGCCCAGGCAAACGCCCCGCAACCGGGTGAATACCGAAACGCACGTTGATACCGCGGGCACGCAGTTTCTCGGTGATTTCTGCCACCGGATATTGCGCCTGCGCGACTGCCATGCCGTAACCTGGGGTGATGATCACTGAATGCGAATTTTTCAGCAGTTCCGCCGTCTCTTCCGCCGTAATTTCGCGATGTTCACCCACTTCCTGATCGTCGCCGGTAGAGGAACCATCGGTGCCGAAACCACCCGCAATGACGCTGATAAAGGAACGGTTCATCGCCTTACACATGATGTAAGAAAGGATTGCCCCCGAAGAACCGACCAGCGCACCGGTCACAATCAGCAAGTCGTTGCTGAGCATAAAGCCCGCGGCCGCTGCCGCCCAACCAGAGTAAGAGTTCAGCATCGACACCACCACTGGCATATCTGCGCCACCGATGGAAGCCACTAAATGCCAGCCGAAGACCAGTGCAATGGCGGTCATTATCAGCAATGCCAGAACTTGCAGGCCAACGCTTTCGGTGCGGACAAACACAATCAGCAGCAGGAAGGAAACGACCAGAGCAGCCAGATTCATTTTGTGACGGTTTGGCAGCATCAGCGGTTTAGACGAAATTTTGCCGCACAACTTACCGAATGCCACGACCGAGCCGGTGAAGGTCACCGCACCAATGAAGATACCGAGGAATACTTCCGTCAGGTGAATGTTGGCCAGAATCGGAGCCATATCCGCATCGTGATGCAGATAGCTATTAAAACCAACCAGCACCGCCGCCAGCCCCACAAAACTATGCAGGATCGCCACCAGTTCCGGCATTTCAGTCATTTCGACCTTCTTCGCCAGGCGGATACCAATTGCGCCACCGATGACCATCGCCAGCAAGATCCAACCAACATTGCCAGTATCCGGCCCCAAAATAGTAGCGATTAACGCAATCGCCATCCCGGCGATACCGAAGTTGTTACCCTGGCGAGAGGTTTCATGTTTCGAAAGCCCGGCCAGGCTGAAGATAAACAGGATCGCGGCAACAATGTATGCAGCTGTAACTAATCCTCCAGACATATGTTACCCCTTAGTTTTTGCGGAACATTTTCAGCATACGCTGAGTCACGGTGAAGCCACCGAAAATATTAATGCTGGCTATAAGCACCGCGATAAAACTAAGGAAGCTAACCCAGCCGCCCTGGCCAATCTGCAACAGTGCTCCGACAACAATAATCCCTGAAATCGCGTTGGTGACCGACATCAGCGGCGTATGTAGCGCGTGCGATACATTCCACACCACGTAATAGCCCACAACGCACGCCAGCGCGAACACGGTGAAATGCCCGAGGAACTCTTTTGGTGCAACATTTGCCAGCCAACCGAAGAGGATGATTGCCAACGCCATCAGGGCGTATTTACGCCACGGTGAACAGGTGCATTTTTCCTCAGCTTTGACTTCCGGTGCGGCTTTCTGTGTCGCCTGTGGCTGGGCTGAAACCTGAATCGGCGGTGCCGGCCAGGTAATTTCGCCAGCACGAATCACGGTCACGCCGCGAATCACTACATCATCAAAATCAACAGTAATGTTGCCGTCTTTCTCCTTGCACAACAGCTTCAGCAGATTGACAAGGTTGGTGCCGTAAAGCTGTGAGGATTGTGTTGGCAGACGCCCCGGAAGATCGGTATAACCAATCACTTTGACGCCATTTTCCGTAGTGAAGATTTCACCCGGCACGGTGTATTCACAGTTACCGCCGTTTTGTGCGGCCAGATCGACAATCACACTGCCCGACTTCATGGAGTCAACCATTTCGCGGGTAATCAGTTTCGGTGCCGGTTTACCTGGAATAAGCGCGGTGGTCACAATGATATCGACCTCTTTTGCCTGCGCAGCAAAGAGTTCCATTTCTGCCTTGATGAACGCTTCCGACATCACTTTGGCATAGCCATCGCCGCTGCCTGCTTCCTCTTTGAAATCCAGTTCGAGGAATTCCGCGCCCATACTTTGAACTTGTTCTTTCACTTCCGGGCGGGTATCAAACGCACGCACAATCGCACCGAGACTGTTTGCCGCACCAATGGCCGCGAGACCCGCAACACCCGCACCAATCACCATCACTTTTGCCGGAGGCACTTTACCTGCCGCGGTGATTTGCCCGGTAAAGAAACGCCCAAACTCATGCGCCGCCTCAACAATGGCGCGATAGCCGGCGATGTTCGCCATCGAACTTAACGCGTCCAGTGATTGCGCGCGTGAGATACGCGGTACGGAGTCCATCGCCATCACGGTGACGTTACGTTCCGCAAGCTTTTGCATTAGCTCCGGATTCAGCGCAGGCCAGATAAAACTCACCAGCGTTGTTCCTGGATTCAGTAACGCAATTTCATCATCTAACGGCGCATTGACCTTCAGAATGATATCTGACTGCCAGACGTTATTCCCTTCTACTATTTCAGCGCCCGCTTGCACAAACGCTTTATCGTCAAAACTTGCCAGTTGACCCGCGCCGCTCTCTACCGCGACGGTAAAACCCAGTTTCAGCAACTGCTCCACTGTTTTGGGCGTTGCTGCAACACGGGTTTCATTGGTTAACCGTTCTCTTGGTATTCCAATTCGCATGATATTCCCTTCCATCGGTTTTATTGATGATGGTTTGCCTGTGTCAGGAACCACACAAGCCGCTCATATACGAGCTAAATGTTACTCCGTTAAAATAAATTAGTAACAAACGCCCTATAACGTACTGAAAATAATGCTTACGATCTAGCGCCAAAAATCACTATTTCGGCGTTAACTCGAAAAATATTAACGATTCAGCCTTGATAGTGAGATAAACACCATAGAACAACGGATAAAGGGCGATAATTGTCTCCGATAGCCAGGTAAAACATGAGATCACCCCAGTGCAAACTGTCACTTAACATTAAATTAACTTATACAATTCAGCCGTTTCAGCCGTTGTATGTTGCTACGGTTACTTTTTAATCACAGATGATTATTCGATCAGGTTTAAAATCAAATCAGGAAGTCTGATATGAAAAATCACGCAGACAGTTACACCGTTTAAATGCAATAATCAGCCACGTTTCTCGTTAATAACAATACCAGTACCTGGTTTGCGCAAGGCGAAGGATTATTTTTATGAAGCTTAAGAACACCCTCCTGGCGTCGGCACTGCTTTCTGCTACGGCATTCTCCGTTAACGCAGCAACAGAACTGACACCGGAGCAAGCGGCAGCGGTTAAACCTTTTGATCGTGTAGTGGTTACCGGACGTTTCAATGCCATTGGCGAGGCGGTGAAAGCCGTTTCCCGTCGTGCTGATAAAGAAGGTGCAGCCTCCTTTTATGTTGTCGACACGTCAGATTTCGGTAACAGCGGTAACTGGCGAGTGGTTGCCGATCTCTATAAGTCTGATGCTGAAAAAGCAGAAACCGAAAAAAATCGCGTGATTAACGGTGTGGTTGAACTGCCAAAAGACCAGGCCGTTCTGATTGAGCCGTTTGACACTGTCACCGTCCAGGGCTTCTACCGTAGCCAACCGGAAGTGAATGACGCCATCACCAAAGCGGCGAAAGCAAAAGGCGCATACTCTTTCTACATCGTTCGCCAAATCGATGCCAACCAGGGCGGTAACCAACGCATTACAGCGTTCATCTATAAAAAAGATGCTAAGAAACGTGTAGTCCAAAGCCCGGATGTGATCCCGGCAGACTCCGAAGCCGGACGTGCAGCCCTGGCTGCCGGTGGCGAAGCCGCGAAGAAAGTTGAAATCCCGGGTGTTGCCACTACCGCATCACCAAGTTCCGAAGTTGGTCGTTTCTTCGAAACTCAGTCCTCAAAAGGCGGACGTTACACTGTCACGCTTCCTGACGGCACTAAAGTCGAAGAACTGAACAAGGCAACCGCAGCGATGATGGTGCCGTTCGACAGCATTAAGTTCTCAGGTAACTACGGTAACATGACCGAAGTCTCCTACCAGGTTGCTAAACGTGCCGCGAAGAAAGGTGCGAAGTATTACCACATCACCCGCCAGTGGCAGGAACGTGGTAATAATCTGACCATCAGCGCAGACCTGTATAAATAACTATTCAGTATCCCAATGAGGCGGCTTTATGCCGCCTTTAGCATTTTTAGTCACAAATTTCCCCGTGACCATTGCATGCAGACACATCTCTTCGTAAAATCCCGCGCTTCAGTGGCAAACACCATTTTTATGCGTCCTGCCCTAATATTTATTCTTTTGAACACCTTTTAAACACTGGATATCGATGGAAAAGAAACTGGGACTGAGCGCACTCACCGCGCTGGTATTAAGCTCAATGCTGGGCGCAGGTGTTTTCAGTCTGCCACAAAATATGGCCGCGGTTGCCAGCCCGGCAGCACTGCTCATCGGTTGGGGCATTACTGGCGCTGGCATTTTATTACTCGCCTTTGCCATGCTGATCCTGACACGCATTCGTCCCGATCTTGACGGCGGCATCTTTACCTATGCTCGTGAAGGTTTTGGCGAACTCATTGGTTTCTGCTCCGCATGGGGATATTGGCTGTGCGCGGTTATCGCTAACGTCTCCTATCTGGTGATCGTCTTTTCTGCATTGAGTTTCTTCACCGATACGCCGGAACTGCGCCTGTTTGGCGATGGCAACACCTGGCAATCGATCGTCGGTGCATCCGCACTTTTGTGGATTGTTCACTTTTTGATCCTGCGCGGTGTACAGACCGCTGCCAGCATTAACCTGGTGGCAACGCTGGCAAAATTGTTGCCATTGGGACTGTTTATTGTACTGGCGCTGATGATGTTCAAACTGGACACCTTCAGACTCGACTTCTCTGGCCTTGCACTTGGTGTACCGGTGTGGGAACAGGTGAAAAACACCATGCTGATCACCCTGTGGGTATTCATTGGTGTGGAAGGTGCGGTGGTGGTTTCTGCGCGTGCGCGTAATAAACATGATGTCGGCAAAGCGACACTCCTGGCGGTACTTTCCGCGCTGGGCGTTTATTTACTGGTCACTCTGCTTTCGCTGGGCGTGGTTGCGCGTCCTGAACTGGCGGAAATTCGTAACCCGTCTATGGCGGGCCTGATGGTGAAAATGATGGGGCCGTGGGGCGAGATTATCATCGCTGCCGGATTGATCGTTTCCGTTTGTGGCGCATATTTAAGTTGGACCATTATGGCGGCAGAAGTCCCCTTCCTGGCAGCGACCCATAAAGCATTCCCGCGCATTTTTGCCCGCCAGAACGCACAGGCTGCGCCATCCGCCTCGCTGTGGCTGACCAACATCTGCGTGCAAATTTGTCTGGTGCTAATCTGGCTGACCGGTTCCGATTACAACACGTTGCTAACCATTGCCTCAGAAATGATTCTGGTGCCCTATTTCCTTGTTGGCGCGTTCTTGCTGAAAATCGCAACCCGCCCGCTGCATAAAGCGGTAGGTGTCGGTGCCTGCATTTATGGCTTATGGTTATTGTACGCCTCTGGTCCAATGCACCTGTTGTTGTCCGTCGTTCTGTATGCGCCGGGGTTGCTGGTATTCCTGTACGCGCGTAAAACGCATACACATGATAATGTTCTGAATCGTCAGGAAATGGTACTGATTGGCATGCTGTTAATTGCCGCAGTTCCGGCGACCTGGATGCTGGTGGGATAACGTTCGTCCCATCGTTGGATAGCAAAGGAGATAACGATGGGTAATACCCAGCCCTTGCCAATATTAATCACTGGCGGAGGCCGTCGCATCGGCCTCGCCCTCGCCTGGCATTTCATTAATCAAAAGCAACCGGTGATTGTCAGCTATCGGACGCACTATCCTGCCATTGATAGCCTGATTCAGGCGGGAGCACAGTGTATTCAGGCTGATTTTTCGACGAATGATGGCGTGATGGCGTTTGCCGATAAAGTATTAAAAAGCACCCACGGCCTGCGTGCCATTTTGCACAATGCCAGCGCGTGGATGGCAGAAAAACCAGGTACGCCACTGGCTGACGTGCTGGCCTGCATGATGCAAATCCACGTTAATACCCCATACCTTCTTAACCACGCTCTGGAAAGATTACTGCGTGGTCACGGGCACGCCGCCAGCGATATTATTCACTTCACCGATTATGTGGTGGAACGAGGCAGCGACAACCATATCGCCTATGCAGCAAGCAAAGCAGCCCTGGATAATATGACCCGCTCATTTGCCCGCAAGCTGGCACCGGAAGTGAAAGTGAATTCTATTGCACCGTCGCTGATCCTGTTTAATGAACATGATGATGCTGAATATCGCCAACAGGCGCTGAATAAATCGCTGATGAAAACCGCGCCTGGCGAGAAAGAGGTGATCGATCTGGTCGATTACTTGCTCACCAGTTGCTTTGTTACCGGGCGCAGTTTCCCGCTTGATGGAGGTCGACATCTGCGTTAATGCAGTTTCATCCAGCAAATAATCAGCACCCATGCGCTTAGTCCCCAGCACACCACAGAACCTACAAAAGCCGCGGGCAAGCGCATGATTCCAGTGAAATACCACAGCGACGCCAGATAAATAAAATAAGGAATGATCGACCACATACTGAAAATGATGGTTGCGCGTAAGGCTTCAATGCCGCGTTCGCTGGCAACAATATAATGCGCGATGAGCGCAAAGGTTGGGAAAAGCGGGATCAGCCCGGCTATGTAGTAATTTTTCGTTTTTGCTAATACACCAATCAACACCACCACCAGCGCACCAAGCGCGGCTTTGATTACCAGCCCCATCTTTTTACCTTAACACTTCCATAACAAGTCCTTAGTAGAATACCTGATGCAAACTTGTTTAGAAACGATTGATAGTAAGTAAAAACGGTGCAGTGTATTGTGACGTTTTTATATCTACCGTGAATAATATGAACACTATCGTATTTGTGGAAGATGACGCAGAAGTTGGTTCACTGATTGCCGCATACCTGGCGAAACATGATATGCAGGTAACCATAGAACCTCGCGGCGACCATGCAGAAGAAACGATCCTGCGGGAAAATCCGGATCTGGTGCTACTCGATATCATGCTACCAGGCAAAGACGGCATGACTATCTGTCGCGATTTAGGTTCTAAGTGGTCCGGACCAATCGTTCTGCTGACCTCCCTCGACAGTGATATGAACCACATTCTGGCGCTGGAAATGGGTGCCTGCGACTATATTCTCAAAACGACTCCTCCTGCAGTTCTGCTGGCTCGGCTACGTTTACATTTGCGTCAGAATGAGCAAGCGACGCTGACCAAAGGCATTCAGGAAACGCCTCTGACGCCCTACAAAGCATTGCATTTCGGCACGTTGACCATCGACCCTATTAACCGCGTAGTCACCCTTGCTAACACTGAGATTTCACTCTCTACCGCCGATTTCGAACTGCTCTGGGAATTAGCCACTCATGCGGGGCAAATTATGGATCGCGATGCGTTGTTGCGAAATTTACGCGGCGTCAGTTATGACGGTCTGGATCGTAGCGTGGACGTGGCTATTTCGCGGTTAAGAAAAAAACTGCTCGATAACGCTGCTGAACCGTATCGTATTAAAACTGTGCGTAACAAAGGCTATCTTTTTGCGC
The DNA here is from genome assembly GCF_000408525.1 of Escherichia sp. KTE96. Lineage (NCBI taxonomy): Bacteria > Pseudomonadati > Pseudomonadota > Gammaproteobacteria > Enterobacterales > Enterobacteriaceae > Escherichia > Escherichia sp. KTE96. The sequence goes on along the minus strand of NZ_KE137149.1, from coordinate 2,622,574 downwards.
CCCATGCATGGGAATGAGCGATGAAAAAACTGTTTATCCAGTTTTATCTTTTACTGTTTGTCTGCTTTCTGGTGATGTCCCTGCTGGTTGGACTGGTGTACAAATTTACCGCCGAACGCGCGGGCAAACAGTCGCTGGATGATTTGATGAACAGTTCGCTGTACCTGATGCGTAGCGAGTTGCGGGAGATCCCCCCGCACGACTGGGGAAAAACGCTGAAGGAGATGGATTTAAATCTCTCTTTCGATCTGCGCGTCGAACCCTTGAGTAAGTATCATCTCGATGAAATTTCCATGCACCGACTGCGTGGCGGTGAGATTGTTGCTCTGGATGATCAGTACACTTTTTTGCAACGCATCCCACGCAGCCACTACGTGCTGGCCGTCGGTCCCGTTCCTTATCTCTATTACCTCCATCAAATGCGTTTGTTGGATATCGCGCTGATTGCCTTTATTGCCATCTCTCTCGCCTTTCCAGTGTTTATCTGGATGCGTCCGCACTGGCAGGACATGTTAAAACTGGAAGCAGCGGCGCAACGATTTGGCGATGGCCATCTCAATGAACGCATTCACTTTGATGATGGTTCGAGCTTTGAACGACTGGGCGTAGCATTTAACCAGATGGCGGACAATATCAATGCATTAATTGCCAGCAAAAAACAGCTTATCGACGGGATTGCTCACGAACTGCGAACGCCGTTAGTGCGCCTGCGTTATCGGCTGGAGATGAGCGATAACCTGAGTGAAACAGAGTCTCAGGCTCTGAATCGTGATATCAGCCAACTGGAAGCCTTGATCGAAGAACTGCTGACCTATGCCCGATTAGACCGCCCGCAAAATGAGTTGCATCTTAGCGAGCCAGACCTACCGTTATGGCTGTCAACACATCTGGCCGATATCCAGGCTGTTAACCCCGACAAAACGGTACGGATAAAAACGCTCATGCAAGGTCATTATGCGGCGCTGGATATGCGCTTAATGGCGCGCGTGTTGGATAACTTGATCAATAACGCCCTGCGCTACTGCCATTCAACCGTAGAAACCAGCCTGTTACTGGCAGGAAACAGAGCGACATTAATTGTCGAAGATGATGGGCCAGGAATAGCCCCACAGGATCGCGAGCATGTCTTTGAACCCTTTGTGCGTCTCGATCCTAGCCGTGACCGTTCAACCGGCGGTTGTGGGTTGGGACTGGCGATTGTCCACTCTATTGCACTGGCAATGGGCGGCACGGTTAACTGTGACTCCAGCGAACTGGGTGGTGCCCGCTTCTCGTTTAGCTGGCCGTTATGGCATAACATCCCGCAATTTACCTCTGCCTGACACTACGCGCACGGTGGTCAAGTTACCGCCGTTGTGTTATATAATAAGTATGTTGTAACTAAAATGGTGATTTTATGGCTCGTTACGATCTCGTTGACCGACTCAATACTACCTTTCGTCAGATGGAGCAAGAACTGGCCGCGTTTGCCGCTGAGCTTGAGCAGCACAAGTTGCTGGTTGCCCGCGTGTTCTCTTTACCGGAAGTCAAAAAAGCGGATGAGCATAATCCGCTGAATTGCATTGAAGTTAAGCAACATCTCGGCAAAGAGGCGCAGGCGCTGGCACTACGTCATTTCCGCCATTTGTTTATTCAGCAACAGTCCGAAAACCGCAGCAGCAAGGCCGCTGTTCGTCTGCCTGGCGTGTTGTGTTATCAGGTCGATAATCTTTCACAAGCGGCGCTGGCAAGTCATATTCAGCGCATCAATCAACTCAAAACCACTTTTGAACATATCGTCACGGTTGAGTCAGAACTCCCCACGGCGGCGCGTTTTGAATGGGTACATCGTCATTTGCCGGGACTGATTACCCTTAACGCTTACCGCACGCTCACGGTTCTTCACGATCCTGCCACTTTACGTTTTGGCTGGGCGAATAAGCATATCATTAAGAATTTGCATCGTGATGAAGTACTGGCTCAACTGGAAAAAAGCCTGAAATCACCACGCAGCGTCGCGCCGTGGACGCGCGAGGAGTGGCAAGGAAAACTGGAGCGTGAGTATCAGGATATCGCCGCCCTGCCGCAGGATGCGAAATTAAAAATCAAACGTCCGGTGAAGGTGCAGCCAATTGCCCGTGTCTGGTATAAGGGAGATCAAAAACAGGTACAACATGCCTGCCCTACGCCGCTTATCGCGTTGGTTAATCGGGATAATGGTGCTGGTGTGCCGGACGTTGGCGAGCTGCTAAATTATGATGCCGACAATGTGCAGCACCGTTACAAACCCCAGGCGCAGCCGCTTCGCTTAATCATTCCACGGCTGCACCTGTATGTTGCAGATTAACGCCCGACTTTCATACTGCCGACCATCTGTTCTGGTCGTACCCAACTATCAAACTCGGCTTCGTTAAGATACCCCAACGCAAGGGCTGCGGCTTTTAAAGTCAGCCCTTCTTTGTGTGCTTTTTTAGCGATCTCAGCGGCTTTGTCATAGCCAATGTGGGTGTTGAGCGCAGTCACCAGCATTAGCGACTCATTGAGCAATTGATTGATTCGCTCACGATTCGGCTCAATTCCCACTGCACAATGTTTGTTAAAACTTTCCATGCCATCCGCCAGTAAGCGCACCGATTGCAGGAAATTGTGGATCACCATCGGGCGGAAGACGTTCAGTTCGAAATTACCGGAAGCGCCACCGATGTTGATCGCCACGTCGTTTCCCATCACCTGACAGCAAAGCATGGTTAACGCTTCACACTGCGTTGGGTTCACTTTCCCTGGCATGATTGAGCTGCCCGGCTCGTTTTCCGGAATTGAGATTTCGCCAATGCCACAGCGAGGGCCTGAAGCCAACCAGCGGACATCGTTCGCAATTTTCATCAGTGACGCCGCCAGCCCTTTCAACGCGCCATGAGCCTGAACCAGTGCATCGCAGGTCGCCAGTGCTTCAAATTTGTTCGGAGCAGTAACAAACGGCGCACAGGTAATTACCGAAAGCTCATCCGCTACGCGACGGGCATATTCCGGATGGGTATTCAGCCCCGTCCCTACCGCTGTACCGCCCAGCGCCAGTTCCGCCACATGCGGCAGGCTGTATTCAATATGTTTGAGATTATGCTCCAGCATCGCTACCCAGCCGGAAATCTCCTGGCCCAGTGTCAGCGGCGTGGCGTCCTGCAAGTGGGTACGACCAATTTTGACGATATCGGCAAATGCGCGCGATTTCTCATTCAGCGTTTGTGTCAGTGTTTTAAGCTGCGGGATGAGTTGCTTGCGTAGCGCCAGCAGCGCCGCAACGTGCATTGCTGTCGGAAAGACATCATTTGAACTTTGGCTTTTGTTCACGTCGTCGTTAGGGTGAATTTTACGTTCCATTCCGCGCACGCCACCGAGCAGTTCGCTCGCCCGATTGGCCAGCACTTCGTTCATATTCATGTTGCTTTGCGTGCCGGAACCCGTCTGCCAGATAGCCAGCGGAAATTCATCGTCATGCTGTCCCGCCAGCACTTCATCCGCTGCCTGACGGATAGCACTCGCTTTCTCTTCAGAGAGTAAACCTAAATCTTCGTTAACTTTTGCCGCTGCACGCTTAGTCAGCGCCAGCGCATGAATCAGTGAGGTGGGCATTTTCTCCGTGGAAATACGGAAATGCTCCAGCGAGCGTTGAGTTTGTGCGCCCCACAGCTTATCTGCCGGGACATCGATCGCACCCATCGAATCTTTTTCGCTGCGTACTGTATTCATGGCCTGCTCCTCACCTGATTAATTTTTTCTTTCTGTTTTGCTTTCGTTAAGCAACTTTTAGCTCACTCATTATTTACTATTTTGTAACAAATGTTTGGTCTTTCGTGCCATGTAAAAAAGCCGCCCCGAAGTAAAGGGCGGCTCAGATTGTTTGCAAAGTACGCTTTGTTCATGCCGGATACGGCGTGAACGCCTTATCCGCCCGCTTATTTCACGCAGCGGGTACACTGCGTGAGTTGAATCTGCTGGAAGAAGTCATTCCCTTTATCATCAACAAGGATAAATGCCGGGAAATCTTCCACTTCAATTTTCCAGATAGCTTCCATACCCAGTTCCGGATATTCAACACATTCCAGGCTCTTAATACTGCCCTGCGCCAGCACTGCTGCCGGGCCGCCGATACTGCCAAGGTAAAAGCCACCATGTTTTTTACAAGCATCGGTCACCTGTTGACTGCGATTACCCTTCGCCAGCATGATCATACTGCCGCCCTGCGCTTGCAGTTGATCGACGTAAGAATCCATCCGTCCGGCGGTCGTTGGGCCAAGAGAGCCGGAGGCATAACCTTCTGGCGTTTTTGCCGGACCAGCATAGTAAATCGGGTGATCTTTGATGTATTGCGGTAACCCTTCGCCGTTGTCCATGCGCTCTTTCAGTTTGGCGTGGGCAATATCACGACCGACAATAATCGTGCCGTTCAGCGACAAGCGGGTAGAAACGGGATACTGCGACAACTGTGCGAGGATCTCTTTCATCGGACGATTAAGGTCAACGCGCACCGCTTCGCCTTCCCCTGCTTTACGCAATTCTTCCGGGATATATTTGCCTGGATTATGTTCCAGTTTTTCGATCCAGATCCCCTGACGATTGATTTTCGCTTTGATATTACGGTCAGCAGAACAGGAAACGCCCATACCAACCGGACAGGATGCGCCGTGGCGTGGCAGACGAATCACGCGGATATCATGGGCAAAATATTTACCGCCAAACTGCGCCCCCAGACCAAGATTTTGCGCTTCAATCAGCAACTCTTTTTCCAGCTCCACATCACGGAACGCCTGACCGTGCTCATTCCCTTCCGTTGGCAGCTCGTCATAGTATTTAGCGGAAGCCAGTTTTACTGTTTTAAGGTTAGTTTCCGCAGATGTACCACCGATCACGAAGGCAATGTGATACGGAGGACACGCCGCCGTGCCCAGCGTACGCATTTTCTCAACCAGATAATTTTTCAGTTTCCCTGGCGTCAGTAACGCTTTGGTTTCCTGATAGAGATACGTCTTGTTTGCGGAACCGCCACCTTTGGCGATACAGAGGAATTTATACTCGTCGCCATCAACAGCATAAAGATCGATCTGCGCTGGCAGGTTGGTGCCAGTATTCACCTCTTTATACATATCCAGCGCTGCGTTTTGCGAGTAGCGCAGGTTATCTTCGATATAGGTGTTATAGACACCGCGCGCCAGCGCCGCTTCATCACCACCACCGGTCCATACACGCTGCCCTTTTTTACCGACGATTATCGCGGTGCCGGTATCCTGGCAGGTTGGCAGAACGCCTTTTGCGGCGATGTCGGAGTTGCGCAGGAATTGCAGCGCCACATATTTGTCGTTTTCGCTGGCTTCCGGGTCGCGCAGGATATCGGCCACTTGCTGCTGGTGAGCCGGACGCAGCATAAATGACGCATCATGAAACGCCTGACGCGCCAACAAAGTTAACGCTTCTGGCGCGACTTTCAAAATCTCCTGCCCTTCAAATTCAGATACGCTAACGTGTTCGCTGGTCAGCAGGTAGTATTCGGTATCATCTTTTTTGAGTGGGAAAGGAGCCTGATAATGAAAGGGTTTGTTTGACATTGTTCTCTCACTTACTGCCTGGTTTGGTTATGCTCTGGGCGGGTGTTCCATTGCCCTGTTAAAAGCGAGTTACATTATCCTACACACTTTTTTAACAAAAACTGAGACTAGTACGACTTTTTGCGGCTCCAGGTTACTTCCCGTAGGATTCTTGCTTTAATAGCGGGATTAATTTCCACATTCAAACAGGGATTGATCATGCAAAAACTTATTAACTCAGTGCAAAACTATGCCTGGGGAAGCAAAACGGCACTGACTGAACTTTATGGCATGGAAAATCCATCCAACCAGCCGATGGCTGAATTGTGGATGGGCGCACATCCGAAGAGCAGTTCACGTGTGCACAATGCCGCCGGAGATATCGTTTCACTGCGTGATGAGATTGAGGGTGATAAATCAACTCTGCTGGGAGATGCCGTTGCCAGGCGCTTTGGCGAACTGCCTTTCCTGTTCAAAGTGTTATGCGCAGCCCAGCCGCTCTCCATTCAGGTTCATCCAAATAAACGCAATTCTGAAATCGGTTTTGCCAAAGAAAATGCCGCCGGCATTCCAATGGATGCCGCCGAGCGTAACTATAAAGATCCTAACCACAAGCCAGAGCTGGTTTTTGCCCTGACCCCTTTCCTCGCGATGAACGCGTTTCGTGAGTTTTCCGAGATTGTTTCCCTGCTCCAGCCCGTCGCGGGCGCGCATCCGGCGATTGCTCATTTTTTACAGCAGCCCAATGCCGAACGTTTAAGCGAACTGTTCGCCAGCCTGTTGAATATGCAGGGTGAAGAGAAATCCCGCGCGCTGGCGATTTTGAAATCGGCGCTCGACAGCCAACAGGGTGAGCCGTGGCAAACGATTCGTTTAATTGCTGAATTTTACCCGGATGACAGCGGCCTGTTCTCCCCACTGTTACTGAATGTGGTAAAACTGAACCCTGGTGAAGCGATGTTCCTGTTCGCAGAAACACCACACGCCTACCTGCAAGGCGTGGCGCTGGAAGTGATGGCGAACTCCGATAACGTGCTGCGTGCGGGTCTGACGCCAAAATATATTGATATTCCGGAGCTGGTTGCCAACGTTAAGTTTGAAGCCAAACCGGCCAGCCAGTTGCTGACCCAGCCGGTGAAACAAGGTGCAGAGCTGGACTTCCCGATTCCGGTTGATGATTTTGCTTTCTCGCTGCATGACCTTAGCGATGAAGAAACTACCATCAGCCAGCAAAGTGCCGCCATTTTGTTCTGCGTTGAAGGCGAAGCAACACTGGGTAAAGGTTCTCAACAGTTAGCGCTTAAACCGGGTGAGTCCGCATTTATTGCCGCCAATGAGTCGCCGGTGACGGTGAAAGGCCACGGACGTTTAGCGCGTGTTTACAACAAGCTGTAAGAGCTTACTGAAATAATTAACATCTCTTGCTAAGCTTATTAAAGGCTTATAACACTTCAGGCGGCCAGTCCGCCTGATTTCATTTATGGATAATCATTATGAATAAATCGCTGGTAGCGGTAGGCGTCATTGTTGCGCTCGGCGTAGTCTGGACAGGCGGCGCATGGTACACAGGCAAGAAGATTGAAACCCATCTCGAAGACATGGTCGCACAGGCGAACGCGCAACTCAAACTGACAGCTCCTGAATCCAACCTGGAAGTGAGTTATCAAAACTATCATCGCGGCGTGTTCAGCAGCCAGTTGCAATTAGTGGTGAAGCCCATCGCCGGGAAAGAAAATCCGTGGATTAAAAGTGGCCAGAGCGTCATCTTCAATGAATCTGTTGACCACGGTCCCTTCCCTCTGGCCCAGCTTAAAAAACTGAATTTGATCCCGTCGATGGCGTCGATTCAAACCACGCTGGTCAATAACGCTGTGAGCAAGCCACTGTTTGATATGGCAAAAGGAGATACACCTTTTGAGATTAACTCTCGCATCGGTTACAGCGGCGATTCCAGTTCAGATATCTCGCTCAAGCCACTGAATTACGAGCAAAAAGATGAAAAAGTCGCCTTTAGCGGCGGTGAGTTCCAGTTAAATGCTGACCGAGACGGTAAAGCCATCTCCCTTTCCGGGGAGGCGCAAAGCGGTCGGGTCGATGCAGTTAACGAATACAACCAGAAAGTGCAGTTGACCTTTAATAATCTGAAAACCGATGGTTCCAGCACGCTGGCAAGTTTCGGTGAGCGCGTGGGTAACCAAAAACTGTCGCTGGAAAAAATGACCATTTCAGTGGAAGGCAAAGAACTGGCTCTGTTGGAAGGCATGGAGATCAGTGGTAAATCAGACCTGGTTAATGACGGTAAAACGATCAATAGCCAACTGGATTACTCGCTAAACAGCCTGAAGGTACAGAATCAGGATCTGGGCAGCGGCAAGCTGACTTTAAAAGTCGGTCAGATTGACGGTGAAGCCTGGCATCAGTTTAGCCAGCAATATAACGCGCAAACACAGGCGTTACTGGCACAGCCAGAGATTGCCAACAATGCCGAACTTTATCAGGAGAAAGTGACGGAAGCCTTCTTTAGCGCCCTGCCGCTGATGTTAAAAGGCGATCCGGTAATTACGATTGCGCCGTTAAGCTGGAAAAACAGTCAGGGTGAAAGCGCGCTGAATTTGTCGCTGTTCCTGAAAGATCCGGCAGCGACTAAAGAAGCGCCGCAAACACTGGCGCAGGAAGTTGATCGCTCGGTTAAATCTCTGGATGCAAAACTGACCATTCCGGTCGATATGGCAACCGAACTGATGACTCAGGTGGCGAAGCTGGAAGGCTATCAGGAAGATCAAGCTAAAAAGCTGGCGAAACAGCAAGTTGAAGGTGCATCAGCAATAGGCCAGATGTTCCGTCTGACCACCTTGCAGGACAATGCCATCACCACCAGCCTGCAATATGCTAACGGTCAGATCACGTTGAATGGTCAGAAAATGTCGCTGGAAGATTTTGTCGGTATGTTTGCGATGCCAGCACTTACCGTTCCGGCTGTACCGGCCATCCCGCAACAGTAATTCACAGCCAAAACGCCGGAGAGTTTTCTCTCCGGCGTTTTTTCACTTCAACATAAAGTCATACTGAATACTCATTTTCACATCCCAGTAATTCAGGCGATTGCCCAGCGTACTACCATCGCGCTTTTCCCGTCCTTTATCGGCTGCAAGAAAGAAATTCATCCCTTGTAGCGGCCCTTCGCTGACCCGATAGTTCATACCGCCTAAGATACCTGCGCCTTCAATCCGCACATCTCGTTTACTGGATTCATAGCCGCGAGTCACAATCGGTGCCAATGTCAGCGTAAATTGCGGGGTTAAACGATAATTGACACCCAATTGCCAGGACTGCATACCTTCCCGGTTACGATCAAGACTTAACGAGAAAGGATAACCAATATCGGTGTCCACCACGGCTCCGTTCATCGCATGACGCAGATAACCACCGCTACCAAACACGCTTCCCCACGGCGCGCTCCACGTCAGTTGGCCGCTAACCAGCGCCGTTTCATTGGGCTGGTTGGTGTTACGACTTAAGCCTTCCAGTTGCGCATAAAAGCCGAGCAACTCCCCTTTCAGCGCATAATCCTGGGCGAGCGAAATGCTTTTCTCAAAAATAGTTTGTAGCTGATTAGAAACATCTTTCTGTGCCGATGCCCCCAAAGAATAACGGCTGGTATCATCATGCCAACTGGCAGCTAAAAAAGAACGAGCGCGATGTTTATCGTATTTTCCGGTCTGGCTGTTATAAACACCTTCATCACGGATACCGGTTGTTGAATCAGTCCATAAAAATACCCGGGAGCGCCACATTCCCCACAGTTCAATATTGGGCGTTAAAGCCCAATAACCTAATGCTCCTTCAGAAACGGTCGGTAATGTACGTTGCGAACTGCCAGCAATTAACGGAATACGATAAGGTAAACTACCATAACTATAATCTGTCCCGAAACGACCTAATTTAAGTAAACTCTTTTCACTCGGTTTTATTTTTACCGCACCCAATGCATAGCCAAAACTTTTATCGCCATCAAGATACCATCGGGTACTCATATCAGCACGAGCACCTAATTTATAAACATAATAGGCTCCACCTTCGACGCCAATAATATTAGCGTAATAACCGCTATTAAAATCGAGCAATCCTCCTTGCACCCATGCGTAAATATCTCTTCCCGCGCCAGCACTGGGCTTGTCAGCCCGGCGCAATTCATTTTTCAGTCTGATTCGTAGTCCCGCTTCATCGTCAGCCAGTTGTGCAGCGTAAGCGGAGGTAAGGCCAGAGGCAGCCGTCAGGGAAATAACGGCCATGGCCACTATTTTTCTCATAGTTGCACCTTTGATGTTCTGATTATTTTTATAAGATATTAATTAGTGATATCGCTGATTAATTGCTGCTGCATTTTTTTACGATTATCAATTTCGACCACAATTTCTTTGAATTTTTTATCAGTCAGCGGATAAAACCAAATTATAACGAATGCCAGTAGCATAAATCCGCAAGGGACTAAGGCAATTGATGTGCGGATCCCCATAATAACTTCCGGCGTTTGTGCCTGATTCGCAATATATCCGCTTAATCCCAAAATAAAGGCGGGAATTGAACCCCCTATTGCCTGTCCACATTTTCGGGTAAATGAGAATAATGAATAGGTAAGCCCTTCAATGCGTACACCGGTCAGGTATTCACCATATTCTACAGTATCGGCCTCCAGCGCCCACATCACCGTCATGGTAACGCCCTGACCAACTGAAGCGATGGCTAACGCGATCAGTGCCACCGGCAGCGACCAGACTGAAACCCAGAAGAACAGCAAATAACCACAAGTTCCCAGCAGAGCGCCAATCAGGAAGGTATTCTTTTTACCGATTCTGGCAACCATTCCCGGCACCAGCGGTGCCGATGCCACTGTGCCGACCAGGTTTTGCACCAACACCAGCACAGTAAACAACCCGGCATCATTCAGTACATAGCGCACGTAGAACAACGACGAAGCACTGACCGCGAAGGTCGAGATCAGCACACATAGCGCGCCGATGCACAACATAAACAGCGGACGATTCCGTTTCAGCGTTTGCAGGCTGATCTTCAATGACGGCTGCGCCACGATACGCACTACATTCTCGCGCGTCGATTTAAAGCAAATGAAGTAAAGCACCATCCCGGCAATCGCCAGGGTAATCGTCCAGAAATGGTATACCGACACCATCTCCTCCGGGCTGGAGTGCTTAATGCTCGGGCCAATCAGAAAAGCCAGGCAGACAAAGGTCAGCGAAGCGGCAATCCCGCGAGCCGCGCCCAGACGGGCGCGGGATTGTGGTTGTTGGGTCATGGCAGTTGCCAGTGAGCCATAAGGTATATTGACCAGGCTGTAACAAAGCCCCAGCCCCATATAAGTCAAATATGCATACACCACTTTGCTGCTATGACTCCAGTCGGTCGGCACCCAGAAAACCAGCACGCTGAAGATCATTAACGGTGCAGTGCCGAACAGCAAGAAGGGGCGGAATTTGCCCCAACGGGTATTTACGCTGTCTACCACCCGTCCGGCGAAGACGTCAGCAAAAGCATCGAATACCCGCACCAGTAATAGCATGGTGCCCGCCGCAGCGGCACCGACGCCAGCGACGTCGGTGTAGTAACTCAACAGGAAGAGCGCCCCCATGGCGAAGGCGAAGTTATTGGCAACGTCACCGAGGCTGTAGCCGACGATGGTGCGCCATGAGAGTTGTTGATTCATTTTTTGCCTCCCTGCTGCGGTTTTTCACCGAAATTCATGCCAGTCCAGCGTTTTTGCAGCGAGAAAGCCGCCGATTTTGGTTTGCGGTCACGAGTGAAAATCCCTTTCTTGTTACCGCCAACGCGCAGAATGCCCTGCGAAGTCGCAAAATCAGCGAAGTTCCATACCTGTTCACCAACGACAGCACTAACGCGGTCAAAGACGCGGTGATACATATCCAGCCACGCGCACTGATACTCTTCACTCCACATATCGGTGTACATCGAGTGCAGACCGGCTAACGTATCCACCCCGTATTCGGTGATGATAATCGGCTGATGCAGTTTCTCCTGCCACGCAAGCAGTTCTTTTTCCAGTACCTTTTCTGCCGTCTCCAGATCGCCGCTTTGGACATACCAGCCGTAATAACGGTTCAGACACAGCACATCAAAGAGATCGCTGATGGTATCGGTGTGAGCGTCGCAGAACATCACATTGACGCAGGTGATCGGTCGTGTCGGGTCGAGTTTACGCGTTGCTTCTGCCAGTGGCGCGAAATATTCCCGGGCACCTTGCGGGCGGGTATCTGGTTCATTGGCAATGCTCCACATCACCACGCTTGGGTGGTTTTTGTCACGCGCAATCAGTTCTTTAATCGCCTGTAAGTGCGCCTGCTGGGTTTCCCCATTGACCGCCTCTTCGCTGTACAGTTCTTTCGGTTTGTTGCCCGCTTCGAAACCAATTCCTAAAGAAAGGTTAAAGCCGACGGCGGCAGTTTCATCAATCACCACAATGCCATGTTCGTCAGCCCAGTCGAGCATCTCTTCAGCGTAAGGGTAATGCGAGGTGCGGTAAGAGTTGGCACCAATCCAGTCCATCAATGCGTGATCGTGCACCATCAGCACGTTATCGAATCCCTTGCCACGCAAATCCGCATCTTCATGACGACCAAAGCCAGTGAAGTAGAACGGTTTGTGGTTGATCAGGAACTGTTCACCCTTTACTGCCACCGAGCGGATACCGACGCGCAGTGGATAGATGTCGCACTCTGTCTGGCTTTTTGCGGTGACGCACAGTTCATAGAGATACCCATCACCGGGTTGCCAGAGATTCGGGTTCACCACTTGCAAGGTTCCGCTGTGACCTTGTCCGGCTGCGACAACCTGCTGATCAGCATCACGCAGTTCGACGCTGATATCACCATTGGCCACCACCTGCCAGTCAATGGAAGCGTGGTTGCAGTCTTGCGCTACATGCGTCACCACGGTGATATCGTCCACCCAGGTGTTCGGCGTGGTATAGAGCATTACGCTGCGGTGGATCCCGGCGTAGTTAAAGAAATCATGGAAATAAGACTGCTTTTTCTTGCCGTTTTCGTCGGTAATCACCATTCCCGGCGGGATAGTCTGCCAGTTTAGCTCATTGTTCACACAAACGGTGATACGCACACTTTTTCCGGCAATCACATATGGAGTAACATCGGCTTCAAACGGCGTATAGCCGCCCTGATGCTCCATCACTTCCTGATTATTAACCCACACTTTGCCGTAATGAGTGACCGCATCGAAACGCAGCACGATACGCTGGCCCGCCCAACCTTTGGGTATAAAGACTTCGCGCTGATACCAGACATTGCCCACATAATTACGAATATCCGCATCAGCAAACTGATCGTTAAAACTGCCTGGTACGGCAATCGCCCGACTCTCTTGCAACGTGCTTTCCCACCAACGCTGATCATTTCCACAGTTTTCGCGATCCAAGCTGAATGCCCACAGACCGTCGAGTTTTTTGATTTCACGGGTTGGGGTTTCTACAGGACGTAACATAAGGGACTCCTCATTAAGATAAAAATACTGGTCAACCTTTAATTTGATTAGTTAACCAATTAAGCAATGCAAACAGTTATCTGTGAGAAACCCACGGAAGAGAAATGGAAATAAAAAGAACTGACACCGCGATCAAAAAACCAAAAACTGCAATACCCACAGCGTGACATGGATCGCATTAATCTCTAAAACAACGTTGACAGAAGCCACAAAATAAGCAACCGAACGCTCGTTCGAGTGATTTAAAACGCTAAATTTCCGTGACATATGGTTGTGGTGTATGTGTTAACGGGATTTTGCGATCAGGCGAGAACGTTTTGGTATGGTGCTGTTAAGGACATTAAATGCGGGCGCAGTGGTCACCGGCCCGCGGCAAGAAGATATCAGGATGCGGTTAAAATACCGCCAATCATCGCACGTAATCCCTGGGCAAATGACGCGTCACCCGCCAGGTCTTCGGCTTCAATGTCGGCCAGTACGCCATAGGTCAGATCCAGCAATAAACGAGAGGTCATCGCCGTGTTAATGTCAGGACTTATCTCACCTTTTTGCTGGGCATCGCGCATACGCTGGGCGATGTATTCGGTGATTGTCAGATGCTTATTCCTGAGCATAGCGGCAACCTGCGGATTACGCATTCCTTCCGCCATAATCTCTACCACCAGCGCCCGCTGGGCAAAGGCTTCATGCGTCAGGGAGACTATCGACTCGACCATATATTCTACAAAATGAATCCCTTCGATAGGGTCCCGGAAGCGGGCCAGCGCCCTCTCCTGATCCTGGAGGATAATTGCCTGAATCAAGGCTTCTTTAGAAATGAAATGGTGGTAAAGCGTCCCGGGACTTATACCGCAGGATTTACAGATGGCTTTCATCGAGGCACTGTGAAATCCATTTTCTGAAAAAATCTCTCTGGCAGCATTGAGGATCCGGGTCCGTGTCGGTTGTGCTTCAGTCTGCATGTTATCCATCGTTAAACCAATATAGTTAGCATGAATAACTAGTTTACCGCGTTGTCAGGTGAGCGCCTATCATTGCTGTTGAATAGTGCGAAGGCACACCCGATTCGTTTACTATTCACACGATAATTGGTCAACCAATGAACATAACATGGTTACCAGTTTTCTGGCGTTTTTTCACTGCTGAACTCGCTGTACCGGTAAACAACACTCACTCAGTTGTTTACCGGCCTGCTAGCGATTAATTAAGCTCCTGTACCCCACCGCCGGATACGGTGAGTATTTGCCCGCTTATCCAACTGGCAGCAGGTGAACACAGAAACAGCGCCGCGTTAGCAATATCTTGCGGTTGACCCAGACGTCTGATTGGCGTGTGCTGCAACATTTTTTGTTCAATTTCTGGCGTAATAACGGATTTTAGAGCATCAGTTAATATTGCCCCCGGCGCAATGCCATTCACCCGAATATTTTTTTCACCCAGATCAAATGCCATATTTCTCACCAGATGACTGGCCGCAGCTTTAGATGACGCATAGGAAGTCATGTTTTTATTTTTATTTTCTGCAGCCATAGAAGTGATAGTCAGAATAACGCCTCCGCCATTTTTTTCCATTTCTGGCGCAATGAGTTGTGACAGATGGAAAAAAGAAAACACATTCAGTTCATAAGCGCGGCGGAAATCCGCCATTGGCATATCAAACGGTTTAGGACCACCGCCACCCGCGTTGTTAACCAGAATATCCACTTTGCCCAACTTACTGATGGCAAAGTCTGCCAGAGCAGATAATTCCTGTTCGGAAGTAATATCACAACGCCAGGCAAATGCCTGTCCACCAAGCTGTTGAATCTCATCAACAACATGATTTGCTGCATCGGCATTAATATCACTGACCACCACAGATGCACCTGCTGTCGCGAATGTAATGGCAATTTCTTTACCAATACCAGCACCCGCACCGGTGATGATGGCGCATTTTCCGTCGAGTCTCAGGTTGTCAGAATTAAACACATAAACCTCCTGTGAACTTCAGTAAATAAATTAAAAGGCACCGCCTGTGTGCCACATTTTTTATCATTAACCTCGGGGAAAAGACACTACCAGGTATAGCAGATAAAGAGAGATTATTTCGCCGTAATGAGCCGCGCGGGGATAATCAGATTTCGAGAGTGATTCTCTTCGTGACTGATTTTTTGCATCATGCGATCGGCAAGCGTAAAGCCCAGTTCCCGCGCAGGTGTGCAGGCCCAGACAATCGGAAAATCATCAAGAGCAGTTTGCGTTACATCAGTAAATGCCGCTAATGAAACCTGTTGCTCAAAATAACGATCGACCCCGCTTTCGCCGCTTTGCCGCCCTGCTTTCAGTAAACCAAACCACGCGCCCATCGCAATGGTTTCGTTGTAGCACACCACCGCGCTGATGGTCGGGTTATGGCGCAAAAGCGCCGTTATAGCTTCCGCAGCCAGCTTCTGGCTGGAAGAACATTCCAGTACCCAATCGCTGTGAAACGGCAGACCAAATTTTAATAGTGTTGCGCAATATCCACCCACTCGTTCCGCGCGGGTTAAAGAGGAACTTTGCCCTCCCAGCCAGGCGATACGCTGATGCCCATTGCGAATAAGGTGTTCCGTCAATAACTGCGCTGCCTGCATGTTATCCGGGCGAACAGTATCCACATCTTCAAGATAGCTGGCACGGGATGCAAAAATCACCGGGATGTCTTTTTCTTCTGCCATGCGCCGCAGGTCATCACTGCTTCCTGCCGCACCGGCAATCACCACACCATCGACACCCTGATTCAGTAGCAGTGAAAATCGCTGGGCCAGTTGCTCGCCATCTTTACCGCCGTGGAGCAAAAAAACCATCCGCCCCTGTGCTTCCAGTGCCTCTGTCAGCCCGGCCGTTAATTCAGCGTAAAACGGCGAAGATAAGTCGCGCACAATTAAGCCAATTACGCCACTCTGCCCGCCGCGCAGCGCAGATGCCTGGCGATTTCGCACAAAGCCTAACTCTTCAATGGCCGCGTTAACCCGTTCTCCCGTGGCGGCAGATATTCGCCCTTTGCCACTAAGCACCAGCGAAACGGTACTGACTGACACGCCCGCAGCCAGCGCAACATCATGAATGGTGATTTTTTTGGCGGTAGCCATGCAGATGACCTACTCCCTGATTATGTGACAGATAAAACGTTTTACCTTTAATTTATCTTATACCCGCTATTATCGTTGCGTAATGTGATTTATGCCTCACTAAAATTTGATAAAACGTTTTATCTTCTCGCGCAATTTATTGAATCCAGACTGTTCTCAACAAGGAGTCGTTTTATGACGGCGAAAGCAGCACCGAAAGTCACGCTGTGGGAATTCTTCCAGCAGTTAGGCAAAACCTTTATGTTACCCGTGGCGTTATTGTCGTTCTGCGGCATTATGCTCGGAATTGGCAGTTCCCTTAGCAGCCACGATGTCATCACCCTAATCCCGGCATTGGGTAACCCCGTGTTGCAGGCCATCTTTACCTGGATGAGTAAGGTTGGCTCGTTTGCTTTTAGCTTTCTGCCAGTGATGTTCTGTATTGCAATCCCACTCGGGCTGGCGCGTGAAAACAAAGGTGTTGCAGCATTCGCGGGTTTTGTCGGTTACGCGGTCATGAACCTTGCGGTTAACTTCTGGTTGACCAATAAAGGCATTCTACCAACCACCGATGCAGCCGTTCTGAAAGCCAATAATATCCAGAGTATTCTTGGGATCCAGTCGATCGACACCGGGATCCTCGGTGCAGTGATCGCCGGTATCATTGTCTGGATGCTGCATGAGCGTTTCCATAATATCCGCCTGCCAGATGCGCTGGCGTTCTTCGGCGGCACCCGCTTCGTGCCCATTATCTCCTCACTGGTGATGGGACTTGTCGGTCTGGTAATTCCGTTAGTCTGGCCGATATTTGCTATGGGCATTAGTGGATTAGGTCATATGATCAATAGCGCAGGCGATTTCGGACCGATGCTGTTTGGTACTGGCGAACGTCTGCTGTTGCCGTTTGGTCTGCATCACATTCTGGTGGCATTAATTCGCTTTACTGATGCGGGCGGCACGCAGGAAGTCTGCGGTCAAACCGTAAGCGGCGCGCTGACTATCTTCCAGGCGCAATTAAGCTGCCCGACCACACACGGTTTCTCTGAAAGCGCTACGCGTTTCCTCTCCCAGGGAAAAATGCCTGCCTTCCTCGGCGGCCTGCCTGGTGCGGCATTAGCCATGTATCACTGCGCACGCCCGGAAAATCGCCATAAAATTAAAGGCCTGCTGATTTCTGGCCTGATCGCCTGTGTCGTTGGCGGCACCACAGAACCGCTGGAGTTCCTGTTCCTGTTCGTTGCGCCAGTCCTGTATGTCATCCACGCACTGTTAACCGGCCTCGGCTTCACTGTCATGTCCGTTCTCGGTGTCACCATCGGTAATACCGACGGTAATATCATCGACTTTGTGGTATTCGGTATTTTGCATGGTCTGTCGACTAAGTGGTACATGGTGCCAGTGGTGGCGGCAATTTGGTTTGTTGTTTACTACGTCATCTTCCGTTTCGCTATCACCCGCTTCAATCTGAAAACACCGGGGCGCGACAGTGAAATCGCCAGCTCAATCGAAAAAGCCGTTGTCGGTACGCCGGGTAAATCAGGTTACAACGTTCCGGCAATCCTCGAAGCCCTGGGTGGTGCCGACAATATTGTCAGCCTTGATAACTGTATTACTCGCCTGCGTTTGTCTGTGAAAGATATGTCGCTTGTGAATGTGCAGGCGCTGAAGGACAATCGGGCAATTGGCGTAGTTCAATTGAATCAACATAACCTGCAGGTTGTTATTGGGCCGCAAGTTCAATCGGTAAAAGATGAAATGGCCGGTTTGATGCGCACTGTTCAGGCATAAGGATAAAATATGTTCGATTTTTCAAAGGTCGTGGATCGTCATGGAACATGGTGTACACAATGGGACTATGTCGCTGACCGTTTCGGCTCTGCGGATCTGCTGCCGTTCACGATTTCAGACATGGATTTTGCCACCGCACCCTGCATTATCGAGGCGCTGAATCAGCGCCTGATGCACGGTGTGTTTGGCTACAGCCGCTGGAAAAACGATGAGTTTCTCGCGGCAATTGCCCACTGGTTTTCCACCCAACATAACACCGCCATTGATACGCAGTCGGTGGTTTATGGCCCTTCTGTTATCTATATGGTGTCGGAATTGATTCGCCAGTGGTCTGCCGTCGGTGAAGGCGTGATGATCCATACCCCCGCTTACGACGCATTTTACAAAGCCATTGAAGGTAATCAGCGCACCGTGATGCCCGTTGCTTTAGAGAAGCGGGAGGACGGTTGGTTTTGCAATATGGCAAAACTGGAAGCTGTACTGGCGAAACCAGAATGTAAAATTATGCTCCTGTGTAGCCCGCAGAACCCCACGGGTAAAGTCTGGACTTGCGATGAACTGGAGATAATGGCAGACCTTTGCGAACGCTATGGTGTACGCGTTATCTCCGATGAAATCCATATGGATATGGTATGGGATGAGCAACCACATATTCCCTGGAGCAACGTGGCGCGCGGAGACTGGGCGCTGCTGACTTCTGGTTCGAAAAGTTTCAATATTCCTGCCCTGACCGGAGCTTACGGTATCATTGAAAACAGCGAGAGCCGCGAGACGTATTTATCAGCACTGAAAGGTCGTGATGGGCTTTCCTCCCCTTCTGTACTGGCATTAACAGCACATATCGCCGCCTATCAGCAAGGCGCAGCGTGGCTGGATGCCTTACGTGTCTATCTGAAAGACAATCTGAGGTATATCGCCAATACAATGAACGCCGCGTTCCCGGAACTCAACTGGCAGCCCCCACAATCCACTTATCTCGCCTGGCTTGATTTACGGCCTCTGAACATTGATGACAATGCACTGCAAAAAGTCCTGATTGAGCAAGAAAAAGTGGCGATCATGCCGGGATATACCTACGGCGAAGAAGGCCGTGGCTTTGTTCGTCTCAATGCCGGATGCCCTCGTTCGAAACTGGAAAAAGGTGTCGCCGGATTAATTAACGCCATCCGCACTGTACGTTGATTGCGATTGCGCAACGCAAATAATCGTTGCGCAATCGTAGATTTTTACCCTGCTTTGTTTTTATAATGGTGCGCACTTTTATATCCAGAAAAAGAGTGCGACCATGATTGATACCACCCTGCCATTAACTGATATCCATCGCCACCTTGATGGCAACATTCGTCCCCAGACCATCCTTGAACTTGGCCGCCAGTATAATATTTCACTTCCTGCACAATCGCTGGAAACGCTGATCCCCCACGTTCAGGTCATCGCCAACGAACCCGATCTGGTCAGCTTCCTGAGCAAACTTGACTGGGGCGTTAAAGTTCTCGCTTCTCTTGATGCCTGCCGTCGCGTGGCATTTGAAAATATTGAAGATGCCGCTCGAAACGGCCTGCACTATGTCGAACTACGTTTTTCGCCAGGCTACATGGCGATGACGCATCAGTTGCCTGTTGCGGGCGTGGTTGAAGCCGTCATTGATGGCGTGCGTGAAGGTTGCCGCACTTTTGGTGTGCAGGCGAATCTTATCGGCATTATGAGTCGAACCTTTGGCGAAGCCGCCTGCCAGCAAGAACTGGAGGCATTTTTAGCCCACCGTGACCAGATTACCGCGCTGGATTTAGCCGGTGATGAACTTGGTTTCCCGGGGAGTCTGTTCCTTTCTCACTTCAATCGCGCACGTGATGCGGGTTGGCATATTACTGTTCATGCAGGTGAAGCTGCTGGCTCGGAAAGCATCTGGCAGGCTATTCGTGAACTGGGGGCGGAACGTATTGGACATGGCGTAAAAGCCATTGAAGATCGGGCGCTGATGGATTTTCTTGCCGAACAGCAAATTGGTATTGAATCCTGTCTGACCTCAAATATTCAGACCAGTACCGTAGCCTCTCTGGTGGCACATCCACTGAAAACGTTCCTTGAGCATGGTATTTGCGCCAGCATTAACACTGATGATCCGGGGGTTCAGGGCGTAGATATCATTCACGAATATACCGTCGCCGCACCCGCTGCGGGTTTATCTCGCGAGCAAATTCGCCAGGCGCAGATTAACGGTCTGGAAATGGCGTTTTTGAGCGCCGATGAGAAACGTGCTCTGAGAGAAAAAGTGACTGCGAAGTAAGAACATGCCTGATAAGGCGCGTAAGCGTCGTATCAGGCATTTGAATTCATCGCCGGATGCAGTGTAGTCGCTTTATCCGGCTCCAAAAATCGATTATCACGCCAGGCACAGCGTCGCGCGATGTTTGGCGGATTCGATACCAAGTTCAATGAGTTCCATCACCTGAATCGCCTGACTTGCCGGCACCGGATTTTCTCCGTCACCATTCAACGCATCACGAATAGCAGCGTAGTAAGCCGGATAATTTCCCGGCACCGTCAGCAGTGTTTCTTCGACGCGTTCCTCACCTTCAACACGGGTAAGTACGCCGTCACGCATATCATAGCCCCAATCTTCCTGCGGCAAACGTTCGCCATTTTTCAGCCGCTCTTCCTGTGGATCGAGTCCATACTTAACGTAGCTGCCGCGAGAACCATGAACGATATAGCGTGCCGACTCTGCTGCCGCCAACATAGTGCCGTGTAAAATGACCCGCCGCTGTGGGTAGGACAAAATGGCGTGGAAATAATCTGTCGACTGCGCTCCCGGGCGTAACTGTGCTAAATCTACGGTCATGCTGACGGGTAAGCCAAACAGCGTAATAGCCTGATCGAGCAAATGCGGCGCTAAATCGTACCAGATACCGCTACCGGGGCCGCCCTGTTCACGCCAGCGATCGCGCACCTGTGGACGGAAGCGGTCGAAATGAGACTCAAAGTAAGCCACTTCCCCCAGCAAGCCTTCCGCGAGCAAACCTTTTAGCGTCAGGAAATCGCTATCCCAGCGACGGTTATGAAACACTGACAACACGCGCCCAAGACTCTTTGCCAGAGCATCCAGCTCCCGTGCTTGTGACAGTGTCACGGTGAAAGGCTTATCAACAACCACATGTTTACCCGCTTCCAGTGCCGCTTTTGCTAACGGAAAATGGGTATCGTTGGGCGTAGGAATGACAATCAGGTCAATATTAGGATCATTAAAGAGATGCTTCGGTTCAGAGACAACCGTAACTGTTGGCCAATCAGCCTTCACTTTTGTTTCGTCACTGCTGGAGATCACCGCCAGCTCCAGCCCGGGCGTGCCCGCAATCAGGGGAGCATGGAAGGTTTTGCTCGCATAACCGTACCCAATCAACCCAACACGGATGTTGTCGCTCATGTCATTGCCTCTCATTGAAGTATGATGCTATTTGACACTATCCTTTACCCTCTCTCAACAGTTTAATAACCTGCCTGCAATACGGGGGGTTATTTAACTTAAGTCAAAAAAAGAGCGAATTTTCTGAAGGCAAAAGATAAATATCGCAAAAACATCAGTAAAAATCTTGCTGGAGCAATTATTGCTAAGTAACATTTACGGCCTTAGTTAATGGATCAATCAACATAGATGTGGGCAGTAATGAATCGTCTTATTGAATTAACAGGTTGGATCGTTCTTATCGTTTCAGTCATTCTTCTTGGCGTGGCGAGTCACATTGACAACTACCAGCCGCCTGAACAGAGTACCCCGGTACAACACAAGTAATCTCTGCGTTTGCAGGGCAACATGCAGCCCGTCCGGGTGCATGTTTTGACTTGTCGGGTATTTAAACCAGGAATTTATTATTTTGCACGGTGTTGTTGACGATTGTCAGGGATAGTAAAGCGCGTTACTCTTTTATTAGCAGTATTTCATCCCAGAATTATTTGCCATCAGCACATTCTTATTATTGCTTTAACGTTCACCTATGGTGAGATTTTATCATTACATATAATGCCTACCACTTTGGTATTAGTTATTTAATGGATCTTTTATGACAGCTCAGGAATACTTATTAAAATTTCGTAAAATCAATTCACTCGAAAGCCTGGAAAAACTCTACGATCATCTTAATTACACCCTGACGGACGATCAGGATATTATAAATATGTATCGTGCAGCCGATCACCGCCGAGCAGAGCTGGTTTCTGGCGGGCGTTTGTTTGACCTCGGGCAGGTTCCGAAATCGGTCTGGCACTACGTTCAATAAAGAAAGTAGCGATCGGTTATAAAAGCTTTATAATGACGCCCCTAAAATTAGATTTGCCCGTTTGCTGTCGCTATTCTGGAGAACTTATGACCACCACAACGCCACAACGTATTGGAGGCTGGTTGCTTGGCCCGTTAGCCTGGCTGTTAGTTGCCTTACTGAGTACGACGCTGGCGCTGTTGCTGTACTCCGCAGCGTTATCTTCTCCTCAAACATTTAAAACGCTCAGCGAACAATCCCTGACAACGCAAATCTCATGGGGCGTTTCGTTTATTACCGCCATCGCTATGTGGTATTACACACTGTGGTTAACCATCGCTTTCTTTAAACGTCGGCGTTGTGTTCCTAAACATTATATTATCTGGCTACTGATTTCCGTATTACTGGCAGTTAAAGCCTTCGCGTTTTCTCCGGTTGAAGATGGTGTAGCCGTTCGCCAGTTGCTGTTTACTTTGTTGGCAACTGCATTGATCGTCCCCTATTTCAAACGCTCGTCGCGGGTGAAAGCGACGTTTGTGAATCCGTAATAACCTTACAGTTAACCTGTTGTCGCCTGCTCTGGATTAACGGATAATAGGCGGCTTTTTTATTTCAGGCCGAAAAATGACTGACTACCTGTTACTGTTTGTCGGAACTGTACTGGTCAATAACTTTGTACTGGTCAAGTTTCTGGGTCTCTGTCCGTTTATGGGGGTTTCCAAAAAGCTGGAAACCGCGATGGGCATGGGGCTGGCAACAACATTTGTGATGACGCTGGCGTCTATTTGCGCCTGGCTTATCGACACGTGGATTTTAATCCCACTCAATCTGATTTACCTGCGCACCCTGGCGTTTATTCTGGTGATTGCCGTAGTCGTGCAGTTCACCGAGATGGTGGTGCGTAAAACCAGCCCGGTACTTTATCGACTACTCGGGATTTTTCTGCCGCTTATCACCACCAACTGTGCGGTGCTCGGCGTAGCGTTGCTGAATATCAACCTCGGGCACAATTTCTTGCAGTCGGCGCTGTACGGTTTTTCTGCTGCTGTCGGCTTCTCGCTGGTGATGGTGCTTTTTGCCGCCATTCGCGAACGTCTTGCTGTGGCCGATGTTCCGGCCCCTTTTCGTGGTAATGCCATTGCGCTGATTACTGCGGGTCTTATGTCTCTGGCCTTTATGGGCTTTAGTGGTTTGGTGAAGTTGTAATGAATGCTATCTGGATTGCCGTTGCCGCCGTGAGCCTGCTGGGCCTGGTGTTTGGCGCCATTCTGGGTTATGCCTCCCGCCGTTTTGCGGTGGAAGACGATCCGGTCGTTGAGAAAATTGACGAAATTTTACCGCAAAGCCAGTGTGGTCAGTGCGGTTATCCAGGCTGTCGTCCGTATGCGGAAGCCATCAGTTGTAATGGCGAAAAAATCAACCGCTGCGCACCTGGTGGCGAAGCTGTGATGTTGAAAATTGCCGAGTTGCTTAATGTCGAGCCACAGCCGCTGGATGGCGAAGCGCAAGAGTTGACGCCTGCGCGCATGGTGGCAGTTATTGATGAAAATAACTGTATTGGCTGCACTAAGTGCATTCAGGCGTGTCCGGTAGACGCCATTGTTGGCGCTACCCGCGCAATGCATACAGTGATGAGCGATCTGTGCACGGGCTGCAATCTTTGCGTTGACCCATGCCCTACACACTGCATCTCCTTACAACCGGTCGCAGAAACGCCTGACTCCTGGAAATGGGATCTGAACACCATTCCCGTGCGCATCATTCCCGTGGAACACCATGTTTAAGTTATTTTCTGCTTTCAAAAAAAATAAAATCTGGGACTTCAACGGCGGTATTCATCCACCGGAAATGAAAACCCAGTCCAACGGTACGCCTCTACGCCAGGTGCCACTGGCGCAGCGATTTGTCATTCCGCTGAAGCAACATATTGGCGCTGAAGGTGAGCTGTGTGTTAGCGTCGGGGATAAAGTGCTGCGCGGTCAGCCACTCACTCGCGGTCGCGGCAAAATGCTGCCGGTTCACGCACCAACCTCCGGCACCGTTACAGCTATTGCCCCCCACTCTACGGCTCATCCTTCAGCATTAGCTGAGTTAAGCGTGATTATTGATGCTGATGGTGAAGACTGCTGGATCCCACGTGACGGCTGGAGCGATTACCGCTCACGTAGCCGGGAAGAGTTAATTGAACGTATTCATCAGTTTGGCGTCGCCGGGCTGGGGGGGGCGGGCTTCCCTACGGGTGTTAAATTGCAGGGTGGCGGCGATAAAATCGAAACCTTGATTATCAATGCTGCCGAGTGCGAACCGTATATTACCGCCGATGACCGTCTGATGCAGGATTGCGCCGCTCAGGTGGTGGAAGGCATTCGCATTCTTGCGCATATCCTACAACCGCGCGAAATTCTTATCGGTATTGAAGATAACAAACCACAGGCGATTTCCATGCTGCGCGCAGTGCTGGCAGACTCCCGCGATATCGCTCTACGGGTTATTCCAACTAAATATCCTTCCGGCGGTGCCAAACAGTTAACGTACATCCTGACCGGGAAGCAGGTGCCACACGGCGGCCGTTCATCAGATATCGGTGTGTTAATGCAAAACGTCGGCACCGCTTACGCGGTGAAACGCGCAGTTATCGATGGCGAGCCCATTACCGAGCGCGTGGTGACGCTGACTGGTGAAGCCATTGCACGTCCGGGTAACGTCTGGGCGCGACTGGGTACACCTGTGCGTCATTTATTGGATGATGCCGGATTCCGTCCTTCTGCTGATCAAATGGTGATTATGGGCGGCCCGCTAATGGGCTTTACATTGCCGTGGCTGGATGTGCCGGTCGTCAAAATCACTAACTGCCTGCTGGCACCGTCGGCCAGTGAACTCGGTGAACCGCAGGAAGAACAAAGCTGCATCCGCTGTAGCGCCTGTGCTGACGCCTGCCCTGCCGATCTTCTGCCGCAACAGTTGTACTGGTTCAGCAAAGGTCAGCAGCACGATAAAGCCACCGCGCACAACATTGCCGACTGTATTGAATGTGGGGCCTGCGCCTGGGTTTGCCCGAGCAACATTCCACTGGTGCAATATTTCCGTCAGGAAAAAGCAGAAATTGCCGCCATTCGTCAGGAAGAGAAACGCGCCGCAGAAGCAAAAGCGCGTTTTGAAGCCCGTCAGGCACGTCTGGAGCGCGAAAAAGCCGCGCGTCTTGAACGACATAAGAGCGCGGCGGTACAACCTGCAGCCAAAGACAAAGACGCGATTGCTGCCGCACTGGCACGTGTGAAAGAGAAGCAGGCCCAGGCCACGCAGCCTATTGTGATCAAAGCTGGCGAACGTCCGGATAACAGCGCAATTATTGCAGCACGGGAAGCGCGTAAAGCGCAAGCCAGAGCGAAGCAGGCAGAATTACAACAGATCAACGACGCAACAACCGTTGCTGATCCGCGCAAGGCTGCCGTCGAGGCCGCTAT
>NZ_KE137149.1:2221270-2596584 GCF_000408525.1 Escherichia sp. KTE96 | reverse complement strand
CTAACGCCGAGCCGGAAGAACAGGTTGATCCGCGCAAGGCTGCCGTCGAGGCCGCTATTGCCCGCGCCAAAGCGCGTAAACTGGAACAACAGCAGGCTAACGCCGAGTCAGAAGAACAGGTTGATCCGCGCAAAGCGGCAGTTGCCGCGGCTATTGCCCGCGTTCAGGCAAAAAAAGCCGCCCAGCAAAAGGTTGTAAACGAGGACTAAATGGTATTCAGAATAGCTAGCTCCCCATATACCCATAACCAGCGCCAGACATCGCGCATTATGCTGCTGGTACTGCTCGCAGCCGTGCCTGGAATCGCGGCACAACTGTGGTTTTTTGGCTGGGGCACTCTCGTTCAGATCCTGCTGGCATCGGTCAGTGCATTGTTAGCCGAAGCGCTTGTGCTTAAGCTGCGCAAGCAGTCAGTAGCCGCAACGTTAAAAGATAACTCAGCATTACTAACAGGCTTATTGTTGGCGGTAAGTATTCCACCTCTCGCGCCGTGGTGGATGGTCGTGCTGGGTACGGTGTTTGCGGTGATCATCGCTAAACAGTTGTATGGCGGTCTGGGGCAAAACCCATTCAACCCGGCAATGATTGGTTATGTAGTATTACTGATCTCCTTCCCGGTACAGATGACCAGTTGGTTGCCGCCGCATGAGATTGCGGTCAACATCCCTGGATTTATCGACGCTGTGCAGGTTATCTTCAGCGGCCATACCGTCAGCGGCGGTGATATGAACACGCTACGCTTAGGCATTGATGGTATCAGCCAGGCGACGCCGCTGGATACGTTCAAAACCTCTGTCCGCGCCGGTCATTCGGTTGAGCAAATTATGCAGTATCCGATCTACAGCGGTATTCTGGCAGGCGCTGGCTGGCAATGGGTAAACCTCGCCTGGCTGGTTGGCGGCGTGTGGTTGCTATGGCAGAAAGCGATTCGCTGGCATATTCCCGTCAGCTTCTTAGTGACGCTGGCGCTATGCGCAACGCTGGGCTGGTTGTTCTCACCGGAGACGCTGGCATCACCGCAAATTCATCTGCTGTCTGGCGCGACCATGCTTGGCGCATTCTTTATTCTGACCGATCCGGTGACCGCTTCTACGACTAATCGTGGTCGTCTGATTTTTGGCGCACTGGCGGGCTTATTAGTCTGGTTGATCCGCAGTTTCGGCGGCTATCCTGACGGCGTGGCTTTTGCTGTCCTGCTGGCGAACATCACGGTTCCTCTGATCGATTACTATACGCGTCCGCGCGTTTACGGCCATCGCAAAGGATAAACCATGCTGAAAACTATCCGAAAACACGGTATTACGCTGGCACTGTTTGCCGCCGGTTCAACAGGTTTAACGGCGGCCATCAACCAGATGACCAAAACGACGATTGCTGAACAGGCCAGCCTGCAACAAAAGACGTTATTTGATCAGGTGTTGCCAACCGAACGCTATAACAATGAGCTGGCACAAAGTTGCTATTTAGTGAATGCGCCTGAGCTGGGTAAAGGTGAACATCGGGTTTACATCGCTAAACAGGATGGCCAGCCGGTAGCTGCCGTTCTGGAAGCGACTGCGCCGGATGGCTATTCAGGCGCGATTCAGCTACTGGTCGGAGCCGATTTTAACGGCACTGTACTTGGCACACGCGTGACAGAACATCACGAAACGCCAGGGCTTGGCGATAAAATCGAACTGCGCCTCTCTGACTGGATCACTCATTTTGCGGGTAAAAAAATCAGCACCGCAAATGACGCTCACTGGGCGGTAAAGAAAGATGGCGGTGATTTCGACCAGTTCACCGGCGCGACCATTACGCCTCGCGCGGTGGTGAATGCGGTAAAACGCGCCGGGTTGTACGCCCAAACGTTACCAGAACAACTTTCTCAACTTCCTGCCTGTGGAGAATAGACCGTGAGCGAAATTAAAGACGTTATTGTTCAGGGGTTATGGAAGAACAACTCCGCACTGGTTCAGTTGCTCGGTCTCTGCCCGCTGCTGGCAGTCACGTCAACTGCCACCAACGCACTGGGTTTAGGGCTTGCGACTACGCTGGTGTTGACTCTCACCAACCTGACTATCTCGACGCTGCGTCACTGGACGCCAGCCGAGATCCGTATCCCTATTTACGTGATGATCATCGCCTCGGTGGTCAGTGCCGTACAAATGCTGATCAACGCCTACGCCTTTGGTCTGTATCAATCGTTAGGAATTTTTATTCCGCTGATTGTCACTAACTGTATCGTTGTTGGTCGCGCTGAAGCCTTCGCTGCAAAAAAAGGTCCGGCGCTTTCGGCGCTGGACGGATTTTCGATTGGCATGGGTGCAACCTGCGCAATGTTCGTGCTGGGTTCACTGCGCGAAATTATCGGCAACGGAACGTTATTTGACGGTGCCGATGCGCTGTTGGGTAACTGGGCAAAAGTATTGCGCGTGGAGATCTTCCACACTGATTCCCCTTTCCTGCTCGCAATGTTACCACCAGGGGCATTTATTGGCCTGGGACTGATGCTGGCAGGAAAATACCTGATTGATGAAAAAATGAAAAAGCGCCGCACTGAAGCAGCCGCTGAACGCGAGTTGCAAAACGGTGAAACAGGGAATGTCTGATGAACAAAGCAAAACGACTGGAGATCCTCACCCGCCTGCGTGAGAACAATCCTCATCCCACAACCGAGCTTAATTTCAGTTCGCCTTTTGAATTGCTGATTGCTGTACTACTTTCTGCCCAGGCCACTGATGTCAGCGTTAATAAAGCAACAGCGAAGCTCTACCCGGTAGCCAATACGCCTGCCGCGATGCTCGAACTGGGTGTTGAAGGCGTGAAAACGTATATCAAAACCATTGGGTTATATAACAGCAAAGCGGAAAATATCATCAAGACCTGCCGTATCTTACTGGAGCAGCATAATGGCGAAGTTCCGGAAGATCGCGCTGCGCTGGAAGCATTGCCCGGCGTTGGACGCAAAACAGCTAACGTGGTGTTGAATACCGCTTTCGGCTGGCCGACCATTGCTGTAGATACCCACATTTTCCGTGTCTGCAACCGCACCCAATTTGCTCCCGGGAAAAACGTCGAACAAGTTGAGGAAAAACTGCTAAAAGTAGTTCCTGCAGAATTTAAAGTCGACTGCCATCACTGGTTAATCCTTCACGGGCGTTATACCTGCATTGCCCGCAAACCGCGCTGTGGCTCCTGCATTATTGAAGATCTTTGTGAATACAAAGAGAAAGTTGACATCTGACACAAACAGGTACTGCCGTTTCTTCATCCATTACCGCTACTCATCCTCTTCAAAAACAACTTTCTAACGTTAATGATGCCGCCTCGCTGCGGCATCATTAGGCAATCCGTTTGTGAATAACCAAAAATGCAGGTTAATTGTTTTTTAATAGCGAAATTTTCTATTCATTTGTGATCGAAATCACACTGATACACAAATGTAAAAATAATGCACCTCAAAAGTTAAATTTGACAAAGCATTGATTCAATCCGACCTGAAACCTACAAAACATTACACTGGCTATTTTTCAGATAATGGACTATCCCACTACATGAAACACCTTATAGCAGAACATATCGCCAAAGAGGAATTATTACCCGGCTCCAGTAGTGAAAAAATCTGCCGTTACGTTTTTTGAAAAATTTAACGCTGGATAACATTTCCCAAAGCCGATGAATTCTCCAGGCCAGTTATATGTAACAGATTATTACAAAGGACTTGTCTGAAAGTGCAAGATGGTGAACATTACCTGCCGTTTCCCCTCCCACTATAACAATTGCGCGTATGTTTTTTAGACATCACGCGAGAATGCACCCCCGTTAATATGGGATGTAAAAAAAGAGGTAAAAGTGTCCACTGCAAACCAAAAACCAACAGAAAGCGTTAGTTTGAACGCTTTCAAACAACCGAAGGCGTTCTATCTCATCTTCTCGATTGAGTTATGGGAACGTTTTGGTTATTACGGCCTACAAGGAATTATGGCTGTCTACCTGGTTAAACAACTGGGTATGTCTGAAGCGGATTCAATCACACTTTTCTCTTCCTTTAGTGCCCTGGTTTATGGTCTGGTCGCTATCGGCGGCTGGTTAGGTGACAAGGTACTGGGTACTAAACGCGTCATTATGCTTGGCGCTATCGTGCTGGCGATTGGCTATGCGCTGGTTGCGTGGTCTGGTCACGACGCAGGTATCGTCTATATGGGTATGGCGGCAATTGCTGTCGGTAACGGCCTGTTTAAAGCCAACCCGTCTTCGCTGCTCTCGACTTGCTATGAGAAAAACGACCCGCGTCTGGACGGTGCATTTACCATGTACTACATGTCCGTCAACATCGGTTCTTTCTTCTCTATGATTGCAACCCCGTGGCTGGCGGTTAAATACGGCTGGAGCGTCGCGTTTGCGCTTAGCGTAGTCGGTCTGTTGATCACCATTGTTAACTTTGCCTTCTGCCAGCGCTGGGTTAAACAGTACGGTTCGAAACCTGACTTTGAACCAGTCAACTACCGTAACCTGCTGCTGACCATTATTGGCGTTGTGGCACTGATCGCGGTTGCAACCTGGCTGCTGCACAACCAGGAAGTTGCGCGTATGGCGCTGGGCGTTGTTGCCTTCGGTATCGTTGTTATCTTCGGTAAAGAAGCGTTCGCCATGAAAGGTGCTGCGCGTCGTAAAATGATCGTTGCCTTCATTCTGATGCTTGAAGCAATCATCTTCTTCGTGCTGTACAGCCAGATGCCGACGTCGCTGAACTTCTTTGCGATTCGTAACGTTGAACACTCCATTCTGGGGATGGCGGTTGAACCTGAACAGTATCAGGCTCTGAACCCATTCTGGATCATCATTGGTAGCCCGATTCTGGCCGCTATCTATAACAAGATGGGCGACACTCTGCCGATGCCGACCAAATTTGCAATCGGTATGGTGATGTGTTCCGGCGCATTCCTGATCCTGCCAGTGGGCGCGAAATTCGCTTCTGACGCCGGTATCGTTTCTGTAGGCTGGCTGGTAGCAAGCTATGGCCTGCAGAGTATCGGTGAACTGATGATCTCCGGTCTGGGTCTGGCAATGGTTGCTCAGCTCGTTCCTCAGCGTCTGATGGGCTTCATTATGGGTAGCTGGTTCCTGACCACTGCCGGTGCAAACCTGATTGGTGGTTATGTTGCGGGCATGATGGCTGTTCCGGATAACGTAACCGATCCGCTGATGTCGCTGGATGTGTATGGCCGCGTGTTCTTGCAGATTGGTGTCGCCACTGCCGTTATCGCAGTGCTGATGCTGCTGACCGCACCGAAACTGCATCGCATGACTCAGGACGATGCTGCAGACAAAGCAGCGAAAGCTGCCGTAGCATAAATTTCAGGGAAACTCTTTTACAAGCCGCTAACTTTTCGTTAGCGGCTTTTTTTTATTCAACAACGCACTACCATTCTTTAAACCACAGCCAAAAGGAGTTACCGATGAAACTGTTCTATAAACCGGGCGCCTGCTCTCTTGCTTCCCATATCACCCTGCGTGAGAGCGGAAAGGATTTTACGCTCGTCAGTGTGGATTTGATGAAAAAACGCCTCGAAAATGGTGATGATTACTTTGCCATTAACCCTAAGGGACAGGTTCCTGCGTTACTGCTCGATGATGCCACGCTACTGACAGAAGGCGTGGCGATTATGCAATACCTTGCCGATAGCGTACCCGACCGTCAATTACTGGCTCCGGTAAATAGTATTTCGCGCTATAAAACCATCGAATGGCTGAACTATATTGCCACCGAACTACATAAAGGCTTTACCCCGCTGTTTCACCCGGCTACACCAGAAGAGTTCAAACCGATTGCGCGCGCACAACTGGAGAAAAAACTGCAGTATGTTAACGACGCGCTGAAAGATGAGCACTGGATCTGTGGGCAACGTTTTACTATTGCTGATGCCTACCTGTTTACGGTTCTGCGCTGGGCATACGCGGTGAAACTGAATCTGGAGGGTTTAGAGCACATTGCGGCATTTATGCAACGTATGGCTGAACGTCCGGCGGTGAAAGCTGCGTTGACGGCGGAAGGATTGCAGTAATAGTCATCGGCCCACAGGAAACTGTGGGCCGAAAAGAGGTATTTCAGAGTTTCGTTGCGCTGAAATAATGTTCCGGTTTGGCTATACGATCTTGTGCTGCAACCACCTGCAGCTCATATTCCTGCATTGCTTTGGTGGTCACCATAATTTCGTATACTGCGGCAGTCACATGTTCCAGCGCCTGTTGCAACGTTGCGCCCTGCAACAGTTTCACCAACAGTAAACCGCTCGTCACATCACCAACACCGACCGGCTGACGCATACCAAAATCTACCAGCGGACGGCTGATATGCCAGGCTTCATCGGCAGTAACCAGCAGCATTTCAAAACGATCGCGGCTGTAACCCGCACGCGCCAGGTGTTTAACCAACACAATTTGTGGCCCTTGCGTAATGAGTTCGCGCGCAGCTTTAACGGCTTCTTCGACGGTATGTACCGGATGCTCACAGAGGATTTCCAGCTCCACCAGATTCGGCGCGATGATATCGCTGGCAGGCAGACCGTGACGCACATGAAACTCCGCCACACCCGGCGCGACGATGCAACCTTTTTCAGGATGCCCCATTACCGGATCGCAAAAATATTTCGCCTGTGGATTCGCCGCTTTCACCTGACGGACAATACCGAGGATATGTTCCCCCTGTTCCGCCGACCCCAGATAACCACTGAGTACAGCATCACAGGTATGTAATTTATCGATGGCGGCAATGCCCTGAACAATTTCGGTTAAATGGCTGGGCGGCATTACGCAGCCAGTCCATTTGCCGTATTGGGTGTGATTAGAAAATTGAACGGTATTCAACGGCCAGACATTCGCGCCCAGGCGGCGCATCGGAAACTCTGCCGCACTGTTACCCGCATGACCATAGACAACGTGAGACTGGATAGCGAGAATATTTTTCATCGTGTTCCCTGTATAAAAACCAGGGGAGTGATTTCTCACTCCCCTTTTCCACTTAGTGCATTATTTCCAGCAAATCAGACAGTAATTCTTTTTGCCACGACGCAGTAAGGTATAACGACCAAACAGACGATCTTCTTCTTTAAAGAAGTATTCAGGATCGGACTGTTTTTCACCGTTAATGGTGATGGCATTGGACGCGATAGTTTTACGCGCCTGACCACGGGACGGTTGGAGCTCAGAATCGACCAGTGCCTGCATCAGATCAGCGCCTTTTTCCATCTCAACCATCGGTACGCCGTCCTGCGCTAGCTGTTCGAAGTCCGCTTCACTAAGCGCACTCAAAGAACCGCTGAACAGGCATTCGGTAATACGTTTCGCGGCTTGCAAACCCTCTTCACCGTGAACCAGACGCGTCACCTGCTCCGCCAGTACATACTGGGCGCGTGGTGCTTTACCACTGTTCTTATCTTCCTCTTCGAGGGCATTGATCTCTTCAATGCTCATGAAGGTGAAGAACTTCAGGAAGCGGTAAACGTCGGCATCAGCGGTATTGATCCAGAACTGGTAGAACTTGTACGGACTGGTTTTCTTCGGATCCAGCCATACGGCTCCGCCTTCAGTTTTACCAAACTTAGTGCCGTCAGCCTTGGTGATCAAAGGAACGGTCAGGCCAAACACCTGATTCTGATGCAGACGGCGAGTCAGATCGATACCAGAGGTGATGTTCCCCCACTGGTCAGAACCGCCAATCTGCAACGTCACACCATACTGTTTATTCAGGCAGGCGAAGTCATAGCCCTGCAACAGGTTATAAGAAAACTCGGTGAACGAAATACCTTGATCTTCACGGTTGAGACGCTGCTTAACCGCTTCTTTGTTGATCATCTGGTTAACGGAGAAGTGCTTACCGATATCGCGCAGGAAGGTCAGCACGTTCATATTGCCGAACCAGTCATAGTTGTTCGCGGCGATAGCAGAATTTTCTCCACAGTCGAAATCGAGGAACGGGGCAACCTGCTTGCGGATTTTGTCCACCCACTCCTGAACAGTTTCTTCGGTGTTCAGCTTACGCTCGGCAGCTTTGAAGCTCGGGTCGCCAATCAGACCCGTCGCGCCGCCTACCAGCGCAACCGGCTTGTGGCCCGCTTGCTGGAAGCGTTTCAGGCATAACAATGGAACAAGATGCCCCAAATGCAAGCTGTCAGCGGTAGGATCGAAGCCGCAATAGAGCGCGATCGGGCCTTGCGCCAGTCGCTCTGCTAACGCTTCTTCGTCCGTCACCTGGGCCACCAGCCCCCGCTCTTGCAATTGTTTAATCAAGTTACTGCTTGCCATCAAAATCTCCATGTATATAACGACTGCACCTTTGCCGGTACACGACTTTTCGCCAGATGCGAAAGAGACATAGAATAAAGTGCCGGAATCAGGAGTGCCAGCGATTAAAGCAAGATTTTTGCATCTTTTCAGGGTGCGAGACGATCGATTTTCCACGCCTCATTTTCACGCTGGTACAAAAAGCGGTCATGCAGACGATGCTCACCACCCTGCCAGAACTCAACCTGCTCAAGACTGACGCGGAAACCGCCCCAGAAACTCGGTAAAGGGACTTCACCCTGCTGAAACTTCTGCTTCAGCTCAAGGAATTTACTCTCAAGGATCCCGCGCGCGGAAATACGGCTGGACTGCTTCGATACCCACGCGCCAATCTGGCTGTCACGGGGACGGCTATGAAAATATTTCATCACTTCGAGAGTCGAAAGACGTTCCGCTTTACCGATAACCATCACCTGGCGCTCAAGAGTATGCCAGGGGAAAAGCAGGCTAACGCGCGGATTTTGTTCGATTTGATGCGCTTTGCGACTACCAAGGTTAGTGTAAAACACCATACCTTTTTCGTCGTAATGTTTGAGTAAAACGATGCGCTGATAAGGCTGACCATGTTCATCAACGGTCGCGACGACCATCGCTGTAGGATCAGCCAACTTAGCTTCACACGCCTGGGAGAGCCAGCGTTCGAAAAGGGTTAATGGATCGGCGGGAAGATCGCGGCGGCGTAAACCGCCTTTGGTGTATTCACGCCGCAGATGCGCGATTTGCTGCAATTCGTCGTTATCAGACATGGTTTTCTTTACGGATTGTCAGTGGGTGACGCTATTGTGCGCCGCCCCTGGAAAAATCTCAACGCTGTGGATTTTGTAACTGACAGTTATTCAAGACAATGCGGTCACGCTTATAGACCGTCGCCTCATTGCCTTTCGACCAGAAAACGTAGATACCGTCGGTATAACGCGCGCCTGATGCTGAAATGCCCTGTTTAAGGTGCAGTAATTGATTGTCGTAGACAAAACTGACTTCCTGACGTGGATTATTCAGTTTTACCGTCAACGGTTTTTCATCACACTGGTATTCCAGCGTATCGGTTTGCATGCGCTCAACCAGTTGATTGAACGCGCTACAGCCGGTGAGAAGCACCGGTAAACAGATCAGTAACAGTTTTTTCATAAACATATCCCAAAGACTTTCCTGGTCCGGAGAGCAAAACGCTCTCCTCAACATCCAAGTGTAACGGCAGACGCAGTAGGAAAAATTCAGTTAACTCTGATATCGCGGGTTTGCGGGAAAAATTGCGCCCAATACCGTCGCCTCGCTTGCGCCAGTGACCGAGGGCAGATTGCCAGGCAGCCCCGCCAGCGTCCGCCAGGCAAGCCAGGCGAAGGCCAATGCTTCCATGTCATCACCGCTAATGCCGACAGCATCAGTGGTGGTCACTTCCGTTCCTGGCAGCAAGGCAGCAAGTCGCGTCATCACTAATGGATTACGGCTTCCGCCACCACATACCATCAAACGATCACAACCACCACTCAATAACACCTGTTCAGAAATGGTCACTGCTGTCAGTTCCACCAGCGTCGCCTGGACATCGCGCGCATCAACGCCCGGGAATTGACGCAGGTGACGCTCCAGCCAACCGTAGTTAAAGTATTCACGCCCGGTGCTTTTTGGCGCAGGCTGGGAAAAATACGCATCACTAAGCATATTTTGCAGCAGAGGGAGAATGACCTTGCCCGCGCGTGCCCACTCAGCGTCTTTATCGTAAGGTTTACCCGCCTGACGCCAGATCCACGCATCCATCAGCATGTTACCCGGTCCGGTATCGTAGCCACCCACCGGTTGCCCAGGAATGAGCAGTGACAAATTGGCAATACCACCAATGTTGAGCACCATACGCCGCTCAGTAGGATGAGCCAGCAATGCATGATGAAACGCTGGCACCAGCGGTGCGCCCTGTCCACCCAGGGCGATATCGCGACGGCGAAAATCCCCGACGACAGTAATTCCAGTGCGCGCCACAATTTGGTTGTTATCCCCAATCTGTAGAGTATGCGGCGCGACGCCCGTGGGTTCGTGCCATACAGTCTGACCGTGACAACCAATAGCAACGATATCTTTCGGCTGCAAATTTTCTTCTTTGAGCAATGCGTTAACGGCATCGGCAAACAGGCGACCAAGTTGAGTATCCAGTTGACCAAACTGCGAAAGTGTAAGCTGCTGTCCCTGGCAAATATCCAGCACCGCTTGTTTAAGTGATGGAGGGATCGGCCAACTCAAACTTGCCAACTGCGCCACCCTGTGTTCATCGATTGTCGCCAGCACAACATCGACACCATCCAGACTAGTGCCTGACATTACGCCAATAAAGCGGCCTGATTTCATAGTTCATCCTTTTTCAACCTGACGTTTGCGCTCCACTCAAACACAAACCTCTCGCGAATTCCATGCATGAGTGCCGATTTTTACCGTTGGTAGGAAAACATTATATTTATATCAATAACTACTATGAATGTTTTGTTTATACTTGGTTAACCGTATTCTAATTATGATTCCATCATGTTTTAGTGGAACATGTAATCATAGTTATACCAATGCCATTTACTTTGGCCATGAGGGATGCTTGTGAGGCGTTTCATGGTAATCAGGAGATTTTTCAATGATTAAGCGCGTACTGGTTGTATCAATGGTCGGTCTGTCTCTTGTCGGTTGTGTCAACAACGATACCCTTTCTGGTGATGTCTATACCGCCTCTGAAGCGAAGCAAGTGCAGAATGTCAGCTATGGCACAATCGTTAATGTACGACAGGTACAAATTCAGGGTGGTGATGATTCCAACGTTATCGGCGCAATTGGCGGTGCGGTTCTCGGTGGCTTCCTTGGAAATACCGTTGGCGGCGGAACCGGGCGTTCTCTGGCTACCGCGGCAGGTGCTATCGCAGGCGGTGTAGCCGGTCAGGGCGTGCAGAGCGCAATAAACAAAACCCAGGGTGTGGAGTTGGAAATTCGTAAAGATGATGGCAACACCATCATGGTGGTACAGAAACAGGGCAATACCCACTTCTCTCCGGGACAA
The DNA here is from genome assembly GCF_000408525.1 of Escherichia sp. KTE96. Taxonomy (NCBI): domain Bacteria; kingdom Pseudomonadati; phylum Pseudomonadota; class Gammaproteobacteria; order Enterobacterales; family Enterobacteriaceae; genus Escherichia; species Escherichia sp. KTE96. Next base: position 2,585,228 of record NZ_KE137149.1, on the reverse strand, counting down.
CGTGTCATTCTGGCCAGCAACGGCAGCCAGGTGACTGTTTCCCCGCGCTAAACACGTTAACGTGTGGTCAGGTAACTGGCCACACGCCTCCTTCATTTCACCCTTTGGCCTGTAACTCTATGATGTTATGCTCAATTTTTACAATGAGCTTAATCAATTGTTCCAGCTCCTCTGCGGAAATCCCATGCAAAATTTCCGCCCGGGTTTTGTTAATCACAGCTTCCATTTCGCTAATCAGCGGCTCCGCCTTTTCCGTCAGTTTAATGCGTTTGGCCCGACGATCACTGGCACAAGTTTGACGCGAAATTAACCCTTTTTCTTCCAGTTGGTCCAACGTACGAACCAGTGAAGGCTGCTCAATGCCGATCGCTTTTGCCAGTTGAATTTGCGACTGGTCTGGAGGTAACTGATGGATATTGTGCAACGTTACCCAATGGGTTTGCGTTAACTCCAGCGGTTTCAGGCGATGGTCTATCAGAGCACGCCATATGCGCACCAACCGTGCCAGATCAGAACCTAGTGGCGATTCCAATTTCATCTCCTTATAATTAGCTTGCTAAGATATTATACAGCTTTTAGAATAGTGTGCAGCAATTGTATTGCTAAAACAAATGTATTGCTGCATTTGCTTACCATCAGACATGCTTTTCAGAAATAGCGAGTAACTTTCTCGCACATAAAGAATATTTATTAATCTAAAGCAATATATTCAGCCGTAAAGGAATCTATTTTGTGAAGTTTATGCATAGTGCAACAGGATTACCCTTACAAGATCTGGTGTTCGGTGCATCCATCTACTTTCCTCCGTTTTTCAAAGCGTTCGCGCTTGGATTTGTCATCTGGCTCGTTATACACCGCCTGCTTCGCGACAAAATCTACGCCGGAGACATCTGGCATCCCTTGTTAATGGATTTGTCGCTGTTTGCGATTTGCGTTTGCTTTGCCCTGGCAATACTGATTGCGTGGTAACTATGTCAATTAAAACCATTAAATATTTCTCAACAATTATTGTAGCGGTTTTTGCAGTTCTTGCCGGATGGTGGCTATGGAACTACTACATGCAGTCCCCATGGACACGCGACGGAAAAATACGCGCAGAACAGGTTTCTATCACGCCACAGGTGTCTGGACGTATTGTTGAGCTGAATATAAAAGACAACCAGTTGGTTAACGCGGGTGATATTCTGTTCTCTATCGATAAAACGCCCTTTCAGATTGCTGTGCTTAATGCCCAGGCTCAGTTGGCAAAAGCGCAATCTGACCTCGCCAAAGCCAATAATGAAGCTAACCGTCGCCGCCATCTCTCACAAAACTTTATCTCTGCCGAAGAGCTGGATACCGCTAACCTCAATGTTAAAGCGATGCAGGCAAGTGTCGATGCCGCACAAGCAACGCTGAAACAGGCACAATGGCAACTGGCGCAAACGGAAATTCGCGCCCCGGTGAGTGGATGGGTCACTAATCTCACCACCCGCATCGGTGACTACGCCGACACCGGAAAACCACTGTTTGCTCTGGTGGACAGCCACTCGTTTTACGCCATTGGTTATTTTGAAGAAACCAAATTGCGCCATATCCGGGGCGGTGCGCCAGCACAAATTACACTCTACAGCGACAATAAAACGTTACAGGGTCACGTTTCCAGTATTGGTCGGGCGATTTATGATCAGAGTGTGGAAAATGATTCCAGCCTGATTCCCGACGTTAAACCTAACGTTCCCTGGGTTCGTCTCGCCCAACGTGTTCCTGTTCGTTTTGCTCTCGATAACGTCCCCGGCGATGTCACGCTGGTATCCGGCACCACCTGTAGTATCGCTGTAGGCCCGTAATGAACGTACCGCCATGGTCGCTGCACAATTTCCCCTGGTTCAGAGCCACGCTGGCGCAATGGCGTTATGCGTTACGCAACACCATTGCCATGTGTCTGGCGCTGACGGTTGCCTATTATTTAAATCTTGATGAACCTTACTGGGCAATGACCTCGGCGGCGGTGGTCAGCTTCCCCACCGTTGGCGGTGTCATCAGCAAAAGCATGGGACGTATTGCTGGCAGTTTGCTCGGAGCTATCGCGGCACTGATTCTTGCCGGACATACTCTCAACGAGCCGTGGTTTTTTCTGTTGAGCATGTCTGCGTGGCTTGGCTTTTGTACCTGGGCCTGCGCGCATTTCACGAATAACGTGGCCTATGCATTTCAACTGGCGGGCTATACTGCGGCCATTATCGCCTTTCCGATGGTCAATATTACTGAAGCCAGCCAGCTATGGGATATCGCTCAGGCACGTGTTTGTGAAGTGATTGTCGGTATTCTTTGCGGCGGCATGATGATGATGATCCTGCCGAGCAGTTCTGATGCCACCGCTCTTTTAACCGCACTGAAAAACATGCATGCTCGTTTACTGGAGCATGCCAGTTTGCTTTGGCAGCCCGAAACGACCGATGCCATTCGCACAGCACATGAATCGGTAATTGGGCAAATACTGACCATGAATTTGCTGCGTATTCAGGCGTTCTGGAGCCACTATCGTTTCCGCCAGCAAAATGCACGCCTGAATGCACTACTCCACCAGCAATTACGTATGACCAGCGTCATCTCCAGCCTGCGACGTATGTTGCTCAACTGGCCCTCACCGCCCGGTGCCACACGGGAAATTATCGAACAGTTACTGACGGTGCTCGCCAACTCGCAAACAAATTTTTACACCGTTGCGCGCATTATTGCCCCGCTACGCCCAACCAACTTAGCCGACTACCGGCACGTCGCCTTCTGGCACCGATTACGTTATTTTTGCCACCTTTATCTGCAAAGTAGTCAGGAATTGCATCGCCTGGAAAGCAGCTCAGATGATCATACCAGGCTCCCTCGCGCATCTGGTCTGGCACGTCATACCGATAATGCCGAAGCTATGTGGAGCGGACTGCGTACATTTTGTACATTGATGATGATTGGCGCATGGAGTATTGCCTCGCAATGGGATGCTGGTGCCAATGCATTAACGCTGGCAGCAATTAGTTGCGTACTTTACTCCGCAGTCGCGGCACCGTTTAAGTCGTTGTCGCTACTGATGCGCACGCTGGTATTACTTTCGCTATTCAGTTTTGTGGTTAAGTTTGGCCTGATGGTTCAGATTAGCGATCTGTGGCAATTTTTGCTGTTTCTCTTCCCGCTACTGGCGACAATGCAGCTTCTCAAGTTGCAGATGCCAAAACTGGCCGCGCTGTGGGGACAACTGATTGTATTTATGGGGTCGTTTATCGCTGTCACTAATCCTCCGGTGTATGATTTTGCTGATTTTCTTAACGATAACCTGGCAAAAATCGTTGGCGTGGCGCTGGCATGGTTAGCATTCGCCATTTTGCGACCGGGGTCCGATGCCCGCAAAAGCCGCCGTCATATTCGCGCACTGCGACGGGATTTTGTCGATCAACTTAGCCGTCACCCAACCCTGAGTGAAAGCGAATTTGAATCGCTCACTTATCATCACGTCAGCCAGTTGAGTAACAGCCAGGACGCGCTGGCTCGCCGTTGGTTATTACGCTGGGGCGTGGTGCTGCTGAACTGTTCACATGTTGTCTGGCAATTGCGCGACTGGGAATCACGTTCCGATCCTTTATCGCAGGTGCGAGATAACTGTATTTCATTGTTGCGAGGAGTGATGAGCGAGCGTGGCGTTCAGCAAAAATCACTGGCGGCCACACTTGAAGAGTTACAGCGAATCTGCGACAGCCTTGCCCGCCATCATCAACCCGCTGCCCGTGAGCTGGCGGCGATTGTCTGGCGACTGTACTGCTCGCTTTCGCAACTTGAGCAGGCACCACCACAGGGTACGCTAGCCTCTTAATTAATAACACCACAGGCATAGCGTTCACCGCCGCCGCCCAGCGGTTTTGGTTGATCGGACATATTATCGCCGCCAACGTGGATCATCAGCGCCTTGTCTTTAACTTCGTCGAGTGATTTCAGACGAGGCGCAATGACGGCATCGGTTGCTTTACCGTCATTATTGACCACCAGCGCAGGCAGATCGCCTAAATGCCCTGCACCTTCTGGCCCTTCATGTTTACCGGTATTTTTGGGATCAAGATGTCCGCCTGCAGATTGCGCCGCAGTAGCTTTGCCATCTTTCGTTGCTGGCTGGCAGCTTCCTTTGGCATGAACATGGAAGCCATGCTCACCGGGCGGTAATGCTTTCAGATCGGGCGAAAATTCCAGACCTTTATCGGTTTCAGTAATCGTTATGCTGCCAATTGACTGCCCAATCCCCTGTGATGTGACGAGGTTCATCTCGACTTTTTCACTGGCGGCTTGCGCGCCGGTCGCAACAACCAGCGTCAGAATAGCCAGACTAAAACGTTTCATAAGACCTCCGCTCAATGTGCATACCTGAATAAGTGTAAACCAGTGACACATATTTGAACGGAGGCGATTCCGAAAGTGCTTACGGGACGTCGTAACCTAATGCCGCTTTACGGATACGGAACCACTGCTGGCGTGTCATTTTCAGGGATTCCGCTTCAACGGCGGCACGCACACGCTCAATTTTACCGGAGCCAATAATCGGCAGCGGCTGCGATGGCAGACGCAATATCCAGGCATAAACCACCTGCTCGATAGAACCCGCGTTTAATTCTTCCGCCACCACAGCAAGTTCATCACGTAGCGGCCTGAAATAATCATCATTAAATAAACGGCCACCGCCAAGACAAGACCAGGCCATCGGGCGAATACGCAGTTGTTGTAGTTGATCGAGCGTACCATCCAGCAACAACGGCTGATGCACCGGAGAAATTTCCACCTGATTAGTGGCTAGAGTAAATGGCAAACGCGATTGCAGCAGGGCAAATTGCGCAGGCGTGAAGTTCGATACGCCAAAATGGCGCACTTTGCCGCTCTGATGCAAATGTTTAAACGCATCCGCCACTTCATCGGCATCCATTAACGGGTCGGGACGGTGGATTAACAGTAAATCCAGATGATCGGTCGCGAGATTAATTAGCGACTGTTCGGCACTTTTAATAATATGGTCGCGATCGGTGATGTAATGACCAATAACGTTTTCTTCACGCGCAGTCGTCGCGATGCCGCATTTGCTGACAATTTCCATCCGTTCACGCAAATGCGGTGCCAGTTTCAGCGCCTCGCCAAATGCCGCTTCGCACTGATAGCCGCCATAAATATCAGCGTGATCCACGGTGGTCACACCGAGATCCAGATGCTCTTCAATAAAACTAACTAACTGGCGTGCGGACATATTCCAGTCCATCAGTCGCCAGTAGCCCATCACAAAACGGGAAAACTCCGGGCCTTGCGGCGCAATAGTAATACGCTGAACCATAATCGCTTCCTCTTATCAGATATGAGAGGAGTATACGCAAGATTGCTCTCAAAAGAGTGATGGTTGCTCTGGTTCGTCTGATGACGTTGGCCTGTTCGCGCGTAATTTACGCATAAGTCGTTGTCGGCAAAGTCGCAGAACCTCCTGTTTTTCACCATCACTCATTTTATTCCAGTTAAAACGCTCATCCCGGCTACGAAAACAGCCACGGCAAAATCCGCGTTCGTCAGACTGGCAAATTCCCCGGCATGGGCTCTGGACGGGAAAGAACTCTAATTGCTCCGCCACCTCGCCCTCCTTATATAAGATTATTACCACTATTGAAGCTGTTAATGCCCAAAGTAGCAACTTTGCTTGCACTAGACCGACCGGTCTACTACACTCAAGCGCATGAACAAACATCCTGAACACGATACTCGCGAACACCTCCTGGCAACCGGAGAGCAACTCTGCCTGCAGCGTGGGTTTACCGGAATGGGGTTAAGCGAATTACTGAAGACCGCCGAAGTGCCAAAAGGGTCTTTCTACCACTACTTTCGTTCTAAAGAGGCGTTTGGTGTTGCCATGCTTGAACGCCATTACGCGGCATACCACCAACGACTGACGGAGTTGCTGCAATCTGGCGAGGGAAATTACCGCGACCGTATTCTGGCCTATTACCAGCAAACGCTGAACCAGTTCTGCCAGCATGGGACGATCAGCGGCTGTCTGACAGTAAAACTTTCTGCTGAAGTGTGCGACCTGTCAGAAGATATGCGCAGCGCGATGGATAAAGGTGCGCGCCAGGTCATCGCTCTGCTCGCCCAGGCGCTGGAAAATGGCCGCGATAGCCACTGTTTAACCTTTTGCGGAGAACCGCTGCAACAGGCGCAAGTTCTCTATGCGCTGTGGCTGGGGGCCAATCTGCAAGCCAAAATTTCGCGCAGCTCCGGGCCTCTGGAAAACGCGCTAACACATGTCAAAACCATTATTGCGACGCCTGCCGTTTAGCAGGCATTTTTTATTTTATCACCAGACGACCGGGAGTCTTTATGTCATCTGAAAAACTGTATTCCCCACTGAAAGTGGGCGCAATCACGGCGGCAAACCGTATCTTTATGGCTCCTCTGACGCGCCTGCGTAGCATTGAACCGGGTGATATCCCTACTCCGTTGATGGCGGAATATTATCGCCAACGCGCCAGTGCAGGTTTGATCATTAGCGAAGCCACCCAGGTTTCCGCCCAGGCAAAAGGGTATGCGGGCGCGCCAGGCATTCATAGTCCGGAGCAAATCGCCGCGTGGAAAAAAATTACCGCCGGTGTTCATGCTGAAAATGGTCATATCGCCGTGCAACTTTGGCACACGGGGCGCATTTCTCACGCCAGCCTGCAACCTGGTGGCCAGGCACCGGTAGCGCCTTCTGCACTTAGTGCGGGTACACGAACTTCTCTGCGCGATGAAAATGGTCAGGCGATCCGCGTCGAAACCACCATGCCGCGTGCGCTGGAGCTGGAAGAAATCCCGGGTATTGTCAACGATTTCCGCCAGGCTATCGCCAACGCCCGTGAAGCCGGTTTTGATCTGGTGGAACTCCACTCCGCTCACGGTTATTTACTGCATCAGTTCCTCTCTCCATCCTCCAACCATCGTACCGATCAGTACGGCGGCAGCGTGGAAAATCGCGCTCGTCTGGTGCTGGAAGTTGTTGATGCCGGGATTAAAGAATGGGGTGCCGATCGCATTGGTATTCGCGTTTCGCCAATTGGTACTTTCCAGAATACCGATAACGGCCCGAATGAAGAAGCCGATGCGCTGTATCTGATTGAACAACTGGGTAAACGCGGCATTGCTTATCTGCATATGTCCGAACCAGACTGGGCAGGCGGCAAACCATATACCGAGGCGTTCCGCGAAAAAGTACGCGCCCGTTTCCACGGCCCGATTATCGGGGCTGGTGCATATACGGTAGAAAAAGCAGAAACGCTGATCGGCAAAGGGTTAATTGATGCGGTGGCGTTTGGTCGTGACTGGATTGCAAACCCGGATCTGGTCGCTCGATTGCAGCGCAAAGCTGAGCTTAACCCACAGCGTGCCGAAAGTTTTTACGGCGGCGGTGCGGAAGGTTATACCGACTACCCTACGCTGTAATCCAACATTGCGAGCGGCGCAAAACCGCCGCTATACTAAAACAACATTTTGAATCTGTTAGCCATTTTGAGGATATAAAGATGCGTCTTCTTCACACCATGCTGCGCGTTGGCGATCTGCAACGCTCCATCGATTTTTATACCAACGTGCTGGGCATGAAACTGCTGCGTACCAGCGAAAATCCGGAATACAAATACTCGCTGGCGTTTGTTGGCTACGGCCCGGAAACAGAAGAAGCGGTAATTGAACTGACCTATAACTGGGGCGTGGATAAATACGAACTTGGCACCGCTTATGGTCACATCGCCCTTAGCGTCGATAACGCCGCAGAAGCTTGCGAAAAAATCCGTCAGAACGGCGGTAACGTTACCCGTGAAGCGGGTCCGGTAAAAGGCGGTACTACGGTTATCGCTTTTGTGGAAGATCCAGACGGTTACAAAATTGAATTGATTGAAGAGAAAGACGCCGGTCGCGGTCTGGGCAACTAATCTCCTGCCGGGCGTGAACTCATCGCGCCCGCATCTTTACTGCATCAGCGGGTAATATTTGTCATAATGCACGCTGCAATTTTTCCGTATTAAGAGAATCAGATGTCCGATAACGCTCAACTTACCGGTCTGTGCGACCGTTTTCGTGGTTTTTATCCTGTTGTGATCGATGTCGAAACCGCCGGATTTAACGCCAAAACCGATGCACTGCTTGAGATCGCCGCCATCACCCTGAAAATGGATGAACAAGGCTGGCTGATGCCGGACACCACATTACATTTTCACGTCGAGCCGTTTGTCGGCGCTAATTTGCAACCAGAAGCCCTCGCCTTCAATGGTATTGACCCGAACGATCCCGATCGCGGTGCAGTCAGCGAATATGAGGCGTTGCATGAGATTTTCAAAGTTGTCCGTAAAGGCATTAAAGCGAGCGGCTGTAACCGCGCCATTATGGTGGCGCACAATGCCAATTTCGACCACAGTTTTATGATGGCTGCCGCAGAACGCGCCTCACTGAAACGTAACCCGTTCCACCCTTTTGTCACTTTCGACACCGCGGCACTGGCCGGGCTGGCTCTCGGACAAACCGTATTATCAAAAGCCTGCCAGACCGCTGGCATGGATTTTGACAGCACCCAGGCGCATTCCGCGCTGTACGACACTGAACGCACCGCCGTGCTGTTTTGTGAAATCGTCAACCGCTGGAAACGACTGGGCGGCTGGCCGCTCCCTGCCGCTGAAGAGGTGTAATCGAGTCGATGCCTGATGACATGTAATGACTCAGGCATCTATAGTGAGGCTATTCCACGAATCATGCATGATATTCACGGGGAATAGCGTTAATTGTTGTTCCGGGAAGTCGCCACCTGGTTCTCGAACGCTGTCACGATGAAATTGGCGACTGGCGTATTATTTTACACTCCCCTTATGGGCGGCGAGTGCATGAACCGTGGGCGGGGGCGCTGGTAGTCATTGCTGGCGGAAAATTGTTGCTCTACCTGGCACAAGGCGGCAAGAAGATGCTGGTATGGTAAGAAAAAGATGAACTGCTCCCCCCAGAAGTATTCCACGCACTGGCAACCGCACTACGCCGCGAACCACGGCTACGCTTTACATTGACAGAAGTGAATGATCAACCGGTACGGCAAACGCCGATGTTTACGCTGCTGCGTGAGGCGGAATTTTCCAGTTCGCCACAAGGGCTGGATTGGGGATAAAAAACACTGACGGATGCCCGTTAGCCTCCGTCAGTATTGCGGGACGGATTATTCCGCGTCCGGCTCTTCAGACTTGTATTTAGCGGCGGTTTCTTTGATTAGCTGCTGCAGTTCGCCACGCTGATACATTTCGATCACGATATCACAGCCACCTACCAGCTCGCCGTCCACCCACAACTGTGGGAAAGTCGGCCAGTTAGCGTATTTCGGCAGTTCCGCGCGAATGTCCGGATTCTGCAGGATATCAACGTAGGCAAAACGTTCGCCACATGCGGCAAGCGCCTGAACTGCCTGGGCAGAAAAACCGCAGCTTGGCAGTTTCGGTGAACCTTTCATGTACAGCAGGATCGGATTTTCAGCAATCTGGCGTTGGATTTTTTCGATAGTGGTGCTCATTGTCTTGCTTCCTCAAACTTCTTTACGGCAGTAATCTGACATTGTAGCGGGTCAGTGCGGCAACGGAAAATAACATTTTCATCACGCTTTTGCTATTTTATCCCTTTGCTCTATTTGTTGCATTTCAAATATTCGTTTCTTCGCTGTTGCGCTGCAAACTGGCGTATTTATGACCATTTCCAGCTTTCACTGCTGCATTTTTTTACGCTCACCGACGAAATATATTTTTTAACAATAAAAGCTATTAACTTTCTCTTCTCCTATGCATTAGAATCATCAAGTTTTGTAAATCAGACGCAGGCATGATAGACCTGCCTTAACAGAGGGACGCTCAGTGGCGCGGATAAACCGTATTTCGATCACGCTCTGTGCTTTACTTTTTACCACCCTGCCTTTAACGCCTATGGCCCATGCTTCAAAGCAAGCCAGGGAGAGTTCTGCTACTACTCACATCACCAAAAAAGCAGATAAAAAGAAAAGCACGGCAACCACCAAAAAGACCAATAAAGCCAGCCAGAAAACAGCGAAAAAAGCCGCCAGTAAAAGTACCACTAAAAGTAAAACTGCTTCTTCCGTAAAAAAATCCTCCATTACCGCTTCTAAAAACGCCAAAAACCGCAGCAAACAAGTTGTGAATAAAACAGCGGCAGCCAGCTTTACGGAAAAGTGCACTAAACGTAAGGGTTATAAAACACATTGCGTGAAAGTTAAAAATGCCGCACCAGGAACCCTCGCTGACGCGCATAAAGCCAAAGTACAGAAAGCCACTACCGTGGCAATGAATAAACTGATGCAACAAATTGGCAAGCCATATCGCTGGGGCGGCAGCTCACCGCGTACCGGTTTCGATTGTAGTGGGCTGGTTTATTACGCCTATAAAGATCTGGTGAAGATCCGTATTCCACGTACAGCTAACGAAATGTATCACCTGCGTGACGCCGCACCGATCGATCGCAGTGAATTGAAAAATGGCGACCTGGTCTTCTTCCGCACTCAGGGTCGCGGAACCGCCGATCACGTTGGCGTGTATGTTGGCAACGGCAAATTTATTCAGTCTCCGCGCAGTGGACAGGAAATTAAAATCACTTCTTTAAGCGAAGATTACTGGCAGCGCCACTATGTAGGTGCTCGTCGGGTAATGACCCCAAAAACACTTCGCTAAAACTTTACCCTGTTGTTACAGCAACAGGGTAAGTTCATCTTTTGTCTCACCTTTTATTTTGCTACCCTATCCTCACGCACAATAAGGCTATTGTACGTATGCCAATTAATAATAAAGGAGAGTAGCAATGTCATTTGAATTACCTGCACTACCATATGCTAAAGATGCTCTGGCACCGCACATTTCTGCGGAAACTATCGAGTATCACTACGGCAAACATCATCAAACTTATGTCACTAACCTGAACAACCTGATCAAAGGTACTGCGTTTGAAGGTAAATCACTGGAAGAGATTATTCGTAGCTCTGAAGGTGGCGTATTCAACAACGCTGCTCAGGTCTGGAACCATACTTTCTACTGGAACTGCCTGGCACCGAACGCCGGTGGCGAACCGACTGGTGAACTGGCTGACGCTATCGCCGCTTCTTTTGGTAGCTTTGCCGATTTTAAAGCGCAGTTTACTGATGCTGCGATCAAAAACTTTGGTTCTGGCTGGACCTGGCTGGTGAAAAACAGCGATGGCAAACTGGCTATCGTTTCTACTTCTAATGCCGGTACTCCGCTGACCACCGATGCGACCCCGCTGCTGACCGTTGATGTCTGGGAACACGCTTACTACATCGACTATCGCAATGCGCGTCCTGGCTACCTGGAACACTTCTGGGCGCTGGTGAACTGGGAGTTCGTGGCGAAAAATCTCGCTGCATAATAACTGATGGCAAATGCAACATTGCCTGATGCGTTACGCTTATCAGACCTACGCGGATGAGGCGTTAACACCACATCTGGCAAGATAAATCGCACTTTGCCTGCAAACTGTAACGCAGAAGGTTATCCTTCTGCGTTTTTGTTTTATTAGCTGTTGGCAACGCAAACTGCTTCAGGTTGTTTTCTGGCTGACATAAACACCAACAATAATGCCAGTCCCGCGACAATCGCCCCCATCACCGGCACAAAACTGTACCCCAGACCACCGGAAATCACCGCACCACCAGCAGCCGCTCCCAATGCATTTCCAAGGTTAAAGGCACCAATATTCACCGATGATGACAGACCCGGCGCTTCGCTGGCGACTCGCATCACTCGCATCTGCAAGGGCGGTACGACCGCAAAGGTTGCCGCGCCCCACACTACCATGCTGATTGCCGCACCGAACTCATTACGGGCCAGGAACGGGATTGCCAGCATAATCACCATCAGCAGCAACAAAAATCCCTTCAGCGTGCCGTTGACCGAACGATCTGCCAGTTTACCGCCGAGATAGTTACCGATAGAGAATCCGACACCAATCAGCACCAGCATGGCTGTAACAAACACCGGCGTCGCGTGGGTGATACTTTGCAGCACCGGAGAAATATAAGTGTAGAGCGTAAACATTGCGCCAGCCCCCAGCACCGTCGTCAGTAAAGCCGATAACACCTGCGGACGCAGCAGCACCGCCAGCTCTTTTTTCACTTCTGGTCGCGCCCCTGCGCCACCTTTCGGTAAAGAGAAGTACAGGCTAATCATCGAAATCACGCCCAACCCCGCCGTTGCCAGGAACGACATTCGCCAGCCAATAGTTTCACCCAGCCAGGTCGCCGCCGGAACACCGCCGATATTCGCCAAAGTTAAGCCCATAAACATGGTCGCAACTGCGCTGGCCTGTTTATGTTTTGGCACAACGCTTGCGGCCACAACTGACCCCAGGCCAAAAAATGCACCGTGATTCAGACTGGTCAAAATACGTGAAAGCAGCAGTGTCATGTAATCCGGGGCAATGGCAGAAAGTACATTACCAAGGGTAAAAATCGCCATCAGGAAAATCAGCGCGCTGCGGCGGGCACGATGAGAAAGTAATAATGTCATCAGCGGCGCGCCAACCATCACACCAACCGCATAGGCACTGATTAACATTCCGGCAGCAGGGATCGAGACATCCACACCGCGCGCAATGACGGGCAACAGGCCCATTGGCGAGAACTCCGTTGTCCCGATACCAAACGCGCCAATCGCCAGCGCCAGCAACGGATAGTTAATTTTCATGCCTAATCTCCACCTCTTCGCGTCATCACGCGATGTTCATCAAAGTGGCGAAAGCATGACATCAATCACAAAAGAATGAAAATAACAAAAAGAGAAAACACTTTTGCCATTTTGCTAACAAAGAGGAGAGAGATGCGAGGGAGAACGCGCTCCCTCGAGGGGAAATCAGTGCAGCGCGGCAGTCAAACCCACTGCCACGATCAAACCAAGAACGATAATGGTTGTTACCAATGAAAATTTAAGGTCGGTGCTCATCAAGTTTTCTCCTTTTTTATTACCACACAAAAAATGATATTACTCATTTTTACACAGTGTGATGAAAAAATCTCCCGGCATTTATAATGATAAGTGTTTTTACTACTTCCCCTTTTCATCAAGATCGGCCAAAATTCCACGCTTACACTATTTGCGTACTGGCCATTGACCCCTTCCTGACGCTCCGTGTCATTTTTCCGGCGTACCGCAACACTTTCGTTGTGCGTAAGGTGTGTAAAGGCAAACGTTTACCTTGCGATTTTGCAGGAGCTGAAGTTAGGGTCTGGAGTGAAATGGAATGGCAACAATAAAAGATGTAGCGAAACGAGCAAACGTTTCCACTACAACTGTGTCACACGTTATAAACAAAACGCGTTTTGTCGCGGAAGAGACTCGTAACGCTGTGTGGGCAGCGATTAAAGAATTACACTACTCTCCTAGCGCGGTGGCGCGTAGCCTGAAGGTTAACCACACCAAGTCTATCGGTTTGCTGGCGACCAGCAGCGAAGCGGCCTATTTTGCCGAGATCATTGAAGCGGTAGAAAAAAATTGCTTCCAGAAAGGCTACACACTGATTCTGGGCAATGCGTGGAACAATCTTGAGAAACAGCGGGCCTATCTGTCGATGATGGCGCAAAAACGCGTCGATGGCCTGCTGGTCATGTGTTCTGAGTATCCGGAACCATTGCTGGCGATGCTGGAAGAGTATCGCCATATCCCGATGGTGGTGATGGACTGGGGCGAAGCAAAAGCGGACTTTACCGATGCAGTTATCGATAACGCTTTTGAAGGCGGCTACATGGCCGGGCGCTATCTGATTGAACGCGGTCATCGCGAAATTGGCGTTATTCCTGGTCCGCTGGAGCGCAACACCGGCGCTGGCCGTCTGGCGGGTTTTATGAAAGCGATGGAAGAAGCCATGATCAAGGTGCCGGAAAACTGGATTGTGCAGGGTGACTTTGAGCCTGAATCGGGTTATCGCGCCATGCAGCAAATCCTGTCGCAACCGCACCGCCCTACTGCTGTCTTCTGTGGCGGCGATATCATGGCTATGGGCGCACTTTGCGCCGCTGATGAAATGGGTCTGCGCGTACCGCAAGATATTTCGCTGATCGGTTATGATAACGTGCGCAACGCCCGTTATTTTACTCCGGCGCTGACGACTATCCATCAGCCAAAAGATTCGCTGGGCGAAACGGCGTTCAACATGCTGTTGGATCGTATCGTCAACAAACGCGAAGAACCGCAGTCAATTGAAGTTCATCCGCGGCTTATTGAACGCCGCTCCGTGGCTGACGGCCCGTTCCGCGACTATCGTCGTTAATCATCCGTTGCGGGAGTCTCTTCCGGCTCCCGCAGCCATTCCTTATTCAGCGTCTCGCTATCACCGAGATACTCCAGCAGCCAGGTTAACGCAGGCGACATATCATTCTGCTGCCAGGTCAGACAACATGCCGAATCAGGGAATGGATTTTCCAGTTTTAATGCTACCCACTTCCCCTCGTTCAGCCACGGTTTAGCGAAATGGGTCGGCACCATGCCAATGCATAACCCGGCCGAGATACAGGTTGCCGATGATTCCCAGTCCGGGACAACCAGGCGCTTTTGGTTATCGAGCAGCCAGGTAATACGTTTGGGCAGCGTCCGTGACGTGTCTTCGCGCACCAGTGACGGCCAGTTGCGCAACGTATCATCGCTGAACGGCCCATTCATCGACGCAAGCGGATGGTGGCGGGCAACAACACAACTCCAGCTCAACATTCCCATATCACGGAAGGCGTAACGCCCACCTACCGGAATCGCCCGTGTCGCACCAATCGCCAGTTCCACACGTCCGTCGGAAAGCGCATCCCAGACACCGTTAAACACCTCCTGAAAAACCAGAAGTTCGACGTCATCAAAATGGCGATAGAAATCAACAATCATCTGCCGCGTGCGTTCTGGCCTGACAATATTATCTACCGCGATGGCTAACTGACCGCGCCAACCGTTCGCTATCTGCTGACATTGCTGGCGAGTGATCTGCATTTTTTTGACAACAGAACGCCCTTCTTTGAGAAACCACGCCCCGGCAGCGGTCAGTTCCACGTCACGATGACGCCTTTCAAAAAGCGGCACTGCCAGCCACTCTTCCAACTGACGAACGGTATAGCTGACCGCAGAAGGAACGCGATGCAACTCCTGGGCCGCGGCGCTAAAACTACCATTACGCGCCACCGCATCAACCACTTCGAGAGAATACTCAGACCACATAGTTTGCCTGCAAAATTTTTGAAACCAGTCATCAAATATTACCGTTTCACAACACGAATTTCACTCCCTACACTTTGCGACGGTGTTTAATTGAGAAATTTAGAGAATATACATGCAACCTGGGAAAAGATTTTTAGTCTGGCTTGCGGGTTTGAGCGTACTCGGTTTTCTGGCAACCGATATGTATCTGCCTGCTTTCGCCGCCATTCAGGCCGATCTGCAAACGCCTGCGTCTGCTGTCAGTGCCAGCCTTAGTCTGTTCCTTGCCGGTTTTGCCGCAGCCCAGCTCTTGTGGGGGCCGCTCTCCGACCGATATGGTCGTAAACCGGTGTTATTGATCGGCCTGACAATTTTTGCTCTGGGTAGTCTGGGGATGTTATGGGTGGAAAACGCCGTCACTCTGCTGGTATTGCGGTTCGTGCAAGCTGTGGGGGTCTGCGCCGCGGCAGTTATCTGGCAGGCGTTGGTGACGGACTACTACCCTTCACAAAAAGTGAATCGTATTTTCGCCACTATCATGCCGTTAGTGGGGCTGTCTCCGGCGCTTGCTCCTCTTTTAGGTAGCTGGCTGCTGGTCCATTTTTCCTGGCAGGCGATTTTCGCCACCCTGTTTGCCATTACCGTAGTACTGATTCTGCCCATTTTCTGGCTTAAACCCACGACTAAAGCACGTAATGATAGCCAGGATGGTCTGACCTTTACCGATCTGCTGCGTTCAAAAATCTATCGCGGAAACGTACTGATTTATGCTGCCTGTTCAGCCAGTTTCTTTGCCTGGCTGACCGGTTCTCCGTTCATCCTTAGCGAAATGGGTTACAGCCCGGCCGTCATTGGTTTAAGTTATGTCCCGCAAACTATTGCGTTTCTGATTGGTGGTTATGGCTGTCGCGCCGCGTTGCAGAAATGGCAAGGTAAGCAGTTGTTGCCGTGGCTACTGATGCTGTTTGCTGTCAGCGTCGTGACAACCTGGGCGGCAGGATTCATTAGCCATGTTTCACTGGTCGAAATTCTGGTCCCATTCTGTGTGATGGCGATTGCCAACGGCGCAATCTACCCGATTGTTGTCGCACAGGCGTTGCGGCCCTTCCCACATGCAACCGGACGCGCCGCAGCCTTGCAGAACACTCTGCAACTGGGACTGTGCTTCCTCGCAAGCCTGGTGGTTTCCTGGCTTATCAGCGTTAGCACACCTCTGTTCACCACCACTAGCGTGATGTTATCAACTGTGGTGCTGGCCGCTCTGGGTTACATGATGCAACGTTGTAAAGAACGAGACTGCCAGAATCAAAGCAATGCCGAAGTCGCTCATAGTGAATCGCATTGATATATATCGATATCTTTATACTTAGGCCGCTAACAAAATTTTGTTGTATGATTGAAATTAGCGGCCTATACTAATTTTCAGTTGTTAAGATTACGATAAATATTATGTTTCTACGGGGACAGGAGTGTTCCCGGTTTACTATGGATGGTCATTTCGGCAAGGGTTCCTCCTTTCCCTCTGTTCTACGTCGGATTATAGACTCGCGGTTTTTTCTGCGAGATTTCTCACAAAGCCCAAAAAGCGTCTACGCTGTTTTAAGGTTCTGATCACCGACCAGTGATGGAGAAACTATGAGTTCATCGTGTATAGAAGAAGTCAGTGTACCGGATGACAACTGGTATCGTATCGCCAACGAATTACTTAGCCGTGCTGGCATTGCTATTAATGGCCCTGCTCCGGCAGATATTCGTGTTAAAAACCCCGATTTTTTTAAACGCGTCCTGCAAGAAGGATCGTTAGGGTTAGGCGAAAGTTATATGGATGGTTGGTGGGAATGTGACCGACTGGATATGTTTTTTAGCAAGGTCTTGCGCGCAGGTCTCGAAAACCAACTCCCCCATCATTTCAAAGACACACTGCGCATTGCTGGTGCACGCCTTTTCAATCTACAAAGTAAAAAACGTGCCTGGATAGTTGGCAAAGAGCATTACGATCTCGGTAATGACTTGTTTAGCCGCATGCTTGATCCCTTCATGCAATACTCCTGCGCTTACTGGAAAGATGCCGATAATCTGGAATCAGCCCAGCAAGCGAAGCTCAAAATGATCTGTGAAAAATTGCAGTTAAAACCGGGTATGCGCGTACTGGATATTGGCTGTGGTTGGGGCGGTCTGGCACATTACATGGCGTCTAATTATGACGTAAGTGTGGTGGGTGTCACGATTTCTGCCGAACAGCAAAAAATGGCTCAGGAGCGCTGCGCAGGTCTGGATGTCACCATCTTGCTGCAAGATTACCGGGACCTGAACGACCAGTTTGACCGTATTGTTTCGGTTGGAATGTTCGAACATGTCGGGCCGAAAAATTACGATACCTATTTCGAAGTGGTGGATCGTAATCTGAAACCGGAAGGTATTTTCCTGTTGCATACTATCGGCTCGAAAAAAACCGACCTGAATGTTGACCCGTGGATAAATAAATATATTTTTCCGAACGGTTGTCTGCCCTCTGTTCGGCAAATTGCTCGCTCCAGCGAACCGCATTTCGTGATGGAAGACTGGCATAACTTTGGTGCCGATTACGACACCACGTTAATGGCCTGGTATGAGCGATTCCTCGCCGCATGGCCAGAAATTGCTGATAACTACAGTGAGCGCTTTAAACGGATGTTTACCTATTATCTGAATGCTTGCGCTGGTGCTTTCCGCGCCCGCGATATTCAGCTCTGGCAAGTGGTGTTCTCACGTGGGATCGAAAGCGGTCTTCGGGTTGCACGCTAAATGTCATTCTATCGCCCCCGTTTTGGGGGCGATGTCATTTCAAATCAGGCTTCAGTATCTTATTGATTCAAGGCCTGCTCACGCATTGCCAGCACACGTTCTACCGTATCTACCACTGCCTGAGTTTGTGGATCGATTTCGATATTGACACGCGCGCCGAGTTTTTTCTTACCGAGGGTGGTACGTTCCAGCGTTTCCGGAATTAAATGCACACAGAAACGGGTCGACGTTACTTCGCCTACGGTCAGGCTAATACCGTCGATTCCGATAAATCCTTTATACAGGATATATTTCATCAACTGACTATCCTGCACTTTAAACCAGATCTGGCGATTATTTTCAGAGGTTAATATTTTCGCGACTTCGGCGGTGGTCATAATATGACCCGACATTAAATGCCCACCTATTTCATCACTGAATTTCGCCGCACGTTCTACATTTACCCAATCCCCAACCTGTAAATCGCCAAGATTGGTAATGCGTAACGTCTCTTTCATCAGGTCAAAACTGATATGGTTACCGTTGATTTCCGTCACGGTCAGGCAACAACCGTTGTGTGCTACAGACGCACCGGTCTCCAGACCATCAAGCATGTAGTCAGGTAACTCAACCACATGAGTACGAAAATTTGGTTTCTCGTCAATCGACACCAGTTTTGCAGTGCCCTGCACTATCCCCGTAAACATACTTACAACTCCTGAAATCAGTTAAGGCATTCTGTTCAGCACAATAGCAGGTGGGAAACACCCTTGCCAGTAAAGGGGGCTGAATGGTTATTTTTTCACTGGAGAATTAATAAATCCTCGCTACAATAGACTGAATTTCCCCTGCTTCTTCTTTTTGCTGCCCATTCAGGCGGCTTTTTAGTCTCTCATATAACAACAATATAAAAGGTGTTCACGTGCAGAAGTATATCAGTGAAGCGCGTCTGTTATTAGCATTAGCAATCCCGGTGATTCTCGCGCAAATCGCCCAAACCGCAATGGGTTTTGTCGATACCGTGATGGCGGGCGGCTATAGTGCCACCGACATGGCGGCGGTGGCTATCGGTACGTCAATCTGGCTTCCGGCCATCCTCTTTGGCCACGGACTGCTACTGGCATTAACGCCGGTTATCGCGCAATTAAATGGTTCTGGTCGCCGTGAGCGCATTGCGCACCAGGTGCGACAAGGTTTCTGGCTTGCCGGTTTCGTTTCAGTGCTCATTATGGTGGTACTGTGGAATGCGGGTTATATCATCCGCTCCATGCAAAATATCGATCCGGCGCTCGCTGATAAAGCGGTAGGTTATCTGCGAGCACTGTTGTGGGGCGCACCGGGCTATCTATTCTTCCAGGTCGCACGTAACCAGTGTGAAGGTCTGGCAAAAACCAAACCTGGGATGGTGATGGGTTTTATTGGCCTGTTGGTGAACATTCCAGTGAACTATATCTTTATTTATGGTCATTTTGGGATGCCAGAACTCGGTGGCGTCGGCTGTGGTGTGGCGACTGCGGCTGTGTATTGGGTGATGTTCCTCGCTATGGTTTCTTATATTAAACGTGCCCGCTCCATGCGCGATATCCGCAACGAAAAAGGCACCGCTAAACCGGATCCAGCCGCCATGAAACGCTTGGTGCAACTTGGTCTTCCTATCGCGCTGGCGCTGTTCTTTGAAGTGACGCTGTTTGCTGTGGTGGCGCTGTTGGTATCCCCACTCGGTATTGTCGATGTGGCAGGCCACCAGATTGCACTGAACTTCAGTTCGTTGATGTTCGTTCTTCCAATGTCACTGGCTGCAGCGGTAACCATCCGCGTAGGTTATCGTCTGGGCCAGGGTTCGACGCTGGATGCACAAACAGCCGCACGGACAGGGCTTATGGTTGGCGTTTGTATGGCGACTCTGACCGCAATTTTCACGATTTCACTGCGGGAGCAAATCGCCCTGTTGTATAACGATAACCCAGAGGTTGTGACGCTGGCGGCTCACTTAATGTTACTGGCAGCGGTGTATCAGATTTCTGACTCCATACAGGTGATCGGCAGTGGGATTTTGCGTGGTTATAAAGATACGCGTTCCATTTTCTATATCACCTTTACGGCTTACTGGGTGCTGGGTTTGCCGAGCGGCTACATTCTGGCTCTGACCGATCTGGTGGTTGAACCAATGGGGCCAGCAGGCTTCTGGATCGGTTTTATTATCGGCCTGACTTCTGCTGCCATTATGATGATGCTGCGTATGCGTTTTCTGCAACGTTTACCGTCAGCCATTATTCTGCAACGAGCCGCTCGTTAATAAAGACAAGGCGCAACCTTCGCGGGTTGCGCCTTTGTTTTCATGCAGGCCGGAGCGTTGCGCCAATCCCGTCTTCGTCTGGCTGAAGTTTAAGCGCGCTACAGACAGGTTGCCGACTGGCATCCGTTATCTCAACGTGAATATCACCGCTAACTTCCCCTTTCACACTGATAGAGTCAGGCGAAATCTCTTTCGCACTGGTTTGCAGGCAGATCGTTCCTTCTCCGCGCAGGCTTTTCGCTTTCAGTTGTACATGCGTTGCTGCCGCCGTGATCAGCCACACTTTTCCACCGTCAAGCTTTAACTCTCCAATACGAAAAGTGACACTGTCACCTTTCGCCGTGCTACCATCGAGGATTAACACGCCACCCTGCTGTACCGTAACCGTTGACTGCTGTAAATCGGCACCATAACCAATAATCAAAGAGCTACTTTCTTGTACGGCGACGTTACCCATCAGTTCAACTGGCGCACAATCCTCTTCCACTACAAATTTATCGTCCGCGCTGGTGGGAGACATAACAATCATCGTGCCACCTTTCACCACCACATTTTCCACCGTCCCCGCATGAATTTCAGCCCGTCCTCCCGTATTCACCGCCAAATCTTTGGCCTTACCGGAACTGTAGATCTGTAGACCGTCCGTCCCCAGGCGATAAACGGCGCTATTCTCAACCAGGGTGTGGATGTCTTCTCCACCAAGATTATTCATGGCACCGCCCACAAGTGTCGTATCGCTGGCTTTCCCCGCCAGCATAAAGACACCGCCCTGGTTAATCATACTGTTGGAAGCTTCTCCACCTGGGTAAACCAACAATTCACCGCCTTCATCCACTATCGCAGATGAAGTTGTTCCGTTAACCAACAAACCACCAGCCTGATCGAGAATGATTTTTTCTGCCCGATGACCTTCCAGTACGCGCAAGTTACCGCCGTTCTCCAGCAACAAACCGCAGGCATAGCCCTGATCAACGCTAAATTCACCTTCAGGATGGCGGCCATTAACAGTAGCGAACGTTGAAAGGCTAATTGCTCCACCGTCGGACTGAACAATATCTGTGGCAATGGCCCCGTCACTGACTGATAACGTGCCATTGTTGCCGTACTGTGCCCCCCTGGCGATCCCGCCTGCTTCCACTTTCAGCCAGCCCGCACCAGTCACTATGGTGTTTTCTGCCCTTCCGCCAGCCTCAATAATCAACTCACCGTCCGTAAGTTGAGTCGCACCGACGACCTCGCCTGTCTTAACAATTTGCACGTTCCCGTCGCTCATCAAATTTTTTTCATCAGATCCCATGATTTATTCCTTTGCTGCATCTGTGTGCCCTTATCACCACCTAAGTGTAAAGGCTACGAAGGATTTATCCACGCCAGAATTGATATGGAGGCAAACGGCACGGTTTACATCCTGATGCGCGAGGCCATTGACTGTGTCAGATGTAAATATGACTCTGAACAAAAACCGCCCTTTAAAATCAACAAAATATAGACAATTTGCTTAAAAGCTCTGCAAACGGTCGAAATGGTGCAGAAAATTACGTTTTACCTCTTGCCACCTTTCCACTCTGCCGCTAATATTCGTCCCCGTTGTCACCTACAACGTTGCGTTCATAGCTCAGCTGGTTAGAGCACCACCTTGACATGGTGGGGGTCGTTGGTTCGAGTCCAATTGAACGCACCATCCTGCGTCCGTAGCTCAGTTGGTTAGAGCACCACCTTGACATGGTGGGGGTCGGTGGTTCGAGTCCACTCGGACGCACCAGATTTTCTTAGTCTGGTCTCCTCATTTTTATTCCCTTATTTATTCTCTGTATCCAATACGTTAAAAGATTTACACTATTTTCGTATGTGTTATCAGAAGGAGAATAACGATGGCGACTTTGTTACAGCTTCACTTTTCATTTAATGGTCCCTTTGGCAATGAAATGGCCGAACAGCTTAAACCGCTTGCCGAGTCGATTAATCAGGAACCCGGTTTTCTGTGGAAGGTGTGGACGGAAAGTGAAAAGAACCACGAAGCCGGTGGCATCTATCTCTTTGCTGATGAAAAAAGCGCTCTTGCCTATCTGGACAAACATACAGCTCGCCTGAAAAATCTCGGTGTCGATGAAGTTATTGCCAAAGTTTTCGATGTCAATGAGCCACTGAGTCACATCAATCAGGCAAAACTCGCCTGACAGATCTTAATGAAGGGCGGTTAGCGCCCTTTTCATCCCTGTCTGAAATTTCTCATTTTATATAGATTTCAACCAAACTTATCTGATAACGCTAAATTCGAAAGAATGCACACAGGTAAGTAACAATGAAAAAAATCGCCATTGTGGGTGCCGGACCAACAGGGATTTATACTTTCTTCTCACTTTTACAGCAACAAACGCCGCTTTCTATTTCCATCTTCGAGCAGGCCGACGAAGCCGGTGTCGGTATGCCGTACAGCGATGAAGAAAATTCTAAAATTATGCTGGCAAATATTGCCAGTATTGAAATACCACCGATTTATTGTACTTATCTGGAATGGTTACAAAGGCAAGAGGCCAGTCACCTGCAACGTTACGGCGTTAAAAAAGATACCTTGCACGATCGCCAGTTTTTACCGCGTATTCTGCTGGGTGAGTATTTTCGCAATTGCTTTTTACAATTAGTTGAACAAGCCCGACAGTTGAATTTTGAGATAAACGTGTATGAATCATGTCAGGTGACCGATCTGCAGGTCACAGACTCCGGTGTCATTCTTGCCACAAATCAGGATCTACTCACAGAGACGTTTGATTTAGCGCTGATAGCTACCGGTCACGTCTGGCCTGATGAAGAAGAAGTCACCCGAACGTATTTCCCCAGCCCGTGGTCAGGATTACTGGAAGCGAAAATTGATGCCTGTAACGTCGGCATTATAGGCACATCCTTGAGCGGACTGGATGCAGCAATGGCGGTTGCCATTCAGCACGGTTCGTTTATTGAAGAAGATAATCAACACGTTCGCTTTCAACGCGATAGTAACAGTGAAAATCTGCATATTACGTTGATGTCCCGTACAGGTATTTTGCCGGAAGCCGATTTCTATTGCCCTATCCCCTACAAACCATTACGCATCGTCACAGAACAGGCTTTAAATAGAGAAATAGAAAAAGGTGCAGACGGTCTGTTGGATCGGGTATTCAAATTGATACAACAAGAAATTAGTTCTGCCGATCCTGACTGGAGTCAACGTATAGCGTTAGAGAGCCTCAATGTAGATACCTTTGCTCAAGCCTGGTTTGCCGAGCGTAAACAACATGATCCTTTTGGCTGGGCGGAAGAGAACTTAGCCGAAGTCGAGCAAAATAAACGGGAAAAACATACTGTCCCCTGGCGTTATGCCATTCTGCGTTTGCATGAAGCCGTACAGGAAATTGTGCCGCATCTGAATGAACACGACCATAAACGATTCAGTAAAGGACTTGCCAGAGTCTTTATCGATAATTATGCGGCAATCCCTTCAGAATCTATTCGTCGCCTGCTGGCCTTGCGCGAGGCTGGGATCATTCATATTCTCGCCCTTGGTGAGGACTACGAGATGGAAACCAACGAAACGCACACCGTTCTGAAAACAGCAGACAACAGCTACTCGTTTGATGTTTTTATTGATGCCCGGGGTCAACGTCCACTCAAAATACAAGATATTCCTTTCCCTGGGCTGCGCGAACAGTTGCAGAAAACAGGCGAGGAAATCCCTGATGTTGGTGAAGATTATTCGTTACAGCAGCCTGAAGAATTACGGGGGCGCGTGGCATTCGGCGCGTTACCCTGGCTGATGCACGACCAGCCTTTCGTTCAGGGGCTTACGGCTTGTGCAGAAATTGGCAAGGCTATGGCACAGGCCATCGCAAAGCCTGCTTCCCGTTCACGCCGGCGTCTTACGTTTGATTAAAGGTAAAGTTATCAGCACTCAACAAACTGATGTTGCTCATTGAGACGATAGCGAACTCCGGCACAAATATTATTTTCGCCTTCAACGGCGACGGCAAAGCGCACTCTTTCGCCGTCATGATATGCCAGCACGGCGCTGCAACCTGGACCGAGAATATTAGCCATGATTTTTCCTTTGCAAGACTCACACAGTAATATCTTTCCACTCGGTTATTTTTTACTTTTGGTATTTACGGTGGCCATCATCCACGGACATGCCGTAGTACAGGCACTACAGCCAATACGCTATAAATTAAAATACATATCGAAATTATGATAATTCCCTTTTATACCTTTCTTAAAACAAATCCTCATAGAGCAATAAAATAATAGAGGATGAAGTATTGCACTCCATCCCCGAACAATTATTTCACCAGTGCGTTAATAACTGTTTCCATCGCTTGCTTTTCCAATTCGCTACGCTGAATACGTTTATTTGCTAATGCTGTACGCAACACACCAGCGATGACTATGTGTTTTGGCTCCTGACCCAAATCGCGCATCTCCAGAACCACCTTCCCTACCACTCTGCACATTTCGCGGTACAGCTCGTCATCTTTTGTCCGGTTGCCCATTATTCATACCCATTTATCATGCCAGTCATCAGCATATATCAATCTCATCAATTAAACAAAAAACAAACAAAATCAAACAAATAACCCGATAAATTATTTTAATTGTATCAGTTGAATGGTATGACTTTGCGCCAGCAGACCTTCTCTCTCCAGCTATCGTTTTCACGTTGCGCAAACAGTGATGTTTTTGCGTAATCTCTTTCTGAGGACGTTAAATCTTTGATAACAATTTATTGTGAATATGGATGATTGTTTTTTGAAACGCTGTTTTTGTTTTCCTTTTGGATTAAATTCAGCGTATAATGCGCGCCAATTGACTCTTGAATGGTTTCAGCACTTTGGACTGTAGAACTCAACGACTCAAAAACAGGCACTCACGTTGGGCTGAGACACAAGCACACATTCCTCTGCACGCTTTTTCGATGTCACCTATCCTTAGAGCGAGGCATCATCACTTTCGTAATACCGGATTCGCTTTCCGGCAGTGCGCCCAGAAAGCAAGTTTCTCCTATCCTTCTCAACTTAAAGACTAAGACTGTCATGAAAAAGACCAAAATTGTTTGCACCATCGGACCAAAAACCGAATCTGAAGAGATGTTAGCTAAAATGCTGGACGCAGGCATGAACGTCATGCGTCTGAACTTCTCTCATGGTGACTATGCAGAACACGGTCAGCGCATTCAGAATCTGCGCAACGTGATGAGCAAAACCGGCAAAACTGCCGCTATCCTGCTCGATACCAAAGGTCCGGAAATCCGCACCATGAAACTGGAAGGCGGTAATGACGTTTCTCTGAAAGCAGGCCAGACCTTTACTTTCACCACTGACAAATCTGTTATCGGCAACAGCGAAATGGTTGCGGTAACTTATGAAGGTTTCACTACCGACCTGTCCGTCGGCAACACCGTGCTGGTTGACGATGGTCTGATCGGTATGGAAGTTACCGCTATCGAAGGTAACAAAGTTATCTGTAAAGTACTGAACAACGGTGACCTGGGCGAAAACAAAGGTGTGAACCTGCCGGGCGTTTCTATTGCCCTGCCGGCACTGGCTGAAAAAGACAAACAGGATCTGATCTTCGGTTGCGAACAAGGTGTAGACTTTGTTGCAGCTTCCTTTATCCGTAAGCGTTCTGACGTTATCGAAATCCGTGAACATCTGAAAGCGCACGGTGGCGAAAACATCCAAATCATCTCCAAAATCGAAAACCAGGAAGGCCTCAACAACTTCGACGAAATTCTCGAAGCCTCTGACGGCATCATGGTTGCACGTGGTGACCTGGGCGTAGAAATCCCGGTTGAAGAAGTTATCTTCGCCCAGAAGATGATGATCGAAAAATGTATCCGTGCACGTAAAGTCGTTATTACTGCGACCCAGATGCTGGATTCTATGATCAAAAACCCGCGTCCTACCCGTGCAGAAGCCGGTGACGTCGCGAACGCCATCCTTGACGGTACTGACGCAGTCATGCTGTCTGGTGAATCCGCAAAAGGTAAATACCCGCTGGAAGCTGTTTCTATCATGGCAACCATTTGCGAACGTACTGACCGCGTGATGAACAGCCGTCTCGAGTTCAACAACGATAACCGTAAACTACGCATTACCGAAGCAGTTTGCCGTGGCGCGGTTGAAACGGCTGAAAAACTGGATGCTCCGCTGATCGTCGTCGCAACCCAGGGCGGTAAATCTGCTCGTGCAGTGCGTAAATACTTCCCGGATGCAACTATCCTGGCCCTGACCACTAATGAAAAAACTGCACATCAATTAGTGTTGAGCAAAGGCGTTGTACCGCAACTGGTTAAAGAAATCACCTCTACTGATGATTTCTATCGTCTGGGTAAAGAACTGGCTCTGCAGAGCGGTCTGGCGCACAAAGGCGACGTTGTAGTAATGGTTTCTGGCGCACTTGTCCCGAGCGGCACTACCAACACTGCATCTGTTCACGTCCTGTAATATTGCTTTTGTGAATTAATTTGTATATCGAAGCGCCCTGATGGGCGCTTTTTTTATTTAATCGATAATCAGAAACAATAAAAAATCAAATCGGATTTCACTATATAATCTCACTTTATCTAAGATGAATCCGATGGAAGCATCCTGTTTTCTCTCAATTTTTTTATCTAAAACCCAGCGTTCGATGCTTCTTTGAGCGAACGATCAAAAATAAGTGCCTTCCCATCAAAAAAATATTCTCAACATAAAAAAGTTTGTGTAATACTTGTAACGCTACATGGAGATTAACTCAATCTAGAGGGTATTAATAATGAAAGCTACTAAACTGGTACTGGGCGCGGTAATCCTGGGTTCTACTCTGCTGGCAGGTTGCTCCAGCAACGCTAAAATCGATCAGCTGTCTTCTGACGTTCAGACTCTGAACGCTAAAGTTGACCAGCTGAGCAACGACGTGAACGCAATGCGTTCCGACGTTCAGGCTGCTAAAGATGACGCAGCTCGTGCTAACCAGCGTCTGGACAACATGGCTACTAAATACCGCAAGTAATAGTACCTGTGAAGTGAAAAATGGCGCACATTGTGCGCCATTTTTTTTTGCCTGCTAATGACTGCTATTGCGTCGCGCGTAACATATTTCCCTGCTCAGGCTCGCCATTCTGCGCTGACTCAACTGCGGACGCATTGCTGGCTGCGGGCGTCGCTCCGTTGCTCACCGCAACCGGATACCCTGCCCGACGATATAATGCTTTATCAACTAGCGTCTGATCTACCGCCTTATTATCTTTGAATTGTGTAAAACCAACGGGCAGTTTATACGGCATCGTCTGAACGTTCTGCTGTTCCTCTGCCGATAGCGGTCGATGCACTTCCACATAACGCATTCCGTTCGGTTCTACGGAGTATTTCACCGGCTCATTGATCACTTTAACCGGCGTTCCCGTTCTCACGCTGGAGAACAACGCTTTAATATCCGGCGCATTCATACGAATACAGCCCGAACTGACGCGCAAACCAACGCTGTCCGGCGCGCTGGTGCCATGAATGAGATACTCGCCATTACCATGCGCCAGGCGCAGTGCGTAGCGTCCTAGTGGGTTATTTGGCCCGGCGGGTACAACTGGCGGTAATTTGATGCCTCGCTCCAGTGAGCGTTGACGAATACCTGCAGTTGGCGTCCAGGTAGGATTCGGGATTTTTTGCCCTACCCGTGTTTCCATCACCGGCGTTTCCAGTCCCTGCAAACCAATTCCTATCGGGTAGACCTGTACGATATTTTCTCCCGGCGGATAATAATAAAGTCGCAGCTCAGCAAGGTTAACAATAATTCCCTGACGCGGCGCATCAGGTAATAATAATTGCGAAGGGATGGTTATCATCGTGCCAGGTTTTGGTACTGGTGCAATGGTGTTATTGGCTTCAAGGATCAACATTGCCGCAGTATCAAAACGTCGTGCGATAGCCTGAAGGTTTTTATCCCCCTCTTGAACCGTATAGGTTTGATTCTGCCCAACCAGTCGGCTTCCGGTTGGTGGAAGCGGATAATCTACCGCCCAGGCCGCGTGGATGGCGCTAAAAGCACCGATAAGAGTCAGTGTAAGCAGAGACGCGCGTTTCATTGTAAACCTCCTGTATTTGCCGGAGACTCACGCTGAGACGTCGGATGGTGCTTTTGCTTACCTGAAGCCAAAACACTCCTGTGCTGGCCAGAGTAAACATCGACCATCCGGCAATGTGAGTCATCCGGATGAAAGCTGTTCTTTTAGTTTAGCTAAGTGCAGCGGCTTTGGCGCGAATTGCACGAATCATCGCTTCCAGACCTTGTGAGCGAGACGGGGTGAGATGTTGGGTGAGCGCCATTTTTTCAAACCACGGACGCACGTCAAAATTAATAATATCCTGCGGCGTCATCTGGTCGTAGAGAATAAAGACGACCGCGATAAGCCCTTTCACAATGGCGGCATCGCTGTCGCCCTGTAATTCAATAATTCCCTGCGCATTCTGACGCATCACAATCCACACCTGACTCTGGCAGCCCTGAATGCTATTTTGCGGGCTTCTGTCTTCGTCACGTAATTCAGGCAGACGCTGGCCCAGCTCAATAATGTAGAGGTATTTTTCTTCCCAGTTGGTGCAACGTAAAAAATTACGCAGCAATTTTTCTTTATCTGGCAACACAGCCATAGAGCCTCCCTGTTATCCCAGCAGACGGTGAATACGTTGTAATCCTGTTACCAGACGATCCACTTCTTCATGGGTGTTATACATAGCCAACGATGCCCGACACATAGCGGGCACGTTGTAATACGCCATTAATGGCATCGCGCAGTGATGACCAGTACGCACAGCAATGCCATAGTTATCAAGAAAACTGCCGACGTCATAGGCATGATGTTTACCGAGATTAAAGGCAATAACGCCAAGTCTGTTCTGTGGGCCATAGAGAGTAAGATCCGGCACTGCTGCCAGTTGTGACAGCGCGTAATGCATCAGATTCTGTTCATACTCAGCAATGTGCTTAAGCCCCAGCGCCGAAACATATTCCAGCGCCGCGCCAAGTCCAATAATGCCGCCGGTATTGGGCGTACCTGCTTCAAACCGCCACGGCGCTTTGGCCCAGGTGGTGCCTTCGCTAAGACTAACGGTGGCGATCATTGATCCGCCCCCTTCCCACGGCGGCATCTCCTGCAACAAGGCTTCTTTAACATAAAGAATGCCAATCCCGGTGGGACCATACAGTTTATGCCCGGAGAAAACGTAGAAATCGCAATCCAGCGCCTGCATATCCACCGGATGATGCATCACTGCCTGAGCGCCATCCACCAGCACTTTTGCGCCATGCTGATGCGCAAGAGCAATCATTTCCGGTAGCGGATTTTCCGTCCCCAGCACATTAGACACGTGAGTAATCGCCAGCAGGCGGGTTTTCTCATCGAACAGATTAGGCAGCGTCTCCAGTTGCAGCGTACCATCGGGGTTGAGGGGGATCACCCGCAACTCTGCACCAACGCGCGCACAAAGCATTTGCCAGGGAACGATGTTAGCGTGGTGCTCCATCTGACTGATAATGATGTTATCGCCCGCCCGCACGTTGCTGTTGCCCCAGCTATTGGCCACCAGATTGATGCCTTCCGTTGTACCGCGAACGAACACCAGTTCTTCCGCCGAGCGGGCATTGATAAACAGCGACGCCCGCTTGCGCACGTTCTCCATTTTCTCGGTCGCCTGGGCGCTCAACGTATGAATACCGCGATGCACCGCCGCATAGCCGTGACGATAGAACCCGGCTTCAGCGTCAATCACCTGGCTCGGTTTCTGCGCGCTGGCGGCGCTGTCGAGATAAGCCAGCGGCAGACCGTTCACCTCACGCGAAAGTACCGGAAAGTCGGCCCGCACTTTGTCGACGGAAAAAGTCATCTTGCACCTCCCGGCAGCCGTTGACCGATACGGGCCAGCACCTGCTGTTTAAGCCCCTCATCACGCAATGCTTCTGTCAGTTCAGCAGCAAAGGCGTAGATAATCATCTGCAGGGCATCCTGCTGATTGATCCCGCGCGAACGCAGATAGAACATCTGTTCGTCATTGATGCGCCCGACCGTTGCGCCGTGGCTACATTTCACATCATCAGCATAGATTTCCAGTTGCGGTTTGGTATCCACTTCCGCCAGCTTGCCCATCAACAGATTATTGTTGGTCATCTGGCCGTCAGTTTTAATGGCGTGCTGCGCGACGTTAATCAAACCATTAAATACCGCGCGCCCTTTGTCGCTGACGATGGTTTTGTGCAACTGACGGCTGTTACAAAACCCTTTATTATGTTCAAGCCAGGTGCGGGTATCACATACCTCGTTTTTCACCGGCATCGCCAGGCTATTAATACGTAACGTGCTGTTTTCGCCATTGAGTTGCGTACTGGTGTTATGGCGTAAAACAGCGCCACCAAGCAGGAAACTGTGGCTAAATGCGGTGGCATCGCCCGCCAGCAGCAAATCGTTATGTGCAAAGTGGTGGCTTACAGGATTTTCAAACGCGAGCTTGATATGCTGCAAGTGGGCGTTCGCGGCAACGTTGATAGTGAACCGCGCTCCGGTAAAATGACGAGCGTCATTCAGGCTGACAAAATGTTCAATCACCGTGGCTTCGGCACCTTCCGCCAGATCCAGATGATGCCGATAGTGGGCGGTGTTCACTTCTTCACCTGCCACGCCCTGGGTAATATGCATTAACAGCAATGGCTTCGCGGGCCGTTGACCGCGCTTCACGGCAATATGTGTCACGCTTTGTGCCAGGCTTTCCGTCAGATGCAGAAACACTTCCGGCTGTATGGCATCAGGCAGTCCCTGACGTTCGTCGTTAATACTCACCTCATAGCCGCTGCCTTCGGTCGTATCGCTAAGTGATGGCACGTAGCGTCCATCGACAAACACCAGCCGCACGGCGTCTAAAGTGAGTGCTAAAGCATCTCGCTGTTGCGGGGATATCTCACCCGCAATGCTGACAAACTGGCTATTGGTCAGCCCTTCCAGTGGCGTATATTTCCAGTGCTCATGTTTACGTGTCGGCAGTCCGGTACGCAGCAGTTGTTGTAAATGCTGCTGTGCTTGCGGGGAGCGTTTCGCCCCTCCGACCTCAAACAAGTGATGCCACTGTTGCAGCATGTTACTGCTGTTCGCTAAGCCAGCCATAACCCTGCTCCTCCAGTTGTTTGACCAACGTGAAATCACCGGATTTCACAATTCGCCCCTGATACAAAACATGGACATAATCAGGTTTGATGTAATCAAGAATGCGCTGGTAATGCGTAACGATGATGAACGAGCGTTTGCCATCACGCAGCGAGTTCACACCATCAGCAACCACTTTTAATGCGTCAATATCCAGCCCGGAGTCCGACTCATCAAGAATACACAGTTCCGGCTCCAGCACGGCCATTTGCAAAATATCGTTGCGCTTTTTCTCGCCCCCGGAAAACCCAACGTTAACCGAACGGGTTAATAAATCTTCCGGCATTTTCAGCAGGGCGATTTTCTCTTCCATCAAATCCTGAAAATCGAAGCGGTCGAGTGTTTCCTGGCCGCGATAGCTGCGCACCGCATTGAGCGCCGTTTGCAGGAAAAACTGGTTACTGACGCCAGGGATTTCCACCGGATACTGGAAGGCCATAAAGATACCTTCACCTGCACGATCTTCCGGCGACAACTCAAGCAAATCTTTGCCTTTAAACTCAACCGTCCCCCCCGTCACTTCATAATCTTCGCGCCCGGCAAGCGTTGCCGATAAGGTACTTTTCCCCGAACCGTTTGGCCCCATAATGGCGTGAACTTCACCTGGACGAACGTCGAGGCTTAATCCGCGCAGGATAGCTTTATCTTCCACGCTGACGTGTAAATCTTTAATACTTAACATATTTATTCCTTATCCGACGCTATGTTCAAGACTGATGGCGAGGAGTTTTTGTGCTTCAACGGCAAATTCCAGCGGCAGTTCAGAGAACACATCTTTGCAGAAACCGTTAACAATCATCGAGATGGCGTCCTCTTCACTGATCCCGCGTTGCAGGCAATAAAACAACTGATCTTCGCCAATGCGCGACGTAGTCGCCTCGTGCTCCAGTTGCGCGCTGTTATTGCGACACTCGACATACGGGAAAGTATGCGCCCCGCAGTTAGCGCCAATCAGCATTGAGTCGCACTGAGTGAAATTGCGCGCATTGGTTGCCGTTGGCATGATTTTCACCAGGCCGCGATAACTGTTCTGGCTGTGCCCTGCGGAGATCCCTTTCGAGATAATGGTCGATTTGGTGTTCTTACCGATGTGGATCATCTTGGTGCCGGTATCAGCCTGCTGATGGCCACTGGTCAGCGCCACCGAGTAGAACTCACCGATTGAGTTATCGCCGCGCAGAATGCAGCTTGGGTATTTCCAGGTAATCGCTGAACCGGTTTCCGATTGCGTCCACGACATTTTACTGTTTTCTCCTTCACACAAGGCGCGCTTGGTGACGAAGTTGAGAATACCGCCAGTATTGTTATCGCCTGGGAACCAGTTTTGCACCGTGGAATATTTCACCTCGGCGTTTTTATGGATGATGACTTCCACCACCGCCGCGTGTAGCTGATAGCTATCTCGCACTGGTGCGGAGCAGCCTTCGATGTAGCTGACATAACTGTCTTCGTCGGCTATCAGAATAGTGCGCTCAAACTGCCCGGTTTTTTCTGCGTTAATACGGAAATAGGTCGAAAGTTCCATTGGGCAGCGCACACCTTTAGGTACATAAATAAACGTACCGTCGGAAGCTA
This sequence comes from Escherichia sp. KTE96, assembly GCF_000408525.1. Lineage (NCBI taxonomy): Bacteria > Pseudomonadati > Pseudomonadota > Gammaproteobacteria > Enterobacterales > Enterobacteriaceae > Escherichia > Escherichia sp. KTE96. The sequence continues at coordinate 2,552,161 of NZ_KE137149.1, read as the reverse complement.
CTGCCGCATTGAGTGCGGCAAAGAAATTGTCATTACCTGGCACCACAGTGCCGAGATATTTCCTCACCAGTTCCGGGTGTTCATGAATCGCTTCGCCAAAGGAGCAGAAGATGATCCCTTGCTCTGCCAGTTTTTCACGGTAGGTGGTGGCAACCGAAACAGAATCGAAAATGGCATCCACCGCCACCTCTTTGCCTTCACGCACCGGTACGCCCAACTGCTCAAATGCCGCTTCCACCTCTTTACTTAAAAAAGCGTTCGCACCCGTTTGTTGCACGGCACCAGGTTCCGACGCACAAGTATCATCACAGTTACCGCACGATGGTGCCGAGTAATAGCTGTAATCCTGATAATTCAGCTTGTCATAGTGGCCTTTCAGCCAGTGCGGTTCTTCCATCTCCAGCCATGCGCGGTAGGCATTGAGCCGAAATTCCAGCATCCATTCTGGCTCATTACGCTTAGCCGAAATTGCGCGCACCACTTCTTCGTTTATGCCCTTAGCCAGCTCATCAGTGGCTAACTGGGTGAAGAATCCTTCTTTATAATTCAGTGGGCCGCCGGTCCAGGTTTTGACATCGTCAGTTGCTTCAGTATTACGAGACATAGTACCGCCTATACCCCAAAGCTTTCGCCACAGCCACATTCATTCTGGGCTTTCGGGTTGTGAAATTTGAATATCTGATTAAGTCCTTCGTGAACGAAATCGACTTCCGTGCCATCAATAAACGGCATCGCTTGCAGCGGGACGAACAACTTCGCGCCGTCGTGTTCAAACAGCAGATCGTCTTTGTCCGGCTCGCTGACGCTGTCGAGTACATAGCCAAAGCCCGCACAGCCCGTTTGTTTAACACCTAATCGCACGCCGACCATGCCCGACTGCTTCGCCACCAACTCACGGATGTGTGCTGCCGCTGCCGGTGTTAGCGTTAAGCCTTGCCAGGCGAAATCCTCTGGATTAAACGTTCCTGAATGCATGTCCATCGATTTACCTCACTTAAATCGCTTACCGCGGATAACAGCATGTTAGTGATAATGATTATCAGTTCAACCCAGCAAACGCAGGGGCTTTCCCGTAAAACATGCTTTTTGCCTGCATTTAATAAGCATAGACCCTGATTTGTGGGTTAACAGGTACGCTAAGAATTAGGTATCTCATTGTTAGATAATGATTATTATAGAAATAGAGTTAAGGCGGTGATGGAAAAGGAAAAGTTGTATCGAAAATGACTATTTAAGGGATAGGTAAAAAAGTAGCGAGTTCAGAAATAAGAAAACCCTTAAGTCTGTTCGACACAGACTTAAGGGTTTCTACCCCATCCGGCGCTTATCTCCGGCACTCACAGTGGCTTAGCTCTTGAAGGGGCGATAAGAATAATCTCATAAGACCAGGCCACCGTTTTAACACAAACTGCGATTTGTATTCTTTTTAAGCGAGATCAAGCGGGTAAAATAAGCAGCATTAAGGAAGCCGTCGAGCCTGGACGGAGGTTAATCCAGGTCGATTTGGCGAGCTTTCGGCATTACACCACAATCAATGCACGCCCAGACGCCAGGCGAAGTAGATTTCTTCTTTTAATTCAGCAGAAGAGAGTGTGAGCAGGTCAGCGAATTCAAGTTCTAATTGTTTCAGTCGTTTGAGATATTGGGCAGGAGAAAGATTGCTCTGGTCACGGCGTAAAAATTCCATAGCCAGTTGGGTGGGATCAAGTTGAGTAGACATAGCATCCTCGTTTGTAGACAAGACCTGCACAGTATACCACCGTTTACTGCGCAGATAATAACCAAAAACAATATGCGTCACATTTTTCTGGTGACAACGTCACAAAATGGCGGTCGTCAATCGTGACGAACAGCACAAACGCTCTTTCTCATCGAAGATTTCAATCTGCCAGACCTGGTGCCTTGAACCGAGATGCAGCGGTTTGCAAACGCCGCGAACCCGCCCTTCTCGCGCCGACCGGACATGGTTGGCATTGATTTCCAGACCAACGACTTTTTGCTCGCCTTCGGTACATAAATAACCGGCAACGGAACCGATACTCTCAGCCAGAACCACAGACGCCCCGCCATGCAGCAACCCAAAAGGCTGCTTCGTCCGCTGATCTACTGGCATTGTCGCTTCCAGCGTGTCATCACCAATATGTTCAAAGCGAATATCCAGTAACCCCACCATGTTTCCTTCACCCATGACATTTAGCGCCTCAAGGGTGATTTTACGTTTCCATATCATTTAATAATCTCCAGTAATGCCTGCACAGGATGGCGTACCCCCGTGCCTTCAACCCGTTTTACCTGGCTTCGGCAGGAATATCCGGTTGCCAGGCAGCGATTACGCGGCAGTCGCTGCATCGCCTGATGCCAGGATAACTCATAGATCCCGAGCGAATTTTTATGATTTTTCGCTTCATGTCCGTAAGTCCCCGCCATGCCGCAGCAACCCACACTGACATTTTCCAGCTTCGCGCCAAAACGGGCAAATATCGTGGCCCACTGCGCTGGCGCACCCGGCAAGGCGGTGACTTCGGTACAGTGGCCAAAGAAATACCACGGCTCGCCACTAACCGCTGCCACCGGCTGTGGCTGAAGTGCGTTTGCCAGCCATTCATTTGCCAGTAAGACCTGAAAATCACCGCGCTCCTCGCCCAGCGTCAGCTTATATTCGTCGCGATAACAAAGCACCAGAGCTGGATCGACGCCCACCATTGGCATTCCCAGCTTCGCCATGCGGTTGAGGAAATCCGCCGTCTTTTTCGCTGTCTTTGCAAAACGATTGAGAAAGCCTTTGATATGCTGCGCTTTACCATTTGGTGAGAACGGCAGTAACACGGGCTGGAAACCTAATTTCTCGACCAGACGGACAAAATCCGCTACCACCTGTGCATCGTAATAACTGGTGAAAGGGTCTTGCACCACCAGCACCGTGCGTGCTTTCTGCTCAGCATTAAGCACTTCAAGCTGTTCCAGCGTCATGTTTGCCGAGCGATGCCCCACCATTTGTTGTTGCAACGACGGCACCGAAAGCAGCGGCAAGTCGACCATGCCGATATGTTTTTTCGACAGTTTGCGCACCAGCGGTTGGTTAATGAAGAAGTTAAACGTCTTCGGCGCTCGCGCCATCAGCGGCGCATAACTCTCGACCGTCGCCACCAGATGGTCACGCAGCGGGCGTAAATAACGGGTGTGATAAAGTTGCAGGAAACGAGAGCGGAACTCCGGCACATCAATTTTGATAGGGCACTGGGTTGAACAGGCTTTACAGGCCAGGCAGCCAGACATCGCCTCTTTGACTTCGTGGGAGAAGTCATACTCACCTTTATTGGCATGCCAGCTATTACGAGTGCGGGCAATCAACGTGCGCAAACTGGCCCGCGTTTCAGGCAGTTCTTGTTCCAGTTTTAATGGGTCAACACCACGGTCAGCCAGCAAACGCAACCATTCGCGCACCAGCGTCGCGCGCCCTTTCGGTGAATGGATACGATTCTGGGTTATCTTCATCGACGGGCACATTGGGCTACGAGTATCAAAGTTGAAGCATAAACCGTTGCCGTTACATTCCATTGCCCCGCGCCACTGCTGACGAACTGCGATAGGGATCTGCCGGTCAAACGTACCGCGTTTCACCGCGTCCACTTTCATCATCGGCGCGTCGATACCTTCTGGCGGACAAATTTTCCCCGGATTAAGCCGATTATGCGGATCAAACGCCGCTTTAACTTTGCGCAGTTCAGCGAAAAGTTCCTCACCGAAAAACGCCGGGCTGTATTCGGCACGAAAACCTTTACCGTGCTCCCCCCACAACAAACCACCGTATTTCGCGGTAAGCGCCACCACGTCATCAGAGATTTGTTTCATCAAAATCTCTTGTTGCGGATCGCACATATCCAGCGCCGGACGGACGTGCAAGACCCCCGCATCGACGTGGCCAAACATACCATAGCTTAAATCGTGACTGTCGAGCAGTGCGCGAAATTCAGCAATATAATCCGCCAGATGTTCCGGCGGTACGCAGGTATCTTCGGCAAATGGGATCGGTTTGGCTGCCCCTTTAGCATTGCCAAGCAGGCCAACAGCTTTTTTACGCATCGCATAAATGCGCTCGACTCCAGCCAACTCACGACACACCTGCCAGCCGATCACGCCCGCTTGCTGGCTGGCGATCAGCTCATCCAGCCGCGCACAGAGTGCGTCTACCCGCTCGTCGATCAACGCCTCATCGTCCCCGGCAAATTCAACAATGTTCAGCCCGAGCATCTCTTTGTCGGGCACATCGGTAATCAGTTCGCTAACGGAATGCCAGACGATATCTTCCCGCGCCAGATTCAGCACTTTAGAGTCCACCGTCTCTACTGAAAGCGCGCGCGCCTCAACCATAAACGGCGCATTACGCAGCGCGGAGTCAAAAGAGTCATATTTGACATTCACCAGACGGCGCACTTTAGGCAAACGAGTAATATCCAGTCGCGCTTCGGTAATAAAGGCCAGCGTCCCTTCTGAACCCGTCAGAATACGAGTCAGGTCGAACTCGGTCATCTCATCGTTAAAGACATGGCGCAGATCGTAACCGGTAAGAAAACGGTTAAGTTTGGGGAACTTGTCGATAATTAACTGCCGCTGCTGGCGGCAGCGTTGATAAACCGTTTTATAGATACGCCCGATAGCGGTGTTGGTTTTACCCAGCGTTTCAGCCAGTTCTACGGGTAAAGGTTGCGTATCGAGAATATCGCCCCCCAACAACACCGCCCGCACGCCCAGCACGTGATCTGACGTTTTGCCATAGACCAGCGATCCCTGACCGGAAGCATCGGTATTAATCATCCCGCCAAGCGTTGCCCGGTTGCTGGTCGAAAGTTCCGGTGCAAAGAAATATCCGAACGGTTTCAGATACTGGTTAAGTTGATCTTTAATCACCCCAGCTTCAACGCGCACCCAGCCCTCTTCAGGATTAATTTCGATGATGCGGTTCATATGGCGAGACATATCAACAATAATCCCCTGGTTGAGCGCCTGACCGTTAGTGCCGGTGCCACCGCCGCGTGGGGTGAAGATCAGCGATGAATAGCGTTCCTGCGCAGCCAGACGGGCGATTAACGCCACATCTGCGGTTGAACGTGGAAATACCACCGCATCGGGGAGAAGTTGGTAAATGCTGTTGTCGGTCGACATTGTCAGACGATCGGCATAACTTGTCGCCGTATCGCCAGTAAAACCCTGTTGCTCCAGCTCTTGCAAAAAATTAAGCACCAGTTGAACGACGCCGGGTGCCTGGGAAATCTGTGGAATCATTATATTGACCCTTTCCTGCGGTCTGTGATGAGAGATTAATCGTTTGCGTGTTATGTCACTTGTTGTACCACATTTTTTTCTTACACGCCCATCAGAATTAAGGGCAGAATCGGCCTGTTAAAAACCGCTGAAATTGCTCATCATTATGCAGGTGAGTTTCACGTGTTCACGTCGCGTCGACGATTTGACGCACAAAAAAGGTGAAAAGTAGTTATGGTAAATGTTCGTCAGCCCAGGGATGTCGCACAAATTCTGCTTTCGGTGCTGTTTTTAGCCATCATGATTGTGGCATGTCTGTGGATTGTTCAACCCTTTATTCTCGGCTTTGCATGGGCCGGTACGGTGGTTATCGCCACCTGGCCGGTATTGTTACGTTTGCAAAAAATCATGTTTGGCCGCCGCTCTCTCGCCGTTCTGGTAATGACGCTGTTGTTGGTGATGGTGTTTATCATCCCTATTGCCTTACTGGTTAACAGTATTGTCGATGGCAGCGGTCCGGTAATTAAAGCCATTTCCAGCGGTGACATGACGTTACCCGATTTAGCGTGGCTTAATACCATTCCGGTGATTGGCGCGAAGCTGTATGCAGGCTGGCACAATTTGCTGGATATGGGGGGGACGGCGATCATGGCGAAAGTCCGTCCTTATATTGGCACCACCACCACCTGGTTCGTCGGACAAGCGGCACATATTGGTCGCTTTATGGTGCATTGTGCGCTGATGCTGTTATTCAGCGCCCTGTTGTACTGGCGCGGTGAACAGGTAGCGCAAGGTATTCGCCATTTTGCGACTCGTCTGGCAGGCGCTCGCGGTGATGCCGCTGTACTGCTGGCGGCGCAGGCTATCCGCGCAGTAGCGCTGGGCGTTGTGGTGACTGCGTTAGTACAAGCCGTTCTTGGTGGGATCGGTCTGGCCGTTTCCGGCGTTCCTTACGCCACGCTGCTGACGGTATTAATGATCCTCTCCTGCCTTGTCCAGCTTGGTCCGTTGCCGGTGTTGATTCCGGCGATCATCTGGCTTTACTGGACCGGCGATACCACCTGGGGCACGGTATTGTTAGTGTGGAGTGGCGTGGTCGGCACACTGGATAACGTTATTCGCCCGATGTTAATTCGCATGGGAGCAGATTTACCGCTCATCCTCATCCTCTCCGGGGTCATCGGTGGTTTGATTGCCTTCGGTATGATCGGCTTGTTTATTGGTCCGGTACTTCTGGCTGTTTCCTGGCGTCTGTTTGCCGCGTGGGTGGAAGAAGTCCCGCCGCCGACTGACCAGCCGGAGGAAATTATCGAAGAACTGGGCGAAATTGAAAAAACGAATAAGTAAATCTCTCATCAGGCGGCTTTGCCGCCTGATTGTTAATCAGGGCTAATTAATATTTCCTTTTTTTCATTCACCCTCTTGCTTACTGCCATTCAGCAACGCTTACCTGTCGCAAATCCTTTACAGTTTTTAAACTAATGAGACGAATCTGATCGACGCAAAAAGTCCGTATGCCTACTATTAGCTCACGGTTATAAATCAACATATTGATTTATAAGCATGGAATCCCCTGAGTGAAAAACGAATTGCTGTGTGTAGTCTTTGCCCATCTCCCATGATGGGCTTTTTTTTAACACTTTTTCGCCCCAACAACTCGCCTCTCGATATCTCCAGGAATATTGCACAAGATACTGTGATTCTCTTCAAGCCGTTAGCTGGCTGATAGTGTTATTTATATTTTATCCTTTTATTCATGCAGCCATTACACAATGAACGCTTATGAACTCCAGGCACTACGCCATATTTTTGCCATGACTATTGATGAATGCGCGACCTGGATTGCCCTGACGGGTGACAGTGAAAGCTGGAAACAGTGGGAAGACGGCAAACGTGCCATTCCTGATCGCGTTGTTGAACAACTGCTGGCTATGCGTCAGCAAAGAAAAAAACATCTTCACGCTATCATAAAGAAAATAAATAACCGCATCGGCAATAATACCATGCGTTCCTTCCCTGACTTAACTGCGTTTCAACGTGTCTACCCTGATGGCAATTTTATTGACTGGAAGATTTATCAATCGGTAGCCGCTGAATTATATGCGCACGATCTTGAGCGTCTTTGTTGATATTTTAACGGGAATCAATAGCCATTATTACAAGAATAATGACCGGATATTGACGCAACATCGCCACACTTTTTAAAGCAAAATTGCTAAGTGGAACTTATGAAAATGCTGTTTTTATTTGGTATTCCTGCCTGCCCGAATTTAACCCTCGCTTACTGTCTGGCTGTGTGCGTCGGTATCGCCAACTCAGCACTGGATACTGGTGGCTACCCCGCGCTGATGGAATGTTTCCCGAAAGCCTCCGGTTCAGCGGTAATTCTGGTTAAAGCGATGATCTCATTCGGGCAAATGTTCTATCCAATGCTGGTGAGTTATATGCTGCTGAATAACATCTGGTACGGCTATGGGTTAATTATCCCAGGCATATTATTTGTACTTATTACATTGATGCTATTGAAAAGCAAATTCCCCAGCCAACGGGTTGATGCTGGCGTTGCCGGAGAATTACCGCAAATGAACAGCAAACCGTTAGTCTGGCTGGAAGGTGTTTCATCGGTAGTGTTCGGTGTCGCGGCATTCTCGACCTTTTATGTGATAGTGGTGTGGATGCCCAAATATGCGATGGCATTTGCCGGTATGTCGGAGGCCGAGGCTTTAAAAACCGTATGGGTTCGCTGGTCTGTGTCTTTATCTTTGCTGCGCTACTGAAAAAATGGTACGCCCCATCTGGGCTAATGTTTTTAGCTCTGCGCTGGCAACGATCACTGCCGCCATTATCTATCTCTACCCTTCTCCGCTGGTGTGTAATGCCGGAGCCTTTGTTATCGGTTTCTCTGCTGCTGGCGGTATTTTACAGCTCGGTGTTTCGGTCATGTCAGAGTTCTTCCCAAAAAGCAAAGCCAAAGTCACCAGTATTTATATGATGATGGGGGGATTGGCTAACTTTGTTATTCCACTGATTACCGGTTATCTGTCGAATATCGGCCTGCAATATATCATCGTTCTCGATTTCACTTTTGCTCTGCTGGCTCTGGTGTTAATTATGGATGTTACGGCTAAATATGAATTAATTGGGCTGATGGCTTATCCTATCCGCCATAGCTTATCGCCTGAAATGCAGAATAAAGCCTTAGAAAAAGCGGGATTGCCATTTACCTATATGGCCTTTGAGGTGGATAACGACAGCTTTGCCGATGCAATTGAAGGATTAAAAGCCTTGAAAATGCGCGGAACCGGTGTGTCGATGCCAAACAAACAACTGGCGTGTGAATATGTTGATGAATTAACGCCAGCGGCAAAACTGGTGGGGACGATCAATACCATCGTCAATGATGACGGCTACCTGCGCGGCTATAACACTGACGGTACGGGTCATATTCGCGCTATTAAAGAGAGCGGTTTTGATATCAAAGGCAAAACTATGGTGCTTTTAGGTGCCGGTGGCGCATCAACGGCAATTGGCGCTCAGGGTGCAATTGAAGGTTTAAAAGAAATTAAACTCTTTAACCGTCGGGATGAGTTTTTCGATAAAGCCCTCGCCTTCGCGCAACGGGTTAATGAAAACACCGATTGTGTCGTAACCGTCACCGATCTTGCCGACCAGCAAGCCTTTGCTGAAGCGCTGGCTTCTGCCGACATTTTAACCAACGACACAAAAGTAGGAATGAAACCCCTTAAGAATGAGTCTTTAGTTAATGATATCAGTTTGTTACATCCAGGACTTCTGGTCACTGAATGCGTGTATAACCCGCATATGACGAAGTTATTACAGCAGGCGCAACAAGCAGGTTGCAAAACGATTGATGGATACGGCATGTTGTTGTGGCAAGGGGCTGAACAGTTCACGTTATGGACTGGCAAAGATTTCCCTCTGGAATACGTTAAACAGGTCATGGGGTTCGACGCCTGACAGGCTGACCGCGTGCAGAAAGGGTAAAAAATGAAAACCGTAACCGTAAAAGATCTCGTCATTGGCACGGGCGCACCAAAAATCATTGTCTCGCTGATGGCGAAAGATATCGCCAGCGTGAAATCTGAAGCTCTCATCTATCGTGAAGCGGACTTTGATATTCTGGAATGGCGCGTGGATCACTTTGCCGACCTCTCCTGTGTAGAGTCGGTCATGGCAGCGGCAAAAGCTATCCGTGAGATAATGCCGGAAAAACCACTGCTGTTTACCTTCCGCAGCGCCAAAGAAGGCGGTGAGCAGGCACTTTCGACAGAAGCGTATATTGCGCTCAATCGCGCAGCCATCGACAGTGGTCTGGTCGATATGATCGATCTGGAGTTATTTACCGGCGATGATCAGGTTAAAGAAACCGTCGCCTACGCTCACGCGCATGATGTGAAGGTTGTCATGTCCAATCATGATTTCCATAAAACGCCAGAGGCCAAAGAAATCATCGCCCGTCTGCGCAAAATGCAGTCCTTCGACGCCGATATTCCCAAAATTGCACTGATGCCACAAAGCACCAGCGATGTGCTGACATTACTTGCCGCGACCCTGGAGATGCAGGAACAGTATGCCGATCGTCCTATCATTACGATGTCGATGGCAAAAACTGGCGTAATTTCTCGTCTGGCCGGTGAAGTATTTGGTTCGGCGGCAACCTTTGGCGCAGTAAAAAAAGCCTCTGCGCCGGGGCAAATATCGGTGAATGATTTACGCACAGTATTAACTATTTTGCATCAGGCATAATAAATAACGCTCCGGCGGGAACTTCCTTACCCGCCGAAATAAAAGTAAGTATTTTAAGAGTATTTAATAAAAATATTCCGTGAATATCTGCGCGCTATTTTCTGGCTGACGCAGGGAAATTCACACCTGAATCAGGAAAAAAATAATGAAACCTGTAAAACCATCTCGTATTAATGGACGAGTGCCGATCCTGTCGGCACAGGAAGCAGTAAATTATATCCCCGACGAAGCAAGGCTTTGTATATTAGGCGCTGGCGGCGATATTCTGGAGGCCACCACATTAATTACCGTTCTTGCTGATAAATATAAGCAGCCCCAGACACTGCGTAATTTATCAATTATTAGCCCTACAGGGCTTGGCGATCGCGGTATTAGTCCGCTGGCGCAAGAAGGTCTTGTGAAATGGGCATTATGCGGACACTGGGGACAATCGCCGCGTATTTCTGACCTTGCAGAACAAAATAAAATTGTTGCCTATAACTATCCACAAGGTGTGCTCACCCAAACATTGCGCGCCGCCGCTGCCCACCAGCCGGGGATTATTAGCGATATTGGTATCGGCACATTTGTCGACCCTCGCCAACAAGGCGGAAAACTTAATGAAGTGACCAACGAAGACCTGATTAAACTGGTCGAGTTTGATAATAAAGAATATCTCTATTACAAAGCGATTGCGCCGGATATCGCCTTTATTCGCGCCACCACCTGCGACAGCGAAGGCTATGCCACCTTTGAAGATGAAGTGATGTATCTCGACGCATTGGTTATTGCCCAGGCGGTGCACAATAACGGCGGTATCGTGATGATGCAGGTGCAGAAGATGGTTAAGAAAGCCACGCTGCATCCCAAATCTGTCCGTATTCCGGGTTATCTGGTGGATATCGTTGTTGTCGATCCCGATCAAACTCAGCTTTATGGCGGCGCACCGGTTAATCGCTTTATTTCTGGTGACTTCACGCTTGATGACAGCACCAAACTTAGCCTGCCCCTTAACCAACGTACACCATCCGGTAAAATACAAAAGTTTTTGTTAAGGAAAGATATTATTCAGCGATTAACCCAGCGTTATTGCGAAATCATGGAATAAGTTTCGTATGCGGAAATAGCGTAAGCCCGGCGACAGGACGCCGCCGGGTATTTATTTTACTTCTTCAGTTCAGCCAGACTTAACCATGTTTGCACCACGGTATCCGGGTTCAGGGACAAGCTATCGATCCCTTCCTCCATCAACCATGCTGCAAAGTCCTCGTGGTCAGACGGGCCCTGACCGCAAATCCCGACATATTTGCCCTGTTTCTTCGCGGCACGGATCGCCATTGATAACAGTGCTTTCACGGCGTCATTGCGCTCATCGAACAGTTCAGAAACTACGCCGGAGTCACGATCCAGACCGAGCGCCAACTGTGTCATATCGTTTGAGCCAATAGAAAAACCATCGAAATATTCGAGGAACTGTTCAGCGAGCAAGGCGTTGGACGGAATTTCACACATCATGATGATCTTCAGCCCGTTCTCACCACGTTTCAGCCCCTGACGCGCCAGTTCTTCAACCACCGCTTTCGCCTGCTCAACGGTACGCACGAATGGGATCATGATCTCAACGTTGGTTAACCCCATGTCGTTGCGCACACGTTTCACCGCTTCACACTCCAGCGCGAAGCAGTCGCGGAAACTTTCGGAAACGTAGCGCCCCGCGCCACGGAAGCCAAGCATCGGGTTCTCTTCATGCGGCTCGTAACGCTCGCCGCCCACCAGGTTGGCGTATTCGTTAGATTTAAAGTCCGAGAGACGAACAATGACGCGCTTCGGATAAAACGCAGCGCCCAGCGTCGCGATCCCTTCGGTCAGACGACCAACATAAAATTCACGCGGAGAATCAAAACCTTTCATCATCTCGCGGATTTCGTTTTGCAACTGCGGTTCCTGGTCGTCAAACTCGAGCAGTGCGCGCGGGTGAACGCCAATCATGCGGTTGATGATAAATTCCAGACGCGCCAGACCCACGCCTTCGTTTGGCAGGCAGGCGAAGTCAAACGCACGATCCGGGTTACCGACGTTCATCATCACTTTCAGCGGCAGATCCGGCATGGTTTCCACGCTGGAGCTTTTCACGCTGAATTCCAGCAGTTCGGCATACACGTAACCGGTGTCGCCTTCGGCACAGGAAACGGTAACCTTCTCACCGTCTTTCATCCGTTCGGTTGCATCACCACAGCCGACTACCGCCGGAATACCCAGTTCACGAGCGATGATCGCCGCGTGACAGGTACGCCCACCACGGTTAGTGACGATGGCCGACGCTTTCTTCATGATCGGTTCCCAGTCCGGGTCGGTCATGTCGGTGACCAGCACATCACCTGGTTCGATGCGGTTCATTTCGCTGATGTCATGAATGACTTTCACCGGGCCTGCGCCAATGCGATGGCCGATAGCACGGCCTTCTGCGATAATCTTGCCCTGTGAATGCAGGGTATAACGTTCCGTGACCTGGCCGCGTGAACGCACGGTTTCTGGACGCGCCTGCACAATGAACAATTTGCCGGTGTGACCATCTTTTGCCCACTCAATGTCCATCGGGCGACCGTAGTGTTTCTCAATTTGTACGGCCTGTTTTGCCAGTTCCTGCACTTCTTCGTTGGTCAGCGAGAAGATGTCACGCTGTTCCTGTGGCACATCTTCAATTTTAACCTGTTTGCCATGTTCCTGAGTCGGCGCGTAGACCATGCGGATTTTTTTCGACCCCATCGTGCGGCGCACGATAGCCGGACGATTCGCCGCCAGCGTCGGTTTATGCACGTAAAATTCATCCGGATTAACCGCGCCCTGCACCACCATTTCACCGAGGCCCCATGCGGAAGTGATAAACACCACCTGGTCGAAACCGGATTCGGTATCAATGGAGAACATCACGCCAGAGGATGCGAGGTCGGAACGCACCATCCGCTGAACACCGGCGGAGAGCGCCACGCCACGGTGATCGTACCCCTGGTGAACGCGATAAGAGATAGCGCGATCATTAAACAGGGACGCAAAGACATGTTTCACAGCTACGAGGACGGCGTCAAACCCCTGAACGTTAAGGAAAGTTTCCTGCTGACCGGCAAAGGAGGCATCCGGCATGTCTTCTGCGGTGGCAGAGGAACGCACTGCAAAAGAGGCGTTTTCGTCATCGGCAGAAAGCTGGGCATAGGCTTCGCGGATGGCATTTTCCAGCTCAGGCTGGAAGGGAGTGTCGATAATCCACTGGCGGATTTGCGCGCCCGCTTTCGCAAGCTGGGTAACATCGTCAATATCCGTTTTATCCAGCAGTTCATAAATGCGCTGGTTTACGCCGCTTTGATCCAGAAACTGGTTAAACGCATCGGCGGTTGTGGCAAAACCATTCGGAACGGAAACACCCATTCCGGAAAGGTTAGTAATCATTTCACCCAGGGAGGCATTTTTGCCCCCAACCCTGTCTACATCATTCATGCCGAGTTGGTTATACCAAAGCACCAGCGGTGACGAGCCATTGTTGGACATCGAACAATCCTTTTGTGATAAATGAACGGTTTGAGAAACACATTTCTGCGCATTTATCTTTGCATATTTAACCGGATGAAAAAAACGGTGAATCGTTCAAGCAAATATATTTTTTTGCTTTTTAAGACTGCTCCCAGCGTTGCGCAAATCCACTATCTTCGATAATTCCCACATAAACCATCGGTATAAACGAAACCATAAAAATGAAATGCTATTTTCATAAAAAATAAAATTGAAGGTTCATTTTATAAACCAGTCATAACGTTCTACGCTTCTGTGCATTTTTAATTTATGCTTTCATAGAATTATGTCTGCATCTCGGGAAGAACAAAATGGATAATGCTGTTGATCGCCACGTTTTTTATATTTCTGATGGTACGGCAATTACTGCGGAGGTATTAGGTCACGCAGTCATGTCGCAATTTCCCGTTACTATCAGCAGCATTACGCTGCCGTTTGTCGAAAATGAGAGCCGTGCACGGGCGGTGAAAGATCAGATCGACGCGATTTACCAGCAGACGGGCGTGCGCCCGCTGGTCTTTTACTCCATTGTGTTACCGGAGATTCGCAACATCATTTTGCAAAGCGAAGGGTTTTGTCAGGATATTGTTCAGGCGCTGGTTGCTCCGCTACAACAAGAGATGAAGCTGGACCCGACACCAATTGCTCACCGTACCCACGGCCTGAACCCTAATAATCTTAATAAATATGATGCGCGCATTGCGGCGATTGATTACACCCTCGCCCATGATGACGGCATTTCGTTGCGCAATCTGGATCAGGCGCAAGTGATCCTGCTCGGCGTCTCTCGCTGTGGTAAAACACCTACCAGCCTTTACCTCGCGATGCAGTTTGGCATTCGCGCAGCAAACTACCCCTTTATTGCCGATGATATGGACAACCTGGTCCTGCCTGCGTCGCTCAAACCACTTCAGCATAAGTTGTTCGGCCTGACTATTGACCCGGAGCGGCTGGCAGCCATTCGCGAAGAACGTAGAGAGAACAGCCGCTATGCCTCGTTGCGTCAGTGCCGGATGGAAGTCGCAGAAGTGGAAGCGTTGTACCGTAAAAATCAGATCCCGTGGATCAACAGTACCAATTATTCGGTAGAAGAGATTGCCACCAAAATCCTTGATATCATGGGACTTAGTCGGAGAATGTACTAGAAAACTAGTATAGAAGTTCGTTTTTTTGTTACTATGCCGTCAATTGCGCGAGGTGTTGCCTGCCTCGCACTTGAAATCAGCAGGGATTGGTTTATCGTGATGCGCATCACTTCCTGGCAACCCTGCCGTTGAAGCAACAAATTTCTGAGACTTGTAATGAACAGAACTGACGAACTCCGTACTGCGCGTATCGAGAGTCTGGTAACGCCCGCTGAACTCGCGCTGCGGTATCCCGTAACGCCTGGCGTTGCCAGCCATGTAATTGATTCCCGGCGCAGAATTGAAAAAATATTGAATGGTGAAGACAAGCGACTGTTGGTCGTTATTGGTCCCTGTTCGATCCACGATCTTACCGCTGCAATGGAGTACGCCACCCGTCTGCAGGCGCTGCGTAATCAGTACCAGTCACGGCTGGAAATCGTAATGCGCACTTATTTTGAAAAACCGCGCACCGTTGTCGGCTGGAAAGGATTAATTTCCGACCCGGATTTAAACGGCAGCTATCGCGTAAATCACGGCCTCGAACTGGCGCGCAAGTTACTGTTGCAGGTGAATGAACTGGGTGTGCCCACTGCCACTGAGTTTCTCGATATGGTGACCGGTCAGTTTATTGCCGATCTGATTAGCTGGGGGGCGATTGGCGCACGCACAACCGAAAGCCAGATCCACCGTGAAATGGCTTCAGCTCTCTCCTGCCCGGTAGGTTTTAAAAATGGCACTGATGGCAACACGCGGATTGCCGTAGATGCAATCCGTGCTGCCCGCGCCAGCCATATGTTCCTCTCGCCAGACAAAAACGGCCAGATGACCATTTACCAGACCAGCGGCAACCCGTATGGCCACATTATTATGCGTGGCGGCAAAAAACCGAATTACCATGCCGATGATATCGCCGCCGCCTGCGATACATTGCACGAGTTTGATTTACCAGAACATCTGGTGGTGGATTTCAGCCACGGCAATTGCCAGAAGCAGCATCGTCGCCAGTTAGAAGTCTGTGAAGATATTTGTCAGCAAATCCGCAATGGCTCTACGGCGATTGCCGGCATTATGGCGGAAAGTTTCCTGCGCGAAGGTACGCAAAAAATTGTCGGCGGTCAGCCGCTCACCTATGGCCAATCCATTACCGACCCGTGTTTAGGCTGGGAAGATACCGAACACCTGATCGAAAAACTCGCCTCTGCGGTAGATACCCGCTTCTGAATGCGTGCCCATTCCGTCGGGAATGGGCATTTCTGCTCAACCTGTTGTCTTCTCAACGAATTATTACTTGCCCTGACGCAATATTATATTGATAATAAGAATCATTGTTATATCAATTATTATTAATTTTTATGAGCTATACGGATAGCAGCAGACTCACGCCTAAAACGGATGCAAATCAGAAGGCTCCTTCTCCACAGCCCATTCGGCGGATTGCCAGCCAGACACTGCTAGGTCCGGATGGCAAGCTCATCATTGATCATGACGGACAAGAATATCTGCTACGTAAAACACAGGCAGGCAAACTGTTGCT
Organism: Escherichia sp. KTE96; assembly: GCF_000408525.1. Lineage (NCBI taxonomy): Bacteria > Pseudomonadati > Pseudomonadota > Gammaproteobacteria > Enterobacterales > Enterobacteriaceae > Escherichia > Escherichia sp. KTE96. Next base: position 2,535,928 of record NZ_KE137149.1, on the reverse strand, counting down.
GACCAAGTAGCGTTTAACTTGAACAACTGACTTCCAGCCGTTTGCCCCAGTCCGGTGGACGGCTGACATAATCATCATCTCTGTCGCTGAAAGGATTTCGCAACGCCTCATGCAGGCGATGTAACTCCGTCATATCGCCTTGTTCTGCCGCCTCGATGGCCCGTTGTGCCAGCCAGTTACGCAACACCAGCGCCGGATTGACGCTCTGCATAAGTTGCTGACGTTCGCTGTCGGTGACTTCATCTTGCTGCAAACGCGCCCGATAACGCGCAAACCAGTTATCAAACGCCGCACGATCAATAAATTCATCACGCAGTGGTGATGCCGCGCTGTGCTGCCCGGTCAGACTCAACATGCGGAATGTGCGGGTATAATCGCTGCGCTCTCGCGCCATCAGGCTGAATAATTCACTCAGCAAAACGTTATCCTCTTTTTGTTCCGTCATGAAGCCCAGTTTTCGGCGCATCCGTTGCCCATATTGGCTCAACAAAACCTGCTGATAGCTGTCCAGTGCCTCATTCAACGCATCCACAGAAATAAATGGCGATAATGTCTGTGCCAGACGCTGTAAATTCCACAACGCGACGGCAGGTTGATTATCAAAACTGTAACGCCCTTGATGATCCGAGTGATTACAGATAAAGCCCGGTTCGTAATCATCAAGAAAACCAAACGGTCCGTAATCGAGCGTCAATCCGAGAATTGACATATTGTCAGTGTTCATCACGCCATGTGCAAAGCCGACTGTCTGCCAGTTAGCAATTAACGACGCGGTACGTGCGACAACATCGGTAAACCAGAGACGGTATTTGTTCTCATCATCCTGAAGGTGCGGCCAGTAATGACGAATGGCAAAATCAGCCAACTGGCGAACTTTTTCCGGCTCGCGGCGATAATAAAAGTGCTCGAAGTGGCCAAATCGTAAGTGACTGCGCGCCACACGCATCAGCATCGCGCCCGATTCCACCGTTTCCCGATAAACCGGCGTATCGCTGGTGACAATACTTAAAGCGCGCGTCGTTGGAATGCCCAGGTAATGCATCGCCTCGCTGGCGAGGCTTTCGCGAATCGTAGAGCGTAATACCGCCCGTCCATCGCCCATTCGCGAATAAGGCGTCAGCCCCGCACCTTTCAAATGCCAGTCCATTGTGGTGCCATCGGCAAGCTGTTGCTCACCAAGTAGAATGCCGCGCCCGTCACCCAACTGGCCCGCCCAGACGCCAAACTGATGACCACTGTAGACCTGCGCCAGTGGTGACATGCCCGGTAGTAATGTTTCTCCTCCCCAGACGCCCGCGCCACTTTCAAACAGCGACGATGGAATACCCAGCGTATTAGCCAGTTCGGCGTTATACCAGATCAGCCGGGCATTATTTAAAGGCGTGGGGGAAAGTGATGTATAAGTTGCAGGTAATTCATCACGCCAGCGAGTAATAAAAGACAGGGTCATAGATCCTCCTGTCTGATAGTGTAGACGGTAACCCTCGTCTTAAACACCAGCAAACAAAGGGGTTATCGCTGAACCAGAGTTGTTACCTTGCTTACGGGAACGGCTGGCCATAAGCTTCCTTGTAGGGCATGGAAACCATACGGCGTTATTTTCGCCAACATTCCTGAGGTATCAATACCCGCCGCAATGATATAGTTGCAACAGGGTGATATTTGCGCATGAATAGCACGAATAAATGGCGCGAAGGATGTATTAGCTATTTGTTGCTGAACAAAGCCTTTATCCAACATAACTCGGGTGAAAAGACCATCAAATATCGCTTTCATGGTACTGTTTCCCGCACCTAAATTTCCCAATACCAATGGAAAAATTTGCGATAAGTGCAAAAGGTTGTAATTATCTTTCCCCTCATTAAGCTGTGGATAATTTTCATTAATCCGCAATTCAACAAAGGGAATTTTTAATAGTTGGGCTGCGTAATTATTATCAATTAATAATAACCTTGCCACTTGCGGTGTCAAATTAACCCATGCAAAGAGTTTGTGTCGAATAAAAAAATGTTGGCATGATTTAAGTAATTCCAACTGCTCGACAAATAACTGCCAATGCTGCTCCTCGGAAAGTTGCGCCATAACCCGCGTCGTCGGGATGCGAACCGTACCGTCTTCACTGGAGAAATGGGTTATTAATTCAATCCCAACAAGATTTTGCTGACTATCTCTTATCGGCAGAAAATAGCAATCAGAATGATAAACATTCTCCAGTAGAACCTTCATGGTAACCACCCTTCTCCAGGAATGTTTTTGCAATTCCGGCTAAAAAAGATGAGACCATAAGGCATAAAAAATACAGATCGGATAACTTTCATTTTTTCCTTGTTAACCACTTTTTCAGGGGTCCCTTTTAAGATTATCCTAATTATAAACGAATATTCCATTTACGGAATTTTTGTCTGAAAAATACTACTTTATTCAGAAGTAAAAGGACGGCGATGTATCATCACCGTCCTTTTTGACATACTAGATCCGTCTTGCTTGCCAGAAATTTTTCTGCCAGTAGACATTATCAAGGGAAGAACGCATCACCCCTTTGCTGGTAGAAGCATGAATAAATTGGTTGTTGGTATCATAAATACCCACATGTAAACCATTTTGCCCGGAGCCAGTTTTGAAAAAAACCAGATCGCCTGGAAGCAACTCTTCTTTATCAATTTGAGTACCGATAGAGGCCTGCTGCTTTGTTTCACGCGGCAACTGCAAATCGAAACGATCGCGCATCGTTACGACCACAAAGCCTGAGCAGTCCACCCCACGACGACTCATGCCGCCATAACGATAAGGTGTACCATGCCAGCTTTGTAGTTGATCGTTCAAACCGGCAATGACGGTAATAGAGTCAGAAAGTCTGGCATTTGGCGGCGGCGCTTTGTGATGGCTACACCCAACCAGAAACAGTGCTGTGATTAAAATAAGGCAGAAACGCATTCCGTACGAATCCTCTGTTTTTTATTCTTGCATTAATTTAGCGTCGAAATTACCCGATTTTCAAGATGCTATTGCTATCAGGCAGTCGAAATCAGCATTCTGTGTCCTTCAATGTCCAGACGGCGGAAATTCATCCCGTAAGCCTGGGCCAGGTTCGGCGGCGTCAAAACTTCATCCCGGCGTCCACTGGCTAACAGTTTCCCTTGTTTAAGTAACCAGGCCCGATGCGCGTGACGCAATGTGTGATTGAGATCGTGACTGCTCATCACTATCGCCAGTCCTTGCTGGCACAGCGCGCTCAGAATTTTGTCTAACGCACTTTGCTGGGCAACATCAAGGCTGTTCATGGGTTCATCGAGAAGCAGCAATTGACCATCAGGATTGGCTTGCGGCGTGATTTGCAGTACCACCGCAGCAAGACGCACTCGTTGCCATTCACCGCCGGAAAGTTGATTAGTGTTACGTCCGAGTTTGTCATCAAGGGCCAGCGCCCCGGCAACATCATTTAGCAGGTCAGTACGCGTTTTATCATGCTGATGCATGGTCAGGTAATGCCATACCGGCATAGCAAATGGCGGCGTTTGTTGCTGCGAAAGGTAAGCACGATGCAGCGCGAGCTTCGCCGCGGACCATGCTTCCAGTGGCTGGCCAGCAAACTGAATGTTTCCCATACCGCTGGTCATTCCGGCCATCCGCGCCAGCAACGTACTCTTGCCTGCGCCGTTCGGCCCCACCAGATGCAGGATCTCCCCTGCCCGGACTTCGCCAGAAAGCGGCCCCAGGCGGGTTGATTCCGCAACATCCTGTAACTGCATCACAATAGACATTATTTCGCCAACGCCAGTTTAATGCTTTCCATCACAATAGGATCTTCCGGCGTCATATCCGGGGAAAAACGCTGGATAACCTTACCATCCCTGCCCACTAAGAATTTTTCAAAATTCCATAAAATATCATCAGGATACAGTGGTGCTCGCCCCTTACTGGCCAGGCGCGTATAGAATCCGCTTTCTTCCGGCGCAACGGCGGTCGGCGCTGCGGCAATCAATTTTTGGTACAGCGGATGACGACCTTCGCCATTAACTTCAACCTTACTGAACATCGGGAACGTCACACCCCAGGTCGTTGTACAGTAAGTTTTAATTTCTTCATCGCTGCCCGGCTCTTGCTCAAGAAACTGGTTGCACGGAAATCCCAATACTATAAAACCACGATCGGCCCAAGCTTTCTGAATGTTCTCTAACTGTTCATATTGCGGCGTTAAGCCACACTTTGAGGCGACATTGACAATCAGTAGCACATTACCGGCATATTTCTCCAGCGTGGTCACTTCACCGTCAATCGTCTTCACTACGGTGGTCAGTATGGAATCTTGCATCGTGTCTCCTGGATGAGGTCAGTAAAAATCTTAGCTTTTAATCATAGACCGTCTTTTGCGGCTAACGCCCTGCTTTTAACAATAACCAGATAAACACTGGCGCTCCCAGGGTTGCGGTGACCACACCAATGGGCAACTCGGCGGAAACCAGTGCCAGGCGAGCGACAATATCAGCGAGAAGCAATGCGGTAGCTCCCGCCAACGCACAGCCGGGAAGCAATACACGATGATCGGTTAACCCGCACAGCCGCAGAATATGCGGGATCACCAACCCAATAAATCCGATAGCACCAGCAAGCGCCACACTGACGCCGACCATCCAGCCGGTCGCGGCCACCAGCACATTGCGCCAGAACCACAGAGGCAAACCTAACTGTCGCGCCGGGATCTCACCAAGCGCTAACATATTCATCGGTCTGGACTGGCAGCAGACCCACAGCAGCACGGGAATCAACGCCAGCATCAACCAACTTTGCCGCCACTCAACGCCGCCAAAGCCGCCCATCATCCAATACATCAACTGCCGTAAATCAACAGAAGTGGAAAAGTAGATGGCCCACGTCATTAATGCACTACAGATAATCCCTAATGCAACCCCCGCCAGCAATAATCGGCTGGTCGAAAGATGACGACGAGCAAAACGTAAGAGAATTAAAGTGATAATGAGCGCACCAGCAATAGCACAAAGTCCCAGCGCCCACTCAGGTAATTGCCCTTGCCCCAGCAATACAGCAGCAATAAGCCCCACACCTGCACCGTTAGAGACGCCGAGTAGCCCGGGTTCTGCCAATGGGTTTTCAAATAACGCCTGCATCACTGCACCGGACAATGCCAGCGCCGCTCCAACCAATAGCACAGCCAGCGTGCGCGGAAGACGTATTTGCCAGATAAAAAGCTCGCCTCGGGGGGTAAACCAGTCATCTGGCGAGATCCATTGTTCACCAGCACAAAGGCTTAAAAGAAGCGCCAGCAGCATTAATGCTGACAAGGTAAATAACCAGCGTACATTTTGTCGCTGTTGTTGGCGGGCAAGTGTCAGCATGATATCCGTTCAGCTTCAGAATAATGCTGTTGATTTTACGGTGACTCAGCGGGAGTGAAAAGAAAAAAGGCCGCAGAGCGGCCTTTTTAGTTAGATCAGATTACTCGTCTTTGGGCGAAGCGTTTTCGACCCGGCTTTTTAACTTCTGCCCTGGTCTGAAGGTCACCACGCGCCGTGCTGTAATGGGAATATCTTCGCCCGTTTTCGGGTTACGTCCCGGACGTTGATTCTTATCACGCAGATCGAAGTTACCAAAGCCAGAGAGTTTTACCTGCTCGCCGTTTTCCAGAGCGCGACGGATCTCTTCGAAAAACAGTTCAACCAGTTCTTTGGCATCCCGCTTGCTAAGCCCAAGCTTATCAAACAGATATTCTGACATTTCAGCTTTTGTAAGCGCCATAGGTTCAATCCCTCAATGATGCCTGGAATCGCTCTTTTAATGCCTCTACACATTTGGCGACGGTAGCGGCAATCTCCTCTTCTTCGAGTGTACGGCTGGTATCTTGCAGGATCAGGCTTATGGCGAGGCTCTTATACCCCTCCGCAACACCCTTACCGCGGTACACGTCAAATAAGTTTACGCCAACTACCTGATTTACGCCAACTTTCTTACATTCGGATAAAATATCCGCAGCGGGAACGTTTTCTGCGACCACAACCGCGATGTCGCGACGGTTCGCCGGGAAGCGAGAAATCTCGCGCGCTTGAGGCACCACGCGGTCTGCGAGCTTGCTCCACTCCAGTTCGAACACCAGAGTGCGACCGTTGAGATCCAGTTTACGTTCCAGTTCAGGATGAACAACCCCAACAAAACCAATGCGTTCACCTTTCAGATAAATCGCTGCGGATTGTCCAGGATGCAGCGCCGGATTCGCTTCTGCACGGAACTCAACCTCATTCAGTTTACCAGTCAGGTCGAGAACGGATTCCAGATCACCTTTCAAATCATAGAAATCAACGGTCTCTTTTGCCAGGTTCCAGTGCTCTTCATAACGGTTACCGCAAATAACACCAGCTAACATCAGATCCTGACGAATGCCCAATGGTGCCTGGGTGTCCGGAACAAAACGCAGGCCACTTTCGAAAATACGCACACGGTTTTGCTGACGGTTCTGGTTGTACACTACCGTTGCCAGCAGGCCAGTCCACAAAGAAAGGCGCATTGCTGACATTTCAACCGAGATCGGACTTGGCAGCAGTAACGCTTCTGCACCCGGGTGGATCATCTGCTGAACTTTCGGATCCACGAAGCTGTAGGTGATCACTTCCTGATAGCCTTTGTCGTTGAGAAGCGTTTTCACACGCTTGAGCGACAGGTCAGCTTCGCGGTGAGTGCCCATAATCAGGCTCGCCTGCACCGGCTCGTCCGGAATGTTGTTGTAGCCATAAACACGAGCGACTTCTTCGACCAGATCCTCTTCAATCTCCATGTCGAAACGCCAGCTCGGCGCAACTGCCTGCCACTCGTCCTTACCTTCGGTCACTTTGCAGCCGAGGCGGCGCAGAATGTCGGTAACCTGCTCATCGGCAATATGATGGCCGATCAGGCGATCCAGTTTGCTGCGACGTAAAGTGATAGTCGCACGCTTCGGCAGCGTTGCTTCGTTGGTGATATCGATAACCGGACCTGCTTCACCGCCGCAAATGTCAATCAGCAGACGAGTCGCACGTTCCATTGCTTTATGCTGCAGTGCCGGATCAACACCACGCTCGTAACGGTGAGACGCATCGGTATGCAGGCCATGACGACGAGCACGACCGGTGATAGACAGCGGGCTGAAGAAAGCGCATTCCAGCAAAACGTTTTGCGTTTCTTCATTTACGCCAGAATGTTCGCCGCCGAAGATGCCACCCATTGCCAGTGCCTTGTTGTGGTCAGCAATAACCAGAGTGTCAGCATTCAGCTTCGCTTCAGTGCCATCGAGCAACACCAGCGTTTCACCCTCTTTCGCCATCCGCACCACAATACCGCCTTCAATGCGATCTTTATCGAAAGCGTGCATCGGTTGACCCAGTTCAAGGAGCACGTAGTTGGTCACGTCAACGACCGCATCGATAGAACGAATGCCGCAGCGACGCAGTTTTTCTTTCATCCACAGCGGAGTTGGGGCTTTAACGTTAATGCCTTTTACGACGCGACCAAGATAACGCGGGCAGGCTTCAGGCGCTTCTACTGCAATCGGCAACGTATCGTCAATGGTTGCACCAACCGGAATGATTTCCGGTTCAACCAGCGGCAACTGGTTCAGCACAGCAACGTCGCGCGCAACACCAATGATGCCTAAGCAGTCGGCACGGTTTGGCGTAACGCTGATTTCGATAGTGTTATCATCGAGTTTCAGGTATTCACGAATGTCAGTACCAATCGGCGCATCCGCTGGCAGTTCAATAATGCCGTTATGATCGTCAGAAATGCCCAGCTCGGAGAAAGAGCACAGCATCCCTTCAGACGGTTCGCCACGCAGTTTCGCCGCTTTAATTTTAAAATCACCCGGCAGAACAGCACCAATGGTCGCTACCGCCACACGCAGGCCCTGGCGGCAGTTTGGTGCGCCACAGACAATATCCAGCAGGCGATCACCACCAACGTTGACTTTCGTCACTCGCAGTTTGTCAGCGTTTGGATGCTGTGCGCACTCAACTACTTCACCAACAACCACGCCATGGAAGCTACCGGCAACCGGTTCTACACCGTCAACTTCCAGACCCGCCATAGTGATTTGATTCGCCAGCGCATCGCTATCAATCGCTGGGTTCACCCATTCGCGTAACCACAGTTCACTGAATTTCATAATCTATTCCTGCCTTATTTAAACTGTTTGAGGAAACGCAGATCGTTTTCGAAGAATGAACGCAGGTCGGTGACGCCGTAACGCAACATAGTCAGGCGCTCCATCCCCATCCCAAAGGCAAAACCGGAGTAAACTTCCGGGTCGATACCGACGTTACGCAGCACATTTGGATGCACCATGCCGCAACCCAGCACTTCCAACCATTTGCCGTTTTTACCCATAACGTCCACTTCTGCAGACGGTTCGGTGAACGGGAAGTAGGAAGGACGGAAGCGGATCTGCAAATCTTCTTCAAAGAAGTTACGCAGGAAGTCGTGCAGTGTGCCTTTCAGGTTGGTAAAGCTGATGTTGGTGTCAACAATCAGGCCTTCCATCTGATGGAACATCGGTGTGTGAGTCTGGTCGTAGTCGTTACGATAAACACGGCCAGGTGCGATGATACGAATCGGTGGCTGCTGGGCTTTCATGGTGCGGATCTGTACGCCAGACGTCTGGGTACGCAGCAGGCGAGTAGCATCAAACCAGAAAGTGTCGTGGTCAGCGCGCGCCGGGTGGTGACCTGGAATGTTCAGAGCATCAAAGTTATGATAATCGTCTTCGATTTCCGGCCCGGTAGCCACGGTAAAGCCAAGCTCACCGAAGAAACTTTCGATACGGTCGATAGTACGGGTCACCGGATGCAGACCGCCGTTTTCAATACGACGCCCCGGCAAGGAGACATCAATAGTTTCTGCTGCCAGACGCGCATTCAACGCCGCGCTTTCCAGCTCGGCTTTACGCGCATTCAGCGCCTGCTGCACCTGCTCTTTTGCTTCGTTGATAACCGCACCGGCTGCCGGACGCTCTTCTGGCGGCAGCTCACGCAGGGTCGTCATCTGAAGGGTCAAGTGCCCTTTTTTACCCAAATATTCGACGCGCACATTGTCTAACGCGGCAACATCTGACGCCTGGCTAATGGCCGCCTTCGCACTGGCAACCAGTTCTGCGAGATGTGACATGGTTTTCCTCATTGTGTCGGTGGTGACACTGGTTCGTTGGACTTAGAGCCTATCCCATCAGACTATTTTACTTGCCATTTTGTCCCGGGCAGTGCTCGAAATCCTCACGTACTTAAGTACGCTCCGGTTTCTCCGCACTGGCCGTGTCCAAACTGACTGCGACAGTTACGCCTGATGAGACAGGCTTTTTATTTTTCAGAACGCGCATACAAAAAAAGCCTCCACTGGGAGGCTTTCAGGCGCTGTTTTCCGTTTCTCTTCTCACGCGCTAGCCTCCTGGAGTCAGGTGCTAAAGTAAAAAAAGAAGCGGAAAATAGCAGCATTCATTGCTTGCGTTACCTTTTGGAACTTTTCAAAAGACCTTTATTGAAAAGGCTACGACGATAAAAGTCAATGTTCTGATAGTGTTGAAACGAAAAGAGGGAGACAAGCTCCCTCTTTCAACTGGCTTATGCCAGAGCTGCTTTCGCTTTTTCAACCAGAGCGGTGAACGCTACTTTGTCGAATACTGCGATGTCAGCCAGGATCTTACGGTCGATTTCAACAGAGGCTTTTTTCAGGCCATTGATGAATTTGCTGTAAGAAATACCGTTCTGACGTGCTGCTGCGTTGATACGCGCAATCCACAGTTGACGGAACTGACGCTTACGTTGACGACGGTCACGGTAAGCATACTGACCAGCCTTGATAACAGCCTGGAAGGCAACGCGGTATACGCGAGAACGCGCACCGTAGTAGCCTTTAGCTTGTTTCAAAATTTTCTTGTGACGTGCGCGTGCAATAACACCACGTTTTACGCGAGCCATATGTGCTCTCCTGTATCTATTCTAATTAAAAAGTTAAAAAACGTTAACGGCTTATGCGTACGGCAGGCACGCGATTACCAGGCCCAGATCGCCTTTAGAAACCATGGCTTTCGGACGCAGGTGACGTTTACGTTTGGTCGCTTTTTTGGTCAGAATGTGACGCAGGTTAGCGTGCTTGTGCTTAAAACCACCTTTACCGGTTTTTTTGAAGCGCTTAGCAGCACCGCGTACGGTCTTAATTTTTGGCATTTTAATAACTTCCACTTCGCATTGTTGATAAACAGAAACAAAGGCGAATCACCCTGTGAGCCGAGGCCCACAGGAATGATTACTTGATGGCCTTACTGTTTCTTCTTAGGAGCGAGCACCATGATCATCTGGCGGCCTTCGATCTTCGTTGGGAAGGATTCGACCACTGCCAGTTCTTGCAAATCGTCTTTCACGCGATTAAGCACTTCCATACCGATTTGCTGGTGCGCCATCTCACGACCGCGGAAACGCAGTGTGATTTTGGCTTTATCACCCTCTTCCAGAAAGCGAATCAGGCTGCGGAGTTTTACCTGATAGTCGCCTTCATCGGTACCAGGACGGAATTTAATTTCCTTAACCTGGATAACTTTTTGCTTTTTCTTCTGTTCCTTAGAAGACTTGCTCTTTTCATAGAGGAATTTGCCGTAATCCATGATACGACAAACCGGCGGCTCGGCGTTAGGGCTGATCTCGACTAAGTCTACTCCGGCTTCTTCAGCTTTCTCCAGAGCTTCTCTCAGACTCACAATACCAAGCTGCTCGCCTTCCAGACCTGTTAAGCGAACTTCCTGGGCGCGAATTTCGCCATTAATACGGTTAGGGCGCGCCGTTTGAACTCGTTTTCCGCCTTTAATACCTTATTCCTCCAATTGTTTAAGACTGCGGCTGCGAATCTCTTGTTGCAGCTTCTCGATCACTTCATTTACGTCCATGCTTCCCAGGTCTTTACCACGGCGGGTGCGAACGGCAACTTTGCCAGATTCCACCTCTTTATCACCACAGACCAACATATACGGGACGCGACGCAAAGTGTGCTCGCGGATTTTAAAGCCAATCTTCTCATTTCTCAAGTCTGCTTTAACACGAATGCCCGCATTTGATAGTTTTTGCGTCAATTCGTTAACGTATTCAGACTGCGAATCAGTAATGTTCATGATAACAACCTGAACCGGCGCAAGCCAGGTCGGGAAGAAACCAGCGAACTCTTCGGTCAGGATACCGATGAAACGTTCCATAGACCCCAGAATTGCGCGGTGAATCATTACCGGAACCTTACGCTCGTTGTCTTCGCCCACATAGGAGGCGCTCAGACGAGACGGCAAGGAGAAGTCCAGCTGTACCGTACCGCACTGCCATGCACGATCGAGGCAGTCATACAGGGTAAATTCAATTTTCGGACCGTAGAAAGCGCCTTCACCCAGTTGATATTCAAACGGGATGTTGTTTTCTTCCAGCGCAACTGCCAGGTCCGCCTCAGCACGATCCCACATTTCGTCGCTGCCAATACGTTTTTCAGGACGAGTGGAAAGTTTGACCACGATTTTCTCGAAGCCAAAAGTGCTGTACATATCATAGACTAAACGGATACATCCGTTAACTTCATCGCGAATTTGTTCTTCAGTACAGAAGATATGCGCGTCATCCTGGGTGAAACCACGTACACGCATCAGTCCATGCAGAGAACCTGACGGCTCGTTACGGTGGCAGCTACCGAACTCGGCCATACGCAGCGGCAGATCGCGATACGACTTCAGCCCCTGGTTGAAAATTTGTACGTGACCCGGGCAGTTCATCGGCTTAATGCAGTATTCACGGTTCTCTGAAGACGTGGTGAACATCGCATCTTTGTAGTTTTCCCAGTGTCCGGTTTTTTCCCACAGGACGCGGTCCATCATGAACGGACCTTTTACTTCCTGATACTGGTACTCTTTCAGTTTAGAACGTACGAACACTTCCAGTTCACGGAAGATTGTCCAGCCGTCATTGTGCCAGAACACCATACCCGGCGCTTCTTCCTGCATATGATACAGGTCAAGCTGCTTACCGATTTTACGGTGGTCGCGTTTCGCGGCTTCTTCCAGGCGCTGCAGGTAAGCGTTGAGGGCTTTTTTGTCTGCCCACGCAGTACCGTAAATACGCTGCAACATTTTGTTGTTGCTATCGCCGCGCCAGTAAGCCCCTGCCGTTTTCATCAGTTTGAAGTGATGGCAGAAACGCATGTTCGGTACGTGCGGACCGCGGCACATATCGACATATTCTTCATGAAAATAGAGACCCGGCAGGTCATCATGGGCAATATTTTCGTCCAGGATGGAGACTTTATAGCTCTCGCCGCGTTTAACAAACGTTTCACGCGCTTCGTGCCAGCTAACTTTCTTCTTAATGACGTCGTAGTTTTTCTCAGCAAGCTCATGCATCCGCTTCTCGAGTGCTTCGACATCTTCCTGGGTTAACGTGCGGTCAAGATCAACGTCATAATAGAAACCGTTGTCAATAACCGGGCCGATTGCCATTTTGGTATGCGGCCAAAGTTGTTTAATTGCGTGCCCTAACAGGTGCGCGCAGGAGTGACGAATGATCTCCAGACCTTCTTCGTCTTTAGCGGTAATGATCGCCAGTTTAGCGTCGTTTTCAATCAAATCGCACGCATCTACCAGTTCGCCATTAACGCGCCCTGCGATACAGGCTTTCGCCAGACCTGGACCAATGTCCAGCGCAACATCCATGGGGCTTACAGCGTGGTCGTAATGGCGTTGGCTGCCATCAGGAAGAGTAATAACAGGCATGTTATATCCTTATTTGCAGTGGTGACCCACACGAAAGATCACATACAAAGATTCATATGAAATTTACCAAAAAGGTTTGGGTTGATTCCCGCTTCACTCTGCGAAATATGTCACAGCATACCGGTTGGTGATGCCAGACCTACACCCACTTTCTGATAATACCGCCTGGCAGTTTACACGGTATTTGTTGTCGGGCAAAGCGACAATCACCATGATCGATATGATATAAATCAACACAGGCAACACCTGCCCATTTTGTTACACTCGATTATCGACTACTCGAAATACGCAGGAAAATCGCATGCCGACAAAACGTTTTGACAAAAAACACTGGAAGATGGTGGTGGTACTACTGGCTATCTGTGGCGCGATGCTGTTACTGCGTTGGGCAGCAATGATTTGGGGCTGAATGGTAAGACTCTATCCGCTAACGTAAAAGCCAGACCGCACGTCGCAGTCCGGCAGTAATAGTTACATTTTATATCCCAGCGATAACGTTGTTCGGCGGTCAGTATGTTCTGGGGCCGATTCAGGCGGTTCAGAGTTCCACGTGACGTTGTAAGCCACTTTAAGACCGAAATGCTCATTGATGGCAACATTCAGCGCACTTTCCGAGTTTAACGTCGTGTCTTCCGCGCCAAAGACGGAAACACCTTGGGTAAATTTAGTGTTGTCGGTCAACTGCCACGCATAAGCCCCGGAAGCATAACCCAGCGGCTGAGTTTCACTGGCATTGTCGGTATATTTGTCGTAACGCACGCCAGGACCGAATTCAAAGCGGAAACTGTGTACCGGACCATTCAAAAACTGGCGACCATAACCCGCAGTCAGCACATCGCGTTCGCGATAACCGTTATAACGGTCTGTCAGCCAACTAGCCTGACCAAATAAATAGTCATAGTCAGTTAAATTAAAACGGCTACGCCCGCCCACCGCATATTTTTCCGAAGAACGTTCATCATTAGAAGACGTATTGCTGGCGTTCCCCCACAGCGACCAGGCAGTAGTATACCCATACCAGGTCATAGTGGTATCAGCCGTTAGTGAAGAACTTTTCGTGTTACCTGATTGTGCAAGGTAACCTGCATTCAGATTACCTTCGAAAGGTTTTTTGGCGCTGGCAGGGTCGTCCATGACAGTAAAAACGGAATCATCGGCAGTTGCATTCAGAGACGCAAACATACCTCCCGCCAACATAACGATGGCAGGAACTGTCTTCAAAAGCTTCATTTATTAAAAGTCCGTACAACAAAAAAAGAGACCATCGCGGTCCCGGAAACTTTCTTGAGGATCAAAGAGTAGCGTCCCTGGAAAGGTAACAAATTATAAAAAGGAGTGAAAAACTTAGCAATGACTTCTTATTTCATTTTTTGAATAAGCACATTGCGAAAACAGATATTTATTTATATATCTTTACCCGATTAATTTTATATAAATATCCAATAAATCATATTGTTAATTTCTTCACTTCCCACTGATTCAGTGCCAGACTGAAATCAGCCTATAGGAGGAAATGATGGTACGTATCTATACGTTGACACTTGCGCCTTCTCTCGATAACGCAACAATTACCCCGCAAATTTATCCCGAAGGAAAACTGCGCTGTACCGCCCCGGTGTTTGAGCCTGGTGGCGGCGGTATTAACGTCGCCCGCGCCATTGCTCACCTTGGGGGTAGCGCCACGGCAATCTTCCCGGCTGGCGGCGCAACCGGCGAACATCTGGTTTCACTGCTGGCTGATGAAAATGTCCCGGTTGCCACTGTCGAAGCAAAAGACTGGACCCGCCAGAATCTGCACGTACATGTAGAATCTACGGGTGAGCAGTACCGATTTGTCATGCCTGGCGCGACGTTAAGTGAAGATGAATTTCGTCAACTTGAAGAACAGGTTCTGGAAATTGAATCTGGGGCTATCCTGGTCATAAGCGGCAGTCTGCCCCCAGGTGTGAAGCTGGAAAAATTAACTCAACTTATCTCCGCTGCACAAAAACAAGGGATTCGTTGCATTGTCGACAGTTCCGGCGATGCACTAAGCGCGGCACTGGCCATTGGCAATATCGAACTGGTGAAACCTAACCAGAAAGAGCTCAGCGCACTGGTCAATCGCGAACTCACCCAGCCAGATGATGTGCGCAAAGCCGCGCAGGAAATCGTAAATAGTGGTAAGGCCAAACGGGTTGTTGTTTCTCTTGGCCCGCAAGGGGCGTTGGGAGTGGACAGCGAAAACTGCATTCAGGTAGTGCCGCCACCGGTGAAAAGCCAGAGTACCGTCGGTGCAGGTGACAGCATGGTCGGCGCGATGACGCTGAAGCTGGCGGAAAATGCCCCTCTTGAAGAAATGGTTCGTTTTGGCGTAGCCGCAGGTAGTGCCGCCACGCTCAATCAAGGAACTCGCCTGTGCTCCCATGACGATACGCAAAAAATTTACGCTTACCTTTCCCACTAATAGAGATATTCCCCCAACATTGGGGGAATCACCACAAACCTGTCGGCAACGCGTTTCTCCGACTATGCTAAAAAATCACGTGATAACAAAGAGGTGAATTATGGCCGGTGGCGACCTTGTCCGCTATGTCATTACCGTCATGTTGCATGAAGACACATTAACTGAAATTAATGAGTTAAATAACTTTCTGACACGCGACGGTTTTTTACTGACCATGACGGATGATGACGGAAATATCCATGAGCTGGGAACGAACACCTTTGGGCTTATCAGTACTCAAAATGAAGATGAAATAAGAGAGCTGGTTGCCGGGCTTACCCAAAGTGCAACCGGCAAATCCCCGGAAATCACAATCACCACCTGGGAGAAATGGTATAGCGACAGAAAATAAATGGTTTTTGGGCAATAATCAGTCTGTGGTGTGCGTTAGCTCGTGTTTTTTCACCGCATTCTTGCGCTAACTTTATGATCTGGCAGACAACATGGGAGAGACATCATGTGGCAGGCAATCAGTCGTCTTTTGAGCGAGCAGTTAGGTGAAGGCGAAATCGAACTGCGTAATGAACTGCCTGGCGGGGAAGTCCATGCCGCATGGCATTTGCGCTATGCTGGACGTGATTTTTTCGTCAAATGTGATGAAAGGGACCTGCTTTCCGGTTTTACCGCCGAAGCCGATCAACTGGAATTATTATCACGCAGTAAAACCGTTACTGTGCCCAGAGTCTGGGCTGTTGGCGCTGACCGGGACTACAGTTTTTTGGTGATGGACTATCTCCCGCCTCGCCCGTTGGATGCACATAACGCATTTATTTTAGGGCAGCAAGTTGCGCGCCTGCATCAATGGAGTGATCAGCCACAATTTGGCCTCGATTTCGATAACGCACTTTCGACTACTCCACAACCCAATACCTGGCAACGTCGCTGGGCAACGTTTTTTGCTGAACAACGTATTGGCTGGCAACTGGAACTGGCGGCAGAAAAAGGGATCGCCTTCGGCAATATCGACGCCATCGTCGAACACATTCAGCAACGTCTGGCCTCACATCAGCCGCAGCCGTCACTGTTACACGGTGATTTATGGTCCGGAAACTGTGCGCTGGGTCCGAATGGCCCGTACATCTTCGATCCCGCTTGTTACTGGGGCGACAGAGAGTGCGATCTGGCGATGTTGCCGCTGCACACTGAACAACCGCCGCAAATCTATGACGGCTATCAGTCAGTTTCACCGCTACCGGCAGATTTCCTCGAACGTCAACCAATTTACCAGCTCTACACGTTACTTAATCGTGCAAGGTTGTTTGGCGGGCAGCATTTGGTTATTGCTCAGCAGTCACTGGATAGATTATTAGCGGCATGATGTGAGTTGATGATAATGGCCGCTTCGCGCGGCCTTTTGATTAAATAAACCCAAGCAGAGAAAAAAACACATACCCAGCAGCAATACAAATGACCGGCAAGATATAGAGTGAAAAAAACTGCAAGAAAATGGTATGGTGCGGAACAACAATGCGTGACTCAATCTGTTCACGCGTTAACCCCTCGTCTCCTTTAGCCTTCTCCAGAATGAGTTGATCCTCAACACCTTCACGTAAGAAACGCGCCTGGCGGCTCATACGGGCACCGGAATCTTGCAACGCAAGTCCAACAAATATCAGGATGAAAATCACCCAGAACATAATATTCACACCGCCATTAAAATTGGGCGTCGGTGAGTTGTACCAGAACAGATTCAAAAAAGGCGTATTCGCCTGCATCATATCGATCATGACATGGGTAAAGTCGAGCATGACCGCATTAATGCCTTCCTGATTTTCCTGCCGGGTATTCATAAATTTCAGCAAAGAAATCAGCGTAGAGATCAGTGCGGGTATAAAAATCACCCAACCGAAAATCCTTTTCAAAACAGCAATGCGTCCAGCTTGTTGATACGTCATGAGTTCTCCTTGATTAAGACGCGTCGATTCACTTAGTTTACCTGTAGATATCTGTTTTCGCCCATTCTTTAAAGGCGATATGATAGGCGCTTAATCATAAGCACTGCTTAATACCTTACACTTAATGCTCTAAAGGAGAGGTTGTAATGTCAACCCCGCGACAGATTCTTGCTGCAATTTTCGATATGGATGGATTACTTATCGACTCTGAACCTTTATGGGATCGAGCCGAACTGGATGTGATGGCAAGCCTGGGGGTGGACATCTCCCGTCGTAACGAGCTACCGGACACCTTAGGTTTACGCATCGATATGGTGGTTGATCTGTGGTACGCCCGGCAACCGTGGCGTGGGCCGGGTCGTCAGGAAGTGGTAGAACGGGTTATTGCTCGTGCCATTTCACTGGTTGAAGAGACTCGGCCATTACTGCCTGGTGTGCGTGAGGCCGTTGCGCTGTGCAAAGAACACGGTTTATTGGTTGGCCTGGCCTCTGCGTCGCCGTTACATATGCTGGAAAAAGTGCTGACCATGTTTGACTTACGTGACAGTTTCGATGCCCTCGCCTCCGCAGAAAAACTGCCTTACAGCAAACCGCACCCGCAAGTGTATCTCGACTGCGCAGCAAAGCTGGGTATTGATCCGCTGGCCTGCGTGGCGCTGGAAGATTCTGTAACCGGTATGATCGCCTCTAAAGCAGCCCGTATGCGTTCCATCGTCGTTCCTGCGCCAGAAGCGCAAAATGATCCACGTTTTGTGTTGGCAAACGTGAAGCTTTCATCTCTCACCGAACTCACCGCGGAAGACCTCCTCGGCTAATAAAAATCGGGCAGTGTCATCACTGCCCCTGGTTTTTTATCTGAATTTTTATTCAACTGGCGGATTTATCATCATTTTGTGATAAAGAGTTACACCGTCACCACTTCCGCGCACTGTATAAAAATCCTATACTGTACGTATCGACAGTTTAGTGAGTTTTATCATGACGGCGGAAGGTCACCTTCTTTTTTCTATTGCTTGCGCGGTATTTGCCAAAAATGCCGAACTAACGCCCGTGCTGGCACAGGGTGACTGGTGGCATATTGTCCCTTCCGCAATCTTAACGTGTCTGTTACCGGACATCGACCACCCAAAATCGTTTCTTGGGCAGCGATTAAAGTGGATATCAAAACCCATTGCCCGGGCATTTGGACACCGTGGATTTACCCACAGTCTGCTGGCGGTCTTTGCGTTGCTGGCGACCTTTTATCTTAAAGTTCCGGAAAGCTGGTTTATTCCGGCTGATGCTTTGCAAGGTATGGTGCTGGGTTATTTGAGCCATATCCTTGCCGATATGCTGACACCGGCTGGCGTTCCCCTCCTCTGGCCATGTCGCTGGCGCTTCCGCCTGCCAATTCTGGTGCCACAAAAGGGCAATCAACTGGAACGTTTTCTCTGCATGGCATTATTTGTCTGGTCGGTGTGGATGCCCCATTCATTGCCCGAAAACAGTGCCGTGCGTTGGTCATCGGAAATGATCAATACCTTGCAGATCCAGTTTCATCGCCTTATTAAGCATCAGGTTGAATATTAAAGCGGCAAAAACCGTCTTTCTGGAATAAGCAATTCCATTTGAATATAAGAGCCAGCTCACAGTTCTGTTAATCTTGCGACAACACTATGACTGTTACACAGTGATAGAAATAATAAGATCAGGAGAACGGGGATGAACTTTCCATTAATTGCGAACATCGTGGTGTTCGTTGTGCTGCTGTTTGCGTTGGCCCAGACTCACCACAAACAGTGGAGTCTGGCAAAAAAAGTGCTGGTGGGTCTGGTGATGGGCGTGGTCTTTGGCCTTGCTCTGCACACCATTTATGGTTCTGACAGCCAGGTACTTAAAGATTCTGTACAGTGGTTTAACATTGTCGGTAACGGCTATGTTCAGCTACTGCAAATGATCGTCATGCCGTTAGTATTCGCCTCTATTCTGAGCGCAGTTGCTCGCCTGCATAACGCATCTCAGTTAGGCAAAATCAGTTTTCTGACCATCGGTACGCTGCTGTTTACCACGCTGATTGCGGCGCTGGTCGGTGTGCTGGTGACCAACCTGTTTGGTCTGACTGCTGAAGGTCTGGTTCAGGGTGGCGCAGAGACGGCGCGTCTGAACGCTATCGAAAGCAACTATGTTGGTAAAGTTGCAGACTTAAGTGTTCCGCAACTCATTCTGTCCTTTATCCCGAAAAACCCGTTTGCCGATTTGACTGGTGCCAATCCGACGTCAATTATCAGCGTGGTAATTTTTGCCGCCTTCCTTGGTGTCGCCGCGCTAAAACTGCTGAAAGATGATGCGCCAAAAGGTGAACGCGTCTTAACCGCTATCGACACGCTGCAAAGCTGGGTGATGAAACTGGTTCGCCTGGTCATGCAATTGACCCCTTACGGCGTGCTTGCGCTGATGACCAAAGTCGTTGCCGGTTCCAATCTGCAAGACATCATTAAGCTGGGTAGCTTCGTTGTCGCGTCCTACCTGGGTCTTATCATTATGTTTGCGGTACATGGCATTCTGCTGGGTATTAACGGCGTAAGCCCGCTGAAATACTTCCGTAAAGTATGGCCAGTACTGACGTTTGCCTTCACCAGTCGCTCCAGCGCCGCGTCTATTCCGCTGAACGTAGAAGCGCAAACGCGTCGTCTGGGTGTTCCTGAATCCATTGCCAGTTTCGCCGCTTCTTTCGGTGCGACCATTGGTCAGAACGGCTGTGCTGGTTTGTATCCGGCAATGCTGGCGGTGATGGTTGCGCCTACAGTTGGCATTAACCCACTGGATCCAGTGTGGATTGCGACACTCGTCGGTATCGTCACGGTGAGTTCAGCAGGTGTTGCAGGTGTTGGTGGTGGTGCGACATTCGCCGCGTTGATTGTTCTGCCAGCAATGGGCTTACCGGTAACGCTGGTGGCTCTGCTAATCTCCGTTGAACCGCTTATCGATATGGGCCGAACTGCATTGAACGTTAGCGGCTCAATGACCGCAGGTACGCTGACCAGCCAGTGGCTGAAGCAAACCGATAAGTCCATTCTGGACAGCGAAGACGACGCCGAGCTGGCACACCGTTAATCCTGGTTTATAACGCAAAACGCCTGTCATCCGACAGGCGTTTATTTATTCTTCGATCTCATTTTCTTGCCGCACCTGATTTGCCCAACGCTGGGCCGACTCCGGTACGCTAAACGCCGGTGAGCGCAGGAATGATTCCCCCACCAGGACAAACGCCACATACTTGCCGCGCAGTATCCAGACATCACGAAACGAATCCATTTTAACCGCATGTTCTGGCGGCGCGGGTTCTGTGCGCGGAACATAGCTAATAATCGGGCGGTTTTGCTGACGTAGCGGTTTCTTCATTACTGGCTTCACTAAACGCATATTAAAAATCAGAAAAACTGTAGTTTAGCCGATTTAGCCCCCGTCCGTCCTGCTTTGCGTACATTCCCAAAAACCTTCTCTGGCACCACTTCCAGAGCGAGATCCCCCTGGTGGTCTATAGTTAGAAGGTTTTTTGACCAAAACAGCGGCCCTTTCAGCAATGAAATAAGGAGACGAGTTCAATGTCGCAACATAACGAAAAGAACCCACATCAGCACCAGTCCCCCCTGCACGATTCGAGCGAAGCGAAACCCGGGATGGACTCACTGGCACCTGAGGACGGCTCTCATCGTCCAGCGGCTGAACCGACCCCGCCTGGTGCGCAACCTACTGCGCCAGGTAGCCTGAAAGCGCCGGATACGCGTAATGAAAAAATAAATTCCCTGGAAGATGTGCGTAAAGGTAGCGAGAATTATGCACTGACCACCAATCAGGGCGTACGCATAGCCGACGATCAAAACTCCCTGCGTGCCGGTAGCCGTGGGCCTACGCTGCTGGAAGATTTTATTCTGCGTGAGAAAATCACTCACTTTGACCACGAACGCATCCCGGAGCGTATTGTTCACGCACGCGGTTCTGCTGCTCACGGCTATTTCCAGCCGTATAAAAACTTGAGCGACATCACCAAAGCCGATTTTCTGTCTGATCCGAACAAAATCACTCCGGTATTTGTGCGCTTCTCTACCGTTCAGGGAGGCGCTGGCTCGGCAGATACCGTGCGTGATATCCGTGGTTTCGCCACCAAGTTCTATACCGAAGAAGGTATTTTTGATCTCGTTGGCAACAACACGCCGATCTTCTTTATTCAGGATGCACACAAATTCCCCGATTTTGTTCATGCGGTAAAACCGGAGCCGCACTGGGCGATCCCACAGGGAGGCAGCGCCCACGACACTTTCTGGGATTATGTTTCCCTGCAACCTGAAACCCTGCATAACGTAATGTGGGCGATGTCAGACCGTGGGCTCCCCCGCAGTTATCGCACAATGGAAGGCTTCGGCATTCACACCTTCCGCCTGATTAACGCCGAAGGTAAAGCAACCTTTGTGCGTTTCCACTGGAAACCACTGGCAGGTAAAGCCTCGCTGGTATGGGATGAGGCGCAGAAACTGACGGGGCGAGACCCGGACTTCCACCGTCGCGAACTGTGGGAAGCGATTGAAGCGGGCGACTTCCCGGAATATGAACTTGGCTTCCAGTTGATTGCGGAAGAGGATGAATTCAAATTCGACTTCGACCTGCTTGACCCAACAAAACTTATCCCGGAAGAGTTAGTCCCCGTTCAGCGCATCGGTAAAATGGTGCTCAATCGTAACCCGGATAACTTTTTTGCCGAAAATGAACAAGTGGCTTTCCATCCTGGACACATTGTCCCCGGTCTGGATTTCACCAACGATCCGCTGTTGCAGGGGCGTTTGTTCTCCTACACCGACACACAAATCAGCCGTCTTGGCGGGCCGAATTTCCATGAAATTCCAATTAACCGCCCCACCTGCCCGTACCACAATTACCAGCGTGACGGCATGCATCGGATGGGAATCGACACTAACCCAGCAAACTACGAACCGAATTCGATCAACGATAACTGGCCGCGAGAAACACCGCCGGGGCCGAAACGCGGAGGTTTTGAATCCTATCAGGAGCGCGTAGAAGGCAATAAGGTGCGCGAGCGTAGCCCATCGTTTGGCGAATATTATTCCCATCCGCGCCTGTTCTGGTTAAGCCAGACACCATTCGAACAGCGCCATATTATCGATGCTTTCAGCTTTGAGTTGAGTAAAGTTGTACGCCCATATATTCGTGAGCGCGTTGTTGACCAGCTAGCGCATATCGATCTCAACCTGGCGCAAGCGGTAGCAAAAAATCTCGGTATCGCACTGACAGACGACCAACTGAACATTACGCCACCACCGGACGTGAACGGGCTGAAAAAAGATCCTGCGTTAAGTCTGTATGCCATTCCGGATGGGGATGTGAAAGGCCGTGTGGTCGCGATTTTGCTTAATGATGAGGTGAGATCGGCAGACCTTCTGGAAATGCTCAAGGCACTGAAAGCTAAAGGCGTTCATGCCAAACTGCTTTATTCACGGATGGGAGAAGTGACAGCAGATGACGGTACAGTATTGCCAATAGCCGCTACCTTTGCTGGAGCCCCCTCACTGACGGTTGATGCGGTTATTGTCCCATGCGGCAATATCGCGGATATCGCAGACAACGGCGACGCAAACTACTACCTGATGGAAGCCTATAAACACCTTAAACCGATAGCCCTGACGGGAGATGCACGCAAGTTCAAGGCAACAATCAAGGTCGATGACCAGGGTGAAGAAGGGATTGTTGAAGCCGACAGAGCTGACGGCAATTTTATGAATGAGTTACTGACTCTGATAGCGGCGCACCGCGTCTGGTCACGTATCCCTAAGATTGACAAAATCCCTGCCTGAATATAGGCGGCGCAGTTGCGCCGCCTTTGCCTGATGCGCTGCGCTTATCAGGTCTAGCGTAATAATTCATAATATATTGAAATTGCGACACTTTGCTGGCCGGATAAGGTATTTACGCTACATCCGGCAAAACAACATTACCTACACATCAAGATAACTACCCAACCGATAACCTCGCTCGGCAATGGCATACTTCAACGATGCTGATGTCAACACTTCCAGCTCCGTTAACCGTGGAAAACAGTAAGCACTCTGGCGAATCGTATTATCAATAAACGCCGGATGGCACATCACTTCCAGCGAGCGCTCACCGCGATGACTGGAATCATCCACCGCTTGCAGGAACAGGGACTCGCTGATCTCTTCACCATAGAATGCGCTACTGAAGCCCTGCGAACTGCGCAATTTAGCCGGTAAATCACTATCGTTAAATACTGGCTGACGATCGATGCGCAACGCAATCCCCTCTTCAGCGGCAAACCTGGCCACAATCGGGAAAATCTGCGGAAACATATGCACATGATGATGACTATCAAGATGGGTAGGTTTGCGCCCAAACAGCTCAATGAAACGCAGATACTGGCTGGCAAGTTCCTGAGCAATTTCCTCCAGTGGTAAAGCATCTTCTTTTGCCAGTTGCCAGATCCATTTCCCCAACACGCCTTCGCGGGTTAAACCGGGCATTGCAGTTAGCGGCTTGCCCAGGGTGAGGACAAAATGCATCCCGACGGCCAGGCTCGGCTCATCACGACTCAACTGCACCGCATGGTCGATGGCTTCACCATTTACCAGCGCCGTCGTCGACGTGACAATCCCGTTGCGACAGGCCTCGATAATGCCGTAGTTCTGACCTTTACTTAAGCCAAAATCATCTGCATTAACAATCAGTAAGCGTTCCATAATCAGCCCCGGTTAATGTGCTTTTTTGAGATCTACAATACAGTCAGCAAAGTTTGGTAGCCACTTCTCGTGCGCCAGAATCATCTCACGTGCCAGCAACTCTGCGTCATGATCGGAATGCACCAACGGGCTAAGGTTTAGCGCCAGTAACACATCGTTAAATTCACCGCTAAGTGCTGCGTTGCTGGCGGCAATTTCAAAGCCTTTAATGGTGTGGATCAGCCCCATGACTTTGTCATCAAAATGGGTAATTCGCGGATGTGGCGTCGCGCCATTGCGACCCAGCGTACAGGTCATTTCTACCGCCCAGTCAGGCGGAATATTATCAATATGCCCATGATGCGGGATATTAATGTAATGTTCCGTTTGCTTGTCGTTGTAGATAGCGTTAATCACCTCGCACGCCGCGTCTGAGTAATAAGCCCCACCGCGCTGCTCCAGCTCTTTCGGTTTAACTTTCAGCTCCGGGTTTTTATACAGATCAAAGAGTTGTTTCTCGACTTTCTGCACTATCTGCGCACGCGCACCGCCTTTGTAGTATTCACCCATTTCAATCGCCAGCATCTCTTTTTGCTTGAAGTAATAAAGCAGATAAGAACATGGCAACAGATTCAGCGAACGAATTAAGCCTTCGCTAAACGGCAGATCGAAAATGTTTTTTACGCCAGACGCTTTTAACTGCCCGGATGCCACGCCGTCGAGCAATTCGGCAAAGCGCGATTTGCCATTTACCAGCACATCCTTAATAAACACCATATGGTTCAGGCCGAACAGATCGATAGATAAATCATCGCTCTCATTCAACGCTAAAACATCGCTGATAAACATTTTCATACCCACAGGAATATTACACACGCCGATAAAGCGTTTAAATCCAGTGTGACGATAAACCGCTTCAGTGACCATTCCCGCCGGGTTAGTAAAGTTGATAACCCACGCATTCGGACATAGTTCTTCAACATCGTTCACAATATCGAAAATCACCGGAATGGTGCGCAGACCTTTAAACAGGCCTCCCGCACCGTTGGTTTCCTGGCCAAGATAGCCATGACTTAACGGAATGCGTTCATCCAGTTCACGTGCCGGTAATTGACCTACGCGCAGTTGGGTAGTGACAAAATCAGCCCCTTTCAGCGCCTCACGACGATCAAGCGTTTTATAAAGCTTTATCGGTACGCCAGCGTTATCAATCATGCGCTGACAGAGTTCAAAAATAATATCCAGTTTCGCTTTACCACCTTCGACATCCACCAGCCATAATTCAGTAACCGGCAATTCGTGATAACGCTTAATAAACCCTTCCAGTAACTCCGGGGTATAACTACTCCCGCCACCAATAGTGACGATTTTTAATTTCTGGTTCATAATTTCTCCCTTCATCAGGAAATACTGATATTCTTCATGCCTGCCTCTGTGTCAGGAATATCCCGGTTTCCCCAGGATAAACAAGGCACGCATGTAAATTTAATGATCAGCGATAACAGCTACTGATTAAATTCAGTCAATTTCTTACGATAGCTATTTGGCGTAAAAGACGTTAGTTTCTTAAACGTTTTAATGAACAGACTTGGGCTACTATAACCAGCTTCAAATGCAATATCCGTCACAGAATAGTTGGTCATTTCCAGTTGTTTTTTGGCAAAGTTAATGCGGATTTCATTAATAATCTGCATCGACGTTTTGCCATAGTATCGCTGAGTCGCACGCGTCAAATACTCCTGCGATTTAGCCGATAACGTCACCATGTTTTCCAACGCATTTTCACTGAACTGCACTTTATCATGCATCTTTTCAACCGTATTTTTTAGCCACTGTGGCACATCATCAATCACCTGTTCTTCGCGGTAATGGCGTAAACGGTTAATGACATAAAAAGTGACTATCTCAACAAATTCTTCCAGCCCGGTTTCACTGAAATTCAATGAAGAAATTACCGTTTCCACATAAGTGAGAAAAGCATTATTAGTGCGGTAAACCTGTGAAGCAACAAAGCAATAAGGTAACAACGGTAAATAATGCTGTTCAAAAAAATGTTTACTGATCCCAACGTTCAATATGCGCGTGGCACCAAACGCATAAAAACTTTGATGGTGTGATCCTAACGGAATAAAAACAAAATCGCCCCGTTCCAGCAACACACGCTTGCCGTTAATCTCCTGGAAATAACGACCGGTTAAAACCAGGGTAAATTCATAATAGTCATGCTGATGCAACCCAGTAATACTTTCGGTTTTATTGTAGATAAACACATGGAAATTTTTGCCATTAAATAATTGCTGCTCACGGGCAGTGGCAATTTCCGGCGCGTTAATCACTGGCTGCATCATTGACTCCTTATGCTTTCAGTTTTTCATGAAGCTCAATTAATTCACTAATCAGTTCACGCGCGAGCATTGAAGTCATTAAATGATCCTGCGCGTGGACCAGCACCAGGCTAACTTTCATCTTTCCTTCGCCCTGATCGCCTTCAATCAGCTTCGTCTGTACCAGATGCGCTTCATTCAAGGCCATCCGCGATTGATCCATCATCGTTCTGGCGGCTGCAAAATCGCCCTGCTTCGCCTGCTTCAGCGCGGCATACGCCAGACTACGTGCCTGTCCGGAGTTGATGATAAGCCCCATCACCACTTCTTCCAGTTCTTCGGCTTCGGTTTGCGTGTCAGGAATGTTTTCGAGATCCATCATACATCGTTCCTCTCTATTCTTACCGGCACGAGTTGCCCGCGCCGGTGTCGATTAAAATTTCAGGGCGTTAGCAATATCTTCTTCACTCTCTTCTTTATCAATCACGTTCTGCGCTTTGTTCGCCACCACAACAAATGGCAGATAAATCAGCGTTGCGATACCAAGGTTGAAGAGTGCGACCAGCAATGCGGCGACGCTACCGTTAGTATTAAAGAAGGCTCCCAGACCGGTTGGCATGGTCCACGGCGCAATGTTGGTCACCGGCGGGATAATGCCCATGTAGTACGTCGCCAGGGTAATTGCCGCCAGAATTGGTTGCACCAGCACGAACGGGATAAACATTACCGGATTCATGATAATCGGCAGACCAAACAGAATCGGTTCGTTAATCTGGAAGATGCCTGACGGCAGTGCCAGTTTTGCCACCTGACGATAGTCAGCACGACGAGAAGCGATAAAAATGGCCAGGATAAGCCCCAGGGTCGCGCCGCTGCCGCCGAGGAAAATAAAGGAGTCCAGCATCGGCTTGGCCCAGATATGGAAAGTCTTACCGGCTGCCAGCGCCGCTTCGACGGAACCATATTGCTGGTAGGTGGCGATGTTTTCCAGCGCCCACGGCGTCATAATGCCGTTGTCCAGGGCGGTCAACGCCAGCGCGCCATGAATACCGAAGAACCAGAGCAGCGGAACAAAGATCACATAGGCCCAGCCAACCACGCTACCCAACGATGCCAGCGGCGTCGAAATGGTATCCATAATAATCTGGTGGAAGTTAGTGCCCCAGGTAGTCAGCGCCCAGGCAATAATCCCCATCATGGAAAGAATAATAAAGCCGGGAATTAATGCAGAGAAAGAACGCGATACCGATGTCGGTACGCTGTCGGGTAATTTAATGACCCAGTTGCGGCGGACAATAAAGGTAAACATTTCTGCTACCACCAGGCCGATAATAATCCCGGAGATAATATTCGCGCCGCCTAACCAGTTTGCGCCGACCGCATAGGCTTCACCGACGCTATAAGGAGTGACGGTCATAAATGCCGCAACGGATAACAATCCTGCCGCCAGTGCATCGACTTTACGCTCTTCTGCCAGCGCCATGCCGATAAAGAACGGTGTCATTAAAGACATAATCCCTAACGTTCCGTTATAAACGTTGCCGCCAATACCCTTCAGCCCATTGAGTGTTTCAATAGTTGAGGCATCAAGGCGAATACCTAACGAGTAAAAAAACGACCCCTCCCCAAAGCTCAGAAAAACGTTATTGATTAATACAAACATGGCCCCTGCGAGGGTTAACGGCATTAAGCGAATAAAGCCGTTTTTGATTGCATTAACGTGTGGCTGCTTTCCTATTTTGACTGCAAAAGGGAGGAGTACCTTTTCAAGCGATGCAATAACATTACTCATAGAAAAATACCCTTAAAAACCGCAATTAAAATATTGCGGTATAGATTTATGAAATAACTCTTTGACGGAAAATTTAAAAATTAATTTGCTGCGGCTTTTTTAATTGCTGCAACTGCAGCCTTAAGCACGCCTAAACCATCGACTTTGCCATATAACAGTGAGTCAATTACTTCAACCGGTTTGTTGGGTAACAAACGCTGGATTTCGGGCAACATATAAGCAATCTGCGGCCCCAATAACACGACATCGGCATTCTGACCTTTTTCACCAGCCAGTGTTTCCGGAAATGCTTCAATAATGACCGGAACTTCATATTTTTCTGCCTGAGCGCGCATTTTTGATACCAGTAAAGAGGTAGACATGCCCGCAGAACAAAACAGATAAATGTGTTTCTTTTCCATAAAACTGCCCTCATCAACGACTATCTGTCAGCCAGACACTCCGCAAGTCTTAACCTGCTTCCATGCTCTGGGTAACTTGCGAAACCAAC
This sequence comes from Escherichia sp. KTE96, assembly GCF_000408525.1. Classification (NCBI taxonomy): domain Bacteria; kingdom Pseudomonadati; phylum Pseudomonadota; class Gammaproteobacteria; order Enterobacterales; family Enterobacteriaceae; genus Escherichia; species Escherichia sp. KTE96. Next base: position 2,507,451 of record NZ_KE137149.1, on the reverse strand, counting down.
ATGACTTTTTTTGGTGGCTGAAAAGAGTATACGGTATTGACCTGAACGATAGTATTTCCTTGACCTCATAAATTGTCTCTCCTTGACCTGCCGTTATGACCTTCTTCACATTTCAGTTAAATAATTCGCGACAATAAATAAGAACAAGGGTCAAAAAAAAACCGGCGCAATGGCCGGTTTCTGTTGTAACTCAAGCTTTCTGGCGAAGAAATTACTTCGCTGCTTGTGGATCGGTGTCGTATTCGGCACAGGTCTGATAGCCGGAGTTGATGACATGTCCGGTATCATCTAACGCGACAAAATAGGTTTCTGCTTTACCATCACGTTGACCCAGGATATAGGTCTGGCAAGTACCACGAGCATGGATCATGCTCACTTCAGACGAAGGTTTACCCGCAATTTGTGCAACCTGCGCCCGGCTCATGCCTTTTTTGACGTCTTTCACCACAGGCTGTACAAACTGGTCTTTGGTACGATCATACGCCGTACAACCTGCCAGCATGGTTAATACCGCCGCTGCACCCAGAATTCCTGCCATATTCTTGTTCATATTTCGTCCTCTTGTTTATCAGCGTGTTAGATAAGCCTGGAATACATCGGGGGCTTTTTCAAGCCCGTGAACGAAACGGCTCCGCTTTCAGAGGATTCCTGTATGACGTTTTAACCGCCATTCAACTTGCTGTCGCTTGTCGTTTCTGTAGCAACGGGTTAGCTTTAAGGAAGTTTTATTTTTTGTCTGGAGGGGTTCAATGACATTGCAACAACAAATAATAAAGGCGCTGGGCGCAAAACCGCAGATTAATGCCGAAGAGGAAATTCGCCGCAGTATCGATTTTCTGAAAAGCTATCTGCAAACCTATCCGTTCATTAAATCACTGATACTTGGTATTAGTGGCGGTCAGGACTCCACGCTTGCCGGGAAACTGTGTCAGATGGCGATTAACGAACTTCGTCAGGAAACGGGCAACGAGGCACTGCAATTTATTGCAGTACGCCTGCCCTACGGTGTTCAGGCCGATGAACAGGATTGTCAGGATGCCATTGCCTTTATTCAACCGGATCGCGTATTAACCGTTAATATCAAGGGCGCGGTATTGGCCAGCGAACAGGCACTGCGCGAAGCGGGTATTGAATTAAGTGATTTCGTTCGTGGCAATGAAAAAGCACGTGAGCGGATGAAAGCACAATACAGCATTGCAGGCATGACCCACGGCGTCGTGGTGGGCACCGATCATGCGGCAGAAGCCATTACCGGATTCTTCACTAAATACGGTGACGGAGGCACTGACATTAACCCGCTATACCGTTTGAACAAGCGTCAGGGTAAACAATTACTGGCAGCGTTAGGTTGCCCGGAGCATCTCTATAAGAAAGCACCAACCGCCGATCTGGAAGATGATCGTCCGTCACTGCCGGATGAAGTCGCGCTTGGCGTCACTTATGACAACATTGATGACTATCTGGAAGGGAAAACCGTACCGGAACAGGTCGCCAGAACCATTGAGAATTGGTATCTGAAAACCGAGCATAAACGCCGCCCGCCCATTACCGTTTTTGATGATTTCTGGAAAAAATAACGCAGACATGCTGTGTCAGATATCACCAGTGTTATCGGGCGCAGCATTCTAATAATGAATCACTGAACTTGATCCGGTGAATAGCCTGCAAGCCAGCTAATTTCACTGAACAGCAGTTTGCCTTGCGGTTGTAAAAGCCGCAGGGTGTGCCTGCCATCGTACCAGCATGCGCCCTGGTCGGTAGTCAACAGCTTGTCGCCCAGTTGCCACGCTCCGCTAATAACAAACACCACCCCACCACGTGAGCCAAAAGTGGTGAACGTGCGATCGGCAATTCTGACTTTCGCCTTACAGGCATCAAGGCGCGTCATAATGTTGAAATCCAACGACATCTGCCCTTCGGTCAGTTTTGCTTTTACCACCTGGTCCGCCGCGAAGGCAAAAGGCTGTAACGGTTTTAAGGTATGGCTAAAATGGCCTGCGCTTTCAAGGAGCATCTCGCCACCTTCCAACAGCGTCACACTCCTTTCCATGCCCGGAAACAAAGAAAACTCACCATTTGCGGCAATGGAAGCAATGCTGGCGCGCCAGTAAAAATCACGTTTTGCCGGGGGAAAGCTACAGATTTCGCGAGTTTCACCGGCAGCGTTTCGCCACAGGTTCACCGACATTTTACGCATATCAAAGTATTCCATACTCGCTCCCGGCATGCTCTTTTCATTGTTATCGTTCAGGCAACCGGGGATTGTTATCGGCAACTCGGGTGATTTACCTTAGTGGTGATTAGGCTTTTTTTGCAAAAGTTGAGCAGCAGAAAAGAAAACCGCCGATCCTGTCCACCGCATTACAGCAAGGTAGTGGACAAGACCGGCGGTCTTAAGTTGTCAGGCTGAAAGATTATTCAGCAGTTGCAGGCATTTTACCCTTTGCCGCAGGGCGTTCTGTCAGACGCTTCTCAAAATTGGCATTAAATTGCTTTTTCTGCTCCGGCGTCAGGATGTTGTAAATCTTGTTCTGGGTTTCCAGGTGCGCCAGCATGTTAGCTTTGCGCTGCTCTTCCATTTTTGCGATCTGCGCTTCAGCTTTTGCTTTGTCGAAGGTATCGCTGGCAATAATGTCATGCATTGCGCGGCGTTCTTCCAGCGGCGGACGTTTCATCTGATCACGCTGACCTTTCATGATTTCGCGGATCTGCTGTTTCTGCGCGTCGGTCAGGTTCAGGTCTTTAAACATCATGTCGTGATGTGGACCAAATTTACCTTTATGGTGCATCATCGGCTTGGCGTCAGCCGGTGCTGCGGTAGTGGTATCAGCGGCATGGGCCAGGTTAGCCGCGCCAAAAGCCAGGGTAGAGGCAACAAACAGTGCAGTTAATTTACGCATATTCAATATCCTTCCTTTCAGTTATTTATTACGGCTTTCTTAAGTAACGTGCCGTGTTGACGAGATTAACTTTACTGACTTTAGCGTCAATTAATCAGAGCAACGGTAAATCAATGAAAGTGTAAAAAACACTTTTGCGCCAATTATGGAGAAAAAAAGAAAATTTGATGGAGAGTGATGAATAAATATTACAACACGCTGATTTTGCAGGAATTATGAAGAACTATACCTGATAGCTGGTGATAATTAAAGCAAATAACCAGGATTAATCCGTATTATTTCATTAAAAACCCAGTAAATACCCGCAGATGATTTCTGCAGGTAAGCATCAGATTATTTGCTCCAGCATTAACCCTGCACGCAATCCCAGCGCCACCAATGGATTAGGGAATAACACATATTCAACATCATGAGTCACCGTAAAGCGTTCTTCGCCATCCTGCGCTAACAACGTCCCCTTCTTAAACGCCGTGAAGTTCAATGTCTCGCTCGCCATATGCAGTTCAAAATCAGTGGAGTGGCGGGTAATTTGCGAAACCACCCGGTAACGTAATGGCGGCTTTTTATCAAAACCGACGCTCATCCCGGATAACAGCGCGGCAATCGCGCTGGACGTTGGCGCAAACTGGCAAAGATCGTTTTGCCCAAACGGCAACGCTTTGCCAAGTTCCAGCGTACACGCCTGGGTGCCAAAATGTTCGGCGCTAAAATGGGTAAACGTGCCGCCAGGCGTCTGGTGAAACACCAGTGCCTCCAGCCCCGCTGCGCCCAGCCACGTCAGAAACTTCTCATCCCAGGGAATATCACGTTGCGGTAAAACACCAAAACGCGGATGGTATGAACCACGAATTGCGGTATGCAAATCAAGGTGCCAACGAACGGACTCTTTACCCTGTTGATAAAAATCTTCCAGACTCTGTTCCAGTTCGCGGGCGCGACAGGTTTCGCCGCTTTCGGCAAATAGCTGCCAGCGTCCGCCAAACATTCGATTCATATCGCTATGACAATAACGCTTACCTTGCTTCAGGGCAGGAGGATTTCCGAGGATCGCCAGCAGCCGCCAGCGCAACTGAATCTCACCGTGATAAATTGCCCCAAGCAACGCCTCCAGCATCTCAACAGGTGCCGTTTCATTACCGTGGATCCCCGCTGATATCACCAGCGCACCTTGCGGTGGGGTGACTGGCGTCAGTTCCAGCAGCCCGTCACCCAGCCAGCGCCAGTGGACACCGTTGCTTTCTCTCGCTGTTACGGCTGGCTTTTTACCCGTTAACGTCAGGGCAAGAAAATTATCCATTGCCACTCCCCTCCCGTTGGAACGGGTAAACCGAACCGAGATTCAGCAAACGAGTCAGTGCATCCAGAGCTTCCCTTCCTTCGCGCAGCAATTGCGGATCGGCAAGATCGGCAGCGGTAAGACGATCGCGGTAGTAACGATCCACCCAGTCATTGAGCGCATTAAACTGTGTCTCGTTCATCATCACCGCCGGATTCACCGCCTGACGTTCTTCTGCCGTCAGCACCACGCGCAAACGCAGGCACGCAGGGCCGCCACCGTTTGCCATACTTTCGCGTAAATCAAAAACTTTCAGTTCACTGATCGGGTTATCGGCAACAAGTAATTCATTGAGATAACACCATACCCCGGCATGTTCCCGACACTCCTGCGGCAGCACCAACACCATCGAACCGTCATCACGGCTCAACAACTGGCTGTTAAACAGATAGGTCGAGACAGCATCCGCTACGGAAACCTGTGCCGACGGAACTTCTATTGCCATAAAGCCGCTCACCCGCGCACACAGATTTGCCAGTAATTGCGCCTGACGGGCGAATGCCTGCTGATGGCAAAACAGCACCTGGCGGTTGCTCACGGCAATCACATCATTATGAAAAACCCCCTGATCGATAACTTCCGGGTTTTGTTGAGCGAAAATTACCTGTTGTGGATTAACCTGATTCAGCCTTGCTACCGCCTCGCTGGCTTCGCGGGTTTGCCGCGCCGGATAACGGGAAGGTCGCGTGCCAGTGCCCTCTTCCCGGCCATAGACGAAAACCTGTATACCCGGATCACCATAGTTACCACTGAGCCGATTGTGGTTTGCCGCCCCTTCATCACCGAGCAGCGCCACTTGAGGCAGTGCCGAATGCACGGTGAATTTCTCTTCATCAATAAAAATGGCTTTTAACAGCAATTCGGTGGTCGGTGCTTCCAGCGAACGGTGAAATTTGTTGTTCAGATTGGCAACCGTCAGGTGCACTTTGCCATCCAGCGTGTCGGCAGAAGGTGCCACCGTCGCCGCATTCGCGACCCACATTGGCGAAGCGGAACTGACACTGGAAAGCCAGTGCGGCGCCTGACGAGCAACCTTTTCCAGCACTCGCTCATCGCTGCCGCTGAATCCCAGTTGACGCAAAACCGGAATAAACGGGCGCTCGTGAGGCGGGATCACCGCCTGCGGGAATCCCGCATCGGCAAGGGCTTTCATTTTCAGCAAGCCCTGTTTTGCCGCCAGTCGCGGGTTAGATACCTGAAAACGGTGGCGGGTAGAAGCTTCATTACCAAACGACAGGCCAGCGTAATGATGCGTCAGCCCCACCAGCCCGTCGAAATTAACTTCCCGGGCGTTCATGGCACCACCTCATCGGAAAAATCCAGCCCGGGGTTAAGCGTAGTGGGCAGCGTTAACGAGTCCGATTCCAGGCTTGCCATCGGCCAGGCACAATAATCAGCGGCATACCATGCACTGGGGCGATGATTGCCGGAAGCGCCTACGCCACCAAATGGTGCAGTACTGGCCGCACCGGTCAGCGGTTTGTTCCAGTTAACGATCCCCGCTCGTGCCTCCAGTAACAGTTGTTCGAATTTTTCCCGCACTGGTGAAACCAGCCCACAAGAGAGGCCAAAGCGAGTGTTGTTCGCCATCTTAATCGCCTCATCGAAGGTGTCATAACGCCAGACACGCAGTAACGGCCCGAACACTTCTTCATCCGGCACGCCAGAAATGCCCGTCATGTCAATGATTCCAGGTGAAAGCAGTGAAGTACCTGGTTGCAGTAAGCGTGGCGTAAGCAACGTCCGTCCGCCCATGTTTTCCAGCTCCTGCCAGGCGGTAACAACATGCTGCGCGGCCTGTTCAGAAATCAGCCCGCCGATAAACGGCTGTGGTTCGTCATCCCAGTTGCCCGGTGTTAATCGCTGGCTGACGGCAACCAGGCGAGCAAGAAACGCATCGCCCTGCGCTCCACTTTTCAACAATATACGACGGGCGCAGGTGCAGCGTTGTCCGGCAGTAACAAATGCCGACTGGATAGTCAGATGCACTGCGGCGTCGATATCCGCCACTTCATCAATAATCAGCGGGTTATTGCCGCCCATTTCGAGGGCGAGGATTTTTTCTGGCTGACCGGAAAGCTGACGATGCAACTGGTAGCCAGTGTTGGCGCTACCGGTAAACAGCAAACCATCGAGATCTTCCAGCGCACTCAGCGCCTGACCGGTTTCGCGCCCACCCTGCACCAGATTCAGCACCCCTGGCGGCAATCCAGCCTGCTGCCATAAGCGCATTACCGCTTCGCTGCTCCACGGTGTCAGCTCACTGGGTTTAAAGATAATTGTGTTGCCTGCCAGCAACGCCGGAACAATATGCCCGTTAGGTAAATGCCCAGGAAAATTGTACGGACCAAACACCGCCAGCACGCCGTGTGGGCGATGGCGTAAGCTTGCCGCCCCATCTGGCATTTCACTGCGCTGATCACCCGTGCGCACGTGATATGCCTTGATTGAAATAGCAATTTTATTAATCATCGCCGTCACTTCGGTTGCCGCCTCCCAACGCGGCTTACCCGTTTCTCTGGCAATAATCGTCGTTAATTCAGCTTTATTGCTTTCCAGCAGTCCGGCAAATCGTTCAACTCTTACCTGACGATCGCCAAAGGAGAGCCGCGCCCAACGCGGAAACGCTGCGCGAGCAGCACGACATGCCAGCGCCACCTGAGCAGCATCGGCATCATTGCCTTGCCATAAAACGTCGCCAGATACCGGATTACGCTTCACGCGCAGCGCACCCAGGCCCGTCACCCAGTCGCCGTTGATCCATAAAGTCATACTGTTTTCTCCTCTGCGCACAGGCGTACCAGACGAACGTGATCCCCGGCATGACACTTGAGAGCGTCCAGTTGTGCGGCGGTTAAAATCAAACGCTCGGTAGCCGGATCGCTACGCACCAGCACCACGCGGAAATGATGATAATTTTCATTGGCGACCAGACAGGCCGGAAAATCGCCCTGTGCGGGTTGCCCTTCTGCCACTTCCACCAGCCGGCTTTTGCGAATGGCGCGAACGCGGTCGATGTCACACTCCAGCGTCGGCCCACCGTCGAAAATGTCGATATAGTTGCGGTAGCGAAAGCCCTCTTTTTCCAGCACCGCCCGCGCGGGTGCCGTTTGCGGATGTACCTGACCGATAACGTCTTGCGCTTCCTGGGATAAAAAGTCCGTATAGATCGGATGTTTTGGCATCAACTCAGCAATAAATGCCTTTTGACCAGTACCGCAGAGAAAATCGGCTCGGCTAAAATCCATCGAAAAGAAGCGTTTACCGAGGCTTTGCCAGAACGGCGAATAGCCGTGTTCGTCAATCACCCCACGCATTTCGGCAACCACTTTGTCGTTAAACTTGTCGCGAAAGGCTGCCATAAACATGAAGCGAGATTTCGACAACAAATAGCCGTTGCCCTCTTTGCGCCAGTCCGGATCGAGAAACAGCGTGCACAATTCGCTACTTCCGGTGTGATCATTACTGAGAAAAAGCGTCGGTAGCGCGTTATAAACATTCAGCTCTTTCGAAGCATGAACCAGCGTGCCGACGCGATAGTTGTACCAGGGATCGTTTAGCCCAACAGCCACCTCAATGGCGCAAATGCCCGCCACCGTACCTGTTTCACTCTCTTCCAGCACGAACACATAACCCTGCTCACTTTTGGGTAATTCGCCTTGCCATGTTTTGATGGCTCTATCGATACGCGCCAAAAGTGTGGCTTCATTGGCAGGAAGCGACGTTAAACCGCCGCCCGTTTTACTGGCAAGTTGCATTAACGCCGCGACATCGCTGCGCTCAACAGGACGGATGACCATCATGATGAACCTCGGCTAACAACGCGTTCACAGGCCAGCGCAAAGCGATCCAGCCCGGTAGCCATATCTTCTTCGCTGACATTCAGCGCCGGAGCAAAACGCACCACGCTGCCGCCCGCAATCAACACCATCACGCCTGCTTTTGCCGCTTCCTGAGAAATCTGTTTCGCTTGTCCGGCGTAGTCGGCATTCAGAACACAGCCAATCAGCAGACCCAGGCCACGAATTTCACTGAACAAACCGCAGCGATGATTAATAGCGTTAAGCCGCTCAACAAACCCGTCGTGGCGCTGTTTGACGCCATTACGCATTTCCGGCGTATTGATAAGATCCAGCACTTTGCCCGCCACTGCTGATGCCAGCGGATTACCGCCATAGGTGGTGCCGTGGGTGCCAACGGTCATCACGCTGGCGCACTCCTCCGTTGCCAGCAGCGCACCAACGGGGAAACCGCCGCCCAGCGCTTTGGCGGTGGTCAGCAGATCGGGGGTTACGTCGTAGTGCATATAGGCATACAGTTCACCGGTACGCCCGACGCCGGTTTGTACCTCATCAAAAATCAGCAATGCATTGTGGCGGTCACACAATTCTCGCAGCCCCTGTAAAAACGCTTTGCTGGCTGGCACCACGCCGCCTTCACCCTGCACTGGCTCGACAATTACCGCGCAGGTGGCGTCGTCAATCAGCGCACTGGCAGAATTGAGATCGTTATACGCGGCATGACGGATGTCCGGCGGCAGTGGCGCAAAATCCTGAGAATAGGCTGGCTGGCCGCCTGCGCTAACGGTAAACAGCGTGCGCCCGTGGAACGCATTGTTAAACGCCACGATGCCGCTCTTATGGCTGCCGTAGCGGTCATGGGCGAATTTGCGCGCCAGTTTCAACGCTGCTTCGTTGGCCTCCGCACCGGAGTTACAAAAGAACACGCGATCGGCAAACGTCGCGTCGATAAGTTTTTTCGCCAGTCGCAGCACTGGTTCGTTGGTATAGCCGTTACCGGTATGCCAGAACTTACTCGCTTGCTCGTTTAGCGCCTCGCGCAATTCCGGATGCGCATGGCCCAGCGCGTTCACTGCAATGCCCCCCGCGAAATCGATATACTCTTTCCCCTGCTGATCCCACAAGTGCGAACCTTCACCGCGTACCGGAATAAACGGTGCCGGAGAGTAAACAGGTATCATCCATTCATCAAAGTTTTCACGCGTAATTGACTGAGACATAGCGACCCCTACAGTAAACAAATAGTTATTTATATGTTAATTATAAGTAATGTTTTCGCTGTAAATGTAGATTGCAGGGTTCGTGCCAGCCAGGGGTAAAATTGCATAAGCGACGGCGGCCAACTGAAAATCAACGAGTTATAACCAACTGATATGCACTTAAAGTGCATATAAAGTGAATACGTTTGCGATACGGATGAATAAAAAGAATAAAAAACGCAATGTTATGCAGAAGTAAAATATAATTCTGGAATTGTGATCATTGACGAAATTTACTGGAAATTACTGCGCCATTCTGACGCAGACCGCACCAAAAGCGGGCATTTTTTGCGCCATCGTTGACATCATTAACAACCATCGATCAAATCACTTAACAACGGGCGGTAAGTACAGCGAATTTCTGCTACCATCCACGCACTCTTAATATGAATAAACGGCAGCGACTATGAAATTTGTCTCTTTTAATATCAACGGTCTGCGCGCCAGACCTCACCAACTTGAAGCCATCGTCGAAAAGCACCAACCGGATGTGATTGGTCTGCAGGAGACAAAAGTTCATGACGATATGTTTCCGCTCGAAGAGGTGGCAAAGCTCGGCTACAACGTGTTTTATCACGGGCAGAAAGGCCATTATGGCGTGGCGCTGCTGACCAAAGAGACGCCGATTGCTGTGCGTCGCGGCTTCCCGGGCGACGGCGAAGAGGCTCAACGACGGATTATTATGGCAGAAATCCCCTCGCCGCTGGGCAATGTCACCGTGATCAACGGCTACTTCCCACAGGGCGAAAGCCGCGACCATCCAATTAAATTCCCGGCAAAAGCGCAGTTCTACCAGAACCTGCAAAACTATCTGGAAACTGAGCTTAAGCGCGATAATCCGGTGCTGATTATGGGCGATATGAACATCAGCCCCACCGACCTGGATATCGGCATTGGCGAAGAGAACCGCAAACGCTGGCTGCGTACCGGTAAATGCTCCTTCCTGCCGGAAGAACGCGAATGGATGGACAGACTGATCGGCTGGGGGCTGGTAGATACCTTCCGTCACGCTAATCCGGAAACAGCAGATCGCTTTTCGTGGTTTGATTACCGCTCAAAAGGTTTTGACGATAACCGTGGTCTGCGTATCGACCTGCTGCTCGCCAGCCAGCCGTTGGCGGAATGCTGCGTAGAAACCGGCATCGACTATGAAATCCGCAGTATGGAAAAACCGTCAGATCACGCACCTGTGTGGGCGACCTTCCGCCGCTAATTTATCTGCTCTCCTGACCCGCACGAGGTCAGGAGAATTAACCTTGAGAAAAATCAACAAACTGTCAGTAATGATTTGTTGCCTGCCGTCCTTTGTTATACCGTCACTGCGTTTTTAGTTGTCTGACCACTTCTCTATTATCAAGTTTGATATAGGAAACTCTACGATGAACGCTGAGCGTAAATTTCTTTTTGCCTGTCTGCTTTTTGCACTGATAATTTACGCTATCCACGCTTTCGGTTTATTCGATCTGGTCACCGATTTACCCCACTTACAAACGCTCATTCGCCAGAGCGGATTTTTCGGTTATAGCCTCTATATTCTGTTATTCATTATCGCTACCCTCTTTCTGTTACCCGGTAGCGTACTGGTGATCGCCGGTGGAATAGTCTTTGGCCCGTTGTTGGGAACGCTACTTTCGTTAATTGCCGCTACGCTGGCCTCGTCGTGCTCATTCCTGCTGGCGCGCTGGCTGGGGCGTGACTTGCTGCTGAAATACGTCGGTCATAGCCATACTTTTCAGGCTATTGAAAAAGGTATTGCGCGTAATGGTATCGATTTTCTTATTCTGACCCGCTTAATCCCGCTGTTTCCTTACAATATTCAAAATTACGCTTACGGATTAACTGCTATAGCCTTCTGGCCTTTTACCCTTATTTCGGCATTAACTACCCTGCCTGGGATTATTATTTATACCGTGATGGCCAGCGATCTCGCCCGTGAAGGCATTACCGTGCACTTTATTTTAAACCTCTGTCTGGCTGGACTGACGCTGTTTATTCTCGTCCAACTCGCCAAACGCTACGCCCGCTTTAAACACGTGGATCTGACTGCTTCTGACAGCCAACCGCTTACTCACCCTAAAAACGAAGGATAGAACGATGTTGCAACAATATTCAGTGTCATGGAAAAAAGGACTGGCTGCGCTGTGTTTACTGGCAGCGGCAGGGCTTAGCGGCTGTGATCAAAAAGAGAATACCGAGGCCAAAGTGGAATACGATGGGCTTTCGGCCAGTGAGCCACTGCGCGTCGATACACAGGCACATACGGTAACTATGCTGGTGCAAATTAATGGTCGTTTCCTCACCGACGATACCCGTCACGGCATTGTGTTTAAAGACGGCTCCAACGGGCATAAATCACTGTTTATGGGATATGCCACCCCGAAAGCATTTTATGACGCTCTGAAACAGGCCGGTGGCACACCGGGCGAAAATATGACTATGGATAACAAAGAAACTACCCATGTTGCAGGCAGCAAACTGGATATTTCGGTGAACTGGCAAGGGGCGGCAAAAGCGTATTCCTTCGATGAAGTGATTGTTGATAGTAATGGCAAGAAACTGGACATGCGCTTTGGTGGCAATTTAGCGGCGGCAGAAGAGAAAAAAACCGGTTGTCTGGTGTGCCTGGATAGCTGCCCGGTCGGTATTGTCAGCAATGCGACATACACTTATGGTGCGGTGGAAAAACGTGGCGAAGTGAAATTCAAAGGCAATGCGTCAGTTCTCCCGGCAGATAGCACGCTGGCAACGGTGACCTTTAAAATCACAGAATAAAACATGGATAAAGGATGATGAAGATGCATTCGCGTAAAATCTGGTACTACCGTACAGCCATCATCATCCTGTTGTTCGCTACGCTGCTCGCATGGGCGCTGGTTCCTGGCGTCCATGACTTTATCAACCGCAGCCTTGCGGCGTTTGCCGCTGTGGACCAACAGGGTATAGAACGATTTATTCAGTCTTACGGCACACTGGCGGCAGTTGTCTCATTCTTGTTGATGATTTTGCAGGCCATTGCCGCACCGCTGCCTGCGTTTTTGATCACCTTTGCCAATGCGTCGCTGTTTGGCGCATTCTGGGGGGGCTTGCTGTCGTGGACCAGTTCGATGGCGGGTGCGGCGCTGTGCTTTTTTATCGCCAGAGTGATGGGCCGCGAAGTAGTGGAAAAGTTAACCGGTAAAACCGTGCTCGATAGCATGGACGGTTTTTTCACTCGCTACGGCAAACATACCATCCTGGTATGTCGGTTATTGCCTTTTGTCCCTTTTGATCCAATCAGCTATGCTGCCGGCCTGACATCAATACGTTTTCGTCCGTTTTTTATCGCCACCGGGCTTGGTCAGTTACCCGCAACCATTGTCTATTCCTGGGCGGGCAGCATGTTAACGGGCGGCACATTCTGGTTTGTTACCGGACTGTTTATCCTGTTTGCCCTGACTGTGGTGATTTTCATGGCGAAAAAAATATGGTTTGAGCGCCAGAAGAGGAATGTCTGATGGGTTTACCGCCGCTTAGCAAAATTCCTTTAATTTTACGTCCGCAGGCGTGGCTACATCGTCGCCATTACGGTGAGGTGCTAAGTCCGATTCGCTGGTGGGGGCGGATCCCATTTATTTTCTATCTGGTGTCGATGTTTGTCGGCTGGCTGGAGCGCAAACGCTCCCCGCTCGATCCGGTGGTGCGATCGCTTGTCAGCGCGCGCATTGCGCAAATGTGCCTGTGTGAGTTTTGCGTAGACATCACCAGCATGAAAGTCGCTGAACGAACCGGCAGCACCGATAAACTGCTGGCGGTGGCCGACTGGCGGCAAAGCCCGCTGTTCAGCGATGAGGAGCGGCTGGCGCTGGAATACGCCGAAGCCGCCAGCGTTACGCCGCCAACGGTAGATGATGCCCTGCGCACCCGACTGGCAGCCCATTTTGACGCTCAGGCGCTCACCGAACTGACGGCATTAATCGGCCTGCAAAACCTGTCGGCCCGTTTTAATTCTGCTATGGCCATTCCCGCCCAGGGACTGTGCCGACTTCCTGAAAAACGTTCTTAAGGAGAAATGATGCGCCATTGTGGGTGGTTGCTGGGACTGTTATCGCTGTTTTCTTTGGCAACACATGCCAGTGACTGGCAGGAAATTAAAAACGACGCCAAAGGGCAAACCGTCTGGTTTAACGCCTGGGGCGGCGACACCGCGATTAACCGCTATCTCGACTGGGTCAGCGGTGAGATGAAAACGCATTACGATATAAACCTGAAGATTGTTCGCCTGGCTGATGCCGCTGACGCAGTAAAACGCATTCAGACCGAAGCCGCCGCCGGACGTAAAACGGGCGGCTCGGTAGATCTCTTGTGGGTAAATGGTGAAAATTTCCGCACGTTAAAAGAGGCGAATTTGCTGCAAACCGGCTGGGCGGAAACATTACCTAACTGGCGTTATGTCGACACGCAACTACCTGTACGGGAAGATTTTTCTGTCGCTACCGAGGGGGCAGAATCCCCCTGGGGCGGCGCACAACTTACGTTTATCGCTCGCCGCGATCTGACACCACAACCACCGAAAACACCGCAAGCCTTGCTGGAGTTTGCCAAAGCCAATCCAGGCGCAGTTACCTATCCACGCCCACCAGACTTTACCGGCACAGCATTTCTTGAACAGTTGTTGATTATGCTGACGCCAGATCCCGCTGCATTAAAAGAAGCGCCGAACGATGCTACTTTCGCCCAGATTACTGCACCGCTGTGGCAGTATCTCGATGCGCTGCATCCGTATTTGTGGCGCGAAGGAAAGGATTTCCCCCCTTCGCCCGCGCGAATGGATGCCCTGCTGAAATCCGGCACATTGCGCCTGTCGCTGACCTTTAACCCCGCTCATGCCCGGCAAAAAATAGCCAGTGGCGATTTGCCAGCGAGCAGTTACAGCTTTGGCTTTAGCGAGGGAATGATTGGCAACGTGCATTTCGTCACCATTCCTGCCAACGCCAGTGCCAGTGCTGCGGCGAAGGTGGTCGCCAACTTCCTGCTCTCACCCGAAGCGCAACTGCGTAAAGCGGATCCTGCGGTCTGGGGCGATCCTTCTGTTCTTGATCCACAAAAACAGCCTGCCGGGCAGCGCGAAACATTACAATCAAGAATGCCGCAGGATCTGCCGCCAGTACTGGCGGAACCGCATGCTGGTTGGGTAAATGTGCTGGAACAAGAATGGCTACGCCGTTACGGTACGCATTAATTTTATTGCTGTGGGTGGTGATGGCGGTGATTTACGCACCGCTGATCCCGGCAGCGCTCACGCTGATAACGCCTGCCTTGTCGTTGACACACTGGCAGGCGTTATTTGCCGATCCGCAGTTATCACAGGCAATACTGGCAACGCTGGTGTCGACAACTATCGCGGCGGTAGGTGCGTTGTTGATTGCCCTGCTGGTGATTGTGGCGCTGTGGCCTGGCGCGAAATGGCTGCATTTGTGCGCCCGTCTGCCGTGGCTGCTCGCCATCCCCCACGTCGCTTTTGCCACCAGCGTCCTGCTACTGTTTGCCGAAGGCGGCCTGGTTTATCAGTTTTTCCCTTTCCTCACTCCGCCGACAGACAGATTGGGTATCGGTCTGGGCATTACTCTGGCGGTGAAAGAAAGCGCATTTCTGCTGTGGATTTTGGCGGCAGTATTGAGTGAAAAAAGGCTGTTGCAACAAGTCATCGTGCTGGATTCACTGGGCTACAGCCGCTGGCAATGCCTGAACTGGCTGCTGTTACCCTCAGTCGCTCCCGCACTGGCAATGGCGATGCTGGCAATTGTGGCCTGGTCGCTATCGGTCGTGGATATCGCAATTATCCTTGGGCCGGGTAATCCACCGACGCTGGCGGTAATTAGCTGGCAGTGGTTAACCCAGGGCGACACCGATCAACAGATAAAAGGCGCACTTGCCAGCCTGCTGCTGATGCTGTTACTCGCCACCTGTGTTTTACTGGGCTATCTTTTATGGCGCACCTGGCGGCGCACAATTCCCCGCAAAGATGGCGTTCGCAAACCAGCCACGCCTTTATTGCCCGGTAGTACGCTGGCGAGATTATTACCATTAACTGGCGTGCTCTGTGTGGTTCTGCTGGCGATCCTTGCAGATCAATCGACGATCAATGACGAGGCGCTATTCAATAGCCTGACGATGGGACTGGCAACGATATTCATCGCTTTGATCCTATTACTGCTGTGGCTGGAATGGGGAGCAAAGCGTCGCCAGTTGTGGTTATGGCTGCCCATTTTATTACCAGCGCTGCCGCTGGTGGCAGGCCAGTACACGCTGGCGCTGTGGTTACATCTGGATGGCTGCTGGGCTGTGGTGGTGTGGGGACATCTGCTGTGGGTGATGCCGTGGATGTTGTTTATCCTGCAACCGGCCTGGCGGCGTATTGACTCACGGTTAATTCTGATTGCCCAAACGCTGGGTTGGTCGCGAGGCAAAATATTCTTTTACGTGAAATGCCCGCTCATGCTGCGTCCTGCGCTTATTGCCTTCGCTGTCGGATTTTCAGTCAGCATTGCGCAATATATGCCGACGCTGTGGCTGGGCGCGGGGCGCTTCCCGACGCTGACGACTGAAGCAGTGGCGTTAAGCAGTGGCGGCAGCAACGGTATCCTCGCCGCTCAGGCTTTATGGCAACTGCTATTACCACTTATTATTTTTGCCCTTACCGCCCTGCTTGCAAAATGGGTAGGTTTTGCCAGACAAGGACTCCGTTAATGCTCTGCGTAAAAGATGTTTCGCTACGTTTGCCTGAAACCTGCTTACTGGAAAACGTTAATTTCACAGTCAATAAAGGTGACGTTGTCACGTTAATGGGTCCGTCTGGCTGCGGAAAATCTACGCTGTTTTCCTGGATGATTGGCGCACTGGCGGGACAATTTTCTTGCACCGGTGAACTATGGCTCAATGAGCAACGCCTCGACACCCTGCCCACCGCCCGGCGTCAGATTGGTATTCTTTTCCAGGATGCGCTGTTGTTTGATCAGTTCAGCGTTGGACAAAATTTACTACTGGCACTACCGTCAACGCTCAAAGGTGCCGCAAGACGCAATGCAGTGGATGATGCGCTTGAGCGTGCGGGACTTGGCGGAACTTTCCATCAGGACCCGGCCACGCTGTCTGGTGGCCAACGTGCGCGGGTGGCTCTGCTGCGCGCCCTTCTCGCCCAGCCAAAGGCATTATTGCTTGATGAACCGTTCAGCCGTCTTGACGTAGCTCTGCGCGATAATTTTCGTCAGTGGGTATTCAATGAAGTCCGCGAACTGGCGATCCCCGTCGTTCAAGTCACCCACGATTTTCAGGATGTTCCTGCCGATAGTCCCGTTCTGGATATGGCTCAGTGGTCAGAAAATTACAACAAACTGCGATAACGCAAAGTTTTTCCCGATGCGTCAGTTCAGAATGGCGCACTCAAAACTACAATGTCGGGATTTTCGATGAAACGTGTTTCTCAAATGACCGCGCTGGCAATGGCTTTAGGGCTGGCTTGCGCTTCTTCGTGGGCAGCTGAACTGGCGAAGCCTCTTACACTTGACCAGCTTCAACAACAAAATGGCGCAGCAATAGATACCCGCCCAAGCGCGTTTTATAACGGCTGGCCACAAACCTTAAATGGCCCTTCCGGCCATGAACCTGCCGCCTTAAACCTTTCTGCAAGCTGGCTCGACAAAATGAGCACTGAACAGCTCAACGCGTGGATTAAGCAACATAACCTGAAAGCCGATGCGCCGGTGGCGTTATACGGTAATGACAAAGACGTCGAAGCCGTTAAAACGCGTCTGCAAAAAGCAGGCTTTACGCATATCTCCATCTTGAGTGGCGCGCTAAGCGAACCTTCCCGTCTGCAAAAATTGCCGCACTTTGAGCAACTGGTTTACCCGCAATGGCTGCATGACCTGCAACAAGGCAAAGAAGTTACGGCGAAACCTGCGGGTGACTGGAAAGTGATCGAAGCAGCATGGGGCGCTCCGAAACTTTACCTCCTCAGCCATATTCCTGGTGCCGATTACATTGACACCAACGAAGTGGAAAGCGAGCCACTGTGGAATAAAGTCTCTGACGAACAACTTAAAGCAATGCTGGCAAAACATGGCATTCGTCATGACACCACAGTAATTCTGTACGGGCGTGACGTTTACGCCGCCGCGCGCGTGGCGCAGATTATGCTCTACGCTGGCGTGAAAGATGTGCGCTTGCTGGACGGTGGTTGGCAAACCTGGTCTGATGCGGGTCTGCCCGTTGAGCGCGGTACGCCACCGACAGTGAAACCCGAACCTGACTTCGGCGTGAAGATCCCGGCGCAACCGCAACTGATGCTCGATATGGAACAGGCGCGCGGTCTGCTGCATCGCCAGGATGCGTCACTGGTCAGCATTCGTTCATGGGCTGAATTTATCGGCACCACCAGCGGCTATGACTACATCAAGCCAAAAGGTGATATCCCAGGCGCACGTTGGGGTCATGCGGGCAGCGACTCAACGCATATGGAAGATTTCCATAACCCAGACGGCACTATGCGTACTGCGGATGACATCACAGCGATGTGGAAAGAATGGAACATCCTGCCGGATCAACAAGTCTCGTTCTACTGCGGCACCGGCTGGCGCGCATCAGAAACCTTTATGTATGCGCGGGCAATGGGCTGGAATAATGTCTCTGTTTACGACGGCGGTTGGTACGAATGGAGCAGCGATCCGAAAAACCCGGTAGCAACCGGTGAACGCGGCCCGGACAGTAGCAAATAACACTGCAATTACTGACGCTGAAGCCCCTTCAGCGTCAGATACCCACTCCACACCCGTGTAAATGTCGTCATCCAGCACAGCGCGCCAAATATCCACGCAAACCACGGGAAATACGCTGGAAAGAGGCAACTCAGAACAAACAGCAAAATCGTCTCGCTGCCTTCAGTTAATCCCCCCAGATAGTAAAACGATTTGTGCGCATAACCGGGGTTATCGATCTGATGCTTCGCCGCCAGCGCAGCAAAAGCAAGAAAACTGCTGCCCGTGCCGATAAACGCAAACAGCAGCCAGCCGCCCGCCAGCGCATTTTGTTCTGGTGCCGCGAGAATAAAGCCAAACGGCACCAGCGCATAAAAGAGAAAATCGAGAGAAATATCAAGAAAACCGCCTGCGTCAGTTAATCCTCTACGCCGCGCCAGCGCGCCATCCAGACCATCAAGTAATCTGTTCAGCAAAATGGCGATCAGCGCAGGCAGATACCAGCCCAACGCCAGAAACGGCAGTGCCAGCACACCAACAGCAAACCCGACTAACGTTAAACCATCTGGCGTGATGCCGGGTTTATCAAGCACCTGCACGCATTGATGCAGCAAAGGTTTAATCCGGGGGTGAAGATGGCGGTCTAACACGGGCACTCCTTAAATATAAAGCCCTTCAGCTCGGGCAACACTGCGGATATTATGGCATTTTTCGCTTATCTGCCTGTGGGTAATTTATGAAAATGATTGATGTTGTTGCCGCCATTATCGAACGGGATAGCAAAATTTTACTCGCACAGCGCCCCGCTCATAGCGATCAGGCGGGGTTATGGGAGTTTGCAGGTGGCAAAGTCGAGCCGGATGAAAGCCAGCCGCAGGCGCTGGTGCGGGAATTGCGCGAAGAACTCGGCATCGAAGCTACTGTCGGTGTTTACGTTGCCAGCCATCAGAAGGAAGTGTCTGGCCGGATTATCCATCTTCATGCCTGGCACGTACCGGACTTCCACGGTACGTTACAGGCACTCGAACATCAGGCGCTGGTCTGGTGTTCGCCAGAAGAGGCTTTGCAATATCCGCTGGCTCCTGCTGATATTCCACTTTTACAGGCGTTTATGGCTTTACGCGCCGCCAGACCAGCGGATTGGTGCTAATGGTTTTGTCATCCCGCTGGCATTGCAGCAATATCCCCTCCGCTTTAATCACTGCCCCCTCCGAATAGTTTTGATCCTGATAAACGCAGCACTGGTTACAGGGCTGCACCGATTGTCCGCCAGAACTAAACACCTCCGGCGGCACATTCACCTCTACATCCGGACGATATTGCGGGTTGGCCAGCGCAAAGAATGGAAATGCCAATGTTACGGCGAATAATGCTCTACTCACAGGAAACTCCTTATATTCGTTGTCTCTGCTACTGATAACGGTAACCGGGCAGAAAAACTTTAGCGTCTGGTTGCCGGATGCGACGTGCACGTCTTATCCGCCTCGAACCACTCTTGAAAATGCGCACGGTTTTCCAGGTCTGATAAAACGCACCAGAGTCACAGCAAACATTAGGTGACGTTTATAAAACCCGCAGATCATTAATTTGCTTTCCTGCGTCATTTTTTTCTTGCTTACCGTCACATTCTTGATGGTATAGTCGAAAACTGCAGAAGCATCTAAAACAAACAACACCAGCACAATCGTATTAATATATAAGGGTTTTATATCTATGGATCAGACATATTCTCTGGAGTCATTCCTCAACCATGTCCAAAAGCGCGACCCGAATCAAACCGAGTTCGCGCAAGCCGTTCGTGAAGTCATGACCACACTCTGGCCTTTTCTTGAACAAAATCCAAAATATCGCCAAATGTCGTTACTGGAGCGCCTGGTTGAACCGGAGCGCGTGATTCAGTTTCGCGTAGTCTGGGTTGACGATCGCAATCAGGTACAGGTTAACCGCGCATGGCGTGTCCAGTTCAGCTCCGCCATCGGCCCGTACAAAGGCGGTATGCGCTTCCATCCTTCAGTAAACCTCTCCATCCTTAAATTCCTCGGCTTCGAACAAACCTTTAAAAATGCTCTGACTACCCTGCCAATGGGCGGTGGTAAAGGTGGTAGCGATTTCGATCCGAAAGGGAAAAGCGAAGGCGAAGTGATGCGTTTCTGCCAGGCGCTGATGACTGAACTGTATCGCCACCTGGGCGCGGATACCGACGTTCCGGCGGGCGATATCGGCGTTGGTGGCCGTGAAGTCGGCTTTATGGCGGGGATGATGAAAAAACTGTCTAACAATACCGCCTGCGTCTTCACTGGTAAGGGGCTTTCTTTTGGCGGCAGTCTGATTCGTCCGGAAGCCACCGGTTACGGTCTGGTTTATTTCACTGAAGCGATGCTGAAACGCCACGGTATGGGTTTTGAAGGAATGCGTGTTTCCGTTTCTGGCTCCGGCAACGTCGCCCAGTACGCTATCGAAAAAGCGATGGAATTTGGCGCTCGCGTGGTTACAGCATCAGACTCCAGCGGCACCGTGGTTGATGAAAGTGGATTTACCAAAGAGAAACTGGCGCGTCTTATCGAAATCAAATCCAGCCGTGATGGTCGCGTTGCGGATTACGCCAAAGAATTTGGTCTGGTCTATCTCGAAGGCCAACAACCGTGGTCTGTGCCGGTTGATATCGCCCTGCCGTGCGCGACTCAGAACGAACTGGATGTTGACGCTGCACATCAGCTTATCGCCAACGGCGTTAAAGCGGTGGCCGAAGGGGCAAATATGCCAACGACCATCGAAGCGACTGAGCTGTTCCAGCAGGCAGGCGTGCTGTTTGCGCCAGGTAAAGCGGCTAATGCAGGTGGCGTTGCAACATCGGGGCTGGAAATGGCGCAAAACGCTGCGCGTCTGGGCTGGAAAGCCGAAAAAGTTGATGCGCGTTTACACCACATTATGCTGGATATCCACCATGCCTGTGTTGAGCATGGTGGTGAAGGTGAGCAAACCAACTACGTGCAGGGCGCGAATATTGCTGGTTTTGTGAAGGTTGCCGATGCGATGCTGGCGCAAGGGGTGATTTAAGTCATCAGGCGTTTGTGCCGGATGCGGCGTGAACGCCTTATCCGGCCTACGAAAACCCTCTGAATCAGAGAACAGCTCTGTAGGCCTGATAAGACGCGCAAGCGTCGCATCAGGCATTTGTCCGGGTGCGACGTAAACCCCCTGAAAATCTTCAGCATCACGCCTTTATGTTATCGCTCCACTGCCCGCATCTTCCGATGGTGGGCTTTTTTTCGGCGTTCGCTTGCGTGGTGAAGCCTTTTTCTTCTCTTCGCCGCTGCCCGGAGCCACTATGCCGCGAAACTGCCGCACCGGCGTGCGCTTAGCCTGATCAATCAGTTGGTACAGCGTCCCCACCAGCGGCTGCATAAAGTCCTGGTAGCGGCACTGTTTTTCGCTGATTTGCGTCAGCACCGATTCCCAGTGCGCTGTCATGTCCGGTCGCGTCGCCATTTCTGGCAGCGAATGGAATAACGCTTTTCCGGCATCAGTAGAGTGGATGTAGCGCCCTTTTTTGGTCAGGAAGCCGCGCTTGAACAGCAGTTCAATAATCCCCGCGCGAGTCGCTTCTGTGCCCAGACCATCGGTCGCACGAAGGATCTTCTTCAGATCTTTGTCCTGCACAAAGCGCGCAATCCCGGTCATTGCCGAAAGCAGTGTTGCATCGGTGAAATGGCGCGGCGGCTGGGTTTGCCGCTCTACCACTTCGCCCTTCTCGCACAGCAACTCATCGTCTTTTGCCACCACAGGAAGTGGCGTGCCGTCGTTTTCTTCGTCACGCTCTTTGCTGCCTAACAGCGTGCGCCAGCCCGCTTCGGCAAGAAAACGTGCTTTTGCAACAAATTTGCCTTTTGCTATGTCCAGTTCGATCACACACTTGCGGAACACCGCGTCCGGGCAGAATTGCATCAGATACTGACGAGCAATCAGACTATAAACCTTCGCTTCGTTCTCCGTCAGGTTGATAGCCGAACTCCGCGCGGTCGGGATGATGGCGTGGTGGGCATCCACCTTTTTGTCATCCCAGCAGCGGTTGCGTAAATCTGGATCAACCACGGGCTGCGGCAGAAGACTCGGCGCATGGACACTGATGGCATTCATCACCGCATGGCGTCCGGCAAAATGTTCCTCCGGCAAATAACGACAATCGGAACGTGGATAGGTAATCAGCTTGTGCGTTTCGTACAATTTCTGACAGATATCAAGCACGTTCTGCGCACTCAGGCCAAAACGTTTTGCCGCTTCAATCTGTAACGTCGAAAGCGAAAATGGCAGCGGCGCGGATTCTGATTCCCGTTTATCGTTATAACTGGTGACAATCGCCGGTTGGCCGCTGATGCGGTTAACGACATGCTCCGCCAGCGGACGATGCAACAAACGCCCCTCTTCATCCTGGTACGGCTCACACGCTTCGCTCGGTTGCCAGATGGCGGTAAACCGCTCATCGGCAGGCGTCACGATATGCGCTTTGACTTCAAAGAAATCTTTCGCGACGAAGTTTTCAATCTCTTCGTCGCGGCGCACCACCAGCCCAAGCACTGGCGTCTGCACGCGCCCAACGGAAAGTACCCCCTGGTAGCCAGCATTACGCCCCAGAATGGTATATGCGCGGGTCATATTAATGCCGTACAACCAGTCGGCACGCGCTCGCGCCAGCGCAGAAACGCACAACGGTACAAACTCACTGTTGGAACGAAGACGATCGATCGCCCGCTCAACCGCCTGCGGGTTCAGGTCGTTGATTAAACAACGCTGAACTTGCTGGCGCTTTTCCGGCGCAAGTTGCAGGTAATCCAGCACTTCATCCACCAGCAATTGCCCTTCACGATCCGGGTCTCCGGCATGAACGATTTCGCTGGCTTCGTGCAGAAAGCGTTTGATGACGTTAAGTTGTTTGGTCACGGAAGGCCGCGGTTGCAATTGCCACTTTTCCGGGACAATCGGCAGATCTGCCAGATTCCAGCGCGCATAGCGGCTGTCGTAGGCGTCTGGCTGCGCCTGCTCAAGCAGGTGACCGACACACCAGGTCACCACCTGACCATTGCCGCATTCGATAAAGCCATCGCCTTTACGGTGCGGTTTGGGCAGGACATCAGCAATAGCGCGCGCCAGACTCGGTTTTTCGGCAATAAATAACCGCATTGAATTAACGGATCTCAACCATGGCACGACCACCGCGCGCAGGCACCAGTTCGCCAATCGCTGTCAGTTCGATACCAAATTCGGCTGCGGTAGCTTTAACTTCGTTTTCCGCCTCTGGCATAACCGCCAGTAGCAGGCCGCCGGAGGTTTGCGGATCGCACAGCAGATCGCGCACTTCGCGTGGCATTTCACCCATCAGATGACCGTAGCTGGCAAAGTTGCGTTCGGTGCCCCCCGGCACAGCGCCCAGCTTAATGTACTCTTCCACGCCCGGCAGTTTCGGGATTGCTTCATAGTCAATGCGCGCCTGCACGCCTGCGCCCTGGCACATTTCGCTTAAATGGCCCAGCAGACCAAAACCGGTAACGTCGGTCATCGCTTTTACGCCTTCAATGTTGGCAAAGGACGCTCCCGCGATATTCATCCGACACATTACTTCCGTCGCCAGTCCCTGATGTTCCGGTTTCAGCAGTGATTTTTTCTCGGCAGTGGTAAGAACACCAATCCCCAGCGGTTTCGTCAGGAACAGTTTACATCCCGCTTGTGCGGTACTGTTTTTCTTCACCCGTTCAGTCGGTACGATCCCCGTCACCGCCAGACCAAAAATCGGTTCCGGCGCGTCGATGGAGTGACCACCGGCCAGCGCGATACCCGCCTGACGGCATGCATAACGGCCACCTTCGGTCACTTCACGGGCAATTTCCGGGGACAGTTTGTTAATCGGCCAGCCGAGGATCGCAATTGCCATAATCGGTTTGCCGCCCATCGCAAAAATATCGCTGATGGCGTTAGTCGCCGCAATGCGACCAAAATCGAAAGGATTATCAACAATCGGCATAAAGAAGTCGGTGGTGCTGATGACGCTGGTGCCATTGCCCAGATCGTACACCGCCGCGTCGTCGCGGGTTTCGTTACCCACAAGCAAATTCGGATCAACAAACTTCGCCTGCTCACTGTGCAGGATGGTTTCCAACACTTTTGGGGAAATTTTACAGCCGCAACCAGCTCCGTGGCTGTATTGGGTCAAACGAATCGAGTTCTCGCTCATGGACATCTCCTGTCAATGCAATCCGGGTATGGTAACCCTCATTCCGTGAAGTGATAAGTGAGAGTGTCTGAATTCCTGCGTCTTTGCTCACAATCCACTCAGTTTCACCGCAATTATCAGAAATAAGTCACAAACGGTGTCGGGTCCGGAACGTTAATTGACGTTGACGCTTTCAACTGCGGTGTGCCGAGGTAGAGAAACCCGACGATTTTATCCTGCTCCCGACAACCGAATGCATCACGTACCACCGGGCTTTCGGTTAACGCCCCACTACGCCAGATCCCGCCAAAGCCCTGGGCAACCGCAGCCATTTGCATTGCCATGACCGCGCAACCGGCAGACATTTCCTGTTCCCAGCGCGGGACTTTATGATTTTCTTCGCATTTCGCCACCACCGTTATGATAAGTGGCGCGCGGAACGGCGCATTACGGGCTTTGTCGATCGCTTTCTCATCACTCCCCGCAGCAACTGCGCCCTGTTCCAGAACGGCGCTGAAACGTTCGCGCCCTTCCCCCTCAATCACAAAAAAATGCCACGGTTGCATGGACTTATGGTCCGGCGCACGCATCCCCGCACGCAGGATGTTTTGCAGTTGCTCACCTGTTGGTGCGGGTTCCGCCAGGCGGGAGGCGCTACGGCGATTGATCAATAGTTCGAGTGCATCCATTTGATTAACTCCTGTCATGATGTTTATTCACAAAATTAACACGAGAGTGGATTTTGTTACAGCACAGGCCGCGATTCCTGCTGACAAGTGCCGGTTGGGTCATTACGATAACCACATCTATTGCACCTGCGACAGGTGTAACTTTTAGTCTGGGAGAATACATGCGAACCCTTTGGCGACTTATTGCCGGATTTTTTAAATGGACGTGGCGTCTACTGAATTTTGTCCGTGAAATGGTACTTAACCTGTTTTTTATTTTTCTTGTGCTTGTTGTCGTGGGTATCTGGATGCAGGTCAGTGGTAGCGATAGCAAAGAAACCGCCAGTCGTGGCGCGTTGCTGCTCGATATCTCCGGCGTGATCGTCGATAAGCCTGACAGTTCGCAGCGGTTTAGCAAGCTGAGCCGTCAGTTGCTTGGTGCCAGTTCTGATCGTTTGCAGGAAAACTCACTGTTTGACATTGTAAACACCATTCGCCAGGCAAAAGATGACCGGAACATCACCGGTATAGTGATGGATCTGAAAAACTTCGCGGGCGGCGATCAGCCTTCCATGCAGTACATTGGTAAAGCCCTGAAAGAGTTTCGTGACAGCGGCAAACCGGTTTATGCCATTGGCGAGAACTACAGCCAGGGGCAATATTATCTTGCCAGTTTTGCCAACAAAATCTGGCTATCACCACAAGGCGTGGTTGATCTGCATGGTTTTGCGACCAACGGACTGTATTACAAGTCATTGTTGGATAAGTTAAAAGTTTCCACCCATGTGTTCCGCGTCGGTACGTATAAATCTGCCGTTGAGCCGTTTATTCGTGATGATATGTCACCGGCAGCCCGCGAGGCTGACAGCCGCTGGATTGGTGAGCTGTGGCAAAACTATCTCAACACTGTGGCTGCTAATCGTCAGATCACCGCCCAGCAAGTATTCCCTGGCGCACAAGGGGTGCTTGATGGCTTAACCAAAACCGGTGGCGATACCGCGAAGTACGCGCTGGATAACAAACTGGTCGATGCACTGGCATCAAGTGCCGAAATCGAAAAAGCCCTGACCAAAGAGTTCGGCTGGAGTAAGGCGGATAAAAATTATCGCGCCATCAGTTATTACGATTATGCTTTGAAAACTCCGGCAGATACCGGCGACAGCATCGGTGTCGTCTTCGCAAATGGCGCAATTATGGATGGCGAAGAAACCCAGGGTAATGTTGGCGGCGACACAACCGCAGCGCAAATCCGCGACGCTCGTCTTGACCCGAAAGTGAAAGCGATTGTTCTGCGTGTTAATAGCCCTGGCGGCAGCGTTACTGCGTCTGAAGTGATTCGATCTGAACTGGCAGCAGCCCGAGCGGCTGGCAAGCCTGTGGTTGTATCGATGGGCGGCATGGCGGCATCTGGTGGTTACTGGATCTCCACGCCGGCCAATTACATTGTGGCTAACCCCAGCACTCTGACCGGTTCTATCGGTATCTTCGGCGTGATCACTACCGTAGAAAACAGTCTGGATTCGATTGGTGTACATACTGATGGCGTTTCAACCTCACCTCTGGCGGATGTTTCCATTACTAAAGCACTGCCGCCGGAAGCGCAGCAGATGATGCAGTTAAGCATTGAGAACGGTTATAAACGCTTCATCACGCTGGTTGCGGATTCGCGTAACTCGACGCCAGAGCAGATCGATAAAATCGCTCAGGGCCACGTCTGGACTGGTCAGGATGCGAAAGCTAACGGTCTGGTCGATAGTCTCGGTGATTTCGATGATGCAGTTGCCAAAGCGGCAGAACTGGCCAAAATGAAACAGTGGCATCTGGAATATTACGTCGATGAACCAACCTTCTTCGACAAAGTGATGGACAACATGTCAGGTTCTGTACGGGCGATGTTGCCAGATACGCTCCAGGCTATGTTGCCTGCACCGCTGGCCTCGGTGGCTTCAACCGTTAAAAGCGAAAGCGACAAGCTGGCGGCCTTTAACGATCCGCAAAACCGTTACGCGTTTTGCCTGACCTGCGCCAACGTGCGGTAATCCCTGCAAATATGTGGCCGATATGCTGTCGGCCACACTCCTGAACCGGACTGTCTTTCACTTCCTCTCTCCACTACATTGCCTTGCTCATTCTGCATCTGATAAGGAGTCATCAGTGAATAAGGCACCCTCTTTAATTGCCGCTATTGTCCTCGGACTGGGGATCAGCGCCTGTGGTTATTTCGTTGGCGATGGAGTTAAGCATTTAAAAACTAACAACCGTTATGTGAACGTGCGGGGGCTTTCGGAAAAAGAAGTTCGCGCAGATACGGCTGAATTAACCATTGCGATTAACTTTAAGGGCAATGTTCCCGGCGAGCTTTTCCCAAAACTGGAAGACGCGCAGAAAAAAATTGTTGCCGAACTCAACGCTCAGGGGATTAGCAGCACAGAGATAAACCTGGGCCAATGGACAAGCAAGCGAACGGACTCCTTTTATCTCAAAGATGATCCAACGATGCCTCGCTATAATGCCGACGGGTCAGTGACGATAAAAACCCATAACGTTGCTGCCGTCGAAAAAGTCGTCGCTAAACTAAACGAACTGCAAGTCGCCACGGATGGTGCTATCGCTGATAGCAAAATCGCCTATCGTTTTAATGGCATTGGCGCACTTCGCGCTGAGATGATTGCCGCCGCGACAAAAGACGCACGCAACGCAGCATTACAGTTTGCGACGGATTCAGGTAGTCAGGTGGGGTCAATCAGCGATGCTTCGCAAGGGGTGTTCCAGATCTTCGCCAGTGGCAGTGATGAAGATGATCCTACGGCGATTAATAAAACGGTGCGCGTGGTAACGACCGTAACCTATGCGTTGCAGGATTAATCACTTTTCTCCGGCGGGACGCTACACCCTCTGTTCCGCCAGACTTTTCTCATATCCACAGAGTATCCAGGTGCGCTCCCTGCCCCTCACGTATATACTTTTGCTCTTTCGATATCATTCATATCAATATCATGCAAAAGAAATCAATTTACGTTGCCTACACGGGCGGAACCATCGGGATGCAGCGTTCCGAGCAGGGTTATATTCCAGTGTCAGGTCATCTGCAACGCCAGTTGGCGTTGATGCCGGAATTCCATCGCCCGGAGATGCCAGATTTCACTATTCATGAATATACGCCGCTAATGGATTCTTCCGATATGACGCCGGAAGACTGGCAGCATATCGCTGAAGACATTAAAGCGCACTATAACGAGTACGATGGTTTTGTCATTCTGCACGGCACCGATACCATGGCATATACCGCCTCTGCACTGTCGTTCATGCTGGAGAATCTTGGTAAACCGGTCATTGTGACAGGGTCACAAATCCCGTTAGCCGAGCTACGCTCTGACGGACAAATCAATCTGCTGAATGCGTTGTACGTTGCTGCTAACTACCCGATCAACGAAGTAACGCTGTTTTTTAATAACCGCCTGTATCGCGGAAACCGAACCACTAAAGCCCATGCCGATGGTTTTGATGCCTTTGCTTCCCCCAATCTTCCACCGTTACTGGAGGCAGGTATCCATATTCGTCGTTTGAATACACCACCCGCCCCGCACGGTGATGGAGAACTGATCGTTCATCCAATTACGCCACAACCGATCGGCGTGGTGACAATTTATCCGGGGATCTCTGCCGATGTTGTGCGTAATTTCCTGCGCCAACCGGTTAGGGCGTTGATTCTTCGCTCTTACGGCGTGGGTAATGCGCCGCAAAACAAAGCTTTCCTGCAAGAATTACAGGAGGCCAGCGATCGCGGTATCGTGGTGGTTAATCTGACGCAATGTATGTCCGGTAAAGTGAATATGGGGGGATATGCCACCGGTAACGCCCTCGCCCACGCCGGCGTTATTGGCGGCGCGGATATGACTGTGGAAGCCACTCTCACCAAGCTGCACTATCTACTTAGCCAGGGACTGGATACTGAAACCATTCGCAAGGCTATGAGCCAAAACCTACGCGGCGAGCTGACGCCGGATGATTAAGGAGATTGCAATGCCCCATCGCGCCCTGTTACTGGTCGATTTACAAAATGATTTCTGTGCCGGTGGCGCGCTCGCCGTGCCAGAAGGTGACAGCACTGTGGATGTCGCTAACCGATTGATTGACTGGTGTCAGTTGCGCGGTGAACCAGTTATCGCCAGTCAGGACTGGCATCCGGCTAATCACGGCAGTTTTGCCAGCCAGCATCAGGTGGAGCCATACAGCCAGGGGACGCTCGACGGTTTGCCGCAAACATTCTGGCCTGAACACTGCGTGCAGAGCAGTGAAGGCGCGCAATTACATCCGTTACTCAATCAAAATGCGATCGCAGCAGTGTTCCATAAAGGCGAAAACCCTTTAGTTGACAGTTACAGTGCTTTTTTTGATAACGGACGTCGGCAGAAAACCGCGCTCGATGGCTGGTTACGCGACCATGAAATCAATGAATTGATCGTTATGGGGCTGGCTACTGACTATTGTGTGAAGTTTACCGTGCTGGACGCGTTGCAGTTAGGTTATAGCGTGAGCGTGATTACCGATGGCTGTCGTGGCGTAAATATTCAGCCGCAGGACAGTGCACACGCATTTATGGAGATGTCAGCGGCTGGAGCAACACTGTACACGCTGGCGGACTGGGAAGAGACGCAGGGATAATTTTGCTGGCCTACGATTCAGTACTGACGTTGTAGGCCAGATAAGACACATCAACGGCGCATCTGGCGTGCTCGTAGTTAAATCAAACAATCAACTCGTAACAGTAAAGATTATCCCTCTCTTCATAAACGTCTGATAAAGGGAACAAATCTCTTACTTAAACATGGCTATCGGCTTTGCCGAGATACCAAAATCTTCTTTCAACTGTTGTTTGCTCTTCATGACCATCTGACCGTCAGTGTCGATTGTCATATGCTGCGCATCGGTATTGTTTCGGGCCTGCCATAACATCACCAGTTGCAGGCAGTTCTCTTTTTGTTCTTCAGTCAGCGCAACACCATCTGGCCATTTTCCCAGTTCAACGGCAGTCGATAAACGCTGGTAAACCTCAGGCGTCATGCTGTTGATTATTTCATCAAGATCCATAATTTCCCCGCTCCTGTGGAATAAGTTGCTGAATCGTTTTTTCAACCGTTGATTTCTTCGCCATTTTCGTCATCAGTAAAGCGCAATGATGCCGAGTTAACACAATAACGTTCGCCTGTGGGTTGCGGGCCGTCGGGAAAGACGTGCCCCAGATGGGCATCACAGTTTCCGCAACGAATTTCTATCCGCTGCATACCATGTGACAAGTCTTTGATATAACGGATCGAATCTTCACTCACCGGCTCATAAAAACTGGGCCAGCCACAGCCTGAATCATACTTGGTTTGGGAGTGAAACAGAGGTGCATCGCAAATCAAACAGTGGTAAACACCGCCGCGCTTGTTATGCAGTAAACGTCCAGTGAATGGCGGCTCCGTCCCGTGATTCTGAGTCACGTAAAACTGCATCTCGGACAAATTTTTTTTCAGTTCTTCTGCCGAAGGTTTGTTAGCCATTTTCTCACATCTCACTTTAATCACGCTCACATTACGTGACTTATTCTAACAAAACATTAACACCTGCTGGCAAAATTTTGTCCTAAACTTGATCTCGACGAAATAGCTGCACCTAAATCGTGATGAAAATCACATTTTTATCATAATTGCCCTTTAAAATTCTGGGCGCCGCCCTCATGTGGTTTCAAGCCCAAAGGAAGAGTGAGGCGAGTCAGTCGTGTAATGCCAAGGCACAGGATTGATTTGTCGCAATGATTGACACGATTCCGCTTGACGCTGCGTAAGGTTTTTGTAATTTTACAGGCAACCTTTTATTCACTAACAAATAGCTGGTGGAATATATGACTATCAAAGTAGGTATCAACGGTTTTGGCCGTATCGGTCGCATTGTTTTCCGTGCTGCTCAGAAACGTTCTGACATTGAGATCGTTGCAATCAACGACCTGTTAGACGCTGATTACATGGCATACATGCTGAAATATGACTCCACTCACGGTCGTTTCGACGGCACCGTTGAAGTGAAAGACGGTCATCTGATCGTAAACGGTAAAAAAATCCGTGTTACCGCTGAACGTGATCCGGCTAACCTGAAATGGGACGAAGTTGGTGTTGACGTTGTCGCTGAAGCAACTGGTCTGTTCCTGACTGACGAAACTGCTCGTAAACACATCACCGCTGGTGCGAAAAAAGTGGTTATGACTGGTCCGTCTAAAGACAACACTCCGATGTTCGTTAAAGGCGCTAACTTCGACAAATATGCTGGCCAGGACATCGTTTCTAACGCTTCCTGCACCACCAACTGCCTGGCTCCGCTGGCTAAAGTTATCAACGATAACTTCGGCATCATCGAAGGTCTGATGACCACCGTTCACGCTACTACCGCTACTCAAAAAACCGTTGACGGCCCGTCTCACAAAGACTGGCGCGGCGGCCGTGGCGCTTCCCAGAACATCATCCCGTCCTCTACCGGTGCTGCTAAAGCTGTAGGTAAAGTACTGCCAGAACTGAATGGCAAACTGACTGGTATGGCGTTCCGTGTTCCGACTCCGAACGTATCCGTAGTTGACCTGACCGTTCGTCTGGAAAAAGCTGCAACTTACGAGCAGATCAAAGCTGCCGTTAAAGCTGCTGCTGAAGGCGAAATGAAAGGCGTTCTGGGCTACACCGAAGATGACGTAGTATCTACCGATTTCAACGGCGAAGTTTGCACTTCCGTGTTCGATGCTAAAGCGGGTATCGCTCTGAACGACAACTTCGTGAAACTGGTATCCTGGTACGACAACGAAACCGGTTACTCCAACAAAGTTCTGGATCTGATCGCTCACATCTCCAAATAAGTTGAGATGACTCTGTGATCTAAAAAGAGCGACTTCGGTCGCTCTTTTTTTTACCTGATGAAATGAAGTTAAAGGACTGCGTCATGATTAAGAAAATTTTTGCCCTTCCGGTCATCGAACAAATTTCCCCTGTCCTCTCCCGTCGTAAACTGGATGAACTGGACCTTATTGTGGTCGTTCATCCCCAGGTAAAAGCCTCTTTTGCATTACAGGGCGCACACCTTCTCTCCTGGAAACCTGCAGGTGAAGAAGACGTTCTGTGGTTGAGTAATAACACGCCGTTTAAAAATGGCGTCGCCATTCGCGGCGGCGTGCCGGTTTGTTGGCCGTGGTTTGGTCCGGCAGCACAGCAAGGTCTGCCTGCTCACGGTTTTGCCCGCATTCTGCCGTGGACGCTGAAATCGCACAGTGAAGATGCCGATGGCGTAGCGCTGACTTTTGAACTGACACAAAGCGACGAGACGAAAAAATACTGGCCGCACGACTTTACGCTGTTAGCGCATTTCCGCGTGGGTAAGACTTGTGAAATTGATCTTGAAGCGCACGGCGAATTTGAAACCACCTCTGCCCTGCATACCTACTTTAACGTGGGTGATATTGCTAAGGTGAGCGTCAGTGGCCTGGGCGATCGCTTCATTGATAAAGTCAATGACGCGAAAGAAGGCACTTTGACCGGGGGGATTCAGACATTCCCGGATCGTACCGATCGCGTGTATCTGAATCCGCAAGATTGTAGTGTGATTAATGACGAAGCGTTGAACCGCATTATTACCGTTGGTCACCAGCATCATCTGAACGTTGTTGGCTGGAATCCAGGTCCGGCGCTTTCAGTCAGCATGGGCGATATGCCAGATGACGGCTACAAAACCTTTGTCTGCGTAGAAACCGCTTACGCCTCTGAAGCACAAAAAACGTCCAAAGATATGCCCTCTCGTCTGGCACAATCCATCCGCGTTGCCAAACGCTAATCTGCGCTAGTTTTGTGTGCCGGATGCGATGTATCCGGCACTGCTCAGCATCACACCATATCCAGCGCAGTTTTTACTTTTGGTGCCGGATACGCTTTGTCCAGCATCGCTAATTCTTCTGGCGAAAGCACAATCTCCAGCACAGCCGCATTTTGTTGAACATGCGCGATAGTTGCCGCTTTTGGAATCGCCATCACGCCTTGATGGCTGATTACCCACGCCAGCAGAACTTGCGCCGCGCTGACATTGTGGGCATGTGCGATTTCGTTGACGACCGCGTTTTTTAGCAGTCCATTGCGCAACCGCCCAGCCTAGGCTAACGGGCTGTAAGCCATCACCGGCATCTGCTGTTGCTGGCACCAGGGGAGTAAATCGAACTCAATACCCCGTGAGCCAAGATGATAAAGCACCTGATTAGTCGCACACTGATTTCCCCCCGGCACCTGCCAGAGCTCCTGCATATCGGCATAATCAAGATTAGAAACGCCCCAGCGGCGGATTTTGCCCTGGGCGATCAATTTTTCCATCGCGGCAACAGTTTCTTCAAAAGCGAAACTGCCAGACCAGTGTAATAAATAAAGATCGAGATAATCGGTATTAAGACGGCGTAAGCTGGCTTCGCAGGCATTAATCGCTTTTTGTCCGCCAGCATTCCACGGATAGACCTTAGAGACGAGAAAGGCCTTATCACGCAGGCCAGTTAATGCTTCACCAACTACCTTTTCAGCACCACCGTCCGCATACATTTCGGCGGTATCAATGAGGGTTAAACCGAGTTCAATGCCCGCGCGCAGTGCAGCGACTTCTGTTTTGCGCTGACTGACATCTTCGCCCATAAACCATGTTCCCTGCCCTATAGCTGGCACTGAGTCCCCATCACTAAACTGAATCATTTTTTGTTGCATTGTTTCCTCCCAGGTTACGCACCACCGTAATGCAAAACAGGGCGTGACGCCCTGTTTTTATGCACAAAATGCCCTGGAAAGATGCACTATCAGAATTTGTAGGTGATCCCGGTCGAAATCAGACCTGTCCAGGACTTATCAACCATCGGGCTATCGGTAACTTCATCGGACAGACGGGTGTAGCGCGCAGTACCGTAAATGCTCCAGTCGCCCATGAAGTTGTAGTTGGCGCTCAGTTCCAGATACGGACTCCAGCTATCATTCGGGTTATAGCCACGCAGACCGCTGCGCGCAGACTCTTTACGCGATACGCCATAATAGTATTCGTTATGGTTTTCGCTGTTCCACTGCACACCGATACCCGGGGTCAGAGTCAGACCACCGTTAGTGTAACGGTACAACCAGGCCGTATCCCAGACGATACCGTTGCTGTTATCCAGTGTGTCGGCTGCCAGAGAGGTACGCAGATAACCGTACTGGGTAAAGTGAGCGTAGGACAGACCGGCCATCATAGTGCTCTTACGATCATCCAGGTGGCGCATCTGGTGGTTGCCACTGTCTTTAGCTTTGAAGTAGAGCGGCGACCAGTAAGCGGTAATCGAAAGTTTATCCGTTGCATCGTTCCACAGGTAGTAACCACCACCTAAGCCACGGAACCAGAAGTTATCGCCTTCATAGTTGATTACCGGTACTGGGTAAACATCGGTATCGTAATCTTTATAAGGGTGTTCAACGACACCTACGCCTGCGCCCAGGGAAAATTTACCTTCAGCGTGTGCTACGCCTGCAGACGTTGCGATAAGCACTCCAAGTGCCAGAAGTTTGAGTTTGGTCACAATTAATCATTCCTTAAACAAATGTTTAGCGGGCGACAAAGTTTACCCGTCAATACATCGAAACCCAACCTTTTTACATTTTCATTTCTAAAGGTAACTGTTTAATTTTCCTGACGCTGGTGACATCAGGCTTACACCTGAATGAATTTTGCATTACCGACGGCAATATTCTTTACATTAGTTATGCAATTTTTATGGGTGAGTTGTTGATATGCCATTGAAATCCAGAAAGCCGTGCAGGCAAGTTTTCCATTTGCCATCTACGCTTAATTTTGAAGGTGTATCACCGGGCACGTTCTTCTCGCAGTCGGTAAGATGGCATGAGAGTTGCTGTGTTTTAGCAAGAGACGTCGTTCAGTTTACCTCTTCCGGGAGCCTCTACTATTCATATGAACGGCTCTTAACCTGTGCTAAAAAACGAAAGGACGGCATACCATGAATATATTCGATCACTATCGCCAGCGATATGAAGCTGCCAAGGACGAAGAGTTCACACTGCAGGAGTTTCTTACCACTTGTCGGCAAGATCGCAGTGCTTATGCCAACGCGGCTGAGCGGCTACTGATGGCTATTGGTGAGCCTGTCATGGTCGATACAGCCCAGGAACCCAGACTTTCTCGACTCTTCTCGAACCGGGTCATCGCACGTTATCCGGCGTTTGAAGAGTTTTACGGCATGGAAGACGCGATTGAACAGATTGTCTCTTATCTGAAACACGCGGCTCAGGGGCTGGAAGAGAAGAAACAAATTCTGTATCTGCTGGGGCCTGTGGGTGGGGGGAAATCGTCGCTTGCGGAGCGACTGAAATCATTAATGCAACTCGTGCCTATTTATGTATTGAGCGCCAATGGTGAGCGCAGCCCGGTCAACGATCATCCGTTCTGTCTGTTCAATCCACAGGAAGATGCGCAGATCCTCGAAAAAGAGTACGGCATTCCGCGCCGCTACCTCGGCACTATCATGTCGCCGTGGGCCGCGAAGCGCCTGCATGAATTTGGTGGCGATATCACTAAATTTCGGGTTGTGAAGGTCTGGCCGTCGATTCTACAACAAATTGCCATCGCTAAAACGGAGCCCGGCGATGAGAACAACCAGGATATCTCAGCGCTGGTAGGGAAAGTCGATATTCGTAAGCTCGAACACTACGCGCAGAACGATCCAGACGCCTATGGTTATTCCGGTGCGCTGTGTCGCGCCAACCAAGGGATCATGGAATTTGTCGAGATGTTTAAAGCACCAATTAAAGTGCTGCATCCTCTGTTGACCGCCACCCAGGAAGGCAACTACAACGGGACGGAAGGTATCTCCGCCCTGCCGTTCAACGGGATTATTCTCGCCCACTCGAACGAATCCGAATGGGTCACTTTCCGTAACAATAAAAACAACGAGGCCTTCCTCGACCGTGTCTATATCGTGAAGGTGCCGTACTGCTTGCGCATTTCCGAAGAGATTAAAATCTACGAGAAATTACTTAATCATAGTGAACTGACTCACGCACCATGCGCACCTGGCACGCTGGAAACTCTGTCACGTTTTTCCATTCTTTCGCGTCTGAAAGAGCCAGAAAACTCCAGCATTTATTCAAAGATGCGCGTTTATGATGGCGAAAGTCTAAAAGATACCGATCCGAAAGCCAAATCGTATCAGGAGTATCGGGATTACGCGGGCGTCGATGAAGGGATGAACGGTCTGTCCACACGTTTTGCGTTTAAGATCCTCTCTCGCGTGTTCAACTTCGATCACGTGGAAGTGGCAGCTAACCCGGTCCATCTGTTCTACGTTCTTGAACAGCAGATTGAGCGCGAGCAGTTCCCGCAAGAGCAGGCAGAACGCTATCTGGAGTTCCTGAAAGGTTATCTGATCCCAAAATATGCCGAGTTTATCGGCAAAGAGATCCAGACGGCTTATCTGGAGTCTTATTCCGAATATGGACAGAACATTTTCGATCGTTATGTCACCTATGCGGATTTCTGGATCCAGGATCAGGAGTATCGCGACCCGGATACCGGTCAGTTGTTTGATCGCGAGTCGCTGAACGCCGAGCTGGAGAAAATCGAAAAACCAGCGGGGATCAGCAATCCGAAAGATTTCCGTAACGAGATTGTCAACTTCGTGCTGCGCGCCAGAGCAAATAACAGCGGACGCAATCCGAACTGGACCAGTTATGAAAAACTGCGCACGGTTATTGAGAAAAAAATGTTTTCCAATACCGAAGAATTACTGCCAGTCATTTCGTTTAACGCTAAAACCTCAACCGACGAGCAGAAGAAACACGACGATTTTGTCGACCGTATGATGGAGAAAGGCTACACCCGTAAACAGGTGCGTTTACTGTGCGAATGGTATTTGCGCGTACGTAAATCCTCTTAACAACCATGGCCCGGAGCACATGCTCATGGGCCTACAACGACAGCGAACCGTAGGCCGGATAAGCGAAGCGTGTCCGGCAATACAGGTGCAGCATACAGTTGGCAAATGCAGTACGGGGGGCATATGACCTGGTTTATTGACCGGCGTCTGAACGGCAAAAACAAAAGCATGGTGAATCGCCAGCGTTTTTTACGCCGTTATAAAGCGCAAATTAAACAGTCGATCTCCGAGGCCATTAATAAGCGTTCGGTGACTGACGTCGACAGCGGCGAGTCCGTCTCCATTCCAACGGAAGATATTAGCGAACCGATGTTTCATCAGGGGCGTGGCGGCCTGCGCCATCGCGTTCACCCGGGTAACGACCATTTCATCCAGAACGATCGCATTGAACGTCCCCAGGGCGGCAGCGGCGGTTCCGGTAGTGGTCAGGGCCAGGCTAGTCAGGACGGTGAAGGTCAGGATGAATTTGTCTTCCAGATTTCGAAAGACGAATATCTCGACCTGCTGTTTGAAGATTTAGCCTTACCGAATTTAAAACAGAACCAGCAACGCCAATTGACCGAGTTTAAAACGCATCGGGCGGGTTATACCGCTAACGGCGTTCCGGCCAATATCAGCGTGGTGCGTTCATTGCAAAACTCACTGGCGAGACGTACCGCGATGACCGCAGGTAAACGGCGGGAACTTCATGCTCTGGAAGAAGATTTGGCAATCATCAGCAACAGTGAACCTGCGCAATTGCTGGAAGAGGAACGGCTACGCAAAGAGATTGCCGAATTACGCGCCAAAATTGAACGCGTTCCGTTCATCGACACCTTCGATTTACGTTATAAGAACTACGAAAAACGACCCGATCCCTCCAGTCAGGCGGTAATGTTTTGTCTGATGGACGTTTCTGGTTCAATGGATCAATCCACCAAAGATATGGCCAAACGTTTTTATATTTTGCTGTATCTGTTCCTGAGCAGAACTTACAAGAACGTGGAGGTCGTTTACATCCGCCACCATACCCAGGCGAAAGAGGTCGATGAACATGAGTTTTTCTACTCGCAGGAAACGGGTGGCACCATTGTTTCCAGCGCTCTGAAACTGATGGATGAGGTGGTGAAAGAGCGTTATAACCCGGCACAATGGAATATTTATGCCGCGCAGGCGTCGGACGGTGATAACTGGGCCGATGACTCTCCGCTTTGCCATGAAATTCTGGCGAAAAAATTGTTGCCCGTTGTTCGTTATTACAGCTATATCGAAATTACCCGTCGCGCTCATCAGACATTGTGGCGGGAATATGAGCATCTGCAATCTACATTCGAAAACTTTGCGATGCAGCATATCCGCGATCAGGATGATATTTATCCGGTGTTTCGCGAACTATTTCATAAACAAAATGCAACTACTAAAGACTAAAACCATCAGCCAGGTCATTATTCCCTGGCTGATTTTTAGTTAATTGTAAATACAGTTATTTATTATCTACATTAGTTTACAAACAACTTAAATATAACAGCGTAACCTTTACAGAACTTAGTTTCATGAAACAATCATTCGGAAAAATGATTCTGTTAGCACGCTTTTCTCAATGCTATACTTTAATTCTTTTTTACTGATAATGATAATTGATCCCGGTCAAAACTCCATTTCTCTGCAATCAATAAAATCGACTACTCAGATTGCTCTCCTTTTTTATGGTTCCCATGGGTACACAAAAATTAAAAGCACACAGCTTTTTTATTTTCAGCTTACTATTGACATTAATTTTATTTTGCATTACCACCTTATATAATGAAAACGCCAATATAAAGCTCATCCCTCAGATGAACTACCTGATGGTCGTTGTGGCTTTATTTTTCCTTAACGCCGTCATTTTCCTTTTCATGTTAATGAAGTATTTTACTAATCGAGATATTTTCCCAACCCTAATTTTAAGTCTTGCTTTTTTAAGTGGCCTTGTCTATTTAACTGAAACGATCGTTATTATTCACAAGCCTATCAGCGATAGTACGCTGATCCAGACGAAATCGAATGACGTTTCCATTTTCTATCTTTTTCGCCAACTAAGTTTTATTAGCTTAGCATCGCTGGCTCTTTTCTGTTATGACCGAAACAGCATTCTGACAAACAACAAGAAAAAAACCTGCATCCTGTTGCTGGCACTAATACCTTTTATGTTGTTTCCATTACTGGCGCACAACCTGAGCAGTTATAATCCTGACTATGCCTTATATGTCGTAGATTACTGCCCGAATAATAATACTGCGAGTTGGGGTATTAACTACACCAAGATTCTGGTTTGTCTGTGGGCATGTTTACTATTTTTTATTATCACACGGACAGGTTTAGCGAGCGAACTTTGGCCGTCAATCGCGTTATTATGTCTGGCCTCACTCTGTTGTAACTTGTTGCTACTGACTCTGGATGAATATAATTACACCATCTGGTATATCAGCCGCGGTATTGAGGTTTCCAGTAAACTGTTTGTGGTTTCTTTCCTGATTTATAACATTTTTCAGGAACTACAACTTGCCAGTAAACTGGCGGTTTATGATGTACTGACCAATATTTATAACCGCCGTCACTTTTTCAACAGTGTAGAGTCATTACTCTCTCGCCCTGTTGTGAAGGATTTTTGTATCATGCTGGTAGATATTAACCAGTTCAAACGCATAAATGCTCAGTGGGGTCATCATGTGGGCGATAAAGTTCTGGTTTCAATTGTCGATATTATCCAGCAAAGTATCCGCCCCGATGACATCTTCGCGCGTCTGGAAGGTGAAGAGTTCGGTTTACTATTTACCGAATTGAATGCTGCCCAGGCAAAAATTATCGCCGATCGGGTGCGTAAAAATGTCGAACTACTGACCGGTTTTAGTAATAGATATAATGTCCCTGAACAAATGACCATCAGCATTGGCTGTGTTTTTTCCACTGGCGACACGCGTAATATCTCGCTTGTCATGACGGAAGCTGATAAAGCGTTACGAGAAGCGAAAAATGATGGTGGCAACAAAGTGATTATTCATTATATTTGAGTGCAAAATTATTCACAGCCATGCGTTTTGCGTGGCTTTGGCATACAATTTATTATCAATACCCCTAAATTTCCCCTCCCCAGCGGCGCAGAGATGAGTATAATTAGCGCCCCTGTACCAGGCCGCAATCGAACTTTATCTGGTTTTCTCGTTTCACTAACCGAAGGAGTGCCATTTATCATGAAATTGCACCATAGAATGCTCCGGCATTTTATCGCCGCAAGTGTCATTGTGCTGACATCTTCCTTCCTTATTTTTGAACTTGTCGCCAGCGACAGGGCAATGAGTGCTTATTTGCGCTATATCGTCCAGAAAGCAGATTCCTCCTTTCTCTACGACAAGTATCAAAATCAGAGTATCGCCGCACATGTGATGCGCGCGCTTGCTGCGAAACAGTCTGAGGTGTCGCCAGAACAGCGACGTGCCATCTGTGAAGCTTTTGAATCTGCCAACAATACCCATGGCTTAAACCTGACAGCCCATACTTACGCGGGTTTACACGGAACATTGCAGACTGCATCCACTGACTGCGACACGATTGTGGAAGCTGCGGCGCTCTTACCGGCATTTGATCAGGCAGTTGAAGGCAACCGCCATCAGGATGATTATGGTTCCGGTCTTGGCATGGCCGAAGAGAAATTTCACTATTATCTCGATCTCAATGACCGCTATGTCTATTTTTATGAGCCAGTCAATGTTGAATACTTCGCGATGAATAACTGGTCCTTCCTGCAATCAGGAAGCATTGGCATTGATCGTAAAGATATTGAAAAAGTGTTTACCGGACGTACTGTGTTATCGAGCATTTACCAGGATCAGCGTACTAAACAGAACGTGATGAGTTTGCTGACACCGGTTTATGTTGCAAGGCAGTTAAAAGGTATTGTACTGCTGGATATTAATAAGAATAATCTACGAAATATCTTTTACACTCATGATCGCCCTCTCCTCTGGCGTTTTCTTAATGTCACGCTAACCGATACAGATTCGGGACGGGACATTATTATCAACCAGAGCGAAGATAACCTGTTTCAGTATGTCAGTTACGTCCACGACTTACCTGGCGGTATTCGCGTTTCGTTATCCATTGATATTCTTTACTTTATCACGTCTTCGTGGAAAAGCGTTCTGTTCTGGATTTTGACAGCGTTAATTTTGCTGAATATGGTCCGGATGCACTTCCGCTTGTACCAGAACGTGACGCGCGAAAATATCAGTGATGCGATGACCGGACTGTATAATCGCAAAATATTAACGCCTGAACTGGAGCAGCGTTTGCAGAAACTGGTGCAATCCGGTTCTTCTGTCATGTTTATTGCAATTGACATGGACAAGTTAAAGCAAATTAATGACACCCTTGGTCATCAGGAGGGCGATTTAGCGATTACATTATTAGCCCAGGCGATTAAGCAGTCGATTCGTAAAAGCGATTATGCCATCCGTCTCGGTGGCGATGAATTTTGCATCATTCTGGTCGATTCTACGCCGCAAATTGCCGCGCAATTGCCTGAACGTATCGAAAAACGCCTGCAACATATCGCGCCGAAGAAAGAGATCGGCTTCTCTTCCGGTATTTACGCGATGAAAGAAAACGATACGTTACATGATGCGTATAAAGCTTCTGATGAACGTTTATATGTCAATAAGCAGAACAAAAACAGCCGTTCATGATAATCTTCTGTGGTTATTTGGTTATAATTCCAGGAGCGTGAAATGACTGAAATGACTAAAGGAAGCGTGACGCATCAGCGGTTAATCGCTTTATTATCACAAGAAGGTGCTAACTTCCGCATCGTTACCCACGAAGCGGTAGGTAAATGCGAAGCGGTGTCAGAAATTCGTGGCACCGCTTTGGGTCAGGGAGCTAAAGCACTGGTGTGTAAAGTCAAAGGTAATGGCGTAAATCAGCATGTTCTGGCGATCCTCGCAGCCGATCAACAGGCTGATCTTAGTAAACTCGCCAGTCACATCGGTGGGCTACGCGCTTCGCTGGCCAGCCCGGCGGAAGTCGATGAACTGACAGGCTGTGTCTTTGGCGCTATCCCCCCCTTCAGCTTCCACCCAAAACTCAAACTGGTTGCCGACCCACTACTCTTTGAGCGATTCGATGAGATTGCCTTCAACGCAGGCATGCTGGATAAATCTGTAATTCTGAACACCACAGATTACTTGCGCATTGCGCAACCAGAACTGGTCAAATTCCGCCGTACTGCGTAACTAGCTGGTCCGTTCAATAAGCAGAACGGACAGTACTAACACAACTGCAATGGCAAAAAACGATGACGTGATAATCAGTGTCTCAACGAGCATTTGATCGTTCATGGTTTTCCCCCAGAAGATACCTGTTTTCACGTTATTGTTAGCGTGTACAAGTGGCAATTTGATGACAATTTGCCTGATTTTTTATGCATAACACGTAATTTTTTTCTGCTTCCTTTCAGCAGCAGGCGTAAAGTAGGCGGGTTATTATTTTTTGGCAAGGAAACCACGATGTTTGATGTCACTTTGCTGATCCTGCTCGGCTTAGCTGCGCTGGGCTTTATCAGCCACAACACCACTGTCGCCGTTTCAATTCTGGTGTTGATCATTGTCCGCGTCACACCGTTAAGCACCTTTTTTCCGTGGATCGAAAAA
Source organism: Escherichia sp. KTE96 (assembly GCF_000408525.1). NCBI lineage: Bacteria > Pseudomonadati > Pseudomonadota > Gammaproteobacteria > Enterobacterales > Enterobacteriaceae > Escherichia > Escherichia sp. KTE96. The sequence goes on along the minus strand of NZ_KE137149.1, from coordinate 2,464,926 downwards.
CAGGGACTGAGTATCGGGATAATCATTCTGACCATTGGCGTAATGGCCCCTATTGCCAGCGGAACACTGCCCCCCTCGACACTGATTCACTCGTTTCTGAACTGGAAATCGCTGGTAGCGATTGCCGTGGGAGTGATTGTCTCCTGGCTTGGCGGACGCGGCGTGACGTTAATGGGCAGCCAGCCGCAACTGGTCGCCGGGCTGCTGGTAGGCACAATTTTAGGTGTGGCACTGTTTCGCGGTGTACCGGTCGGCCCGCTTATTGCCGCGGGACTGGTCTCTCTGATCATCGGGAAACAGTAGACTGTTTTCGAACTCAGAACTGGCACAACAAAAAACCAACAGCCACAAAGTGCTATAGTGACGTGGTAAATCATGCGTGAAAGGGAGAACAAACACGATGAATATTCAGTGTAAACGCGTTTATGATCCGGCTGAACAGAGCGATGGTTATCGCGTACTGGTCGACCGCCTCTGGCCGCGTGGTATCAAAAAAACTGATTTAGCACTTGATGAGTGGGATAAAGAGATCACACCATCAACAGAGTTGCGCAAAGCCTTTCACGGAGAAGTGGTCGATTTTAAAACCTTTCGCGAACAATATCTTGCTGAACTGGCGCAACACGAGTCGGAAGGGAAACGGCTGGCGGAAATCGCTCAAAAACAGCCGCTGACCCTGCTCTACTCGGCAAAAAATACCACGCAAAACCATGCACTGGTACTGGCCGACTGGCTACGCAGCTTGTGATTTTAGCATGGCATCCGGCTGTTATTTTTCACCAGCCGGATGATCCCGCCGCCATAACGCCCATTCATCAATCGTTTCACCACCCGGCAATTTGCAATTGTTACTGACCCCTTGCGGTGTCTGCACCGGAATGAGCGTACCGCCTTTCTGCTGACAGTAGACCGAAGCCGGATTCGCCATGCCAACCTGCGGCGGTTTTGGCGCATCCGGCTGAGAAGTAGTTGAACACCCTGCCAGAATTAGCAGGCAAGGCAGAGCAAAACTGAGAATTTTCATATATTGATCCCGCACATTTATCTACGCCTTAGAATATCGCGGTATCGTTTTGTTTTGCAGCACTATTTCTTTTACATTCACTTAAAATATATTACAGCTAGTTTCATCTTCGTTGATGATGTTTTATCATGCCTGTAAAGATTAAATAATCAGCATTTTACCCGCAGCATCCTGGAGTTCTTTCGTGTCAGATCAGATCATTGCCCGCGTTTCGCAGTCACTCGCCTCAGAACATTCTCTCGAAAGTCTGGTTCGGCAGCTTCTGGAGATGCTGGAAATGGTCACCGACATGGAGTCGACTTATCTGACAAAAGTGGATATTGACGCGCGCCTGCAACATATTCTGTTCGCCCGTAATAGCCAGAAAATGCACATTCCGGAGAATTTTACTGTCTCGTGGGATTACTCGTTGTGCAAACGCGCCATTGATGAAAACTGTTTTTTCAGCGATGAAGTTCCCGATCGTTGGGGTGACTGCATCGCAGCCCGCAATCTCGGCATCACGACATTCCTGAGCACGCCGGTTCACTTACCGGATGGTTCATTCTATGGCACGCTTTGCGCCGCCAGCAGCGAGAAGCGTCCGTGGAGTGAGCGCGCAGAGCAGGTTTTACAGTTATTCGCCGGGCTGATTGCACAATATATTCAAAAAGAGGCGCTGGTTGAGCAATTACGTGAAGCCAATGCCGCTTTGATTGCGCAGTCGTATACTGACTCTTTAACTGGGCTACCTAATCGGCGGGCGATTTTTGATAACCTGAAGACGCTGTTTTCTCTTGCCCGGCATTTGAAGCGTAAAGCCATGATTGCCTTTATCGACCTGGATAACTTCAAGCTAATCAATGACCGTTTTGGCCACAATAGCGGCGATCTGTTTCTTATTCAGGTTGGTGAGCGCCTCAATAAGCTGCATCAAAATGGCGAGATTATTGGTCGTCTCGGCGGCGATGAATTTTTAGTCGTATCTCTGGTTAATGAAAACGCGGATATCCCGTCACTGCGTGAGCGTATTCAACAGCAAATACGTGGAGAATATCACTTGGGCGATATTGAGCTGTTTTATCCTGGTGCCAGTCTTGGCATAGTTGAAGTGGATCCTGAAACAACCGACGCAGACAGTGCCCTGCACGCTGCCGATATCGCGATGTATCAGGAGAAAAAACACAAAGAGAAAACACCTTTTATCGCGCATTCAGACAGGCATTCCTGAGGCATATTCACATCCTTTTCTTTGGTGGTAACATGCGAATCGGTATTATCTTTCCCGTCGTAATCTTTATTACGGCAGTCGTATTTTTAGCGTGGTTTTTTATTGGCGGCTATGCGGCCCCAGGGGCATGAAGATGAAAAAAACAACGATTATCATGATGGGCGTGGCGATTATTGTCGTTCTTGGCACCGAGCTGGGATGGTGGTAACACTACGCCGGTAAAAATAGCAAAGGCTGCCTGTCGGCAGCCTTTGTGTTTTTCAGCATTAACTTTTGACTTTTCTGTAGATAAACAACACGACAAGCGCACCAATCACGGCAACAACAAAACTACCAAAGTTAAAGCCATCGACTTTGCCAAAACCAAACAGTGTACTGATCCATCCACCAACTACGGCACCGATAATTCCCAGCAGGATGGTCATAAAGAATCCACCACCATCTTTACCAGGCATGATCCACTTCGCCAGAATACCGGCAATAAGTCCAAAAATAATCCATGACAGAATGCCCATTGTTTCCTCACTTATCTGTTTTGCATTAGCGGGTTAGTCGCTGATAAAAAGCATAGCACAACATAAGAGAAGCAAGAATTGTGATGTGTGTCACAGAGGATTTTTTTTGCGATGGCGCTGAATTAGCGCCATCTGACATTAGCAATTATTACCAACCACAAACATCATGTTCGTTTTCCGTGTCATATGAACGCACGGTATTGACGAGATCTTTTATTACTTCAGCCGCCACTTCTGGCACCAGCAAGGTCATCGGCGTCTCTGTTTCGTAATCGACAGAAACACCATTACTGTTATTGGTGACGGTTACGGTATACGTTGCTTTGCCCATGATTCATTTCCCGCTATGAATGACTTTCCGTTGTTTTGCACCTTCCATCAGGACTTCAGGAGCAACGAAGAAGTCAATGTTGAAATAAGTATCGTCAGTCATGGCTTCAATATTGTGCCACTTTTCTGGCGGGAACACCGCGAATTGACCTGCTTCGATGAGGATCACCTGATCAGGTTCTGCGCTATGTTCATCGGCGTAGCCGAGATATTTGACCGCCCCATGCATAACGGACAGGCGTGGATAAACACCCGGACGCGTTCCTTTATCAAGATGACGTTCGAATATTCCGGCAGGCGCAGTTTGTTTATTCCAGAAAGGTGTTGAGCGCGTATGAATGTAGTTCTGTGGGATTTGCAGCATCCTTTTCCCTCCTTCAGTAAATATGCTGAAAACCATTTATTTCAGCCGTTTCAGAGTACGCCTGATAATTTGCATTTTAAATACCATTTATTGGTTACTTTTTAGCATCATCAAACGGTGAATACAGATGCATTTCAGGAGGGAAGCCCGCAGCATCGCGGGCTGAAAGCATTAAGACTGCAGCGTCGCCAGTCGTGCGGCAAAACCAACAAACATCAGACCAATCAGCGAGTTGCCCACTTTGGCTAGTTTCTTCTTGGTGCGAATGTATTGCGTGACAAATGCACCTGAAATAATCAGGAAGCTCAAATAACAGAAGCTTACCAATTCCAGTGTTGTCGCCAAAATAAAGAATGAAATCCCAGTATGTGGCGCATTGACATCAATAAACTGTACGAAAAACGACACATAGAACAAAATGGCTTTCGGATTGGTCAGACTCAAAATTAATGCGCGCTTGAAGATGGCACCATATTGTGGCTCATCTGATTTAGCCTCGTTATTTTTACCTTTCAGGGTGGCGTAAAGAATTTTACCCCCCAGATAGAGCAAATAAAACGCGCCAAGATAACGTACGATATTGAATAATATCGGTGTGGTCTTAATTAAGGTTGCGACACCAGCCCACGCCAGAAACATCAATACCGCGTCACCGATAAATACACCGCAGGCCGCAAGATAACCGCCTTTCACTCCACTGCTGACGCTATTTTTAAGCACAAACAGGGTATTCGGCCCAGGCACCAACACGATAAAAATGGCACCAACCAGATAGGTCCAGTAATTCAGAACCCCATATTCTGCGAACACATTAACCTCTTTAATTCTCTTTGGATCATGCGCGATTAAAGGTGAATATGCTAACCAATCCGCAACGGCTTAGAAAGGAGAAAATCAGGTTTTAACCTGACAATAACTGGACAATTGAATTGTTATTCATGCCTGGTCCAGTGAAAAATTCGGATAGTGTTGGGAAAAATACTGGCGTAAAAACTCTACCGTTATCCGCACCTTCGCTGACATCGCCAGCCTTGATACATATACCGCCCAGACATTCGCTGGCTGGTAATATTCCGGTAGCACTTGCGCTAAATGACCACTGGCAATATTTTCACTGACATCCCACCAGGAGCGCAGCGCAATCCCCTGGCCATCGAGGCACCACTGATGCACAATTTACCCATGGTTAGACAACATCGGCCCGGTAACTTTAATCGTATACTGCCCTTCTTTATTGCACAATTGCCAGACACCAAACCTGGCAGCGATTGAAGAAGTGATTGCTCACGGGCCGAAAACACCGGATATGAAAGGCAATGCCACCACGCCACAATTTACTGACGCTATTTGCAAAATTATTTTGCGTTAAGGTCAAACCAGTTTATTTGAACCGACTGGTGTTGGATTTGTAGTTTATCCGAAGCCGGATGCAGCGCATAACGCACCTTGTCCGGCTTACGCACGTTTTATTGCGGATATTCCTGCAATAAATTGTGTAATGCTTCCGCCATCAGCGCACCACGCCAGCCGGAAATCAGCTCTGGCAAATTATTCTGTGGTTTTAATTTCCAGTGCCAGTTCAGCAGTTGGTTGATTTGCCGACGCGATGCCAGCAATTCGACGCTGATCTTGTGCGTTTCACTCACGTCAGTAATCAGCGACTTAATCGCTTTAAACGCTTTGCGATAACCGGGCATATCCATCAGGTTAAGCATCGGCTGCGGCAAGGCCTCTTCTGGCAATGCCTGCGCTTTCTCTACCAGCGCCAGCAACGTCTTACCGTGGAAGCGGATTTCGCTACCGGATAAGCCCAGGCTATCCAGCTCGCCCAGACTGCCCGGCATATAACGCGCTACCGACCACAAATGCTCTTCACGCACGACAAAGTTCACCGCCAGATCGCGCTCCCGAGCCTTACGCAGCCGCCAGTCGGCTAGCAGTTGCAGACAGGCGAGTTGGCGCGTGCGTAATTGCCAGGCATTGGTGATATCACGCCATGCGTCTTCTGGCGCAACGATCTCCTGACGACGCGTTTGCATCAGGCGGCATTCATCCAGTGCCGCAGGTAGCCAACCAGAGGCTTCCGTTTCAACCATCAGCTTTGCGGCGATCGGTAACAGATACCAGACGTCCGCCGCCGCGTATTCGCATTGACGCTCGGTTAGCGGTCTGGCCAGCCAGTCGGTGCGCGATTCGCTCTTGTCGAGCGTAACGCCGGAATACTCTTCCACCATAGAGGCAAAGCCCCATGACATCGGGCGTCCACAGAATGCGGCGAGGATTTGCGTGTCAATCAGAGGTTGTGGTAACTCACCAAAGACATTGAGGAACACTTCCAGATCTTCACTGCCCGCATGGAGAAATTTGGTGATGGAAGGATCGCGCAGGATCGCTTTCAGCGGTGACCAGTCGGTGATCCCGAGTGGATCGATTAGCGCCAGATGTTCGCCATCAAAAAGTTGAATCAACCCAAGTTGCGGGTAATAGGTGCGCGTACGTACAAATTCAGTATCCAGGGCTATCGCCGGAAAGGCACGGACGGCTTCACACAAAGAAGCCAGCGCATCGTCCGTGGTAATCATTTGGTAATTCAAATTGTATTCTCTTTAGTGGGCGTCAAAAAAAACGCCGGATTAACCGGCGTCTGACGACTGACTTAACGCTCAGGCTTTATTGTCCACTTTGCCGCGCGCTTCGTCACGTAATTCTCGTCGCAAAATTTTTCCGACGTTAGATTTCGGTAACTCATCACGAAACTCAACCAGCTTCGGTACTTTATAGCCTGTGAGCTGACGGCGGCAAAAAGTCACCAGTGATTCTTCCGTGAGTGACGAGTCTTTTTTCACCACGAAGATTTTCACCGCTTCACCGCTGGAACCGGAAGGTACGCCAACAGCCGCCACTTCCTGTACACCTGGGTGCTGCATGACCACATCTTCAATCTCATTGGGGTAGACGTTAAAGCCAGAAACCAGAATCATGTCTTTTTTACGATCGACAATGCGCAGGAATCCTTCTTCATCCATCACCGCGATGTCGCCGGTGTGTAACCAGCCATTTTTGATGATTTCATCGGTAGCGTCCGGACGCTGCCAGTAGCCCAGCATTACCTGCGGCCCTTTGACACAAAGCTCACCCGGTTGACCCGGCGGTACTTCGTTATCGTCGTCATCAACCAACTTGGCTTCGGTCGACGGCACCGGCAAACCAATGCTACCGCTATGATAATCAATATCATACGGGTTAACGCTGACCAGCGGTGCACACTCGGTCAGGCCATAACCTTCCAGCAGATATTGTCCGGTCAGTTTCACCCAGCGTTCTGCCACCACTTGCTGAACAGGCATCCCACCACCAGCGGAAAGATGCAGACTGGAGAAATCCAGTTGCTGGAATTCTTTATTGTTCAGCAACGCGTTGAACAACGTGTTAACGCCGGTGATCGCGGTAAACGGATATTTCGCCAGCTCTTTCACCAGCCCCGGAATATCACGTGGGTTAGTAATAAGCAGATTCTGCCCGCCCAGTTCGATAAACAGCAGGCAGTTAATGGTCAATGCGAAAATGTGATACAGCGGCAATGCCGTCACCACCAGCTCTTTACCCGGATACAACAGCGGCCCGTAGGTCGCGTTAACCTGTTCCAGATTTGCCAGCATGTTGCGGTGAGTCAGCATTGCGCCTTTCGCTACGCCAGTGGTGCCGCCGGTGTATTGCAGGAAGGCTAAATCTTCCGGCACCAGTTCAGGTTTTACGTACTGCATCCGGTAACCATTATGCAGAGCGCTACGAAATGAAATGGCATCTGGCAGATGATATTTCGGCACCAGACGCTTGATGTATTTAACAACGAAGTTAACCAGCGTCCCTTTCGCCGTAGAAAGCTGATCGCCCATACGTGTCAGAATCACGTGCTGGACAGCGGTTTTATCAACCACTTTTTCCAGGGTATGGGCAAAGTTGGACACGATGACAATCGCAGATGCGCCGCTGTCGTTGAGCTGATGCTCAAGCTCGCGCGGGGTATATAACGGATTGACGTTTACGACGATCATCCCGGCGCGCAAAATGCCGAACAGCGCCACCGGATATTGCAATAAGTTAGGCATCATCAGCGCAACGCGATCGCCCTTCTTCAGCCCCAGCCCTTGTTGTAAATACGCGGCGAACGCACGACTGCGCTCTTCCAGTTTGCGGAAGGTCATCACCTCCCCCATATTCACAAACGCGGGCTTGTCGGCATAGCGCGCGACCGATTGCTCAAACATATCTACCAGAGATTGATAACGGTCAGGGTTGATCTCCGTCGGAACATCCGCGGGATAACGGTTAAGCCAAACCTTCTTCAATTCTTCACCTCTAAAATGCGTGTTCGTCGTCATCGCAACCCCAAGTGATATACATGTTATTAACATAATATTAACTCATCATACCAGCTTGATAATTCCCCAACGAAAAGGTTGCGAAGCGCGTCACTATTTATTTTTATCTTTACTCTAAGAATGCAGAAACAGCGGACCAGCCGCTGTTTCTTTTTCTTTAAAAACAAGCAATTATTCAGTTACAACTGTTTGTACTCTTGCAGGGCCGGGATTATACCAGCCCCATCCGCCGTAGCCATAGGGCCAGCCACGGCCACCATAAAACCACGGATCAATCGGCTGCGGCGGCATAATCACCTGCTGGGTTAAATGCCAACGCTTATAGCCCGTTACCTGCATAACCATAAATTTATAGGGTGTATTGCCGATTTTACCGTCAACCGTACCGGTGATTGGCCCGACAACCGTCACCAGTTGTCCGCGGAAATCAACTGGATCAAGAAAACCGTTCACATCGGCATAAATGCGCCCGCGAGAAGGTTCCCCCAACGTCGGCCTGGCTCCGCTATCGAGCGGTACGGTGGCAATTTCCAGACGGGTTTTCCCCTGCTGGTTTTGTACCGCGACCACTTTGCCGCCAAAGCGCGCTTCCTGACCAACATACAATTGCGGCGCGCTCATCACCCGAACTAAATCTTGTTGCGGCGTGGGACTGCTGCCTTTAATGGCATCCGGCACAGTGACACAACCGCTCAACATTAGCGCAAACGTACCTGCCAGTATGCCTTTGATAACATTCTTTTGAACCGCCATGATGCGACTCCTTTTTTTCTCAGGGCATACTCTTAAGATTCATTCTTTGCCCGGAAGTTTCTTCCACGCGACGTTGTTACGCAAATAAACCGGCTCGGCATGTTCCACTGCCACCGTTTTGCCTTCAGCAAAGAGCTGGCAGGCAATCGGCAGCATATCTTCTGCGGCGGGCAGTAACACTTCGCCATCGCGCAAAACCAGCCCGCTCTCTTTACCGAGATCCGGCCAGGCTTGCCAGCCTGTCCCCACCGTCACCCATTCACCGGAAAGCTGCTGCATCCGCTCATGAACGAGTTCTGGTTTGAGTACAGCTTCGGTTTCTTCACCGTGCCAGATACCATTTTCATCACGCTGATATTCGGCCCAGTAAACTTCGCCCATTCGCGCGTCAATAGCCGCCAGCACACGGGTCGCGCCATTTTTGCGCCATGCCCCTTGCGCCATGGTCATTAGCGTGGAGACGCCAATCATCGGCAGCTCCGCGCCAAGCGCCAGCCCTTGTGCAATACCAATACCGATACGCACACCGGTGAAGCTACCGGGACCACGCCCGTAAGCTAATGCGTTTATGTTAGTCAGGGAGGTTCCGCTGGTGGTCAGGATATCCTGCACCATCGGTAAGATTCGTTGAGTATGTTCACGTGGGCAAAGCTCAAAATGAGCGTTGACAGTGCCGTCATTCCACAGGGCGACAGAGCAGGCCTCTGTCGCGGTATCGATAGCCAGAATTCGCATGGGTCTTCGTGCTTAGATCAATAAAAAGGCGCGCATCATACCATACTCCATCACAAATTACCTGGAGGAAGGTATCGCAAGGAAACGAACCGCACGGGCTATATCACGGGTGCGCGGCGCAGGCGGCAGGCTGGCGAGGAACGTCGCGCCGTAAGGGCGCATCACCAGCCGATTGTCGCAAATCACCAGCACACCGCGATCGTCGGCGTCGCGAATCAGTCGCCCTACCCCCTGTTTGAGAGTAATGACCGCATCTGGCAGTTGCACTTCATCGAACGGGTCGCCACCGCGCAAACGACAATCTTCCATTCGCGCTTTTAGTAGTGGGTCGTCCGGCGAGGTAAACGGCAACTTGTCGATAATCACCAGTGACAGCGTATCGCCGCGCACATCCACCCCTTCCCAGAAACTACTGGTTGCGACAAGAAGCGCGTTACCGGCACTGACAAACTGCTGCAACAATTGCCCTTTACTGGTTTCACCCTGCAACAAAACGGGAAGCGTCATGGTGGCACGGAACTGCTCGGCCAGATCGCGCATCATGGCGTGTGAGGTGCAAAGCATAAAGCAGCGCCCATTGTTGGCTTCGATGAGCGGTCGCAACATTGCTGCCAGTTGCCGTGCGGAACCCGGTTGATTAGTTTGCGGCAGGTTACGCGGCACACAGAGTAACGCCTGGCGGCTGTAATCAAATGGGCTGGGTAACAGCAACGACTCGGCCTGTTCGATGCCAAGCCGGGAGGTAAAATGATGCAGATCGTCATTCACTGACAACGTTGCCGAGGTAAAAATCCAGCTTCCGGGTTTTTGTGCCATTAACTCTTTGAATTTATCCGCCACGCTGAGCGGCGTCAGCGCCAGAGTGAAATGACGTGAGGTGCATTCGTACCAGTAACTGTAGCCCGGTTGGTTGATCTCTTTCAGCCGCTTCAGACGTGTGCGATATAACGTGGCACGTTCAAATGCCGCATCCAGCAACGCGGAACGACCCAGCGACAATTTCGCCACGTCGTAACAGAGTTCAAGCGTGTCATCGAGCAGTAAAAACGCCCGCTGAATTTGCGGATTGGCTAACAATTCGCGCAGATTGCCACGATAACCCGGCTCACCGAGTTGCAGGCGAAAATCCTGCGCACTCTGAGCAAGGCGGTCGGCGCACTTTTGTAACTGTTGAGTGTCTTTTAATTCAGTGCGATAGGCGATGGTGATGTCTTTTGCCAGGTCGAGCAGTTGTCGGCTGGAAAGTGACTGACCAAAGTACTGGCTGGCAATATCCGGCAACTGATGGGCTTCGTCGAAGATCATCACGTCCGCTTCCGGGATCAGTTCGCCAAATCCGCTCTCTTTGACCACCATATCCGCCAGAAACAAATGATGGTTTACCACCACTACATCGGCGTCCATCGCTTTTTTGCGTGCTTTGACCACAAAGCAATCTTTATACATCGGGCAGTCGCTGCCGAGGCAGTTATCGTTAGTGCTGGTGACCAGCGGCCATGCCTGAGAATCTTCCGCAACGCTGACGCAGGTGCTGATATCACCATCGACGGTTTGATTGGACCAGGAGCGTAGCAGGATCACATCGCTTAAGATTTGTACCGGCAGATCGCCGCCCGCCAGCGCCTGCTGTTCGAGACGTTCGAGGCAGAGGTAGTTTGAACGTCCTTTCAACAATGCCACATTGCCGGTGTATTTCAGCGCCTTTGACACCGTCGGCAAATCACGGCTGTAGAGTTGATCTTGTAATGCTTTCGAGCCAGTCGAGATAATGACTTTCTTTTTCGCCCGCAGCGCAGGGGCAAGGTAAGCGTAGGTTTTGCCCGTACCGGTTCCCGCTTCCACCACCAGCGGTTGGCTTTTTTCTATCGCCCCGGTGACGGCTACCGCCATCTGTCGCTGTGGTTCACGCGGCTTAAAGCCTGGTATCGCTTTCGCCAACTGACCGTCTGGTGCAAAATCGTCCGTCACACTACCCCCTGTTGATTTGAACAGGGATTATGTCAGGCCAGGCTATTTTTCGCCAGTTGAAGTGATGACGGCGACTTCACATTGTGGCAGTCTTTGCAGCACAAAAATGGAATGATAATGAGGACAAAATGATGACTATCGTTCGTATAGACGCCGAAGCCCGCTGGTCTGATGTGGTGATCCACAACAACACGCTCTACTACACTGGCGTACCGGAAAACCTCGACGCCGATGCTTTTGAGCAAACGGCAAATACACTGGCGCAAATTGACGCGGTGCTGGAAAAACAGGGCAGCAATAAGTCGAGCATTCTGGATGCCACCATTTTCCTGGCCGATAAAAACGACTTTGCGGCAATGAATAAAGCGTGGGATGCCTGGGTTGTCGCGGGTCATGCTCCGGTACGCTGCACGGTGCAAGCGGGACTGATGAATCCGCAGTATAAAGTTGAAATTAAGATTATTGCGGCGGTTTAATTCCGGAAGAGAATTATCGAAAATACTGGTCGATCATGAACAAATCGACCAGTACTTAAGCTCTTACCTTAGATGGACGGTGCCCCAGTCGGGGGCTTTATTATTTATTTTTTTGATTTCAAGTTTATTTATAAAGAAACGATATTAATCATAAAAACTAAACCACGTGTTAATCACTCAATTAACCTAACCTGTTTTCCGCTGTTGCCCTTACTTACCTGAACAACCAGGCTACGGTACTACGATTCTCTGTTAATTTCGGCACATCACTAGATAACCCGCCATGACCTGCTACCTTTAAAATACCTGAATGTCAACAGGTTAACGAATGAGATATTGTCATAATCCTTTTGATATTAGGCACAATTTAATGTCATATATAGCCTTATCGAAAACGTGGTTAATTTAAGGACAAGAATATGCCTGCTGTAATAGATAAAGCCCTGGATTTCATTAGTGCTATGGATATATCAGCACCAACCCCCAGCTCTATGAATGAAAGTACGGCGAAGGGAATATTTAAATATTTGCATGCTCTGGGTGTACCCGCGACGGCCACCGATATTACTGCGCGAGCTGAACAGGAAGGCTGGAATCCTGGATTCACGGAAAAAATGGTTGGCTGGGCAAAAAAAATGGAGTCTGGTGAACGCGTGGTGATTAAAAACCCTGAATACTTCTCGTCTTATATGCAGGAAGAACTTAAAGCCCTTGTGTGAGTCAAAACTCCAGCACTAAAAATCAATCCGGACGCTTTCATTGATCTTAGAAAAGCGTCCTTTTTTCTCGTTATCAATAAAACCGCTGAATTCAATCAAGCAAAACAGCCCCGCGTTTCTTTGGTTCAAACGCTGCAGGCCAAATGGTTCGCTTGTCATAATGCACCCCGTTGAAACAAACATTCTGAAGATCTGTCCCAGCGAAATTAGCACCTCTTAAATCGGCAGCGGTAAAATCTGCCCCACAAAGTCGTGAATGTCTAAAATCAGCAGCAATGGGGCGTGACTGATAAAAATTACAATTCGTCAGATCGGCGTGATTTAGCCAGGCACACATCAGGGCGGCAGACGAGAGGTCGGCCCCAATAAGGGAGGATGTGATGAAACTGATATTACGCAGATGCGCATCATTAAACCGAGCACCATCCAGACACATGCCATCAAAAATAGCGCGATGTAAATTCATGCCGGAAAAATCCCAGCCGATGAGGCTATCCGTATCAAGATACAGAACGTCATCCGTGACGAAATCGATACGGATCATTGTGTATTACTCGTCTTCATCCTCAAAACGCGCCACAATCCGTTCGCCGGAATGGTTGGCGCGTAACTCTTCGGCTACCAGTGCGATTGCCTGACCGCTGCTCATCCCCTGTGCCATCAATTCCTGAATCCGCTCAACGGCTTTTTGCTGCTGTTCATGGGTGAGTGAAGGTAAACCTGCAAACATTGTTAACTCCTGCTAAATTGTTGGCGCTAATTATTTCATGCTACCCGGCACATAGCCAGTAGAGTCAGGACTAATGAAGACGTTATCTCCCGCAGTGATTACTTTACCCTGGCGTCAGGACGCCGCTGAATTTTATTTCTCCCGCTTGAGCCACTTGCCGTGGGCGATGCTTTTGCACTCCGGCTATGCCGATCATCCGCATAGTCGGTTTGATATTGTGGTGGCAGACCCCGTTTGCACCTTAACAACTCACGGTAATGAAACCGTGGTGTGTGAAGGAGAAACCCGTACAACGACCACTGATGACCCGTTAAAGGTACTCCAACAGGCGCTGGAGCATGCAAACATTCACCCGTTGCATAATGGTAATTTGCCATTTCAGGGTGGCGCACTGGGTTTATTTGGCTATGACCTGGGCCGCCGTTTTGAGTCCCTGCCGGAATTGGCGCTGAGAGATATCAACCTTCCTGATATGGCGGTAGGTATCTACGACTGGGCGTTGATTGTCGACCACCAGCACCGGGTTGTTTCTTTGCTGAGTCATAATGATGTCAATGCCCGTCTGGCGTGGCTGGAAAACCAGCAAATTACACCGCAGGGTGATTTCACGCTAACCTCTGCCTGGCAATCTAATATGAGCCGCGAACAGTATGGCGAGAAATTTCGCCAGGTGCAGGAATATCTGCACAGCGGCGATTGTTACCAGGTGAATCTTGCCCAGCGTTTTCAAGCTACCTATTCTGGTGATGAGTGGCTGGCGTTCGTTAAACTCAACCAGGCCAACCGTGCACCATTTAGTGCCTTCCTGCGCCTGGAGCAAGGTGCGATTTTAAGCCTCTCGCCAGAACGTTTTATTCTTTGTGCTGATGGTGAGATCCAGACCCGTCCGATTAAAGGCACTCTGCCGCGTCTGGCCGATCCTCAGGAAGATAGCAAACAGGCAGAAAAACTGGCGAACTCACCGAAAGATCGCGCCGAAAACCTGATGATTGTCGATTTAATGCGTAATGATATTGGCCGTGTTGCCGTCGCAGGTTCGGTAAAAGTGCCGGAGCTGTTCGTGGTGGAGCCCTTCCCTGCAGTGCATCATCTGGTCAGCACCATAACGGCACGCCTTCCCGAGCAGTTGCATGCCAGCGATCTGCTGCGCGCGGCTTTTCCCGGAGGCTCAATCACCGGCGCACCGAAAGTACGGGCAATGGAAATTATCGACGAACTGGAACCTCAGCGACGCAACGCCTGGTGTGGCAGCATTGGCTATTTAAGTTTTTGCGGCAATATGGACACCAGCATCACTATCCGCACCCTGACCGCGGTTAACGGGCAAATTTACTGCTCTGCGGGCGGCGGTATTGTCGCCGATAGCCAGGAAGAGGCGGAATATCAGGAAACTTTTGATAAAGTTAATCGTATTCTGAAGCAACTGGAGAAGTAAGACGTGGAATACCGTAGCCTGACGCTTGATGATTTTTTATCACGCTTTCAACTTTTGCGCCCGCAAATTAACCGGGAAACCTTAAATCATCGTCAGGCTGCTGTGTTAATCCCCATCGTGCGCCGACCGCAACCGGGTTTGTTACTTACTCAGCGTTCAATTCACCTGCGTAAACACGCCGGACAGGTGGCGTTTCCAGGTGGCGCAGTAGATGACACCGACGCGTCAGTTATCGCCGCCGCGCTACGCGAAGCCGAAGAAGAAGTCGCTATACCGCCTTCAGCCGTTGAAGTTATCGGCGTGCTGCCGCCCGTCGATAGCGTAACGGGTTACCAGGTAACCCCAGTCGTCGGTATTATCCCGCCCGATTTACCCTATCGCGCCAGTGAAGATGAAGTCTCCGCTGTGTTTGAAATGCCGCTCGCTCAGGCATTACATCTGGGGCGCTATCACCCTTTAGATATCTACCGCCGTGGCGATTCACATCGGGTATGGCTTTCCTGGTACGAACAGTATTTTGTATGGGGAATGACCGCAGGCATAATTCGTGAGCTGGCGCTGCAAATTGGTGTGAAACCCTGACTATACTTATCTTTACATCTACAAAACACTACTTGAGACAATCATCGCAATATTAGTTAAATCGCGGTTTTTGATTAGTTTAATTCATGTGAATAGTTAAGCCGATCGCCGCGTTCCCTCTTACACTATGCGCTGTTATTAGTTCGTTACTGGAAGTCCAGTCACCTTGTCAGGAGTATTATCGTGATTAGTCTATTCGACATGTTTAAGGTGGGGATTGGTCCCTCATCTTCCCATACTGTAGGGCCTATGAAGGCGGGTAAACAGTTCGTCGATGATCTGGTCGAAAAAGGCTTACTGGATAGCGTTACCCGCGTTGCCGTGGACGTTTACGGTTCTCTATCGCTGACGGGTAAAGGCCATCATACCGATATCGCCATTATTATGGGTCTTGCAGGTAACGAACCTGCCACCGTGGATATCGACAGTATTCCCGGTTTTATTCGCGACGTAGAAGAGCGCGAACGTCTGCTGCTGGCGCAGGGACGGCATGAAGTGGATTTCCCCCGTGACAATGGGATGCGTTTTCATAACGGCAACCTGCCGCTGCATGAAAACGGGATGCAGATCCACGCGTATAATGGCGATAAAGTTGTTTACAGCAAAACTTATTATTCCATCGGCGGCGGTTTTATCGTCGATGAAGAACATTTTGGTCACGATGCCACCAACGAAGTCAGTGTGCCGTATCCGTTTAAATCTGCAACCGAGTTGCTGGCGTACTGTAATGAAACTGGCTATTCCCTTTCCGGCCTGGCAATGCAGAACGAACTGGCGCTGCACAGTAAGAAAGAGATCGATGACTATTTCGCGCATGTCTGGCAGACCATGCAGGCGTGTATCGATCGCGGAATGAATACCGAAGGCGTATTGCCTGGGCCGCTGCGTGTTCCGCGCCGTGCATCTGCCCTGCGCCGGATGCTGGTTTCCAGCGATAAACTGTCTAACGATCCGATGAATGTTATCGACTGGGTGAACATGTTTGCGCTGGCAGTGAACGAAGAAAACGCCGCAGGTGGTCGCGTGGTGACAGCGCCTACCAACGGTGCGTGCGGCATTGTTCCGGCAGTGTTGGCCTATTACGACCACTTTATTGAATCGGTCAGCCCGGATATCTATACCCGCTATTTTATGGCCGCTGGGGCAATTGGCGCGTTGTATAAAATGAACGCTTCTATTTCCGGTGCTGAAGTGGGTTGTCAGGGCGAAGTCGGCGTAGCCTGTTCAATGGCCGCCGCAGGCCTGGCTGAATTGTTGGGCGGTAGCCCGGAACAGGTTTGTGTGGCAGCGGAAATTGGGATGGAACACAACCTCGGTCTGACCTGCGATCCGGTGGCCGGTCAGGTTCAGGTGCCATGCATTGAGCGTAATGCTATTGCATCGGTGAAGGCGATCAACGCCGCACGCATGGCTTTACGCCGCACCAGTGCTCCGCGCGTCTCGCTGGATAAAGTCATCGAGACAATGTACGAAACCGGTAAGGATATGAACGCCAAGTACCGTGAAACCTCTCGCGGTGGTCTGGCAATAAAAGTCCAGTGTGACTAATACTTTTCTTTCGCCCATCTGCAACGGATGGGCGAATTTCCCCCGCTTTCTCGTCTGCTGTAAATTTCCCCACTACACTTCCACTGTTGCGTCAGGCGTTTGTTGCCATACGCTTACAGGGCGGCCCGCATGCAAAAAGCACAACGGATCATCAAAACTTATCGCCGTAATCGAATGATTGTTTGTACAATTTGCGCACTCTTTACGCTTGTGGCGACACTAAGCGTGCGATTTATTTCACAGCGTAATTTAAATCAACAGCGGGTGATACTTTTCGCCAATCACGCGGTTGAAGAGCTGGATAATATATTGCAACCCCTTCAGGCGGGACGCGAGATGTTACTTCCGTTGATTGGCCTCCCTTGCTCAGTCACTCATTTGCCTCTACGCAAACAAGCCGCAAAACTGCAAACGGTGCGTTCTATTGGTCTGGTACAAAACGGTACACTTTACTGCTCCAGTATCTTTGGCTATCGCAATGTTCCGGTTCATGATATTCAGGCCGATTTGCCCGCCCCACAGGCTCTTTTGCGCCTTACCACCGATCGCGTGTTGATTAAAGGTAGTCCAGTGCTGATCCAGTGGTATCCCTCTCAATCACATACTGGCGATGGCGTTCTGGAGATGATCAACATTGACCTATTGACGACGATGTTACTGGAACCGCAGTTGCCGCAAATTAGAAACGCCAGCCTGACGGTGGCTGATCGCCATTTACTCTATGGTGACGGTCTGGTTGACGCTTTACCTCCACTTAATGGCAATGAACGTTACCAGGTTTCATCGCAGAACTTCCCTTTTACCATCAGCGTTAGCGGCCCTGGCGCGACAGCGCTGGCGTTGCATCATCTTCCCAGCCAGTTTCCACTGGCGGTACTGTTGAGTTTACTGGTGGGTTACATCGCATGGCTGGCAACCGCCCATAGAATGAGTTTTTCGCGCGAAATTAATCTTGGCCTCGCGCAACATGAATTCGAGCTATTCTGTCAACCTTTACTAAACGCTCGTAGCCAGCAATGTGTTGGTGTAGAAATATTGCTGCGCTGGAATAACCCGCGTCAGGGGTGGATCTCACCAGATGTATTTATCCCTATCGCGGAAGAACATCATCTGATAGTGCCGCTTACCCGTTATGTGATGATGGAAACCATCCGCCAAATCCACGTTTTTCCAATGAGCAGCCAGTTTCACATTGGGATTAACGTCGCCCCCAGCCATTTTCGCCGCGGCGTGTTATTGAAGGATCTCAATCAATATTGGTTTAGTGCTAACCCGATTCAGCAACTCATCCTCGAAATCACCGAGCGCGATGCCTTACTGGATGTCGATTATCGGATTGCCCGCGAACTGCATCGTAAAAACGTCAAACTGGCGATTGATGACTTCGGCACCGGCAACAGTTCGTTTTCCTGGCTGGAAACGTTACGCCCTGATGTGCTGAAAATCGATAAGTCTTTCACCGCTGCAATTGGTTCCGATGCGGTTAACTCGACGGTAACCGATATCATCATCGCATTGGGGCAAAGACTGAATATTGAACTGGTGGCGGAGGGCGTAGAAACGCAAGAACAGGCGAAGTATTTACGCCGTCATGGGGTGCATATTTTACAAGGGTATTTGTACGCGCAGCCGATGCCACTGCGTGATTTCCCAAAATGGCTGGCGGGCAGCCAACCGCCGCCCGCCCGGCATAATGGGCATATCACGCCCGTCATGCCATTTCGTTAATGATTATTCGTCTTCGTCGTGCGCCAGTTGCTCTTTAACAATGCGAACCAGATCAACACGATAATCATTAGCTTCAACAATGGTGATATGTAACGGCCCTACGTCAATCACATCGCCAGCACGCGGGATGTGACCATTTGCAGAAATCACCAGACCTGCCACCGTCGCGATATCATCGTCATCGGCAAGGTGCTCAACATCAAGCGCCTGCTGTAAGGCATGTAAGTCTGTACCGCCTTTTACCAGCCAGCCGTCGCCGTCAGTAATGATTTCCGGCGTTTCATCAGCGTCCGGGAACTCACCGGCAATGGCTTCCAGCACATCCAGAGGCGTGACCAGGCCTTGCACCACACCAAACTCGTTGGTAACGATAACAAAACTACCGCGAGCACGACGCAGCACGCCCAGCAGGTTGATCGGATCGAGGGTTTCCGGAACGATAATCGCCGGAGAAGCCGAGGCAATTGCTGCGACATCAACGCCATCTTCCAGCGCCACCAGCAGTTCTTTAGCACGCACGATACCGATGATTTCATCCAGTTCACCGCGACATACCGGGAACAGACTATGTGGCGAAGAAAGCAACTGCTCACGGATTTCATCAACACCGAGATTAGCGTCAACCCAGCTAATTTCGCCGCGCGGTGTCATAATCCCACGCAGAGAGCGAGACGCCAGTGTCAGCACGCCGTTAATCATATATCGCTCTTCTTCCGCAAACGCGCCTTCCGGCACAGGGATCGGCATCGGGTTATCGGCATCGTGCTGAACGTTCGCCTGACGTTTACCCCCCATCAAACGCAGGATGGCATCGGCAGTACGCGCACGCAGCGGTAAAGCTGACTGATGACGAATAAAGTTACGGCGCGCAATTTGGTTAAACACTTCGATGATGATCGAGAAGCCAATCGCGGCATACAGGTAACCTTTCGGAATATGGAAGCCAAACCCTTCAGCAACCAGGCTCAGACCAATCATTAACAAGAAGCTCAGGCAGAGCACCACCACTGTAGGATGCTGGTTAACGAATCTCGTCAACGGTTTCGACGCCAGCAACATGACCGCCATCGCAATCACCACCGCCGCCATCATCACCGGCAGGTGGTTGACCATCCCAACTGCGGTAATCACCGCATCCAGCGAGAAGACGGCATCGAGAATGACAATCTGCGTTACTACCACCCAGAAGCTGGCATAACCTTTACCGTGACCGGAATCATGATCGCGGTTTTCCAGCCGTTCATGCAGCTCCGTTGTCGCTTTAAACAGCAAGAATATCCCCCCGAACAACATAATCAGGTCGCGACCAGAGAAGGAAAAATCCATCACGGTAAATAGCGGTTTGGTCAGCGTGACCATCCATGAAATCAGCGACAGCAGTCCCAGACGCATGATCAGCGCCAGCGACAGTCCTAACAAACGAGCTTTATCACGTTGTTTCGGTGGCAGTTTGTCGGCAAGGATGGCGATGAAAACCAGGTTATCGATACCCAGCACGATTTCAAGAACGACAAGCGTGAGTAGCCCCACCCAAATCGAGGGGTCCATTAAGAATTCCATGACAAGCTCCTGCTTAAGGAATAGCTATTCGGCGCCAGAAATAATGCAGGCGTAACAACAAAATGCAAACAAAAGGTGCGGCAAAAAGTGCCAGAAAGGCAGGCGCTGAAAGGCCTGATGCTGAAATGACGTCGGTGACGATCCATACTGCGGGCTGCTGCCCTATACTCCTTGGTTGTTAAACGGGAGTTAAACATATCAGAGAGACCTCTGATTTGGCAAAGATTTACCTTCCTTTGCAAACAAATGTGACGAAAATATTTTCTCTTTCGGAATTTTGATAATCCAAAGTTAAATTACGGATCTTCATCACATAAAATATTTTTTTCGATATCTAAAATAAATCGCGAAACGCAGGGGGTTTTTGGTTGTAACCCTTATCTGAATCGATTCGATTGTGGACGACGATTCAAAAATACATCTGGCACGTTGAGGTGTTAACAATAATAAAGGAGGTAGCAAGTGACCATTGCTATTGTTATAGGCACACATGGTTGGGCTGCAGAGCAGTTGCTTAAAACGGCAGAGATGCTGTTAGGCGAGCAGGAAAACGTCGGCTGGATCGATTTCGTTCCAGGCGAAAATGCCGAAACGCTGATCGAAAAGTACAACGCTCAGTTGGCAAAACTCGACACCACTAAAGGCGTGCTGTTTCTCGTTGATACATGGGGAGGCAGCCCGTTCAATGCTGCCAGCCGCATTGTCGTCGACAAAGAGCATTATGAAGTGATCGCAGGCGTTAACATTCCAATGCTGGTGGAAACGTTAATGGCTCGTGATGATGACCCGGGCTTTGATGAACTGGTGGCGCTGGCAGTAGAAACAGGCCGTGAAGGTGTGAAAGCACTGAAAGCCAAACCGGTTGAAAAAGCAGCTCCCGCCCCCGCTTCGGCGGCACCCAAAGCGGCCCCAACTCCGGCAAAACCAATGGGACCAAATGACTACATGGTTATTGGCCTTGCGCGTATCGACGACCGTCTGATTCACGGTCAGGTAGCTACCCGCTGGACCAAAGAAACCAATGTCTCCCGTATTATTGTTGTTAGTGATGAAGTGGCTGCGGATACCGTTCGTAAGACACTGCTCACCCAGGTCGCACCTCCGGGCGTAACAGCACACGTGGTTGATGTTGCCAAGATGATTCGCGTCTACAACAACCCGAAATATGCTGGCGAACGTGTAATGCTGTTATTCACCAACCCGACAGATGTTGAGCGCCTCGTTGAAGGCGGCGTGAAAATTACCTCTGTTAACGTCGGTGGTATGGCATTCCGTCAGGGCAAAACCCAGGTGAATAACGCGGTTTCGGTTGATGAAAAAGATATCGAAGCGTTCAAGAAACTGAATGCACGCGGTATCGAACTGGAAGTCCGTAAGGTTTCCACCGATCCGAAACTGAAAATGATGGATCTGATCAGCAAAATCGATAAGTAACGTATTGTGTTGATTATCACTCAGTTTTCACACTTAAGTCTTACGTAAACAGGAGAAGTACAATGGAGATTACCACTCTTCAAATTGTGCTGGTATTTATCGTAGCCTGTATCGCAGGTATGGGATCTATCCTCGATGAATTTCAGTTTCACCGTCCGTTAATCGCCTGTACCCTGGTGGGTATCGTTCTTGGGGATATGAAAACCGGTATTATTATCGGTGGTACTCTGGAAATGATCGCTCTGGGCTGGATGAATATCGGTGCCGCAGTTGCGCCTGACGCCGCTCTGGCTTCTATCATTTCTACCATTCTGGTTATTGCAGGTCATCAGAGCATCGGTGCCGGTATCGCGCTGGCAATCCCGCTGGCCGCTGCGGGCCAGGTGCTGACCATCATCGTTCGTACCATCACCGTTGCTTTCCAGCACGCTGCGGATAAGGCGGCTGAGAATGGCAACCTGACGGCAATTTCCTGGATCCACGTTTCTTCGCTGTTCCTGCAAGCGATGCGTGTGGCTATCCCGGCCGTAATTGTTGCGCTGTCTGTAGGCACCAGTGAAGTTCAGAACATGCTGAACGCCATTCCGGAAGTGGTGACCAATGGTCTGAACATTGCTGGCGGCATGATCGTGGTTGTTGGTTATGCAATGGTTATCAACATGATGCGTGCAGGCTACCTGATGCCGTTCTTCTACCTCGGCTTCGTAACCGCAGCATTCACCAACTTTAACCTGGTTGCTCTGGGTGTAATTGGTACTGTTATGGCAGTGCTCTACATCCAACTTAGCCCGAAATATAACCGCGTAGCTGGTGCGCCTGTTCAGGCTGCTGGTAACAACGATCTCGATAACGAACTGGACTAACAGGTGAGCGAAATGGTTGATACAACTAAAACTACCACCGAGAAAAAACTCACTCCGAGTGATATTCGTGGCGTCTTCCTGCGTTCTAACCTCTTCCAGGGTTCATGGAACTTCGAACGTATGCAGGCACTGGGTTTCTGCTTCTCTATGGTTCCGGCGATTCGTCGCCTCTACCCTGAGAACAATGATGCCCGTAAACAGGCGATTAAACGTCACCTCGAATTCTTTAACACCCAACCGTTCGTGGCTGCGCCAATTCTGGGCGTAACCCTGGCGCTGGAAGAACAGCGTGCTAACGGCGCAGAGATCGACGACGGTGCTATCAACGGTATCAAAGTAGGTCTGATGGGTCCGCTGGCAGGCGTGGGTGACCCGATCTTCTGGGGTACGGTACGTCCGGTTTTTGCAGCACTGGGAGCCGGTATCGCGATGAGTGGCAGCCTGTTAGGTCCGCTGCTGTTCTTTATCTTGTTTAACCTGGTGCGTCTGGCAACACGTTACTACGGCGTAGCGTATGGTTACTCCAAAGGTATCGATATCGTTAAAGATATGGGTGGCGGCTTCCTGCAAAAACTGACGGAAGGGGCGTCTATTCTCGGCCTGTTTGTCATGGGGGCGTTGGTTAACAAGTGGACACATGTCAACATCCCTCTGGTCGTCTCTCGCATCACCGACCAGACGGGTAAAGAGCACGTTACCACTGTCCAGACCATTCTTGACCAGTTAATGCCAGGCCTGGTGCCGCTGCTGCTGACCTTTGCCTGTATGTGGCTGCTGCGCAAAAAAGTTAACCCGCTGTGGATTATCGTTGGCTTCTTCGTC
Source organism: Escherichia sp. KTE96 (assembly GCF_000408525.1). Classification (NCBI taxonomy): domain Bacteria; kingdom Pseudomonadati; phylum Pseudomonadota; class Gammaproteobacteria; order Enterobacterales; family Enterobacteriaceae; genus Escherichia; species Escherichia sp. KTE96. The sequence continues at coordinate 2,441,748 of NZ_KE137149.1, read as the reverse complement.
ATTGGTATCGCTGGTTACGCTTGCGGCCTGCTGGGACTGTAATACTGTTGTACACTACCGGGGCCTTTTGGCCCCGTTTTTTTATCTGGAGGATTAATGACAATCACGGAACTGGTACTGATTCTGTTCATCGCCGCACTGCTTGCTTTTGCGATATACGATCAGTTCATCATGCCCCGCCGCAACGGCCCCACCCTGCTGGCAATTCCTTTGCTCCGGCGCGGTCGCATCGATAGCGTTATCTTTGTCGGGCTGATTGTCATTCTTATCTATAACAATGTAACCAGCCATGGCGCACAAATAACCACCTGGTTATTAAGTGCACTGGCGCTAATGGGATTTTATACTTTCTGGATCCGGGTTCCGAAAATCATCTTCAAACAAAAAGGGTTTTTCTTCGCCAATGTTTGGATTGAATATAGCCGAATTAAAGCGATGAACTTATCGGAAGATGGTGTACTGGTGATGCAATTAGAACAGCGCCGTTTGTTAATCCGCGTCCGAAATATCGACGATCTGGAAAAGATTTATAAACTTCTAGTTTCAACTCAATAAGTTATCAACTTAGCCAAAGCTATGTGTAGTGTATTTTTAATAACCAGACATAGCTTAGGCTATATTACGCCGTCCCTTATTTGTTATTATTTTTAACGTTTTATTGATATATAAATCTAAATGAAAATCGTTATCAGTAATAGCAATAGAATAATATATTCTGACAGTTGTTTTATATTCTCAAAATATGTTAAGGTTGCGCCCTCATTTGGGGAGTAGCCGATTTCCAGACTCCGGAAATGTACGTGTCAACATACTCGTTGCAAAACGTGGCGCGTACGGACTGAACATTTTCAGTCAGGCGAGACCATATGCACATCAATCGCTATGCCTGCATGAGCGCTTCTTGTCGTTCGTGTGTGCATGTTTGCTGGGGGCGATGATGTGTTTTATGGATACCCCGGTCAGGACATTGTCATGAATATCACTGCTACTGTTCTTCTTGCTTTTGGTATGTCGATGGATGCCTTTGCTGCATCAATCGGTAAAGGTGCCACCCTCCATAAACCGAAATTTTCTGAAGCTCTGCGAACTGGCCTTATTTTCGGTGCCGTCGAAACGCTGACGCCGCTGATTGGCTGGGGGATGGGCATGTTGGCCAGCCGTTTTGTCCTCGAGTGGAACCACTGGATTGCGTTTGTACTGCTGATATTCCTCGGCGGGCGAATGATTATTGAGGGTTTTCGCGGTGGAGATGATGAAGATGAAGAACCGCGTCGTCGTCACGGTTTCTGGTTGCTGGTGACTACCGCAATTGCCACCAGCCTGGATGCAATGGCTGTTGGTGTTGGTCTGGCCTTCCTGCAAGTGAACATTATCGCGACTGCGCTGGCGATTGGCTGCGCCACCTTAATCATGTCAACATTAGGCATGATGGTGGGTCGCTTTATCGGTTCAATTATTGGGAAAAAAGCGGAAATTCTTGGCGGGCTGGTGCTTATTGGCATTGGCGTCCAGATCCTCTGGACGCACTACCACAGCTAATTTATTCGTTGCCAGACGTGAATATTAAAATCCGTCTGGCAATTAAATTCTTCTTTTGCTGCCAACGCTTGCCATACCTCTGGCTTTGCGCGCCAGGCAAACGGCGTCATCTGTAACAACGCAACCGCCTCATCTCCGCGCAGGCGCATCGGATAATGTAATTCATTACTCCGCTGCAGCTCAAAACCATCCAGTTTCTCAGCATGGGGCGCATGTAGATGTACTTCATCGTAAATTAAACCCTTCAGCTCCATTAAATGCCGTGGCCCAGGAGTAGCGGTAATGACCCACCCACCCGGTTTGACTACTCGCGCTAATTCTTCTGCTTTGCACGGTGCGTAGATACGGATAATGGCATCCATACTGGCATCAGAAAACGGCAGACGGTGGCTGGAAGCGACACAAAAGGTGACCTGCTGATAGCGTTTCGCAGCAGCTTTAATCGCGACCTTAGAGACATCCAGACCAAAAGTCGTCACGCCAGGTAAGACATCGGCAAAAGCATGGGTGTAGTACCCTTCCCCACAACCAATATCCAGTATCGCCGTTGCGTGCTGCTCAAGACATTCACACAATTGAGCGACAATCGCATCGCGAAGCGGCTGATAATGACCGGCATCTAAAAATGTACGCCGCGCTTGCATCATTTCCGCACTATCGCCCGGATCGCGAGAACGTTTATGCTGAACGGGCAGCAAATTAACATATCCCTCTTTCGCCATATCAAATTGATGCCGTTGGGGACAGATATAGCTGTTTTTTTCAAGCGCTAAAGGCTGATGACAAAGTGGACAGGAAAATGACATGACAACTCCGGCAGGATACTAAAGGCCGCAAGTGTAACGCGAATCGCACGACTGGCAAATATCCGGAGACAGGAACGAAAATAAAACAAAGTAAAAAGCCTCGCAAATTCGACGAGGCTTTATAGCGAGATTGAAGCGCGTTTACACTTCAGATCAGTGGATTCGATCAGATAGCTGTTACGTTAACAGCCGCCGGACCTTTCTGGCCGTCCTGAATTTCGAACTCAACGTTCTGGCCTTCGGCCAGAGTTTTGAAGCCATTACCCTGGATAGCAGAGAAGTGTACGAACACATCTTTGCTGCCATCTGCCGGAGTAATGAAGCCAAAACCTTTAGACTCGTTGAACCACTTAACCTGACCTTTAATCTTTGCCATTTGAAAAATTCCTTAGATTGTTTTCTTCGCCCGCAGGCATTACAGAGATAAAACTGACACATTACTGCATGAGGCACTAATATAAGGCTCGGCAGAGAAGCGGTATTCAACGACAACGTGTTTACTCAGGACTTCTTTACTGAAAATGCCACACATAAACAGAACTGTACCTCGTTTAACCCGAAACTGTTATCACATACAACGTTAATTATGGCAAGCCATTTTTAAACATGTCTCGATCAGCCGCACAAATCTCGATACGCCTTCCACTTTTTTTGCACACTTATGCAACGGAATACGTGCCGATATATCGATGCACTTAACCATACCATTACACGCAGATACTTGACCTGATGCAGTTTCTAACATAGTTCAATAAGTTCAGTTCTTCCAGAGCAGCAGTACAAGTTATTACGCAATGCGAGCGATATCACTTTTTATGATATATAACGAATAAAATGTTATATAACTTCACCCAATAAAACAGATAGTTAACAACATACACAGGTGAAATGAAGAAACCAGACTTAATGCTCATTATTAATTTAAAATAAGAAAAATTGATGAATTACTAAAAAGTGAAGGGAGAAACGTTTCGCTAATAAATAATACCGCAATTGATCACAATTCCGATGTAAACATCCCAATAGCTTAGTGCGATTAATATCTTTTTCCGATACCGCTATTATGAAATAAATAACACGATAAATAATCGAAGTCAGACCAGAGTATTAATTTGAATCAATTGCACCACTATAGTGCGGATAAGATGAGTAACCCATCAGCATTAGGGCTACTCAAATTTTGAGGAAAGATTACCGTTCCGCTACCAGGCGGATGATATCTTCATCTTCAGCCGTTTTTAGGTTCTCAGCAGTATTCGCATCCGTTTTTTCAGGTTCGTTTGCTTCGCACAAACGACGTAACAGTGCATTTTGCCGTTTTTGCTGTTCCAGCAATGCCTCAAGAAGTTCAATCTGTTCGTTAGTCCGTGAACTGGCACGGTTGATGAAAAACCACAAGATGAGCCCAATAGCGAGAATTACCACCGATACAACCAAAGACGCAACGTTCATTACGCCTGAATTTACAACTTCGTTCATTTCACCACCTCTAAGTAGAGGTGTCATTCTACCACTGCCACACAGGAAGGAAATCTACTGCTGAAAAAATGATATCACCACGGGATAAATTGATTGATGGCACAAATTCCGCTGAAAAATTGTACATCCTGATCGCACATCATGTTGAATACCTGCGCCCATAGCAGCAAGCAAGCCAGCACAGCAACAACCAGAACGACCCATCGAAACTTTTTCACTCCATTCTCCGTTTAACCTACCTTATGTCATTAAACTATCATGCGTTAGTTAAACAGCGCCTAACCATGTCGATATTCGTGCTTTTTCGGAACTATACGCTTGCTTCAGTCCATATTACCGCTACGATTAAGCGAACAAAAAAGAGAAGAGGTCATAATGCGATTCATTATTCGCACAATTATGTTGATAGCACTGGTATGGACAGGATTATTACTAAGCGGATATGGTGTTCTGATTGGAAGCAAGGAAAATGCCGCTGGGTTAGGGTTGCAATGCACCTATCTGACGGCCCGGGATACCAGTACGGTACAATACCTGCACACTAAAAGTGGTTTTTTCGGGATAACCGATTGCCCACTGTTACGTAAAAACAATATCGTCGTCGATAATGGCTAATAGATTAAGGTATAAATACCCACATTAAACTCAATGAATAAAACGTACACTTATCACCAACGTATACGATATTACGCCAGCCATCAGTAACTTTATTTACCCCCCACCAGATAAGAACCTGTCTGAATATTATACAGACAGGTTCTAACTCTAATCAGAACGGATAGTCGTGATACCCCATTTGCGAGGAAATTTTACGTGCGGCCGTATGCAACATAGCTACGTACTCCTGCAAACGCTCTTCAGAGAAACGCAGCGTTGGGAAGGAGATGCTCAGACCGGCAATAACCACACCAAAGCGGTCAAATACCGGAACCGCGATACAGCGTAGTCCTTCTTCCTGCTCTTCGTTATCTTCACCATAACCTTGCTCGCGCACCTGGTCCAACACCGGTAGTAACGCTTCGGTACTGGTAATGGTACGATCGGTACTGCGTTTATACTCAACGCCCTCAAGGATCTGCTTCACTTCATCACGATCGCGCCAGGCCAGCAGCACTTTACCAATCGCGGTGCTGTAAAGCGGATTACGACGACCAATCCGTGAATACATGCGCAAATTGTACATAGAGTCAATTTTGTGGATGTAAACAATGCTGTCTTCGTCCAGTGCGCCAAGGTGGATGGTTTCTTTCGTCAGGCGGGAGATTTCGCGCATCTGGATATCTGCGCTACGAATGAGATCGACGTTTTGTAAGGCACGAGCCCCCAACTCAAACAATTTCAGGGTCAGAGAATATTTCTCCGACTCCCCTTCCTGCGCCACATACCCCAGGGTTTTCATGGTCTGTAAAAAGCGATAAACGGTGCTTTTTGACATCATGACGCGCTGTGACAGCTCGGTTATCCCTATTTCGCGCTCTTCGCCCAGCGCCTGTAAAATGCCAAAAACCTTCAGTACAGAAGATACAGAATCAGGCTGTTTATCCAGATCTGCGTTAGCCATTTATCACCTCATTGCGAGTGTTTTATAAAAATCAGAACTGTTTTTTATTATAATTTCGCGCCTGGGTGGTCGCAATCCATCTTTTGCCGGTTAGTTACAATTCTGCGACATCCGCCGTGAATATCAGTGCTAGAATCATAACCCTGTTGATTATCATCCAAAGATATAAAATTCCTATGCCAAAAGTTCAGGCCGATGGCCTGCCGTTGCCTCAGCGATACGGCGCGATTTTAACCATTATTATCGGTATTTCGATGGCGGTCCTCAACGGCGCTATCGCCAACGTCGCCTTGCCAACTATTGCTACTGATCTTCACGCCACGCCAGCCAGTTCTATTTGGGTGGTGAATGCCTATCAAATCGCGATTGTCGTCTCCCTGCTTTCGTTTTCGTTTCTGGGAGATATGTTTGGCTATCGACGCATTTATAAATGCGGCCTGGTCGTATTTCTGCTGTCATCGCTGTTCTGTGCCCTTTCTGATTCGCTGCAAATGCTAACTCTGGCGCGTGTAATACAAGGTTTTGGTGGCGCAGCACTAATGAGCGTCAATACTGCTCTTATCCGGCTAATCTATCCACAGCGTTTTCTGGGGCGGGGAATGGGAATTAACTCGTTTATTGTCGCCGTCTCCTCTGCTGCCGGGCCAACTATCGCCGCGGTAATCCTCTCCATCGCGTCATGGAAGTGGCTATTTTTAATCAACGTACCGTTGGGTATTATCGCCCTGCTTCTGGCAATGCGTTTTCTGCCACCTAATGGTTCTCGTGCCAGTAAACCACGTTTTGACCTGCCCAGCGCCGTGATGAACGCGTTAACATTTGGTCTGCTTATTACCGCGTTGAGTGGTTTTGCTCAGGGGCAATCGCTGACGTTGATTGGTGTAGAACTGGCGGTAATGGTTGTCGTTGGTATTTTCTTTATTCGTCGTCAGCTTTCTCTTCCCGTGCCGCTGTTGCCAGTGGATTTACTGCGTATTCCGCTTTTTTCACTGTCTATTTGCACGTCTATTTGCTCTTTCTGCGCACAGATGCTGGCAATGGTCTCCCTGCCCTTTTATCTGCAAACGGTGCTCGGACGTAGTGAAGTGGAAACAGGTCTACTTCTGACCCCATGGCCGCTGGCAACAATGGTGATGGCACCGCTGGCAGGTTATCTGATAGAACGCGTGCATGCTGGGTTACTTGGAGCTTTAGGGTTGTTTATTATGGCGGCGGGGCTTTTTTCGCTGGTTCTCTTGCCTGCTTCACCTGCCGATATCAATATCATCTGGCCTATGATCTTGTGCGGTGCCGGTTTTGGATTATTCCAGTCACCCAATAACCACACCATTATTACTTCCGCCCCGCGGGAACGTAGCGGCGGTGCCAGTGGCATGTTAGGTACGGCTCGTCTGCTTGGTCAGAGTAGTGGCGCAGCGTTGGTGGCACTGATGTTAAATCAGTTTGGTGATAATGGTACGCACGTCTCGCTGATGACCGCGGCTATTCTGGCAGTAATCGCTGCCGGTGTTAGTGGTTTACGGATCGCCCAGCCACGATCCCAGGCATAAAAAAAGCGCGTCAACCTGGACGCGCTTTTTGAGTATTTATTTCATCTTACTTCAGGTATTCACCCGTGCGCAGAGCCTCAATACGTTTATCCAGCGGCGGGTGGGTCATGAACAGCTCGCTCAGCGATTTTGACTTACCGTTAATGCAGAAAGCCATCATGCTGGTTGCTTCTTGCGGTTCATAGCTGGTTTTCAGGCGCTGTAGCGCAGCAATCATTTTTTCACGGCCAACCAATTTGGCTGAACCGGCATCAGCGTGAAATTCACGGTGACGCGAGAACCACATGGTGATAATGCTCGCCAGAATACCAAACACTAACTCCAGTACCGTCGCAACTGCAAAGTAGATCAGCGGGTTGCCGTTACTCTCTTCGCCTTCGTCGCGGTTACCGCCCATGAAGCCAGCGGCCAGTTGTGCCAGAATACGGGAAATAAAGATAACAAAGGTGTTCACCACGCCCTGAATCAGCGTCATGGTAACCATGTCACCATTAGCAATGTGGCTAATTTCGTGGGCAATTACCGCCTCGGCTTCATCCGGGCTCATGTTTTGCAACAAACCCGTGCTGACAGCAACCAGAGAGGCATCCCGGCGCGCACCGGTTGCAAAAGCGTTAATGTCCGGCGCATGGTAGATAGCCACTTGTGGCATAGCAATCCCAGCCTGACGCGCCTGGGTTGCAACAGTATTGATCAGCCAACGTTCCCTTTCGTTACGCGGTTGCTCGATCACTTCCCCGCCAACAGATCGTAATGCCATCCATTTGGACATCAGAAGCGAAACGAAGGAACCACCGAAGCCGAACAGCAAGGCCATAATCATCAGCCCCTGAACGCTGCTCGACTGTATCCCTGTCAGGCTCAGTACCAGCCCGAAAACGACCATAACGGCCAGGTTCGTTAGCAGGAAGAGCGCGATTCGCATCATAATTTTCTTTTTACCTCAGTTTAACAAAACGCAATATGCGATACCCACATCGTATGGGTTACTCGACTATTTTCAAGTCTGGATAGAGCGTAAGTCACCAGAAAGACACAACTTTACATTTTGTAGCATCTGATTTACGGCATCTTGCCGCTGTTAAAAAATCAGGCACAATTTCTTGTGCCTGATTGATGTTACTTGACGGGAGCGGGCTGTTCCGCGGGTCTGGCTTTTTCCAGACGCGCCAAATCAAGCGCGATGTTCACTGTCTCATCCAGATATGGATCCGGCTCCTTATAATCTTTTGGCAGATCATCCAGTTTCTTCAATGCCGGTTTTCCTTCGCGTTTAAAGCGATCGTTCAACCGCGCCAGACGCGTCGCATCATCTTCGTTATTCTCTTTTTCACGCACGGCGTAGTTCAGAGAGACGATGTTACGCTTATCCTTCATGGCGTTGAAGCGAGCGATATCCTTCATGATATTCTGGAATTCAGGATCCTTCGCGATACGCGCATTATGTTCCTTCAACAACTCCGGCTCAAATGCCGTTAAGTCTCCTGATTTCACATAGGTTGCTGCGTCGATGCTATCCCACGGCAGCGCATTATCTTCGAATTTCTCACCCGTTTCCGTCTCTTCATTGCCCGTAGGCATGATGATATCTGGCGTTACGCCCTTACGTTGCGTACTGCCACCGTTAACGCGATAGAATTTCTGGATTGTATATTGTACTGAGCCTAACGCAGGCCATTCTGGGCGCAACATCTGATCGTAGATGCGGTTCAGAGAGCGATACTGCTGGACTGTGCCTTTACCAAATGTCGGCTCGCCCACAACCAGCGCGCGACCATAATCCTGCATTGCGGCAGCAAAGATTTCCGAAGCCGAAGCACTGAAACGGTCAACCAGCACCACCAGCGGGCCTTTATAGAAGACCTGGCCGTCGGTATCACTGTCTTCACGGACTTTACCGTTGTTATCGCGAACCTGCACAATCGGACCTGATGGGATAAACAAACCAGAGAGCGATACCGCTTCAGTCAACGCACCGCCACCGTTGCTACGCAGGTCGATGATGACACTGCTGACATTTTGTTTTTCCAGTTTCTGCAGTTGAACTTTGACATCGTCCGTCAAGCCAACATAGAAGCCCGGAATATCCAGCACACCGACTTTTTCTTTGCCAACCGTCTTCACAGACATTTTAACGGCACGGTCTTCCAGACGAATGCGCTCACGCGTCAACGTCACCGTGCGGGTTTTAGTGCCTTTACCCGCAGGTAAAATTTCCAGACGAACCTTACTGCCCTTCGGCCCTTTGATTAAGGCAACAACATCATCAAGACGCCAACCGATCACATCAACCATAGGTTTACCGGTTTGTCCGACCCCGACAATTTTGTCACCAACGCTAATCGCTTTACTTTTCGCAGCCGGACCACCCGCCACCATCGAATTGATAACGGTGTAATCATCATCCATTTGCAACACTGCGCCAATACCTTCCAGCGATAAACTCATTTCAGTATTGAACTGTTCGGTATTGCGCGGGGAAAGGTAGTTGGTATGCGGATCAATTTCGCGTGCGAAAGCCGTCATTGCCAGCGAGAAAACATCTTCGCTGTTAGTTTGCGCCAGGCGGCGAATAGCAAATTTGTAACGACGCGTCAGGGTTTCACGAATTTCTTTATCCGTTTTTCCCGCCAGCTTCAGGCTTAACTCGTCGAATTTAACTTTGCTGTCCCACAGCGCGTTTAACTCAGCCTCATTTTTCGGCCAGGGTGCTTTGCTGCGGTCAAGGTTATAAGAATCATTACCGGTAAAATCCATCGGTTTTTCCAGTACCGACAACGCATACTGGTAACGTTCGAAGCGGCGTTTTTGCGCCAGATTGTAAAGATCGTAGAAAACGTCGAGTTTGCCGGAACGAAGTTCATCGCCCAACTCGGTTTTCTTTTTCGCGAATTGTTCGACATCGCTAGCCAACAGCACGTTGTGGCTGTAATCAAGCAGATTCAGGTAGCGGTCAAAGATTTTGGCCGAGAACGCCTGATCGAGGTCGAATTGTCGATAATGGGAACGGGTGAAGCGCGACGTTACGCGCTCACTCACAGTTGCATGCTGCGTCTCTTCCTTTAATACCGGAATCTGATCAGCACGCGTAATATCTTCTACAGCGAAGGTCTGGCCTGCTATTGCAAGCAGGCCAGCTAACGCGGTAAGCCTAAAAAACATGTTCATGCCTGGCCCGGCCTCCGTTTCAGAACACCAGGTGTTCTGCGCGCACAATCAAAGACATACCCGAATTCAGTTGGACGCGGACGCCGTCTTTGGTGATTTCTAATACGGTGGCATCCATCGCGTTTTGACCAGCTTTCACCTTCAGGGCTTGTCCGACAGTCAGAGCTGAAATGTCAGAAACCGGGGTATGCTGTTCTTCGCGAGGTGCTTTTACTGTTTTTGGCGCTTTCTCAGCCGGTTTTTGCGCACGAGGTTTGCGCTCGGCGCCTTCTTTACGGCGTTGCGCAGCAGGACGTGGTTTACGTTCACGACGTGGTGCATCTTCTTTCTCACCAGCAGCGATGGCAGCTTCGCGTTTTTTAGCTTGCTGTTCAGCACGCTGGGCCTGAACGCGCGCTTTCGCTTCTTCAAGCTGCTTGCGAGCATGTTCTACATGTTGCTCGTCCAGCTCACCGCAAGGGTTGCCGTCAAGATCGACACGCGTCGCGCCTGGTTTAACACCATACAGGTAGCGCCAGCTCGAAGTGTAGAGACGTAAAGCGGATCGCAGTTGCGTTTTGCTCAGGTTCATTTCCCCGGCAACACGATCGACCAAATCCTGAAAAATACCGATTTTCAGCGGACGCGCTTCACCTTCCGCACTGAAACAGTGGGGAAAACGTTCGGCCAGAAACGCGATTACTTCTTTACTGCTATTCAACTTAGGTTGATTTTCCATGAAATTTCCTGATTACAACGGACGTAGCCAACAAGCGCAGGCATGAACAGGCGTCATTATAATGACGCCATCAGTAAATGCTACGTTATCCGTTGATTATCCTGCGACGCTCGCAAAGAATTTTTTGTAATCCGTCGTTGCAAGCACCTTTTCAAGCTGTGCCACAAGCTGACGTAAGCCTTGTTCGTCCTCGTCGGTGAAGCGACCGAAGACGGTACTGTCGATGTCGAGAACGCCAATAATCTGATTTTTCACCACCAACGGTAGAACAATTTCAGAATTACTCGCCGCATCACAGGCAATATGTCCATCGAATGCGTGAACATCCTCGATTCGCTGTACTTCGTTACGGGCAACCGCGGTGCCACACACGCCGCGCCCGACGGGGATCCGTACGCAGGCAATTTTGCCCTGAAACGGTCCGAGAACCAACGTCTCATCTTCGAGTAGATAAAACCCCGCCCAGTTTACGTCGGCCAGACGTTCGTATAATAACGCGCTGGTATTAGCCAGTGTTGCCAGAAAACTGGTTTCTCCCGCCATCAGCGCATTAAAGTCGCGGTTTAAGTCCGCGTAAAATTCTGTTTTGTTCATTATATAATCACTTGGTTGTCTTACCTGGAACTGCCAGCCTATTAAAATAAGCATTAAATGCGTTAATGCTCAAGATCATTCCCATCATGAGTTAAGATTAGTGTTAATTCTTATTACATTTGGCGCGTCATGGCTCTTTACACCCCACAAGTTACGCCAACAAAAAAAATAACAGTGAGATCAATTGGCGAAGCGTTGCCGCATGGTGATTACCAACGCTGCCCGCAATGTGACATGCTGTTCAGCCTGCCAGAGATAAATTCACACCAAAGTGCCTATTGCCCACGCTGCCAGGCAAAAATCCGTGACGGACGCGACTGGTCGCTAACGCGCCTGGCGGCAATGGCCTTCACAATGCTGTTGCTGATGCCTTTTGCGTGGGGCGAACCACTATTGCATATCTGGTTGTTAGGTATTCGTATTGACGCCAACGTAATGCAAGGCATCTGGCAAATGACCAAACAGGGAGATGCGGTAACGGGCGCAATGGTTTTTTTCTGCGTTATCGGTGCCCCCCTCATTCTGGTGACATCTATTGCCTGGTTGTGGTTTGGTAATCGGCTGGGAATGAATTTACGTCCGGTGTTGCTGATGCTTGAGCGGCTGAAAGAGTGGGTAATGCTGGATATCTACCTGGTCGGCATTGCCGTTGCCTCTATAAAGGTGCAGGACTATGCCCATATCCAGGCCGGTGTCGGCCTATTCTCTTTTGTAGCGCTGGTGATTTTAACGACGGTGACGTTGTCACATCTTAATGTTGAACAGTTGTGGGAGCGATTTTACCCTGAACGCCCTGCCACGCGTAGGGATAAAAAACTACGCGTTTGTCTGGGGTGTCACTTTACCGGCTACCCTGATCCGCGCGGTCGCTGTCCCCGTTGCCATATCCCGCTTCGCCTGCGTCGCCATCATAGTATTCAAAAATGTTGGGCGGCGCTGTTAGCTTCAATCATCTTGTTGTTTCCTGCCAACCTGTTACCTATTTCGATCATTTATCTGAACGGTGGTCGACAAGAAGATACGATCCTTTCCGGGATTATGTCGCTGGCGAACAGCAATATTGCCGTTGCCGGAATCGTATTTATCGCCAGTATTCTGGTGCCATTTACTAAAGTGATTGTTATGTTCACTTTATTGTTGAGCATTCATTTTAAGTGCCAACAGGGGTTACGTACGCGAATAATGTTACTGCGAATAGTGACCTGGATTGGCCGCTGGTCGATGCTGGATCTGTTTGTCATTTCTTTAACCATGTCGCTGATTAATCGCGATCAAATCCTCGCTTTTACTATGGGACCGGCTGCGTTTTATTTCGGCGCAGCGGTTATTTTGACTATTCTTGCAGTGGAATGGCTGGACAGCCGCTTACTTTGGGATGCACATGAGTCAGGAAACGCCCGCTTCGACGACTGAAGCGCAAATTAAAACTAAACGCCGTATCTCACCTTTCTGGCTACTGCCATTCATCGCGCTAATGATAGCCGGTTGGCTAATTTGGGGGAGTTATCAGGATCGAGGCAATACCGTCACCATCGATTTTATGTCGGCGGATGGCATTGTTCCGGGTCGCACACCTGTTCGCTATCAGGGCGTTGAAGTCGGAACGGTGCAGGATGTCAGTCTGAGCGACGATCTGCGTAAGATTGAAGTGAAGGTCAGCATCAAGTCCGATATGAAAGATGCGTTGCGCGAAGAGACGCAGTTCTGGCTGGTGACGCCAAAAGCTTCGCTGGCAGGTGTTTCCGGGCTGGATGCGCTGGTCGGCGGAAACTATATCGGCATGATGCCAGGTAAAGGTAAAGAGCAAGATCACTTTGTCGCCCTCGATACCCAGCCCAAATATCGGCTGGATAATGGTGATCTTATGATCCATCTGCAAGCCCCCGATCTTGGTTCGCTGAACAGCGGCTCGTTGGTCTATTTCCGCAAAATCCCGGTGGGGCGAGTCTATGACTATGCGATCAATCCCAATAAGCAAGGCGTGGTGATTGATGTCCTGATTGAGCGGCGCTTTACCGACCTGGTGAAAAAAGGCAGTCGCTTCTGGAATGTTTCTGGCGTTGATGCCAATGTCAGTATCAGTGGCGCGAAGGTGAAACTGGAAAGTCTGGCTGCTCTGGTTAACGGTGCGATTGCCTTCGACTCGCCGGAAGAGTCGAAACCTGCCGATCCGGAAGATACCTTTGGTCTGTATGAAGATCTCGCCCACAGCCAGCGTGGGGTGCTCATAAAACTGGATCTGCCAAACGGAGTCGGATTAAGCGCCGATTCAACGCCGCTCATGTACCAGGGACTGGAAGTCGGGCAACTGACCAAACTGAATTTAAATCCAGGTGGCAAAGTTACTGGTGAAATGACCGTTGATCCCAGCGTAGTTACCCTACTTCGTGAAAATACTCGCATTGAGTTACGTAACCCGAAATTATCCCTCAGCGATGCCAATCTGAGTTCCCTACTGACCGGCAAAACCTTCGAACTGGTGCCAGGTAATGGCGAGCCACGCAAAGAGTTTGTTGTTGTGCCTGGCGAGAAAGCCCTGCTGCATGAACCGGATGTTATGACGCTGACCCTGACCGCGCCGGAAAGTTACGGTATTGATGCCGGTCAGCCGTTAATTCTGCATGGTGTACAGGTAGGCCAGGTAATTGAACGTAAACTTACCAGCAAAGGCGTCACCTTTACCGTTGCCATCGAACCGCAGCATCGTGAACTGGTAAAAGGTGACAGCAAATTTGTCGTTAATAGCCGTGTTGACGTGAAAGTGGGACTGGATGGCGTCGAGTTCCTCGGTGCCAGCGCCTCAGAATGGCTCAACGGTGGCATCCGCATTCTGCCGGGCGAAAAAGGAGAGATGAAAGCCAGCTATCCGCTGTATGCCAATCTGGAAAAAGCCCTGGAAAACAGCCTGAGCGATTTGCCTACAACGACCGTGAGTTTGAGCGCGGAAACGCTGCCAGATGTGCAGGCGGGATCGGTAGTGCTGTACCGCAAATTTGAGGTTGGTGAAGTTATTACCGTACGTCCTCGGGCCAATGCCTTTGATATCGATCTGCATATTAAGCCGGAATATCGCAATCTCCTGACCAGCAACAGTGTGTTCTGGGCGGAAGGTGGCGCAAAAGTTCAGCTTAACGGCAGCGGCCTGACCGTACAGGCATCACCGCTTTCACGGGCATTAAAGGGGGCTATCAGTTTCGATAACCTCAGCGGTGCCAGCGCCAGTCAGCGTAAAGGCGACAAGCGAATTCTATATGCTTCCGAAACAGCCGCTCGTGCGGTTGGCGGGCAGATTACGCTCCATGCTTTCGATGCCGGAAAACTGGCTGTTGGTATGCCAATTCGCTATCTCGGTATTGATATCGGGCAGATCCAGACGCTGGATCTGATCACCGCACGCAATGAAGTACAGGCAAAAGCGGTGCTCTATCCGGAATATGTCCAGACCTTCGCCCGCGGAGGTACGCGCTTCTCGGTGGTCACACCACAGATTTCGGCAGCGGGCGTTGAGCACCTTGATACCATCCTTCAGCCGTATATCAATGTCGAACCTGGTCGGGGTAATCCTCGCCGTGACTTTGAGTTGCAAGAAGCCACCATTACCGATTCTCGTTACCTTGATGGCTTAAGCATTATTGTTGAAGCGCCAGAAGCCGGGTCATTAGGCATTGGTACTCCGGTACTGTTCCGTGGTCTGGAAGTAGGTACGGTTACCGGAATGACGCTGGGGACATTGTCAGATCGGGTGATGATTGCGATGCGCATCAGTAAGCGATACCAGCACCTGGTGCGTAACAATTCCGTCTTCTGGCTGGCATCGGGCTACAGTCTGGACTTTGGCCTGACGGGTGGTGTGGTGAAAACCGGCACCTTTAATCAGTTTATCCGTGGAGGGATCGCCTTCGCTACCCCACCAGGAACGCCACTGGCACCGAAAGCTCAGGAAGGCAAACACTTCCTGTTGCTGGAAAGCGAACCGAAAGAGTGGCGTGAATGGGGCACCGCCCTGCCTCGTTAATCTCCTTCTGCTCCGGCGTGCCTGCGCCGGAGCGTTTATGCTAAACTGCGCGCCTGTTTTTTTCCGCTGGTACATACTTGTGGCTCAACACACCGTTTATTTCCCGGACGCCTTTTTGACGCAAATGCGCGAAGCGATGCCTTCGACGCTCTCTTTTGATGATTTTCTCGCCGCCTGCCAGCGCCCGTTGCGCCGCAGCATTCGCGTTAATACGCTGAAAATCTCCGTTGCTGATTTCCTGCAATTAACCGAGCCTTACGGCTGGACGTTAACACCGGTTCCCTGGTGTAAGGAAGGTTTCTGGATTGAACGCGACGATGAAGAGGCATTACCGTTGGGCAGTACCGCCGAACATTTAAGTGGCCTGTTTTATATTCAGGAAGCCAGTTCGATGTTACCGGTTGCGGCGTTGTTTGCCGATGGTAACTCCCCGCAACGGGTGATGGATGTGGCGGCTGCGCCGGGATCAAAAACCACGCAGATTGCTGCGAGTATGAATAATGAAGGCGCGATCCTTGCCAATGAGTTTTCCGCCAGCCGGGTAAAGGTGTTACATGCCAATATCAGCCGCTGCGGTATCAGTAATGTAGCTTTAACGCATTTTGATGGCCGCGTGTTTGGTGCAGCGTTGCCAGAAATGTTCGACGCCATTTTGCTGGATGCTCCCTGCTCCGGTGAAGGTGTGGTACGTAAAGACCCCGACGCGCTGAAAAACTGGTCACCGGAAAGCAACCTGGAAATCGCCGCCACCCAGCGTGAACTGATTGACAGTGCATTTCATGCCTTACGTCCTGGCGGTACGCTGGTTTACTCGACCTGTACCTTAAACCGTGACGAAAACGAAGCCGTTTGCCTGTGGCTGAAAGAGACTTATCCCGATGCAGTAGAGTTTTTGCCGTTGGGCGATCTCTTCCCTGATGCAAAAAAAGCGCTGACCGAAGAAGGCTTCTTGCACGTCTTCCCACAAATTTATGACTGCGAAGGCTTCTTCGTTGCTCGTCTGCGTAAAACTCAGGCCATTCCTGCCTTACCCGTACCGAAATACAAAGTGGGCAATTTCCCGTTTAGCCCAGTTAAAGATCGCGAAACCGCACAAATTCGGCAGGCGGCTGCGAATGTTGGCTTACAGTGGGACAAAAACCTGCGTCTCTGGCAGCGTGATAAAGAAATCTGGTTATTCCCGGTGGGCATTGAAGCGTTGATCGGTAAAGTCCGATTTTCTCGTCTGGGAGTAAAACTTGCCGAAACGCATAACAAAGGTTACCGCTGGCAGCATGAAGCGGTCATTGCCCTTGCCTCACCCGACCACGCTAACGCGTTTGAACTAACACCACAAGAAGCAGAAGAGTGGTATCGTGGGCGCGATGTTTACCCGCAGACCGCACCAACCGGGGATGATGTGTTGGTCACCTTCCAGCGCCAGCCAATCGGTTTAGCCAAACGTATTGGCTCGCGACTGAAAAACAGTTACCCGCGTGAGCTAGTGCGCGACGGAAAACTTTTTACGGGTAAAGCCTGACAGTACACAAAAAGCGCACGTTTTGACTGGCGAATCTGACTGCCTTGACTAGGCTGAAAAATGGTGCGATCGGACTGGTCGTACCACAACCAGCACTTCAATGGAGAGCACGAAGATGAAAACCAGTGTGCGCATAGGCGCTTTTGAAATCGATGACGGCGAGTTACACGGCGAATCGCCTGGTGACCGAACGTTGACCATTCCCTGTAAATCTGACCCGGATTTATGTATGCAACTGGATGCCTGGGACGCTGACACCAGCATTCCTGCCCTGCTAAACGGCGAACACTCTGTCCTTTACCGTACCCGCTACGATCAACAGTCCGATGCCTGGATTATGCGCCTTGCCTGATCCAAAAAGAACCCGTCGGCATGACGGGTTATTTATCCCGGTTATTTTCCCGTTGTAAAATCTCTCCTAAACTTAACGGTACGGCAACGCACTTCGAGGATGAAATGTTCGCGCTGGTACTTTTTGTTTGCTATCTGGACGCTGGTTGTGAAGATATTGTGGTTGATGTCTACAATACGGAACAGCAGTGCCTCTACTCAATGGACGATCAACGGATCCGCCACGGTGGCTGTTTTCCCGTTGAAGATTTCATTGATGGGTTCTGGCGGCCTGCGCAAGATTACAGTGACTTTTAATTACTGGAGTCGTTCCAACGTGAGTGTTCCACCAAAGACCGCGCCGGTATCAATATAATGCAAGTTACCGATATCTACGCGATGGCGTAATGGCGTATGACCAAACCAGAAATGATCAGCGCCGGTAATTCCCTGCCCTTTTCGGCCTTCACGCAATCGCGAGCGACTCCACAACACCTGATGCAGATCGACTTCCTTATGCCACTCATAAATATCATTGGGGTAATCCGCATGGGCGATGACATGCAGTCCGCTACTACAGCTTAATTCAATTATCCACGGCAAAGACCCGCACTTTTCCAGCGCCCTTCTCGCTTGCTCACGTTGGTGCTCTGTCAGTGCGGCAAACCAGTCGCCACCATTCATAAACCACAAAGACATCTGCTGCGATGCCAGCGCATCCATCGCCATCTGCTCATGATTGCCTCTTACCGCCCTGACCCAGCGTTGATCCAGTAATTGCAGGCAACGCAAACTCTCCGGGCCACGATCGATAACGTCACCAACCGAGATTAACAAGTCTTGCCACGGGTCAAACCGGCAGAACCATAATTTCTCTCGCAGTTGCGCCAGGCAGCCATGAATATCACCCACCAGCCAAATATGTCGCCACTGACTACCATCAATTCTCTGATAGATGTGGCCTGCCTGTTTCATCAATTCCTTACTCCCGCGCATAAGATCACATTATTTTAACAAAAATGTTAAAAAAGCCTGGACTGAAGCAGTAGAGTGTGTGTTATGGTTGATTGTGAAGTCAGTGAGGGAAAAGCAGTAATGCCATTATCAAACTGGCTTTATAGATAAAAAGAGACCGAACACGATTCCTGTATTCGGTCCAGGGAAATGGCTCTTGGGAGAGAGCCGTGCGCTAAAAGTTGGCATTAATGCAGGCTTAGTTGCCTTGCCTTTTAAGAATAGATGACGACGCCAGGTTTTCCAGTCCGCGCGTAAAGTGGTCAGAAAAAAAGCGCGTTTATCATCCTCTAAAATGTTAAAAACCGCCCGTTCTGGTGAAAGCACCCGGGCGGTTTTTTATTTAAAATCAAAAAATTACTATAGATAATTAACAGAGTCTCTCAGCTCTTTCAATAAACGGTGCCAGACTCACTTTTTCACCTGGTTTATTGGGATCATCAATCTGGATCACCGAAATGGGCTGGGCTTTAGTCTTCCCGCTGGCTACTTCCTTTTGTGCGATATCGTTTAAAGGATACTGCACCAGGGTACTTGGGTTAATGACATACAAAGCATTGCCCGGACGACAGGTCAGCATCACCTCTTCGCGATTAAACGCCCATTTGTCTTTACCCATTTCAAAACGGCTGACGGTAATCACCTGCGGAGCCGCCAACGCCGCTGCCGAACTGGTGAGTAACAGAAACGCCAGAATACTTTTTTTCATCATTTTCGTAATCCATCAAAAAGGTTCGAGAGTCGCAAGCAGGCTGATAATCACCAGCACTACCGCACCTATCGCCCATTCGAGTTTAGTCATCCACACAAACCAGGGTGCCGCACGGTCTTCGTCCTGCCCCATGCGCGGAACAAGAACATAACGATTTGCCAGCGCGATGGCCACCATAACCATTACCAGTATGACTTTAAGTAATAAAAGCTGCCCCCAGTACGTCGCAAGTGTGGGGGAAAATCCGGTGATTAACAATGTATTAAGCACACCACTGCCCAGTACACCTATCACAGCAAAATGTCCACACCGGGAAAATCGCATCAGTGCATGAATGGCCTCACGTCGCCAACGCCCTTTCACCAACTGCATACACCAGACGACCGGCAGCAAGCCACCAAACCATGCCGCCGCACAGATCAGATGTACGGCGTGATTCGTCTGATGGATTTTCGCCGTTAATCCTTCGTTTAATGTCGCGTGTCCTACTCCCGCCATCAAAATAAATTGTGCGGTAGTTAACATAAACAACAAACGAGGCATATTCCGTGGTTGCATCAGAGCCACGGTCAGCGTAACGAGGGCGAGAACGATTTGCCAAATCCAGACACCACCAAACTGTGTTTGTAACACCGACAACCAAATGTTCAACGACACCACATCCGGCCATCCCGCGCCCATCAACCCTCCCTGAACGGCGAACATCGCAGCGGCACTGCTCAAACTCCAGACGGCGGCGTGCTGTTGTATACGCAGAAAACGTTTCGTCAGTAATCGACGAATTGTTACTGGTGCCAGCCATGCTCCATACATCGCGAAGCCAAAGACCAGCATCAGGGAGATAAAATGGATAAATCGTAGTGCGACCCAGGTAAACGCCAACATGCTTTATTTCACTGTAAAGGTGTATTGCCCTTTGGTTTTATGCCCGTCCACCGAAACAACATGCCAGTTAACGGTATAACTCCCGGGCTTCAGGGCGTCGGCAAGCGGAACAATCAATTGGGTTTTGTCCTGTTCATTACGCTTCGCGGGTAACGTTTTAATATTTTCATTCTTTGAGCCAATGACTTTTGCGCCGCTGAACCCGGGTTCAATACTTTCAGAGAAGTTTAAAGTAATGGCCTGTGGAGCAGCGATAACCTCCGCATTCGCCGCAGGATACTGATGCGTCAAGTGCGCATGCGCCCAGGCAGAAGGTACTCCCAGCGAAGCTGTCAGAAATGTCAGCGCATAACGAAGGGAACGTGCAGTTGAAGCCATATTATCTATTCCTTTTTGTAATAACTTTTTTACAGAGCATAACCTTGTCTAATGATAGAGTCGAGGATCATCAATTCCGGCTTGCCATCCTGGCTAACTCTTAGTAACTTTTGCCCGCGATTAATGAGGAGACACAGCATGTTGAAGAATCTGGCCAAACTGGATCAAACTGAAATGGATAAAGTTAATGTCGATCTGGCGGCCGCCGGGGTAGCATTTAAAGAACGTTACAATATGCCGGTGATTGCTGAAGCGGTTGAACGTGAACAACCAGAACACCTGCGAAGCTGGTTTCGTGAGCGCCTTATCGCCCACCGTCTCACCTCTGTAAATCTGTCACGTTTACCTTACGAACCTAAACTTAAATAAACCTTATATTAAGTTACACTTCCTTACATGATGCCTGCTAAATTATGAGTATTTTCTTATTCTCACCAATATTTGCGGACACTGTGAAAAGGAAGTCATCATGTCATACAGGAAAGTCGCAGCAGCACAATATGAGCCTCGTAAAGCCTCACTCACTGAGCAGGTAGCCCATCATCTGGAGTTCGTGAGGGCTGCCGCCAGACAGCAGTGTGAACTTTTGGTTTTCCCCTCGCTTTCTCTACTGGGATGTGATTATAAACGACGCCCTCTTCCTGCCCCGCCCGACCTCTCGCTATTAGACCCGCTTTGTTATGCCGCAATGACTTATCGAATGACCATTATTACCGGCCTTCCCGTTGAATATAACGATCGATTTATTCGTGGAATTGCCGTATTTGCACCGTGGATGAATGCGCCAGCAATTTATCATCAAAGTCACGGAGCATGCCTGGGGCGACATTCCAAAACCATCACGGTGGTGGATGGACAACCTGAAGGTATTGATATGGACCCGAGCTGCTCACTCTTTACCACCGGTCAGTGCATCAGCGAGCCAGATTTATTGACTTCTACTCGCCACTTACAATTTTTCTCACATCAATATTCCATCGCTGTTCTAATGGCTAATGCCCGCGGTAATAGTGCATTGTGGGATGAATATGGTCGCCTCATCGTCCGCGCCGATTACGGTTCGTTATTGTTAGTTGGTCAGCGCACATCGCAGGGTTGGCAAGGCGATATCATTCCATTACGCTAGGCGTTTTCGACCCGGAGTTTTGCCATGTTGCGTATTATCGATACTGAAACCTGCGGTTTACAGGGAGGGGTCGTGGAGATTGCCTCTGTTGATGTTGTTGACGGGAAAATCGTTAACCCTATGAGCCACCTGGTTCGCCCCGACCGCCCTATCACTCCGCAGGCTATGGCGATCCACCGTATTACTGAAGCCATGGTTGCTGACAAACCGTGGATTGAAGACGTGCTCCCACACTACTACGGTAGTGAATGGTATGTCGCCCACAACGCCAGCTTTGACCGCCGTGTACTGCCTGAAATGCCCGGTGAGTGGATCTGCACGATGAAATTGGCCCGTCGTTTGTGGCCGGGGATCAAGTACAGCAACATGGCGCTGTATAAAACACGTAAGCTCAATGTGCAAACGCCGCCGGGGCTGCATCACCACCGTGCGCTGTATGACTGTTACATCACCGCGGCCTTACTTATCGATATTATGAACACATCCGGCTGGACGGTAGAACAAATGGCGGATATCACCGGGCGTCCGTCATTGTTAACGACATTCACGTTTGGCAAGTATCGCGGCAAAGCGGTATCAGAAGTTGCAGAGCGCGATCCGGGCTATCTGCGCTGGTTGTTTAATAACCTCGACAGTATGAGCCCGGAACTGCGTTTAACCTTGAAGCACTATTTGGCGGATGCTTAAGCCGCTGGCTGACCAGGTAATGTTCCCTGCGCCAGCGCGACCAGAAAAGCATATTCCATTGCCACACCTTCGTAAGATTTAAAGCGACCGGATTTGCCGCCATGCCCCGAGTCCATGTCGGTACATAACAGCAACAGATGGTCGTCTGTTTTAAGCTCGCGCAATTTAGCCACCCATTTTGCCGGTTCCCAGTATTGCACCTGTGAATCGTGTAAACCTGTCGTCACCAGCAAATGTGGGTAAGCCTGCGCCGTGACATTGTCATACGGGCTGTAGCTTTTCATGTACTCGTAATATTGTAGATCCTGCGGATTCCCCCACTCTTCAAACTCGCCCGTAGTGAGCGGAATCGACTCATCAAGCATCGTCGTCACCACATCGACAAACGGCACCTGGGCAATAACGCCGTGGAACAATTCTGGTCGTTCATTGATAGCGACCCCCATCAACATGCCACCCGCGCTACCACCCATCGCATAACAGAGCGAAGGAGAACCGTAACCCAGCTTTAACAGTGCGTCGCAGGCATCAAGATAATCATTGAAAGTATTTTTCTTTTTCAGGAATTTGCCATCTTCGTACCACTGCTGCCCCAGTTCACCACCGCCACGAACATGCACAATGGCGTAGACAAAGCCGCGATCCAACAAACTCAGGCGACTAAAACTGAAATCGGCATCAATACTTGCGCCGTAAGAACCATATCCGTACACCAGCAGCGGGTTGTGCCCTTTGCGGAAATGTTTGCGATGATAAACCAACGAAACCGGAACTTCGACGCCATCACGGGCGGTGATCCACAGGTGTTCACTACGGTAATTCTCTGCATCAAAACCGGGCACTTCAGTTTGTTTTAATACGCGGCGTTCACCGGTGTCCATATCCAGTTCAAACAGCGTGTCTGGCGTGGTCATGGAGGAATAGCCGTAACGCAATCGCGAAGTTTCAGGTTCCGGATTATAGGCAATCCAGGTGACGTAAGCCGGATCGTCAAAAGCAATACCGATAACTTCCCGCGTTTTGCGATTGATTTGCCGCAGACTGGTTAACCCACGCTGGCGCTCTTCAACCACCAGCCAGTCGGTAAACAGCGTAAATCCTTCCAGCATGATGTTATCGCGTGGCGGAATTAACTCTTCCCACTGCTGCTCTTCACGCATTCGGGTACGATATAAACCAAAGTTTTTGCCGTTACGGTTAGAGCGTAGATAAAAGCGGTGCTGATAATGATCGAGACTGTATTCGTGATCTTTACGCCGCGGCAAAAAGACAAACGGTTCTGCATCGGCCAGCTCGGCATCCAGCAGACGAACTTCACTGGTCGTGGCGCTGGCAAGGTGAATAACCACATAGTGTTTTGATGTCGTTTTATGCAGACTGACATAAAAAGTATCGTCTTTTTCTTCGTAGATCAGTTTATCTTGCGATGCCGGAGTCCCGATGGCGTGCCGCCAGACCTGATAAGGCAGCAGAGTTACCGGATGCTTACGCACATAATAAAAAGTCCATGAGTCATTCGCCCAGACAAAGCTGGGTTCCACATTATCCAGCAGTTCGGGATACCAGTTGCCCGTTTCAAGATTGCGAAAACGGATGCCGTACTGGCGTCGGGAAAGGAAATCTTCTGCCAGCGCCATAATGGTGTTATCGGGCGTTATAGCCATGCCGCCCATAGAATAAAATTCACTGTGTGCCGCCCGCTTGTTGGCATCAAGCAACGTTTCCCATTCGTCCCACTCTTCAGTGAATGCAGACTGGCGTTGATAAATGGCATATTCACTGCCGGGTTCATAAATATGCCGGTAACGATAACCGTTTTTAATATAAGGCGCAGAGGCTTCTCTTTGCGGGATACGCTCAATGATTTCTTTTAGTATCCGATCCTGCAGGGCTTGTTGCGAAGCCATCACCTGGTGCCCGTAACTATTTTCCTGTTGCAGGTAATTCAGTACTTCCGGCTGCGAGCGCGTGTCGTCCCGCAACCAGTAGTAATTGTCGATACGCGTATCACCATGAAGCGTCATGGCATGGGGAATTCGAGCAGCTTTTGGTAGCATGTTATTGTTCTTTCTGGTTGAAGCATCTTATAAGGGTGGCAAAACTCACCCGGGATGCAAGCGAAACAGGACAGTCATTGCAGCGATGATGACACGTTATGAAGTGAAAATCGAAAGGTAGCAGGCAGATAAAATCAGTCGGTTCAACTAGCTGTGCGAGTTTGTATAGCCCGAAAAACGTAAATATAGGGCTATACAGAGAGAAGGATTATTCAGACAAAGTACGCTTTTGCTGTTCGAGATCGCGTTCGATCCCTTCGCGAACATCCTGGGGAATTTTCAGTGCGTCGCCCAGTGCATTCAGGTAACTACGCTCCATAAAATGGTCAATATCAATAGCCGCGCAGCTCAGGAAATAGATTTCCAGCGCCTCTTCTTCATTTCGAACCCCCAGGGCCAGACGCTGAGGATCCAATGGCTGTTCGATTGCCTGCTCGATAAGAACACGGCCCTGCTCTTCTACACCCGCTTCACGCAATTGCTGATCGATAGCCACACGCTCTTTGGCATCAATATGACCATCACTTTTAGCGGCAAATACCAGCGCGAGGATCAAACGTTCCGTGCGCTCATCCAGCGGCGTGCTCTGGGTGCCGAATTGCGGTTCGTTCTGGTGCGCCGCGCGAATTTTATCTTTGTATTTGTTCCACAGCACCGTACCAGCCACCGCGCCACCGCCTACCAGCAACGCGTTCGTGCCATACTTCGTTAAAAGTTTACGTGCTGATTTATTCGCTACCAGTAACCCAGCCAGCCCGCCTAATGCGCCCGGCACTAAAAGTTTGCCCAATCCCTGATCCGTAGACGAGGAGGTAGAAGAACTGTTTTGCCCGAGAAGGGATTGCAGTTGATTTAACCAGTTAGCCATGTTTGCTCCTCAATAACCATTTTAATGCCTGTAGCATAGCGGATGAGGATGTCAGAAAGTGTATATTGAGGCAAAAGATGCGCAAATTAGCGGACAGCAAGGAAGCCAGCCACGGAAAATGGTGATCGGGTTATTTAGGGTAATTGCGATGGTAGAGGTTTGTAGCCGTAATTGGAGTTGCCTTATGCTGATTGCCTGATGCGACGCTGTCGCGCCTTATCAGGCCTGCGGGATCTGGTGCGTTATAGAGCGGATAAGACGCTCGCGCCGCATCCGCCAGGGGTTATGTGCAATGACTGACAGCAATTAACGACGCTGGTAATCCGCCATTCCCGCTTTACAGTCCACATTAACCAGATAATGAATATCAGCGCTTTTACCACGCACGGTCAGCGGAACTGACCATTTATCATCTTTACCCTGAATATCCTGCACACTGACCCACGCTACCGGATCGGCCTGACCAACGATTTTTTGATCGTCTGCCCAGCGCGCGACGCGGTTTTGTTGATAATCGCGTTTTACACTCGCAGCGATTCCGGCAGCATCCAGACCTTCACACTTTGGGAAAGTGACCGACTTGCTGGTTTCGTTATTTGCAGCGAAAACTGATGCACAGGCAGAAAGCAGTAACAGCCCCAACAACGCCCCTCTTTTTTTCATGTTTTTCTCCATAGCACAATGATTCAGGAGAAAGCATGGTACAAATTATCAGGAGCGCAAGTGGCTTCAGGCGGCGTGTGTCTCATCTGCCACATCAGAGCGACTACCGACCACCTGGGGAGACGGTAATTTACCAGTTTTCAGAATCGTGCTAAGCACATCTTTCTGTTCTGCCAGCCACAACGAAAGCGCTTCACGTTGCTCGTCTTCCATTTGTACTGGAGAATTTGTCAGCCAGGTGTCGAGCAGATCCGCCGTATCAAGCATTTTGTCATAAGCATCGGCTTCCTTTTTGCTGGTAAACGACATCTTCTCTTCGCCCTCACGAATGACTACGTATTTAATTTCAACCGCCATTTGCAGCCTCTCACAATAACTGTAATTTTATACAGTATAATTCTTTTCGGTCTTGAAATCAACACGAGCAATCAAGCAATAAAGACATACGCAAACGTTTTCGTTTATACTGCGCGCGGAATTAATCAGGGGATATTCGTTATGACGTTATTAGGCACTGCGCTGCGTCCGGCAGCAACTCGCGTGATGTTATTAGGCTCCGGTGAACTGGGTAAAGAAGTGGCCATCGAGTGCCAACGCCTCGGTGTAGAAGTGATTGCGGTCGATCGCTATGCCGACGCGCCAGCCATGCATGTCGCGCATCGTTCTCATGTCATCAATATGCTGGATGGCGATGCGTTGCGCCGTGTGGTTGAACTGGAAAAACCGCACTATATCGTGCCGGAGATCGAAGCTATTGCCACCGATATGCTGATCCAGCTTGAAAAGGAAGGGTTGAATGTTGTCCCCTGCGCTCGTGCGACTCAGCTAACGATGAATCGCGAAGGGATCCGTCGCCTGGCGGCAGAAGAACTTCAGCTTCCCACTTCAACGTATCGTTTTGCCGATAGCGAAAGTCTTTTCCGCGAGGCGGTTACCGCCATTGGCTATCCCTGTATCGTTAAACCGGTCATGAGTTCTTCCGGCAAGGGGCAGACGTTTATTCGCTCTGCCGACCAGCTTGCTCAGGCGTGGGAGTACGCCCAGCAAGGTGGTCGCGCCGGGGCGGGCCGCGTGATTGTTGAAGGCGTGGTTAAGTTTGACTTTGAGATTACCCTACTAACCGTCAGTGCGGTGGATGGCGTCCATTTCTGTGCACCAATAGGTCATCGTCAGGAAGATGGTGACTATCGCGAATCCTGGCAACCGCAGCAAATGAGTCCACTGGCTCTGGAACGTGCGCAGGAGATTGCCCGCAAAGTGGTGCTGGCGCTGGGCGGCTATGGTCTGTTTGGTGTGGAGTTGTTTGTCTGTGGCGATGAGGTGATTTTCAGTGAAGTCTCCCCTCGCCCGCATGACACCGGGATGGTGACGTTAATTTCTCAGGATCTCTCGGAATTTGCCCTGCATGTACGCGCGTTCCTCGGACTGCCTGTTGGCGGGATTCGTCAGAATGGCCCTGCCGCTTCTGCTGTTATCCTGCCGCAACTGACCAGTCAGAATGTCACGTTTGATAATGTGCAGAATGCCGTTGGCGCAGGTTTGCAGATTCGTTTATTTGGTAAGCCGGAAATTGATGGCAGCCGTCGTCTGGGTGTGACGCTGGCTACAGCGGAGAGCATTGATGAGGCAATTGAACGCGCGAAGCACGCCGCCGCACAGGTGAAAGTACAAGGTTAAGTCCGTCAGAAACACGCTGCAAAAATGCCCGATCATGGATCGGGCATTTTGACTTTTACAGCTTCGCGCCTTCTACTGCTTCACGTGCCAGCTTAGTGATGCGGTCGTAATCGCCTGCTTCCAGCGCATCCGCCGGAACCAGCCATGAACCACCGATACACAGCACGCTTTTCAGCGCCAGGTAGTCACGGTAGTTAGCCGGAGAAATACCACCAGTCGGGCAGAAACGAACCTGGGAGAACGGGCCTGCGATCGCCTGCAGTGCTTTCACGCCGCCATTAGCTTCCGCCGGGAAGAATTTGAACTCTTTCAGGCCGTAGTCCATACCCAGCATCAGTTCAGAAACAGTGCTGATACCTGGAATCAGAGGAATGGAGCCTTCAGTCGCTGCTTTCAGCAGTGGTTCAGTCAGACCCGGGCTAATGGCGAACTGTGCGCCTGCTTCGGTCACTTCTGCCAGTTGCTGTGGGTTCAGCACAGTACCAGCACCCACAATCGCTTCCGGTACTTCTTTGGCGATTGCACGGATAGCATCAACTGCACACTCGGTACGCAAAGTCACTTCCAGAACGCGCACGCCACCAGCAACCAACGCTTTTGCCATTGGCACCGCGTGTTCCAGTTTGTTTACCACAATAACCGGTACAACCGGGCCAGTGGTCAGGATTGATTCTGCACTTGTTTTCCAGTTTTTCATCAGAGTTTTCTCTCGCCTGATTACAAATTTTGTCGTCTTAAAAAGTGATACAGGTTGCGCCCTGTTCGGCACCGGACAGTTTTTCACGCAAGGCGCCGAATAATTCACGTCCTGTTCCTACGCGTGACGCGCTCAGGTCAGGAATGTGTGGTTCGCGAGCAGCCAGTTCCGCTTCGTCTACCAGCAACGTCAGTTCGCCTGTCTGTCCATTCACACGAATGATGTCTCCATCGCGCACTTTCGCCAGTAACCCGCCATCGTAGGCTTCTGGTGTTACGTGGATAGCTGACGGCACTTTACCTGAAGCACCGGAGAGGCGTCCATCGGTAACTAACGCAATTTTGAAACGCCGGTCCAATAATACACCAAGTGGCGGCATGAGTTTATGTAATTCTGGCATTCCGTTCGCTTTTGGCCCCTGATGACGAACAACAACCACACAATCACGGTCCAGCAAACCCGCTTCAAAGGCTGGCATAACGTCATGCTGACTCTCGAAAACAACCGCAGGCGCTTCAATTACCTGGTTTTCAACGGGTACAGCGGAGGTTTTCATAACCGCACGGCCCAGGTTACCGCTTAACACTTTTGTCCCACCATGATGAGAGAAAGGTTGTTCGAAGGAAGCGATCACATTGCTGTCGAGCGATTTTTCTGCACCTTCTCGCCAGTCCAGCTCACCGTTATTCAGCCACGGCTCGAGGGTATAACGAGAAAGACCAAAACCCGCTACCGTATTCACATCTTCATGCAGCAGGCCCGCCTTGAGCAGTTCACGCACCAGCACCGGTACGCCTCCCGCCGCCTGGAAGTGATTAATATCGGCCGGGCCGTTCGGGTAGAGACGCGCCATCAGCGGTACGACATCAGAAAGATCAGAGAAGTCATCCCAGTTAATCTGAATACCCGCCGCACGCGCCATCGCCACCAGGTGCATTGTATGGTTAGTGGAACCACCTGTTGCCAGCAGCGCCACGATACCGTTCACCACCACTTTCTCATCAATCATCTTACCGATTGGCATCCATTCATTACCATTGCCGGTCATGCGTGTAACCTGGCGCGCAGCGGCTGCAGTTAATGCATCACGCAGTGGAGAGTCCGGATGAACAAAAGAAGAGCCTGGCAACTGCATCCCCATAAATTCAACCACCATCTGATTGGTGTTGGCTGTACCGTAAAAAGTACACGTACCCGGCGCATGATAAGACGCGGCTTCTGACTCCAGCAGCGCCATACGATCCACTTTTCCTTCAGCATAAAGCTGGCGAATGCGAACTTTCTCTTTGTTTGGCAAACCACTTGCCATCGGGCCTGATGGCACAAATACCGCAGGCAGATGACCGAACGACAGTGCAGCCATCGTCAGCCCTGGGACAATCTTGTCGCACACGCCGAGGAACAGCGCGCCATCAAACATGTTATGAGACAGCCCCACCGCCGCCGACATGGCAATCACTTCGCGGCTTAACAGCGACAGCTCCATTCCGTCCTGCCCCTGGGTGACACCATCGCACATCGCCGGAACACCCCCCGCCACCTGGCCGACCGCGTTAGCTTCATGCAGTGCTTTACGAATGATCTCTGGATAATGTTCATAAGGCTGGTGGGCAGAGAGCATGTCGTTGTAGGAGGTGATAATGGCGATATTGTTACGCAACATGCTTTTCAGGGAGGCTTTGTCTTCTGGCTGGCAAGCGGCGAAACCGTGTGCCAGATTACCGCATGCCAACTGCGAACGATGAACGGTCGAGGTTTTCGCTTGTTCGATCCGGGCGAGATAAGCAGAACGAGTCGCGCGCGAACGTTCAATAATTCGATTTGTTACGCGTAACAATTGTGGATTCATAAAGGCTCCTGAAATTGAGTTGTCAGAGCAGGGTGATTCACAATGCGTTTCACTCAAGAAAAATATGACTGAAACGCCTGTAACCGGAGCTCATAGGGCAGAAACGTTTCAGTGAGTGTAATAAAAAAAGCCTCGTGGGTGAATCCACACGAGGCTCAAAAGTGTAAAAATTACTCTACAATCTGTGCAAGATCATGTTACCGGTAAAATAACCCGTAAGGATAAGTCGAGATATTACTCAAACTCATTCCAGGAGCGACCGTCACGGGTAATCATCGCCACCGAGGCAACCGGGCCCCAGGTTCCGGCCTGATACGGTTTCGGCGCATCGTTGTCCATCGCCCATGCTTCAGTAATGGAATCTACCCATTTCCACGCTTCTTCCACTTCATCGCGACGCACAAACAACGCCTGAATACCGCGCATCGTTTCCAGCAACAGACGCTCATAAGCATCAGCCAGATGCGTCTGATTAAAGGTTTCTGAATAGCTCAGATCCAGTTTGGTGATTTGCAGATTATGTTTGTGATCAAGACCAGGGACTTTATTCAACACCTGGATATCCACGCCCTCATCGGGTTGCAGACGAATAGTCAGTTTGTTCTGCGGCAGATCCTGCCACGACTCTTTGAACAGATTCAGTTCTGGTGTTTTGAAATAGACCACAACTTCAGAGCATTTTGTCGGCAGACGTTTACCTGTTCGCAGGTAGAACGGCACGCCAGCCCAACGCCAGTTATCGATGTCGACGCGGATAGCCACGAAGGTTTCCGTGTTACTGCTTTTATTCGCACCCTCTTCTTCCAGATAGCCTGGTACTTTTTTGCCCTGAGCGAAGCCTGCGGTGTATTGCCCGCGTACTGTTTTTTCACGCACATTGGTGCGGTCAATTCGACGCAATGACTTCAGTACTTTCACTTTTTCATCACGGATGCTGTCGGCGCTCAGGTCGGACGGCGGAGACATCGCAATCATGCAAAGAATTTGCAGCAGGTGGTTCTGGATCATATCGCGCATCTGACCGGCTTTATCAAAATACCCCCAGCGCCCTTCGATTCCGACCTCTTCTGCCACCGTGATCTCAACATGATCAATGGTGCGATTGTCCCAGTTGTTCACAAACAGAGAGTTAGCAAAACGCAGCGCCAGCAGGTTCAGTACCGTTTCTTTACCCAGATAGTGGTCGATACGGTAAACCTGGCACTCCTCGAAATATTCGCCTACCTGATCGTTAATTTCACGCGAAGTCGCCAGTGATGTTCCCAGCGGTTTTTCCATGACCACGCGAGCAGGTTTAGCATTCAGTTTTGCCTCACCCAGCCCTTTGCAGATCGCACCAAAGGTGCTTGGTGGCATGGCAAAGTAGTTAATGGTGATACGATTTTTTTGATCCAGCATCGCGCCAAGGCGGTTGAATGCGGCCGTGTCATTGACATCAAGATTACAAAAATCCAGACGCGCACTCAGGGTATCCCACAGACCTTCATCAATGGTTTCTTTCATGAAGGTTTCAAGCGCCTCGCGGACAACTTTGGTATATGCCGCTTTATCCCAGTCAGCACGCCCTACGCCGATAATCCGGGTGTCCGGGTTGAGCTGACCGGCTTTTTCCAGTTGATACAGGGAAGGCAGCAATTTACGACGCGCAAGGTCGCCTTTCGCGCCGAAAATGACCAGGTCACAGGCCTGGGCTGTTTGCGTTACCGCCATGTCATTCTCCTTAAGTTAACTAACCCGGTACTTAAGCCTGGGTATATTTGTAATTTTCTTACGGTGCACTGTACTGCTTTTACGGGCTTGCGAAAACTGTAAACGCTTATCCACCCGTGCGATTACGGCAAAAGCGCGCAAAGTGCGGCAAAACTGATAAAAAAACCATCGTTTTCCATTGGGTAAAAATCTGACACTGATCATGTTATGAAAAAAAATAACAACTTTTTTATCTGCTTTTGTCATTAACCCAGCACACAGGCGTAATATCTGACAAAACTGCATTTCGATTTCTTTCAGTGCGGAAATCGTCATTACCCGTGAGTCTCTTTACATCATGAATATGCTGGAAAAAATCCAGTCTCAACTGGAACATTTGAGCAAATCAGAACGCAAAGTTGCCGAGGTCATTCTTGCTTCGCCCGACAACGCGATCCATTCGAGTATTGCTGCTCTGGCGCTGGAAGCCAATGTTAGCGAGCCGACGGTGAATCGTTTCTGTCGCAGCATGGACACTCGCGGTTTTCCTGATTTTAAACTGCATCTGGCGCAAAGTCTGGCGAATGGCACTCCTTATGTTAATCGCAACGTCAATGAAGATGACAGCGTTGAATCATACACAGGGAAAATATTTGAGTCGGCAATGGCTACTCTTGATCACGTCCGTCACTCGCTGGATAAATCCGCCGTCAATCGTGCCGTTGATCTCCTCACCCAGGCGAAGAAAATTGCCTTTTTTGGATTAGGTTCTTCCGCTGCCGTTGCCCACGATGCGATGAATAAGTTTTTTCGCTTCAATGTTCCGGTGATCTACTCGGACGATATCGTACTGCAACGAATGAGTTGTATGAATTGTAGTGATGGTGACGTCGTTGTGCTGATTTCCCACACCGGCAGAACAAAAAATCTGGTTGAACTGGCGCAACTGGCGCGAGAAAACGACGCAATGGTGATTGCCCTCACCTCAGCGGGAACGCCACTCGCCCGGGAAGCAACGCTGGCAATTACCCTCGATGTACCGGAAGATACTGACATTTATATGCCCATGGTCTCTCGACTTGCACAGTTGACCGTGATAGATGTGCTGGCAACAGGATTTACTTTGCGACGCGGAACAAAATTCAGAGATAACTTGAAGCGGGTCAAGGAAGCTCTCAAGGAATCGCGTTTTGATAAGCAGTTACTTAATTTAAGTGACGATCGCTGAAACGATAGTCACTGTTCTATCCTTATACGACATTCGCATGTGTTTAATTTAGAACCGTTATCGTTTTAATTTATGCGAATTTCATGTTCAAGCAACACCTTGTTGTTTCAGTCAACGGAGTATTACATGTCCAGAAGGCTTCGCAGAACCAAAATCGTTACCACGTTAGGCCCGGCTACTGATCGCGATAATAACCTTGAAAAAGTTATCGCTGCCGGCGCAAACGTTGTACGTATGAACTTTTCTCACGGCTCGCCTGAAGATCACAAAATACGCGCAGATAAAGTTCGTGAAATTGCCGCAAAACTGGGGCGTCATGTGGCTATTCTGGGTGACCTTCAGGGGCCAAAGATTCGTGTATCTACCTTTAAAGAAGGTAAGGTGTTCCTCAACATTGGGGACAAATTCCTGCTGGATGCTAACCTGGGTAAAGGTGAAGGCGATAAAGAAAAAGTCGGTATCGACTATAAAGGTCTGCCTGCTGACGTCGTGCCTGGCGACATCCTGCTGCTGGACGACGGTCGCGTACAGTTAAAAGTGCTGGAAGTTCAGGGCATGAAAGTGTTCACCGAAGTCACTGTCGGTGGCCCTCTCTCTAACAATAAAGGGATCAACAAACTCGGCGGCGGTCTGTCGGCTGAAGCACTGACCGAAAAAGATAAAGCTGATATTCAGACTGCAGCACTGATTGGCGTGGATTATCTGGCAGTTTCCTTCCCGCGCTGTGGCGAAGATCTGAACTATGCCCGCCGTCTGGCACGCGACGCAGGTTGTGATGCGAAAATTGTCGCCAAGGTTGAACGTGCGGAAGCCGTTTGCAGCCAGGATGCAATGGACGACATTATCCTCGCCTCTGACGTGGTGATGGTCGCACGCGGTGACCTCGGCGTTGAAATTGGCGATCCGGAACTGGTCGGCATTCAGAAGGCGTTGATCCGTCGTGCGCGCCAGCTTAACCGTGCGGTAATTACAGCGACCCAGATGATGGAGTCAATGATCACCAACCCGATGCCAACCCGTGCAGAAGTTATGGACGTGGCAAACGCCGTGCTGGATGGTACTGATGCCGTGATGCTGTCTGCGGAAACCGCTGCGGGCCAATACCCTTCAGAAACAGTTGCTGCGATGGCGCGCGTTTGCCTGGGTGCTGAAAAAATCCCGAGCATTAACGTTTCTAAACACCGTCTGGACGTTCAGTTCGATAATGTGGAAGAAGCAATCGCCATGTCCGCGATGTATGCAGCTAACCACCTGAAAGGGGTTACCGCTATCATCACCATGACCGAGTCTGGTCGTACCGCGCTGATGACCTCCCGTATCAGTTCCGGTCTGCCAATTTTCGCCATGTCTCGTCATGAGCGTACCCTGAACCTGACTGCGCTTTATCGTGGTGTCACGCCGGTCTATTTTGACAGTGCAAGTGATGGCGTAGTTGCGGCCAGCGAAGCGGTAAATCTGCTGCGCGATAAAGGCTATCTGATGTCCGGCGACCTGGTCATCGTCACCCAGGGCGACGTAATGAGTACCGTGGGTTCTACCAATACCACGCGTATTTTAACTGTTGAGTAAGTAAGTTGCCGGATGCGGCGTAAACGCCCTGTCCGGCCTACAACACCTTGATAATTCAAAAGATTACAAATCGTCTGTAGGCTCGATAAAATTACTCATCAGGCAAACTTGAACTTATCAACTAACGGAAGCCTCTCCTCGTGAGAGGCTTTTTTTATTTGATGGGATAAAGATCTTTACGTTTATACGGCTGGATTTCACCAGGCTTCCGGGTCTTGAGCAATTTTAAAATCCAGGTGTATTGTTCTGGTCGCGGACCAACAAAAATCTCGACTTCTTCATTCATCCGCCGCGCAATCGTATGATCATCCGCTTCTGACAAGTCGTCCATCGGCGGGCGCACCTGAATCGTCAAACGGTGCGTCTTGCCATCATAAATCGGAAACAGCGGTACGACGCGCGCACGACACACTTTCATCAAACGACCAATCGCGGGCAGCGTCGCTTTATAGGTTGCAAAGAAATCAACAAATTCGCTGTGCTCCGGGCCATGATCCTGATCGGGCAAATAATAGCCCCAGTAGCCCTGACGAACCGACTGGATGAACGGTTTAATGCCATCATTTCTCGCGTGAAGACGTCCGCCAAAACGACGACGCACGGTGTTCCAGACATAATCAAAAACTGGATTACCCTGATTATGGAACATTGCCGCCATTTTCTGTCCTTGCGAGGCCATCAGCATGGCGGGGATATCCACTGCCCAGCCGTGCGGCACCAGAAAGATCACTTTCTCGTTGTTACGCCGCATCTCTTCGATGATCTCCAGCCCCTGCCAGTCGACGCGCGGCTGAATTTTCTCCGGCCCACGTATCGCCAGTTCCGCCATCATCGCCATCGCCTGGGGCGCTGTGGCAAACATCTCATCAACAATCGCTTCGCGTTCGGCTTCGCTACGTTCCGGAAAACAGAGGGACAGGTTGATCAACGCACGACGGCGCGAGCTTTTTCCCAGTCGTCCGGCAAAACGCCCGAGTCGCGCCAGAATGGGATCGCGGAATTTCGGAGGTGTTAAAGCAATACCGGCCATCGCCGCCACGCCCAACCAGGCACCCCAGTAGCGCGGATGGCGAAAGGATTTATCAAACTCAGGAATGTATTCACTATTATTTTTTTTCGTTTCCATGCTTTTCCAGTTTCGGATAAGGCAAAAATCAATCTGCTGATAGTGTAGCGGCGCAATTTGCCCCGCACCAAATAAAAAAGCCGGTACTGACTGCGTACCGGCTGCGAATGGATGTTAATTAATCAAACAGTAGCTGCGGCACAATCTCTTTGGCCTGCGCCAGGAACTCGCGACGATCGGAACCTGTCAGCCCTTCGGTACGCGGCAGTTTCGCCGTCAGCGGGTTTACGGCCTGCTGGTTGATCCATACTTCATAGTGCAGGTGTGGTCCGGTTGAACGCCCGGTGTTACCGGATAGCGCGATACGATCGCCACGTTTCACCTTCTGCCCCGGTTTCACCAGAATCTTACGCAAGTGCATATAACGCGTGGTATAGCTACGACCATGACGGATCGCAACATAATAACCTGCAGCGCCACTGCGTTTGGCTACTACCACTTCACCGTCACCCACCGAAAGCACCGGTGTACCCTGTGGCATCGCGAAATCAACACCTCTGTGTGGTGCAACACGACCAGTTACCGGGTTCAGACGACGCGGGTTAAAGTTAGACGAGATGCGGAACTGTTTCGCCGTCGGGAATCGCAAGAAACCTTTCGCCAGGCCAGTACCGTTACGGTCATAGAACTTGCCATCTTCAGCGCGGATTGCGTAATAATCTTTGCCTTCAGAACGCAAACGCACGCCCAGCAACTGGCTTTGCTCACGTTTGCCATCAAGCATTTCACGCGACATTAATACAGCAAATTCATCGCCTTTTTTCACCTTCCGAAAGTCCATCTGCCACTGTAGCGCTTTGATCACTGCGCTCACTTCAGCGCTGGTCAAACCAGCATTTCTGGCGCTGGCAACAAAGCTCGACCCAACGGTGCCTTTCAGTAGATTATTAACCCACTCCCCTTGCTGCATTTCGCTGG
This sequence comes from Escherichia sp. KTE96, assembly GCF_000408525.1. Lineage (NCBI taxonomy): Bacteria > Pseudomonadati > Pseudomonadota > Gammaproteobacteria > Enterobacterales > Enterobacteriaceae > Escherichia > Escherichia sp. KTE96. Next base: position 2,405,326 of record NZ_KE137149.1, on the reverse strand, counting down.
TCATTTTAAAACCATTAGCAGCAGTGCGATCATAGGTACGGGTTTCGCGGCGAGAAACTTCCCAGGTCAGACGCTGTAAATCGCCCTCTGCGGTTAATGTCCAGGAGAGTTGTTGACCAATTTTCAGGTTACGCAGATCTTTATCCGCAGCAGCCAGTTGGGTGATATCACCCATCTCAATACCATATTGATTGAGGATGCTACTTAGCGTATCGCCTGTGGAAACGACATATTCATGCACACCCGCTTCACCAGCGGTTTTGTCGTCCAGTTCGTCCTGCGGAATGGCTTCATCTTCTTGTGCGGTTTGATCAATCGGTTCACTGGCTTCAGGTAAGAGTGAACGGATTTCGTTCTGTTCCAGCTCAATTGTTTTGACAATTGGCGTGGCGTCGCGGTGGTAAACATAGGGCCGCCAGACAGCGACGGCCAGGGTAAGAACGGTGAGCGACCCCAGCATAACGCGGTGTGGTCGCGGTAAATTATTAAACGCCAGGGCGACAGAGCGGGCTATCTGTTGCACGTAATCACTTCCTCATTAATCTCCTTTCAGGCAGCTCGCATACTGGTTGGCTAATTGATTCAGAAACTCTGAATAACTTGTTTTACCCAGTTTGATATTCGTCCCAAGGGGATCCAACGTTCCCATACGAACGGATGTCCCTCGTGCGACGCTTTCAACGACCGCTGGCCTGAACTGTGGCTCAGCAAAAACGCAGGTTGCTTTTTGCTCAACCAACTGTGTTCTTATTTGATGTAAACGCTGCGCGCCCGGTTGAATCTCTGGGTTAACGGTAAAATGACCAAGCGGTGTCAGTCCGAATTGTTTTTCGAAGTAGCCGTAAGCATCATGAAAAACGAAATAACCTTTTCCCTTGAGCGGCGCGAGCTCATTACCAACCTGTTTATCGGTTGCAACTAATTGTGCCTCAAAATCCTTCAGGTTGGCGTCAAGTTTGGCTCGACTTTGCGGCATAAGTTCCACTAATTTTCCATGGATTGCAACCGCTGTAGCCCGCGCTATCTCTGGGGAAAGCCAAAGATGCATGTTGAAATCGCCGTGATGGTGATCTTCGTCACTTTTTTCCGCGTGGTTATGATCATCATCATCGTCGTGAATACTTTTCATCAGCAGCGGTTTTACATTCTCAAGCTGCGCAATCGTTACCTGTTTCTTCTCTGGTAATTTGCTCACCGGCTTTTGCATAAACGCTTCCATCTCCGGGCCAACCCAAACGACTAAGTCCGCGTTCTGTAAGCGTTTTACATCCGATGGACGCAGTGAATAATCGTGTTCAGAAGCACCATCCGGAAGTAATACCTCGGTCTCTGTTACCCCATCAGCAATGGCGGAAGCGATGAATCCGACAGGTTTAAGCGAAGCAACAACGGCGGCATTTGCGGCCTGTGTTGCGCCCCCCCAGAGAGCAGCGGATAATGCTGCGAAAAGAAGCGTTTTTTTATGTAACATAATGCGACCAATCATCGTAATGAATATGAGAAGTGTGATATTATAACATTTCATGACTACTGCAAGACTAAAATTAACATGACAAGTCTGGTTTCCCTGGAAAATGTTTCGGTCTCTTTTGGCCAACGCCGCGTCCTCTCTGATGTGTCGCTGGAACTTAAACCTGGAAAAATTTTGACCTTACTTGGGCCGAACGGTGCCGGTAAGTCGACGCTAGTGCGGGTTGTGCTCGGACTGGTAACACCTGATGAAGGTGTTATCAAGCGCCACGGAAAACTGCGCATCGGATATGTGCCGCAGAAGCTGTATCTCGACACCACGTTGCCACTAACTGTAAACCGTTTCTTACGCTTACGCCCCAGTACACATAAAGAAGACATTCTGCCTGCACTGAAACGCGTTCAGGCCGGGCATCTGATTGACGCGCCAATGCAAAAGCTCTCTGGTGGTGAAACGCAGCGTGTATTGTTGGCACGCGCGTTGTTAAATCAACCGCAATTATTAGTGCTGGATGAACCTACTCAGGGCGTGGATGTGAATGGTCAGGTTGCGCTGTACGACCTTATTGACCAACTGCGCCGCGAACTGGATTGCGGCGTTTTAATGGTGTCTCACGATCTGCATCTGGTGATGGCCAAAACCGATGAAGTACTTTGTCTGAATCATCACATCTGTTGTTCCGGCACACCGGAAGTCGTTTCCCTGCATCCGGAATTTATTTCGATGTTCGGACCTCGGGGTGCTGAACAGCTAGGTATCTATCGCCATCATCATAATCACCGCCACGATTTACAGGGGCGAATTATTCTGCGTCGGGGAAATGATCGCTCATGATTGAATTATTATTTCCCGGTTGGTTAGCCGGGATCATGCTGGCCTGTGCTGCAGGTCCGCTGGGTTCGTTTGTTGTCTGGCGTCGTATGTCTTATTTCGGTGACACGCTGGCTCATGCGTCTTTACTGGGAGTCGCGTTTGGTTTGTTACTGGATGTGAATCCTTTCTATGCGGTGATTGCGGTTACGCTGCTGCTGGCGGGCGGCCTGGTATGGCTGGAGAAGCGCCCACAACTTGCGATCGATACGTTATTGGGAATTATGGCGCACAGTGCATTGTCGCTGGGTCTGGTCGTCGTCAGCCTGATGTCTAACATTCGCGTTGACTTGATGGCATACCTGTTCGGTGATTTGCTGGCAGTAACACCGGAAGATCTTATCGCTATTGCGATTGGCGTGGTTATCGTGGTGGCGATTCTGTTCTGGCAATGGCGCAATTTACTGTCGATGACGATTAGCCCGGATCTGGCGTTTGTTGATGGTGTGAAATTACAGCGTGTGAAATTGTTGTTGATGCTGGTGACCGCATTGACGATTGGCGTAGCAATGAAATTTGTTGGCGCGTTGATTATTACCTCGCTGTTGATTATTCCTGCGGCTACTGCGCGCCGTTTTGCCCGCACGCCGGAACAGATGGCTGGTGTCGCTGTTGTAGTAGGAATGGTTGCTGTAACGGGCGGTTTAACATTTTCCGCATTTTACGATACGCCAGCAGGCCCCTCGGTGGTGTTGTGTGCAGCGCTGTTGTTCATTCTCAGTATGATGAAAAAGCAGACCAGCTAAGTTGCGACTGGCACTATACAGTGCCAGTTTCATCAACCAGGCCACCACATTGCGGACATAATCAAAAAAACATACCGTTAAGAACGATCGAACAGTGAGAACATAAATCTGTATATGTTCTGAATGAGACCCGTGTTCGGGTTCGACGAATTAAACGGCTATATTAGCAAATCTCCTTTTACAGCTATTCTCCCTCTCAAAAAAGCGAAATCAGATCAAACCCCTCTCACTTGTGAGGGATATTATCGTCTCTCTGGAAAATGCCCGTACAGGCAGATACATAATCTCTGGAAACTGGTAATAAATACAGTAGTGTGGCACGGCGAAATATATGTATTAGCAGGGAAATATTTATACAAAAAATGGATAATTACCATCAAATGCAATCTTGCGATTAAAGATCATTTCACATCATCAGAAACAGAAAGCGGTATACGGATGATCAATCTTAGGCAGGCCGTTATTAATGTGCTGATAATTCAGATGGCTTTTACCAGAATAGGTAAATAACCTTATATTGAGGTTCATCTTCGTTCCTCACTTGATGGCAAGAAATAACAAAGGTGGTAAACGGCATGCACCTGGCTCATTTGGTGCTAACTGAAACAACATTCTAAAAAGAGCAGCTATGTGTTTGTAACGTGTACAAATCAAGGCGCACATTTGCTTGTAGAGCACTAAGCGCAGGTCATTGCTGCACAAATGGGGCAGATTTCTGCTCAGATGGGTGTCAGACAATAATGGCAATCCACTGGCAATTCTGGATGCTAATTTCAGTTCTGATGCACCAACAATGCCCCATGCACAAAACAAGTAATCCCTTCGGTTTCAGTTGCTCACTGTGCCCAGTCAGGTTTATTGAGTATATGATCCTGCCAGTCGATCACTTCTGATTCTTTCACCGCGATATGACGTACGGAGATTCGCTCACCATGCATTGCCGCTTTCGAACCGGTAATCAGTGGGTGCCACCCAGGCAATGCCTTCCCTTCCGCCAGCAACCGATAAGCACAGGTCATCGGTAGCCATTCGAATGTTGGCAGATTCTCACGGGTTAATTTAATGCAGTCAGGTTCAAACTCGAAGCGGCGTTCGTAGTTACGACATTGACAGGTTTTAATATTAAGCTGACGGCAAGCGACGTTAGTGAAGTAGATTTCGTCAGTATCTTCATCCATCAGTTTATGCAGACAGCACTGACCACAACCATCACACAACGACTCCCATTCTGCATCGCTCATTTCATCCAGGGTTTTACTTTGCCAGAAAGGTATATCGCTCATCAGGTGTTCCGCCATTACGTTAAAACGCACCTTATAACCAGTCTGGCACAGCGTTGCAAGTATTGCCGCCTCTTTCAGGCGGCAAAAAGTATTACAAAACGCGAGTTGTCAACGAATGACTACCGAAAGTGATGATCAGTTCATCACCGCTGTGTAGTGGTCCAACACCATCAGGCGTGCCTGTTAGTACAACGTCACCAGGCTTGAGGGTAAAAAACTTGCTCATATAAGCAATCAGCGGAACGATTTTATGGATCATATCTGCCGTTGTACCCTGTTGACGAACGACACCATTTACACTTAAGCCTAGCGACGTATTTTGTGGATCGCCAGTGAACTCTGCAGCGGGAATAAACCCGGACAGTGGGCAAGAGTTATCAAACCCTTTAGCTTTTTCCCATGGCTGCCCGGCTTTCTTCATCTTTCCCTGAACATCACGTAATGTCAGATCGAGCGCCACACCATAACCGGCAATGGCTTTGCGTACATGCTCTTCCGTGGCCTGGCGTAGCGTCGCGCCGATCAACACCGCCAGTTCAACCTCATGATGAACCGCACCGAAATCAGAGGGGATGGCCAATGGCTGGCGCAGATCGCACAGTGCCGTTTCGGGTTTAATGAACAACACTGGCTCTTCAGGCACTTCACTCCCCATCTCTTTAATATGTTTGGCATAATTACTGCCAACACAGACCACTTTACTCACCGGATAATCCAGCAGCGCACCTTGCCAGTTGTGATGTTGATACATAACGTTCCTCTCACTTCATCGTGGTTCTTAAAACCCGCTCCGACAAATATGGTGCCACCGCCGGATATCGGTTATTTTTTAGTGCTGTCTGTATTTTTCGCCATCACAGAAAGATGTTGCTTCAGCAAATCCTCGGGAGGTGGTGGCAATTGAAGATAATAGCCATGCTCAGCTAATGCCTGTTTAACTTTCTCAATATCGGCATTTACCAGTTTCTTTCTCCCGTCCAATGGAAGAATCATCGCAAGTTGAGGTTGACCAAAACCTTTCATCAGCTCCTCTGGAACACGCGAAAAGTCGTCTTTTTTTTCAACATATAAATAGGTCTGGTCACGTTTGCTACTTCGATAGATCACACAAAACATAATTTTACTCTGAATAAATGGGGGGGTGACTTGCCTCAATATAATCCAGACTATAACATGCCTTATAGTCTTCGTAATATCATCGCACGCTGATGATGATGGTAATTAGCTAATTGAGTAAGGCCAGGATGTCAAACACGCCAATCGAGCTTAAAGGTAGCAGCTTCACCTTATCTGTGGTTCATCTGCATGAGGCAGAACCTAAGGTTATTCATCAGGCGCTGGAAGACAAAATCGCTCAGGCTCCCGCATTTTTAAAGCATGCCCCCATCGTACTCAATGTCAGTGGCCTCGAAGAACAGGTCAACTGGTCTGCAATGCATAAAGCTATCTCGGCAACGGGCTTGCGGATCATTGGTGTCAGTGGCTGCAAAAATGCGAAACTGAAAGCTGAAATCGAAAAAATGGGGTTGCCAATCCTGACTGAAGGAAAGGAAAAAGCGCCGCGTCCAGCTCCTGCCCCCCAGGCTCCTGCGAAAAATACAACGCCGGACACAAAAACGCGCTTAATAGATACCCCAGTGCGTTCCGGTCAGCGCATTTATGCGCCACAATGTGATCTAATTGTTACAAGTCATGTTAGCGCAGGGGCAGAATTGATCGCAGATGGTAACATTCATGTCTATGGCATGATGCGCGGTCGTGCGCTGGCGGGGGCAAGTGGTGATCGGGAAGCACAAATATTTTGTACGAGCCTGATGGCAGAACTGGTCTCTATCGCAGGTGAATACTGGCTGAGTGATAAAATCCCAGCAGAATTTTATGGCAAAGCGGCACGGCTGCAATTAGTCGAAAACGCTTTGACCGTTCAATCGTTAAATTGATCCCTTTTTAACAAGGAATTTTTATGGCACGCATTATTGTTGTTACTTCGGGGAAAGGGGGCGTTGGAAAGACAACCTCCAGCGCGGCCATCGCCACTGGTTTGGCCCAGAAGGGAAAGAAAACTGTCGTGATCGATTTTGATATCGGCTTGCGTAATCTCGACCTGATTATGGGTTGCGAGCGCCGGGTCGTTTACGATTTCGTCAACGTCATTCAGGGCGATGCAACGCTAAATCAGGCTTTAATTAAAGATAAGCGTACTGAAAACCTCTATATTCTTCCGGCATCACAAACTCGCGATAAAGACGCCCTCACCCGCGAAGGGGTCGCCAAAGTTCTTGATGACCTAAAAGCAATGGATTTTGAGTTTATTGTTTGTGACTCACCGGCGGGTATTGAAACCGGTGCATTAATGGCGCTCTATTTCGCAGATGAAGCTATTATAACCACGAACCCGGAAGTCTCATCAGTTCGTGACTCAGACCGTATTTTAGGTATTCTGGCGTCGAAATCCCGTCGAGCAGAAAACGGTGAAGAACCGATTAAAGAGCACCTGCTATTAACGCGCTATAACCCAGGCCGCGTTAACAGAGGCGACATGTTGAGCATGGAAGACGTACTGGAGATCCTGCGCATCAAGCTCGTCGGCGTGATCCCAGAGGATCAATCAGTATTGCGCGCCTCTAACCAGGGGGAACCGGTTATTCTCGATATCAACGCCGATGCGGGTAAAGCCTATGCTGATACCGTAGAACGTCTGTTGGGAGAAGAACGCCCTTTCCGCTTCATTGAAGAAGAGAAGAAAGGTTTCCTCAAACGCTTGTTCGGAGGATAAGTTATGGCATTACTCGATTTCTTTCTCTCACGGAAGAAAAACACGGCCAATATTGCAAAAGAACGGTTGCAAATTATTGTTGCTGAACGCCGGCGCAGCGATGCAGAACCGCACTATCTGCCGCAGTTGCGTAAAGATATTCTTGATGTCATTTGTAAATACGTACAAATCGATCCCGAGATGGTGACTGTTCAGCTTGAGCAAAAAGATGGTGATATTTCCATCCTTGAGCTTAACGTGACCTTGCCGGAAGCAGAAGAGCTGAAATAAGCCGTATTAGCTCAGACCTGATCTGACAGTTACCGGTGATTTATACAGGTATCTGTCAGATTACATCCGATTTAAGTTTTCTCTGCCTAGCTACCCCCTTCCCCGCCAAACAGATTCACATTACTGCCGCCAGAAGATAATCACTTACATTACGTTTTCTGATAAATATTGTTCACATATAAATTACACAATAATATTGATATTTCAGATCACCTTACCTTTACAATACTACGTTAACATTTGATGACATTTCTTGAATAAACATTTCAAATCAATGAGTTAATTGTTATTTAAGATTATTCCCATTCAAGCAAAAACCATAATTCTTATTATACAAACCGCGCTCATTTTGAATTATCTGAATAATAGAGAGCGTTCTTTAGTTAAGCTGCTCTTAATTGAAGACGAAATTATTGTGTGTGCAACTTACTAAATACCGGACATCTAAGTTGAAGAAAAAAATACTCGCCTTAGGGCTTATCTCAGCATTGCTCTGCTCCGCGCCAGCGATGGCGGATATGAATCGCACCACGAAAGGTGCACTGTTAGGCGCAGGCGTTGGTTTACTGACTGGCAATGGTGTTAATGGCGTACTGAAAGGTGCTGCTGTGGGCGCTGGCGTTGGTGCAGTAACAGAAAAAGGCCACGATGGTAAAAATGCCCGTAAAGGCGCAAAAGTGGGTGCCGCCGTTGGCGCGGTCACTGGCGTTCTGACCGGCAATGGTCTTGAAGGCGCAATTAAAGGTGCCGTAATTGGCGGTACGGGTGGTGCAATTCTGGGTAAAATGAAATAAGGAATGATGATGAAAAAATTTGCTTTACTGGCGGGGCTGTTCGTCTTCGCACCAATGACCTGGGCTCAGGACTATAATATTAAGAATGGTTTGCCAGCAGAAACCTATATTACCTGCGCAGAAGCCAACGAAATGGCAAAAACTGACAGCGCACAGGTTGCAGATATCGTTGCGGTAATGGGTAACGCCAGCGTTACCAGCCGTGATTTAAAGATTGAGCAATCACCGGAACTGAGTGCCAAAGTGGTAGAAAAACTGAATCAGGTTTGTGCCAAAGATCCGCAAATGCTGTTAATTACCGCAATTGATGACACCATGCGTGCCATCGGTAAAAAATAATCGATAATGTAGCACCGCGCCGATTGATTCGACGCGGTGTATTTTTAGCGGGTGAACAGACTTACAGACAATACTGAAGCACTGATTATTTATTTTGGTGATTTTATTGATTTAGTTTTTTATTCTTCACAAAAACTATTTCCCTGCAATCATATTCGTATACGCGTTACTCACCGCTAAAGCAATTCCTCAAATTAAACCCGGATAGTTTTTCAGTTTTAACGATTAATTATTCAATGATTGGACTTATAAACACGCCTGATCAAATATTCTATAAGTCCAGATTATCAAAATATAATGAAAAAGATTAATGTTGATCCCTTTGACTTACAAACTTTTCTCTTAATCGGTTAAGTAAATTGATCACCAACCAAACAAGTGCATTGATTAAATTTATGGTAACCAGCACTTCTCCCAGCCAGATGCTGGGTTTGGCGACCAGGATCACCAGAATGGTGATCAGCATAAACGCGATGGAGAAGATGATATACAAAGTGAAATAATCCAGGCTATTACTATTGTTCATGCTACTGACGGCGATCCTGAAAACAATTTCAGATAATTATAGCAAACAAAATAATGAACAATAGTAACAAGACGCAACGAGCTAATTATCTGTCTACAATTGCACCACCACAGAGTCTTTTTGATCATTTTTTAGTCAGGCATCATCATGCTACGTGAATTAGTACTTATTCACTCAACAACCACCTTCACCCTCGGTTTTGAGAGAATAATTTTGACTAACTCAATATACGTCACCGGTTTATAGAAATAGTACCCCTGCTGAAACGTGATATTATTTTTGTTCAGGTAATCGAGTTGCTCCTTCGTTTCGACACCTTCGGCAACAATACTGATAGAAAGTTTGCGCGCCAGATCCAGCACACAGTCCAGAATTCGGGTGGAATCTGGATCTGCGTTGACCCGACCAACGAAACTGTGATCAATCTTAATATAATCGATGTGCAGATCATGGAGATAAGAAAGTCCCGAGTACCCCGTACCAAAATCATCCAGCGCAATGACAAAGCCATTTTCATGCAGAATATTTAGTCGCTGGACAAGGTTTTCATCAACATGCAAAGCTTCACGCTCAGTAACCTCAAGAACGAGATTCAAATCATGGCGCGTGAAGCTGTCCCGGTATTTCAGACACTCTTCAACAAACGTAGGTGAAATAATATGTGAGGCGCTAAAATTAATCCCTACATGGAAACCTTCCGGCAGTTTACTTGCGATCGCGTTCATTTGTGTGGCGACCTGGTTCATCAGACTTTGGGTGAGCGGAACTATCAACCCTGATTTTTCAGCAAGTGGAATAAATGCTGCGGGTGAAATATATCCTCCGCGAGGATGTTTCCACCTGGCAAGTACTTCTACGCCGCGTAATGTCCCTTCCCGGCCATTAACCACGGGTTGGTAAAAAGGTACAATTTCACCATTGCTTATTGCTCTACGCAGGATCTCTTCAGGTGTGTCACTCTTGTTAAAATATTTATCAAGCAAAAAAGCAGCAGAACAGGAGATTAACAGGCTGAATATCAAAATACCCAAGCCTTTATCGATAAGTCTGGTGAAATTAAATAGTGGCGGTTGGTTATAGATAATACTGAAATGATATTCTGTGGAATTTACCCGTCCAGAAAATTGATGGCTGCCATTGAGAGTTGTCACATCTCCTGACGGTCCAATAATGCTATTCCCCACGCGCAAAGTATATTTCACCCCCTTCAACGGCACATTGAGCGCCCCGCGGATATGCTGGTCACTAATTGTCACCAGGATACGCGTATCAGCGAATTGAATCTGATAAAGGAGGATGGGTAATCTATTTACGGTGTCGATCGCCGGAGCCAATAGCAAATTGTTGTCAGATATAACAGGAATAAGGGATAGCAGAACCCGATTACCTGGTAGCGATGTACACCAGACTGCACCTTGTTTGAGAATGATGATCGTCCGCAGATGTGGTTTCAGCGCAGCCTCTGTACCTAGTTGGTATTGTTCATCCAGATCGCACCTCTTCCCGGCAATTTTCATTGCCGTTCGAGTCGCCTGTGACGCTTCCTCAAGAATATGATTAATGTTGTTAGCGGCGTACCTCGCCCCCGCCAGGCTCTCTGCTTTTGCGGAATACCAGAGCTGAAAATTCAAAATAGACACACCAGTAAGAAACAAGCACACCGCAACGAGGATGGGGATAAGTGTATTGCGCATTTGCGTGTCCCGGGGCCATTATTTTGTGTTCATTCGCTCAATCTGGCGTCTACAAAGAGCATGGTAGAGAGAACCAGAAATATCCATACTCTTGATGAAATTTTGCCCTCTATGCCGTAACTTAAAGCAGAGAAAAAGCATTGGACAACAAAACGGAACAAGAATATTGGTCAGGCAAAGTTCTCTGTGTCCCCTTCACTTTTATACATAAGCTATCAATAAGTAAGGATATGATGAACTGGCACAACGTCGATGGGGCCTCGCTGGTAAGGTGGGTGTTAATTTTCCAGTACGTGCCCCCGCGTCTTTTCTTCGATAGCGGCGGCTCCAGATCATAAGATGGAGATGCCAGACCATGTCGCTCAATAGCCACATCCCAAATCAGCACCAATACATACAGCAAAATCACTAGAATGAATGTGAAACACGGATAGCAGTAATATAAGCCTTACACGTTAAAACAAGAAAAATAACTTTTTCTGATGAACTTACCTAACCAATTAGAATTAAAAAGAAATCACTAATCGCTATATTTAGCAAGTCGGACTATAGGGACAATATAATACAGACTCTGGTTACATAAGACGTTCACTTTTCACAAACCACCACGTTACAAATTGTAAAGATTAACTCTTCCAGTTTGCATTCAACTTGTCTGGTCATATCTAAATAGATATGTAAAATTGATAACGGCTGGTAATCATTCAATACTCGCACTATAGAAAGTTCGCCAGCCTGCCGCAGGCACGTGCTTTCATATGACGTGTCTGCGGTTTCGTTGTGATATTTAAATAGTAGTACTGGTGAATTATGAGCAATCCGAATCCATGCATGACGTGTGGTGCCTGTTGTGCATTTTTCCGCGTCTCTTTTTACTGGGCCGAAGCTGATGATGCAGGCGGCACCATACCGGCTCATCTGACTGAGCAGATATCCCCTTACCACCGATGTATGCGCGGTACTAACCAGAAGAATCCACGCTGTGTTGCCCTGGCTGGAACGCCTGGAAAAAACGCCTGCTGCACAATATACAAGAATCGCTCATCCACATGTAGAGAATTCGCCATGTCTGGCGAGCATGGAGAAATTAATGAGGCATGTAATCGCGCCCGAGCTAAATATGGGCTACCGCCAATTTAAAACCGCGCCTCCTTAATAAGGCATTCAGGTGTCAAAATCAACCATACCGCGACATTATTGTTGCGGTTTAATTATTAACAATGAAAAATGAAATCATAAAATAACGCATCGACAATAATTAACATCGTTAAAATTAAATATCCTTGCGTGAAAATAGAATATTTTATATTCCCATAGACGAATTTTTTCATGTTATGATATAATATAATACGATGAAAAAACACAAGTTATCAACTTGTCGGTAATGTAAATAAATTTCGAGGAGATCATTCCAGTGGGACGTAAATGGGCCAATATTGTTGCTAAAAAAACGGCTAAAGACGGTGCAACGTCTAAAATATATGCAAAATTCGGTGTAGAAATCTATGCTGCAGCTAAACAAGGTGAACCAGACCCTGAATTAAATACATCTTTAAAATTCGTTATTGAGCGTGCGAAGCAGGCACAAGTTCCAAAACACGTCATTGATAAAGCAATTGATAAAGCTAAAGGTGGCGGAGATGAAACGTTCGTACAAGGACGTTATGAAGGTTTTGGCCCCAATGGTTCAATGATTATCGCCGAAACGTTAACTTCAAATGTTAACCGCACGATTGCTAATGTTCGCACAATTTTCAACAAAAAAGGCGGAAATATCGGAGCGGCAGGTTCTGTCAGCTATATGTTTGACAATACTGGAGTGATTGTATTTAAAGGAACAGATCCTGACCATATTTTTGAAATTTTGCTTGATGCTGAAGTTGATGTTCGCGATGTGACCGAAGAAGAAGGAAATATCGTTATTTATACTGAGCCTACAGACCTTCACAAAGGAATTGCAGCGCTAAAAGCAGCCGGAATTACTGAGTTCTCAACAACAGAATTAGAAATGATTGCTCAATCAGAAGTTGAGCTTTCACCAGAAGATTTAGAAATCTTTGAGGGACTTGTTGATGCCCTTGAAGATGATGATGATGTTCAAAAAGTATATCATAACGTTGCAAATCTCTAATTATGAATTTAAGAAATCTGCCTTTATGGCAGATTTCTTCACCTTATCTTAGATTTACCTAAAAACTCCGCATTAAATCCAGTACCTCTACCGCTCCCGGCATGTTAAGGCATTAGCGCTTTCTGATTTCAGTGATGTAGGTAATGGCAGCATGTTCAACAAAATTGGACACGTCGTCATAGGCTTCTTTACCGACGGGAGAATTGAATGCCGCGATAGCGTCTTCAAGTGAGTCGAACCACAGTTCGGAGAAACCGTCGACGGGGGAATCGGGATATTTTTCCCGATCAATGGGGTTGAGTACATAACCTTTTAAGCCGGGGAGTCTGAGCGCTATCGCTGTATGTACCTCATCCCAGTATTTAACAAAATCGTCGAAGCTCTGTCCTTTTTTACGGGTAAGAAAGCCCACATGTTTGAAACCGTTAGCAGATGACATCATATTCTCCTCTGTATTAATTCATGTTTTTGTAAAACTGGCCGGCGAAATCCGGCATCGTCTTGCAATTTAGATGAAGCGTAATAGAGAAGGTGACTATGGCTGTTTTTCTTCGTGCGATAAACACGCTTTCACTCGTCTCTGAGCAGACATAGATTCTACAAATCGTTTTCAATTTATTGTAAAATAAATCTATGTATACAGGGCTAATACCTCTCACGGACAATTATGAGAAGAACAGATCATCTGGGGGGAATTACGGCTTTTGTCGCCACAGCCCAGCAAGGAAGTTTTACGGCAGCAGCAGAAAAGCTGGGGCTGACAAAGTCTGCCATAGGAAAAAGCGTCAGTCGTCTGGAAGACCGCCTCGGGTTGAAGCTTTTTCAACGTTCCACCCGTCGGTTGAGCCTGACGCCTGATGGCGAGCGTTTTCTTGCCAGTTGCCAGAGCGCAATAGATATCCTGGAGCAGGCTGAGGCGGAACTGACGTCACATACCTGCCAGCCCTCCGGGCGCCTGCGGGTAGATTTACCTGCAGCCTTCGGACGACAGCGCATCCTTCCTATCCTGCTTGATATCACCCGACGCTACCCCGAACTGGCGTTGACCGTTACGTTCAGCGAGCGGTTCGTTGACCTGATTGATGAGGGGATCGATCTTGTCGTTCGCATTGGTGAGCTGTCAGACAGCAGTGGGCTGGTTGCCAGAAGACTGACAACCCAGAAGCTGGTGATCTGCGCCTCTCCAGATTATCTGTTCAACCACGGCGAGCCTGTCAGTATCGATGACCTGAATCACCATCAGTGCGTTGTCGGCTTTCGCCGTAACCAGCCTGTTTCGTGGTTGCTGAAAGAGGGGGATGGTCAAATCAGCCGCTTTGTCCCTCCGCCGACCCATGAGTTTGCCGATGGTGACGCGATGCTCGCTGCTACCCTGGCGGGAGGGGGATTGTCGCAACTCCCCCTCTGGTTGGTGGGCAGATATCTCGACGAGGGTAAATTGCGGGAAGTGCTGCCCGGACACTCCGGCGGGGAGATGCCTATCAGCGCGCTGTGGCCAAAAAGCCGCCAACTGCTGCCCAAAATCCGCTATGTAGTGGATACCCTGGTCAGGGCTGCGGAAGACGGCCTGCTTGATTAATTATTCCCTGCTATCGGACCAGAAGGGGTAATCTGTATAGCCTTTTTCATCTCCGCCGTACATCGTTGCCCGGTTAACGTCATTCAACGGCCAGTCATTAACCATTCGTTCCACAAGATCCGGGTTCGCAATGTAAGGCCGACCAAAACCAATCAGGTCAGCTTTCCCCTCCTGGAGATATGCTTCGGCACGCTGCTTATCAAAGCCACCGGTAATAATCAAAGGTCCGGAATAAGCTGCACGAAATTTTTCAATAAACCCGGCAGGGATGGCCTGTTCTCCCAGTGTTTGCTGGTCGCTCAGATGAACATACGAGAGAGAACGGGCGCTGAGTTTATCAGCAAGCATCAGCCAGGTTTCTTCCTCGCCATCAAAAGGACGCATGTCAAACAGACGCCCGAAGGGAGCCAGGCGGATACCCGTTTTACCTGAGCCGATGGCCGTAGAGATTGCGTCAGTCACTTCCAGAACAAAGCGCAGGCGATTGTCAGTATCCGCGCCACCGTACTCATCCTTGCGAGTATTCAGCCCACCATTAATAAACTGCTCAAGCAGATAGCCATTGGCGGCGTGGATCTCAACACCATCAAAGCCCGCCCGAATAGCATTTTTAGCGGCCTGAACGTAATCCTGCACCACGGCTTTAATCTCGGGGCTCGACAGCGCACGGGGTTCCGATACCGGAACCGGACCGGGTTTGCCGTTTTCGTCGCGTGCGTAGCAGGTGGAATTATTGGCTTTAACTGCCACCGAACTGACGGGGGCCTGTCCATTAGCCTGCAAACTTGTGTGAGAAATTCGCCCGACGTGCCAAAGTTGAATATAAATTTTTCCGCCAGCGTCGTGGACCGCTTTTGTAACTTTTCCCCATCCCTGCACCTGAGCATCGCTGTAGATTCCGGGAGTGAAAAGATAACCCTGTCCCTGGACGGAGATTTGCGATCCTTCTGTAATAATGAGCCCTGCAGATGCGCGCTGCTGATAATATTTTGCAGTCAGTTCATCTGGAGTATCGTCTGAAATTGCCCGTGAGCGGGTCATTGGTGCCATAACGACGCGATTTGCCAAGTTAGTGTCACCGACCTGAAACGGGGTAAATAATTTTTCCATTTTTATCTCCTTTACTGGAGGAAGTATGATGGTCTCAACGACGTAATAAAAAAACAGCACTCTGGTCCGAACTAAGTAGACATAATTTCTACATTTAGTGTTCTCTCAGTATTAAGCCGTCATATTTTTGTTTTTAGGTGATGTCCCACGTGGAGATAAAGCCTGCCGCAAAGTTGATGAAGGCTCAGTACATCTGCTTCTGGCACATAACAGTCTTCCAGACAGCGGTCGATATATTCACTCGGCCTCGTATCAGTTCATCCAGTGCGGTTGCTTTGTTCATGCCTTTGATGATGTCCCGTTTCAGGAAATCAATATGCCGGTTATCCAGCTCAAGAAAATGCTGCTGCACCACAGGGGTATTCCGTCGAGAATACTGGCAATTTCACCTGCAATCCGTGAAAGCACAAAAGTACAAAATGCGGTTTCCACCACTTCAGCAGAGTCTCTGGTATTTTCAGCTCCTGTGCGTCGGTCTGCGCACGTGTAAGTTCTGAATAGTACGGACATTCGCACCAAAAATGTCAGCCGACTGCTTTTTGTTGACTTCCATTGTTCATTCCACGGAAAAAACAGAGAAGGAAGCGGCAGAGGCCAAAAAGCCCATTTTCAGTAACTGTCGTTTCCTTTCTTTTTAGGCGGTGTTTTAAATAAAAACATTAAGTTACTGTGAAGAAGAACGAAACGCCTTAAACCGGAAAATTTTCATAAATAGAGAAAACCCGCGCGCCTTCCCCCGTAGTCTGCCGGATTGCCGGAAAGGGCCTGCAAAATTTTAGTCACCAAGTCCAGTTATAAGAGGAGCATTCCTGTCTCATATTCTCTTTTTCTGCTCCTCACTCTGAGGGAAATAACGATTTTTGGAAGTAATAGCAACCGCAACAGTCTTGCGTAATGATGGCGGCATCATTCATCTCTCGCAGTCTTACGCCTCTCTTCTTTAATCTTGAAATGTGACGGAGTTCATTTATCGAGTAACGGCAATGCCCAGAAACCAGCATTACAGGCCGATGTGCCACAGGCGACACGCCAGTTGTTATTATCAATGGATTTCATATCCTCACCCCGATGTGCGCGAATGGTGCAGTATGTTTGAAAAGGTCGGAGTCTACGGGTTAGTTTTTACAGCAAACATTGTTCACAACAACACTAAAAAACAGAAATTTAAAATAATAGGGTTAAAAACCATGTATTAAATAATAATGCGCGATATGTTTTGTTATTTAGTGTATTGTATACGACCATTTACACAGGAAAAGCCTATGTCAGAACGTAAAGACTCAAAATCACGCCGTAATTATCTCGTTAAATGCTCCTGCCCAAACTGCACCCAAGAATCAGAACACAGTTTTTCCAGAGTACAAAAAGGTGCCCTTTTAATCTGCCCTCATTGCAACAAAGTATTCCAAACAAATCTTAAAGCTGTTGCCTGATTTTTGATTACTTATCAAGAGCTTTGATATTTTAATAATATATTTAAATCAGATAAGAAAAAACCCGCCTGAGCGGGTTTGAGATTGTGGTGCTTTTTGTGGGAGTCACCCACTTACGCACTTTGTTTTACTATGCCAGCAGTTAGCTTCTGCTATTAAACTATTCATACAGCAGACCTGTACTTCACCACAAAATGGGATTCTATATCCATTACTCTATCTGCATCTCTACTCAGGCATCAGCCATCTTCGTTATCGTATACAGTCGAGTCCTGGATTTTAATCGGTAATTATAACATTTGCTGCCGCAGGACCTTTAGCACCACTCTCTACAGAGAAGGTAACCTTTTGACCTTCAAATAAGGTTCGATAATTATCATTCTGAATCGCAGAAAAATGCACAAACACATCTTTACTACCATCAACAGGAGAAATAAAGCCGAAACCTTTATCAGCGTTAAACCATTTTACTAAACCAGTCATTTTATTTGACATTCTACATTCCTTAACTTGAGCCTTTCGGCATAAATGGTTTGTATAACAGAAACGACTTCGTGCTTAATTGGAGAGACTCAAAGAAGGAATATGTGAATAACACCTGAAATGAGAACTGCTTTAGTAAACTACTTCGTATATCGTCTGTTCTTCAAACCGACGCAATCATTAACGCATAGTTGTACACATAGAAGCAATGTTTATTTTAGACATCCAGCCACCCCCTCCAATTTAAAACACAAAAAACTCTCATTAGCGGGTTTTCTACTTTTTCTCAACACCGGATATACAAAGCCCATCGTTGAGAAAATCTCACCCATGTTTTTTGAAGCAAAAAGCAAGCATCATGCCGCCATCTTCGCTGAAAATTATTTATATTGTCAATTTCCTTAACTGCACCTCACATACGCTTCTTCCTGCCAGCACTTTGTAACCAGTTTATCAATAACGTCAGCATATCCTTTATCCCATTGATAATCCGTCATGTCTGGAACCAGCTTCTGGACATGACATCGCACCTGGGGGGCGGTAAACGACTAAACCAATTTCCATTGCAACGTCCGCACATCTTATAAACAGGCACGCCATGAAGCCGGATTCTTTTTTATCCAGGATGTAGTGGCATAGTGGATTTGGCCACCTGAATAGAGGTGATATCATCACCTCATAGTCAAAACAGGTGACATTATGACCGGACGTAACAGACGCAATTTTAGCCCCGAGTTTCGCCTCGAGGCTGCCCAGCTTGTACTCGATCAGCATTACACCGTTGCCGCCGCTGCCACTGCGATGAATGTCGGCAAATCCACGATGGATAAATGGGTTCGACAACTGAAAGAAGAGCGAGCGGGAAAATCACCCATAGCTTCACCCATGACACCTGAGCAGATTGAAATACGTGAGTTGAAGAAAAGACTTCAACGCGTTGAAATGGAAAGGGATATATTAAAAAAGGCTACCGCGCTCTTAATGTCAGACTCCCTGAACAATTCTCATTAGTTGAGAAACTCAGGGCGCGGTTTCCTGTTGCCGTTGTGTGCAACGTGTTTGGGGTTCATCGCAGCAGTTATAAATACTGGCGGCAGCCCAGGAAGCCTGACGCCACGAAAGTGGCATTACTGAGCCTTGTGCGTGAAGTTTATCACGAAAGTAACGGTTCAGCAGGAGCGCGAAGCATTGCCGCAATGGTCACCACCAAAGGTATAAAACTGAGCCGCTGGCGGGCAACAAAGCTGATGAAAGCGCTCAATATTATCAGCTGTCAGCAACCTGGCCATCGTTATAAGAAGGCGTCTAAGGAACACATTGAGATCCCTAATTATCTGGATCGCCAGTTTGCTGTTACCGAGCCTAATCAGGCTTGGTGCGGTGATGTGACTTATATCTGGACGGGAAAACGCTGGGCTTATCTGGCTGTTGTACTCGATTTGTTTTCCCGTAAACCGGTTGGCTGGGCGATGTCATTTTTCCCTGATTCCGCACTGACAGGTAAAGCCCTGTCGATGGCCTGGGAAGCACGGGGGAAACCGGCTAATTTACTGTATCACTCGGCTCAAGGCAGTCACTATACCAGCAGGAATTTCAGACAGTTACTGTGGAGATATCAGATAAAGCAAAGCCTGAGTCGCCGGGGAAATTGCTGGGATAACAGCCCAATAGAACGGTTCTTCAGAAGCCTGAAAACAGAGTGGGTACCGGATAATGGCTACGCGAATTTTAGCGAAGCCAGCACGGCAATAACGAATTACATCACAGGATATTACAGCCAGCTCAGACCTCATCAATATAATGGTGGTTTGACGCCGAATGAATCAGAACGATTGTTCTGGAAAAACTCTAAAGCTGTGGCCAGTTTTTGTTGACCACTACAAGGACAATACCTTTACCCTTACACCCTCTGCTCACCGTGCTGACTTCTCCCTTGCCATGACAATACTGACATAGTTTCTTCTCCCACCAGGTTGACGGTATATCCGAGCAGCGTTGGCATTTCGGATAACTTCAGCTCAGGTTTACGCTTCACCTCCACAGAGGTCAAACGCTGGATACAAAAAATTGTATGTGCGCATAAACGTCCCTGTTTAGCGCAGAAGCCACCGGAGTTGTTCAGGCTCCGATAGGGTAATTATGCCGTTTTGATTTCCCAAAAACATCGATACAGTTAAAATACTTTTACTCTCTGGAAGCCTTTCTTAGCTCTCTTGGTGTTATCTTAAAACGATTATGGAATCTTTCAGTAAAACGAGAAGGACACTTATAACCATTTTCTCTGGCAATCTCGCTTATGGATTTTATAGTCGTTTATATAGCAGACAACGCATTATTTAACCTCACATCGTCCAATATACTTTGAAAACTTACCCCCTTGTTTGCCAGACGGCGATGTAATGTGGAAACAGAAATGTAGAGATATCTCGCAACCTTGTTTGCTGTCCATTTTGCTCCTGGTTCGGATAGCAGCAGGTTATAACAATGACTTATCAGTGATTGTTTACTATCTGATAAAAGTAAATAATTAGCATGATTTACTCCTAACGAAAGTCGAACAGCCATTGCTAAATGCTCCTGAATTTGAGTTGAGAAACCTCGAAAAATAGATATTTTTAGCTGCTCCCAACAATATATTAACTCAGGGTTCTGAGGTAAACAGAACCCTGTTTTGTTACGTGTTTAATCAGTTACCGCAAAAAATTTTTGGAATTTTTCAATTAGTTCAATGGGAAGTAAAGCATTTCTGCAAGATAAAGACCTGCTTCTGGATAATTCGCAATATAAAACTCATATCCACATGGAAATAACATTATTTGATTATTATCAACAGTTAAACTATGCGTCTCCCAATTGATAATTTTTTTCCCTGACGGATACGGCATAAAGCTGGCAAAATAGCCCTAACCCTATGAGTCTCATGATGTTTATGCATCCGTATTTCTTCAATCTTTAGGTTGGTCTTACCTTTTGCCAGCATACTCTCACCCTACTTTATCTCATAAACTGGTGTTATCTCAGCGGTTGTGATTTTATTGGCATTAAACATATAACCAACTAACGCTCCGCTGGAATTAGAATCTACAGGAATCTTGTCAGTTTTCAGAGCCCATACTTTAAACTGGTAATGATGCGGTTTATCCCCTTTCGGAGGACACGCACCACCAAATCCGGCATAGCCAAAATCATTTCGGCCTTGAACAGCACCTGTCGGAAGTTTTGTACCATCACGTCTTCCTGCATCAGCAGGCAAATATGTTACTGTTGCTGGAATATTAACAACAGTCCAGTGCCACCAACCACTACCAGTAGGTGCATCTGGATCATAAACAGTTACGGCGAAACTTTTAGTGCCCTCAGGGGCACCAGACCAGGTTAATGAGGGCGATATATTGCCACCTTCACACCCAAATCTGGAAAAGATATGAGACTTTGTAAGTTGTTTTCCTGTTTTTATTTCACTACTTGTGACCTGAAACTCTGCGGCCTGCGCAGAAAATGTGATGAATACCAATACACTTGAAACGATAAGTTTTTTCATAAAAACCTCTTTGTTATGACCTATCGTTATTTTATTTGATATTCCTTTATCTCATTATGCATAAAGACGCAATGTTCATGCAAAAGCAATCATAATTATAAAATAGACCCCAGCATTAACCATAATATGCACGAATCATATTGATGTTATCTAAATAGATTTTAGGTTTATTATTAGTCATGCTGGCATAAGTTAGTATGATTTATAGACGGCTATTCTTGAACCAGAATACGCGCAATTTCACTGACAAGGATTTTTTGCATCTTGTTGAGTTTCCTAAGATGCCTCCTGTTGTACAACTCTTAAGTTGCCGTTAAATTCGCTAAGAAAATTTCATCCGATAAGTCAAGGCATGTAAAATATGAAAATTAACAAAATACTATCATCCGCAACATTATTGTATGGTATGTCAGTAGTCATGTCGGTCGGGAATTGTTCAACAACTGTCCAGACTAATCTTCCTGGTTACACCCCTGGTGCAGATGTCATTAATGTTTCATCGACCAGAAACCAGGTCGATCTTATTGGTGATGTTGTTTATTCCCAGATAAAAGGGACTCGTTCTGTCAGACAGCTTCACATGTCAGTTCTTGTCCCGCGAACAAATGATTTGAAACCAGCCATTATTTACTATCCTGGCGGCGGGTTCATGTCTTCTGAACATGACAAATTTATTGAAATGAGAATGGCTCTGGCAGAAGCTGGTTTTGTTGTAGCCGCTGTAGAATACAGAACAATTCCTGATACATTTCCAGCGCCAGTTGAGGATGGAAAAGCTGCAATACGTTACCTGAGAGAGCATGCCAGCGATTATGGGGTTGATCCTCAAAGAATCGGAGTTCTGGGTGACTCTGCCGGTGGATGGCTTGCCCAGATGATGGGAACTACAAATGGTGACAAAACCTTTGATAAAGGTGACTTTCTTCAGCAATCATCAGATGTTCAGGCAGTTGCCACACTTTATGGGATTTCTGACTTGTTGAATATTGGTGAGGGGTTCCCTGAATCAGTGCAGGAGGTTCATCGATCTCCTGCCGTAACCGAAGCTTTAATGATCAATGGCCCTGCATTCAGAAGTTTTGCGGGAGCCCCCATCACAGCGTCAAAAGAAAAAGCGCTAAACGCCAGCCCAATCGGACATATGAAAGGAGTAAAACCCCCATTTCTTATTATGCATGGTAGCAAAGACACTCTGGTTTCACCGGAGCAAAGTGCCAAACTATTCAGAATGTTGAAAAAGAACGGCAATAATGCTGAGTACGTGCTGGTAGAAGGGGCTGAGCATGGAGATAATACATGGTATCAGCCAATTATTATAAACAGGGTTGTTGAGTGGTTTACTAAAAATCTGGGAGTCCCTATGAAAACCACCACCCAACAACAAAACCCAAACGCTAACCTGTAAAAAGCAGCCCGCATTTACATGCGGGCTGACATATTCCATTTGATTAAAAAGAAATTATTTTTAATGTGGTGCGCTTCGTGACAACAAGTTAATTACCAACACTCCGGCACAAATCAATATCATGCCTATAATGGCTGGCAGATCCAGACGTTGGCCGAAAAATCCCCAGGAAAGTAAACTAATCAGGACGATACCGACTCCTGACCAGATAGCATAAGCAATCCCTGTAGGAA
Source organism: Escherichia sp. KTE96 (assembly GCF_000408525.1). Taxonomy (NCBI): domain Bacteria; kingdom Pseudomonadati; phylum Pseudomonadota; class Gammaproteobacteria; order Enterobacterales; family Enterobacteriaceae; genus Escherichia; species Escherichia sp. KTE96. The sequence goes on along the minus strand of NZ_KE137149.1, from coordinate 2,382,642 downwards.
TATAAGCCAATGTTTGAGCTAATAACCAGAATGATGCACAGTAACAAATAATTGTACCAACAGAGGGCCATAGCCGTGTAAAGCCATCTGAATACTTCATTAAGGTTGTACCAATCACCTCTGCAAATATTGCACCACCAAGATAAATATAAGGATTCATAGCATAGTCTTTCCTGTTAATACCGGAGAGAATTGTACTACAGTTTGAACTTAACTCACCGGTTTCATCCCGGTGCATTCATTGATGTTCGTTTATATACCATCGATAACCTGAATTCCTGTCTGCGCCACTTTAGCCGCTGCCTGATTTATACTGGTTACTGAAACAGAAAGCCACAGAGCAGAAGGTGGCGTCATGGCACCGGACATTATCCTGCTGCGTACCGGGATCGACGTGAGGGCTGTCAAACAGGGAGATGATGCGTGCCACAAATTACGGCTCGGCGTCATTACCGCTTCTGAAATTCACAACGTGATAGCAAAACCCCGTTCAGGAAATAAGTAGCCTGACATGAGAAGTACATGCCGAGTTTTGACGAGATGGTGCCGGAGTTCATCGAAAAAATGGACGAGACATTGGCTGAAATTGGTTTTGTATTTGGGGAACAATGGCGATGAAGCATACTCACGATAATATCCGCGTAGGCGCGATCACTTTCGTCAAACCGATTGTTATCATGATGATTGAGGTAAAGAATGGCGCAAAGTAGCGTTGTGAAAATTTAAACGTCTCAACGCCTCCTTGAATTTCTCACCCCACATGAAAAAGAACCAAACAGCCCGCTTTGAGCGAAAAACGAACTATGATATTAGCAAGAAAGCATCACTGTTAATATTCGAACAATTAATGCTCAGCTATTTCTCTATTATTTACAATCAGAAAGGACGTGTAATGGGTAAGGTTGATGAACTAAAGATGAAATATCCGGACGCGAATGCCTGGCAAATGGGCGACAGCCCTGAACTGGCTAACGAGCTTGCAGCACTTATAGAAAAAGGGATTAAAACGGCCTCCTGTGGCTCTTATGCCTCTTATCAGAAGGAAGAATTTGCCCCAAGGATTGGGAGCTATAACATCATCCTTGACGGCCAGGATGTACCGGTATGCGTGACCAGGCTGGTGTCGATGCAACTGGTGTGTTTTTGTGATGTTACTGCCGAGTTAGCTCGCAAGGAAGGTGAAGGCGATTTGAGCCTTGAATATTGGCAGAGAGAGCATCAACGATTTTTCACCCAGGAAGGTCATTTTTCTGAAGATATGGAGTTGATTATGGAAGAGTTTGAAGTTGTTGAGGTTCTGTAAGATGAGATAAACGAGCTGACGTTATATCAATTGGCATTTATAACAATGCCCGCACCTGACACATAGCGGATCTAAATATTAACGAGCGTCCACCAAATAGAGGAATGTCTAATAGGAACCTGGCAGTAGAACTGTCATCTGACTGACCAACCGACCCCAAACAACTAAGAGGTTTTGATAACTTATTTTGATAAAATTTTGATAACCGTTAGCAAACTTACATAAAACAACGGGCGTGTTATACGCCCGTTACAATATTTAACACATGTAGTGATTACATGTTTTTGATGATCGCGTCACCAAACTCTGAACATTTCAGCAGCTTAGCGCCTTCCATCAGACGTTCGAAGTCATAGGTTACGGTCTTGGCGTTGATTGCGCCTTCCATACCTTTAACAATCAGGTCTGCGGCTTCAGTCCAGCCCATATGGCGCAGCAGTATATAAAAACATTAAGTTCAATTCATTGATATTTAATGATAAAAATTATTTTATTGTCTTTTTATTAGCCAAAATCAACTTTATTCAACCGTTTGATTTTATTGACGTTCGTTTTTATTTTGGGGAAAGGTTTTATCTACCATTTATATCAAAATTACAAGCCTACATTTTATTAACATCTCAATACATGTGAAGCCTTGCAGACCTTTGTGAGGCCTTATGTGTCTCAGTTTTGTCCCTCTTTTTTGTACTAAAAAACATAGTAATTGAGGATAAACCTCATGCTATTTTCGCTTATATGCCTCTAAAGGCATGGCACTTAAATAGATAAAAGCACCACAAAATCATAAAAAAACCACACAGTAAAACCGCAATATGAAACAATAACAGATAATTAAACCAAAAACAGATAGCGCATTGTGATAATCATTCAATACTAAACAAAATATAAACAGTGGAGCAATATGTAATTGACTCATTAAGTTAGATATAAAAAATACATATTCAATCATTAAAACGATTGAATGGAGAACTTTTATGCGGGCGAAACTTCTGGGAATAGTCCTGACAACCCCTATTGCGATCAACTCTTTTGCTTCTACCGAGACTTTATCGTTTACTCCTGACAACATAAATGCGGACATTAGTCTTGGAACTCTGAGCGGAAAAACAAAAGAGCGTGTTTATCTAGCCGAAGAAGGAAGCCGAAAAGTCAGTCAACTTGACTGGAAATTCAATAACGCTGCAATTATTAAAGGTGCAATTAATTGGGATTTGATGCCTCAGATATCTATCGGGGCTGCTGGCTGGACAACACTCGGCAGCCGAGGTGGCAATATGGTCGATCAGGACTGGATGGATTCCAGTAACCCCGGAACCTGGACGGATGAAAGTAGACATCCTGATACACAACTCAATTATGCCAACGAATTTGATCTGAATATCAAAGGCTGGCTCCTCAACGAACCCAATTACCGCCTGGGACTCATGGCCGGATATCAGGAAAGCCGTTATAGCTTTACAGCCAGAGGTGGTTCCTATATCTACAGTTCTGAGGAGGGATTCAGAGATGATATCGGCTCCTTCCCGAATGGAGAAAGAGCAATCGGCTACAAACAACGTTTTAAAATGCCCTACATTGGCTTGACTGGAAGTTATCGTTATGAAGATTTTGAGCTAGGTGGCACATTTAAATACAGCGGCTGGGTGGAATCATCTGATAACGATGAACACTATGACCCGGGAAAAAGAATCACTTATCGCAGTAAGGTCAAAGACCAAAATTACTATTCTGTTGCAGTCAATGCAGGTTATTACGTCACACCTAACGCAAAAGTTTATGTTGAAGGCGCATGGAATCGGGTTACGAATAAAAAAGGTAATACTTCACTTTATGATCACAATAATAACACTTCAGACTACAGCAAAAATGGAGCAGGCATAGAAAACTATAACTTCATCACTACTGCTGGTCTTAAGTACACATTTTAAGAACGCCAACTAAAATTTCCCCGAGGTGAAAATCGCCCCGGGGAATAACTAGCCATTTCAATGTAACAATTAACCCTTAAAATAAACCCAGAAGGTTATTAACTAAATCACATAGAAAACCATCAATTATAGTGTGTATAAAATAGGCGACAGCAACCCAATTACAAATTAATGGTTCCAGAATATCACATCAAAAAACACGCTGTATAATATTATAATTAACATGTAGACAACTTGTAATAAATATTATCAGTCAATTGTTTTGTTTATTCCATCTGTGACGCCGATTATTTTCTCAAAATAATGAGATGGCGTGACACCATAATAATCTTTAAATGCACATATGAAATATGAAGTACTGTTATAGCCACATTTCTGGGCTACGACATTGATAGAATAAGAGTTTGAAGTTATGAGTTTTTTTGCATACCTCATCCTAGTATCTCTCAATATTTCAGTAAATGACGTTTCTTCATCCCTTAATCTTTTTTTTATTAAACTTTCACTCGTATAAATCAATTCCGCAATATCTTTTAAATGCCATTGCCGCTCAATATTAAAACTGATTATTCCAGTAATTTTACAGGTAAATGTATTTATATTTGTTAGTATAAATGAATTTACACTTTCGCGTTTTTTGAACATGGCAAGTAAGGATATACATAGTCTTTCTTTTAACCAAAGGGAGTGTGAGTCTGCTATTTTAATCCCTTCAAACAGAGAAAAAACAAGCGATAATGGAGGTTCCTCTTCAGCAATATAGCCATTCTTATCAAGAGTAAATTTGCCAGGCAACTCATTATTCACGTCGATAAAAAAGGATAAACATGTTTTCTTATCTATATCAACAATTCTTAGTTTAGAGGGGCATACTGGTAACTCTCTTCTAATTTTGTCGCTTACAATAAACAATGAATTTTTTTTGAACGAGATAACTCTCCTGTTTATAATTAAATCAAATGATTGACAGATGAAAACTACGGAGCAAACATAATCCATCTTGCACCTATCATAAAATTAAAACAAGTTGATAGTAGTCAAATAACAACCAATTAAATACACAATCATAATCAGGATGATGTGCATTTATATTTTTATACACAAAATTATAGTTTGCAAATTTTAATAAATTTCATTTAAGATTAAATTATTATATGTATATTGTTTTTTATTCTAACGTATTTCAAAGTTACATTTTTTCAACGATTAATATGCTTTTTATTAACATAAACTCACTACAACGCACCTGAAACCTCTTGCTATATATATGTCAACCGTTTGAATTTAAAATAAAAAGAGTATCATTTTTACTTGCATTTCTTATCAAGTCACATTCAACAACAGTAAAAAAACATTATTAGAACCATTCAATTAACAAAAAACCAACATCCAGCTTGCTTAATTTTTCTTTATTAAACGATATTGAAAATCAATTGATAAAATACATCTAAACAACCTTTTGGGGCGCAAAAGCATAACATCAAACAAACAAATAACACACCGAAAAAACTCACAATTAATAACCTATGATATACATACTGTTTATTATGGTTGAATAAGCCACTCGATATCTGGTGCTACGGAAGTGTCCACACGGTTTAGCAGCATCCGATACTTTTTCCAGGCTTCCAGCAACGGGGTTTCTTCCTCCGTTGCATATACAGCTCACCTTTTTTCACCCACGATTAACCAACAGCCAGACCAGCAGACACGCCACCACCGGCACAGCAAAATCCATCAGGCTTGCCACATCCCATGCACGTGTATCAAAACCGCCCCACCACGGCATATTCATTCGCTTGCCATGCCCGAACATTTCGATCCAGCGATATTCTGCCTGGGTGTGTTCACGCGCAATGAAGAACGTACAACCGGCTATCGCTCCGTAAGCCCAGTTCCCGGTAAAAAGACCAATCAGTAGCTGCGCAGCCACAGCACAAAGTGCATGAAGGAAAGGTGTTATATCCATTTTCATCCTACCCAATAAAATGGGGCGCTCGGCCCCTTAATATTATTTAGACGCAAGCACCGCCTCAATTGCAGATAATCTTTGTCTTAATTCTGCGTTTTCTTCTTCCAGTGCTGTTATCCTGTCGTCTGACTCTCTGGCTACCTGAACAAGCAAGCCAGTAACACCAGAATAATCTACAGTGTAATACCGTTCACCTTCTTCTCCATCTAATCCACTCCCGCCGTCTGGATATTTCATCATAGCCCCTACGGCTTCGGGGATGGCTTCCAGGGTTTCTTGTGCAATAACACCAGCGTAAGGCATACCGTTTTCTTTAAGCGTGTATGTATAGCCGTTCATTTTACGAATGCGGTCGGTTGCATTATCGATCACCTGAATATTGTCTTTCAGATCCCGGTCAGAGCCTTGATTAAATGCACTTGCATTGCACGCGCCGTTAACCGTTAATTCGTAGGTATTGCTGGTAGTTTTCTGTGCGTAGAACATATACAGAGCCTCATCTACGCCAACTTCATAAACAACCGGACGGCTAGAACTACCCCATAGTCTAGTTGTTACGCCAGCGTGAGCGGTTCCCTGTGTGTTTAATGTCATGGTTGACCCATGATTAGCGTATTTGATTTGTAATGTGTCTGTGTAATCAAATTTAATAATGGCGTTATCAACACGATTCCCATAAGACATGAGGCACTTACCCATTTTTAAGTAACCTTCATTTCCTGGGAAAATCAATGTCCCACCGTAAAGATCGCTAAAATCCCAGAAGATACCTTTTGTTCCGTTGTGTGTGACAATCCTTGTCATTGTATCTTTAGTGCCGTCAATATTTTTTCTGGTGTACATCTCGCTATAAGCGTTTTCGGTTTCTCCTGCCTTATTTGACAAGTGAATCTTACCGCTAAATATAGTTCCAGTGGTCGGCAATGCCTTTTGATCATAGATTACATTGCAATAACTATTCCATGTTGTTTTATTGTCTACATATGATTTTGTTGCATAGCTTCCTTGATCAGTTTTTAGTTTACTAACATCGGATTTTAGCGTTTTGATGTCATCAGGAATTACTGTTTTTGTAACCATTGTCTTACTCCATTAAGCCCATGTCCTTACATGCTGATCTGTCGTAATGAAAGGCATTAAAGAAGATATGTTTTTACTGCTATCAACAATCCTCATGTTTACGAAAAAACCACCGCGATCAATGCCTGTACATCTTTCGTTTTCTGGCTCCTCGTAATCGATAATGCAGCCAATAACATCAACAAGAACCCCGTTTTCTTCTTCAAGACTGAACAGGCCACTGTCATATACAATTGCGTTAAACTGTTCTCTGTTATCGAATCGTAATGTTATATCCCGCATTATACGTATTCCTTAAGCTGCGTATCTGACAATGCTCTGTTCCAGAAACGGAGGTTTTTTATATGACCATTAAGGTGTCGTAATCCTGTCGTCGTTTGCCCCCCGATACGAATCACGGCTGCTTCACGAATATATTTCCATACTGTTTTTGTTTCAGTGCTTATATGCTTATTTGCAAATGAGCATGTCATGCCGTCAGCCTTAACCCTGAATCCCATAACGAGATCCCTTACTCCGCATGATTCATATACACGTCGGTTAGCCCCGCCTATATCGCAATACGAATAACCGTCCTGACTAATAGTTCCAGAAGAACCAAACCCCATAATAAATGGGCCTCCGGACTGGTGATTTTCTGAATCAATGACACGCGGTGCAGCATTATGAGAAATAAACCAGTTTTTATGGACTTCCACCATGAACGTAAAAGGCATGGTATACATATTTTTCATCAGCGGAAATTTACATAAATCTGATGCACGAGTCGCTGGCTCTGTTGTCGTTATGATGAAGGAAGTTGCACAAGCACCATACTCGAATTGCGGGGTGGTTACTTCTATCCAGTCACCTGTTGCAAAAGACCCCACAGCTCTGTCGGCTGCAATTTGCAGCTGCGTACCAACCATTCCCCATTCTGGCAGACATTTCAGTGTTGCCTGAAAGTATATCCATCCACTACCAGGATCGATTTCAAAGTTTGCTGTTAATAGCTGGGCATTGCCACCAGTAATTTGTAGTTCATGGGTCTGTAATGACAAATAGGCGTCGCAAAGGAAGGTGTATCCTTCCGAGTTATACCGTTCAAAACGGATACGTGCGCGAACATTGAGATCACTTCTTACCCTGAACGACGCGGTAACATACGGACCTTTACTGTACTGATCATCGCCAGTCACATCTATGCCTTTGTTACCAGCAACTGTGCATATATTTCTCCCTGTTGTCGTTCCTGCTATATCGCTTCCTACCGTGAAACGTCCATATTTAAACTCAAATTCATCTGTTGATGATGTTACAGATATACCACCGCTTTTATTCCAGGCATCAGGATTAAAACTATTTACGAACATGTTTGTTCGCTGATTCTCTATCAGCAAACCATATTTTTCAAAACGAGGAACGTTATTCCCTGCCACGGTAATATGCCCGGACTTATCAATATACGTTGCAGATGAAGCCCGGCTAAATTGGCATATGCCATTAACAGGCATTGTTATTTCATCACTGCCGATGGTTATTGTTTTATAGCCCGGGGCATACCCTGTTATCGCTTCCAGAGAATCATTCAAGGGTAGCCAGATATCAGGAAGCGGAGGGACAGAAGCAGGATCAGCGGCATCTTCTGCAATCCGGGCTGCATTCTCTGCTCTTGTTGCGGCTGACGTTGCTTCTGTCTCGCTAGCTGCTGCTTTTGTTTCACTCGTCTTTGCGTTAGTTTCACTGGTTTTTGCAGCTTTTTGGCTATTAGCTGCCGCTGTTGCAGAACCAGCTGCGGCACTCTCGCTTTCAGCTGCTGCATCCTGACTGCTTTTCGCCGCAGTTTCGCTGGCTTTGGCATTCGTTTCGCTGGTCTTCGCTGCCGTCTGGCTGGACTTTGCGTTAGTTTCGCTCGTCTTCGCTGCTTTCTGGCTGTTAGCCGCAGCAGTTGCTGATCCAGCTGCTGAAGTCGCAGAACCAGCTGCCGCACTCTCGCTTTCGGCTGCTGCATTCTGGCTATTTTTCGCCGCAGTTTCACTGGCTTTGGCATTCGTTTCGCTGGTTTTCGCTGCCGTCTGGCTGGACTTTGCGTTGGTTTCGCTCGTCTTTGCGGCTGTCTCGCTATTTTTCGCGTTGGTTTCTGATTTTTTGGCTGCTGTCGCGGAGTTTGCCGATGCAGTCTGCGAGGCCGCTGCCGCCTGTGCGCTGTTAGCTGCATTCGTTTCTGAGGTTTTCGCCGCGTTCTTCGATGATGCCGCAGCCGTTTCGGATTTCTTTGCCGCCGCTGCGCTCTGAGAGGCGGCTTCGGCGTTGCGTGCCGCTTCTTCCACCATTGCCTCAAAACGACGCAATGCCTCCGGCATGACGTCATCTTCCGTCATGGCACCGAGAAAATCATTCAGCGTACCGGGTCTGGAACCTTCATAGACGGTAATGATCCCGGCATGTGAAGGCGGAAAACCTTCAACCAGCAGGGTGACGCTGTACTGGCCATACTCAACATCCATGCTGTAACGCCCGGCTTCATCCGGATTTTCAGAGGCCACCGTGTTCACCAGTACCGTGGTGCTGTTACGCTTTGCCTTCAGTTGAATAGTGCAGTTCTGTATTGGTTTTCCCGCACCATCTTTCAGCACACCTGAGATTTTTACTGCTGCCATATCCACTCCACAAAAAAGCCCGCCTGAACCGGCGGGCTGTAATAACACTGTGTTACCTGGCTAATCAGAATTTATAACCGACACCCACGATGAAACCGTCAGTACGCCAGTCGCCACTGCCGGAGCCTTCATAAGCAATATCAATGGCCACGGATTCGGTCGGGTTAAACTGCACGCCAGCTCCCCACGCCAGAGACGTGTCGCTGTGGCGACCGTCATCACTTCCGGTCAGCACATCGTGCGTTTTCCCCTTGTTGTCAGTTACGCGGAGATAATCCCCGGAGAACGTCGAAACACGGCTGTAAGCCACACCCGCCATCGCATAAGCACTGAACCATTCATTCACGCGCACAGACGGCCCCGCCATCACGCTGAACCAGCGGTTACGCACGGAATCTTCATGCCAGCGGGTATCGCTGTAACGGGTAAGCTGGCGATTCTTGTCTCCTGCATAGCTGAATGACGTCACCAGCCCCAGTGTGTCCGTAAACTCATAACGGTATTTCACGTTAATCCCGTTAAGATCATCGCTGCCGGGAACGTTCGTCGAGGCATGAAGATACCCCGCGCTCAGCGTGGACTGATGTTCAGATGCCCATGCAGGCGCACCGGATACGGCCAGACAGATGGCTGCGGAAAAAATGGCGGCATAAAGTTTACGCATAATTACCTCTCGCTTTTCTGCAATAAAAAAGGCACCATTTCTGGTGCCCTTATATGGGTTATAACAATTTCAACGAATACTGATGCCGGAAGCGGCTTTTTTGGTCACAATCACCGTACAATCGGTGATATTACCTGCCCACTGATTGCCTTTCTGGAAAATCTTAAACTCCAGAGTGACGCTTCCCCTGCCACTCGGCATATCAATAACCGCACTGTAGCTACCGGGAATGGCCCCTTTAGTTTCTCTGGATGCGATTAATACACCGTTTTTGCGAACTTCAAAACCATAACCCGTGTATCTTGTACCTCCCGGGTTATTACCACTTCCCGGATCGCTATACGCTATTCCGTTAAAGATAATGGGCGGAATAATGATTTGACGGTCAAAGTTATGATCATCACTGATGGTGACTGTAACCGTCCCGTTTGGTGTTTCCGTGTTACCCCACGTACCAGCCTTTTTCGGAAATGGTTTGGATACAGTTTTAACGAAGTCACCTCTGACCTGGTTCGCCTCCAGCATGCCCTTAATCGTACAGTTTTCATTTACCGTGACGTTGTTGAGCGTCCCGGAGTTCGCATTCACGTTACCGCTGATATCGGCATTTTTCGCCGTCAGCCGCCCGTCCGGTGTCAGGGAAAATACCGGTGGATTGCCGCCGCTGGTAATGGTGGGAGCCGTCAGATACTTCAGGAACACGTCGTTCATGAATATCTGGTTGCCCTGCGCCACAAACATCGGCGTTTCATTCCCGTTTGCCGGGTCAATAAACGCGATACGGTTAGCGGCAACCAGAAACTGGCTCAGTTTGCCTTCCTCTGTATCCTCCATGCTGAGGCCAAGCCCCGCGACATAATGCCTGCCGTCTTCGGTCTGCTCAATTTTGACGCCCCACATGGCATTCCATTTATCGTTGGCGTCTTTCCACTCTTTCGAAAACTCCTCCAGTTTGCTGGCGTTATCCTCCGTCAGCTCGACTTTTTCCAGCAGCTCCTTGCCGAGATGGGATTCGGTTATCTGGCCTTTGAAAAAATCCAGGTAACCTTCCGCATCATCGCTCGCCCGACCGACAGCCTCCACGAATGCCGATTTGCCAACGGTGTTCACACTGCGAACGTAAAAATAATAATCATGACCCGGCTTAATATTGATACTGGCAGCTATCCAGTACAGCGCCGTGCCAAGATAGCTGGCTGTGGTTTCAACCTGCCTGATATCCGCAATCCGCTTTTCCGAGAACCAGAACTCAAACTGTACCGTCGGATCATAAACGGCAAGATGCGGCGTGGCGGTTATCTGAAAATAGCCCGGCGTCAGCTCAATCTGCGACGGTGCTGCCGGTGCGGCAATCCGGAACGATACCGACGCCGGATCGCCCTGCTGCCCCCACGCATTTACCGCCCGGACTGTCAGCCTGTAGTTCCCCAGCGCCAGTTGCCTGAAGCGGTATGTGGTTTCCGTCGTCCTGGCCGTGCTGACCAGCCGCTCACTGCCGTCATCCGCTGCCACGGTCAGGCGAAGCATAAAGCTCCCCCCCTTCACCACCTTCGGCGTGTCCCAGCGCGCCAGCACCTGGTATTCCCCGCTGTCTGCGGTGACTTCTGCAGTCAGGTGCTGCACCGCGGGCGGCGTGACACCGTTCACCGTTCCGCTCTGGTCGCCGTCAAAGTACGCCCCGTTATCCACGATGGCTTCTTTCTCCGGTACATGCTGCACGGCAGTGATGGCATACGTGCCGTCATCGTTCTCACGGATACTCACACAGCGGAACAGGCGCTGGCGCAGCATCGGCAGCTTCAGCCCCCACACGCTGTATCCGGCAACGCCGTCAGGAACACGGCTCACTTTCACCTTCACACCGTCGGTGACGGACTGGACCTCCACGCTGACCGGATTCCCCTGCCCGTCAACCAGGCTTATCAGCGTGGTGCCGGAGGATGGCAGCGTGATTTCACGGTCGAGCGTCAGCGTCCGGGTCTGGCTGTTCACCGCCAGCACACGCCCACCGATGCTGATACCGGCATAGTCATCATCGCAGATTTCAATGACATCCCCCGGTACATGGCGAAGCCCTTCAGCACCCACGCTGAAGTCCACGGTCTGCGTTTCCAGCAGCTCCGTTTTAATCAGCCACAGCCCGGCGCGGTGTGCCTGCCCCCGACTGGTACAGCCAAAGGCATCCATCTTCGTGACGTTACGGCCGTAACGGGCAATGGCCTGCGTATCCTCCACGAGCTCTGTCGCCGTCTCCCAGCCGTTGTTCGGGTCAATCCAGTTCACCTCAACGGCATTATGGCGGTCCTTCAGGGCGCTGAAGCTGTAGCGGAACGGCGCGCCATCATCCGGCATCACCACATTACTGCGGTTATAGGTCCACACCTTATCTGATGGTCGGTCCTGCACGAACGTCAGCGTCTGCCCGTTCCATACCGGCATACAGCGCATCGCCGAGCAGAAATCACTGAGCACATCCCACGCCTTGCGCTGTGTGGTCAGGTACGCATTACAGGTGATGCGCGGCTCCGTGCCGCCAAAGCCGTCCGGCACTGACTGGTCGCAGTACTGGCCGATGACATACAGCGCCCATTTATCCACATCCGCCGCACCAAGACGTTTCCCCATGCCGTAGCGCGGATGGGTCAGCATATCCCACAGACACCAGGCCATGTTGTTGCTGTATGCCGGTTTAAACGTTCCGTCCCAGATACCGCTGTATTGCCGCGTCTGCGGGTTATAATTCGACGGCACCTGCAGAATACGCCCGCGCAGATGATAATTACGGCTCACCTGCTGGCTGCCGAACTGCTCCGAGTCCACCTGCACGCCGAACAGTGCCGTGTTCGGGTAGCACTGTTTCACATCGATAATTTCGGTGTATGACGACCAGAGCGTTTTGTTCTGCAGCTGGTCTGTGGTGCTGTCCGGCGTCATCCTGCGCATCCGGATACTGAACGGGCGCGGCGGCAGGTTATCCACCACCACCGAGGCCAGATACTGTGAAGTGGTTTTACCCTTAATGGTGATGTCTTTTTCCGTCACCCAGCCACCGTTACGTTGTATCTGAACCAGCAGGCGGACTTCCGATGGATTCCTGTCCCCCTTTGAGGTGGTTTCCACCAGTGCCTGCACGCCGAAAGTAAAACGCAGACGGTCAATGTTTGCCGACGTGATGGTCCGGGTGATCGGCGTGTCATATTTCACTTCTGTACCGAGCACCGTCTCGGAGCCGGAGGATTCAAATCCCTCCGGCGGTGTCTGCTCCTGCTCACCGGCCCGGAACACCACCGTGACGCCGGATATATTGGTATTCCCCTCACTGTCCAGCACCGGCGTACTGTTCAGCAGCACGCTTTTTAATCCATCCACCGGACCTTCAACCGGCCCTTCGCTGATGGCATCGATCACACTCAGCAGCTGCGTGGACTTCAGGTTGTCCTTCGCTTCGCGCGGGATATGCCCCTTACTGCTGCCTTTACCCATTCGTCATGCTCCATAAACGATAAAACCGCCCGGAGGCGGTTTCACATAAAACATTTTGCATCAGCGACCAATCACCACAATCTGACCACCATCCCCTTCGTCTGCCGTGCTGATCTCCTGAGAAACCACGCGTGACCCCACGCGCATTTCACCGTACAGAACCGGCAGAACATTGCCCAGGGCAACCATGTTATCCAGTGAGGAGAAATAGGTGTTCTGTTTGCCGTTATCCGTTGTCTGTGTACGGGGAGTTCTGGCTTTCGGTGCCAGCATCTGCGCCACACCACCGAGCACCATACTGGCACCGAGAGAAAACAAGATGCCGGTCATACCACCGGCCCCAATGGCTGCCCCCCATGCTGCAAGGGTGGCTCCGGCGGTAAAGAATGATCCGGCAATGGCGGCAGCCCCCAGGACAATCTGGAATACGCCACCTGACTTGGCCCCTGCGACTCTGGGAACAATATGAATCACAGCGCCATCAGGCAGAGTCTCATGTAACTGCGCCGTTAACCCGGACGTGCTGACGTCCCGCCCGGCAATCCGTACCTGATACCAGCCGTCGCTCAGTTTCTGACGAAACACCGGGAGCTGTGTGGCCAGTGCGCGGATGGCTTCAGCCCCCGTTTTCACACGAAGGTCGATGCGGCGGCCAAATCGTTGTAAATCCCCGTAAAGGCAGATGCGTGCCATGCCCGGTGACGCCAGAGGGAGTGTGTGCGTCGCTGCCATTTGTCGGTATACCTCTCTCGTTTGCTCAGTTGTTCAGGAATATGGTGCAACAGCTCGCCGTCGCCGCAGTAAATGGCGGCATGATTCGGCACCGATGAACCAAAACAGCACAGCAGCACATCGCCCGGCTGCGCCGCTGACAACGGCACCTGATACAGCCCTGTGGCCTCCAGATTATCCAGATAGAGATTCTGACCGTTACGCCACCAGTCATCCTCGCGGTGAAAATCCGGCATCTCAATCCCCGCCAGATGGTAAGCGTCCCGGAACAGCGTGTAACAGTCCGTCACCCCGTGCTCAAAGCGCCGCCCGATGAGATACGGCACACAGCGGAATTTATGAATCTCCCCGCGGCAGACCAGCCACCACGGTAAATCACTCTGCACCTGCAGCCGCCGGTCGGCTTCACTCAGCCAGGGCAGACCACCGGGATGGCTGTGGACCAGCGCCACAATCTCACCCTGCATCTCTGCCTGCAGCCAGTCCTCCGGCGACATCCGGAAATACTCCTCCGGCTCACCGGAGATATTCACGCAGGGAAAATATCTTTCCCCCTCCGGCGTTCTCACCACGAAGCCGCACGACTCCGCTGGCGCACATCGTCGGGCGTGCGCCAGAATCGCTGATTCTGTCTCTGTCATGGGATTTACTGCGAAAGTTTGTTAATGGAAAGGAAGCCGCCAAAGTTGCCGACATTATTGCGGAACTTACAGCCACTCAGGCATTTGCTGCATTTATCCTTCGTGATATCGGACGTCGGCTGGTCATATTCATCCGCGACAGCCGGACCGTGATAACCGCACTCATCACCGCGATAGATCCAGGTGCAGGTATTAGCCAGCATGATGCGCCCCGGAAAAACAGCACCATCCGTTTCAGTCGGCGTGGACAGTACAAAAGAGGCACTCACCGCGCTCAGTTCGCTGCACTGTTCGATGCGCCAGCGGCTGATCACCTCCTGCTCCGGATCGGCGTCGCTGTTTCCGTTAACGAAGTTCACCGCATCCAGAAAACGGGCGTAAACCTTACGCCGGACCACCGTTCCGCCGACCAGACTCTGCAGGTCTTCCGCCATACCGGTGACCATGCCGTGCAGGTTAGAGACCGTCAGCGTGGGGCGCGTACTGGTGCCTTTGCCATTCAGTTCAAAACCGCTCCCCTGAATGGGATACGGCTGATACTGTCGCCCCTGCCAGGTGACCGGCTCACCTTTTTCGTTCTGCTCATTACAGAAAAAATAACGTTCTCCACCGACCTCTGTCAGATCGATTTCCCAGAGCACCACGCTGGCCGACTGCTCCGCACGGGTGCATTCATTCAGTGTTTCCTGCCGGATATCCTGCATCAGTTCACCACCTGTTCAAACTCTGCGCTGAACTCAACACGCAGCATACTGACCCGCGACGACCATTTTGCGCAGGTCACCTTTATCTGCCGCCACTCATAAGGCGGCGTCCACAGAAAGGATTTCCAGCCCCCGTGCTCAGCCAGAAACGACTCAAGCGCCGTGGCCTCCCAACGGGGAACAGAAAGCGTCACGCTGTACGTTTTCAGGTCGGCATTCAGCCCGGCAGGCGCTCGCTGAGAATAGCCATCACCAAAGCGCACCTTTCTTACGGAAGGGGCCGAAGCCACATCCATACCGGGTTTCACTTTCCAGCGGAAGGTTTTCATCGTCCACCTCCGGAGAACAGACCACCATCGCGCATCTGCCCGGTCACAACATCCATTGCCGCCTTACGGGCTACGTCATAAACCGCCTTCAGCGCCTGTGGCCCTATCTGACCGTTCGTGCCGTCGTTGTTAATCACCACATGGTTATTCTGCTCAAACTTCCCGGATGCCTGCGAGCGGCTGTCCGCCATGCTGCCCGGTGTACCGACATAACCGCCGGTGGCATAGCCGCGCATCAGCCGGTAGAGATTCCCCACGCCAATCCGGCTGGTTGCCTCCTTAGTGAAGACAAATTCACCACGGTGAACAATCCCCGCTGGCTCATATTTGCCGCCGGTTCCCGTAAATCCTCCGGTCGCAAAATGGAATTTCGCCGCAGCTGCCTGAATGGCTGTACCGCCTGACGCTGATGCGCCGCCACCAACAGCCCCGCCAATGGCGCTGCCGATACTCCCGACAATCCCCACCATTGCCTGCTTAAGCAGAATTTCTGTCATCATGGACAGCACGGAGCGGGTGAAGCTGCGCCAGTTCTGTTCACTGCCGGTCAGCATCGCCGCCATATTCTGCGCAATACCATCAAAGGTCTGCGTGGCTGCACTTTTAACCTGCGACATACTGTCCGTGGCGCTCTCTTCCCACTCACTCCAGCCGGACTTGAGGCCTGCCATCCAGCTCCCGCGAAGCTGGTCTTCAGCCGCCCAGGTCTTTTTCTGCTCTGACATGACGTTATTCAGCGCCAGCGAATTATCGCCATACTGTTCCTTCAGGCGCTGTTCTGTGGCTTCCCGCGCTGCCTGCCGGTCAGTAAGCCCCCGGTTTTTCGCCTCAATGGCTGCCCGTTTTGCCCGTTGTTGCTGTGCGAACTTATCCGCCTGCTGCGCCAGCGCATTCAGGTGCTCCTGATACGTGACCTTATCGCCAAGTACAGCCAGCTGGCGTTTGTACTCCAGCGTCTCATCTTTATGCGCCAGCAGGGATTTCTCCTGTGCGGATAGCTGGCGACGTTGTGCCGCCTCCTCCAGTACCGCGAACTGATTTTCCGCCTTCCACAAATCCCGGCGCTGCTGGCTGATTTTCTCATTCGCTCCGGCATGCTTCTCCAGCGTCCGGAGTTCTGCCTGAAGCGTCAGCAGGGCAGCATGAGCACTGTCTTCCTGACGATCGCCCGCAGACACCTTCACGCCGGACTGTTTCGGCTTTTTCAGCGTCGCTTCATAATCCTTTTTCGCCGCCGCCATCAGCGTGTTGTAATCTGCCTGCAGGATTTTCCCGTCTTTCAGTGCCTTGTTCAGTTCTTCCTGACGGGCGGTATATTTCTCCAGCGGTGTCTGCAGCCGTTCGTAAGCCTTCTGCGCCTCTTCGGTATATTTCAGCCGTGACGCTTCGGTATCGCTCTGCTGCTGCGCATTTTTGTCCTGTTGACTCTGCTGTTCAGCCTTCTTTCGGGCGGCTTTAAGCGCAAGACGGGCCTTTTCACGGTCATCCCAGTAACGCGCCCGCGCTTCATCGTTAACAAAATAATCATCCTTGCGCAGATTCCAGATGTCGTCCGCTTTCTTAAACGCAGCCTCTGCCTTAATCAGCATCTCCTGAGCGGTATCAGGACGACCAATATCCAGCACCGCATCCCACATGGATTTGAATGCCCGTGCTGTCCTGTCTGCCCAGGTTTCCAGCGTGCCCATGTTCTCTTTCAGGCGTCGGGTCTGGTCATCAAACCCTTTCGTTGCGGCCTCGTTCGCCGCCTGCAATGCCCCGGCTTCATCGCCGGAACGCTGCAACTGAGCAACATACGCAATCTGCTCCGCCGTCACGTTATGGAACTGGCGCGCCATCGCCGTCAGCCCCGACGTCGGGTCAGTGGTCAGCTTCCCGAAGGCTTCAGCGACCTTGTCCACCTCCACGCCGGATGCAGAAGAGAAACGCGCCACACTCTGGCTGATGGACGCAATCTGAGCCTCACCGCTTACCCCCGCCTTAACCAGTGCGCTGAGTGACTCGCTGGTCTGGTTAAACGTCAGCCCTGCCGCCTGCCCGGCTCTGGACAGGACCAGCATACGATCTGCCGTCAGCCCCGACTGATTGCCGGAAAGGACCAGCGTTTTGTTGAAATCGGACAGGGTTGAGTTGCCCTGATACCAGGCATACGCCAGCGCACCGGTCGCCACCGCCAGCGAGGTGGCCCCGACCATCGGCAGGGTGATCGCACCGGCAAGCCCCCGGAACATGGGGATCATCCCGCCGAAGGAGTCCTTCACCTGACCCCCCTGTTGCAGCAGGATCAGCCACGGACTTTGCCCGCCTGCAAGCTGCGTGGCCACGTCGGTGAACTGTGCAGGCAGCATACGCATGGCGGCTTTATACTGCCCGACGGAAATCCCCGCTTTCTGTGCAGCCAGCGCCTGCCGGTTCATCGACTGTTCAACGACTGCCGCTGTTTTTTTCGCATCACTTTCCGTACCGGAAAAATGACGCCTGACTCTGGCCATCTGCTCGTCAAATCTGGCCGCATCCAGACTTAAATCAACGACCAGATCGCCTACCGGTTCAGCCATACCGGACTCCTCCTGCGATCCCTTCTGATACTGTCATCAGCATTACGTCATCCTCCGTCATGTCCGCTACATCCGGGGAAGCGGGGATAACTTCTTTCCCGTCCGGGCCAAAACGAACGCCTCCGGCAAGCCCTGCCGCTTTCTGCATCAGCACATCATCTTCAGGCTCTTCGTCAGCCTCACGCCGGTTAAGCAGACTGAAATCCAGCGGATGCATATCCGGATCGCTGAAAAACAGGCTGAGCACGGTATATGTCAGCCCGGAAAAGTGCATATCCAGCAGAACATCATGAAAATAATGGGTACTGTAAAAGCGGTGCCAGTCGGCATACTCCGTGGATGACATCCCGGCAAGCATGGCACGCCAGTCGGGTCGCCCCATCTCACGCGCCAGTTTCAGGGCAAAACTCAGCTCACCGTCGAACACTTTCCCGCAGAAACAGGCTCTGCAGGCCCGGCGTCATCTGCCTGTTCAGGAGCATCATTCACCACAAACTCATACATACCGGACAGCCGGTACACCACGTTTTCAGCATGAGAAATTGCCTCCGTGGGCCAGGTGGTAAGCACTTCCTGCTCAATCTGTTTAACGGCTTCATTCATGGAAGGCAGCTTTGTCTTCTGCGGATGGTTATGCCACAGGGACATCGCCACCACAAAAGCGCCGGTTCTGATGGCGTCTTCCACAGTAAACTTCCGGTTGCTGTCTGACTCCGCCTGTTCTGCCTGTCGTTTCATCAGGGCGAGATGCTCAATACGCTGCAGGGCTGACAGTTCAGAAAGCGTGACGGTCACACCGTTATGTTCAAATGATTCGGTTTTCAGGAACATCGCTGACTCTCCGGATTAACTGGCGGTGACGTTGATTTCTGCAACCGCAGCAAGTTCACCATTACCGGATACGACCAGAATGTTGACCTTGCCTGCAGCAACACCGTTCACGGTGATGGTCATACCACTGACCGACACGGTGGCTTTTGTTTTATCCGCAGACACCGCACGGAAGCTCTTGTCGGTTGCGCCTTCCGGCTGGAATGCCACGGTCAGCGTGGTGCTCTGCCCTTTCACCACCGAGGTGCTGGCAGGCGTCACGGTCATGCCGGTTGCCGCTGTTACCGTGCTGCGATCTTCTGCCATCGACGGACGTCCCACATTGGTGACTTTCACCGTGCGGGTGATCACTTCCTTCGCCGTCACCGCCTTACCGATACTGCTGACCCAGCCACGGAACACATCGACCGTGCCGTTCGGGAAGCGGATTTTATAGGCACGGGTATCACCTTCATTAAACCACGCCAGCAGCGCCTGCTGCCCCTGCTCTCCGGGCATCCACGCCAGCGTGAAGCTGGTATCTCCGGCTGACTTCTGCCCCTGTCCGGTCGCGGTCCAGTCCGCATCTTCATCATCGAGATAACTGTCGTCATAGGACTCAGCGGTCAGTTCGCCGGGCGTCAGGTCTTTAACTTTTGCCAGACGCGACCAGTCAACGTCTGAAAGCGGGTTTGCATAAGGGTCGCCGCTCCCGTTATAAACCCACAGGGTGGTTCCGGCACCTTTCACCGGTATTGCTGGATTTGGTACAGGCATATCGTCCTCACATTTCATAGGTAATGACATAAGTCAGATCGGCTGAACTCCACAGGCCCGCATCATCGTCGCGCCGGTAGTCATAGCCACTGGCCACCATACTGGTGATCAAATCTGACAGTGCCGGGATATCGCTCATCACCGGATAAATCCGGGACTCCATCCACGAATCCAGCTCTGAATCCGGCACCTGAGCAGGCAGGAAAACTTCAATATGCAGCTCCGCCTGCCAGGTATCGCTGTCCAGCTCTTCGCCCGTGTATTCAGCGCCGGTGAGATAAACGGCAATTGCCGGAAAATCTTCCTCATCAAAAACAGCGGGGCGACCATCAAAAAGCGTCGCCCCGGTGTCATGCTTCTCCAGTGCATCCAGTACGGCTGCACGGAGTTCAGTATGTTTCATCGCTTTATTACCATTCTCAGTTGATGCTGCAGCGCATAGCCCAGCTCTTTCGGAAGACGTTCACGCCGTATCCGTTCAATATTCTGTTTAAACGCCGTGGTCAGCGGCACCGCCATCGGGATTTTCACCACATCAATGGGGTAACGGTTTTTCCCGGCCACACGCTGCATAACATGCCACCGGCCATTTTTCAGTTGCTGAATAAACGCGCCGGGAATACGACGGTTACCCACCACAAGCACGCTGCCGCCACCTTTCAGGGATGAACGCTGCCCCTTTTTACGACGCCTGCGGCGGGACAGGACAACCCGCGCATTACCCAGCCTGATTACGGGCAAATCCCCCCGGTTAACTTTGATTCTGGCCTGCGGATTTTTGACCGTGGCCCTTTTCAGCCTGGCCCTTTCCTTTACCAGTTTCCGGCGTACCTTTGTCTCACGGGCAACCTGTGACGCAGACTGCGATATCGCGGATGAAGCAACGCGGTTAATGGCCATTGCGGCGGCACCAGGCACCGCCGTTTTGCTGATACGGCTGAGGTTTTCAACGGCCTGCTCAAGACCTTTTATGGCCATACATCCCCCTTTCAGCGGCGACGGTTAACGGCAGGCGGTACGCCCCGTCCAAGCCAGAGATGACAACTTCCGCCATCATCCGGCGAAACCCGATCTACCCAGAAATTTTCCTCACCGATGGTCAGCGTGTCTCCACGCCGCAGCTGCCGCACCTCATCAGTCCGGACAAACAGGGACGGGCTGGAGCCTTCAACGCGCACGCCCTGTCCGGCATAGCTGATATTTTCAGGGTCATCAAAAACACCACGTATTACTGCGCCGGACTGCTCACCGGATGTCATGGTGGCTGACGTTCCCATGTACCCGCGTATCGTTTCATCGGCGCGGGCAATGGCAGCATCGAACAGGTTATCGAAATCAGCCACAGCGCCTCCCGTTATTGCATTCTGGCCAGGCCGCGCTCTGTCATTTCGGCTGCCACACCGGCAGAGACACGAAACGCCGTTCCCGGCAGCACAAATGCCACAGCCTCATCCCGCGTGGCGTGAAGTGCATCAGTATGCAGCGTCACCAGTGCCACAACCGTGACCAGATCAGCCGTATCAGTCACGGTATCCGGCTGCGCTGATACAACCTCATTTTCATGTCCGGTCAGCACATTTTCCGGGCTGAGAGGGGTATCCTGACCGGCAGTGTCGCCCGTGTCATCAAGCTCTTCTTCCAGCTCTGCCACACGGAGCGCCAGTTCTTCTTTCGTCCCCGTCAGGCTGACATCACGGTTCAGTTGTTCACCCAGCGACCGGAGACGGGCAATCAGTTCATCTTTCGTCATGGACTCCTCCACAGAGAGAAAATGGCCCCGAAGGGCCATGATTACGCCAGTTGTACGGACACGAACTCATCAGGGTCAGCCAGCAGCATCAGCGGTGCTGACTGAATCATGGTGAACTCACGCGCCGGGTCGCCGGTGGTCACCCAGTTTTTCGGGTAACGGGCAGAGGCGTTAATGCCTTCGCGCTGTGCGTCCGCATCCTGAATGCAACCATAGGTGCGCAGACCGCGTGCCTGAGTGTTCCCCAGCACCATCGTGTTGTCCGGCAGGAAGTTCTTTTTGACGCCGTTTTCCACGTACTGTCCGGAATACACGACGATGGCCACATCGCCATACATTCCCTTATAAGACACCGCTTTGCCCAGGTCTTTTACCGCTGTCTCCAGCTCGGAATGAGAGCCGCGACGGGTATCCAGCTTCTCCCTGACGGCCTTGAAGGAACGGAACAGCGCCCAGCCTTTCGGATCAAACACGATGATATTCACCACACCGCTGGCGTTCAGCGCGTAGGCTTCGATATCGTCGGTCGGGTCATACGTGGACTTGTCACGCTTGCTCCACTCCGTGCCGCCGGACTGCGTGATGTTATTCGCCGCACTGCGGCCCATATCCACCTCAACCGGATCGAAGGCTTCACCGGTCATGGTGTATTTGC
This sequence comes from Escherichia sp. KTE96, assembly GCF_000408525.1. Taxonomy (NCBI): domain Bacteria; kingdom Pseudomonadati; phylum Pseudomonadota; class Gammaproteobacteria; order Enterobacterales; family Enterobacteriaceae; genus Escherichia; species Escherichia sp. KTE96. The sequence goes on along the minus strand of NZ_KE137149.1, from coordinate 2,360,614 downwards.
CCTTAAGCACGGCAGAAACTGCCTGCATCTCTTCGACCTGGGCAATCGCCAGATTTTCATCCAGCATATTCTGCCGAATAATACGGCGACGACGGTAAGCCGGGTCAGCCAGGTTCTGCGGATCTTCATCCGGCAGGCGACGCAGGGTCATCTGCGGATTCACCTCATGCTTCGGCTTGACATAACCCGGCGTAAATTCAGAGGTGGAGCCGCCACGGGATCGGATAACCTCACCGGAAACAATCGGCGAAACGTACAGCGCCATGTTTACCAGTCCCGGAATTTGTGAGAGATAGACTTTTTCCGTGGTGAAAGGATAGGTTTCACGGAAAAAGAGACGCAGAAACAGCGGATCGAACTTAAAGTGATGCTGGGTCGATGCCAGTAATTCTGCAGTTGTATATACAGACATAAATTATTTCCATAAAAAAAGCCGCACAGGCGGCCTTTGTTGATGAAGGGGAAGATTAAACGATGCTGATTGCCGTTCCGGCAAACGCGGTCCGTTTTTTAGTCTCGTCGCTGGCAGCCTCCGGCCAGAGCACATCCTCATAACGGAACGAGCCGGACTTGTAGAACGTCAGTGTGGTGCTGGTCTGGTCAGCAGCAACCGCCAGAATGCCAACGGCTGCACCGTCGGTGGTGCCATCCCACACAACCAGCTTACGGGTAGTGCCATCCAGCATCAGCGGGGTCATTGCAGGCGTTTTCGCACTCAATCCGCCAGGCGCAATTGCTGTATGAGCCGGATCACTGTTACCCAGCGGCTGGTAATGGTTAAACTCTTCTTTTGACGCCATAACTGCCTCTTATACCGGTAAAGCTTCAGGTGTATTAAGTAATTCTTTATTGGTATCAGATGCCAGGTTACCTGCAGCCAGCGGTGCCGGTGCACCCTGCATCAGACGATCCAGCGCAGTGTCACTGCGCGCCTGTGCACTCTGTGGTGCTGCGGCCAGAATGCGGCGGGCCGTTTCCACGGTCATTCCGGGGGTTTCTGCCAGAACGCGCGCCTGTTCTTCGCGTCCGTGAGCCTCCTCACAGTTGAGGATCCCCATAATGCGGCTGTTTTCTGCCGCAACCGCTGCGGTGATCTGCGCGTTCACGTCCGGCTGCGCCGCGCTGGCGTTTTCGCCCTCCGTAGCTGGCACCACGTCAGTAACGTCAGCCTGCGAAGCGGTGGCTGAAACAGTTGTTGATTGAGTCTCTTTGGTCATTCGCCCTCCTGAGAGACGGGATTTACGTGCATCCAGTGCATCACGCATAACGGTGATCGCATCGGTGCTGTTGACAAGTTCATCAGCCAGTCCGGCATCAATGGCCTCCTGACCGCTGTACACTGCAGCCTCTGTATCCAGCACAGCCTGCACAGACAGGCCGGTATATGCCGACACCTTCTGCGCAAACATCCGGCGGGTTGCATCCATCCGGGACTGCAGTGTCTCCCGGACGTCATCCGGAAGATGGCTGTAGGGGTTGCCATCCACCTTATGGCTGCCGCTGTAAATCAGCGTGATTTCCACACCCTGTTTCTCCAGCGCAGCACCGTAATTACTGTGAGCCATCATGACGCCGATGGAGCCTGTCCGGGCGGTCTGCGTGACCAGACGCCGGGAGGCGGCACTGGCAAGCAGCTGACCTGCACTGCAGTTCATATCGTTGGCCAGCGCCCATACCGGTTTTATGTCACGCACACGGGCAATGATGTCAGCGCAGTCAAATGCTCCCGCCACCATTCCGCCTGGCGTGTCCATATCGAGCAGAATGCCGTCCACCATCGGGTCGCTGGCAGCCTGTTGCAGACGGGCGATAATGCCGTTGTAACCGGTCATCCCCGAATACGGCTGCAGCGCCCGCGTCCGGCTGACCAGCGTGCCGGACACCGGCAGCACGGCGATGCCGTTCATGACCTGATAACTGCGGGCCTGTCGTGGTCCGTCATCATCACCGGATAATGCCAGCGTCGCGAGTGCCTCCTGGGCAGTCAGGCTGTCGCCGGACACCGCATCCGTCAGGCGGCTGATCCCAAGCTGGCCTGCAAGCGCACAAAAGAAAACCCGCGCATAAGCGGGTTCAAGCATCAGCGGCTCATTAAAGGCCATACTGGCAATATGCGGGAGATTACGCAGCTCTGCTGTCACTCTTCTCCTCCTCTGTTGATTGTCGCAGCCCGGATTCAAATGCTGCAGCCGCCCAGGCGGGCGGTTTAAGACCAGCCGCGCGGCGCTCCATCGTTTCACGGACCTGCTGGGCAAAAATTTCCTGATAGTCGTCACCGCGTTTCGCGCACTCTTTCTCGTAGGTGCTCAGTCCGGCTTCTATCAGCATCACCGCTTCCTGAACTTCTTTCAGACCATCGATGGCCATACGACCGGAGCCTATCCAGTCACAGTTCCCCCAGGCACTTCGGGCTTCCTGAAAACTGAAGCGCGCTTTTGAAGGTAACGTCACCACGCGGCGAACGATGGCCTCTTCCAGCCAGCACAGAAACATCTGGCTCGCCTGACGGGATGCGACGAATTTTCGCCGTCCCATAAAGTGCGCCCACGACTCGTTCGCGCTGGCCCGTGCCGTGGAGTAGCTCATCTGGGCGTAATTCCGGGAAAGCTGCTCATATGAGACACCCAGGCCGGCAGCGATATACCGCAGCAGTGACTGCTCAAACACGGAGTAGCCGTTATCCGTGTCCTGAGCCGTCTGCAGGTTCAGTGAGTCACCCGGCATCAGGTGCGGCACTTTTGCGCCTCCCAGCCGGACCGGTGCTGCGGCGTAATACGCGGCAATTTCACCAATCCAGCCGGTCAGCCTTTCCCGCTGCTCCTGACTGTTCGCGCCCAGAATAAAATCCATCGCTGACTGCGTATCCAGCTCACTTTCAATGGTGGCGGCATACATCGCCTTCACAATGGCGCTCTGCAGCTGCGTGTTCTGCAGCGTGTCGAGCATCTTCATCTGCTCCATCACGCTGTAAAACACATTTGCACCGCGAGTCTGCCCGTCCTCCACGGGTTCAAAAACGTGAATGAACGAGGCGCGCCCGCCGGGTAACTCACGGGGTATCCATGTCCATTTCTGCGGCATCCAGCCAGGATAGCCGTCCTCGCTGACGTAATATCCCAGCGCCGCACCGCTGTCATTAATCTGCACACCGGCACGGCAGTTCCGGCTGTCGCCGGTATTGTTCGGGTTGCTGATGCGCTTCGGGCTGACCATCCGGAACTGTGTCCGGAAAAGCCGCGATGAACTGGTATCCCAGGTGGCCTGAACGAACAGTTCACCGTTAAAGGCGTGCATGGCCACACCTTCCCGAATCATCATGGTAAACGTGCGTTTTCGCTCAACGTCAATGCAGCAGCAGTCATCCTCGGCAAACTCTTTCCATGCCGCTTCAACCTCGCGGGAAAAGGCACGGGCTTCTTCCTCCCCGATGCCCAGATAGCGCCAGCTTGGGCGATGACTGAGCCGGAAAAAAGATCCGACGATATGATCCTGATGCAGCTGGATGGCGTTGGCGGCATAGCCGTTATTGCGTACCAGATCGTCTGCGCGGGCATTGCCACGGGTAAAGTTGGGCAACAGGGCTGCATCCACACTTTCACTCGGTGGGTTCCACGCCCGCAACTGCCCTCCAAATCCGCTGCCACCGCCGTGATAACCGGCATATTCGCGCAGCGATGTCATGCCGTCCGGCCCCAGAAGAGTGGGAATGGTGGGCGTTTTCATACATAAAATCCTGCAGGTCCCCTGCGTCGCTGTGTCATGCCGGTCTGCACTTCCAGCTCCGCAATGTATTTTTTCAGGTCAGACACGGAAGTGGCCGTAAACTCCACTCTCCGTCCGTCTTTCTGTACCGTTGCCACCCGTTTTCCTGTCATCAGGTCATGCAGTGCCGCACGGGCAGCGGCAAGTTCTTCCTGTCGCGTCATTCATCCTCTCCGGATAAGGCACGGGCGTAATCTGCCAGTGTTTTCTTGTTGGTTGCTGCACCATCCTCTTCCTGCAGGCTCGCCAGCAGCGCACTGAGATCCAGCTGCCAGCGGGAAATACTGATGCGCAGCGCCGCCAGCGCATAAACGAAGCAGTCGAGTGCCTCATTGCGTCGCTTTTTGCTGTCCCACAGTATTTTTTTCCTGCCATCCACCCATTTTTCGACCTGCTCTTCAGCAGTCAGCTGCTGCGCTTCGGTCAGATCAAAAATATCCGGGTTATTCGGGAAGTGAACGGCACCGGGAAGCGGTTCATCCCCTTCCGGCATCAGTGTGAAGCGGTTATAAATCTGCTCTTTCGCGGTATCCGTACCAATTTCGGTAAGGTAAACCCCGTTTTTGTTTCGCTTACGTGGCATGCTGGCCACCGGCTTTCCGTAGACGGATGCCCCTTTAATGGGGATCACCCGGAACAGCCCATGTTTTTTCGAGCGTTCATACACAATGGTCGGGTCAATCCCGCCAGTATCCCAGCAGATACGGGATACCGACATTTCTGCACCATTCCGGCGGGTATAGGTTTTATTGATGGCCTCATCCACACGCAGCAGCGTCTGTTCATCGTCGTGGCGGCCCATAATAATCTGCCGGTCAATCAGCCAGCTTTCCTCACCCGGCCCCCATCCCCATACGCGCATTTCGTAGCGATCCAGCTGGGAATCGATACCGGCAGTCAGGTAAGCCACACGGTCAGGAACGGGCGCTGAATAATGCTCTTTCCGCTCTGCCATCACTTCAGCATCCGGACGTTCGCCGATTTTCGCTTCCCACGTCTCACCGAGCGTGGTGTTCACGAAGGTTTTACGTTTTCCCGTATCCCCTTTCGTTTTCATCCAGTCTTTGACAATCTGCACCCAGGTGGTGAACGGGCTGTACGCCGTCCAGATGTGAAAGGTCACACTGTCCGGCGGCTCAATCTCTTCACCGGATGACGAAAACCAGAGAATGCCATCACGGGTCCAGATCCCGGTCTTTTCGCAGATATAACGGGCATCAGTAAAGTCCAGCTCCTGCTGGCGGATGACGCAGGCATTATGCTCGCAGAGATAAAACACGCTGGAGGGATCATCCGGCGTCCATTTGAGGCCAAACGGCGTCTCTTTATCGCCAAATTTAAGGTACTGCTCCTCCCCGCAGTGCGGGCAGGCAACATGAAAACGCATAAAATGCGGGGATTCACTGGCTGCACGCTCAATCTGGCAGGTGCCTCTCACTTTGGGCGTGGAGCCACGGATGGACTTTGGCCAGACCGAGCCTTCAATACGCTTGTCACCCAGGAACGTCGGAGAGCCTTCCTGTTCAATATCATCATCAAAAGCAGCAAGTTCATCATAACCCGCCACATCCACCGACTTTTCACGGTAGTTTTTTGCCGCTTTACCGCCCAGGCACCAGAAGCCACGCCCATTGGTGAAACGCTTCATGGTGAGCGTGTTATCCCGGTGCTTTTTGCCATACCACGGGGCCAGCGCCAGCAGCGACGGAATATCGCGGATGGTCGGCTCAACGTGGGTTTTCATAAAGTTCTCGGCATCACCATCCGTCGGCAACCAGATAAGGGTGTTGCGCTGCTTATGCTCTATGAAGTAGGCATAAACACCCAGCAGCATTTTGGAATAACCAACACGGGCAGACTTCACCACATTCACCTCACGGATGTAGTCGCTGCCCATCGCATTCATGATGGCCCGCTGAAAGGGCAGTGTTTCCCAGCGCCCTTCCTGGTATGCGGATTCTTTCGGGAGATAGTAATTGGCATCCGCCCATTCAACGGCGGTCTGTGGCTCCGGCCTGAACAGTGAGCGAAGCCCGGCGCGGACAAAATGCCGCAGCCTGTTAACCTGACTGTTCGATATATTCACTCAGCAACCCCGGTATCAGTTCATCCAGCGCGGCTGCTTTGTTCATGGCTTTGATGATATCCCGTTTCAGGAAATCAACATGTCGGTTTTCCAGTTCAGGAAAACGCCGCTGCACCGACAGGGGGATCCCGTCGAGAATACTGGCAATTTCACCTGCGATCCGCGACAGCACGAAAGTACAGAATGCGGTTTCCACCACCTCAGCGGAGTCTCTGGCATTTTTCAGCTCCTGTGCGTCGGCCTGCGCACGCGTAAGTCGATGACGTTCGTACTCAATAGTCCCTGGCTGGAGATCTGTCTCGCTGGCCTGCCGCAGTTCTTCAACTTCCCGGCGCAGCTTTTCGTTCTCAATTTCAGCATCCCTTTCGGCATACCATTTTATGGCGGCGGCAGAGTCATAAAGCACCTCATTACCCTTGCCCCCCCCCCGCAGAACGGGCATTCCCTGCTCCTGCCAGTTCTGAATGGTACGGATACTCGCGCCGAAAATGTCAGCCAGCTGCTTTTTGTTGACTTCCATTGTTCATTCCACGGACAAAAACAGAGAAAGGAAACGACAGAGGCCCAAAAGTTCGTTTTCAGCACCTGTCGTTTCCTTTCTTTTCAGGGGGTATTTTAAATAAAAACATTAAGTTACGACGAAGAAGAACGGAAACGCCTTAAACCGGAAAATTTTCATAAATAGCGAAAACCCGCGAGGTCGCCGCCCCGTAACCTGTCGGATCGCCGGAAAGGACCCGCAAAATGATAATAATTATCATCTACATGTCACAACGTGCATCTACGCCATCAAACCACGTCAAATAATCAATTATGACGCAGGTATCGTATTAATTGATCTGCATCAACTTAACGTAAAAACAACTTCAGACAATACAAATCAGCGACACTGAATACAGGGCAACCTCATGTCAACGAAGAACAGAACCCGCAGAACAACAACCCGCAACATCCGCTTTCCTAACCAAATGATTGAACAAATTAACATCGCTCTTGTTCAAAAAGGGTCCGGGAATTTCTCAGCCTGGGTCATTGAAGCCTGCCGCCGGAGACTGTGCTCAGAAAAAAGAGTTTCGCCTGAAGCAAACAAAGAAAAGAGTGACATTACTGAATTGCTCAGAAAACAGGTCAGACCAGATTGAAGCAATTTAGATAATCGTGCAGACTACGCCCCATCATATCACATGGAAGGTACTACAATGGCTCAGGTTGCCATTTTTAAACAAATATTCGATAAAGTGCGAAATAATTTAAACTATCACTGGTTTTATTCTGAACTAAAACGTCACAATGTCTCACATTACATTTACTATTTAGCCACAGAGAATATTCATCTTGTTCTTGAAAACGATAATACGGTTTTAATAAAAGGACAGGGTAAGGTTGTAAATGTAAGATTTTCAAAAAATAAATGCCTTATAGAAGCCACCTTAAAAGGATTCAAATCAGGAGAGTTATCATTTTACGAATACAGGAAAAATCTTGCTACAGCAGGGGTTTTCAGATGGATTACAAATATCCACGAAAACAAAAGGTATTACTATACCTTTGATAATTCATTACTATTTACTGAGAACATTCAGAACACTACACAAATATTTCCGCACTAAATCATAACGTCCGGTTTCTTCCGCGCCAGAACCGGACTCGCTGGCATGATGAAATATGTGTACCCGGTAACCCCGGTGTGCATCGTTTTTGATTATTCCCGCACACTCACGCAGAAGGAATTCCCCGTCGGGCTACGGTCTCTGTTAATACGGGAATACGGCGACGATACAGCGCATGATGTGTCAGGCTTGAATACCTTTATCCTTTAAAAGGGATATCAGTTAAGTTATCCCGTGTAGGGTATAAGCCATTATCAAAGCCACTCTGTAGGGAATGGCTTTTGTGATGGCATCACTTACTCTTTACGCTGCTATCCCACTCATCCCGGAATTTTGATGGGTTATTGAAACCTTCTGCTGACATAACAACTCCTTCAATGTTTGGCTGAAATTAGGATGTCTTTCCATCAGTCCGCCACCACAAAGAATCTTTTTTGCCATAAGGCAGGAGGTTCATCTTTCAGTGGCTGCCGGTGTTATTTCCCCACTTACTGGCTTGGGTTGTTTCGTGGTACTGCCGTTAACTGGTGGCCCAGAATAAATTCCGGTTTCATTATCAAGCCCACCCGTAAATGGGCTTTGTAATGGCTACTTCACTTTTGCTTTTGCTTTTGCTTTTGCTTTTGCTTCCGCTCGCTTACGCCGGCGCTCTTCTTTCCTCTCGGCTTTTGCCATGTCCATGAATGCCTGCATGATCGAGTTCCGCATCATGTAGCTAACAAAGTGATGATTGACACAGCCGTTGAGGCGCAGCTGCTCGCCAAACTCATCCACCGAGGCCAATGCTTCCATCATGCCCTTCTCGCCTTTCATGAACTCTGAGAAGTCGCGCCCCGCTCTGGAGGCGCATTCAATAACCCGATCACTCATCCCGGAAGCCCGGGGATCGTAATCTGCAGCTGGTTAGCCAGGGAGTTAATCTCAGCGACCAACACTGGCTTCGTATAGCGCCATGCTGCCAGCCCTTGTCCGCAGAAGCTCGCCATGTCTTTCTTCTGGTCAAACTCATGACATTTCATGTTGAGCTGCGCACTTAAGCTGTTGCGATGCTGAAGTTCTCCGGTGAAGTAGTCATCGAGGACTTTATAGGCCGCGTACTTGAACCCGGGGTTTAACCAAGCCGCATAATCGTAAGCAACAAACTTCCCGCCATATGTTCCACCGTGTACACCGCGCTCAGTAAAAACCACAGATTCGTGGTTTTTCTCCAGCTCGGCTAAGAACTCTTTGGTCTGCTTGTTTCGCAGGTAGTGGTAAGGCGATTCAGATTCACTTTTACCACTGGCTTTCCACATATCAGTGAGGCAGATCATGCCATCTTCACCGATACGAATTGGTTGATTGAAGAGGGTTAATGATTTCATAGCGTGTACCTACTCTTTGAAATGAACCTTTGCCGCACAGGAAACCAGCCCACCGAGGCTCGCCAGCACTAACTGGTATCCTCAAAGGCCCATTCCAAAGGGGCAGGTTCGGTGTAAAAAACATGCGTTGCGGTACGCATTTATTGCAAAAAGCCCCGCATCGCGAGGCTCATTAAATGGACTTTGTGATTTGCAAAAAAATTATTTCAGGCATTGCGTCCTGATGTATTCCTGCAGGTAGTTAACCTGCGCGGTTATCTTGTCGATTCCACTTCGGAGACGGTAATAATTGAGTTCAGCATCTGCTGTAAGTCCTGGGCTTTCTCCATCGCCCATGCCGCTGGCTCCGGTCGTTGACTTTGCACAGGTGGCGGCGACTTGCAGGCGCTTACGCCCAGCAGAAACATCAGCACGGAGACTTTCGATAGTCGCGTTAGCATCAGCAAGCTCCTTTGTGTATCTTGCGTCGAGTTCTGCTACATCACGTTGACGCTTCCGCATGTCAGCGATGGTGGCGTTCGCCTTCTCCAGTTCACTGGCCTTGTTATCGCGCTGCTCTTTGTAGGCGATTGCGTTATCACGGTAATGATTAACAGCCAATGACAGGCAGACGATGATGCAGATAACCAGAGCGGAGATAATCGCGGTTACTCTGTTCATTGCTGACCCCACAAACAGATTTCACGCTCAATCTCACGACGAGTCATGAGACCTTTCCATTGCTTACCGCCAGCATATGTCCAGCGACGTAGCTGATCACATGCGCCTTTGATATCGCCCTGGTTTATTTTGCGAAGAAGCGTCGATGTTCTGAAATTGCCAGCGCCCACGTTGTAAACGAACGAGTAAAGAGCGCCGCGCATTGTTTCCGGTATATCAACTTTTATGTACGGGTTAATTTGTCTGGCGACCGTGGCAAGGTCTTTATTCAGGAGGGCTTTGCATTCTGCTTTGGTATACGTTTTACCGAGCATGATGTCTTTTCCTGTATGCCCGTGACATACAGTCCATACACCAACAATATCTTTGTATGGTATGTAGCTGACACCTTCCAGACCATCGTTACCACTTGGGCCAGTGATTAACACTGATGCTATAGCAATTGCTCCGCCACCAATAGCAGCAGCAACGGCTTTTCGTAATGATGGAGGCATTATTCACCTCTCGCAGCCTTGCGCTTATCTTCTTTAATCTTGAAATAAAGGTTTGTCAGGTACGTCAGCAGGCCAAATACCAGGCTACCCAGCACACCTATTGCTGCCCACTGTGAGGGCGTGACTTTATCGAGCAGCTGTAAAAACCAGTAGCCAGCACTGCCTGCGGAGGTGCCGTAGGCAATGCCCGTTGTTAACTTATCCATGGATTTCATAGCCTCACCTCCGCAAATAACGGATGGTGTACACGGTTCGGAACGAAGAGGAAAGGTATAGAAGTTACATTAGCGTAAGGCTTGAACATCTATTCAAAAAGAAAAACGCCAGCGATTATTCTGGCGTAGCTGAAAGCATCATACAATTATCAAATACGAAAATTACAAAATCATTAAAACGCATCACGTTACATCATGTCTTTTTCTAAAAAAAATCTTGATGAATATTGATGGGGAGGAACACCAAAATATCTTCTGAAAACACTTACAAAATATGACGTGTTTTCATAACCGCATATCTCAGCAACTTTTCCAACAGAATATAAATTGTAGCTTAATAACCTTTCCGCCATCACCATTCGCTCTTCAAGAATTAATTTACTAAATGATAAGCCTTCGTGCTTTAATTTTCTTTTTAACAGACTTTCACTCAGATACAGTCTTGAAGATATATCACAAAGTCTCCATGTTGCAGATATATCCGTGTGAATAATAGCCTTAACTTTACTTCCTAAACTATTAAGACATCCAAATAAAAAACTTTGCACTATTTTCTCTGAAGATAAGATAGCAAGACATGCAAGTGATATTTGATTTCTAACAAAATCCACAGTTCTGCCATCACAATTCAAGCATGCAATCAAGTTCTTTAACAATGAAAAATCTTCACATTCCACCATCAAGTATGCCGGATAAAACCTTCTTACAGAAAAAGGTGAGAGTGTGTTGCTTTTAAAGAAATCATTAACTGTTTTCTCTTCAACATCTACGATCATTACATGATCTATATTTGATGAAAAAAAATCTTTTAAATTGTAATCAATGAGAACAGCACTTCCTTTTTTAAACAAAATATCTTCTTTACCAATTCGGACATCAAACGAGTTCAACACCAAAATGATAGAACATATGTATGGCATATTATCCACCTGATATCATTGGGGTTACACCAGGTAAGTATAGGTGGAAAATCAATATTCGCCAGTTCAACAATAAGGAAAATCTCATTGCATCACAAGTATAAAATTATGTATTTAACTCACAAAGACAAATTATTAAACCAATCTGTTATATTATATATAGCTGCGTGGAATCATAATATCATATATTTTGACTGGCATGTTTACCAAATTTAAGTTGCATCTCAATGGTTTCTTCAGCGTAAACAGAGTTTTTATACAAACTGACACTCTGGGTATCATAGTGTAGTTTTTACGATTGTAAATATCCTGTATGCAGGAACTCATCCTTTTGGATGATATCGCATACAATTAATTTACCATCAGTCTTAGAGCCAGTTCGTCCGGATAGGGATCGAAGTAATTCTGTGTAAGCAAGTAATCATTAGGATACTCACCCAGATAATGCTTCAGCAGAGTCAACGGCGCAAGAAGAGGTAATGTGCCAGAACGATAGTTAAGTATAACCTCGCTCAACTCTTTACGCTGGCGTGTACTTAAGTAGTTACTAAAATACCCCTGTATATGCATCAGCACATTCGTGTGATTTTTACGTGATGCAGGTTTTCTGAGAATCGCCATCAGCTTATCACGATACACCTCAAAGTATGGTTCAAGATCCGCCCACTCGTGTATTGCAGCCACAAATGGTCCCATATCTTTATAGCCTGTCTGACTATGCGCCAACAACTGAAGCTTATAACGACTATGAAAAGCCAATAACTCTCTTCTTGATAATTTCTCCTTGTAAAGGTGATTGAGCTCATGCAAAGCAAAAACTCTTTCAACAAAATTCTCACGAAGCACTGGATCATGTAATCGCCCATCCTCTTCAACCGGTAGCCAGGAAAACTTTTCCATCAAAGTGCTCGTAAATAGTCCCACTCCATCTTTACGACCTCGATTACCATTTTCATCATAGACACGCACGCGCTCCATGCCACAGCTGGGAGATTTAGCACAAACCACAAACCCCGATACATCCTTTAATTTGTCCATATAAGAACGACTAAACTCTGTCATTCTCTCTGTCACATCCTCATTCTGGTCGTGGCTGAAACACATCCGTATATTTCCTTGCGTCGAGCGCACAAGACGTAGAGCAGGACGCGGAACTGGCAGCCCTATAGCCATTTCCGGACATACTGGTCTGAATGTTACCCATTCCACTAATTTGTCCATTAAAAAGTCAGCTCTTTTGTGACCACCATCAAAACGAACAGCAGAACCGGCCAAACAACCGCTGATTCCAATCACAGGTTTTTTTATCATATCCTCCCCCTTGACTAATTCATTAACACATAAACTGTGTAGTGCACGGAATAAATTGCCTTTCTGGCGTCATCACTGACAATTTTTCTGTTATGGACTATTCCTAATATAGTATGAAAGTTCTTTAAGTGATCGGTCGTAATCATCTATCTTTCATACTTACTCTCAACTATCAAAAGTACAGGATTTATTATGAAGTTATGGCCTGTGTTGACTGGCATTGCGCTCTCTTTCACTCTTATAGCATGTAAGACCCCGACACCACCTAAAGGTGTGCAGCCGATTACAAATTTTGACGCCAACCGCTACCTCGGAAAATGGTATGAAATAGCTCGCCTCGAGAACCGGTTCGAACGTGGTCTGGAACAGGTCAGCGCTACTTATGGAAAACGGAACGACGGAGGGATTCGTGTACTTAACCGTGGATACGATCCAACGAAAAATAAATGGAGCGAGAGCGAAGGTAAAGCATACTTTACTGGAGATACTAAAACTGCAGCGTTGAAGGTTTCGTTTTTTGGCCCCTTCTATGGTGGCTATAATGTAATCAAACTGGATGATGAGTATAAGTATGCTCTTGTCAGTGGTCCGAACAGAGAATACCTATGGATTCTGGCAAGGACCTCAACTATTCCAGATAAAGTAAAAGCAGACTATGTGCGAACCGCTCAAAAGTTGGGATTCAATGTCAATGAATTATTATGGGTTAAACAATAAAATCCCTACCCGAAATGATACTTATTAGAAAAAAACCAGCCTTTGGGGAGGCTGGCTAAATCAGGAAACAAGCTGTTATATGATAATAACTACGTTGCGATTCCAACATTTAAAATGTTAGACTAATGACAATCAGACAGCAACTTTTCCTTTAATTATTTCGAACAATCAGCATCCATCTCCAATCGGAGATCCAACACCATCAGCATACCCTCCACTACGCCCTCAGCTTTCTGGAGCATCCTGCCAACCCAACAATCAGATCGCCCATGCTTACGTGCAAGCGCCATAAAAGTCATGCCGCCGACATAATAGTCCACCAATAAATCATGCAAATCGCTGTTGTTCTTTTTCAGACGGGCCATGCACCCGCAAATGATCATCGCGTCATCGTCACAACATTGTGGGCGAGATTTTACTTTTGAAGGAATTAATCCCTTAAAACCGGCGGCAATGGACGACCAGGTCACATCTTCATGATTATTAGCCGCCCACGCTCCCCAACGCTCAAGAACCATCTGAATATCACGCATCAACTTACTCCACAAAAATCAGACCAGAACGCCAATTACAAGCAAAAATCAACAAAACAGTATTAGTTGATTGTTATCTCTGACTTCATACTCCTGCTCCTGTCAGGGTTTTGGCGTAATTCTTCAGTATTCGGTAATCGGTCAAAACAGAACCGGGGAAACGATATAAGCGCAGACGCCCCCAGCGGTGGCGAAGAAGTTCTGCCATATAAAACTCAAACATCATTCATTCCCCATTTCGGTGATGGTCAGTTCCAGCCTCCCACCTTTGGTAACAGGCATCTTCACAACGCGGTAATCAACGACCTGAGCATCATCCAGCCAGAAACCTGCTTTGGTGAGTGCGTCAAAAGCGGCTTTTTGCAGATTATCCAGGTCACGGCGACGGCGATCCGGCATGTGGCACTCAATACGGATTTTCACTGGCATAGCCAGGCCGATATCCAGCATTGCGTTTTTAATGATTCGGGTGACGTTATCGCGGTATGCCTGCCCTTCTGCGCTGATGTGTGTGCGCCCGCGATTATGGCGGTAGTAGCGGTTATTGCTCGGCGGCCAGGGTAGTGTGATGTGGTAAGTATTCACGCCTTAATTACCCCCTCTTTCAGCCAGATAACCTGCGTTCTCGCCATACCTTCCAGCGCGCATTCTTTTGCATATCCAGCGTTAACAAAATTCGTGCGACGGTCGATCTCATCGTGACAGGCAGAACATGCAATGGTGGCAATCAGGTCTGGCGGTTTAATACCGGTGCCGCACAATCCAGCCAGCCGGATATGTGCCAGTACAGACGTTTCAGGGTTGCCATTACATACGCCAGGGATTCTTACCTGGCATTCCCGACCACGCGCTGCTTTTCTCAAATCAGCCATGATTCCTCCTTGCTGCCAGTCGCAACCATTTTTTATCAACCAGGCTGGCGGTATATCCGAGCAGTGTTGGTATTTCGGAAGGCTTCAGCTCAGGTTTACGCTTACGACGATTTGGTACTCTGTAGATGTGTCCGTTCATGACACGAATAAGCGGTGTAGCCATTACGCCTCCTGCTTGTCGCGGAGCTGCTGGAACTCGCAGCTCTGCGGAATAGTCAGGTGGCAGCCAATATTCATCGCCCAGGCTTCAACCTTACACAGGAAGACATACATCTCTCCGGTATCAAGATCGGAGGTATGGCGTAACGACTGGATAGTGGTGATTTCACCGGTTACGACATCAACCAGTTCTTTGGTTTCATAACCGAGGTATGTGTGTTTGAGAGCTTCTTTTACCCATGCTGCGGTAGCGAACGATTTCCCCCTGCTGATAAGGTATTCACTGATTTCGCTGTACCACATGTGGCTGAGTGCATTCTGGGAAAGACTGCGTTTCTCACGCCACGGTTTAAGCACCATGCGAAAGCATTTTCCGTCCTCCAGATAAGGCTGGATCTGCTGGCCGATAGCGGTAAAGTTGCCGCGATGTAATTTGATGCCATCTTGTGGTAGGTTCACGCTTCACCTCCGCAGAGGTCAAACGTTGGATGCAAAAAATCGCAGGTGCATTTCTGCATCTGTGAAGGGAGAAGAGAGTTTAGATTGTATGTGCGCATAAACGTCCCCGTTTAGCGCAACCCCACCGCCGGGTGTTCAGGCCGACAGTAACTATATTATTCCCTACTGTTTTTTAAAAATCAAAGGCCTTTATACGTCACACGAGAGCAAATATTTCCGAAGAAGAAACCTTTCGCCTTGAAAGGATAAAGAGTTCATTTCATAAATTGAAATATTCAATAAGAATATTGCAAAAAATGAAATTATTTACTAGCGAGTCTATCTAACTGATAATTATGAAGATTGTAAGCGGTAGCAATCACCCGCATACACATTGAACAGGATTTAATACAAAACGTCTTAAATTGTCCGTAAGGAATAGCACGAATGACTCAAACTCCACTATTACTTGCAATCATATTTTTATTGGTTGTTCTTGTTCTATATATAGCTGCAATCAAACGCATCAAAAAAATACAATTAGAATTAAGTGATAGCAATCAAAAAAATGAAGAATACAAATCTCGCTTTGCAGATTATTTTAATGTGGAAGAGGAATGTAAGAAGCTTATTGAGAAAACAGAGCAAGAATGCTCCATTATAAAAGAAGAGTCCCAAAAAGTAAAAGAAAATGCCAATAATGAACTAACAAACACCATTGAAAAAATGGATGGTATCAATAAACAAATCCAAGAACTAAGAAGAACTTATAAAGAGAAGAAAGAAATATATGATAAGCTAGTAAAGCAAATTTCTATTTATTCAGAAGATGTTGAACTAGCCGAACTAGGATTTTACGAACCTCATTTTAATTTTGAAGATTCAGAGCAATTTAAAAACAAAATAAAATCCATCAGGGATGAACAGAAATTAATGCTGCGGGATAAAACCCACTCTGGTGCAGTATATTGCACAACCCAATGGACTGTTGAAGGCTCTCGAGCAGAGGGTAAAAAAATGACAGACAGAAATATTAGGCTAACTACTAGAGCATTTAATAATGAATGTGATGCTGCAATTAGTAATTGCACGTGGAAAAATATCACTAAAATGGAAGAACGCATCACAAAGGCATTTGAGGCCATAAATAAACTAAACGAGCAAAATCACATATATATAAATACTAAATACCTTAATAAAAAACTTGAGGAGTTGTGGCTTACCCATGAATATCGTGAGCAAAAACAGAAAGAAAAAGAAGAACAGGCAGAAATAAGGGCACAAATGAGAGAGGAGGAGCGTGCACAACGAGAAATAGAAAAGGCCATGCAAGACGCAGAGGCAGAAGAGCGCCGTTATAAAAAAGCAATTGAAGCTGCAAGAAAGGAAATGGAAAAAGTTACTGGTGACATGAAGCAGCGCCTCGAAAATCGCATTGCCGAACTAGAACAGAGTTTGTCGCAGGCTGAATCAAAGCATCAAAGAGCATTATCCATGGCACAACAAACCAAACAAGGTCATGTTTATATTATTTCGAACATAGGTTCTTTTGGGGAGAATGTTTATAAAATAGGCATGACACGACGTCTTGATCCACAAGACCGTGTAAATGAGCTTGGTGATGCATCTGTTCCTTTTATTTTTGATGTGCATGCCATGATTTATTCGGAGGACGCTCCATCATTAGAAAAAAAACTACATGATGTCTTCGATAAAAAGAGAGTCAATCTTGTAAATCGTAGAAAAGAGTTTTTCTATGTTACTCTGGATGAGATCAAAGAAGCTGTTAAAAAACACTCTGATTCAGAAATTGAATTTATTGAGACAGCAGTCGCAAAAGACTTTAATGAGTCATTGGCTATTCGTAATCATGAAAATAAAAAAATCGACAACAGCAACTCATCAATCATACTTGAGCGAAAAATCACAGAGTTTGCAGATGCAATTTAATTAATTTGTAGTTAAAACAAAACAGGCATCGTTGATACTTTTTGGTCAGCGATGCTTACATCCTCCTCCCGGAAAACGTCGATTACTTGCAACTTTATTTTTAATTTCCAGCAGCAAGTACTAATGCACAACCTCCATTACATACTGATTTGAACATCACGAATCCCGCCTCTAGCTTAAACTACAAAGTATTACCAGAATCAATCTTATTCATAACTAAACTCCACAGACCAATTGAACATATGAATCCATATTGATATGCTACATCACAATGTGTTAACCATTAGATAACACATTGAAACTATAAACATCATTACTATTTAAATTTCGTATTATAACTACAGCAAAAGGAAAGCCTCATGACAAACAAAAACAAACTTGAGAACTTTGAAGACTTACTTCTGGGGAAGTTTTTAGATCCCATACATGGAGTGATTCGAATAACTAAGCTAGAAAAAAAGATAATTGACCATCCTTTATTCCAACGACTACGAGATATCAGGCAGAACACGTTTCTATATAAAGTATTTCCTTCTGCAATGCACTCTCGCTTTGAACACTCTGTCGGTGTAATGCATTTATCGTATGAGATTTTGAAAAATATAAATTTGAATGCATTAATTTATGACCGAAAAAATATGGGCATTGATCTATATTTAGATATAAAAAAAATGCCTTCAAGTCTTATACAGGAGTTACGTATTGCAGCATTGTTACACGATGTTGGGCATGGCCCACTTGCCCACCAATTCGATAGTTTTGCAATATCCGTAAAAGATTTCAAAGAAAAATGCAAAACTGAAGGAAATAAACAATACGATAAGATTATATCTTTAAGTGATAATGACAAGTTAACCCACGAACAAGTATCATGTATTTTTATTAAAGAAATTATTGAAGAATTAAAAAATGAAGCCCAAGATAAATCAAATGACGACGATGTCTATAAAGAAAACATAGCGGCTATTAATCCAGAAAGCATTATAAAAATTGTTGATAAAAGATATGATTTTAAAAATAACATTGAGGGAGTAAATGTATATCCTTTATTAGGTTCAATCATATCATCTTCACCTATAGATGCGGACAGAATGGACTACCTACTTAGAGATAGCTACTTCTCCGGCGTTAAATATGGGATTTATGATTATGGACGATTATTAATGTCATTTATTCCTGTGAAAGTTGAAAATAGTGTTTACCTGGCATATAAAGAAAGTGGTATGGATTCAATACTAGAATTTGCCAATGCAAGAAGTGGGCTTTATAGTCAAGTTTATTTTCATAAGACCAATCGTGCACTATCTGCGATGCTTAACAAAGCGTGTTCTAGAAAAAAAACTGATGATGTTGTCTCTTTAAAATCTAAAAACACTCTCATTGAGTCCATCAAACACTTTTATCGTGAAAACCCAGACAAAACGTTTTTAGAAAACACTCTTAAAAACACATTAGATAAAAATTCTCAAGCTATAATTCAAGATATTGTTGATAGAAATGTTTGGAAAAAAATATATGAAAAAAAACACACGTTTTCTAATGTTAACATTTCCGACAACAGATACAAAGAATATAAACAAAATATATCTAAGAAAATCAACAAAATCATTGAGGATAATTTAAAAGGAGATGAATGGGTTCTTGATTTTCAGATTGAAGATAACTTTAAAGATATCGATACAAGTCAAGCTAAAATAATAAAAAAAGAAACAGGCGGCAAGTATACAATAAATGATTTATGTAAGTATAACGATGTACTTCAACCCTATCACTATGTTAAATTCTTTATTCGAGTTTTTGTTTCTAAGACAACTCAACTCCAAAACACCGAAGAAATTAATGTGTTAATAAAAAAAATAGATAAATGTCTTAATGATGAGATTGAACATATTAAAAAAGACAAGTAGAGCCCCCCTGATGTTTTAAAAAAACATCTTAACTATAAACACAACGCCATTAGTTACTCTCAGTAACTAGTGGCGTTCATGTCTAATGATTGACCCGCAGTATTATCTGGTGCTTGTCAATCAGATTTATTCATTGTTTAATACTACCTCAGCATCCTGTTATACGCTACACAACCATTATTACTCATCCTTTGAGTTACATTTAATATCTGAAATATTTTTGTGTTAATCAATGTGTGGATATATTCCCTACTAATTCACTAATTCATACAGCACCAAGCTAGAAACATTGTTATAGTTCCCCGCACAAAGCAAACCATTAAATTTGATTGGATGTTTTCGAGATAACCATCAAATCAAGTAATAACTAATCTCCCATATACCGCCAACACCCGCTTCATCGCGGCACTCTGGCGACACTCCTTAAAAATCAGGTTCGTGCTCACCTTTCCTTCCCGTTCTTCTCTAGTAGCGAACCGGTAATACACCGTTCGCCAGACCTTACCATCAATGACCAGGATTCCTGCCCGCGCCATTTTTGCCGCAGCCTGATTTATGCTGGTTAATGTCACACCTGTTGTCGCAGCAACGTCCGGCGTACAGAAGCTCTTGTGCGTCTCCAGATAATGAATAATTGCCTCTTTGCCCGTCATACAGTTGCTCCTTTCAGTCCGAACTTCGCTTTGATTTCTGCGATCTTCGCCAGAGCCTGTGCACGATTTAGAGGTCTACCGCCCATGACAGGAAGTTGTTTTACTGGTTCAGGTATCGCCTCACCACGGTTAATTCGCGCGGTCATACAAGTCAGTTCATCGGCAGCCTTGCGCCGTAATTCCGCATCAGTAAGCGCATTGGCCCGCATGTTCTGGTACAGGTTGGTAACCAGCCAGTAGTGCGCGTTTGATTTCCACGGATAAGACTCTGCATCCGGATACAGGCCACGCTTCCGACAATACTCATAGACCATATCAACCAGCTCGCTGACGTTTGGCAGCCCGGCGTTAACGGATGCTTCTTCCCGGCACCAGGCAACAAACTGCCCGGGTGATGGCAGGAATGGTCGATTCTGCCGACGGGCTACGCGCATTCCTGCGTTAACCTGTTCCATCGTGGTGATCCCATTTTCCCGGAAAGCCAGAACCCACTGGCGGCGGATTTCGTTCAGTTCATTCTGGTCCCGGTTAGCCAGGCTCGCCGGGAAAGTTGCCAGTAACTGGCTGAACACACCATTGATAATCTGCGCTACCTGCTGTACCTGCGGCTTTTCGTCGTACTGTTCCGGCATGTTATTGGCGATCCGGCGCATCTGCTCACGGTCAAAATTAACCATCTGTGCGGCGATGTTTTTCATAGCTCCACCCCGTAAATCCAGTCAGTGTTCGTCAGGTCGAGTTTTGGTTTTCCGGCTGTCACGCCAGCCTGTTGCTTGTTACGGTTGATTTCGAGTTGGGTCCACTTGTCGCGGAGTTTGGCCGGACTTAGCACGTTACCGGACCAGAAGTTGTCCTGGCATGCCCAGCGGAACAGCACGCACATGTCGCGGTGGTTACGTCCGTCACGTTCACGCATCAGGCGAATATCGTTAGCCCACCCTGCAAAATTCGGTTTTCTGGCTGATGGCGCGATGGTCTTCACCATGTCAAACATCCACTCTGCGGCGGTCAGGTCTTCTGCTGTCCCCCACTTGCTGCCGCTCTGAATCGCAGCATCCGGTTTCACCACAGGAAGGGCATTTTCTGGCTGGTCAGAGGATTCGTCAGAATTCTCGGACGAAAAAGGTTTTATATTGTCTTTTGTTAGTTTGTCTTTTGTGTTTACCTGATTCGGGTAAGTGCCTTTACCTGATTTGGGTAAACTTTTCTTACCTGACTCAGGTAAATTTACCTCTTTCAGGTAAACTTTATTTTTCTTACCTGATTCGGGTAATGTTGACCATTCACTGACCACATTATTGATGCCGATATTCCGCCCGCTCTGAATAAGAATCCCACGCTTTACCAGAACGCTTTTTGCAGCAGAACACTTGTGCGGCAATATCCCGGTCAATTCGGAAAGTTGCTCGTTGCTCACCCAATCCAGTTTTTTATTAAAGCCATATGTTTTGCGCATGACAGCCAGGAAGACCAGAAGCTGGTGCTGTTTTAATCCGGCCAGCATTACAGCTTCCAGCAACTCATTTGCAATGCGCGTATAACCATCATCGAGATCTGCCACGCGCGGCTCCTTTTGTGCCACATCCGGCACTGGAAAATTGAATATCTCAGCAGTGTTTGCCATAATTCCTCCCGCAATGAGTGTGTTACGATTTGCACCTGAAAGTCGGTTCTGTTCGCGCAGACCGGCTTTCGCCATTTCTGAACCTGTCATATTGCCCCCAGCATGGTGGTGACCATCGCCATCAGTGGACCAGCCAGATCCGGGTCCACACGAAACATCGACACAATGCCTTCACTCATCTCCTTCAGTTTCTGGTGGCGTGGTGCGTTGAGAATGACAGCCTGTTTTGCCTCACTGAGTTCCTTTTCCATTTCAGCCAGCCGAGCCATGAAGCTATCCTGCCCAACCAGGTGGCCGCGATATTCCAGCGGTAGTACCGCCAGAATTGCCGGGGTCAGTTCACGCACGTTATTTCGGTATTTTTCAGAATCGAATTTGTTATCGAGGAAGCGGAACAGCTTCTGGCGTGCACGGCTGACATCATCAGGGAAATCGATGGTGCCGCCGCCCTGCTCCCGATACTCATTCACAATGAGTGCGGCAACAACATCCTGATTATCTGCAGCCGACCAGGCGCGAACGGCATCACGGATTTTTTCGTGGCCTGGCGCCTGTTTTGTTTGAGAACGATTTATCACCGCAGTCGGGCTAAATCCGCTAGTCTGTTGGTATGTAAGTGATTGCATAGTCATTGCCTTATCAGTTAACGCCGCAGTTTAGGCGGCAGAATTACTCGCGTTAAACAATGGTGCGAGGTCGGGACGAATATCTGCTGGTTTAATCTTTCCACCAGTGGCTGAGACAATTTTCATTACATAGCGGGCATCAATTCCGCCACCGTGTAGCCAACGCCAAACAGTGGGTTGGGCTACACCGCATAGATCTGCCAGTCGTTTTTGACTACCTGTAATACTGATTGCGAGTTGAATGGTTTGATTTGTCATTATCAATTCCTATTGGTATTGCAATGAATAGATAATAGCAATGCGTATTAACCAAATCAATAGCAAAACGTGTTTTGACCATCAATACGCGAGCGTATAAATTAAAACTTATGAAAAAAGAAACTCTTGCTGATCGCTTAAACCTAGCGATGGAACAATCTGGAATGTCTCAAGGCGCTCTTGCAAAGGCGTCTGGCGTAGCTCAACCCACAATCTGGAGACTGACAAGCGGCAACGCGCGCGGCTCAACAAAAATTGTTGAAATAGCTAATGCATTGGGTGTTCGAACTGAGTGGCTCTCATCAGGCATAGGCCCGATGAGAAATGACGGTCAACAATCAGGGAAGCCTGCTGTCAACCATTCCAAATACTTCAAGATTGACGTTCTTGATATAGAAGTCAGTGCCGGGCCGGGTGTCATCAATCGTGAGTTTGTAGAAGTTCTACGCTCGGTTGAGTACTCGTTTGACGATGCTCGTCACATGTTCGATGGCAGGAAGGCGGAAAATATCCGCATCATTAACGTGCGTGGTGACAGCATGTCAGGAACGATCGAACCAGGTGATCTGCTGTTCGTTGATATCACGGTTAAATCTTTCGACGGTGATGGTATCTATGCGTTTCTGTACGACGACACAGCCCATGTAAAGCGTCTGCAAATGATGAAGGATAAGCTGCTGGTTATCTCTGATAACAAGAGCTACTCACCTTGGGACCCGATCGAGAAAGACGAGATGAACCGGGTGTTCATCTTCGGTAAGGTTATTGGGAGCATGCCGCAGACGTATAGGAAGCATGGGTAGCCATACAATAGAAGTTTTAAGATTTAAGACAATATCGTAAATTAACTGTATATGTGATCAGGTGAATGCCATAATGGATGCGGGCAACAATTCGGAAACCAATGATATGAAGTTCAGGATAGTATACGACGGTCCGGCACTGGAAACGCATGAAATGAACGTGCGAGACCTTGCTCCTGCCCTTCTATCACTATCAGATGCATTAGAGGAAGCCGGTAAAACTCTCTACGGAAACAAGACTGTTGTTTCTGTAAAAGTCAATGCATCATTTAAAGCTGGCTCATTTGGAATAGATCTGGTTGCCTCATCTACATCTTGGTTCAAACAGGCTGTTGATTTTTTATCCGGCGATTCAGCAACAGCCGCTGCGAATTTGATTGCTTTTATTGGACTCTGTCCTGGTTCTAAAGAAAAAATATGCAAAGGCCTAATTCAACTGATAAAATGGATAGGTCCAAGGAAAATAAAAAAATTACACAATTTGCCTGATAGCAACATCGAAGTCTTTGTTGATGACGAAAGCGAGATCTACGACAGTAACGTTATTGAACTTTATAAAAATATTAAACTTCGCTCTTCATTACAAGAAGTTATAAGTAAGCCATTAGAGCAGGAAGGCATTGACAGCTTTGCCTCTACTGTCGATGATGGTTTGACATTCATGACGATCAACAAGCAAGAAGCACATTATTTCAAAGTCAATCTACCAGCAGAATCAATAATTTCAGAGTACACAGTAGAGAAAGCCCTTCAAATTAAAAATATTTCCTTCAATGAAGGAAGCCGGTGGCGGTTTTCTGATGGTGCCAGTAGCTTTTTGGCTGAAATAAAAGACCAGAAATTCATCAGCGATATTGATAACAACACCTTAAATTTTTCTAAAGGTGATATGTTACTTGTAGATTTAAAAGTAACTCAATATATGATCGGAGATGCCATAAAAACCATATTCGAAATTGAGCATGTAAAAAAACAGTTGAATCCTCAAAGGCAAATAGATCTTCCATTCGAATAAAGATACCCGGCCACCGTGCCGGGTTTTCTTTTGCCTCCCCTCATCACACAAACCGTTCAAAAAACCACCACGACCTCGCTTCAGTTATCGCTATGCGATTCAAGTTACAAAATTAATTCTTTTTGCTATCAAACATTTAATAGCAAAACACATCTAACAATAGCAATAAGTATTGATATCACCAATAGCAATAGCTATTATCACCATGTCGCAACAACACAACGATACGGCAACCACCTGATTCACCGTTGCGATGACCGCTTAGATCCGCAGCTTGAATTTCAGCAGGCTCCGGGGAGTGCGAGGGGTGAAACGGACGCGTGAACGTCGGTGTGACCAGCTGAAATCAACTCAACACTTCATACCTCAGTTGCTTCAACGAGGCGACTTAGTTATGACAACCGGCGGCCATCCACCGCCAGATACTGCGCAACCCCTTATTTGTTCAGCAGCCCAGCTTACGGGCAGGAGTTTTTATGGTTCATCAACATTACGGAACGCAGACCGTTAATCGCGGTGCGGTCATGCCAGGAATGCTGGTCAAACACAAAGATGGTACCTGGACTGCATCAGCTAATTTACGCGGACGGCTTTATCTGCATCGCGGCATCGAGCGCACTTATACCCGTGATTTGCTCGTGGAAGTTTTTCTCGACGGACGCGGCAACGGCCTGAATCACTAATCCCCTTTCCTGTTTACCTAATCAGCCTGGCATTTAGCGGGCGATATTTTCACAGCCATTTTCAGGAGTTCAGCCATGAACGCTTATTACATTCAGGATCGTCTTGAGGCTCAAAGCTGGGCGCGTCACTACCAGCAGATCGCCCGTGAAGAGAAAGAGGCAGAACTGGCAGACGACATGGAAAAAGGCCTGCCCCAGCACCTGTTTGAATCGCTATGCATCGATCATTTGCAACGCCACGGGGCCAGCAAAAAAGCCATTACCCGTGCGTTTGATGACGATGTTGAGTTTCAGGAGCGCATGGCAGAACACATCCGGTACATGGTTGAAACCATTGCTCACCATCAGGTTGATATTGATTCAGAGGTATAAAACGGATGAGTACAGCACTCGCAACGCTGGCAGGGAAGCTGGCTGAACGTGTCGGCATGGATTCTGTCGACCCACAGGAACTGATCACCACTCTTCGCCAGACAGCATTTAAAGGCGATGCCAGCGATGCGCAGTTCATCGCATTGCTGATCGTCGCCAACCAATACGGCCTTAATCCGTGGACGAAAGAAATTTACGCCTTCCCTGATAAGCAGAACGGCATCGTTCCGGTGGTGGGCGTTGATGGCTGGTCCCGCATCATCAACGAAAACCAGCAGTTTGACGGCATGGACTTTGAACAGGACAATGAATCCTGTACATGCCGGATTTACCGCAAGGACCGTAATCATCCGATCTGCGTTACCGAATGGATGGATGAATGCCGCCGCGAACCATTCAAAACTCGCGAAGGCAGAGAAATCACGGGGCCGTGGCAGTCGCATCCCAAACGAATGTTACGGCATAAAGCCATGATTCAGTGTGCCCGTCTGGCCTTCGGATTTGCTGGTATCTATGACAAGGATGAAGCCGAGCGCATTGTCGAAAATACTGCATACACTGCAGAACGCCAGCCGGAACGCGACATCACTCCGGTTAACGATGAAACCATGCAGGAGATTAACACTCTGCTGATCGCCCTGGATAAAACATGGGATGACGACTTATTGCCACTCTGTTCCCAGATATTTCGCCGCGACATTCGCGCATCGTCAGAACTGACACAGGCAGAAGCAATGAAAGCTCTTGGATTCCTGAAACAGAAAGCCTCTGAACAGAAGGTGGCTGCATGACACCGGACATTATCCTGCAGCGTACCGGGATCGACGTGAGAGCTGTCGAACAGGGGGATGATGCGTGGCACAAATTACGGCTCGGCGTCATCACCGCTTCAGAAGTTCACAATGTGATAGCAAAACCCCGCTCCGGAAAGAAATGGCCTGACATGAAAATGTCCTACTTCCACACCCTGCTTGCCGAGGTTTGCACCGGTGTGGCTCCGGAAGTTAACGCTAAGGCGCTGGCCTGGGGAAAACAGTACGAGAACGACGCCAGAGCCCTCTTTGAGTTCACTTCCGGCGTGAATGTTACTGAATCCCCGATCATCTATCGCGACGAAAGTATGCGCACCGCCTGCTCTCCCGATGGTTTATGCAGTGACGGCAACGGCCTTGAACTGAAATGCCCGTTTACCTCCCGGGATTTCATGAAATTCCGGCTCGGTGGTTTCGAGGCAATAAAATCGGCTTACATGGCCCAGGTGCAGTACAGCATGTGGGTGACGCGAAAAGATGCCTGGTACTTTGCCAACTATGACCCGCGCATGAAGCGTGAAGGCCTGCATTATGTCGTGGTTGAGCGGAATGAAAAGTACATGGCGAGTTTTGACGAGATGGTGCCGGAGTTCATCGAAAAAATGGACGAGGCACTGGCTGAAATTGGTTTTGTATATGGGGAGCAATGGCAATGAAGCATCCTCACGATAATATCCGGGTAGGCGCGATCACTTTCGTCTACTCCGTTACAAAGCGAGGCTGGGTATTTCCCGGCCTTTCTGTTATCCGAAATCCGCTGAAAGCCCAGCGGCTGGCTGAGGAGATAAATAATAAACGGGAGAGTGTATGATTCATTTTCACGGTGGTCCAATAACTCCCGATACCTGTGCGTTGAAAGCCTGGAAAGGCAGACACGCATTCATCAGTTTTGCTAATCCAGCTCAGATTGATCTGGCTTCCGAAGTCACCCAATCATTTGCTCTTGATAATGGTGCATTCACATTCTGGACAAAAAACAAGGCCATAGACTGGAATGAATATTACAGATTTGTTGAACGCTGGGGTAATCACCCTCGTTTCTCATTCGCGGTTATCCCGGATGTTATCGGCGGAACCAGTGAAGAGAATGACGCCCTGATTGCGGCATGGCCTCACGGTAAATTTATTGGTGCTCCGGTGTGGCACATGAACGAACCGGATGAGCGATTTATTCGTCTGTGCCATGAGTTTCCCCGCGTCTGCATCGGCTCGATGGGGGAATACGATGCAAAACGACCGAGAGCGTGTCGGGCTAAACTACGCGATCTTATACGTCATGTTGTAGATCAGTACGGCTACCCAATCACCAAGATTCATGGGTTACGGATGTTAAATAAAGACATTTTTACTCATGTACCGCTTTCGTCTGCAGACAGCACGAACGTCGCAAGAAATATAGGCATCGACAAATCCTGGGTAGGTTCGCCATATGCTCCCGCAAGTAAAGAAACCCGTACGCAAGTTCTTGTGGAACGCATTGAATCATTCAACAGTGCCAGTTCACTTAATTACAACGCTGAACGGGACGTCTTTACCCCTCAACTGGCATTCGAAGTGTGAGGCCAATATGACAATAGAACATAATAACGCCCTTCGCAGCATTGCCCGTCAGGCTAATTATGAAATCAAAAAAGCCAGACAGCAGTTTCCGGATAAAAACGTCAATGACATTTGCCGTAGCGTACTAAAGAAGCACCGCGAAACGGTAACGCTGATGGGATTCACACCGACTCATTTAAGCCTGGCGATCGGCATGTTAAACGGCGTCTTTAAGGAACGGTGAACATGAAAAACAAAATCATCATGGAGCTACAGGCTCCTTTTTTATTATTCGCATTCACCCTCAAGCGTATTAACCAACAATTCAGGGATTAATGAAAGATGGCAGACATCATTGATTCAGCATCAGAAATTGAAGAATTACAGCGCAACACAGCAATAAAAATGCGCCGCCT
The DNA here is from genome assembly GCF_000408525.1 of Escherichia sp. KTE96. Classification (NCBI taxonomy): domain Bacteria; kingdom Pseudomonadati; phylum Pseudomonadota; class Gammaproteobacteria; order Enterobacterales; family Enterobacteriaceae; genus Escherichia; species Escherichia sp. KTE96. The sequence goes on along the minus strand of NZ_KE137149.1, from coordinate 2,332,815 downwards.
GAACCACCAGGCTATATCTGCCACTCATTGTTGTGAGTGTGGCGATCCGATAGATGAACGAAGACGCCTGGCCGTTCAGGGTTGTCGGACTTGTGCAAGTTGCCAGGAGGAGATCGAACTTAAGAACAAACAATGGGGACTGTGATGGCCTCAAAGCAGCAAATTTTAACATCGTCCAATTGAGGTGTAAAAATGTTCAGAATCATTTTTCCTAACACCTGGTACGTCGATCACCACGGCACTCCCTGCAAAATCCTGCGTTCTACCCACAACAAAGTTCACTACATCCGAAAAGGCAGAACATGTATCGCCAGCATGTTCCGCTTTAATCATGACTTTGAACCTGTGAATAAAGCTGATGCAGATCGGATAGCAGAAGAGATCGAAACGGCAGAACACATTAAGAAGTTACGTGCCATACGCAGGAAATAGAAAAATTGATAAATTCAATACTGCATTTCTCAGCATTAAATTTATCTCTATGACCAGTCAAGAGATGTACCTGCCATAAGCTTAATATCATGTCAGATATATCGGTCACAAACTCCCTCAGCAGCTAAGAGGAGGACAAATGTCTCGACTAATCACTTTACAGGACTGGGCTAAAGAAGAATTTGGGGACTTAGCACCAAGTGAGCGAGTTCTGAAAAAATACGCGCAAGGGAAAATGATGGCCCCACCCGCTATAAAAGTTGGTCGCTACTGGATGATTGACCGAAATTCCCGTTTTGTAGGAACGCTTGCAGAACCGCAACTCCCAATCAACGCAAACCCAAAACTCCAACGGATAATCGCTGATGGCTGCTAGACCCCGATCTCACAAAATCTCTATACCCAATTTATATTGCAAATTAGATAAGCGAACCGGAAAGGTATATTGGCAATACAAACATCCACTATCCGGTCGTTTTCATAGTTTAGGAACTGATGAGAATGAAGCAAAACAGGTTGCTACTGAAGCAAATACCATTATTGCTGAACAACGTACCCGACAAATATTAAGCGTCAATGAGCGTCTGGAAAGAATGAAAGGCAGGCGCTCAGACATTACGGTGACAGAATGGCTTGATAAATATATTTCTATCCAGGAGGACAGGCTGCAACATAATGAACTAAGACCCAACTCCTATCGGCAAAAAGGCAAACCCATTCGTCTCTTCCGTGAGCATTGTGGAATGCAACACCTCAAGGATATTACCGCACTTGATATTGCCGAAATAATTGATGCTGTAAAGGCTGAAGGTCATAACAGGATGGCGCAAGTCGTGAGAATGGTGTTGATCGACGTCTTCAAAGAAGCACAACACGCAGGACATGTTCCGCCAGGATTTAACCCAGCGCAGGCAACAAAACAACCGCGAAATCGAGTAAACCGCCAAAGATTATCACTGTCCGAATGGCAGGCAATATTTGACAGCGTAAGCAGACGGCAGCCCTATTTAAAATGCGGGATGCTACTTGCTCTTGTCACTGGACAACGTTTAGGCGATATCTGCAATTTGAAATTCTCTGATATATGGGACGACATGTTGCACATTACTCAGGAAAAAACCGGTTCAAAACTTGCTATTCCGCTTAGCCTGAAATGCGATGCTCTGAATATTACCCTTCGTGAAGTTATATCTCAGTGCAGGGATGCTGTTGTTAGTAAATATCTGGTCCATTACCGTCACACTACCTCTCAAGCAAACAGAGGAGACCAGGTTTCTGCAAATACTCTTACAACGGCTTTTAAAAAGGCCAGGGAAAAATGTGGCATAAAATGGGAGCCAGGAACTGCGCCCACATTTCATGAGCAGCGATCTCTGTCAGAACGGTTATATCGGGAACAGGGGCTGGATACGCAAAAGTTGTTAGGTCATAAATCCAGAAAAATGACCGACCGATACAATGATGATCGTGGTAAAGACTGGATTATCGTAGATATCAAAACAGCATAGAAAATAGCCAGTTTTGGGGAAGGGTTTTGGGGAAAGTTTTGGGGAAGATTTTACATCATCATAAAACAACGGGCGTGTTATACGCCCGTTTCAATATTTAACACATGTAGTGATTACATATTCTTGATGATCGCGTCACCAAACTCTGAACATTTCAGCAGTTTAGCGCCTTCCATCAGACGTTCGAAGTCATAGGTTACAGTCTTGGCGTTGATCGCGCCTTCCATACCTTTAACAATCAGGTCAGCAGCTTCAGTCCAGCCCATATGGCGCAGCATCATCTCCGCGGAGAGAATGATAGAGCCTGGGTTTACTTTGTCCTGACCGGCATATTTCGGTGCTGTACCGTGGGTGGCTTCAAACAGTGCGCATTCGTCACCGATGTTTGCACCAGGGGCGATACCGATACCGCCAACCTGTGCTGCCAGTGCGTCAGAAATGTAGTCACCGTTGAGGTTCATACAGGCGATAACGTCGTATTCAGCCGGACGCAGCAGGATCTGTTGCAGGAATGCGTCAGCAATCACGTCTTTAATGACGATCTCTTTGCCGGTGTTCGGGTTTTTGACTTTCAGCCACGGGCCGCCGTCGATCAGTTCACCGCCAAACTCTTCACGCGCCAACTGGTAACCCCAGTCTTTAAACGCGCCTTCGGTGAACTTCATGATATTGCCTTTGTGCACCAGGGTCACTGAGTCACGGTCGTTGGCAATTGCGTATTCGATTGCTGCACGTACCAGACGTTTGGTGCCTTCTTCAGAACACGGCTTAATGCCGATACCGCAATGTTCCGGGAAGCGAATTTTCTTCACCCCCATCTCTTCACGCAGGAATTTGATCACTTTCTCAGCGTCAGCAGAGTCAGCTTTCCATTCGATACCTGCATAAATGTCTTCCGAGTTTTCACGGAAGATGACCATATCAGTCAATTCAGGGTGTTTAACCGGGCTTGGAGTGCCCTGGTAGTAACGAACCGGGCGCAGGCAGATGTAGAGATCCAGTTCCTGGCGCAGTGCTACGTTCAGAGAACGAATACCGCCACCAACCGGAGTAGTCAGCGGGCCTTTGATGGCAACGCGATATTCACGAATCAGATCAAGGGTTTCAGCAGGTAGCCAGACGTCCTGACCATAAACCTGGGTGGATTTTTCACCGGTGTAAATTTCCATCCAGGAGATTTTACGCTCGCCTTTATAGGCTTTCTCGACTGCAGCGTCGACCACTTTCAGCATGGCTGGGGTTACATCTACACCGATTCCATCACCTTCAATGTAAGGGATAATCGGATTTTCAGGAACGTTGAGTTTGCCGTTTTGCAGGGTGATCTTCTTGCCTTGTGCCGGAACAACTACTTTACTTTCCATTCACCTCTCCTTCGAGCGCTTCTGGTTTGCTCGTCTGCCACCACGTTGCACATGCGTTTGCGTCCTGCCACACGGATGCATTAGAGCAATTTTTTGTTAATGATTTGTAATTGGCTTGTCAATACTACCCTATTGTTTGTCGTCATGAAAGATGCGCGTTATTAGGCTATAATGCGGCAATTCATAAACCCTGAAAATACCATGCAAAAAACTTCTTTTAGAAATCACCAGGTTAAGCGATTCAGCTCGCAACGTTCCACCAGGCGCAAACCTGAAAACCAGCCCACGCGCGTGATCCTGTTCAATAAACCCTACGATGTTCTTCCGCAGTTCACCGATGAAGCCGGGCGCAAAACATTAAAAGAATTCATCCCTGTTCAGGGCGTTTATGCGGCAGGTCGTCTCGACAGAGATAGCGAAGGGTTACTGGTGCTGACGAATAATGGCGCGTTACAGGCGCGTTTAACCCAGCCGGGCAAACGCACCGGAAAAATCTATTATGTGCAGGTGGAAGGCATTCCCACGCAAGACGCACTTGAAGCCTTGCGCAATGGCGTAACCTTAAATGATGGCCCTACCCTGCCCGCAGGTGTGGAACTGGTTGAAGAACCGGAGTGGTTATGGCCACGTAATCCACCAATTCGTGAGCGTAAAAGTATTCCTACCTCCTGGCTTAAGATCACCTTATATGAAGGACGTAATCGCCAGGTGCGCCGCATGACCGCCCATGTTGGTTTCCCCACGCTGCGACTGATTCGCTATGCGATGGGTAATTACACGCTGGATAATCTTGCCAATGGCGAATGGCGAGAAGCGACAGAATAAGGACGCAAAATGTTTAAACCGCACGTTACCGTTGCCTGCGTGGTGCACGCAGAAGGCAAATTTTTAGTCGTTGAAGAGACGATTAATGGTAAAGCGTTATGGAACCAACCCGCCGGGCATCTGGAGGCGGATGAAACATTAACAGAAGCAGCGGCGCGTGAGCTGTGGGAAGAAACCGGCATCAGCGCGCAACCGCAATATTTCATCCGTATGCATCAGTGGATTGCGCCGGATAAGACGCCATTTTTGCGCTTCCTGTTTGCCATTGAGCTTGAGCAAATATGCCCAACACACCCTCATGACAGTGATATCGACTGTTGCCGTTGGGTCAGTGCAGAAGAGATTTTACAGGCACCAAATCTGCGCTCGCCATTAGTGGCAGAAAGTATTCGTTGTTATCAAAGCGGGCAACATTATCCGCTGGAGATGATTGGCGAGTTTAACTGGCCTTTTACAAAGGGTGTCATCTAAAAGGCTGCGTGATAGAATACGCCGCCTTGAAGTTCAATGTCGTGAGTAATCCAATGTCTGAAACCGCAAAAAAAGTGATCGTCGGCATGTCCGGCGGCGTCGATTCCTCCGTTTCTGCCTGGCTGTTGCAACAACAGGGATATCAGGTCGAAGGCCTGTTTATGAAGAACTGGGAAGAAGACGACGGTGAGGAATATTGCACGGCGGCAGCGGATCTGGCTGATGCCCAGGCTGTCTGCGATAAGCTCGGCATTGAACTGCACACTGTCAACTTTGCAGCCGAGTACTGGGACAACGTCTTTGAACTGTTCCTTGCTGAATATAAAGCGGGTCGCACGCCGAACCCGGATATTCTGTGCAACAAAGAGATCAAATTTAAAGCCTTCCTCGAATTTGCCGCCGAAGATTTAGGTGCCGATTATATTGCTACCGGCCATTACGTTCGTCGTGCAGATGTCAATGGCAAGAGCCGCCTGCTGCGTGGTCTGGACAGCAACAAAGACCAGAGCTACTTCCTTTATACACTTAGCCATGAGCAGATAGCGCAAAGCCTGTTCCCGGTTGGCGAACTGGAAAAACCGCAGGTACGTAAGATTGCGGAAGATCTCGGTCTGGTCACCGCGAAGAAAAAAGATTCTACCGGGATCTGCTTTATCGGTGAACGTAAATTCCGCGAGTTTCTTGGCCGTTATCTCCCGGCGCAACCGGGAAAAATCATTACTGTCGATGGTGATGAGATTGGCGAGCACCAGGGGCTGATGTATCACACCCTCGGACAGCGTAAAGGCCTGGGCATCGGTGGCACCAAAGACGGCACTGAAGAGCCGTGGTACGTGGTGGATAAAGACGTCGAGAACAACATTCTGATTGTTGCGCAGGGTCATGAACACCCACGTCTGATGTCTGTCGGATTGATTGCCCAGCAACTGCACTGGGTCGATCGCGAACCTTTCACCGGCACTATGCGTTGCACGGTGAAAACCCGCTACCGCCAGACTGACATTCCATGCACCGTCAAGGCGCTGGATGATGATCGCATTGAAGTGATTTTCGATGAGCCGGTTGCGGCCGTCACTCCAGGTCAATCCGCCGTCTTCTATAACGGTGAAGTGTGCCTCGGCGGCGGCATCATTGAGCAGCGTCTGCCGCTGCCAGTCTGATTATTTTCTTACTTAAAACAAGGAAGCAGTGAACGTGGCAAAGAATTACTATGACATCACCCTCGCCCTGGCCGGTATTTGTCAGGCGGCACGCCTGGTACAACAGCTTGCTCACCAGGGGCATTGTGATGCCGATGCGTTACACGTCTCACTCAACAGTATTATCGATGTGAACCCCAGCTCCACGCTGGCGGTTTTTGGCGGCAGCGAAGCCAACCTGCGCGTCGGGCTGGAAACCCTGCTCGGCGTGCTCAATGCCAGCAGTCGCCAGGGTTTAAACGCTGAGTTAACCCGCTACACCCTTAGCCTGATGGTGCTTGAGCGCAAACTCTCGTCTGCCAAAGGTGCGCTCGACACTCTGGGTAACCGGATTAACGGCCTGCAACGCCAGCTCGAACATTTCGATTTACAGTCGGAAACGCTGATGAGCGCAATGGCTGCTATTTATGTTGATGTTATCAGCCCACTTGGCCCACGTATTCAGGTCACCGGTTCCCCTGCCGTACTGCAAAGCCCACAGGTGCAGGCGAAAGTTCGCGCTACCCTGCTGGCAGGCATTCGCGCCGCCGTGCTCTGGCACCAGGTTGGCGGCGGACGTCTACAACTGATGTTTTCTCGTAATCGCCTGACCACTCAGGCAAAACAAATTCTTGCTCATTTAACCCCGGAGTTGTGATCTATGGAATTATCCTCACTGACCGCCGTTTCCCCTGTCGACGGACGCTACGGCGATAAAGTCAGCGCGCTGCGCGGGATTTTCAGCGAATATGGTTTGCTGAAATTCCGTGTACAAGTTGAAGTACGTTGGCTGCAAAAACTGGCCGCGCACGCAGCGATCAAGGAAGTTCCTGCTTTTGCTGCCGACGCAATCGGTTACCTTGATGCAATCGTCGCTAATTTCAGTGAAGAAGATGCGGCGCGAATCAAAACCATTGAGCGTACCACTAACCACGACGTTAAAGCGGTTGAGTATTTCCTGAAAGAAAAAGTGGCTGAGATCCCAGAACTGCACGCAGTTTCTGAATTTATTCACTTTGCCTGCACCTCAGAAGACATCAACAACCTCTCCCACGCATTGATGCTGAAAACCGCGCGTGATGAAGTGATCCTGCCGTACTGGCGTCAACTGATTGACGGCATTAAAGATCTGGCTGTTCAGTATCGCGATATTCCGCTGCTATCCCGTACCCACGGTCAGCCAGCGACACCGTCAACCATCGGTAAAGAGATGGCTAACGTCGCTTATCGTATGGAGCGCCAGTTCCGCCAGCTTAATCAGGTGGAAATCCTCGGCAAAATCAACGGCGCGGTCGGTAACTATAATGCCCACATCGCCGCGTATCCGGAAGTTGACTGGCATCAGTTCAGTGAAGAGTTTGTCACCTCACTGGGTATTCAGTGGAACCCGTACACCACCCAGATTGAACCACACGACTACATTGCCGAACTGTTTGATTGCATCGCGCGCTTTAACACCATTCTGATCGACTTTGACCGTGACGTCTGGGGTTATATCGCCCTTAACCATTTCAAACAGAAAACCATCGCCGGTGAGATTGGTTCTTCCACCATGCCGCACAAGGTTAACCCAATCGACTTCGAAAACTCCGAAGGTAACCTGGGGCTTTCCAACGCGGTGTTGCAGCACCTGGCCAGCAAACTGCCGGTTTCCCGTTGGCAGCGTGACCTGACCGACTCTACTGTGCTACGTAACCTCGGAGTGGGCATCGGTTATGCGCTAATTGCTTACCAGTCCACCCTGAAAGGCGTGAGCAAACTGGAAGTGAACCGTGACCATCTGCTGGATGAACTGGATCACAACTGGGAAGTGCTGGCTGAGCCGATCCAGACAGTTATGCGTCGCTACGGCATCGAAAAACCGTACGAGAAGCTGAAAGAACTGACTCGCGGTAAACGCGTTGACGCCGAAGGCATGAAGCAATTTATCGACGGTCTGGCGCTGCCGGAAGAAGAGAAAGCGCGCCTGAAAGCGATGACCCCTGCTAACTACATTGGTCGCGCCATCACAATGGTGGATGAGCTGAAATAACACCCATATCAATGCCGGATGGCGATGCTGTCCGGCCTGCTTCTTAAGCTGATCTTTTCCCGTATTATCTCCCCTACCCGCTGGTTTAATTAATGTTTACTCCCATAAACACATAATCGCGTTACACTATTTTAATAATTAAGACAGGGAGAAATAAAAATGCGCGTACTGGTTGTCGAAGACAATGCGTTGTTACGTCACCATCTTAAAGTTCAGATTCAGGACGCTGGTCATCAGGTCGATGACGCAGAAGATGCCAAAGAAGCAGATTATTATCTCAATGAACATTTGCCAGATATTGCAATTGTCGATCTCGGTTTGCCTGACGAAGACGGTCTGTCACTGATCCGCCGCTGGCGCAGCAATGATGTTTCACTACCGATTCTGGTATTAACCGCCCGTGAAAGCTGGCAGGACAAAGTCGAAGTATTAAGCGCCGGCGCTGACGATTACGTGACTAAACCGTTTCATATTGAAGAGGTGATGGCGCGGATGCAGGCATTAATGCGTCGTAATAGTGGTCTGGCTTCACAGGTTATTTCGCTGCCACCGTTTCAGGTTGATCTTTCCCGCCGTGAACTGTCGATTAATGACGAAGTGATCAAACTGACCGCGTTTGAATACACCATTATGGAAACGTTGATTCGTAATAATGGCAAAGTGGTCAGCAAAGATTCGTTGATGTTACAACTCTACCCGGACGCCGAATTGCGGGAAAGCCATACCATTGATGTACTCATGGGGCGTCTGCGCAAAAAAATTCAGGCGCAATATCCGCAAGAAGTGATTACCACCGTTCGCGGCCAGGGTTATTTGTTCGAATTGCGCTGATGAAAAAATTACTGCGTCTTTTTTTCCCGCTTTCGCTGCGGGTACGTTTTCTGTTAGCGACGGCGGCGGTAGTACTGGTGCTTTCGCTGGCCTACGGAATGGTCGCGCTGATCGGTTATAGCGTCAGTTTCGATAAAACCACGTTTCGCCTGTTACGCGGCGAGAGCAATTTGTTCTATACCCTCGCAAAGTGGGAAAACAATAAGTTGCATGTCGAGTTACCAGAAAATATCGACAAGCAAAGCCCCACCATGACGCTAATTTATGATGAGAACGGGCAACTTTTATGGGCGCAGCGTGACGTTCCCTGGCTGATGAAAATGATCCAGCCTGACTGGCTGAAATCAAATGGCTTCCATGAAATCGAAGCGGATGTTAACGACACCAGCATCTTGCTGAGTGAAGATCATTCGATACAGCAACAGTTACAGGAAGTACGAGAAGATGACGACGACGCAGAGATGACCCACTCGGTGGCGGTGAACATCTACCCGGCAACGTCGCGGATGCCGAAGTTAACCATTGTGGTGGTGGATACTATTCCGGTGGAGCTTAAAAGTTCCTATATGGTGTGGAGCTGGTTTGTCTACGTGCTCTCAGCCAACCTGCTGTTAGTGATCCCTCTGTTATGGGTCGCCGCCTGGTGGAGTTTACGCCCCATCGAAGCCCTGGCAAAAGAAGTCCGCGAACTGGAAGAACATAACCGCGAATTGCTCAACCCAGCCACGACACGAGAACTGACCAGTCTGGTGCGTAACCTGAACCGGCTATTAAAGAGTGAGCGTGAACGTTACGACAAATACCGCACAACGCTCACCGACCTGACGCACAGCCTGAAAACACCACTGGCGGTACTGCAAAGTACGCTGCGTTCTTTGCGTAGTGAAAAGATGAGCGTCAGTGATGCTGAGCCGGTAATGCTGGAACAAATCAGCCGTATTTCACAACAAATCGGCTACTACCTGCATCGCGCCAGTATGCGCGGTGGAACGCTGCTTAGCCGCGAACTGCATCCCGTTGCCCCGTTACTGGACAATCTCACCTCGGCGCTGAACAAAGTGTATCAGCGTAAAGGGGTCAATATTTCTCTCGATATTTCGCCAGAAATCAGTTTTGTTGGCGAGCAGAATGACTTTGTCGAAGTGATGGGCAACGTACTGGATAACGCCTGTAAATACTGTCTTGAGTTCGTGGAAATTTCAGCGAGGCAAACCGAAGATCATCTCTATATTGTGGTCGAGGATGACGGCCCGGGAATTCCATTAAGCAAGCGTGAAGTCATTTTCGACCGCGGCCAACGTATAGATACTTTGCGTCCCGGACAAGGTGTTGGTCTGGCTGTCGCCCGTGAAATTACCGAGCAATACGACGGAAAAATCATCGCCGGAGAGAGTATGCTCGGCGGCGCACGAATGGAGGTCATTTTTGGTCGCCAGCATTCTGCACCAAAGGGTGAATAAATATGCCCTTTCTTCACGCATTACGTTAAGCATCCGTTATAATCGGTTGCAGATACCCGCCTATGGACGCTTAATATGGAATACCAACTTACCCTTAACTGGCCCGATTTTCTTAAACGCCACTGGCAGAAACGTCCGGTGGTGTTAAAACGCGGCTTTAATAATTTTATTGACCCGATCTCTCCAGACGAGCTGGCAGGTCTGGCAATGGAAACGGAAGTCGACAGTCGGCTGGTCAGTCATCAGGATGGCAAATGGCAGGTCAGCCACGGTCCATTCGAAAGCTACGATCATCTCGGTGAGACCAACTGGTCATTGCTGGTGCAGGCAGTGAATCACTGGCATGAGCCAACCGCCGCGCTGATGCGTCCGTTCCGTGAATTACCAGACTGGCGCATTGACGACCTGATGATCTCATTTTCCGTACCTGGCGGCGGCGTCGGTCCACATCTCGATCAGTACGACGTTTTTATTATTCAGGGCACCGGTCGTCGTCGTTGGCGGGTGGGTGAAAAGCTGCAGATGAAGCAACACTGCCCGCATCCGGATCTGCTACAGGTCGAGCCGTTTGAAGCAATTATCGACGAAGAACTGGAGCCAGGCGATATTCTTTATATTCCGCCAGGATTCCCGCACGAAGGCTACGCGCTGGAAAATGCGATGAACTATTCTGTCGGTTTTCGTGCACCGAATACGCGGGAGCTGATCAGCGGTTTTGCCGATTATGTTCTGCAACGTGAGCTGGGCGGTAATTATTACAGTGATCCGGATATCCCTCCTCGCGCCCATCCGGCGGACGTTCTGCCGCAGGAGATGGATAAACTGCGTGAGATGATGCTTGAATTGATCAACCAGCCAGAACACTTTAAACAGTGGTTTGGCGAGTTTATCTCCCAGTCACGGCATGAACTGGATATCGCTCCGCCAGAACCGCCTTATCAACCGGATGAAATATACGACGCGCTGAAACAAGGTGATGTACTGGTACGTCTGGGTGGTCTACGCGTGTTGCGTATTGGTGATGAAGTATATGCTAATGGTGAAAAGATCGATTCTCCACACCGTCCGGCGCTGGAGGCACTCGCCAGCAATATTGCTCTGACCGCCGAGAATTTTGGCGATGCGCTGGAAGATCCCTCGTTCCTCGCGATGCTCGCGGCGCTGGTCAATAGCGGGTATTGGTTCTTCGAAGGATAAGTTTGAATCTAAGCCGGATGCGGCATCACATGCCGCATCCCTTTTCGCTTACTTCCGTTGCGCCGTTAACTCGGCAATACGCACGATCACCTGCACCGCTTTTTCCATTCCTTCCAGGGTCACAAACTCATGTTTACCATGATAGTTATAACCGCCGGTAAACAGGTTCGGGCACGGCAATCCCATAAATGACAACTGTGCACCGTCGGTGCCGCCACGGATCGGTTTCAGATCCGGTTCAATATCGCAATCGCGCATCGCCTGCTGGGCGATATCAAGAATATGTGGATGCTCAACGATTTTCTCGCGCATATTGTAGTAGCTGTCTTCAATCACCAGTTCAATGTAGCAGTCAGGGTGTAGCCCTTTGCCCACTTTCTTGGCAATTTCCATCATCTTACGTTTACGCGCTTCAAACTGTTTACGGTCGAAATCACGAATGATGTAGTGCATATCGGCACGCTCAACGGTGCCTTTCATGCTCGTCAGGTGATAAAAACCTTCATAACCTTCGGTAGTTTCCGGGGTTTCATCCGCCGGAACTTCCGCATGAATGCGTGCTGCCAGTGACAGCGCATTAACCATCACGCCTTTTGCCGAGCCAGGGTGAACGTTGTTGCCGACTATTTTGATATTCACCGATGCGGCATTAAAGTTTTCAAACTCCAGTTCACCTACGCCACCGCCATCAACGGTATAAGCCCAACGAGCATCAAAGGCTTCAACATCAAAGTGTTTTGCCCCTTTGCCCACCTCTTCATCTGGCGTAAAGGCGATGCGAATATCGCCGTGTGGAATGTTTTTCTGCTGCAATACTGCCAGCGCGGTCATGATTTCTGCGATACCCGCTTTATCATCTGCACCTAACAAGGTTTTACCATCGGTGGTGATCAACGTCTGCCCCAATAGTTGATGCAGAACCGGGAACATCACCGGTGATAAGACTTCATCACCGATACCCAGCGCGATGTCACCACCGCGATAGTTTTCAACAATTTGCGGATTTACATTTTTACCGCTGCAATCCGGAGAGGTATCCACATGAGAAATAAAGCCAATCGCCGGAATATCGCCTGGAACGTTAGCCGGTAACGTCGCCATCAATGTGCCCTTCTCACTTAAGGTCACATTGATAAGCCCCATCTCTTCAAGCTGATCTTTCAACAGATGCAATAACTTCCACTGGCCTTCCGTGCTGGGAACCTGTCTCACCCCCGCTTTTGATTGGGTATCCAGAGACACGTAGTTCAAAAAACGCTCAAGTAGTTTATCCATGTAGTCACCCTCACTTTTCGTGACAACATTATTAAGAAGCAAGAAAAGACAAATATTGCGTCAGGTCACTTTTACCCCTGCAAGCGGGAATATTTATCAACATTACCTTAATCAATATAAAGCTAAGCCAGTAATTCACAACAAGGATTGGCGATTACGATGGTTTGCCGTAGAATTACCGCCCTCATTAAGAGTCACCAAGGTGGTTAACCACAAACCCCGCATCGGTAAGCCATCCGTTGCGTTTACATGGGACAGAGTAAAAAATTGAATAAACAACCGAGTTCGCTTTCACCGCTGGTGCAATTGGCGGGAATTCGCAAATGCTTTGATGGTAAAGAAGTCATTCCCCAGTTGGATCTGACTATCAACAATGGCGAGTTCCTTACGCTGCTTGGCCCTTCTGGCTGCGGTAAAACAACCGTTCTTCGCCTGATTGCAGGTCTGGAAACTGTTGATTCTGGACGCATCATGCTGGATAACGAGGACATCACCCACGTTCCGGCGGAAAACCGCTATGTGAACACCGTTTTCCAAAGCTACGCGCTATTCCCCCACATGACCGTGTTCGAAAATGTGGCCTTTGGCTTGCGTATGCAAAAAACTCCCGCTGCTGAAATTACGCCTCGCGTGATGGAGGCTCTGCGGATGGTGCAACTGGAGACCTTCGCTCAACGCAAACCTCATCAACTCTCTGGCGGTCAACAGCAACGCGTAGCCATTGCCCGCGCGGTGGTTAACAAGCCTCGCCTGTTGCTGCTGGATGAATCGCTCTCCGCGCTGGATTACAAACTGCGTAAACAGATGCAGAACGAGCTGAAAGCTTTACAGCGTAAGCTTGGCATTACTTTCGTTTTCGTCACCCACGATCAGGAAGAAGCGCTCACCATGTCGGACAGAATTGTGGTGATGCGCGATGGTCGCATTGAACAAGACGGCACGCCGCGTGAAATTTACGAAGAGCCGAAAAACTTGTTTGTTGCCGGATTCATTGGCGAAATCAATATGTTCAACGCCACGGTGATCGAGCGTCTTGACGAACAACGCGTACGAGCCAACGTTGAAGGCCGCGAATGTAATATCTACGTTAACTTCGCTGTTGTACCAGGGCAAAAGTTGCATGTTTTGCTGCGCCCGGAAGACTTACGCGTTGACGAAATCAACGATGACAACCACGTCGAAGGGCTGATTGGCTACGTTCGCGAACGCAACTACAAAGGTATGACGCTGGAATCAGTTGTCGAACTGGAAAATGGCAAGATGGTGATGGTCAGCGAATTCTTTAATGAAGACGATCCTGACTTTGACCACTCTCTCGACCAGAAAATGGCCATTAATTGGGTAGAAAGCTGGGAGGTTGTACTGGCTGATGAAGAACACAAGTAAGTTCCAGAATGTAGTGATTGTCACTATTGTCGGTTGGCTTGTGTTGTTTGTCTTTCTGCCCAACCTGATGATCATTGGCACCAGCTTTTTGACCCGCGACGACGCCAGTTTCGTCAAAATGGTTTTTACGCTGGAGAACTACGCCCGTCTGCTCGATCCGCTCTATTTTGAAGTGCTGCTGCACTCACTGAATATGGCGCTGATCGCGACTATAGCCTGCCTGGTGCTGGGCTACCCGTTTGCCTGGTTTCTGGCTAAACTGCCACACAAGGTGCGTCCGCTGTTACTGTTTCTGTTGATTGTGCCGTTCTGGACCAACTCACTGATTCGTATCTATGGCCTGAAAATTTTCCTCAGCACCAAAGGCTATCTCAACGAGTTCTTGCTGTGGCTGGGCGTTATTGATACCCCAATTCGCATCATGTTCACCCCCAGCGCGGTGATTATCGGTCTGGTATATATCCTGTTGCCGTTTATGGTGATGCCACTTTATTCCAGTATTGAAAAGCTGGATAAACCATTGCTGGAAGCGGCTCGCGATCTCGGTGCCAGCAAGTTGCAGACTTTTATCCGCATCATCATCCCACTGACCATGCCGGGGATTATTGCCGGATGTCTGTTGGTGATGCTGCCAGCAATGGGCCTGTTCTATGTTTCTGACCTGATGGGCGGTGCGAAAAACCTGCTGATCGGTAACGTCATCAAAGTGCAGTTCCTCAACATTCGCGACTGGCCGTTTGGTGCCGCGACCAGTATTACCCTGACTATCGTAATGGGTCTGATGCTGCTGGTTTACTGGCGCGCTTCTCGTTTGCTGAACAAGAAGGTGGAACTCGAATGATCGGTCGACTGCTCCGCGGCGGTTTTATGACCGCTATCTATGCGTACCTGTATATTCCAATCATCATTTTGATTGTGAACTCCTTTAACAGCTCGCGCTTTGGCATCAACTGGCAGGGTTTTACCACCAAATGGTATAGCCTGCTGATGAACAACGATAGTCTGTTACAAGCAGCGCAACATTCACTGACGATGGCGGTGTTTTCAGCGACATTCGCTACGCTTATTGGCTCACTGACGGCTGTTGCGCTGTACCGCTATCGCTTCCGCGGTAAGCCGTTCGTTAGCGGGATGCTGTTTGTGGTAATGATGTCGCCAGATATCGTAATGGCGATTTCCCTGCTGGTGCTGTTTATGCTGCTGGGTATTCAGCTTGGCTTCTGGTCGCTGCTGTTCTCACACATTACCTTCTGCCTGCCATTTGTAGTGGTGACGGTGTATTCGCGTCTGAAAGGCTTTGATGTGCGGATGCTGGAAGCAGCGAAAGATCTCGGTGCCAGCGAGTTCACCATTCTGCGGAAAATCATTCTGCCACTGGCAATGCCAGCGGTGGCGGCGGGTTGGGTGTTAAGCTTTACCCTGTCCATGGACGATGTGGTAGTTTCGTCGTTTGTCACCGGGCCGAGCTATGAAATTCTGCCGTTAAAAATTTATTCGATGGTCAAAGTCGGCGTATCGCCGGAAGTTAACGCGCTGGCAACCATTTTACTGGTGCTGTCGCTGGTGATGGTGATTGCCAGCCAGCTTATTGCTCGTGATAAAACGAAAGGTAACACAGGGGACGTTAAATGAAAAAATGGTCACGCCACCTGCTCGCGGCGGGTGCTCTGGCACTGGGCATGAGCGCCGCTCACGCCGATGACAACAACACGCTGTATTTCTACAACTGGACCGAGTACGTACCGCCAGGACTGCTGGAACAGTTCACTAAAGAAACCGGCATTAAAGTTATCTATTCGACTTATGAGTCGAATGAAACCATGTACGCCAAGCTGAAAACGTACAAAGACGGTGCTTATGACCTGGTGGTTCCTTCAACCTATTACGTCGATAAAATGCGTAAAGAAGGGATGATCCAGAAGATCGACAAGTCGAAGTTAACGAACTTCAGCAACCTCGATCCAGAAATGCTCAACAAGCCATTTGACCCGAATAACGATTACTCCATTCCGTATATCTGGGGCGCGACGGCGATTGGCGTTAACGGTGATGCGGTTGATCCGAAATCCGTGACGAGCTGGGCCGATTTGTGGAAACCTGAATACAAAGGCAGCCTGCTGCTGACCGACGACGCCCGTGAAGTGTTCCAGATGGCACTGCGTAAGCTGGGTTATTCTGGCAACACCACCGATCCGAAAGAGATTGAAGCCGCGTATAACGAGCTGAAAAAGCTGATGCCAAACGTAGCGGCGTTTAACTCCGATAACCCGGCTAACCCGTACATGGAAGGCGAAGTTAACCTCGGCATGATCTGGAACGGTTCTGCTTTCGTTGCCCGTCAGGCAGGCACGCCAATTGACGTGGTCTGGCCGAAAGAAGGCGGCATTTTCTGGATGGACAGCCTGGCTATTCCGGCAAATGCCAAAAACAAAGAAGGCGCGCTGAAACTGATCAACTTCCTGCTACGTCCGGATGTGGCAAAACAGGTTGCGGAAACTATTGGTTATCCAACACCAAACCTCGCCGCACGTAAACTGTTAAGCCCGGAAGTGGCGAACGACAAGACCCTCTACCCGGATGCCGAAACCATCAAAAATGGCGAATGGCAGAGTGACGTTGGCTCAGCCAGCAGCATTTATGAAGAGTATTATCAGAAGCTGAAAGCAGGACGTTAATTCAGCAAGCGGGCGGAGTTATTACCGCCCGCTTTTTTATTAAGCAAGGATGTTGCTTATGAGTCAGGACAATCAAATTTTATCCCGCGTTTTCCCTGGAGTCGGTCTGATACTCCTCCTTATTTCTATTGTTATCTTTTATAACCAGTTCACCTACAGCAAAAATACTGTACATACCGAAGGGATCATTGTTGATACCGTCTGGCACAATTCACGCCAGATCGGTAATGATGGTTCATGGCATCCTGTTGTCGCATTTCGTCCTACGCCAGACTACACGCTCATTTTCAATTCGAGTATCGGTAGTACTTTTTATGAAGACAGCGAAGGCGATAAAGTTAATGTTTATTATCCTCCAGGACATCCTGAAAAGGCTGAAATAAATAACCCGTGGGTTAATTTTTTCAAATGGGGATTTATCGGCATGATGGGCGTTATTTTTATCGCCGTCGGTTTATTAATCAGTATGCCCTCCTCTAAAAAGACGCGCAGGAAAAGGAAATCCCGCCAATGAAAAAGTTATTTATATTGCTTTACTTACTGATTTTTCTGCCACTGGCGGGAATAAGCCAGCCTGTAATACCCGTAATGAAAACATTCTTTACGGATACCACTGGCACCGTTCCCGATGGCGAGGATATCGCGCGTAAAGCGGAGATCTTTCGTCAACAAACCGGGATTGCGCCATTTATCGTGGTTGTTCCTGACATTAATGAAACCAGTCTCAGGAAAAATGGCAAAGCGATGCTGGTGCATGCGTCATCTTCATTGACTGATGTAAAAGGGAGTGTTCTGTTAATCTTTACTACCCGGGAGCCACGGTTAATTGTGATAACCAACGGCCAGGTTGAAAGCAGTATGGACGATAAACATCTGGGACGGCTGATAGAAAATTACACACTGGCTTATTTAAATGCTGATCTCTGGTATCAGGGTATGAATAATGTACTGGATATTTTACAAGCACAGATATTAAAACAACCGACGCCGCCACTGACATATTATCCGCATCCCGAACAAAAGCATGAGAGTGATCCGCCAGGCAGCACCTCGACATTAGGTTTTATCTCCTGGGCTGCAGCGTTTGTCTTATTTTCCAGGATCTTTTACTACACGACACGTTTTATTTATGCGCTAAAATTTGCAGTAGCTATGACTGTTGCCAATATGGGCTATCAGGCTTTATGCCTGTGTATCGATAATAGCTTTACGATTGCCAGAATATCGCCGCTCTGGGCGGTGCTGATTGGTGTCTGTACGTTTTTTGCCGCGCTGTTATGGCCGAGTAAAAGTTAAAAGAGGTCGGTAAAATGCGCGTGTATTATGCCGGATGCGGCGTGAACGCCTTATCCGGCCTACAAAACCCACAAATTCAATTAATTGTGCCCTTTTATAGGCCTGATAAGCGTAGCGCATCAGGCAATGACTTCTGCTTTATAAGCCCTTCAGCAACTTCTCAACAAACTCTGGCACGACCTGACTTGCCGGGCCGTAATATTTCTCGGCAAACTCATTGCCAACCTGGCTCGGTTCAAGGTTCAGTTCAACCGTATGCGCGCCATGCAGCTTCGCTTCGTGGACAAATCCTGCTGCCGGATAAACATGCCCGGACGTGCCAATAGCAATGAAAATATCCGCCATCGATAACGCCATATAGATTTCATCCATACCGAACGGCATTTCACCAAACCACACCACGTGTGGGCGCAGCGGTGCCGGAAACTGGCAGCAATGGCATTTATCTTCTGCCGTGACATCGCCCGTCCAGTCGAGCACCTGCCCGCTTTGCGTACAGCGTACTTTCAGCAATTCCCCATGCATATGAATCACATTGGTATTGCCCGCGCGTTCATGCAGGTTATCGATATTCTGCGTCACCAGCAAAAAGTGATCGCCCAGGGCGTCTTGCAGTTTTGCCAATGCAAGATGCGCAGCGTTAGGTTGAATTTCTGGCTGCTGTAGTTGACGGCGACGGGCGTTATAAAATGCCTGTACCAGTTCAGGATCGCGGTTAAAGCCTTCTGGCGTCGCGACATCTTCTACACGATGTTCTTCCCACAGGCCGTCTGCAGCGCGAAAGGTACGAATACCTGATTCCGCAGAAATGCCTGCCCCTGTCAGTACGAGTACTCTTGGTTTTTCCATTGCTTCCGGCACCACTTTATCTCTGAAAAAAATACGCTGACGCAAACGCTCGTGCAGGCGGCGTTTGTTTTTACGAAAACGACTTAACCGATGACCCCGACGCGACAGCATAGCAACCTCTATTGATTAATCGGTAAGATGTAAGAAGGCAGCTCCACGCATTCCTCCTGCATTCCCGTGACGCGCACGCTCAATGCGTGGGACACGAGCTACAGGTAAGAGATGACGAGGCAACCTGTCCGTTAGTTGCGTTGTGATTGCCGGGAAATTGGATAACCCGCCACCAATGACCAGCAAATCAGGGTCAATGATAGTCAGGATATTTCCCAGACAAACCGCTAATAAATCCAGATAACGCTCAACGTGCGCCCTTGCCTGCTCATCGCCTTGATCGTAAAGCGCAATAATCTCTGGAGCCTGCAACGGTTGATGATAATAATGTTGATACAGCCACGCAAAACCGCGACCAGAAAGATAATTCTCGATACAGCCATGCTGGCCACAACCGCAACGGCGTAACGGGAAATCCAGTCCCATCATGGTTAACGCATCGACCGGCAGACGCATATGCCCAAACTCGCCGGTAATATAGCGTTTTCCCGTCACCGGTTTACCGTTGAATACCAGCCCGCCACCAACGCCAGTACCAAGAATTAACCCCATCACCAACGGATATTGGGTAAATTCCTCATCCCAGGCTTCAGAAAGGACAAAACAGTTGGCATCGTTATTAAGGCGCACATCGCGATCAAGACGTGCGCTCAGGTCGGCACGCAGCGGTTTACCGCTGGCAGCAGGAACATTGACGGCATACAAAGTGCCATCTTCCGTTTCCGGCATTCCAGGAATGCCAATGCCAACAGAACCTTTACAGCCAAAACGCAGGTCAGCTTCGGTCACCAACTCGCACACCGCATCTAAAAATGCGTCATAGCTGTCACGCGGCGTCGACACCCGCTTTTCCCATTGCAGTTGCCGATTGTTATCAAACACGCCAAGCGCAATTTTCGTCCCACCAATATCAAACCCGTAATACATTGCCACTCCTTGTTTTAATGTACTGCCTTACTGGCCGCTAAGGACTCGCGCAGGGTCAATATTACTGGCGCGCCGCGCCGGATACCAACTTGCCAAAAGACTCAGCAACAATGCTGTGACCAGTACGTAGAAGACGTCCAGCCAGTGTAATTCCGATGGCAGAAAGTCAATAAAATAGATGTCACTGGAGAGGAACTGATGACCGATCAGACCTTCAATCCACTCAATAATCGGAGTAAGTTGCAGCGAAACCACCACGCCGATAACCACGCCACACAGGCTGCCAAACAGCCCCGCCAGTAGTCCATACCAGACGAAAATAGCGCGAATTAAACCGTCTTTAGCACCCAGCGTTCTCAATACTGCGATATCGCCGCTCTTGTCTTTCACCGCCATCACCAAGGTGGAGACGATGTTGAAACAGGCTACGCCAATCACCAGTACCATTGCCAGATACATAATGGCGCGGATCATCTGGATATCCCGATACATATAGCCGTAAGTACCGATCCAGCTCTTGATATAGACATAGCTGTTGGTCACTTCACCCGCATCGCGTACCAACTTGTTGGCGTTAAAAACATCCGTCATTTTAAGGGCAATACCTGACACACTGGAACCCATATCAAGATATTGTTGAGCGTCCGTCAGCGGGATCATGGCAAAACTGTGATCAAGTTGACCGCTTAGCTGCAAAATTCCGGTAATTTGCAAGCGCACACGTTTCGGCTGCATCAGCTTATGCTCAGGGTTTGAGTTCGGGATCATGATCGACACCCAATCGCCCTGCTTCACTTTCAACGCATCCGCCACGCCTTTGCCGATAATAATCTGCTGTTCACCGGCTTTAAAATTGTTCCAGGCATCTCCCTGGACAAACGATGGCAGCGCGCTCAGTCGCTGTTCCTGCTGTGGGTCAACACCTTTTACCTGCAGAGCGCGCAAATTTGCACCGCTCTCCACCAGCCCCGTGAAATTGATATATGGCGCAGCGGCGGCAATACCCGGCACTTTCTGCACTTTATCCAGTGCTTCTTGCCAGTTCGTCCACGGCTGATTCACCGCTTCAATTTCACCATGCGGCACCACTGCCAGAATGCGGTTGTTCAGTTCACGTTCGAAGCCGTTCATCGCACTTAAACCGACAATCAATACTGCCACGCCCAGGGCAATGCCAATGGTAGAAATAACGGAGATCAGCGACACCATGCCGCCGCGTCGCCGTCCGCGACTAAAACGCAAGCCAATTAATAACGATAAAGGCATCGCCATTACTCCGCCCCCATCAGGCTCAGTTCCGCCGTCAGACGACCATCACGCATTTCCAGTTGACGGCTCATACGTTTCGCCAGTTGCAGATCGTGAGTAACCACCAGAAAGGCAGTGCCCTGCAAGCGATTCAATTCTCCGAGCAACTGGAAGATGCTGTCAGCGTTACGCGCATCGAGGTTACCAGTAGGTTCATCCGCCAGCACCAGACGCGGGTTATTAACCAGCGCCCGGGCAATCGCCACACGCTGACGCTCACCGCCAGAAAGTTCTGACGGGCGGTGATTCGCCCGGTGCTCCAGCCCCACAGCTTTTAACATTTCCAGCGCCCGACTGTTAATTTCAGCAGGCTTTTTCTTGCCAATCAGCAGCGGCATAGCGACGTTTTCCAGCGCGGTAAAGTCCGGCAGCAGGTGGTGGAACTGATAAATAAAGCCCAACTTCTGGTTGCGCAGTTCCGCTTTCGCCGCCGACGACAGTTTGCTCATCGGCTGACCGCTAAAAATCACATCACCGGAGGTTGGCGTATCCAGCCCGCCCAGTAAATGCAGCAAGGTACTTTTGCCAGAACCGGAGCTACCGACAATGGCCATCATTTCGCCTTCGCCCACGCTGAAACTGACATTGTGCAGCACGTCGGTTTGCACACTGCCTTCCTGATAGCGTTTGCACAGGTTGTCGCATTGCAACAGGATCTTATTCATAACGTAAAGCCTCAGCGGGTTGAGTGGCGGCAGCGCGCCAGGAAGGGTAAAGCGTAGAAAGCAGCGCGATAGCCATCGCCACCAGCGCAATAACAATGACCTGTAAAGGTTCGATAGCGACCGGTAACGCTGCGCCATCAAGCAGGACGCCGATTATCGGCATCAGATTATTTAACTGGCTGGCAAGCAGTGCACCAAGCGCAGCGCCCAGGATCGCACCGATAACGCCAGCGCTGGCTCCTTGTACCATAAAGACCATCATGATTTGTCGTGGAGTTAAGCCTTGTGTCTGTAGGATCGCCACTTCGCCCTGCTTCTCCATTACCATCAGCCCCAGCGATGTAATAATGTTAAACGCTGCAACGGCGACAATCAGACTCAGCAGCAGACCCATCATATTTTTTTCCATGCGCACGGCCTGGAACAACTCGCCTTTACGATCGCGCCAGTCCTGCCACTTGCTGCCTTCTGGCAGTTTTTGCTGGCTTAAAGAGTCGACTTTCAGCGGCTCATCCAGCCACAGACGCCAGCCGGTGATATTACCCGCCGGATAACGCATCAGACGCGAGGCATCCTCAATATTCACCAGCATTTCATAGCCGTCGACTTCACTGTTGGCAGCAAAAGTGCCAATCACATTGAACAGACGCTGACTTGGAATACGCCCCATCGGCGTAAACTGGCTGGCAGACGGCACCATCACACGGATTTGATCGCCGCGATTGACACCTAACTGTGAGGCAAGTTGTTCACCGAGGATGACATTATATTTCCCCGGTTCGAGGTCGGCTTGCTTCACATTGACCAGATACGGGGTTAGCGGATCTTTTTGCGCCGGGTCGATACCCAGCATCACCCCGACCGCCACGCTGCGCGCGCTTTGCAGCACCACATCACCTGTAGTGAGAGGCGCAATACGATTTACGCCGTCAAGTTTGACCGCAGTCTCCGGGAGTTGTTGCGGGTTAAGGGAGCCATGCTCCGAAGAGAGAATTGCCTGTGGCATCAGGCCAAGGATGTTGTTTTGCAGTTCGCGCTCAAAACCGTTCATCACTGACAATACCGTGACCAGCGCCATCACCCCGAGGGTAATGCCGATGGTAGAAAGCCAGGAGACGAAACGACCGAAGCGATCCGCTGCACGCCCACGCATGTAACGCAGGCCAATAAATAGAGCGACAGGTTGGTACATGAAATCCGTCTGGTTGCTGTTAGCAAAGACACGAGTATATAAGCGAAAGCAGGATGGGTAAACGCCTGAACTGTAAGTGATCGTCAGGGCTAATCTGAAAAGTATCAGTAAATCAATCGGCTAAAGTGTCTCGTTTTCTCATCTGCCTTGTAACCTGATCTTTATCTGAAAAATAACCAAATACAGACAGATACGCATTACACCACGCCGCTCACCCCGCAGGATCAACGGCATGTTAAATTTTATGAGCGCGTTGTCCTGATGAAACAAAAAGAGCTATGGATTAATCAGATCAAAGGGTTATGTATTTGCCTGGTGGTGGTTTATCACTCGGTTGTTACCTTTTATCCGCATCTGACCACTTTCCAGCATCCGTTATCGGAAGTCTTGAGCAAATGCTGGATCTATTTCAATCTTTACCTTGCACCCTTTCGGATGCCGGTCTTTTTCTTTATATCCGGCTATTTGATTCGCCGCTACATCGACAGCGTGCCGTGGGGTAATTGTGTCGATAAACGCATCTGGAGCATCTTTTGGGTGCTGGCGCTTTGGGGCATTGTCCAGTGGCTGGCGTTGAGCGCGCTCAACCAATGGCTGGCACCAGAGCGCGATTTAAACAATACCGCCAATGCTGCTTATGCCGATTCCACCGGCGAGTTCCTGCATGGGATGGCCACCGCCAGCACCAGCTTGTGGTATCTGTATGCCTTAATCGTCTATTTCGTGGTGTGTAAAGCTTTTAACCGCCAGGCTCTGCCGTTATTCGCCCTGTTTGTACTGATGAGCGTGGCTGTTAATTTCGTTCCCACACCGTGGTGGGGGATGAACAGTGTGATCCGCAATTTGCCTTATTACAGTCTTGGCGCATGGTTTGGCTCAACGTTGATGACCTACGTTAAAGAGGTGCCGCTACGTCGCCATCTGTTGATAGCAGTGCTGCTGGCTGTTCTGGCGATCGGAGCCTGGTTGTTGAACGTGTCGCTACTACTGTCGCTGGTGTCGATTGTGGTGATTATGAAGCTGTTTTATCAGTTCGAGCAGCGCTTCGGTATGCGTTCCCTCAGCCTGTTGAATGTGATTGGTTCCAACACCATCGCCATCTACACCACCCATCGCATTCTGGTAGAGATATTCAGCTTAAGTCTGATTCCGCAAATAAACGCGGCGCGCTGGTCGCCGCCAATCGAACTGGCGCTCCTGCTGGTTTATCCCTTTGTCAGTTTGTTGATTTGCACACTGGCTGGCTTGCTGGTGCGAAAATTTTCACAACGCGCATTCAACGATCTGTTGTTCTCCCCGCCTTCTCTGCCTGCAACCAGTTACTCTCGCTAAGCCATCGCCCCAGCCGGGGCGATTCAATTTGCTAAACCATGTCGATTCCGGATAATGAACAGCATTGCTTATCAGAGATATGCCCCCATATGTTGAGGCATATCCTAACGAGACTCTGACAACTGTTATGCCTGAACAATATCGTTATACGCTGCCCGTCAAAGCGGGTGAGCAGCGTCTGCTGGGCGAGTTAACCGGAGCTGCCTGCGCGACGCTGGTAGCCGAAATTGCCGAACGTCACGCCGGACCGGTGGTGCTTATTGCACCAGATATGCAAAATGCCCTGCGTTTGCACGATGAAATCAGCCAGTTCACCGACCAGATGGTGATGAACCTGGCGGACTGGGAAACCCTCCCCTACGACAGTTTTTCGCCTCATCAGGACATTATCTCCTCGCGTCTTTCCACCCTTTACCAGTTACCATCAATGCAGCGTGGCGTACTGATTGTTCCGGTGAATACGCTTATGCAGCGCGTTTGCCCGCACAGTTTTCTCCACGGCCATGCGCTGGTAATGAAAAAAGGTCAGCGGTTATCGCGCGATGCATTGCGTACCCAACTGGACAGCGCCGGTTATCGCCATGTTGATCAGGTGATGGAGCACGGCGAATACGCCACGCGTGGTGCGTTGCTGGATCTTTTTCCAATGGGCAGCGAACTGCCTTATCGTCTTGATTTTTTTGATGATGAAATCGACAGCCTGCGGGTATTTGACGTCGACAGCCAGCGCACGCTGGAAGAAGTGGAAGCCATCAACCTGCTGCCCGCACATGAATTTCCGACCGATAAAGCGGCGATTGAGCTGTTCCGCAGTCAGTGGCGCGATACTTTTGAGGTGAAACGCGATCCGGAACATATTTACCAGCAAGTGAGTAAAGGCACGCTGCCTGCCGGGATCGAATACTGGCAGCCGCTGTTCTTCAGCGAACCGCTGCCGCCACTGTTCAGTTATTTCCCGGCCAATACGTTACTGGTGAATACCGGCGATCTGGAAAACAGTGCCGAACGTTTCCAGGCCGATACGCTGGCGCGTTTTGAAAGTCGCGGCGTCGATCCGATGCGACCGCTATTGCCGCCACAATCGCTCTGGCTGCGAGTGGATGAACTTTTCTCGGCGTTAAAAAACTGGCCTCGCGTGCAGCTTAAAACCGAGCATTTACCGACGAAAGCAGCGAATGCCAATTTAGGTTTTCAGAAACTGCCAGACCTGGCCATTCAGGCGCAACAAAAAGCGCCGCTGGATGCGCTGCGTAAATTTCTCGAATCCTTCGATGGCCCGGTGGTGTTCTCGGTAGAAAGTGAAGGCCGCCGCGAAGCA
Source organism: Escherichia sp. KTE96 (assembly GCF_000408525.1). Lineage (NCBI taxonomy): Bacteria > Pseudomonadati > Pseudomonadota > Gammaproteobacteria > Enterobacterales > Enterobacteriaceae > Escherichia > Escherichia sp. KTE96. The sequence continues at coordinate 2,307,183 of NZ_KE137149.1, read as the reverse complement.
CTCGGGGAACTGCTCGCCCGAATCAAAATTGCCCCGCAACGCATTATGCGTCTCGATGAGGCCAGCGAGCGTGGGCGTTATCTGATGATCGGTGCTGCCGAACATGGTTTTATCGATACAGTACGTCATCTGGCGCTGATTTGTGAAAGCGATCTGCTCGGTGAACGTGTTGCCCGTCGTCGTCAGGACTCTCGTCGCGCCATCAACCCAGACACGCTGATCCGCAACCTCGCGGAGCTGCATATCGGCCAGCCGGTTGTTCACCTGGAACATGGCGTCGGGCGCTATGCCGGAATGACCACGCTGGAGGCTGGCGGCATTACGGGCGAGTATCTGATGCTCACCTACGCCAACGACGCCAAACTGTATGTTCCGGTGTCATCGCTGCACCTGATTAGCCGTTACGCCGGTGGCGCAGAAGAAAACGCTCCGCTGCATAAACTTGGCGGAGATGTGTGGTCACGGGCGCGGCAGAAAGCGGCGGAAAAAGTGCGTGATGTGGCAGCGGAACTACTGGATATCTACGCCCAACGCGCTGCCAAAGAAGGCTTCGCGTTTAAACACGATCGCGAACAATATCAATTGTTCTGCGACAGCTTCCCGTTCGAAACCACGCCGGATCAGGCGCAGGCCATCAACGCAGTTCTTAGCGACATGTGTCGGCCACTGGCAATGGATCGTCTGGTGTGCGGTGACGTTGGCTTTGGTAAAACGGAAGTGGCGATGCGTGCCGCTTTCCTGGCGGTGGAAAACCACAAGCAGGTGGCAGTGCTGGTGCCAACCACCCTCCTCGCCCAACAACACTACGACAACTTCCGCGACCGTTTTGCTAACTGGCCGGTGCGCATCGAAATGATCTCCCGTTTCCGCAGCGCCAAAGAACAGGCGCAAATCCTTACGGAAGTGGCGGAAGGGAAAATCGATATTTTGATCGGCACGCACAAACTGCTGCAAAACGACGTCAAGTTTAAAGATTTGGGCTTGCTGATTGTCGATGAAGAACACCGCTTTGGTGTCCGTCATAAAGAACGCATTAAAGCGATGCGCGCGAACGTCGACATACTGACGCTCACCGCGACACCAATTCCGCGCACGCTGAACATGGCAATGAGTGGAATGCGCGATCTGTCAATTATCGCCACACCGCCCGCCCGTCGTCTGGCGGTCAAAACGTTTGTCCGCGAGTACGACAGCCTGGTCGTCCGGGAGGCCGTCCTGCGTGAAATTTTGCGTGGGGGACAGGTTTATTATCTCTACAATGACGTGGAAAACATCCAGAAAGCCGCCGAACGGCTGGCGGAACTGGTGCCAGAAGCACGAATTGCCATCGGTCACGGGCAGATGCGTGAGCGCGAACTGGAACGGGTGATGAATGATTTCCATCACCAGCGTTTCAACGTGCTGGTTTGTACCACAATTATCGAAACTGGGATCGACATTCCTACCGCCAACACCATTATCATTGAACGCGCGGATCATTTCGGTCTGGCGCAGTTGCACCAGTTGCGCGGTCGCGTCGGACGCTCACACCATCAGGCGTATGCGTGGCTGCTGACGCCACATCCGAAAGCGATGACTCCCGATGCGCAAAAACGTCTCGAGGCGATTGCGTCTCTGGAAGACCTTGGCGCGGGCTTTGCGCTGGCAACTCACGATCTGGAGATTCGCGGTGCGGGTGAACTGCTCGGTGAAGAACAAAGTGGTTCGATGGAAACCATCGGTTTCTCGCTGTATATGGAGTTGCTGGAAAACGCCGTTGATGCGCTGAAAGCCGGACGCGAGCCGTCGCTGGAAGATCTCACCAGCCAGCAAACGGAAGTCGAACTGCGAATGCCGTCGCTACTGCCGGACGATTTCATCCCTGACGTGAATACACGTCTGTCGTTCTATAAACGCATTGCCAGCGCCAAAACGGAAAATGAACTGGAAGAGATCAAAGTAGAGCTTATCGATCGCTTCGGCCTGCTGCCGGATCCGGCACGTACTCTGCTGGAGATTGCCCGCCTGCGCCAGCAAGCGCAGAAGCTGGGGATCCGGAAGCTGGAGGGGAATGAGAAAGGCGGCGTGATCGAATTTGCCGAGAAGAATCACGTGAATCCAGCCTGGTTGATTGGTTTGCTGCAAAAACAGCCGCAGCACTATCGTCTCGATGGCCCGACGCGCCTGAAGTTTATTCAGGATTTGAGCGAGCGGAAACAACGTATCGACTGGGTGCGCCAGTTTATGCGTGAGCTGGAAGAGAACGCCATCGCGTAGTAATAAATCGGGGGGCGGTTATGCCCCCTTTAGACACAAAGCATAAACAAAATTTGCTACGCTTATCAGGCCTACCGTGTATTGAATTTGCAGGCGGATAAGGCGTTCACGCCGCATCAGGCATGAACCAGCATCTCTCCTAATATTTACAAATTCTTTGCACTTCCCTGCACTACCCGACACTGCCACCATTCATAATTCATACTTATCTTTTTATTACAATAACCTTATATTTTTTATGGATTTTTGGTGATGATCAAAACGCGTTTTTCTCGCTGGCTGACGTATTTTACGTTCGCCGCAGCCGTAGCACTGGCGCTACCGGCAAAAGCCAATACCTGGCCGCTGCCGCCTGCGGGTAGTCGTCTGGTTGGTGAAAACAAATTTCATGTGGTGGAGAATGACGGTGGTTCGCTGGAAGCCATCGCCAAAAAATATAACGTCGGTTTCCTGGCGCTGTTACAGGCCAACCCTGGCGTTGATCCGTATGTACCACGAGCCGGAAGCGTGTTAACGATTCCGTTGCAAACGCTGCTGCCGGATGCGCCACGTGAAGGCATTGTGATCAATATTGCAGAGTTACGTCTCTATTATTATCCACCGGGTAAAAATTCGGTGACCGTATATCCGATCGGCATTGGCCAGTTAGGCGGAGACACATTGACGCCAACAATGGTAACTACCGTTTCGGACAAGCGAGCTAACCCAACATGGACACCTACCGCAAACATCCGCGCCCGTTATAAAGCCCAGGGCATCGAACTTCCGGCTGTTGTTCCGGCAGGACCGGATAATCCGATGGGGCATCATGCGATCCGTCTGGCGGCCTATGGCGGCGTTTATTTACTTCACGGTACAAACGCCGATTTCGGCATTGGTATGCGGGTAAGTTCCGGCTGTATTCGTCTGCGCGATGACGATATCAAAACACTTTTCAGCCAGGTCACCCCTGGCACCAAAGTGAACATTATCAACACACCGATTAAAGTCTCTGCCGAGCCAAATGGCGCACGCCTGGTAGAAGTGCATCAGCCTCTGTCAGAGAAGATTGATGACAATCCGCAATTGTTGCCGATTACGCTCAATAGTGCGATGCAGGCATTTAAAAATGCAGCGCAAACTGACGCCGAAGTAATGCAGCATGTGATGGATGTACGTTCAGGAATGCCGGTGGATGTACGCCGTCATCAAGTGAACCAACAAGCGTTGTAAATACCGGATAAAAAAATCCCCGCGGCACGGCATGTCGCGGGGAAAAAAAGCAGCAGTAGCGGGCATTAATGAGGGTTAATGCTTATTTATAAATTACTGCCGTTCCATGAAGGGTATTCGGGCCGGTTACTGAAGTAATACGGAAAGATTTTGCGCCCATCTCATCCGCTTTTTGTGCCAGTTGTTCTTCCAGCGATCCCAGATTTGTCCCCGCGTTAGCACTGATAGTACCCACTTTTTGTTGACCTTCTGGTGTTGCCTGAACTTCGACAGCCGCAAAGCTGGCAAATGACATGGAGCTTAAAATCGCCGCAGTGATGAGGGTTTTTACGTTTTTCATAATAGTGACCTTATGCAGATGAATGGCGTCGCAAGCAATTACTTAACGATCGATAACTAAATGATAGATGTGATCTGGATCACATACAAGATATTTTTTATAACATTCATTAATTAAATTAAAATTCTTTAAATTTCAGTTAAATAGAGAGCAATTATTTTTCTGCTCTCTGGACTGGTGAACGGTGGTGATTATTTTTATAATAATCATTCATTCACAGCTACAAGGTACAACGGCATCATGGCAACTGACTCAGCACATTGTGTAAAAAAAAGCCGTGGCCGCCCCAAAATGTTCGACAGGGAAGCCGCGCTTGATAAGGCTATGAAACTGTTCTGGCTGCACGGTTATGAAGCAACTTCCCTTGCCGATCTCGTCGAAGCGACCGGAGCCAAAGCGCCGACGCTGTATGCGGAATTCACCAACAAAGAGGGATTATTCCGCGCCGTACTTGACCGCTATATCGACCGTTTTGCCGCAAAGCACGAAGCGCAATTGTTTTGTGAAGAGAAAAGCGTGGAGTCTGCACTGGCAGACTATTTCGCCGCCATCGCGAGCTGTTTTACCAGTAAAGACACCCCTGCAGGTTGCTTTATGATTAACAACTGCGCCACGCTCTCCCCGGATTCTGGAGATATCGCCCATACCGTAAAGTCACGCCACGCGATGCAGGAACGCACCTTGCAACAGTTTTTATGTCAACGCCAGGCTCGCGGGGAAATTCCTGCCCACTGTGACGTAACGCATCTTGCGGAATTTCTTAATTGTATAATTCAGGGGATGTCGATCAGTGCCCGGGAAGGCGCATCGCTGGAAAAACTAATGCAGATTTCGCGGACAACATTGCGCTTATGGCCAGCGCTGGTGAAATAAGACGCAAAAAAAGCCCCTCAGCCTGAGCGAATGAGGGGCTAAATTGCAGAGTACAGCTTTTTTATACTTTGTTATTCAGAACCAGTTGTCCGTTGTTATCCAATGGGATTTGTGTGCCCGGATCGCTACCCATGCGGATTTTGCCCTGCTGATCGCCAATCTTATAGGTCACGTCATATCCCAGCATTTTTTCTGACTTGTCATATACCGTTTTACAACGCTGTTGGGTGGTCGTGTAAGTATCGCTTTCCTGGAGAGAGCCCTGAATCTGATTACCGGCATACCCACCACCAAGCGCCCCCACAACGGTGGCAACATCTTTACCGCGCCCACCGCCAAACTGATGCCCTATAACCCCGCCCGCCACAGCGCCCAGAACCGAACCGGCGATGCGATTTTCATCCTGCACCGGTCGGCGGTGAGTCACCGTGACGTTGCGGCACTCCTGGCGCGGTGTTTTAACTGTTTCCTTGATTGGGATTGCAGAAACAACCTGAGCGTATTGCGGGCCACGTTCAAACACGTTCAGACTGGCTACTGCCGCTACGCCGAGCGCAGCCGCGACACCAATCCCGATACCCGCCAACATTGATTTATTCACGGGAACACCTCCTTCTTTGCAGTTATGCCAATCATGCAAGCGAAGAGGAAAAGCCGCTATCAGACAGAAGATGAAAAACGCGGGAATAGCAGGAAATACTGAATGATTCAGATGAGTCTGAAGGGATGCCTGATGCGACACTTAACGCGTCTTATCAGGCTCACAAATCGTCCTCTTCCTGTAAGGGCGGATGAGGCGTTCACACCACATCCGCCAGTACAAGCCAATTAATGCAGTTTCAGACGCGGACGGATCACGCGGTTAATGCTACCTACCAGCATCATCAGCCCCGTTTTAAAGTAGCCATGCAGCGCAATCTGATGCATGCGGTACAGCGAAACGTACACAAAACGCGCAATACGTCCTTCAATCATCATCGAACCTCGGGTCAGGTTACCCATCAGGCTACCAACGGTAGAGAAGTTCGACAGTGATACCAGCGAACCGTGATCCTTATACTGATAATTTTTTAGTGGTTTACCGTTCATCTGCGCCAGAATATTGTTCATTGCGCAGGTAGCCATCTGATGTGCGGCCTGGGCGCGCGGCGGTACAAAGCCCCCTTCCGGACGCGGACACGACGCACAGTCGCCAATGGCATAAATGTCTGGATCGCGCGTGGTTTGCAGCGTCGGTTCCACCACCAGTTGGTTGATACGGTTGGTTTCCAGCCCACCAATATCTTTCAGGAAATCCGGCGCTTTAATTCCGGCAGCCCACACCATCAGATCGGCCTGAATATATTCGCCATCTTTAGTGTGCAAACCGCCTTCATCGGCACTGGTCACCATCGTTTGCGTCAGTACGCGAACGCCCAGTTTCGTTAACTCACTGTGAGCCGCAGCAGAGATACGTGGCGGCAATGCTGGCAAAATTCGCTCGCCCGCTTCCACCAGCGTTACATTCAGGGCTTCGTTGGTCAGCCCTTTGTAACCGTAACTATGTAGTTGTTTCACCGCATTGTGCAGTTCGGCAGAGAGTTCCACGCCAGTAGCGCCGCCGCCGACAATCGCAATGTTCACTTTGCCATTGGCGCCCAAATTAGCAGAGTACTTCAGGAACAGATTCAGCATCTCCTGGTGGAAACGACGCGCCTGGTGCGGGTTATCGAGGAAAATGCAGTTCTCTTTTACACCCGGCGTATTGAAATCGTTGGAGGTGCTGCCCAATGCCATTACCAGCGTGTCATAGGCAATTTTGCGTTCAGGCACCAGCAGTTCGCCTTTTTCGTCGCGCAGTTCAGCAATGGTGATTGTTTTCGCTTCACGATCGATATCAACCACAGAACCTAACTGGAACTGGAAACCATGATTACGTGCATGGGCCAGATAGCTCAGCGCATCAACGCCTTCATCGAGCGATCCAGTCGCCACTTCGTGCAGCAGCGGTTTCCACAGATGGCTGTGGTTACGATCTACCAGCGTAATTTTGGCTTTTTTCTTGCGCCCCAACTTATGTCCAAGCTGTGTCGCCATTTCCAGCCCACCAGCACCGCCGCCGACAATCACAATCTTTTTCAATGGCGTAGTCAACGTGACCCCCTTAAATTTATTAACCAATTGTTAATTAATGGTTATGATCATAGCCCTTAATTAACAGCAGGTTACAGTGATGAAAATGTTCTTCGCTATTGAGAATAACATGAATGGTGCATTGGTCATACCAAAATTGATGTGAATCAAGTTTTGTTGCTGAAAAGATAATCGGATTTACCGGATGAGATCAAAAAACACAGTGCTTTGTTTATTGTTCAAGCAGCTTCGGGAGAGTGAAACAGGGTGAGGTGTTAGGCCTGATAAGATGCACATCAGACATTGGTGCACGGCTGTCGGATGCGGCGTGGACGCCTTATCCGACCTACAGAATCCGGGGCGCATCAGATAGCGGCAAGGTTACCTGATGCGACCGATGATAGCTTTTAACCGAGGGTTTTGAACGCTTTAATACGCTGCAAATGCGGGGAGATGTTTTTGAACTTGTGCGTCTGCTCTTCGTCCCAGACAATCTCGTAATAATGATGCAACTCTTCAGATGTCCGCTGGCTATTAAGCGCTTCATCGTGACGCGACAAGATCACCAGGCAACGATCGCGATTCTTCTCGCGGAAGTTGGTCACACACTTAGTAGCAATATCAGCGTACTCTTCCGGGCGATCAATCTTCCCTTCCATGTTTTCATAAGGGAACAGATTAGGGTTGAAGATCACCTGGCGGATATCACAGAGAAAACCAATCCGCTCCGCCCAGTAACCCCCCAGCCCAACACCGCAAATTAACGGGCGCTCGTCAACATTCAGTTGCAGCATTTTGTCCACTTCTTTGAGCAGATGCTGCATATCGTGTTTCGGGTGCAGAGTGCTGTAGCTTATCAGCCGTACATCGGGATCAATAAACTGCAATTGTAAGACTTTTTCGTGGTTACCCGGACTGTTAGAGTCAAAACCGTGTAAATAGATAATCATCGCTTCCTCACATAAGCCAGGGTTAGTGACTTGCTTTCTCTTCCTGCCAGCGTTCATGTAACTGATTCAGACGGGCGCTGATCTCTTTCCAGCGAGCCAAGTCCATCAGTTCCTGTCGCGAAAATGAACCTTTATGATACAAACGTGTAACACGTTCTGCCTTGATCGGTGACAGATTATCTAACACGCTGACGGCCCCTTTACGATTATTGCAGACCAGGATCATATCGCAACCCGCATCCAGTGATGCCTGCCCACGTTCAGCATAACTGCCCATAATCGCTGCGCCTTCCATCGATAAATCGTCAGAGAAAATCACACCGTCAAAACCCAGTTCCTGACGTAAAACGGTCTTAAGCCAGTGGGGAGATCCGCTCGCCGGACGCGGATCAACATCACTGTAGATCACATGCGCAGGCATAATGGCGTCGAGTTTATTTTCGCGAATTAACGTGCTGAAGACTGACATATCTTTGGCACGAATTTCCGCTTGCGGACGCGGATCACACGGCGTCTCTTTATGTGAGTCAGCAGTTACTGCGCCGTGACCAGGAAAGTGTTTACCGGTGGTTTTCATTCCGGCTTCATGCATACCATCAATAAATCGGCTGGCGATTGCGAGGGCTTTTTCTGGATCAGCATGATAAGAACGCTCACCAATCGCCGCGCTGATATGCCCTACGTCCAGCACTGGCGCAAAGCTGATATCAATATCCATAGCGATCATTTCGCTGGCCATTAACCAACCCGCCTCTTGCGCCAGTTTGCCACCCTCTTCCATTCCCAGCAGTGCAGCGAATGATTGCGCCGCCGGTAAGCAGGTAAAACCCTCACGAAAACGCTGCACACGCCCACCTTCCTGATCCACCGCCACCACCAGGTGATTGCGCGAAGCTGCTCGGATCTGACGCACCAGTTCGCGTAACTGCTCTGGATCGTGATAGTTACGCGTAAAGAGAATCAGCCCTCCGACCAGCGGATGCGCGAGAATCTCACGCTCTTCCGCGTCCAGTTCGTAACCTTCAACATCCAACATTACTGGACCCACACTGCTCTCCTTATTGTTTTATTGATAGCTGCCGCCAGGTGTCATTGGCCAGCCTGATAAATTGTTGATCGCCGGTTTGTTGCCAGCGGTACTCAAACCACCCTGCTTTCAGCATCAGCAACCAGGGAAACCAGCGCCTGACCTGACGCCACAATTGCGCCGGATTAATCTTCGCCCGCACGGCATAATCATTAACCAACCGTCGGTGCTGGTCAGTATTTTCCACCCACACCGCCGCCAGTTCCAGCGCGATATCGCCATCACCGGCATACTCCCAGTCGATGAGTTTTAACCCTGACGCGCTATGCACCAGGTTTCCGGCATGAACATCCATATGCAACGGACTCAGGCGTAGTGGCTGTGGTTCCCGCGCTTTGCGCAGACGTTTCAACATTCGCAGCCACCCCGTTGTTCGCCGCGCAGGATCGCTTTGCTGCCAGTACAGTTCCAGTAGCGGCAACAACGTTACTCGCCAGCCAAAACGCGGTTGTTGATGCAAATAATACAGCAAGCCAGCCAGTTCGTCGGTATCTGGCAATTGCGTTTTTACCTCGCCGGGTAAATAGTCAACCACCATCCAGCCACGAAGATATAAATGCGGCTTTGGCGCAAGGTATGCAGGTAATTGTGATAACACCCGATACTGACGTAAAAACGCGGACTGCGACGCATCAGGATCGTGCGGCTGACGCACAACAAAACGCTGATCCTTATATTCAATGAGAAAACTCCCGCCGCTAAGCCCATGATTAAACGTCGCGACGGGATGATACTGCGGAAAATAGCGCGACAGTAATTCGTCGCGCGTGATGGGATTATTGCTGCTGAACGGCACCTTTACCTGACCAAATAATTTCGCCCGTCTGCACCAACATCAGTTGCATTTGTAGGGTCGGTGCATTGACGTTGCCAGAGGCACTGGAGTAAAGCACGTAATGAGCTCCGACATTGCGAGCAATGCCTATGGCTTTACTACGCGTACCTAAACTGTCCTGCGGCGACAAACCAAGCTGCTGCTTAGCCATAGAAAGCTGCTGAGCGGAAACAAGGGTAAATTTACCGTTATTGGCCAGCGCATTACGCAGCGTTTCAGTCGCTTCTCCGGTATTCAGCGAACCGTTAGTACGGTTGTTAACGCTATCAACCAGCAGAACGCTCCCCGCAGTCACGCCATCAGCCCCAAGCATCTTACTGACCATTGGTTGCATTGCGCCATTCCAGTCATAATGACGAATATGCGGTGCAGGAGGCGCGGTTTGATCTTCGTGCTCAATTGGCCCTGGCTGCTGCGGGATCGTCGGCACCGATGGCACCGTGGGTACTGGCTGTTGCGGCTCGGCAGGTTGCTCCGGCGCAGGTTTCACCTCTTCTACCGGTGCGGGTTCACGTGGCCCCACACACCCGGCGAGAAACATCGCCAGCGCGGTGATTAAGGCGTAGCGACTCATTTTTGTCATCAAGATTCACCCCTTACAAATAAATATAAAGTCTGACTTTGTGCGCCCCAAGATAATTGGCGCTGCCGTACAGAGTCACCGCTGAACGCGCGGGAATCGTGACACTGCGTGGCGTTTCCAGAGGATGCATCTCCAGCCCTCTGGCGTCATACCAATAAAAACGATAATGAACGGTAACGGGTTCTTGCCTTTCGTTATAGAGCGTCGAGGATGCTGAAGACTGAATGTCAGACATTGAAAAAACAGGCTTTTCTGCGCTGATACCAGCAGCCAGAAGTGATGACTCCATCACCAGAGATTGTTCATCATTCACCGGAATTTCCGGATGTGAGCGACAACCCACCAGCAATAACAGCGCCAGAGACACCAGCCCAAAGCATCCTTTTCTCATCGTTACAGACCTTTATGCGCCAGCATTGGCCCCAACGGACGACCACCCAGCAGGTGCATATGGATGTGGTACACCTCTTGTCCACCATAACGGTTGGTATTCATGATCAAACGGTAACCATCTTCGGCAATCCCTTCCTGCTCAGCGATTTTTGCCGCCACGGTGATCATGCGCCCCAGCGCCTGCTCATGCTCGGTTGACACGTCATTCACGGTAGGAATGAGGATATTAGGAATGATCAGAATATGTGTTGGCGCTTGCGGCGAAATATCGCGAAACGCCGTTACCAGATCATCCTGGTAAACGATATCGGAGGGGATCTCACGACGAATAATTTTGCTGAAAATAGTTTCTTCTGCCACGACATTTTCCTTTTTCATAATAGCCATGCGTTGCGCCATGCTACGCCGCGCCACACTGCGAGTATAGAGTATGGTCGAGTTAAACCCGCTCTTTCAACCTTAACTCACAATTTATTAAGCAAAAAATCGCTTTACTGCCGCATACATCGCTATTATTCCCATTTCCGCCTGCTAATGAACCGAAAACATGATTTCTCTTTAGTTTATATATTAAACAGGGATACACAGCCGCCATTGTTACCCGCCTGTATTGCGTTGGCATTATTCTTTCGCGCCGAAAACGACAGTTGATCTGTTCACCCGTTATCAGGTGACAAAAAACTTCTCGTTACAGGGGAACGTCAATAACCTGTTCGATAAAACCTATGATACCAACGTAGAAGGTTCTATCGTCTACAGCACACCGCGTAATTTCAGCATTACCGGAACGTACCCGTTCTGATTGACGCCAGTAAAAAAGGCAGCCATTCGGCTGCCTTAGTCTCCCCAACATCTTACGGATTAGTGGTTACGGATGTACTCATCCATTTCAGTTTTCAGGTTATCGGATTTAGTACCGAAAATCGCCTGAACACCAGAACCAGCAACCACTACGCCCGCTGCGCCCAGTTTTTTCAGGCCAGCCTGATCCACTTTGGACACATCAGCAACGCTGACGCGCAAACGGGTAATACATGCGTCGAGGTTAGTGATGTTTTCTTTACCGCCAAATGCGGCAACCAGAGCCGGTGCCATTTCGCTAGTACCGGTTGCTTTCGCATCTTCAGTTGCGTCTTCACGGCCCGGCGTTTTCAGATCCAGAGCTTTAATCAGCACGCGGAAGATAGTGTAGTAAACAATCGCATAACCGATACCGACAATCGGGAACAGCCACAGGTTGCTGCTGTTACCAGACAGTACGATAAAGTCAATCAGACCGTGCGAGAACGAAGTACCGTCACGCATCCCCAGCAGAATACAGATTGGGAATGCCAGACCTGCCAAAATCGCGTGGATGATGTACAGGATCGGCGCAACGAACATGAAGGAGAACTCGATCGGCTCGGTGATACCGGTCAGGAACGAGGTCAGTGCCGCGGAGATCATGATACCGCCCACTTTAGCGCGGTTTTCTGGTTTAGCAGAGTGCCAGATAGCAATCGCGGCAGCCGGCAGACCGTACATTTTGAACAGGAAGCCGCCAGACAGTTTACCCGCAGTCGGGTCACCCGCCATATAACGCGGAATATCGCCGTGGAACACCTGACCTGCGGCATTGGTGTATTCACCAATCTGCATCTGGAAAGGTACGTTCCAGATGTGGTGCAGACCAAACGGTACCAGGCAGCGTTCGATGAAGCCGTAGATACCAAACGCAACTACCGGGTTCTGGTAAGCAGCCCACTGGGAGAAGGTCTGGATTGCGGAACCAATTGGCGGCCAAATGAAGGACAGCACAACGCCAGTAAAGATGGCAGCCAGGCCAGAAATGATCGGCACAAAGCGTTTACCGGCAAAGAAGCCAAGATACTCAGGCAGCTTAATACGGTAGAAACGGTTAAACATGTACGCTGCAATCGCACCGGAGATGATCCCCCCGAGTACGCCTGTATCCGCCAGATGTTTAGCGGCAATTTCTTCAGCAGGTAAATGCAGTACCAGCGGCGCAACCACGGCCATGGTTTTTACCATGATGCCATAGGCAACAACTGCGGCCAGCGCAGATACGCCATCGTTATTGGTAAAGCCGAGGGCAACACCAATCGCAAAAATCAGTGGCATGTTTGCAAAGACGGAACCGCCTGCTTCTGCCATAACATGCGATACAACGGCGGGTAGCCAGCTGAAATTCGCGGAACCGACGCCCAGCAGAATACCTGCGATAGGCAGTACGGATACCGGCAGCATCAGCGATTTACCGACCTTTTGCAGGTTAGCAAATGCATTCTTAAACATAATTGAGAGTGCTCCTGAGTATGGGTGCTTTTTTAACGTTCTCACGCGTGGCAAGGGGGGAGAGCCTTACCGTATACAGGGCATCTAAGCGCCCCTTATTTATTACACAGAGTAAAATAATTCAATGTTGATTTGTTTGACGGTTATCACGTTTCAACTTCTGGTCATGAGAGAAGTTGCACATTTTGACAAAACATATGTCAAGATATTTCAAACGTGGTTATCCACCGCCCAATTTGCGGCGGTGAACTTTACTCGTTTTACCCATTAATTACGAGCTTAAAAAAAATTCATTCAACAGATGGATTGAAGGCGGGAAGCGTCGATGTGAAACAGACGGGCGAAGTTATCGGTGGTTACCTGCGCCAGTTCTTCAACGGCAACACCTTTCAACACAGCCATGTATTCTGCAACGTCACGAACCATCGCAGGTTGATTCTCTTTTCCTCGATGCGGTACGGGTGCCAGATAAGGTGAGTCAGTTTCGACCAACAACCGATCCAGAGGCACATAGCGCGCGGCATCGCGTAGTTGTTCCGCATTTCGGAAGGTCACAATGCCGGAGAAGGAGATGTAAAATCCGAGATCCAGTAACTTGCCCGCTGTTTCTCTGTCCTCTGTAAAACAGTGTAGTACGCCACCGCAATCCGTCACTCTTTCTTCGCGCAGAATTGCCAGCGTATCGGCACGGGCATCGCGCGTATGAACGATAACCGGTTTGTTCAGTTCGCGGCCAATCTGGATATGGTGAATAAAGGACTCTTGCTGACGCACTTTAGTTTCCGGCGTGTAATAATAATCCAGCCCGGTTTCACCCAGCGCAACAACCCCCTCTTCTGCCGCCAGGCGGCGTAAATCTTCCACATCGTAGGGATCGTTCTGGTTGAGCGGATGTACACCGCAAGAAAATGCAACGTTGTCACGTTCGCCTACCAGATCTCGCATATGCAAGTAACCCGGTAATGTCGTGGCAACCGCCAGACAAAATTTCACATCGCGCGCGGCGGCTTTCGCCAGAACGTCATCCACGTCCTTATGCAAAGATTCATAATTCAGACCATCAAGATGGCAGTGTGAGTCGACTAAAAACATAATGTCTCTCTTAAAGATGAGGAACCGGTAACACAACGCCCGGTTGCAGGTAATGCTCAATACGCAGTAAAAGATCGGTGATGAGAAGCTCGCGGTTTACGCCTGTGACAGAAATTAACTGTTCACGACTTTGGCAAACATCCCCCAGTATAGCCTGCAGGCGAGAGGGAGAAAGCTGGTTTGCCAGCGCGGTGACAACGCCAGGAACATCAACATTGGTGACGTGTGAGGCGTCATAATGGCGTTTGAGCGCATCCATCAACAAAGTTGCCAGCCAATGTAAACGCGCCGGAGCTTGTTCGTGATTAAGTGCCGACAACATCGAATACCAGTCGCCAGATTGCACGCTATGTGCCAACGCCTGACAAAGAGTCTCACGTGCCTGCCAGGTATCTCCCTGAAACAACACCAACGCCGCACCAGGCGAACCGGCGCTCAGGCGCAATGCGGTGAGTATGGCCTCTGGTGACATTGTCACTTCACGCGCAAGCCAGCTCACCGCGTACTGTTCTGGCGGTGGTGCAAGGTAATGCAAGCGACAACGGCTGCGCAGTGTGGCCAGTAAGCGTTCAATTTCTCGTGTAGCGAGGAAAAACCAGGTTTCCGCTGGCGGCTCTTCCAGAGTTTTCAGCAAGGCATTAGCAGCAGCATCAGTCAGCAAGGCGGCATCGGTGACCCAGACAACTTTTGCACCGCCTAAGCGTGCGTGCTCATTCAATTTTTCAGTGACTTCACGCACAGCATCAATGCCCAGCGCGTTCTTTCCTTTTTCAGGTGCAAGAGTGTAATAATCGGGATGTGTCCCCGCCTGCATCAACTGGCATCCACGACAGTGACCACAGCTTTTGTGGCCCTGCGGTTGTTGGCAAAGTAAATAACGGCTCAGAGCATAGATTAAGGCATCATCGCCCATACCGGGTAACGCCTGAATCAGTAGCGCATGGTGACCCCTTCCGGCCTGATAGCTGGCTACCAGTTTTTCGAAATCAGGTCGTAACCATGGATACCATCTCATGCGTCCTGCTCCTTAACCCAGTGAGTCACGGTGGTGCGAATCGCGTCCATAACGGCTTCCAGCGGCTGGGTAGCATCAATGGTATGAATGCTTTTATCTTGTGCGGCCAGTTCCAGGTAGCGGGCGCGGGTACGATTAAAGAAATCAAAAGACTCTTGCTCAATGCGATCCAGCTCGCCACGCGCACGTGCGCGCTTAAGGCCGACTTCTGGGGTAACATCGAGATAGAGCGTTAAGTCAGGGCGAAAATCCCCAAGAACGGCACCACGTAACGTTGCCAGCATATGCTGGTCAATACCACGGCCACCGCCCTGATACGCCTGAGTGGAGAGATCGTGGCGATCGCCAATCACCCAGGTTCCATTAGCCAGCGCGGGTTTGATGACAGTCTCGACCAACTGAACGCGCGCGGCATAAAACATCAGCACTTCGGCTTTATCGGTAATGACTTCATCGCCTACCGATTTGATATCCAGCACCAGGCTTCTTAACTTTTCGGCAAGTTGCGTGCCGCCAGGTTCCCGAGTGAAAACCATGTCACGGATACCCAGTTGCTCAAGCGTCTCGACCACCACGTTACGCGCGGTAGTTTTGCCTGCACCTTCCAGCCCTTCAATGACGATATACTTACTGCGCATTTTTTTCCTTAAGCACTTTCAGATAATCCTGCACAGACTTGTTATGACTGGCAAGATTGGTATTAAACGTGTGACCGCCTTTACCATCGGCCACAAAATAGAGATACGGCGTTTTTGCCGGATGCGCAGCAGCCTTCAGCGAATCCGCCCCCGGTGTTGCAATTGCGCCTGGCGGCAGACCGGTAATGGTATAAGTGTTATACGCTGTTGGTGCTTCCAGATCTGCACGGGAAAGCTTGCCATTATAACGCTCTCCCATCCCGTAAATCACCGTCGGGTCGGTCTGCAGACGCATGCCAATACGTAAACGGTTGATAAATACCGAGGCAACCTGATCGCGTTCACTGGCAACGGCCGTTTCTTTTTCGATAATCGACGCCATGGTCACCAGTTGGTTTTTATCTTTATAGGGCAGCCCATCTGCACGACCTTCCCAGGCGCTATCGACCGCTTTCACCATTTTCTTGTGCGCTCGTTTGAGTAACGCGACATCAGTGGTATTGGCGGTATACATCCAGGTATCTGGCCAGAACCAGCCTTCAATCCACTCCGGGTTTTCCAGCTCCAGCGCCTGTGCCACGGTGGCGTATTTATCGTCGCTCAGCGTGTGCTTAACATACGGTGCCTCACGCAATTGTTTGAGGTAATCGCTCAGACGCATCCCTTCCACCAGGCGTAGCGGGAACTGCGCTTCTTTACCGCTTTCCAGCAATTTCAGCATCTCGCGCACGGTCATCTGTGGTGTAAAACGGTAAGTACCGGCTTTGAAATGAGAAAGATCCGGCTCGATACGCAGCAACCATTGAAATACACGTGGGCGATTGATGATCTTATCGGCATAAAGTTGTTCACCGAGCCCCCGTCGCCCGGTCCCCGGTTTCAAGGTAAATATAGTCTCTTCTTTAATAAGTAATTTGCTGTCAGCAAGGTGGCGAACTTTCCAGACGCCCACACCAGCGGCGATACCCAGTACCACCAGCAATAACAAGACAATCAATAACACTTTTTTCATGACTAATTCGGGTGCTCACAAAGTGGGGCTAAATATTCATATAGCGTTGTTGACGAAAAGGAGACATCGTCACAAGCGCGTACAGGGATAATCGGCATTAGCGCATTACAAACTATCATCTCATCCGCCTGCATCACTTCTTCCAGTGTGGCTTGCACTTCGACAACCTGATAAGAGGATTGTGCCAGTAAACGAATACAGAATTGTCGCATAATGCCGTTGACACCAGCCTGATCCAGACGCGGCGTATAAACTACGTTGTTCTTGCGCCAGAACAAATTAGCCGCACAGCATTCCGTAACCCACCCTTCGCTGTCAAGAACCAGCGCCTCATCAGCGTTTGTCTGCTCAAGATGAGAGCGGATCAGTACTTGCTCAAGGCGATTCAGATGTTTAATACCTGCAAGATGAGGATTGCGCCCCAGCCGCACCGGGCTTAGCGCCAGCGTCATCCCCTCGTTACGCAAACGGTCGTAATGTGCTGGATAAGCCGTAACTGAAAGCATCCGCGTTGCCGGGCCACTGTTCAATGCGCTGTACCCTCGCCCGCCACTGCCGCGACTGATCACCACTTTCAGCACACCATTCTGCTGCTCTGCCGCCAGAATTTTCATCTCTTGCTCAAGCTGGCACCAGAAGTCACAGGTGATCATTAAGCGCTGACAGGCTTCCTGTAGCCTCGTGATGTGAGCGGATAATAAGCTGACTTTTCTGTCGATAATTCTGGCTGTGGTGAAACAGCCATCGCCAAATTGCGTAGCCCGATCGCTCGCTGCCAGCGAATCCTGTTTATGACCGTTAATTAAGAACATACCGGCTCCTTATCAGAGGATTGTTAGTGTGGCAGCATGTTCTCTACGGAACAAGTCTGAATAAAACCTAAGAAAAAAGGCCCGCAAGCGGACCTTTTATAATGGTGAAAAATGGCAGATTAGATCTTTTTAAAGATCAAAGAGCCATTGGTGCCACCGAAGCCGAAGGAGTTACACAAGGTGTACTCCATTCCGCTTACCTGGCGCGCTTCATGCGGCACAAAATCCAGGTCGCAGCCTTCATCCGGGTTATCCAGATTGATAGTCGGCGGAACAGCCTGATCGCGCAGGGCCAGGATGGAGTAGATAGACTCTACTGCACCCGCTGCACCTAACAGGTGACCAGTCATGGATTTCGTGGAACTTACCAGCACACGGCTTGCAGCTTCACCGAAGATGGTTTTCACTGCCTGCGCTTCGGCCTTATCGCCTGCTGGCGTTGAAGTACCGTGCGCGTTAACGTAGCCAATCTGGCTCGCTTCAATGCCTGCATCACGCAAAGCATTCGCCATTGCCAGTGCTGCGCCTGCGCCATTTTCCGGCGGCGACGTCATATGGTAGGCATCGCTGCTCATACCAAAGCCGACAAGTTCAGCGTAAATTTTCGCACCGCGTTTTTTTGCGTGTTCGTACTCTTCGAGCACCAGCATACCGGCGCCATCGCCCAGTACGAAACCATCACGCTCTTTATCCCACGGGCGGCTGGCCGCTTGCGGGTTATCATTGCGGGTAGATAATGCACGTGCCGCGCCGAAACCACCAACGCCCAGCGGCGTACTGGCTTTCTCTGCGCCACCTGCAACCATCACGTCAGCATCGCCATACGCGATAATACGCGCAGCATGGCCAATGTTATGCACGCCAGACGTACAGGCGGTCGCGATAGAGATGCTTGGGCCACGCAGGCCATACATGATAGTCAGGTGACCTGCCACCATGTTCACAATCGTTGACGGAACGAAGAATGGGCTGATCTTACGTGGACCACCGTTCATCAGAGATGTGTGGTTTTCTTCGATCAGTCCGAGGCCGCCAATCCCGGAGCCAATTGCGGCACCAATGCGGGTTGCGTTCTCTTCCGTTATTTCAAGGCCAGAATCCTGCATGGCCTGAACGCCAGCGACAATTCCATATTGAATGAAGGCATCCATCTTGCGCTGTTCTTTGCGCGAGATAATGTCCTCACAGTTAAAATCCTTTACTAAGCCAGCAAATTTCGTTGCATAGGCGCTAGTATCGAAATGGTCGATTAGGCTGATGCCACTCTGACCGGCAAGCAGAGCTTTCCAGGTAGACTCTACGGTATTGCCGACAGGAGACAACATGCCCAGTCCGGTCACAACTACACGACGCTTAGACACGTTTGTCCTCCAGGGAGGGAAAAAAATGATTCTAGTGGGACAAAAAGATAAAACTCAGGCGGTCGAACGACCGCCTGGAGATGTTCACTTACGCCTGGTGGCCGTTGATGTAATCAATGGCAGCCTGAACGGTGGTGATTTTCTCAGCTTCTTCGTCCGGAATCTCAGTATCAAACTCTTCTTCCAGAGCCATTACCAGCTCAACGGTGTCAAGAGAATCCGCGCCCAGGTCTTCAACGAAAGAAGCATTGTTGGTAACTTCTTCCTGCTTAACGCCCAGCTGTTCGCCGATAATTTTCTTAACGCGTTCTTCGATAGTGCTCATACTCTTAAATTTCCTATCAAAACTCGCTTTCGCGATGGTTTTCGTAGTGTATAAAATGTTGAAAAATTTGCAACTAAATCCCGGCAGGTCTTACCACGATTTTACGCTATTTTGAGGCCATACCCCCCAACAACGCAAATCATTTTGCACTAATTATTACTCATAACCACGCAGACTGCGCGCAACATGAGCATTTTGTGCAATTCGCGGTCAGACCATGTACATCCCGCCGTTCACATGCAAAGTTTCACCCGTGATGTAAGCTGCTTCGTCGGATGCCAGGAATGCAACCGCGTTGGCGATTTCCTGTGCGCCGCCAAGGCGACCCGCAGGAACCTGCGCCAGGATACCCGCACGCTGGTCATCGCTCAGCGCACGTGTCATGTCCGTTTCAATAAAGCCCGGAGCAACAACGTTTACAGTAATACCGCGTGACGCAACTTCGCGCGCCAGTGATTTACTGAAGCCGATCAAGCCCGCTTTCGCCGCAGCGTAGTTGGCCTGACCGCCATTTCCCATGGTACCAACCACAGAACCGATAGTGATAATACGACCATGACGCTTTTTCATCATAGCGCGCATTACCGCTTTTGACAGACGGAAAACAGATGAAAGGTTGGTTTCGATAATATCGTTCCACTCATCATCTTTCATTCGCATTAACAGGTTATCACGAGTGATACCGGCATTATTGACCAGGATATCGACTTCACCAAATTCTGCGCGAATTTTTTCCAGAACAGATTCGATAGATGCCGGGTCGGTCACATTCAACATCAGACCTTTACCGTTAGCACCTAAATAATCACTGATCGCCTGAGCGCCGCTTTCACTGGTCGCAGTGCCGATAACTTTCGCACCACGGGCTGCGAGCGTTTCAGCAATTGCGCGGCCAATCCCACGGCTTGCACCGGTTACCAGTGCGATTTTTCCTTCAAAATTCATGATTTTCCTCTTTTAAAGCTCGAGCGCCGCTGCCATCGCTGAAGGTTCATTCAGCGCCGAGGCGGTCAGGGTGTCGACAATGCGTTTTGTCAGGCCAGTAAGCACTTTGCCCGGGCCGACTTCATAAAGATGTTCTACGCCTTGCGTTGCCATGTATTCAACGGACTTCGTCCACTGAACTGGGTTATAAAGCTGGCGCACCAGGGCATCACGGATGGCATCACCATTGGTTTCGCATTTCACATCAACGTTGTTCACAACCGGAACGGTTGGGGCGTTAAAAGTGATTTTTGCTAATTCAACAGCCAGCTTGTCGGCAGCCGGTTTCATCAACGCACAATGAGACGGAACGCTCACTGGCAACGGCAACGCACGTTTTGCGCCAGCAGCTTTACAGGCAGCACCTGCACGCTCAACCGCTTCTTTATGACCGGCAATAACCACCTGGCCCGGAGAGTTGAAGTTTACCGGAGAAACCACCTGGCCTTCCGCTGCTTCTTCACAAGCCTTAGCAATAGACGCATCATCCAGACCGATGATTGCCGCCATTGCGCCAGTCCCTTCCGGTACAGCTTCCTGCATGAACTTGCCGCGCATCTCAACCAGACGCACCGCATCAGCAAAATCAATCACACCAGCACAAACCAGCGCGGAGTATTCGCCCAGGCTGTGACCAGCCATCATTGCTGGAGCTTTGCCGCCTTGCTGCTGCCATACGCGATACAGCGCAACAGATGCAGCTAACAGTGCTGGCTGGGTTTGCCAGGTTTTATTCAGTTCTTCGGCTGGCCCCTGCTGGGTCAGCGCCCACAGGTCGTAGCCCAGCGCTGCAGAAGCTTCAGCAAACGTTTCTTCAACAATGGGATAGCTCGCCGCCATATCAGCCAGCATTCCAACGGTTTGAGAACCCTGTCCAGGGAACACAAATGCAAATTGCGTCATCTTTAAATCCTTATCCTAGAAACGAACCAGCGCGGAGCCCCAGGTAAACCCACCGCCAAAGGCTTCAAGCAGGACCAACTGACCAGGCTTAATACGCCCATCGCGTACCGCTTCATCAAGTGCACAAGGCACAGAAGCAGCAGAGGTATTACCGTGGCGATCCAGGGTCACGACGACATTGTCCATCGACATGCCGAGTTTTTTCGCCGTTGCGCTGATAATACGCAGGTTCGCCTGATGCGGAACCAGCCAGTCCAGTTGAGAACGGTCAAGATTATTCGCCGCCAGCGTCTCATCAACGATGTGCGCAAGCTCAGTTACCGCGACCTTGAAGACTTCGTTGCCTGCCATAGTCAGATGAATTGAATTCTCTGGATTCACACGGTCAGCGTTAGGCAGCGTCAGCAATTCACCATAGCTGCCGTCGGCATGCAGATGGGTGGAGATAATTCCTGGCTCTTCAGAGGCGGCCAGCACCGCAGCGCCCGCACCATCACCAAAAATGATAATGGTTCCGCGATCTGTTGGATCGCAGGTGCGCGCCAGTACATCGGAACCGACGACCAGAGCATACTTCACCGCACCAGATTTCACATATTGATCAGCTACGCTCAGGGCGTAGGTGAAACCTGCACAGGCTGCGGCAACGTCAAACGCCGGGCAACCTTTAATGCCCAACATGCTTTGAATCTGACATGCTGCGCTCGGGAAGGCGTGCGTGGCAGAAGTCGTTGCCACAACAATCAGGCCAATCTGGTCTTTGTCGATCCCCGCCATTTCAATTGCACGTGTCGCCGCTTCGAAGCCCATGGTAGAAACGGTTTCGTTTGGTGCAGCAATATGACGTTCACGGATGCCAGTACGAGTAACAATCCACTCGTCAGAGGTATCCACCATTTTTTCCAGATCGGCGTTTGTCCGCACTTGTTCGGGCAGATAGCTGCCAGTACCAATAATCTTCGTATACATGTACGCTCAGTCACTTTTCGGTTATATACCGTCACTTGCAAACTGCGAGTTCGCTGGCAGCGTCCTGCTACCGCAGAGTTCCGCTTTTGCCACCGTCCAGCAGCTCAAAACCAGCTGGGTATACAGATTTCAGGCGAGCGGCAATTCGCTGAGGAACTTGTCGCTGCACCGCCTGCACTGCCTGTTCAATCGCGACCGCAAAAGCTCGCTGATTGGCCGCACCATGACTTTTTATCACCGTGCCGCGCAATCCTAACAGACAGGCGCCGTTATACTGGTCGGGGTTGAGGTGACTGAATCGCCTCGTCAGGCTCTTTTGTAGCCAACGCTTTAATAACAGTAGCCACCACGACCGTTTTTTCCCTTCTCCCTGGGATTTCAGCAGAGAAAGGAACATCCTGACAACACCTTCCATCGTCTTTAATGTGACATTTCCTGTAAAACCGTCACAGACCAACACATCTGTCTTGCCAGTTAATAACTCATTGGCTTCAAGATAGCCGATATAATTGACAGAAGGGATTGTTTTAAGCACAGCTGAGGCGTCCCGAATACTGTCGAGACCCTTTACTTCTTCTTCACCAATATTGAGCAACGCCACGCGAGGGTTAGGGATTTCCACCACCTCTTCTGCCAAAACAGAGCCCATAATGGCGAATTGCACCAACATTGTGCTATCACAATCGACGTTGGCCCCTAAATCGAGAACCACCGTTTTGCCCTTTTGCTGATGCGGTAACACCGTCACCAACGCCGGACGCTCAATCCCCTCCAGGGGTTTGAGCAATAATTTTGCCAGTCCCATCAGCGCCCCGGTATTACCGGCACTGACACAGGCCTGCGCTCGTCCCTCTTTCACCAGTTCCAAAGCCACGCGCATTGAGCTACCACGACTGCCGCGGATAGCTTGCGAAGGCCGGGCATCACTGGCGATAACTGACTGCGCAGGGATAATCTGCAAACGCGAACGTTGTTCGAAGTCAGCTTTAGCAAGTAATGGCGTGATGGCGTCGGGATTACCGACTAAAAGAAGAGTGAGTTGCGAATTAGAGTTCAGTGCCTGCAAAGCTGCAGGCACTGTCACAGAAGGGCCAAAATCGCCCCCCATGACATCTAACGCCAGGGTTAGACGTGTCAAGGTATCGTCGCCGCCCGGTTTGGTCTTTCCCCAGTTACCTGGGGAAAATCCTCACTAAGCTTCATCACGCAGACGCGTGATTACTTAGCGATGACCTTGCGGCCGCGGTAGTAACCGTCGGCAGTGATGTGGTGACGCAGGTGTTTTTCACCAGAAGTTTTGTCTACAGACAGGCTGGTGACTGCGGTCAGCGCGTCATGGGAACGACGCATGCCACGTTTGGAACGGGTTGGTTTATTCTGTTGTACGGCCATGGACCTTACTCCTCAATTACGGTTTATCCCCGATCCAACGGGGAGCACCAATTACTTACGCTTTAAGCTGGCTAATACGGCAAATGGGTTTGGTTTTTGCGCTTCATCAGGCAATTCACCAAAGACCATGTCCGCTTCGGACACTTCACAGTGTTCAGAATCATGCACCGGAACTACCGGCAAGGCGAGGATGATTTCATCTTCAACCATTGCAAGCAGATCGATTTCACCGAATTCGTTAACCTCAATCGGTTCATACGTTTCCGGCAGTGCTTCAGCCTGTTCGTCTGAACGCACAGGACTAAAACAATACGTTGTGTAGACCTGATGAGAAAACGGCTTCCCGCAACGCTGACACTCGAGCGTTACCGTCACCTTCGCATCGCCGTTTAACACTGCGAGACGTTGGTTATCGATAGCGAACGACATGGAGCATTCCACATCACTGTCCACACTGACTACAGATTCAGCGACGCGCTCAACCTGATCAGGAGTATAAATACCCTGGTAATCAAGGCGTTTTTGAGCCGTACGAACCGGATCGAGAGTCAGGGGTAATTTTACCTTTTGCATAGGGCGCGCATATTAACTTTGTAACGTCATAGAGTCAAAGAAAAAGGCAGCCTGTGGTTGCCTTTTGCCAATAATTCGCACACATTGCGGGTTACTGCTTTATTTTCGTTCAGTGCTGACAACGAACATCAACCTGCAAAACGAAGCGCATAGTTTAAAATGGCTATCATCAATACGCTATATCTGATGGAAAAAAATATGTCTAAACTTATTTTAGCCTCCACCTCGCCCTGGCGCCGCGCTCTACTTGAAAAACTGCAAATCTCTTTCGAATGTGCCGCGCCGGAGGTCGACGAAACCCCGCATAGCGATGAATCACCTCGCCAACTGGTGCTTCGACTGGCGCAAGAAAAAGCGCAATCCTTAGCATCACGTTATCCAGACCATTTAATTATTGGTTCTGACCAGGTGTGTGTTCTTGACGGTGAAATCACCGGTAAACCGTTAACGGAAGAAAATGCGCGCCTGCAATTACGCAAAGCCAGCGGCAATATTGTCACCTTTTATACCGGGCTGGCATTGTATAATTCCGCCAACGGACATCTGCAAACAGAAGTGGAACCATTTGACGTCCATTTCCGTCATCTGAGCGAGGCGGAGATTGATAATTACGTGCGTAAGGAGCATCCCCTGCACTGTGCAGGTAGCTTTAAGAGTGAAGGCTTTGGCATTACGCTATTCGAGCGTTTAGAAGGGCGTGACCCTAACACGCTGGTTGGTTTGCCGCTTATTGCGCTCTGTCAGATGTTACGTCGGGAAGGGAAAAACCCGCTGATGGGATAATTTTATGGGCCGGACGCGTTTACGCCGCATCCGGCAATTGGTGCTGACTGCCTGATGCGGCGTAAACGCCTTATCAGGCCTACCGCCTACTATCTGATTTATATGCTCGCATTAACGCGTATTACGCAGTTTCTGCAAACAACGCTTCAAACCATCATCCATCGGCGCTTCGATACGCATCACCTCACCCGTTCCCGGATGGGTAAACTTCAACGCCGCGGCGTGCAGGAATAAACGATTTAATCCCGTTCCCGCTTCAGTGAGTTGTTTATCAAATTCGCGGTCGCCGTAACGATCATCAAAGGCAATCGGATGACCAGCGTATTGCGTATGCACACGGATCTGGTGTGTACGACCGGTCACCGGGCTACAACGCACCAGCGTGGCAAACGCATAGCGTTCTTCCACTTTGAAGCGCGTTTCTGACGGCTTACCCTCCTGGCTCACACGCACAATACGCTCGCCGCTTTGCAGAATGTTTTTCAGCAACGGCGCTTGCACGCTTTTCACGTGTGACTGCCACTGACCGCGCACCAGCGCCAGGTAATCTTTTTGCATACCTTTTTCACGTAATTGCTCATGTAGAGAACGTAACGCCGAGCGTTTTTTCGCTACCAGCAGCACACCAGAGGTGTCCCGGTCGAGCCGATGCACCAGTTCAAGGAACCGCGCTTCCGGGCGCAACGCCCTCAGTCCTTCAATAACGCCGAAACTTAAACCACTGCCGCCATGTACTGCTGTGCCAGACGGTTTATTCAACACCAGGATATGATCATCTTCATATAAGATGACATCCGCCAGCGCAGCGACTTTTTGCAGATGCGGCGAAACCGCGTCTTCTTCCCGTTCAGCAACGCGAACCGGCGGAATACGCACTTCATCGCCAGCTTCGAGTTTATATTCAGGCTTAATACGTTTTTTGTTCACCCGTACTTCGCCTTTACGCAAAATACGGTAGATCATACTTTTTGGTACGCCTTTCAATTGGGTACGCAAAAAGTTGTCGATACGTTGCCCCGCTTCATCAGCGGTAATAGCAACAATTTTTACGGATGGAGTCTCTGTTTTCATGGTGGGCGATTCTAAATAGCCAGCAGGATTCGCGCCACTCATTTTTCTATGCTTATATTTAGTTCTGCACCTTATTACTTCCCAGCGCAATCACTTAATTGCTGGTTATTAAACCAATCACCAGCAAGAAGTGAAAAAACTGTGAGTAAGTGGGTGATAAATGGTAAAAGTCATCTTGCTATAACAAGGCTTGCAGTGGAATAATGAGAACGTTTCCGTGTCCAACCTTGTTAAAACAAGAAATTTTACGGAATAACCCATTTTGCCCGACCGATCATCAACGCAGCAATGGCGTAAGACGTATTGATCTTTCAGGCAGTTAGCGGGCTGCGGGTTGCAGTCCTTACCGGTAGATGGAAATATTTCTGGAGAGTAATACCCAGTCTGTTTCTCTGATAATTGCGCTGTTTTTCCGCATGAAAAACGGGCAACCGACACTCTGCGCCTCTTTGAGCTGACGATAACCGTGAGGTTGGCGACGCGACTAGACACGAGGCCATCGGTTCACACCCGGAAAGGCGTTACTTTGCCCGCAGCTTAGTCGTCAATGTAAGAATAATGAGTAAGTTACGATGAAAAGAATGTTAATCAACGCAACTCAGCAGGAAGAGTTGCGCGTTGCCCTTGTAGATGGGCAGCGTCTGTATGATCTGGATATCGAAAGTCCAGGGCATGAACAGAAAAAGGCGAACATCTACAAAGGTAAAATCACCCGCATTGAACCGAGTCTGGAAGCTGCTTTTGTTGATTACGGCGCTGAACGTCACGGTTTCCTCCCACTAAAAGAAATTGCCCGCGAATATTTCCCTGCTAACTACAGTGCTCATGGCCGCCCCAACATTAAAGATGTGTTGCGTGAAGGTCAGGAGGTCATTGTTCAGATCGATAAAGAAGAGCGCGGTAACAAAGGCGCAGCACTGACCACCTTTATCAGCCTGGCGGGTAGCTATCTGGTTCTGATGCCGAACAACCCGCGCGCGGGTGGCATTTCTCGCCGTATCGAAGGCGACGACCGTACCGAATTAAAAGAAGCACTGGCAAGCCTTGAACTGCCTGAAGGCATGGGACTTATCGTGCGTACTGCTGGCGTCGGCAAATCTGCCGAGGCGCTCCAGTGGGATCTGAGCTTCCGTCTGAAACACTGGGAAGCGATCAAAAAAGCCGCTGAAAGCCGCCCTGCTCCGTTCCTGATTCACCAGGAAAGCAACGTTATCGTTCGCGCTTTCCGCGACTACCTGCGTCAGGACATAGGTGAAATCCTTATTGATAACCCGAAAGTGCTCGAACTGGCGCGTCAGCATATCGCCGCGTTGGGCCGCCCGGATTTCAGCAGCAAAATCAAACTGTACACGGGTGAAATTCCACTGTTCAGCCACTACCAGATTGAATCGCAGATCGAGTCCGCTTTCCAGCGTGAAGTTCGTCTGCCGTCCGGTGGTTCTATTGTTATCGACAGCACCGAAGCGTTAACCGCCATCGACATCAACTCCGCACGCGCAACCCGCGGCGGTGATATCGAAGAAACCGCGTTTAACACTAACCTGGAAGCTGCTGATGAGATTGCTCGTCAGTTGCGTCTGCGTGACCTCGGCGGCCTGATTGTTATCGACTTTATTGACATGACGCCAGTACGCCACCAGCGTGCGGTAGAAAACCGTCTGCGTGAAGCGGTGCGTCAGGATCGTGCGCGTATTCAAATCAGCCATATTTCTCGCTTCGGCCTGCTCGAGATGTCCCGTCAGCGCCTTAGCCCATCGCTGGGTGAATCCAGCCATCACGTCTGCCCGCGTTGCTCCGGTACTGGCACCGTGCGTGACAACGAATCCCTGTCGCTCTCTATTCTGCGTCTGATTGAAGAAGAAGCCCTGAAAGAGAACACTCAGGAAGTCCACGCTATTGTTCCTGTCCCCATTGCTTCTTACCTGCTGAACGAAAAACGTTCTGCGGTGAATGCAATTGAAACCCGTCAGGACGGCGTGCGCTGCGTGATTGTACCAAACGATCAGATGGAAACTCCGCACTACCACGTGCTGCGCGTGCGTAAAGGAGAAGAGACGCCGACCTTAAGCTACATGCTGCCAAAACTGCATGAAGAAGCGATGGCATTACCTTCTGAGGAAGAATTCCCTGAACGTAAACGCCCGGAACAACCTGCACTGGCAACCTTCGCCATGCCGGATGTTCCACCAGCGCCAACCCCGGCTGAAACTGTAGCACCGGCAGCAGCCCCAGCACCGAAAGCTGCGCCGACAACGCCTGCTGCTCCAGCACAACCAGGCCTGTTGAGCCGTCTTTTCAACGCACTGAAATCGTTGTTCAGCGGCGGCGAAGAAACCAAACCGGCCGAGCAACCCGCGTCGAAAGCAGAAGCAAAACCGGAGCGCCAACAGGATCGCCGTAAGCCTCGCCAGAACAACCGCCGTGACCGTAATGAACGCCGCGATACACGTAGTGAGCGTACAGAGGGCAGCGATAATCGCGAAGAAAACCGTCGTAATCGTCGCCAGGCACAGCAGCAGACTGCCGAGGCTCGTGAGAACCGTCAGCAGACCGATGTAACTGAAAAAGCACGCACCACTGACGAGCAGCAAGCACCGCGTCGTGAACGTAGCCGTCGCCGTAACGACGATAAACGTCAGGTGCAACAAGAAGCTAAAGCGCTGAATGTTGAAGAGCCATCTGTTCAGGAAACCGACCAGGAAGAACGTGTACGTCCGGTTCAACCACGTCGTAAACAGCGTCAACTGAACCAAAAAGTGCGTTACGAGCAAAGCGTTGCTGAAGAAGTTGTAGTCGCACCGGTGGTTGAAGAAACCGTCGCTGCCGAGCCTGTTATGCAGGAAACGCCTGCCCAGCGAACTGAACTGGTAAAAGTTCCGCTGCCTGTGGTTGCGCAAACTGCGCCGGAACAGCAAGAAGAGAACAATGCCGATAACCGTGACAACGGTGGCATGCCACGTCGTTCTCGTCGTTCGCCTCGTCACCTGCGCGTAAGTGGCCAGCGTCGTCGCCGCTATCGTGACGAGCGTTATCCGGTTCAGTCACCAATGCCGTTAACTGTAGCGTGCGCATCTCCGGAACTGGCCTCTGGCAAAGTCTGGATCCGCTACCCGGTTGTACGTCCGCAAGATGTACAGGTTGAAGAACAACGCGAGCAGGAAGAAGTACAGGTTCAGCCGATGGTGACTGAAGTCCCTGTCGCCGCCGCTGTGGAGCCAGTCATTGCCGCGCCGGTTGTTGAAGAAGTAACTGAAGTCGTAGAAGCACCTGTTCAGGTTGCCGAACCGCAAGTGGTTGAAACGACGCATCCTGAAGTGATTGCCGCTGCAGTAACTGAACAGCCGCAGGTGATTGCCGAAGCTGATGTTGCCGTAGCGCAGGAAGTTGCAGAGCACGCAGAACCAGTGGTTGAACCGCAGGAAGAGACGGCTGATATTGAAGAAGTTGCCGAAACTGCCGAGGTTGTGATTGCCGAACCTGAAGTCGTTGCTCAACCTGCCGCGCCTGTGGTCGCTGAAGTTGCAGCAGAGGTTGAAACAGTAGCCCCTGTTGAAGCCGAGGTAGTCGTAGAGCATAACCACGCTACCGCGCCGATGACACGTGCTCCGGCACCGGAATATGTTCCGGAAGCGCCGCGCCACAGTGATTGGCAGCGTCCAGCCTTTGCCTTCGAAGGTAAAGGTGCCGCAGGTGGTCATACGGCGACGCATCATGCCTCTGCCGCCCCTGCGCGTCCGCAACCTGTTGAGTAATCATTAACTCAAAGCGATCAAGCCCTGGCAACCGCCGGGGCTTTTTTTATTTCAGTTATGAATCAATATATTCAACTTCACCCAATGGTATTCTTGCCAGCCACACTCAAAAATAAGGCAAAAAAATGCCCGCTCAGGCGATCCCAGAGCGGGCAGACAAAACATACCCAGTTTCATGATATGTTTGAAAAGTGCTTATTTATTGAGCTGAAAAAGCGATAATCCTTGCATATCAGTAAACGCTTTGTACGACGCCTGCAACGCCGTTTGCTGCATGATGTAAGATGAAATCGTCGCGTTCCAGTCCACATCAACCAAATCACTCATCTGCTGCGTCTGACCTAAAGCGCGATCGCTACCTAATGAATCCAGCGACTCCAGTTCGTTCAACTGTGTGCCTAATTCCGCACGTACGGTGAGCACATTATTCAGCGAGTTTTTCAGGCCACGGTTAGTTTTATCTAATGCCGCAGCAGCGGTTTCTTTATCCGCTTCACTATCTGCAACCGGTGTTTTCAGCGCAGCGATGGCGCTATCCAGCATAGCAAAAAGGCTGGTTTCAGAATCGCTACCATCTGGTTCCGCTACCGCATTACTGGTAATGCTATTAAAAATTTTGTCGCCGGTATGCCCTATCACCATCGAACGCGAAGCATCAACCTGTTGCTTAATACTTTCAGTTCCGCCGACATATTCACCTTTCGCTTCGCTAAACGGTGCGGATTCGGTTTTATAACCAGCAAAAATGTAGCGCCCG
Organism: Escherichia sp. KTE96; assembly: GCF_000408525.1. Lineage (NCBI taxonomy): Bacteria > Pseudomonadati > Pseudomonadota > Gammaproteobacteria > Enterobacterales > Enterobacteriaceae > Escherichia > Escherichia sp. KTE96. Next base: position 2,276,808 of record NZ_KE137149.1, on the reverse strand, counting down.
TTACCGTCAGTGGTATTCGCCAGATTCAACAACTGGTCGCGGAGTCCCTGAATATCCGTGGCTAACGATGCCCGATCATCGTCACTTAACGTGCCGTTGCTGGCGTAGACAATTTTTTCCTGGGCGTTCTGGATTGCCGTAGTAACCTGGCTAAGCACACTCTCTTCCAGCGACACTTTTTGCGTCGCGAAAGCACGCGCCAGCGTGTACTGACTGTTTTGCGCCTGCGCTTGTGAGAGCACGACAGCTTGTGATGCAGCAATGGGATCGTCAGAAGGGTTAACAACTCGCTTACCCGTCGACATCTGTTCGCCATACTTCATCCATTCCGCCTGGGAACTGGTGATACCGCGCATATTTTGCTGGTACATCATCTGGGTACTGAAACGCATTTTTTCTCTCCCTTAGCGAATGTTAATAAGCGCATCGAAAATGGCGTTCGCCGTCTGCAGAACCTGCGCATTCGCCAGGTAGTACTGCTGAAAACGTTGCAAGTTGCCGTACTCTTCATCAAGGTTGACGCCGGAAATAGATTGCTGCTGATTAGAGAGTTGCGTCACCACATTACCTTGCGTCGTACTGCTGGTTTTCAACGTAGCAGTTTTATTGCCGATATCACTCACTAACGAGGCATAGGCGTCGTTGAAGGATTTCGCCCCGCCCACCGTTTTACTGTTGCTTTGCAAATCCAGTAGCGCCTGACCATTACGGTTATCGCTCTCACCAGCGGTTTTATCGCTCGCCATGGCGATTTTCGCTTCGTCGGTGATTAAAACGTCCATGTTGACGATGGCATCGCTTACCGGTTTCAACGTGAAGCTGTCATTAGCATCTGGTGTGCCGATAAACGTCAACTCCAGACCGTCAAACGAAACTTTACCGTCGGCATCTGGCGTCACCGTAAAAGTAGTATTGCTGGCAAGGCGGGTGACCTGCCACTGATTATTGTTGAAAGAGATTTTGTAATCTGTTGCCAGCACCGCGGAGCCGTCGGTCACCGTGGCGCTGATCGCGCTACTACCCTGGTTTTTAGTATTCTCCAGCACAGCCGGTTTCCCGATGGCAAAAAAATCTTTCCCTGTATCGCCATTGGCATCAAACCCGTCTTTGTGTTGAGTATTGAAAGCCCCGGCAAATGCCAGCGCCAGTTGTCCGAGCGTATTGCGCGTCTGGTCGAGATCCTGAGAACGGAACGTCAGAAGGCCGCCCAGCGACCCGGTATTCAGTAATTTCTCCGGGATCTCGATATTGCCCACAGTACTATCAACATAAGCGACTGTCGTGCGGGAAGGATCGGCGCTGGACGGTACTGCCGCCAACTGACGCGCCGTGCTGCCCTGAACCAGTGAGTAACCATTGGCCATCGTGATGTTGTAAGTGCCGCCATCCTGAACGCTGACTTCTACACCAACGATCTGGTTTAATTCGCTCACCAGTTGATCACGTTGATCCAGCAGCTCGTTAGGTGACGCCCCTGCCCCCACACCTGTCAGGCGTGAGATTTGATCGTTCAGACTGGCGATTTGTTTAGCATAATTGTTGATCTGGTCAACGCTGGCACCTATCGCGATATTGACCTGTTTATCCTGGTCGCGCAGATACTGATCGGTGGTTTTAAACTGGTTTACCAGCCCTTCTGCTTTACCGATCAGCGCCTGACGTGCCGCCGGATCTTCCGCGTTACTGACCAGTGTTTGCAGACTGGTGAAGAAATCCTGCATCTGTGTTGCCAGCGAGGTCGTGCTGCCAGAGAGCATATTGTCGATTTTCGACATCTGTTCATAGCGGGAAGTCAGACCGCTACTCTGGGTTTGCGCCGCACGTAACTGGTTGGTAATAAACGCATCATACTCACGTTGCACACCGGATACGTAGACACCATTGCCAACCCAACCACCTGCACCCAGAGTGCTGTTGGCCTGCGCCATAATGGTGGTTTGGCGGGTATATCCGGCAACGTTATAGCTGGAAATATTATTACTCGCCGTATTTAACGCTGCCTGCGCCGCGTTAAGTCCGCTCATGGCGTTATTGATCAAGCTGGACATGGAGGTTCCTTATAAGCCTTCAATTACAGAGCATTATCGGCAGACACCCGCCGGACTTGAGTTCTTCAGAACAGATTATCGATACTCATGTTGTAAGTTTTGCTCACTTTGTCGCTTACCGATTTCATCTGCTGAATCATATGGGTTAGTTTGCGGGCATAATGAGGATCGGTCGCATATCCCGCGTCCTGTAATGCCTGCGCCCCCTGCTCAGCGCTTTTGGCATTCGTCACGGCGGCGTAACGCGGGTTACGTGTTAATAGACCGACATAATCTGAAAGCGCTTCAAGATATGAGCTGTAAACCCGGAACTTCGCCTTTACTTTCTTCGCTTCGCCATTTTCATATTCGGTGGTGGTAATTTCAGTGATCGGCCCTTTCCAATTGCCGGAGGCTTTGACGCCAAACAGGTTATAGCTTGGCTCACCATTTTCACGACGGATTTGCCGTTGTCCCCAGCCTGATTCCAGCGCCGCCTGGGCAAGGATCAGATGATGCGGCACACCACTTTGCTGGCTTGCCCGTTGGGCGGGAAGCGAGAGTTGCGCGAGGAACGCTTTGCTGTCACCAGGTAGCGAATCATCGTAGTTACGTGGTACGGCTTTTTGCACCAGTTGCGAGAGCGCCTGGTTTTGGTAACGCATCACAGTTTCAAGCGGGAATTTCATCGGTGCCGCTGGCGTTGCTTCATCTGGCAACGGCTGCTCTGGTGTCATCTGTTTAACCATCATCTCCGCCAGCCCCAGACCTTTGCCTGCTGTCATCTGTTGGGCAATCTGCTGGTCATACATACTGGTGTAGAGTCGGGTATGCTCGCTGCTGAACAGGCCATCTTTCGGTAAGGCTTCACGCATACTTTTCAGCATCATCTGCACGAACATCCCTTCTACCTGACGAGCCACCGGGCGAATATTTGCCGCCGGATCTTCACCCACTTTCGCTTTCAGGTCATTAAGCGATTGTGCATCCCAGGCGGCACTGGCCAGCAGTTTGCTGTCGCTAATCATCAAATGATTTCCAGTTTTGCCCGCAGACATCCCGCGCTTTGCATCGATTGCAGTATGGACATCAGATCCATCGGCGTAGCCCCCAATGCATTGAGCGCGCGCACTACGTTATTGAGGCTGGCGCTTGAACGCACGCTTTGCAGCGAACCACCGCTCTGACGTAAGTCGATCTGCGTTTGTGGGGTTACCACGGTTTCTCCACCACCAAACGGCGTATCTGGCTGGCTGACATTCACCTGCCGATTCACCGTAACCGAGAGGTTGCCCTGTGCCACCGCGCAGCTATCGAGGGTCACTTCACGATTCATCACCACTGAACCGGTACGCGAGTTAATAATCACTTTGGCGTCCTGCGGAGTGACATTGACCTGCATGTTCTGGATATCGGCAAGGAAACGCACCTGGGAACTGTTGCCACTCGGCACGCGTACCTGAATAGTTCGCGCATCTAACGCCGTCGCGTTGCCGTATCCGCGTGTGCGGTTGATGGTATCGGCAATTTCCTGCGCCAGGGTGAAATCTTCCTCATTTAGCTGCAAATTGAAGGTATTGCCAGCACCAAACTGGCTGGGCAATTCGCGCTCAATAATTGCACCATTGGTGATCCGTCCGCCATTCAATTGGTTAACCTGAACACTGCTGCCCCCCGCCGATGCGCCTGCGCCGCCGACCAGAATATTGCCCTGCGCCAGCGCATACACCTGGCTATCGACACCCTTAAGCGGTGTCATCAGCAACGTACCGCCACGCAGACTTTTGGCGTTACCCATCGACGACACCACGACATCAATGGTTTGCCCCTGGCGTCCAAAAGGCGGAAGTGACGCCGTCACCATTACCGCAGCGACGTTTTTTAACTGCATATTGGTGCCTGTCGGAACGGTAATTCCCAACTGCGAGAGCATGTTATTTAGCGTTTGCGTGGTAAACGGCGTCTGGGTCGTCTGGTCACCCGTACCATCCAGGCCAACTACCAACCCATAACCAATCAGCGAGTTTTGCCGTACGCCCTGAACGCTGGTGAGATCGCGAATACGGTCGGCCTGCGCCACGACCGCAACCAGCAGAAGAATGAATGCAGAGAGAAATTTAATCACCACAGCCTCACTTACATTGGCGACAGGTTAAGGAAGAAACGCTGTAACCAGCCCATATTTTGTGCTTCGTTAATGTAGCTATTGCCAACGTACTCAATGCGCGCATCCGCCACCTGGGTAGACGGTACGGTGTTGCTACCACTGATAGTGCGTGGATTGACCACGCCGGAGAAGCGAATAAATTCGGTGCCCTGATTAATGGCGATCTGTTTTTCACCCACCACATGCAGGTTACCGTTTACCAGCACTTGATCGACCGTCACCGTCAACGTGCCGCTGAAGGTATTGCTGGCATTGGCTCCACCTTTCCCGTTGAAGCTATTGCCGCCAGAGGCATCGACATCAGCGCGGGCATTACCAAACAGCCCCTGCAAATAGCGCGGCACAGTATCAAAGCCAAAATTGGTTTTACCGTCGCGGCTGGCATTAGCGGAAGAACTCTTGCTGGCACTGACGTTTTCCTGCAACACAATGGTCAGCGTATCGCCAATATTACGTGGGCGGCGATCTTCAAACAGCGGTTGATAGCCATAGTTAATCGGCTGAGCAGACTGGAATATGGAACCGTTGGCGACGGGTGTCGGGCCAGGAACCGGCTGTGCAGTAGTCGCCCCCTGTACCAACGGCGTGGAGGGTATCCAGGCACAGCCGGTCAGTGAAAACACCAACAAGCTGGAAATGGCGTAAATGCGCGCAGCGTTTTTTTGCATGGCTATCATCTTTAAAAATCAGTAAACCGGTGAACCAGCCACCGGTTATGCCTTAGAGTTGCGTCAGTTTTTGCAGCATCTGATCGGTGGTAGATACCGCTTTACTGTTGATTTCGTAGGCACGTTGTACCTGAATCATGTTGACCAGTTCTTCCGCCACGTTGACGTTAGATGTTTCAACATACCCTTGATACAGCAGCCCCGCGCCGTTCAGACCCGGTGTACTTTCGTTCGGTGCGCCGGAGGATTGCGTTTCGGTGTAGAGGTTTTCGCCAATGCTCTCCAGCCCAGTGTCGTTCATAAAGGTAGTGAGATTAAGCTGCCCAACCTGAACCGGAGCCGCCTGGCCTTGCTGGGTTACGCTGACCACGCCATCACGACCGATGGTGATGCTTAACGCATTCGCTGGAATGGTGATCGCAGGCTGTACCTGAAAACCACCCGCCGTCACCAACTGCCCGTTCTGATCCACCTGGAAAGAGCCGTCGCGGGTGTAGGCCGATGAGCCATCCGGCAGCATGATCTGGAAAAAGCCCTGCCCTTTAATCGCCACATCTTTGCTGTTATTGGTTTGCGACAGGTTGCCCTGACTGTGTAGGCGTTCAGTGGCAACCGGACGCACACCAGTACCGATTTGTAACCCGGACGGCAAGGTGGTTTGTTCGGAAGACTGCGCTCCAGGCTGGCGAATGGTTTGATAAAGCAGATCTTCAAACACCGCCCGCTGACGCTTGAAACCGTTGGTACTGACGTTTGCCAGGTTGTTGGCAATGACGTCCATATTGGTTTGCTGGGCGTCGAGGCCGGTTTTGGCGATCCATAATGAACTGATCATAAAATGTCCTGTAGTGGAGTGCTGACCACGTGCATATGTCTTTTTACCGGATGCGGCGTAAACGCCTTATCCGGCCTACAAGATCTCGCAAATTCAATACATTGCGATGCAACTCGTAAGCCCGATAAAATTGCGCATCAGGTAACTTATGCTTGTCACTTATCCTTTCAATTAACTCATCGAAAGCAGTTGATTGGCACGGCCTGCGTTATCATCAACGCTGCTGATAACCTTCATCTGCATTTCAAAACGCCGCGCGCTGGCAATCATGTCGCTCATCGCCGCAACAGCATTGACATTACTGCCTTCCAGCACGCCCGACATCACCCGTAACGTCGGGTCTGCCTGAAGTTCCGCTCCACGTGTGGCCTGACTTTCAGCAGTCAAACGAAAAATGCCGTCATCGCCGCGCTGCACTTCACTGCCCGTAGCTTTCACCAGTTTCAGCCGCCCGACTGGAGCGACGGTATTTGCCGGATCGCCAGAATTCAGCGCCGAGATAGTACCATCGGCAGCAATAGTGATTTCCGCCCCTTCCGGCACAGCAATCGGCCCCGCTTCACCAATCACCGGATGCCCCTGAATCGTCAGTTGCCCGGTGGGATCAACCTGAATGCTGCCATTACGCGTATATCCTTCGCTACCGTCAGCGGTCTGCACGGCCAGCCAGCCGTCTTGCTGTAACGCAACATCCAGCGGACGTGAGGTGTAATCCATCTTGCCGGGCGTCATGTCTGCCCCTGGCGTAGATGCCGTCACCAGCGTGCGTGTAGGCAGCGAAAGTCCCTCTACCGGCACTGCACGTAAGGCGTTTATCTGCGCGCGAAAACCAGGTGTAGATGCATTCGCCAGATTACTGGCAGTTACCGCTTGCTGATTCAGCGTCTGGCTGGCGGCCCCCATCGCGGTATAGATTGCGTGATCCATTGAGCTATCCCGTCAGCGATTAGCGTAAGTTAACCAGCGTGTTGAGGATCTGGTCCTGGGTTTTGATAGTCTGGGCGTTGGACTGATAGTTACGCTGGGCGACAATCATATTGACCAGTTCTTTGCTGAGATCGACATTGGACGCTTCCAGCGCACCATTGGTCAGCGTGCCAAAATTGCCTGTTCCGGCAGTCCCCAACAGCGCCACGCCAGAAGATTGCGTCGCAGACCAGACATTATCGCCTTCGGACGCCAGTCCTTCGTTGTTAGCGAAGTTAGCCAGCACAATCTGCCCCAACAGTTGGGTTTGTTCGTTGGAATAGTTGCCGACTACCGTACCGTCATCGTTGATTTGGTAACTCACCAGATCGCCCGGTTTGTAGCCGTTCTGGGTGGTTGCCACGATGTTGTTCGCACCGGTGTTTTGTTGCATGGAGTTGAGGAAACTTAACGAGAATGAGGCGGGATCTGCACCGTTAATTGCACCGGTGGCAACTAACGCAGAAGCACCAGATGTCAGAGTTCCATTCGCATCAAACGCCAGTGTTGTTACTTGCTTAGCGATACTGGCTGCATCACTACTATCCTGGGTGTAAACATCCCAGTTATTATCCCCGGTCTTCACAAAGTAGACGCTCATGTCATGAGCATTCCCCTGGCTGTCAAATACCGTTACCGAACCTTTTTTGTTATAGCTATCCGCATCGCTGGCATCGAAAGTTTTGACTGTCGGAAGAGGATCACTGGAGTTAAGGTTGATCTGCATTGACGCCGTTGTCGTCGTTTTCGCCGCCATCAGGGTATTCGGAATCGAAATATTGCCTGGATTCGCCCCCTGCTGAATAGTCGGTGGTGTGCCGGTTGCCGGATAACCCGTTAACTGTAAACCTTGCATATTCACCAGATTACGGTTTTCATCGAGTTTAAATTGCCCGTTACGGCTGTAAAACACTGAGCCGTTACTGTCTACGAGGCGGAAGAAACCGTTCTGGCTGATGGCAACGTCAAGGCCACGTCCTGTATTCGTGGTCGTTCCATCGGTAAAATCCTGGGTAATGCCAGCAACTTTTACCCCCAGCCCCACTTTAGAACCCGCGAACATATCAGCAAAAGAAGCCGTACCGGATTTAAAACCATAGGTGGCGGAGTTGGCGATATTGTTGCCAATAACATCGAGGTTGGTGGCGGCTGCGTTTAATCCGCTAACCGCTTGAGAAAAGGCCATGACTGACTCCTGAAATGTGAAGGCTTAAATTATCTGCCGTACTTCGTCGAGAGTGGTGGTGCCGTAAGTGCCGAGATCCAGCGTATTACCGTTGTTACCGCGGATCACGCCCTGCACCAGAGCAAACTGCAGCGGTTGCGCAACTAACTGCGTACCACCGTTACTGGCGCTAATCGCCACGTTATAAGAACCATTCGGTGCGGTTGTGCCGTCAGTTAATGTGCCGTCCCAGGTGAAACTGTGGACTCCGGCGGTCAGTTCACCGATATCAATCGTGCGTACAACCGCGCCATTTTTATCAGTGATCGTGGCGGTGACTTTGTCTGCCGCCTGTTGCAGTTCAACACCAAACGGCGTGGTCGTGGTTACCGCCCCTTCTTCACTGCCAGTACCGGCAAGAATGGTGGTGCCGGGGATCATCACACCATGACCAATCAGGTTACTGGCCTGTAGCGACTGACTGTTGTCTATCTGTCCGGAAATCGAACCGAGTGTAGTATTGAGTTTTTCAATCCCGCTAACCGTGCTGATTTGCGCCAGTTGCGATGTCAACTCGTTGTTCTCCATCGGATTGGTCGGATCCTGATTTTTCAGTTGCGCCACCAGCAACGTCAGAAAACTGCTTTGTAAATCTGCAGCGTTACTGCCAGTGAGCGAACTACTGCTGGTAGTACTGACACCAGTATTTGTCGGATCGGTGGTGGTTACCGCAATGGACATGGTTTTCTCCTTTATTGACCGAGCGTGAGGGTCTTCAGCATCATGCTTTTCACCGTGTTGAGGACTTCAACGTTGGCCTGATAACTGCGTGATGCCGACATGGTGTTAACCATCTCCCCAACCACATCCACGTTTGGCATTTTCACGTAACCCTTCGCGTCCGCCAGTGGATTTCCCGGCTCATATACCAGTTTGTCTGGCGCCTGGCTTTCAATCACGTCAGCCACTTTCACCCCACCTGTCGCGGTTCCCGGCGCGGCGTTCACCTGAAACACCACCTGTTTTGCCCGATAAGGTTGTCCGTCTGGCCCTGTCACGCTATCGGCATTCGCCAGATTACTGGCCGCTACGTTCAGACGCTGGGACTGGGCAGTTAACGCCGACCCGGCGATCTCAAAAATATTCAGCAGTGCCATCCGTTAATTTCCGCTCTGTAAAACGTTCATCATGCCTTTGATTTGCCCACTCAACGCGCTAAGGCTCATCTGATATTGCAGGCTGTTATCGGCAAACTGGGTGCGTTCGCGATCCATATCGACGGTATTGCCGTCCAGCGAAGGCTGATCCGGAATACGGTATTGCAGTTCTGCGGAAGGAGGCATCAGCACCTGCGCCGGAATGTGTTGCGTTGAGGTCATGGTCAGGGCCACCACACTGGTTTCATCCCGTCCACGCAGTATTACTTTTTTAAGTTCACTGGCAAAATCTATATCGCGCGCCTGATAACCAGGGGTATCGGCGTTGGCGATGTTTGCCGCCAGCACTTCCTGACGATGGGCGCGCAGATTGAGCGCCTCTTGTTGAAAACGTAAGGCGGCGTCGAGCTTATCGAGCATATCTCCTCCGCAGATATCAAAATTCTGCCGTCAGCTTAAAGGCTTTAGGCGCGCGTTATCGGCGGAATAAACGCAAAATGGGTCGCTATTTATGCCGTTGATGGTCACGCCGCGCGGGTACAATTTAGCCTGTAGAAATGGCTGGGGGCGGAAATGCAAATAATGAAGCATGGCGTGGTACTCATCGCGATACTGTTCAGCCCGCTGAGTACGGCTGGCGATTTCACATCACAATTGAAAACCTTTTTTGTGGTACAACTGGCGGGGTTGAGTGATGAGGTTCGTATCTCTATTCGCACGCCCCCCCATTTACTGCCTGCGTGTGAACAGCCATTGTTTTCCATCACCAGTAATTCCCGCCTGTGGGGCAATGTGAATGTGCTGGCACGCTGCGGCAACGACAAACGATATGTGCAAGTCAATGTGCAGGCCACCGGGAGTTATGTCGTTGCCGCGATGCCCATTGTGCGGGGAGGAAAACTGGAATCTGCCAGCGTCAAACTGAAACGCGGACGGCTGGATACCTTACCGCCACGTACTGTACTGGATGTTAATCAACTGGTTGATGCAGTCAGTCTGCGCGATCTGACGCCCGGGCAGCCAATACAACTAACCATGCTGCGCCAGGCATGGCGAGTAAAAGCCGGACAGCGTGTCAACGTGATCGCCAGTGGCGATGGTTTCAGCGCTAATGCTGAAGGTCAGGCGCTGAACAACGCGGCGGTTGCGCAAAATGCTCGTGTCCGCATGGTGTCGGGTCAGGTGGTCAGTGGTGTGGTGGATGCGGATGGGAATATTCTTATAAACCTGTAATCTGTTAAAGATTGACCGACTATTGCCGATAAATAAGCAACAAATGATAAAAGCGCCCTCAATGAGGAATAAACCATGAGTATTGACCGCACCGCTCCCCTGAAGCCCATAAGCACCGTTCAGCCACGCGAAACCAGTGACACTCCGGTAGCCAATACCCGCTCGACAAAAACGACCGCCGCCGCCAGTACCAGTGTGACATTAAGCGATGCACAAGCAAAGCTGATGCAACCAGGCAGCAGTGATATCAATCTTGAGCGCGTAGAAGCGTTGAAACTGGCGATTCGTAACGGTGAACTAAAGATAGATGTCGGCAAAATTGCCGATGCACTGATCAGCGAAGTGCAACAAGACTTACTGAGTAAATAAACGTATGACGCGTCTTGCAGAGATCCTCGACCAGATGTCCGCAGTGCTTAACGATCTTAAAACGGTGATGGAGCAAGAGCTGCAACATCTCTCTATGGGGCAGATCAACGGCAGTCAGTTACAACGGATTACAGAACAAAAAAGCTCACTGCTGGCGACGCTGGATTACCTCGAGCAGTTACGTCGGCAAATACCGGATGCCGCAAACAGCAACGATATCGCACAATGCTGGCAGGAAATTACCGTAAAAACGCAGCAACTGCGTCAGTTAAATCAACATAACGGCTGGCTACTGGAAGGACAGATTGAGCGCAATCAACAGGCGCTGGAAATGCTGAAACCACATCAGGAGCCGACGCTGTACGGGGCCAACGGTCAAACCTCAACGCCCCATCGCGGCGGTAAAAAGATATCTATCTGAAGATTTTCTCCGGCCTGCAATGCAGGCCGGGATTGGTTATTAAGCCGTCCGACGGGCAAACTCTTTGACTTTGAAGCCCAGCACCGCCAGCGCGGCAAAGTACGCCGCAATTCCCGCGACAACTACCGCCATCAAACGTAGTAAGCGCCAGGGCATAGTACCCAATGACCAGTCCGGCATGATGTGCAACATACCTAAAAGTACGCCAGACATCACCAGCACTGCCACCACCAGACGCAGCAGAAACGCAGTCCAACCGGGTTGCGGGGTAAAGATTTTCTGCTTACGCAACTGCCAGTAAAGCAGCGAGGCATTCAGGCAAGCTGCCAGACCAATGGAAAGCGACAGTCCGGCATGTTTCAACGGGCCGATAAACGCCAGGTTCATCAACTGCGTCAAAATCAGCGTGACGATGGCAATTTTCACCGGTGTTTTAATATCCTGGCGGGAATAAAAACCCGGAGCCAGCACTTTCACCACAATCAGGCCGATCAACCCCACTGAATAGGCAATCAATGCCCGCTGAGTCATCAGCGCATCAAAGGCGGTAAATTTACCGTACTGGAACAGAGAAACAGTTAATGGACCAGAGAGAATACCCAACGCTACCGCGCTCGGCAGCGCCAGCAGGAAACAAAGACGCAGGCCCCAGTCCATCAAGCGGTTGTATTCATCATGATTACCGCTGGCAAAACTTTTCGACAGCGACGGCAGCAAAATAGTCCCCAGCGCCACGCCCAGTACGCCAGACGGAAACTCCATTAAACGGTCGGCGTAGTACATCCACGACACGGAACCTGAGGCAAGAAACGAAGCAAAAATGGTGTTGATGATCAAGGAGATCTGACTAACAGAAACACCAAGGATCGCCGGGCCCATTTGTTTCACCACGCGCATTGCTCCTGCATCGTGAAAGTTAATGCGCGGCAGAACCAACATGCCGATCTTCTTCAGGTGCGGTAGCTGATACACCAGTTGCAGTATACCGCCCACCGTAACAGCCCACGCCAGCGCCAGCACCGGCGGATTAAAGTACGGTGCAGCAAACAGCGCAAAACCAATCATGCTGATGTTAAGTAACGTCGGGGCAAATGCCGGAATCGAGAAACGGTTCCAGGTATTCAAAATAGCCCCCACCAGCGATGCCAGGGAGATCAGCAAAATATAGGGAAAAGTGATCTGCAATAGCTGAGTGGTCAGCGCGAATTTGTCGGCGGTGTCAGCAAAGCCCGGCGCAGTCACCATTATCACCCACGGTGCGGCGAGCATCCCGGCAACGGTCACAACCGCCAGTGCCAGCGTCAGCAGGCCCGAGACATAAGAGACAAAGACCCGAGTTGCATCTTCACCTTGCTTGCTTTTATATTCCGCCAGAATCGGCACGAATGCCTGGGAGAATGCCCCTTCGGCAAAGATACGGCGCAACAAGTTAGGAAGTTTGAAAGCGACGAAAAAAGCGTCGGTTGCCATCCCTGCGCCAAAAATTCTGGCGACAATAGCGTCACGTGCAAAGCCAAGCACACGCGAAAACATGGTCATCGAGCTGACGGCGGCCAGCGATTTTAATAAATTCATTGGTGTTCTAATCCAGACCCACGAACAAAACGCCTGCAACGCAGGCGCTGAAAGAGGCGAATAGTCTACCTGGATTATGGTGAATTGCTACCGCCAGATGTTACAGGGTTTATTCACTCATCGCGTCTCGCCAGAGTTTGTCAACGATGCGCTGCGCCAGTACTGCCTGCTCACCAGCAGTTTGTGGAACTGTCTGATTTTGCACGCATTCGATGAAATGATGCGCGCAGCCAACAAATCCACGCTGCTCGAGGGTACTTTGCCAGCCGGGAATCGGTTTGTGCACCACGCCCTGCCCGCGCTCCTCGCGCCATTCACGCATATCCGTAATGTCGATGAGCGCGCCGTCGGTCACGGCCTGCACCGTTTCACGCTGGCTACCAGCACGGCGATGCATGCAGGTGGTGATTTGCAAAGGCCCCACCGAAAAATGGTGCTCGGCAAACAACATTTCGCCAGACTCGTTAGTCAACAGCGAACCACCGTCAAGGGAGGCTTTGCCGCCAGACAGCCACAGAGCAGTGTCAACCACATGCAGATAATCATCCAGCAACGTGAAATAAAGATCGTGTGGCCCGACGCTATGAGTACGATGTTTATCCATTCTCAGCGACGCTGCGGTGGCAAGTTGCGTTTTTAGCTCACTGTAGAGCGGTGCAAAGCGACGGTTAAAACCAACCATCAACGTCAGTTTTTTCCGCGCCGCCAGTTCCACCAGCCGCTCGGCATCGCGCAGATTTTCTGCCAGGGGTTTATCGACACAGACATGAACGCCAGCGTTTAATAACGCACTGACCACTTCAAAATGACTGGCGGTGCTGGAGTGGACAAAAACTGCATCGCAACTGGCAGCAAGGTTAGATAACGAATCGGCATAAGGAATGCGCCAGCTTTCACAAATGGGTAGAGCTTTCTCGCGCGTTGGCGACCATGCCCCCTGTAACGTCCAGTCAGACGCTGCCGCCAGCACCGGTAACCACGCTTTTTGCGCGATCCCTCCTAACCCCACTACGCCGATACGTAATTTTTTCACTTTAATCTCCCAGATGGGCCAGCAACGAATCAAGACGCTGTTTCAGTTCTGCCACTTCGATTTCCAGTGCTTCGACACGGGCCTGTAAATCACCTTCAACCGCCTTCGACGGTTCCGTTACCACAGGTTGCTCATCTATCTCACCACTGAAAAGATGCATATAGCGACTTTCGCGTTTACCCGGTTCGCGAGCCAGACGCACCACAAAAGGGCCATCTTCGCGATTCGCCAGTTGTTCCAGCGTCGACTCCACTTCCGCCATATCGCTAAATTCATACATTCGCGCCGCGCGGCTGCGCAGTTCACCCGGCGTCTGGGCACCACGCAATAACAACGTGGTGATTAACGCCACTTCTGCGGCGCTCAGTTTCAGATCGCCAAATTCTGAATTACAAAAGCGTTGCTCATATTTGGTGACCCGATTACCAAAACCGCTCACCGTGCGTAAATAATGACGTTTTACCAGATTATCCAACTGCTCCTGCACTTCAGATTCGCTTAAGTTCATTACCGGTTCACGGTTCGTTTTCTGATTACAGGCCGTGACTACGCTATTCACGGAGAGCGGGTATTGCTCCGGCGTCGTCACCTGTTTTTCCAGTAAACAGCCAATCACGCGGGCTTCCAGTGCGGTAAGTTGATACTTCATAACATTCTCCTTAGCGGCCGGGCGTCCAGTCCGGGGTGGTTAATGCCGTCAGCACGTGATCGCGCCATTGTCCATCAATCAACAGATAATCTTTCGCATAACCTTCTTTTTCAAAACCCAGTCGCGCCAGCAAATCACCGCTACGTTTATTGTGCGGCATATAGTTGGCCATAATGCGATGAATGTGTTGAGTACGCTGCATATAACGAATAGCGGCGGTCAGGGCTTCAAACATTAGCCCCTTGCCCTGCCATTTTTGTCCGATTGAATAACCGAGATAGCAGGCATGGAAAGATCCTCGCACCACATTAGAAAAATTGGCAACGCCAATAATCTCTTTCTCATCCGGGTCGAACAACCCAAAATAGAATGCAGAACCTTGTTTATGAAATTCATTAATCATGCTTAACCTGGCCTGCCAGCCTGAAGGGTAGCAGTGGCTTTCGTCGCGCACTGGTTCCCAGGGCTTGAGGAAATGGCGATTTTCTGCGTAATAGTCCGCCAGCCGCCAGGCATCACGTTCATGCACCAGACGCACGACCAGTCGGTCTGTGGTTAAGCGCACTTTTGGCACGTTACTACGATAGCCAAACATTCTATACCTACTCCTTCCCGTAACGTCTTTAATACGCTGTAAGTATTACTATACCTGCGCAACCAGAACCTGTGAAAAGTCCAAAATGCCATTTCCTGCATTATTCACATATTTGATAAAAACTCTCTATCAAAGAGGACTTTCGATAAAAAAATATTGTCCCGGGAAATATGGGAAAAGTATTAGCGACCATGCAGAATAGAAAGTGCTCATCTTTTATTTCCCGGGAGGGGAAATGTCGCGCGTTTCACAGGCCAGGAACCTGGGTAAATATTTCCTGCTCATCGATAATATGCTGGTCGTGCTGGGGTTCTTTGTTGTCTTCCCTCTGATCTCTATCCGCTTCGTTGATCAAATGGGCTGGGCAGCCGTGATGGTCGGTATTGCTCTCGGTCTGCGTCAGTTCATTCAGCAAGGTTTAGGCATTTTTGGCGGCGCAATTGCCGACCGCTTTGGCGCAAAACCGATGATCGTCACCGGAATGCTGATGCGCGCCGCGGGATTTGCCACTATGGGGATCGCCCACGAGCCATGGATGCTGTGGTTTTCCTGCCTTCTCTCAGGTCTTGGCGGTACTCTGTTCGATCCGCCGCGTTCGGCACTGGTGGTCAAATTGATCCGCCCGCAACAGCGTGGACGTTTTTTCTCCCTGTTGATGATGCAGGACAGTGCTGGTGCGGTCATTGGCGCATTATTAGGTAGCTGGCTGTTGCAATACGATTTCCGCCTGGTCTGCGCGACGGGGGCAATTTTGTTTGTGCTGTGTGCGGCATTTAATGCCTGGTTGTTACCGGCATGGAAACTTTCTACCGTGCGTACGCCAGTCCGCGAAGGCATGGCCCGCGTGATGCGCGATAAACGTTTTGTCACCTATGTTCTGACGCTGGCAGGCTACTACATGCTGGCCGTTCAGGTAATGCTGATGCTGCCGATTATGGTCAACGATATCGCCGGAGCGCCCTCTGCCGTTAAATGGATGTATGCCATTGAAGCGTGTCTCTCCTTAACGTTGCTTTACCCTATCGCCCGCTGGAGCGAAAGACGTTTTCGTCTGGAACACCGATTGATGGCTGGGCTATTGGTCATGTCGTTAAGCATGATACCGGTTGGAATGGTCAGCAATCTGCAACAACTCTTCACCCTGATTTGTCTATTTTATATCGGTTCAATCATTGCCGAACCTGCGCGTGAAACCCTAAGCGCCTCGCTGGCAGATGCACGAGCGCGCGGCAGCTATATGGGGTTTAGTCGTCTGGGCCTGGCGATTGGCGGTGCTATCGGTTATGTCGGTGGCGGCTGGCTGTTTGACCTGGGTAAATCGGCGCAGCAACCAGAACTACCGTGGATAATGTTGGGCATTATTGGCATCATCACCTTCGTTGCGATGGGGTGGCAATTTAGCCAGAAACGCGCTACGCGTTGGTTGCTGGAACGCGACGCCTGAAAATGCCATGCTTTCTGTTACCATTGTTCGCCCAGTCAATCTACTCGCCGCAGCAACCTGTTATTACCTGTCGCCGCTGTTTTCAGTTTTTTCTGCTGGCGGGTTTAACGCTGGTGACACATGCTGCGTTGTGTCAGGATATTGACGCAGATTTCATGTCGAGGACTACCATGAACAAGTTTTTATTTGCCGCTGCATTGATCATCAGCGGCCTGCTCGTTGGCTGTAATCAACTCACCCAGTACACGATTAGCGAACAAGAAATTAACCAGTCGCTTGCGAAACATAATAATTTCTCAAAAGATATCGGTTTGCCCGGTGTGGCTGATGCCCATATCGTTCTGACAAATCTGGCCAGTCAAATTGGCCGCGAAGAGCCAAATAAGATCACCTTAACCGGTGATGCCAATCTGGATATGAACTCTCTTTTCGGCAGCCAGAAAGCAACCATGAAACTGAAGCTGAAGGCGCTGCCGGTGTTTGATAAAGAAAAAGGCGCGATCTTCCTGAAAGAGATGGAAGTGGTCGACGCAACGGTGCAGCCAGAAAAAATGCAAACGGTAATGCAAACATTGCTTCCCTATTTGAACCAGGCACTACGCAATTACTTCAACCAGCAACCGGCTTACATTCTGCGCGAAGATGGTAGTCAGGGTGAAGCAATGGCGAAAAAACTGGCGAAAGGTATTGAGGTGAAACCTGGCGAAATTGTCATTCCGTTTACTGATTAAACACGAAGGGCGCATTCGCGCCCTTTATTTTTCGTGCAAAGGAAAACGTTTCCGCTTATCCTTTGTGTCCGGCAAAAACATCCCTTCAGCCGGAGCATAGAGATTAATGACTGCACCATCCCAGGTATTAAAGATCCGCCGCCCAGACGACTGGCACCTTCACCTCCGCGATGGCGACATGTTAAAAACTGTCGTGCCGTATACCAGCAAAACTTATGGCCGGGCCATCGTTATGCCCAATCTGGCTCCGCCCATAACGACCGTCGAAGCTGCCGTAGCGTATCGCCAGCGTATTCTTGACGCCGTACCTGCCGGACACGATTTCACCCCGCTGATGACCTGTTATTTAACAGATTCGCTGGCCCCCAATGAATTGGAGCGTGGATTTAACGAAGGCGTGTTCACCGCGGCAAAACTTTACCCGGCAAACGCTACCACCAACTCCAGCCACGGTGTGACGTCGGTTGACACTATCATGCCGGTACTTGAGCGAATGGAAAAAATTGGCATGCCGCTGCTGGTGCACGGAGAAGTTACACACGCCGATATCGACATTTTTGACCGTGAAGCCCGCTTTATTGAAACGGTTATGGAGCCACTGCGCCAGCGCCTGACTGCGCTGAAAGTGGTTTTTGAGCACATCACCACTAAAGATGCTGCCGAATATGTTCGTGACGGTAATGAATTGCTGGCCGCTACTATTACCCCCCAGCATCTGATGTTTAATCGTAACCATATGCTGGTTGGCGGTGTACGTCCGCACCTGTACTGCCTGCCCATTCTCAAACGTAATGTGCATCAACAGGCACTGCGTGAGCTGGTCGCCAGTGGCTTTAATCGCGTTTTTCTCGGGACTGACTCCGCACCACATGCACGTCATCGCAAAGAGAGTAGCTGCGGTTGTGCAGGTTGTTTTAATGCACCAACGGCGCTGGGCAGTTACGCCACTGTATTTGAAGAAATGGATGCGTTGCAGCACTTTGAAGCGTTCTGTTCTTTAAACGGCCCGCAGTTCTATGGTTTACCGGTCAACGAATCGTTTATTGAACTGGTACGCGAAGAGCAACAAGTTGCTGAAAGCATCGCTCTGACCGACGACACGCTGGTGCCATTCCTGGCCGGAGAAACGGTTCGCTGGACAGTTAAACAATAAAAAAACGTAGCACCCTGTTGTCATTAGGTTATTTTACCTGTATAAATAACCAGTATATTTAACAGGGGGCTATTATGAGAATTGAAGTCACCATCGCGAAAACTTCTCCATTACCTGCCGGGGCTATTGACGCTCTGGCAGGTGAACTTTCCCGCCGTATTCAGTATGCGTTTCCTGATAACGAAAGCCATGTGTCTGTTCGTTATGCTTCAGCCAATAATTTATCGGTTATTGGCGCGACAAAAGAAGATAAACAACGTATTAGCGAAATTCTGCAAGAAACATGGGAAAGCGCAGATGACTGGTTCGTTAGCGAATAATATGCAGTAATGTTTGTTTTGCCGGGTCGCCCCGGCTTTTTTATTTTGCGTACAAATCTTCTACACTTCCTCAAAATAATTGCACAATATGCTAAAAAAATATGAATGACATGCTGTTTTATTGTTCATATAAATCTTAAAACCAAAAAAATATCTCTTTCCCCCTTTAAAAATTCGGTGAACACCCTTACTTATTGGTATACTGAAGTTGCTTCAGATAAAAACGCATTGAACCTCGAATAACGTTGTCTAGTAACACGAATTAGGGGGCCATGATGGAAAAAAACAATGAAGTCATTCAGACTCATCCGCTCGTAGGGTGGGACATCAGCACCGTTGATAGCTATGATGCGCTGATGTTGCGTTTGCACTACCAGACCCCAAATAAGTCCGAGCAGGAAGGGACTGAAGTTGGTCAGACACTCTGGTTAACTACTGATGTTGCCAGACAATTTATTTCGATATTAGAAGCAGGAATCGCCAAAATTGAATCTGGTGATTTCCATGTAAATGAGTATCGGCGTCATTAACATGACATGACCATCCACCCAAAAGGCACCTGACCGGTGCCTTTACCATTTCTGGGTTGTATATCTGCATTCACTTAATTACTCTGCTTGTACCATGAGAGCAGAGAGAAAAAAATGAAATACGATCTCATCATTATTGGCAGCGGTTCCGTAGGTGCTGCAGCCGGGTATTATGCCACCCAGGCCGGTTTGAAAGTGCTGATGACCGACGCCCATATGCCACCACATCAACACGGCAGTCACCACGGTGATACGCGATTAATTCGCCATGCTTATGGTGAAGGCGAAAAATATGTTCCGTTAGTGCTTCGCGCGCAAACGTTGTGGGATGAACTCTCCCATTACAACGAAGAAGACCCTATTTTTGTGCGCTCTGGCGTCATCAACCTTGGTCCTTCTGACTCCAAATTCCTCACCAACGTTGCCCACAGTGCGGAACAGTGGCAACTCAACGTCGAAAAACTGGATGCGCAAGCGATTATGGCCCGCTGGCCGGAAATACGCGTCCCGGACAACTACATCGGCTTATTTGAAGCTGATTCCGGCTTTTTGCGCAGTGAACTGGCGATTAAAACCTGGATCAAACTGGCGAATGAAGCTGGCTGCGCGCAACTGTTTAATTGCCCGGTCACCGCTATTCACCATGATGACAACGGCGTAACCATTACAACGGCTGATGGCGAGTATCAGGCAAAGAAAGTGATCGTCTGCGCGGGAACCTGGGTAAAAGACCTGCTACCAGAACTCCCGATTCAGCCAGTACGCAAAGTATTTGCCTGGTATCAGGCAGATGGTCGTTATAGCGTTAAAAATAAATTTCCGGCGTTTACTGGCGAACTGCCCAATGGCGATCAATATTACGGTTTTCCTGCCGAAAATGACGCTCTGAAGATTGGTAAACATAACGGTGGTCAGGTGATTCATTCCGCGGATGAACGAGTTCCATTTGCGGAAATTACCAGCGACGGTTCTGAAGCCTTCCCATTCTTGCGCCAGGTGTTGCCAGGTATTGGCTGCTGCCTGTACGGCGCTTCCTGCACCTATGATAATTCGCCTGACGAAGATTTTATTATCGATACCCTGCCCGATCACGATAATACGCTGCTGATTACCGGCCTGAGTGGGCACGGCTTTAAATTTGCGTCGGTTTTAGGGGAAATAGCCGCTGACTTTGCACAAGACAAAAAAAGCAATTTTGATTTGACGCCATTCAGACTTTCCCGCTTCCAATAATCATCATTACGGCCTCCAAAATGAGGCCGTTTTTACAGGAGTTTTTTAATGCGTCGTTTGGTGAACTATCTCATCAATAATATTCGCGAACACTTCATGCTTTATCTTGTTCTTTGGTCACTGCTGGCGATTATGGATCTCATCTATGTATTTTATTTCTAACCCGTAATCACTGACATAAATTGACAAATATTTAATATCTCTTTCATTTGGTGTGAAAATTTGAATAAGCTTATTCCTGCAATAACCGCATTCACCAGATTTCACTCATCCTGAAACAACTAAACTTATGAAGATCTCTTCATTATTAAATCAAAATTATTGAAATAAAAATAAATATCATTCGAATTGTTATTTTTAAGTTGCAATTCATTCTCCGACACGCCATTTTCATTCTCTCGCAAATATGTTTCGGATGCCCTTATGCCACTTACAAATACCCCTGAACGCTATGGCGTTATATCAACAGCCTTTCATTGGCTAAGTGCAATCATTGTCTATGGCATGTTTGCTTTGGGTCTGTGGATGGTAACGCTCAGTTATTACGATGGCTGGTATCACAAAGCACCAGAACTGCATAAAAGCATCGGTATTCTGTTAATGATGGGGCTGGTTGTTCGTATTCTGTGGCGTGTCATATCCCCACCGCCAGGTCCGTTGCAAAATTATTCGCTTATGACTCGTCTTGGTGCAAAGACTGGACATCTTGCGCTATACCTCTTGCTCTTCGCCATTGGCATCAGTGGCTATCTGATCTCTACCGCCGATGGCAAACCGATCAGCGTTTTTGGCTGGTTTGACGTTCCCGCAACCCTTGCCGATACTGGCGCGCAGGCTGACTTAGCCGGTGCCCTGCATTTTTGGCTGGCGTGGAGCGTGGTCGTTCTGTCCGTTATGCACGGATTTATGGCTCTGAAGCATCATTTCATCGATAAAGACGACCCCCTGAGGCGCATGCTGGGAAAATCGTCATCTGACTATGGAGTTTAAAAAATGAAAAAAAGCCTGCTTGGTTTAACCTTCGCTTCACTGATGTTCTCTGCCGGTTCAGCTATCGCCGCCGATTATAAAATTGACAAAGAAGGCCAGCACGCCTTTGTCAATTTCCGCATCCAGCATCTGGGTTACAGTTGGTTGTACGGCACATTTAAAGATTTCGACGGTACATTTACGTTTGATGAAAAGGATCCTGCAGCCGATAAAGTGAATGTGACTATTAACACCACCAGTGTTGATACCAATCACGCCGAGCGCGATAAACATCTCCGCAGCGCGGATTTCCTTAATACAGCAAAATATCCGCAGGCAACCTTCTCCTCCACCAGCGTGAAGAAAAACGGTGACGAGCTGGATATTACTGGTGATCTGACGCTGAATGGCGTGACCAAACCAGTAACGCTGGAAGCGAAATTGATTGGCCAGGGCGACGATCCGTGGGGCGGTAAACGTGCGGGTTTTGAGGCTGAAGGGAAAATTAAGCTAAAAGACTTCAATATCAAGACAGATTTAGGCGCGGCTTCGCAGGAAGTTGATCTGATTATTTCGGTTGAAGGCATACAACAGAAGTAGTGCTGAGATGTTGCCGGATGACACGCATCCGGCACGAATGTTTATTCTGTTGGATCAGGAATAACCAGTGTCGTGTTCAGGCGTCCACGTGATTTATTAAAGATCTTATTGCCATTTTCCCGCCCGGCACGGAGACGTCGCTGTTCTTCTGGCGGTAACGCGCTTTCTTCACAGCAAATCTCACTACAACAGCCTTTGAATTTCTCGGCGCACGCCGGACACTGAATGAACAGCAGGTGGCAACCATCATTTTTGCAGTTGGTATGGCTGTCGCACGGTGTGCCACATTGATGACAATGCGCGATAATTTCATCAGAGATGCGCTCCCCCATCCGCTCATCAAAAACGAAATTTTTACCAATAAAGCGGACCGGCAGACCTTGTTCCCGCGCTTTGCGGGCGTATTCAATAATACCGCCTTCGATATGCCAGACTTTATTGAATCCGCTATGTTTCATCCAGGCACTGGCCTTTTCGCAACGAATACCTCCGGTGCAGTACATCACGATTTTTTTATCTTTATGCGCCTGCATCATCTCAACCGCTTTCGGCAGTTGCTCACGGAAGGTATCAGCCGGAATTTCGAGCGCGTTTTCAAAATGCCCCACTTCGTATTCATAGTGGTTGCGCATGTCGATAAACAGCGTATCTGGATCGTCAAGCATGGCGTTCACTTCCGCCGCTTGTAGATATTCCCCGACGTTACTGGCGTCAAATTGAGGATCGTCAATACCATCGGCAACAATTCGTTCGCGGACTTTCATGCGCAGCACCCAGAAGGATTTCCCGTCATCATCCAGCGCAATATTCAGACGTAATCCGTTTAAAGCAGGGTCAAAAGCATAAAGCTGTGCGCGAAATGTCTCTACGTTGCTCGCCGGTACGCTGATTTGTGCGTTGATCCCTTCACGTGCCAGATAGACCCGCCCAAAGACATTCAACGCAGTAAATAGCTGATATAAAGCATCGCGGGTCGCCCTGGGATCGGCAATTTGGAAATATTTATAGAACGACATGGTGGTGCGTGGTTCGCTCTCGGTCAGCATTTTGGCTTTCAGCGCGTCATTAGAAATGCGGTTGTGTAACACTGGCATGGTGTACGGTTCCTGCGGGTGGGTAAGTAAAAATCCGCGGCATCATATAGCAATTATCGATAATTAACATCCACACATTTTACGCTACATTTGCACATTAAAAATTAATAATGATTTACATGCGCGGCAATTTCACCCAATCCCCGGTCACAAATTTTGGTTGCGGACGAAAAAATGCGACAATACATACAATTGCCCGTATAGGTTGAAAGACAGGATTGATATGACGAATCTACCCAAGTTCTCCACCGCACTGCTTCATCCGCGTTATTGGTTAACCTGGTTGGGTATTGGCGTACTTTGGTTGGTCGTTCAGTTACCCTACCCAATTATCTACCGCCTCGGCATCGCGGCGGGACGACTGGCGTTACGTTTTATGAAACGACGCGCCAAAATTGTGCACCGCAACCTGGAACTGTGCTTCCCGGAGATGAGTGAACAGGAACGCCGTGAAATGGTGGTGAAGAATTTCGAATCCGTTGGCATGGGGCTGATGGAGACTGGCATGGCATGGTTCTGGCCGGACCGTCGGGTTGCCCGTTGGACAGAAGTGATCGGCATGGAACATATCCGTGACGTGCAGGCACAAAAGCGCGGCATCCTGTTAGTTGGCATCCATTTTCTGACTCTGGAACTGGGCGCAAGGCAATTTGGTATGCAGGAACCGGGTATCGGTGTCTATCGCCCGAACGATAATCCATTGATCGACTGGCTGCAAACCTGGGGGCGTCTGCGTTCGAATAAATCGATGCTCGATCGCAAAGATTTAAAAGGAATGATTAAAGCACTGAAGAAAGGCGAAGTGGTCTGGTATGCACCAGATCACGATTACGGTCCACGCTCAAGCGTTTTTGTGCCGCTGTTTGCCGTTGAACAGGCGGCGACCACCAGCGGCACCTGGATGCTGGCCAGAATGTCTGGTGCGTGTCTGGTGCCGTTTGTTCCGCGTCGTAAGCCAGATGGCAAAGGGTATCAATTGATCATGCTGCCGCCAGAGTGTTCACCTCCGCTGGATAACGCTGAAACCACCGCTGCGTGGATGAATAAAGTGGTAGAAAAATGCATCATGATGGCGCCGGAACAGTACATGTGGCTGCATCGTCGCTTTAAAACGCGCCCGCAAGGCGTACCTTCTCGCTATTAATACATATTCACAGGCCGGATAAGATGCCTGCATCACATCCGGCCTGTCAGCATCAAATCCCCTGATTTAGCGATAAAAGCTCTCTGCGTTGCACCACCTATAAGTCAGGCGCATAATTAGTGTGCTTATTTTTTCTTCTTATGTTCACCGCGCCTGGCGCACCAACAGCGGATTGCTATGTCACCCTCTGATAATGACACCTCCATAAACTGGAAACGAAACCTGATCGTTGCCTGGCTAGGTTGTTTTCTCACCGGCGCCGCCTTCAGTCTGGTGATGCCGTTCTTACCCCTCTACGTTGAGCAACTTGGCGTCACCGGTCACAGTGAGCTGAATATGTGGTCCGGAATTGTCTTCAGTATTACCTTTTTATTTTCTGCTATCGCCTCCCCGTTTTGGGGCGGGCTTGCCGATCGCAAAGGCCGAAAAATTATGCTATTGCGCTCGGCTCTCGGGATGGGCATCGTGATGGTGTTGATGGGGTTGGCGCAAAATATCTGGCAGTTCCTGATCCTGCGGGCGCTACTGGGGCTGCTCGGTGGATTTGTTCCCAACGCCAACGCCTTAATCGCCACCCAGGTCCCACGCAACAAAAGCGGCTGGGCGCTGGGGACACTCTCTACCGGTGGGGTTAGTGGCGCGTTGCTCGGCCCAATGGCTGGCGGTCTGCTCGCGGATAGCTACGGCTTACGTCCGGTGTTCTTTATCACCGCTAGCGTGCTGCTACTCTGTTTTTTTGTCACCCTATTTTGTATCAAAGAAAAATTCCAACCGGTCAGCAAAAAAGAGATGCTGCACATGCGGGAAGTCGTAACGTCACTTAAAAACCCAAAACTGGTACTCAGCCTGTTTGTCACGACGTTAATTATCCAGATTGCCACCGGTTCAATCGCCCCAATCCTGACGCTGTATGTCCGCGAACTGGCCGGCAACGTCAGTAATATCGCGTTTATCAGCGGGATGATCGCCTCAGTCCCCGGCGTGGCAGCTCTACTTAGCGCACCACGACTCGGCAAACTTGGCGATCGAATCGGACCAGAAAAGATTCTGATAACTGCGCTGATCTTTTCTGTACTGCTGTTGATCCCAATGTCTTATGTCCAGACGCCATTGCAACTGGGGATTTTACGGTTTTTACTCGGTGCTGCAGATGGTGCTTTGCTCCCCGCCGTACAGACGCTGCTGGTTTACAATTCGACCAACCAAATCGCCGGTCGCATTTTCAGTTATAACCAGTCGTTTCGTGATATTGGCAACGTTACGGGGCCATTGATGGGGGCCGCTATCTCAGCAAACTATGGCTTCCGGGCAGTATTTCTGGTTACTGCCGGAGTCGTTCTGTTTAACGCTGTCTATTCCTGGAACAGCCTGCGTCGCCGCCGATTCCCCCAGGTATCGAACTGATTTTTCGCCTTTCATACTTGCAAAAGCGGAGAATCAGCTATTCTTTCCCTGAATACCTCATCAAATCAAAGGGAGAATCGTGATGACTATGTACGCAACGCTTGAAGAAGCCATTGATGCCGCACGCGAAGAATTTCTTGCTGACAATCCCGGCATCGACGCCGAAGAAGCGAATGTGCAACAGTTCAATGTCCAAAAATACATTCTGCAAGATGGCGACATTATGTGGCAGGTTGAGTTTTACGCCGATGAAGGCGAAGAAGGTGAATGCCTGCCAATGTTCAGTGGAGAAGCCGCACAGAGCATATTTGATGGCGATTATGATGAGATTGAAATCCGCCAGGAATGGCAGGAAGAAAATACTCTGCATGAATGGGACGAAGGCGAATTCCAGCTTGAGCCTCCGCTGGATACCGAAGAAGGGCGCACAGCAGCCGATGAGTGGGATGAACGTTAATTACTCATATGCTCCGTGGTGAATGTCGATCGGCAGCAGTAAGGTATCAAAGACTAAAGAGAATGGAAGATCAAGGATCGTGACATAGCGCCATGCGGAGTCACGCACATCCCATTGCACACCTGGATAATATTGATTGCCATGCCCCTGCCCCGGTATGGTGCGACTGATGATGCTGCCACAACCACTCAGCAAAGCAACCATGATGCCTACCAAAATGAAACGCATTCGTACCCTCTTCTGTAAAAAAATACCGGCATTACGCCGGTATTTTTATTGGCTCGTTGTTTTTGCCGGATGTGGCGTGAACGCCTTATCCGATCTACGAAACCTTGCAAATTCAATATATTGCAGGTAACTACGCTTTATTGCGAAGCCACATCCGGTTTACGTAATGCCAGTGGATTCAGCTTTATCCCTTCGTAGTAACTCACCCATGAAGAATATTTCTCCGGGGAATTCCACACACGGAAATGCAGGCGTGCCATGGTCACCGGATCGCTCAACAGCACCAGGCGGCGATCGCGATTCAGCTTCTCTGGCGTCTCGTTCAGCGCCTGTTCAACGTGGCGATCGCGGGCGATTTCCAGCACCTTACTGGCGCGGTGACGCGCGGTGGCCATTGCCATTGCCAGGGCATTAAACGACGGATTAAACACCGCGTGCATAAAGCCATCGTCGAGAGAACGTTGACGGTTCATCTCAAGGAAACGATCGGTATCGACCAGTACCTGCGGCGGTGAATACTCTTCCGGGATCAGGAACAGTTTCCAGCGTTTCGTGCGCAAACCAACGGTTGTACGGCTGGAGATCACCGAAACAAACGGTGACAGGATCAACGAGAAGACAATCGGTGCCAGCCAGAACAGAAAACGCAGATCCAGCCACGCCATACCGACCGCCCACACTAACCCCAGCAATAACTGAGAGCCGTGGCGTTTAAACGCTTCGCCCCAGGAAGTGGAGTCATCATCACGCTGCGGTGAATTCCACACCACTTCCCAACCGAGGAAGGCGCTGACCACGAATACCGTATGAAACAGCATGCGTACCGGTGCCAACAACACGGAGAACAGCACTTCTAACAACAACGATAACGTCACGCGCCAGAAGCCGCCATACTCTTTCGTCCCTTTGCACCAGATGAGCAAAATACTCAACAACTTCGGCAGGAACAGCAGCACCATGGTCGAGGCAAACAGCGCAATAGCCAGTTCAGGACGCCACTGTGGCCACACCGGGAACAACTGCCGTGGTTGCAGAAAGTATTGCGGCTCGGTCAGCGCGTGCACTACCTGCAATGCGGTAGAAAGCGCGAGGAACATAAACCACAGCGGTGCGGAAAGATAAGACATCACACCTGTCAGGAACACCGCGCGGTGTACCGGGTGCATCCCTTTCACCAGGAACAGACGGAAGTTCATCAGGTTACCGTGGCACCAGCGGCGGTCACGTTTTAGCTCATCAAGCAGATTAGGGGGCAGCTCTTCATAAGAGCCAGGAAGATCGTAAGCAATCCATACCCCCCAGCCTGCACGGCGCATCAGTGCGGCTTCCACAAAGTCATGCGAAAGAATTGAACCAGCAAATGATCCTTCACCAGGCAGCGGTGCCAGCGCACAATGCTCGATAAACGGTTTCACGCGGATTATCGCGTTATGCCCCCAGTAGTGCGACTCACCGAGTTGCCAGAAGTGCAAACCGGCAGTGAACAATGGCCCATAGACACGGGTAGCAAACTGCTGGCAGCGCGCATACAGCGTATCCATACCGGACGCTTTCGGTGAAGACTGGATAATCCCGGCATTCGGATTGGCTTCCATCAGGCGCACCAGACCACACAAGCAATCACCGGTCATCACTGAGTCGGCATCCAGCACCACCATGTAGCTGTACTGACTGCCCCAACGACGGCAGAAGTCATCGATATTACCGCTCTTACGCTTCACGCGACGACGGCGACGGCGATAGAAAATCTGACCTTCGCCACCGACTTCAGCGATCAGCTCCATCCACGCTTTTTGTTCTGCCACACAGATGTCTGGGTTGTAGCTGTCACTCAGAATATAGACATCAAAGTGTTGAGCATTGCCGGTGGCTTTTACCGATTCCCACGTTGCGCGCAAGCCTGCAAAGACGCGGTTCACATCCTCATTACAAATAGGCATGATCAATGCCGTGCGATGCTCCGGATTTAACGGCTCATCACCAACGGTTGACGCAGATATACTGTATTTATCGCGACCAATAAGTAACTGCAGGAAGCCCATCAGCGCCGTCCAGAATCCGGCAGACACCCAACAGAAAAGAACAGCGAAGAGGATCAGAATGCCGGTTTGCAGCATATAAGGCAGGAGCTGCATAAAGGAAACCCACAGATCCTGACCAACCATATCAACCGGATTAATCAACGCCCATCCCTGATACGGCAGAATCGTCTTCATGTACCAGGTGGCGACAACAGTTTGCGCCAACGTCAGGATAAGCAGGATGTAACGACGGATTGTCCCGACAGTACGCCACTTTTGCTCACTTTCCTGCTCTTCTTTGGTCAACCGGGCCAGATAGCGCGGCGTCACATCGCGCCCACGCAGACGATCCCAGAATCGCCCTACCGGATTAGTTCGCCACGGATCGGGAAACATAGAGGAGCGTTTTGCTTTCGGCATTGCCTGAAGCTGGTCGCGTCCTTCGTCGTCTTTAATTAACTGTCCATCAGCAAGCGAATCAGGCCAGGCTTGTTCCAGACGTGCCTTTACCGAGCCTTGTGGGGAGTCATCCTCCCGCGCATAGATCCGGTGTTCAGCATCCAGCGCCTGATGAACAGCGCGGATATCGGTCTTCGGCAATGCCGCTTTCTCGCTTGCAGAGATGGGCATTGCGTCAATGTACTCGGTTGTCTTATTCATTGGCAGGTAACTGGTAGCTCCAGGTTTCACTCAACGTCTGATCGGCATTCACCAGCGCAGCACGCATTTCAGTGGTTTTCTTGGCATCTTTCACTTTCACACGCATCACCAGACGCCAGCCTTTAGTAACCGGGTTATAACGCACCGTGCTTTCGACAATCTCACCATTATCGCCAATGCTGGTTTGCGCGGTGACCGGCGTATCCTCTGGCAGTTTTTTCATTTCTGCGCCGGTGAAATCGACCACAAAGGCAATAGTGCCATCAGGCTGGCGAATCAGGTTCGACTGCTTTACATCGCCCGTTGAACGACGCGTCTGCTGCACCCAGGCGTTATCAGGCGCGTGAAGTTTGTCTTCGTCACGACTGAAGGTGATGGTGTATTTAAAGTTCATCTCTTTGCCCGGCTCCGGCAACTGATCCGGTGTCCAGTAAGCGACGATGTTATCGTTGGTTTCATCGTTGGTTGGAATTTCTACCAGCTCAACGCTGCCTTTACCCCACTCCCCTTTCGGCGTTACCCAGGCGCTAGGACGCAAATCATAACGATCGTCGAGATCTTCAAAACGGGAGAAATCGCGGCCGCGTTGCAGTAGACCGAAACCTTGAGGGTTCTCCATCGAGAAACTGCTGATCGCCAGATGTTTCGGGTTGTTCAGCGGACGCCAGATCCACTCACCGTTACCAGCATGGATAGAAAGGCCGTTAGAATCGTGCAATTCCGGACGATAGTTATTCGCCGGAGATGGCTGATTCGGCCCGAACAGGAACATACTGGTTAACGGTGCAACGCCCAGTTTGCCGACTTTATCGCGCAGGTAAATTTTCGATTGCACATCAACAACCGTGTCACGTCCCGGCATAACAACGAACTTGTAAGCGCCTGTCGCACGCGGCGAATCAAGCAGCGCATAAATCGTTAAACGTTTGTCAGTCGGTTTTGGACGCTCGATCCAGAATTCTTTAAATCGCGGAAATTCTTCACCGGATGGCAAAGCGGTATCAATTGCCAGGCCACGGGCAGAAAGACCGTAAACCTGACCTGCGCCAATCACGCGAAAATAGCTGGCCCCGAGCATGCTGACGATTTCATCGTTTTTATCTTTGCTGTTGATCGGGTAAAGCACTTTAAAACCGGCGAAGCCAAGGTCTTTTACCGTGTCTTTGTCATGCTGAACATCACCGAAAGTGAAATAATCCGGACTGTATTTGATTCTTTTTACTGCCGTTGCGGTGACTTCGTTGATTTTGACCGGCGTGTCGAAGTACATACCTTGATGGTAGAACTCGAGCTTGAATGGGGTCTTCAGATTGTTCCAGTAGGCTTTGTCATGATTAAACTGGATCTGCTGATAGTCCGCGTATTTCATGTCGCGGAAAACGGAGGGCAAGTTACTTTTAGGTGCCTCATAGCCTTTCCCGGCTAAGGATTGAGCTTGCTTTGCGACATCGTCAATGCTGAAGGCCCAGCCTGGCGATGTATACAGAGTTAACATTACTGCAGCGCTCAACCAACGCATTTTCATCATTTGTAGTTTATGTTTCATAATAAGTAAGCACTTCCCCCTTTGTGTGCTTATATCGATCCGATCTATTTTAATGGATAACCAGCCATTCCGACAACAGAATCCCGGTATTATTCGGCGTACCGGCTCATGGATTAAGCACCTGATTGCAACCGTTTTCACTTTCCGTGCTTCTCCTAAAGACAGAAGGAGCGAGTTCGTGTAGGGTTTGCCAGCAAATTTATTTATCAACCGTCTTACAGGCGCTTCCATTTTGGTTCGTGGTAGCGGTTATGCCGCATAAAAACGCACTTGAAATCTGCGCCACATGTGGTCAGGTCGGTGTCGCTACGGCAAAAGCCTAAAGGCATTACCCGGTCGGGATAAGACGAAAAATCCGAGATTAGTTAACCATATATGAATCCAGTACCCGCGCAGCGTGAATATTTCCTCGACTCCATCCGCGCATGGTTGATGTTGTTAGGGATCCCTTTTCATATTTCTTTAATTTATTCAAGCCACACCTGGCATGTGAATAGCGCAGAACCATCATGGTGGCTGACGCTTTTTAACGATTTTATCCACGCCTTCCGTATGCAGGTATTTTTCGTTATTTCCGGGTATTTTTCCTACATGCTGTTTTTGCGCTACCCATTGAAAAAATGGTGGAAAGTGCGCGTTGAGCGCGTAGGTATCCCGATGTTAACGGCAATTCCCCTGCTCACCTTGCCGCAATTCATTATGCTGCAATATGTCAAAGGCAAAGCGGAAAGCTGGCCTGGGCTATCATTGTATGACAAATATAATACTCTGGCCTGGGAATTAGTCTCGCATCTGTGGTTTTTACTGGTGCTGGTCGTTATGACGACACTGTGCGTGTGGATATTTAAGCGCATCAGAAATAATTTAGAAAATTCAGATAAGGCGAATAAATCTTTCTCGATGGTTAAGCTATCGATATTATTTTTCTGTCTGGGTGTTGGCTATGCAGCAATAAGAAGAACACTATTTATCATTTATCCGCCCATTTTAAGCGATGGCATGTTCAATTTTATTTTCATGCAGACGCTGTTTTATATGCCGTTCTTTATTCTCGGTGCACTGGCTTTCATTTTTCCTAACCTTAAAGCTTTGTTTACCACCCCATCTCGCGGCTGTACCCTCGCGGCAGCACTGGCATTTATGGCTTATTTGCTCAATCAACGTTACGGCAGTGGCGATGCTTGGATGTATGAAACTGAGTCGGTGATCACGATGGTGCTCGGACTGTGGATGGTTAATGTGGTCTTCTCCTTCGGCCACCGCCTGCTTAATTTTCAGTCGGCACGGGTAACTTATTTTGTCAACGCGTCACTGTTTATCTACCTGGTTCACCACCCGTTAACGCTCTTTTTCGGCGCATACATCACCCCGCATATCACCTCAAATTGGCTTGGTTTTCTCTGCGGTCTGATATTTGTGATAGGGATTGCGATAATTCTGTACGAAATTCATTTACGCATTCCGTTGCTGAAGTTTTTATTCTCTGGCAAACCGAACGTGAAGCGTGAGAATGATAAAGCGCCAGCCCGTTAAGCCACGTTTATAATAACCATTCTACGGGCAATATTGACGCCAGTCTGACCATAACCCGCTTCCAGAAACTGGTTGCGGGTTCTTTTTTGAGGATAATATCTTCCTTCCCATGACGATCGACCCAGTTGATCCTTCCCCAACGATCCAAACGGAGCTGCCAGGCCGCATCATACTGACTCTGCATAAAGCGTTTATCGATTAATTGCGCCAGCGTTTCACTCTCTATCACCAGGCCCATTTCAGTATTGAGCAGCGTTGAACGCGGATCGAAATTGAATGAGCCAATAAACACAATTTTGCCATCGACACTAAACGTTTTGGCATGCAGACTTGCGCCAGAATTCCCGGTTATACCGCGATCGTGCAGCGTTCCGCTCTGTTCCCGCGTCGGCTTCAGTTCATATAATTCAACGCCATAGCGGAGCAATTTTTTGCGCCAGCGGGCATACCCGGCATGAACGACAGCGACATCGTTAGCGGCAAGTGAATTGGTTAAGATAGCTATCTTGACCCCTTTTCTCACCATTCGTAAAAGCTGCGCCACTCCCGCGCGCGTTGGCACAAAATAGGAAGAGATAATATCAATACGTTCGCTGGGTGAGCCCATGATATCGAACAGACGTTGCGGCAGCAGTGAATGGCGTTTTGCCTTGCCCTCCCCTTTCGCGGGATCATCACTTAATAAACGCGTTCTTGCCCAGATTAGCGGCAATGTCCCGTCAACCAGTTGATTTATAAAAGGACTTAACTCCATTTGGCGCAAATAGCGATGTGTCCCGCTGTCGTTGTACCAGGACGCAGGTAGCTCAATGCGGTCAGCCATTTCGCCATCGGGAACATCCAGCACCTGCTGCAACGGTGAAACCGATTTGCAATACCAGTAGCGGGCGAAATCATCGGCAACGTCCTCAACAACTGGCCCGATTGCCATGACATCTAAATCAGAAAAAAGCGGCTCTTCCCCCGCACCAAAATAAGCGTCGCCAATGTTTCGCCCGCCCACCAGCGTTACCACACCATCAACGGTAAAACTTTTATTATGCATACGGCGATTGAGGCGGGAAAAATCGGTGATATAGCCAAGCGGGCGCAACAAACGAAACGAGAAAGGATTGAAAAGCCGGACTTCAATACGCGGGTGACTATCGAGCAAGCGTAAAATGTCATCAAGCCCGGGGGTATTGTTGTCATCGAGCAACAACCGGACGCGAACGCCACGCTTCGCTGCGGCTAACAGGGCGGAAAACAGCAACCGCCCCGACATATCGTCCTGCCAAATGTAGTACTGAACATCCAGCGTATGTTCCGCCATTTCCGCCAGATAATATCTTGCGGCAAACGCATCCAGGCTTTTATCAAGAGGGAAAATGCCGCATTTTCCAGGATGTTGCGAGCACAACGGCAGCACCGCGCTCGCCAGCCGGGGCAAATCATTCATCTCCTTGTTGGGTAAGGAGTCTTTCGTAGAGGTGGGCGTTTTCTGCATCATAACAGACAAAGTATACTTGCTCAGGTAAAGCGTGACGGGTAATAAATTCCGAAACGGTTTTTACAGCTATTTCAGCCGCAGCAGCACGCGGGTAACCATATACACCAGTGCTAATGGCAGGAAAAGCCACTGACGAATAACCGTTCGCAGCCACCAGTCGCAGACTATTGAGATAGGCATCCTGCAATAACTGGTCTTCATTTTGTTCGCCCCCGCGCCAGACTGGCCCAACGGTATGCACAACTGCTTTGGCAGGAAGATCGCCTGCAAGAGTAATGACTGCATGTCCCGTAGGGCAATCGCCCTGTTGCTGACGAACTTTTAAACAAGCATCCAGCAAGGCCGGACCAGCAGCGCGATGAATAGCGCCATCAACACCGCCGCCCCCCATTAATGATGGATTTGCCGCATTAACAATAACATCAACGGCCAGTTTGGTAATATCACCCTGCACAACATGAATACGCGATTTCATAACGCCTCCTTACACCATCTTGTTCCTTAAGTGTACAGCAGGGCTTTTAGGGAAATCGCATTTTTGTTGTCAGCAACGTGAGTTGCTCAGAAACTTAGTTATATTCGATGTTCATCACAGCCAGCTTTTTCTGCTCATCAAGGTACTGCACTTTTACTGAGGCAATTTGCGGATTTTTGACGTTACCGCTCATCAACTCTTTGCTGGAATAGGTTTTGTCCGGAACCGAACCATTCTGCATACAGGTCATTTCTGGTGGTGCCTGAAGAGTACTGACATCACATGTCGGTTCTACAATTTGACCACGAAAATAGATCACGCCACCTTGTGCATTACTGCCTGCGATGGCAATAAAAGGGTAAACCAGACTGCCGAGCATAAGAGAGTTTAAAAATGGTCTGAACATTTATTCTATTTCCTCAATGATTAATCATCCTTGAGGGTTGCTGTTATCCATACTGTCAGGTTGGCCGATTCGCATCAGACCATTCTCTCCCGATTCATTTTATGCTCAATATATCAACGCATTAAGACTTTCCTGAAGATGGCGGCCATTGTTGTGATAAATGCAGTGACTGTCCATCAGAAACAGTAACAACTATTTTCACTCGATCGTCCGGGGAAATATTTAAGCTCAATTTTGTCAAAGCAATGGGTTGATTAGCGGGCACTGAGAGGGTCTTTTCTTGCTTCGTCTGGCTTTGCCCAGAACTGCCTTCGCGCAGAGACAATATTTGTACCCGACACAGGCAAGATTGTGTCAGGGTGACTTCAGGGATAATGGTGTACATGTCGCCTTGCTGGGTCGTATTAAAGGTTATCTGGCTGGAAAGCGCCGCGAGAAGTAATAACGCGTTCATACTATTCTCCCGAAAAAAAACAGGGCTTACGCCCTGTTTCTGTCATACAAATTCTGTATTAGTACTGATGAGCGGTCGCGTTGTTACCAAAGCCAACCTGAGTTACGTTGACGCTGGAGTTAGATGCAGTCTGGTCAACAGCAGCACCGTTACCACCACCGAACTGTTTAACGGTCATAGTAGAATCTTTACCATTCCACTGATCGAGAGTAGCGCTGTTACCGAAACCACGCTGAGTCAGATCGATTGAGCTGTCATCAGAACCTTGTCCAACATCAGCGCCGTTAC
The DNA here is from genome assembly GCF_000408525.1 of Escherichia sp. KTE96. Taxonomy (NCBI): domain Bacteria; kingdom Pseudomonadati; phylum Pseudomonadota; class Gammaproteobacteria; order Enterobacterales; family Enterobacteriaceae; genus Escherichia; species Escherichia sp. KTE96. Next base: position 2,241,769 of record NZ_KE137149.1, on the reverse strand, counting down.
CGCCGCCATGCTGGGTAATAGTCAGATCGGAGTTGCGGGCATCAGCCTGCAATGCAACAGCAGAGTTACCGCCGCCGTACTGGTAAATATTCAGCTCTGAATTCGGGCCGCTGTTATTGCCGCCACCACCGTGGTTGCCGCCGCCACCGCCGCCGTACTGAGGAATAGCACCTGCCAGAGCACTACCAGAGAATACGATTGCTGCAATTGCTGCTACTTTTAAAAGTTTCATGTAAAACCCCCATCGGATTGATTTAAAAGTCGTATGGAAATTAACGTTGTGTCACGCGAATAGCCATTTGCGACTGTCTCTGCACTACAATTGCCGTTTTTTGAGTACCATACTGAGTAATATTTGCTTTATTACCAGAACCTTTCTGGATAATCATTGCAGTATTACCATATGCGCCTTGCGATATACTGGCATCGTTGGCATTGCCCGTCTGGTCAATATACGCAAGGTTATAATCTCCTTTCTGGTCAATCCTGGCTCGGTTACTATTACCTTCTTGCGAAATAACCGACAAAAGTTTAGAGCCTCCCTGCCGTAACTGCGCGCTATTATTAGCGCCAGTTTGACCAATTATGGCTGCCTGATTAAATGAAGACTTACTCAATTCATTTACCGCAAAGTTATATTCTGAATTAGCCAAATCATAACCTGCCGCGGCTGCAATCCCAGGCGCACCCAGTACTGTTAACATCATAAATAACAATCTGTTTTTCATGTTGTCACCCTGGACCTGGTCGTACATTAAAGAAATTTAAATCACTTCAACTTGGTTGTTAACGCAAACCGCTTTTTGTTAACGCTGCGTTACGATGGAAAGTATGTCTGTAGAAATATTTTTAATAACTCACCCACGCGTTGTATTTTTCTTTTTTTGTTCATACCAAAGTATTAAAACTCGCGTAAATACGCTGTTATTTACGTAAAAAATATTTTGTTTACTTTTAAATTGCTATTTTTTGACCGCAAAAATTCAACGGACGGCCTCTCTGCACAAGTCGAGAAGATTACGTCGATATGTCTGTTCAACAAGCCGTGACAAACATCGTCTTTTTGCAGCAAAAATTTGTCCAGGGAGAACCTCCGAAAAATTAAGAAATTTCCGCGCAACAAAAGGACTATGTGGGAATAAATTTTATATGCATAATTATGGACTTAGCGTTATTTGTATGACTTTTTAAAATTGTGCAATAAAAGCTATATGTACAACTTTTCTATCATTTCTAAACTTAATCACCCCGCAGCGTTAACATTTTTAAATGCCAGATTACATTCTGTTACACGTTTAACACTTGCTTTAAGATTTGTAATAGCTAGATTGAAATCAGATGTAATCCATTAGTTTTATATTTTACCCATTTAGGGTTGATTTATTACTACACACAGCAGTGCAACATCTGTCAGTACTTCTGGTGCCTCTATTTTTAGAGGTAGCTGTCAGGTGTGCGATTAATAAAAAAAAGCGGGGTTTCATCATGTTTAATGAAGTCCATAGTGTTCATGGTCATACTTTACTGTTGATCACTAAACCTTCCTTGCAGGCGACAGCGTTATTGCAGCATTTAAAACAATCGCTGGCAATCACAGGAAAACTGCATAATATTCAACGTTCTCTGGACGATATATCTTCTGGCTGCATTATTCTGTTGGATATGATGGAAGCAGATAAAAAGCTCATTCATTACTGGCAGGATACATTAAGCAGAAAACACAACAACATTAAAACAATGTTGTTAAATACCCCAGATGATTATCCGTACCGCGACATTGAAAACTGGCCACATATCAATGGTGTTTTTTACGCCATGGAGGATCAAGAACGCGTAGTCAATGGGTTGCAAGGCGTCTTACGTGGTGAATGCTACTTTACGCAAAAGCTTGCCAGTTACCTGATTACACATTCCGGTAACTATCGTTATAACAGCACGGAATCTGCCCTCCTTACTCATAGGGAAAAAGAGATCCTTAATAAGCTGCGTATCGGCGCCTCCAATAACGAGATTGCTCGTTCGCTGTTCATCAGCGAAAATACGGTTAAAACGCATCTTTATAATCTTTTCAAGAAGATAGCTGTAAAAAACCGAACACAAGCGGTCTCATGGGCAAACGATAACCTCAGGCGATAAAGCCATGAAACGTTATTTATGCTGGATTGTAGCAGCAGAACTTCTCTTCGCTGCGGGCAATGTTCACGCCGTTGAGGTAGAAGTACCGGGATTGTTAACTGACCATACTGTTTCATCTATTGGGCACGATTTTTACCGTGCCTTTAGTGATAAATGGGAAAGTGACTACACCGGTAATTTAACGATTAATGAAAGACCCAGTGCACGATGGGGAAGCTGGATCACAATAACGGTGAATCAGGACGTTATTTTCCAGACATTTTTATTCCCGTTGAAAAGAGACTTCGAGAAAACTGTCGTCTTTGCACTGATACAAACTGAAGAAGCACTAAATCGTCGCCAGATAAATCAGGCGTTATTGGGTACGGGCGATTTGGCGCATGATGAATTCTAAATAAAAAATTTGTCAGGAGGCTGCAATGCGTGTCAAACATGCAGTAGTTCTACTCATGCTTATTTCTCCATTAAGTTGGGCTGGAACTATGACCTTTCAGTTCCGCAACCCAAACTTTGGTGGCAACCCGAATAACGGCGCTTTTTTATTAAATAGCGCCCAGGCACAGAACTCATATAAAGATCCCAGCTATAACGATGACTTTGGTATTGAAACACCATCGGCGCTGGATAACTTCACCCAGGCTATTCAGTCACAAATTTTAGGTGGCCTGCTGTCGAATATTAACACTGGCAAACCGGGCCGAATGGTGACTAACGAATATATTATCGATATTGCCAACCGCGATGGTCAATTGCAGTTGAACGTGACAGATCGTAAAACCGGACAAACTTCGACTATTGAAGTGTCGGGTTTACAAAATAACTCAACCGATTTTTAAGCCCCAGCTTCATAAGGAAATTAATCATGCAGCGCTTATTTGTTTTGGTTGCCGTCATGTTGCTGAGCGGATGCTTAACCGCCCCACCAAAAGAAGCCGCCAAGCCAACATTAATGCCTCGAGCCCAGAGCTATAAAGATTTGACCCATTTACCTGCACCAACGGGTAAGATCTTTGTTTCGGTATACAACATTCAGGACGAAACCGGGCAATTTAAAGCCTACCCGGCGAGTAACTTCTCCACTGCTGTTCCGCAAAGCGCCACCGCGATGCTGGTCACGGCATTGAAAGATTCTCGCTGGTTTATACCGCTGGAGCGTCAGGGCCTACAAAACCTGCTCAACGAACGCAAGATTATTCGTGCAGCACAGGAAAACGGTACTGTAGCGGTAAACAACCGAATCCCGCTTCAATCGCTGACCGCAGCCAATATCATGGTTGAAGGCTCAATTATTGGTTATGAAAGCAACGTCAAATCGGGCGGTGTTGGGGCGAGATACTTTGGTATTGGTGCAGACACGCAATACCAACTTGATCAGATCGCCGTGAACCTGCGCGTCGTCAATGTGAGTACCGGCGAGATCCTTTCTTCGGTGAACACCAGTAAGACAATCCTTTCCTATGAAGTCCAGGCGGGTGTCTTCCGCTTTATTGACTACCAACGGTTACTGGAAGGGGAAGTGGGTTATACCTCTAACGAGCCGGTTATGCTGTGCCTGATGTCAGCCATCGAAACAGGCGTTATCTTCCTGATTAACGACGGTATCGACCGTGGCCTGTGGGATTTGCAGAATAAAGCAGAACGGCAGAATGACATTCTGGTGAAATACCGCCACTTATCAGTACCGCCGGAATCCTGATACATAAAAAAGCTGGCTCTTTACTATTCAATCTAAAGCGTGAGTGCTCCTCACGCTTTATTTTTGACTTGTTGCTCTCGCTGAGCGGACTTAGCACCGCGCGCTGCCAGCCAAAGACCGCTGTTTTTCATCGCGTAGCCAAACACCAACCCAAGCGCCAGAGAGGGTAAAACCAGCTTCCAGTTCCCCTGCCCGGCAAACGTCGCACATGCGCCGATAAATGTACCAGGGACAAACGACAACAACAGATGTTTAGCCTGAATACACATCAGAAAAGCCACAATCCCCGTTATGACATAACCGAGAATTTCCAGATGTGGTGCCAGCGCACTACCGTGAATAATAACCATCGCCCACACCATGCCACTCAGCAACGTTGCAGCGGAGATTGCCAGTCCTTTCAAACCACCCTGTGGACAGGCAAAGTAGGCCGTGCAGCCCAGGAAACCCGCCCAGCTAAGTAAGCCAAGAGAAACAGCCACCCATCCCCAGATACCGGAGAGAATGCCTGTTGTGATTGCAATAGAGAGAAGTATGTTCATGCCGCGCATAATAGCAGAAAACGCGAAATTGAATGAGATCGAGCACACATTTTATGCAACGGCAAATTATAGATTGCAGTTATAAGTGACGTGAGTCACATTTATTCTTCTGACTGTTCCTCAAGTTCATCCCACATTGCGCTAATGGCATCGCGGGTCAGCGGTGCCATAGTACGCCAGAACGGCGTGGTCGCATGGGCCTCAACTTTACCGAGAAATGCGCCGCACCAGGGCAACAGATACTCGCTGAACAGTGTTTCCAGCGCTTCGCTTTCATCTTCTGTTGACTGATCTTCCAACCAGGAAGCTGCCAGCAATAAAGTACCGATATGATCCGCTGGCGTATCCGCTAACGGCATCCCGCGTTCGGAAAGAAAAGCACGCACTTCTGCTTCAGTGGCACCCTCAACCCAGGCGCTGCGATAAGGCGAAACTGCGCATTCATCTCCGACAAATAGTGCATTGTAATCGGCAGATACTTGCGCCATATCACAGCTTTTCTGCAAGCGCGCCAGTAATTCATCCTGTTCCAGCGGCCAGTTCGCCGCCAGTTTTCCTTCACGAATCAAGGTAAACAGCGGAACCAGTAAAGGGTCCTGCGGTTGGCGGTAATAGAGCGAACCCAGTACACGACACAGGATAGAAAACTCGTTCATTAATTTATTTCCGTTAATAACAATTAAAGATCAGCAAATTCTGCAATTGGTGCCATACCGCGAGATTCAAGGAAGTTCAGTAAGCGGCGCGGTGAAACATTCAGAATACGCTCTTGCGGAAAATCAACCGCGTCGAGGATTTTACGACACTCTGCAAAGTCCCCCATGGTAAACGCGGTGTGAGAATCCGATCCTAACGCGACCCAGCCACCGGCATCGCGCACCGCCGCAGCCACTGCACGGCAGTTTTCTTCACTGCCCTTACGCGAATGTAAGAATGAGGAATTATTAATTTCCAGCGCCACCTGATATTTAGCCGCTGCTTCGGCAACAGCGTTAAAATCTATGGAATATTTGGGGTTCCCCGGATGGCTTATAATATGCACATTACCACTGGCAATAGTCGCGATCATCGCTTGCGTGTTAGTGGCTTTATCATGTGGTGCAAAAACTGGTTCATGAAAACCAGCAATGATCAAATCCAGCGACTCAAACATTTTGCCGCTGCAGTCAATTTCACCATCAACGTTTTTGATGTTGGCTTCGATTCCACGCAGGATCCCTACCCCATCGACCACTCGCGGCCAGATACGCATATTAATGAAGTGCCAATGGTGCGGTGCATCTTCCATATCCGGGCCATGATCGGTGATCGCAAAAAGTTTAATGCCCTTCTGCTTGGCCTGGGCAATGTAATCACTTAATGTGCTATATGCATGCGTACTGGCAACGGTATGCATATGAAGGTCGACGGGATACATAACTCTCTCCTGTATTCAATTACCGCCAAGGATAGCAGGAATCCGGAAGCTTTATTAGTAGCCTCGAGCGCGATCGACCTGCCCGCTAGCCGTCTCCCCTCGTTCAAGTTGCGTAATGGTGCGTGCAATATACTCCACCGCTTCAGCAGGTCGGGTAATGGCTGCAACATGTGGTGTTATTGTCACACGTGGATGTTGCCAGAGCCGACTTTCCGACGGTAAGGGTTCACGATTAAAAACATCCAGCATCGCCGCTTTAACCTTACCGCTATCCAGCGCCGCGAGCAGGTCATCTTCTACTACATGAACGCCACGCGCCAGATTCAGGAGATACGCGCCATCCGGTAATTTTTCTAATAATTGTTGATTAATAATGCCGGCCGTTTCGGGGGTATTCGGTAGAAGATTAATCAATACGCGGCATTGGCTCAGAAATGCGTGCAACTCTTCGCTTCCGGCAAAGCTTTGAACACCAGGCCAGGATTTACGAGTGCGACTCCAACAACGCAATGGAAAGCGCCAGGTTCGCAAACTCTGTGCGACTTTACTGCCCAATACACCAGCACCCAGAATGCCGATAGTAAAATCTTCCCGGTGATATTCAGGCAGTGGTTGCCAAAGCGAAGCATTTTGTTGCTCGCGATAATCGTCAAAGCGCCGAAACCAGTGCAACACCTGGCTCACTGCGTACTCCTGCATTTGCTCGCCCATACCGGTATCTTCCAGGCGAAAAAGCGGAATAGACGGTTTCAGCATTTCAGGGTGTGTCTGTAATTTACTCAAAATCGAATCAACACCAGCACCCAACGCGAACACCGCCTTAAGGTCACGCCCTGCCAGCATCCCGACCGGAGGATGCCAGACCAAAGCATAATCCGCAGGATGATTATCGCCGGTTTCCCATGCTCTGACTCTTGCATGTGGAAGCGATTTCCCCAGCGCATCAATCCACCATTGGGTATCAAACGTTGGGTGATAAAAGATGATATCCATACTGACTCCCGAAAAATCTGAGCAAAATTTATTCGCACTTATCGTTATGATCTACAAAGACCACCAGCATAACAAATCAGCGGTCGGTGGCAAAAAAAGCAGATTTCGCTTATTAAAACTGCATATTGATTGAAGTTTGAATAAACGCGCGATTTTTTTAAAAAGTTTGTTGACCTCAGGCCATGATTTCCCTAAATTAGCGCCCGTTCCAGCAAGACAGGAACAACAATTTGGTGAGGTGTCCGAGTGGCTGAAGGAGCACGCCTGGAAAGTGTGTATACGGCAACGTATCGGGGGTTCGAATCCCCCCCTCACCGCCATATTTTAAGAAGAGCTCGTACGAAAGTACGGGCTTTTTTTTCGCATATTACATACACCGGGGGGGATGAGAAGCCCCGACCGGGGTTCTCAGATTGTTGACACTGTGCGCTTTGTTCATGCCGGATGTGGCATGAACGTCTTATCCGCCCCACAAAATCTCGCAAATTCAATACATTGTGATTATCTTGTAGGTCTGATAAGCGTAGCGCATCAGGCATCTTACGTTTGTCATCAATCTCAAAGCCCGGCTCGCCCGGGCTTTGAACCAATAATACACTTAGCTGTAAGCATGTAGCGTTCGTTGGCAAAGTGCCGAACGTACGCAATCATCTTTGCCGAATCGGACAATCCCGATCATCTCATCTTCTTCAAAACGTTCCAGAGCGTCACTTAATCCGGATCGCACGCCGCGAGGTAAATCGCATTGCGTGATATCACCGTTGACGATAACCGTCACGTTTTCCCCGAGGCGGGTTAAGAACATTTTCATTTGCGCGGCAGTCACATTCTGCGCCTCGTCAAGAATGACAACTGCATTTTCAAAGGTACGTCCACGCATGTAGGCGAACGGCGCGATTTCCACCTTCCCTATTTCCGGTCGCAGGCAATACTGCATAAAGGAAGCCCCCAGGCGCCGGACAAGCACGTCATAGACCGGGCGAAAATAAGGAGCAAACTTTTCTGCAATATCTCCAGGTAAGAAGCCAAGATCTTCATCGGCCTGCAATACTGGACGGGTGACGATAATCCTGTCGACATCCTTATGAATCAGAGCCTCTGCCGCTTTTGCAGCACTGATCCAGGTTTTGCCGCACCCGGCTTCGCCAGTGGCAAATATAAGCTGCTTACTCTCAATAGCCTTCAGATAGTGCAATTGCGCTTCATTTCGCGCGGCGATTGGCGAAGTATCACGACTGTCGCGAGCCATGCCAATGGCTTCTACGCCGCTCATCTGCACAAGCGAGGTGACCGATTCTTCTTCACGCTGTTTATGGCTACGCGAATCCCGTCTCAGCACACGTTTTGCCTCGCGACGAGCTTTGATCACTGCTTTTTGTCTTCCCATGGAGAGCACCTTGAGTTGTTTGTATTCATCACACGCGCCGTTGGCAGCGCGATTATGCGCACGAACATCAGAGGGTTGGCTTCCTTGTAAGCCATAGTTTGCTTTTGGAAATAACACCGAAAACGGCTACGCGCACCGTTAAAGGCGTCGGTAACACGAATAAAGAAAGGAAGTGGATGAGAATGTAGAGTGACGCAGTTGCTACCGGAGGAGAAGTCTCCGCGTTTGGTCGAGCGTTGATTGTCAAAAACATGTCCAGTACAGGACGTTACCATCCGCGATCTCCATAGTGACTGACTATCACTGCCGGGAACTACCGCTGTTACATAATAAGTACAACAGATCTCTTATTCATTGCAACAATATATTTACTTATATTTAACTATAAACCACCATTTTGATGACATTAGCTTGTATCGCAAAGATGACAGTGTGATGACAAAAACGAGCAATTTGGGTCGATATTAGTGTGCTCTGTACCCTAACCGTAGGCATGATAAGACGCGCAAGCGTCGCATCAGGCATCAGAGCACGAACGCCAGATGCGGCGTAAACAAACATTAAACCCGCAATAACGCGCTTCCCAGGTAATCGTTCGCATTCTTCACCCCCGGCAGCGCAAAAAAATACCCCCCGCCGATGGGTTTGACATATTCCTCCAGAGCCTCACCATTCAGCCTTTTTTGAACTGTCAGGAAGCCTTTTTCCAGATCGTGTTGGTAGCAGACAAACAAAAGCCCCATATCAAGTTGCCCGGAGTTGGTGACACCCAACGAATAACTGTAGCCGCGACGCAGCATCAGGCTGGACTCACTCTCTGGCGTGCGGGGATTCGCCAGCCGGATATGGCTGTCCAGCGCAATCACCTTCCCTTCAGGGTCACTGGCGTAATCCGGTACATCATGCTCATGCTGCATACCCAGCGGTGCACCGGTTTGTTTATCTCGACCAAAAATCGTCTGCTGCTCTTTCAGTGGTGTTCTGTCCCAAAACTCCACCCGAAACTGAATTAAACGCACGGCTTGGTAGCTGCCACCAATAGTCCAGGCTGGCTCCTGCTGATCTGCCGTTACCCACACCACTTTTTGCATCAGTTTCGTATTCTGGCTGTCGGGATTGGCGGTGCCATCTTTGAAGCCCAGCAAATTAATCGGCGTCTCTTTGCCTTTGCTACGCGCCGCATGATCGGAAATAAACCCTTCCCGTTTCCAGCGAACGCTGAGTAAATCTGGCGTGTGTTTAATGATATCGCGCAGCGCATGGATCACCGTGTCCTGGGTGTTAGCGCAAATCTGCAACAGCACATCACCATGACACAATGCTGCATCCAGCGAGTCGTTAGGGAAACGCGTCATCTTCTGCAACTTTTTCGGCATCTGCAACGCAAGGCCAAACCGCTCATCAAACAACGAATGCCCCACAGACAGTGTAATAGTGAGATTATCAGGCGCAATGTATCCGCCGAGAATGCCGGAATCGAGTGGCGGCAAGCGAGGATTGGGCGTTTCTGGTGCCACTCCGCCCTGAGTCAGAAAAGCAAACCGCTGAGTCAGCAAACGAAACAGCCGCTCAAGATCGGCTTTATCGCTGGCCAGCACATCAAACGCCACCAGCATCATTGCAGCTTGCTGTGGTGTCAGAATGCCCGCCTGATGCTCACCATAAAAAGGTTGTTTCTCATTGCGCGCTTCTGGCGAAAGCGTACCCGGCGCACTTTGCACTTTTTGCGCATGAGCGACCGGGCAACTCCCTGCCAGCGCCAGCGCGCCAATCCCTTTCAGTAAACGTCGGCGTGACGGTTCATTCACGCCGTTTTCATTTTTGTACTGCATAACGCTTAATCCAGTCCCAGCACACCGCGAAGTTGCGCCAGATCTTCTGCCAGCGCAGTAATCGGCCCTTTCAGCGCGTTACGGTCGGCATCGGTCAGCTTATCGTAGGTTTCAAAACCGTCTTTAGTTCGATATTTCGCCAGAATGGTATCGACTTTTTTGAAGTTGGCGTCAACTTTCGCCAGCAGTTCTGGATTAGCTTTTTGTAATTGTGGACGCAGCAGATCGACAATTTTCTGAGAGCCTTCAATGTTTGCCTGGAAGTCCCACAGATCGGTATGGCTGTAGCGATCTTCTTCACCACTGATTTTGCTGGCTGCCACTTCTTCGATCAGCCCGGCTGCGCCACCAACGACTTTTGATGGCGGGAAAGCCAGTTCACTGATACGTTTTTGCAAATCGACCACATCGGTATAAAGCTGGTCAGCGTACTTATCCATCCCTTTGGTGGTGTTGTCGCCAAACAGCGCTTTTTCCAGACGGTGGAAACCGGTGAATTTCGGGTCAGCCGCTTTTTGTTCGTAATCATCCTCACGCGCGTCAATGCTGCCATCCAGATCAGAGAACAGTTCAGCGATTGGTTCAATGCGCTCATAGTGCTGGCGCGTCGGGGCATACAGTGCTTTGGCTTTTTCGATATCGCCTGCTTTGATGGCGTCGGTAAAGGCTTTGGTATCGGTAACCAGTTGCGCGGTTTCCGCCATGACATACGCTTTATATTCGGTAATTGCACCGCCAAGACTTAACAGCGCATCGCTTTGCGCCGCATCCGCCGTCGCCTCGCCTTTGACGATCAACTTCCCTTTCGGGTTAGTCAGCAGACCGCAGGTCATATCGTATTCACCTGGCTGTAAATTCGCCGTCATTTTCTGGCTAAAACCAGGGGCGATATTTTCCCGCTCTTCCACCACCATCACACCTTTGAGGATCTCCCACTCCAGTGCCTTCTGGCTGTGATTCTGAATAATGAACTGCGTTTTACCGGCGTTGACCGTAATGGTCATCGGTTCGCACTGTTTATCCGTCACAGTCACTTTGACCTGCGGAACCTCAGCAGCGTTAGCCATAAAAGCGGTGGAGAAAAGCGCAGCCACGCTCAGGTACAGTGCGCTACGGCGGAAGTTAATGGTCATGACGAGACTATCCCTTTAAAGTATGTTGTAACTAAGTAAGAGTTTGCGTCGTATTCGTTACACGGAGCGAGACGCTGTCGTACCGGTACGTGGCGGCAGAGCAAACGCCACCAGCGCCGGGATGAGATAAATAAACCAGACGGCCACTTCGCTGACGCTGGGCGCTTCCTGATAACCAAAAATACCTTCCATCAGCGTACCGAACAGAGAGTGAGTTGAGAGCACCGCGCTCATATCGAAGGCGATTTCCTGGAAGTGGTTCCACAGTCCGGCTTCATGAAATGCGCGAATGGCACCAGCGGCCAGCCCTGCGGCGACGAAGAGAATAAACAGGCTCGTCCATTTGAAAAATGCGCCAAGATTCAGGTGAATCCCCCCCCAGTAGAGCAAGAAACCGAGCACTACGGCAGTAGCGAGACCAAGCATTGCGCCCAGCGGCGGCCAAATCCCGACATCCTGTTGAAATGCCGCCAGCAAGAAAAAGACCGACTCCAGCCCTTCCCTTGCAACGGCAAAAAAGACCATCATCACCAGCGCCCAGCCGTGATGGTTTCCGCGCTGCAATGCGCTATCGACCGCCTGTTCCAGTTGCACTTTGACGTTGCGCGACACTTTGCGCATCCAGAAAACCATCCAGGTGAGGATCACCACGGCAATCACCGCCACGATACCTTCAAACAGTTCTTGTTCTTTTTGTGGGAATTCGCCGGTGGTTTCATTAATGAAGATGCCCAGTCCCAGGCACAACGCGGCGGCAAGCAACACGCCAATCCACATCACACCAATCCATCGGCCCCGCTGGGTACGCTTAAGATAGCTGGCAATCAAACTAACAATCAGCGCGGCTTCAAGTCCTTCGCGCAACATAATGAGAAACGGAACAAACATGCCACCCACCCTTAAACGTTTTTCTGAGTCAATCTATGCAAAGAAAAGTAAATCGCAGTGATAGCGATTATCATTACGGCGAAGGAAAACACAAGCGAAATGTAGTGATAATGATGATGAAATGTAAAAATACTTTGAAAGAAAACACAGAGGGCAATCACTGATTGCCCTCTGCCTGCTGCCTGTTATGTTTCGGTAAAACGCCTTCCCTTAGCTTTCCTGCAACCGTGACGGCGGCGCCGAATGATAATGCGCATCCGCTTCAGCAAAACGTTTTTGCATCGCCGCTGACGGTGCTTTACCCAGCAAACTGAACACCACAATCCCAATGCTGCCGAAGATAAAGCCCGGAATAATTTCGTACAGCCCCAGCCAGCCGAACTGTTTCCAGACGATAACCGTAAGCGCGCCAATAATCATCCCCGCCAGCGCACCGTTGCGCGTCATGCGTGACCACATTACCGAGAACAGCACGACCGGACCAAACGCCGCACCAAAACCTGCCCACGCGTAGCTCACCAGACCCAGCACGCGGTTTTCCGGGTTTGCCGCCAACGCAATGGCCACCAGCGCCACCACCAGCACCATCACGCGCCCAACCCACACCAGTTCTTTCTGGCTGGCATGTTTACGCAGAAACGCTTTGTACAGATCTTCGGTAATCGCACTGGAACATACCAGCAACTGACAGCTTAATGTTGACATCACCGCTGCCAGAATCGCTGACAACAGAATTCCGGCAATCCACGGATTAAACAGAATTTGCGCCAGTTCGATAAATACGCGTTCAGCATTCTGGTTTACCGCACCCGCTACCGCCGGATGATCATTAAAGTAAGCAATACCAAAGAAGCCGACAGCCACCGCTCCGGCCAGGCAGAGGATCATCCAGGTCATGCTGATACGACGCGCATGGACGATGCTATGGTGGGAATCCGCTGCCATAAAACGCGCCAGAATATGCGGCTGCCCGAAGTAGCCCAGCCCCCACCCCATCAGCGAGATAATGGCGACAAAGTTCAGGCCTTTGAGCATATCAACGTTTTCAATGCTCTTTTGTTTGATCACTTCCAGCGAGTCACCAAAACCACCGACGCTGATAATCACGATCACCGGAGTGAGGATCAGCGCAAAAATCATCAGGCTGGCCTGCACGGTATCGGTCCAGCTCACCGCGAGGAAACCGCCAATAAAGGTATAAAGGATGGTCGCCGCCGCACCTGCCCACAGAGCCGTTTCGTAGCTCATGCCGAAGGTGCTTTCAAACAGACGTGCGCCAGCCACAATGCCCGAAGCACAATAAATAGTGAAAAACAGTAAAATAACCAGCGCGGAGATAATACGCAAAATACGGCTTTTATCTTCAAAGCGCCCGGTGAAATAGTCCGGCAGAGTTAAGGCGTTATTGTTGTATTCGGTATGAACACGCAACCGCCCGGCCACCAGTTTCCAGTTGATCCACGCACCTAATGTCAGGCCAATGGCGATCCAGCTTTCTGAAATCCCGGAAAGAAATACCGCGCCCGGCAACCCCATTAATAACCAGCCGCTCATATCCGACGCACCCGCCGATAATGCCGTTACAAATGGGCCAAGACTGCGGCCACCCAAAATATAATCGTCAAAGTTTTTGGTTGATCGCCAGGCGATAAACCCAATCAATATCATGCCAAAGATATAGACACAAAACGTCACCAACATCGGTGTGCTAATAGCCATCTAAAGTCTCCAAAAAATATTATCGGCAATGTCGAAACTTGCCGTTATATCTGCCACCGGAACGGGGTAACAGAGTTTATGTTTACCAGGGCGACCGTATCCTGCCGTAAGCGCTGGTTATTCACAATCGATTTAACACATCATTTACATCAATTTTTATTACCCAGCGATACTATTTTTCATCAGGTTGCACTCCCTCACATTTTTTGCGGTTGCACCTTTCAAAAATGTTAACTGCCGCAGAGAAAAAGTCTGCGTTACTTTTTTAATTCCTGTCATAACGATTACTTTTATTAACATTTCATTCATTTTTAAGCTTGCTACGCAGGTCACATTTAACGCAGTTGCACAAAGTTGCAACATAATGGATATTTCACGATAACGTTAAGTTGCACCTTTCAGAACAACAGGAGTAATGGCATGGGAACCACCACTATGGGGGTTAAGCTGGACGACGCGACGCGTGAGCGTATTAAGTCTGCCGCGACACGTATCGATCGCACACCACACTGGTTAATTAAGCAGGCGATTTTTTCTTATCTCGAACAACTTGAAAACAGCGATACCTTGCCGGAGCTACCTGCGCTGCTTTCTGGCGCGGCCAATGAGAGCGATGAAGCACCGAATCCGGCAGATGAACCACACCAGCCTTTCCTCGATTTTGCCGAGCAAATTTTGCCGCAGTCGGTTTCCCGCGCCGCCATCACTGCCGCGTATCGCCGCCCGGAAACAGAAGCTGTTTCCATGTTACTGGAACAAGCTCGTCTGCCACAGCCGGTTGCTGAACAGGCGCATAAACTGGCATATCAACTGGCGGATAAACTGCGTAACCAAAAAAACGCCAGTGGTCGCGCAGGCATGGTTCAGGGACTATTGCAGGAGTTTTCGCTGTCATCACAGGAAGGTGTAGCGCTGATGTGTCTGGCAGAAGCGTTACTGCGTATCCCCGATAAAGCCACCCGTGACGCCTTAATTCGCGACAAAATCAGCAATGGTAACTGGCAGTCACATATTGGTCGTAGCCCGTCGCTGTTTGTTAATGCCGCCACCTGGGGGCTACTTTTTACCGGTAAACTGGTTTCTACCCATAACGAAGCCAGCCTCTCCCGTTCGCTGAACCGCATTATCGGTAAGAGCGGTGAACCACTGATCCGCAAAGGTGTGGATATGGCGATGCGTCTGATGGGTGAACAGTTCGTCACCGGCGAAACCATCGCGGAGGCGTTAGCCAATGCCCGTAAGCTAGAAGAGAAAGGTTTCCGTTACTCATACGATATGCTGGGCGAAGCCGCGCTAACCGCAGCGGACGCGCAGGCGTATATGGTCTCTTATCAGCAGGCTATCCACGCGATTGGTAAAGCCTCTAACGGACGCGGTATCTACGAAGGCCCGGGGATCTCAATTAAGCTCTCCGCCCTACACCCGCGTTACAGCCGCGCGCAGTATGACCGCGTGATGGACGAACTTTACCCGCGCCTGAAATCCCTGACGCTGCTGGCATGCCAGTACGATATTGGTATTAACATCGATGCCGAAGAGGCCGATCGTCTGGAGATCTCCCTCGATCTGCTGGAAAAACTCTGTTTCGAGCCAGAACTGGCAGGCTGGAACGGCATCGGTTTTGTTATTCAGGCTTATCAGAAACGCTGCCCGATGGTAATTGATTACCTGATTGATCTGGCGACCCGTAGCCGTCGCCGCCTGATGATTCGTCTGGTGAAAGGCGCGTACTGGGACAGTGAAATCAAGCGAGCACAGATGGACGGCCTTGAAGGCTATCCGGTTTATACCCGCAAGGTGTACACCGATGTTTCTTATCTCGCCTGTGCGAAAAAGCTGCTGGCGGTGCCGAATTTAATCTACCCACAGTTCGCGACACACAACGCCCACACGCTGGCGGCGATTTATCAACTGGCGGGACAGAACTACTATCCGGGTCAGTATGAGTTCCAGTGCCTGCATGGTATGGGCGAGCCGCTGTATGAGCAGGTCACCGGGAAAGTTGCCGACGGCAAACTTAACCGTCCGTGTCGTATTTATGCGCCGGTTGGCACACATGAGACGCTGCTGGCGTATCTGGTGCGTCGTCTGCTGGAAAACGGTGCTAACACCTCGTTCGTTAACCGCATTGCCGACACCTCTCTGCCACTGGATGAACTGGTTGCCGATCCGGTCGCTGCCGTAGAAAAAATAGCGCAGCAGGAAGGGCAAAGCGGATTACCGCATCCGAAAATTCCCCTGCCGCGCGATCTCTACGGTCACGGGCGCGACAACTCGGCAGGGTTAGATCTCGCCAACGAACACCGTCTGGCGTCACTCTCCTCTGCTCTGCTCAACAGTGCGCTGCAAAAGTGGCAGGCCTTGCCAATGCTGGAACAACCGGTTGCGGCAGGCGAAATGTCGCCCGTTATCAACCCGGCGGAACCGAAAGATATTGTGGGCTATGTGCGTGAAGCCACGCCACGTGAAGTGGACCAGGCACTGGAAAATGCCGTCAACAATGCGCCTATCTGGTTTGCCACCCCTCCGGCTGAACGCGCAGCGATTTTGCATCGCGCTGCCGTGCTAATGGAAAGTCAGATGCAGCAACTGATTGGTATTCTGGTGCGTGAAGCCGGAAAAACGTTCAGTAACGCCATTGCCGAAGTGCGTGAAGCCGTTGATTTTCTCCACTACTACGCCGGACAGGTACGTGATGATTTCGCTAACGAAACGCATCGTCCTTTAGGCCCCGTGGTATGTATCAGCCCGTGGAACTTCCCGCTGGCCATTTTCACCGGGCAAATTGCTGCCGCGCTGGCGGCAGGTAACAGCGTACTGGCAAAACCGGCGGAGCAAACGCCGCTGATTGCAGCGCAAGGGATCGCCATTTTGCTGGAAGCGGGTGTGCCGCCAGGCGTAGTACAATTGCTGCCAGGTCAGGGTGAAACCGTGGGCGCACAACTGACGGGTGATGATCGTGTGCGCGGGGTGATGTTCACCGGTTCAACCGAAGTCGCTACCTTGCTACAACGCAATATCGCCAGCCGTCTGGACGCTCAGGGTCGCCCTATTCCGCTTATCGCTGAAACCGGTGGGATGAACGCGATGATTGTCGATTCTTCAGCACTGACTGAACAAGTAGTAATAGATGTACTGGCCTCGGCGTTCGACAGCGCTGGCCAGCGTTGTTCGGCGCTACGCGTGCTGTGTTTGCAAGATGAGATTGCCGATCACACGTTGAAAATGCTGCGCGGCGCAATGGCCGAGTGCCGAATGGGCAATCCGGGTCGCCTGACCACCGATATCGGGCCGGTGATCGATAGCGAAGCGAAAGCGAATATTGAGCGTCATATTCAGACCATGCGCAGCAAAGGCCGTCCGGTGTTTCAGACAGTGCGGGAAAACAGTGAAGATGCCCGTGAATGGCAAAGCGGCACTTTTGTCGCGCCGACGCTGATCGAACTGGATAGCTTTGCTGAATTGCAAAAAGAAGTCTTTGGCCCGGTGCTACATGTAGTGCGCTACAACCGTAATCAATTACCGGAGCTGATCGAGCAGATTAACGCTTCCGGCTATGGCCTGACGCTCGGTGTCCATACGCGTATTGATGAAACTATCGCCCAGGTCACTGGCTCGGCACATGTCGGCAACCTTTATGTTAACCGTAATATGGTTGGCGCAGTAGTTGGTGTGCAGCCGTTCGGCGGCGAAGGGTTGTCCGGTACAGGCCCGAAAGCGGGTGGTCCGCTCTATCTCTACCGTCTGCTGGCGAATCGCCCGGAAAGTGCACTGGCGGTGACGCTCGCACGTCAGGATGCAGAGTATCCGGTTGATGCCCAACTGAAAGCAGCATTAATTCAGCCACTGAATGCGCTGCGGGAATGGGCATCAAACCGAACAGAATTGCAGGCGTTATGTACGCAATATGGCGAGCTGGCACAGGCAGGAACACAGAGATTACTGCCAGGACCGACGGGTGAACGTAATACCTGGACGCTGCTGCCGCGTGAGCGCGTGCTGTGTATTGCGGATGATGAACAGGATGCATTAACCCAGCTTGCCGCCGTGCTGGCTGTGGGCAGCCAGGTGCTGTGGCCGGATGACGCGCTGCATCGTCAGTTAGTGAAGGCATTGCCATCGGCAGTCAGCGAACGTATTCAACTGGCGAAAGCGGAAAATATTACCGCTCAACCGTTTGATGCGGTGATCTTCCACGGTGATTCGGATCAGCTTCGGGCGTTGTGTGAAGCGGTTGCCGCACGGGACGGTGCGATTGTTTCGGTGCAGGGGTTTGCCCGTGGCGAAAGCAATATCCTGCTGGAACGGCTGTATATTGAACGCTCGCTGAGTGTGAATACCGCTGCCGCCGGAGGTAACGCCAGTTTGATGACGATCGGTTAAACAGGTAGTCGGAGGATGTCGCAACCTCCTCCGGCATCATTAACGTGGTCGGATCCCTTCAATAATAATCCGCTGCACGTTTTCAACCGTTTGATTGAAAAACACCTCATCGCGCAATGTCGCGCCCGTTACCGCCTCCACCTGGGGAGCGAAATCAGCGTAATGTTGGGTGGAAGCCCAAATCATAAAAATCAGATGCTGCGGGTCAATCGGCGCGAGTTTGCCGCTTTTGACCCAACCGGCAATCAGCGCCGATTTCTCATCAATTAACGCCTTCAGGTCGCCGGTCAGTTCATCCATCAACAGCGGCGCGCCAGCCAGCATCTCCATACAGAACAGGCGCGAAGCCTGCGGATAATCACGGGAAACTTCCAGCTTCAGCCGGATGTACTCTTTGATCGCCGCCAGCGGAGCGAAATCTTCACGAAACGCCTTTAACGGTGCCAGCCAGATATCCAGAATTTGCCGCAGCACGGCAATATACAGTGCCTCTTTCGACGGGAAGTAATACAGCAGATTGGTTTTTGAAACGCCCGCCAACTCTGCAATTTGCTCCAGTCTTGTGCCGTGAAAACCGAATTGTGAAAAAGTGTCCAGTGCCGCGCTAAGAATCGCTTTTTTCTTCGCGCTCACTGCGCGCGAACGTTTACCCGTTGTTTTCACTGCGCCTTGCGTCATGCGCTCTCCCCTCTTGTCGATGGGCAACAGGATAGCAAAATCAGCACAATGCCTCGACCATCAACATTCGCAATATGAATGGAATAAGCGAGAAGGTATTAACGTGAGGATATAAAGGAGAACACCAGAACGAAAAAACCGCCGGGGTTTCCGGCGGTGGTGGCTAATGACGCGCGTCAGACAAAAACGCATTCGTCATTGATTAAGCCCGGCTATTTGTCGCTTTTGCCGTGACTGCTTTTACCACCTTTTTTTCCTGCTTCAGATGCGCGCTGCGGGTCATTTTTGAAATTCCCCCCGCTGTGCTGTCCACCTTTTTTACCTGCTTCTGATGCTCTTTCGCGGTCTTCTGCAAAATTGCCGGAACCGCCTCGATGGTTTGCCATTACTGACCTCCGTCATCATAGTGCCCAGGATTAACGCGGCGTATGGCGGATGCCATATTTTCGCTACGTGGGACTAAGCTTAGTGAACTGACGCGGGTAAGCCTGCGTTTGGTAATATCCTGCAACAGCTTCTTAGCGAGAATAGATATCATTTCTGATAATCAGCCATAAGCCGCTCTTATGATTAAAAAAACGCTATGAGATAAAAATGTATCATTTTGCGACAAAATTACAGGCTTGTGAAAGTTGTTATAAATCAAATAAGTGGTTGTGAAATTTGCACTCTGAAAAGGACGTCTTATCTTTAAATGAGTGGTAGCGAATCGCTACGGAATAGAGATAACACGAGGAGTGGTTAGAAATGGCTAAAGTTCTGGTGCTTTATTATTCCATGTACGGACATATTGAAACGATGGCGCGTGCAGTCGCAGAAGGCGCAAGCAAAGTCGATGGCGCAGAAGTTGTCGTTAAGCGTGTACCGGAAACCATGCAGCCGCAATTATTCGAAAAAGCAGGCGGTAAACCGCAAACTGCGCCCGTTGCAACCCCGCAAGAACTGGCCGATTACGACGCCATCATTTTTGGTACGCCGACCCGCTTTGGCAATATGTCAGGGCAGATGCGTACCTTCCTGGATCAGACTGGCGGCCTGTGGGCTTCCGGTGCGCTGTACGGCAAACTGGCGAGCGTCTTTAGCTCTACCGGAACTGGCGGCGGTCAGGAACAAACCATTACTTCCACCTGGACGACCCTTGCGCATCACGGCATGGTGATTGTCCCCATTGGCTACGCAGCGCAGGAATTATTTGACGTCTCGCAGGTTCGCGGCGGAACGCCTTACGGCGCTACCACCATTGCAGGCGGTGACGGTTCGCGCCAGCCCAGCCAGGAAGAGTTGTCTATCGCACGTTACCAGGGGGAATATGTTGCTGGTCTGGCAGTCAAACTTAATGGCTAATCTTCAACAGGAGGATACGCATGCCAACTCAAGAAGCGAAAGCCCATCACGTGGGTGAATGGGCATCTCTGCGCAATACGTCGCCGGAAATAGCCGAGGCCATTTTTGAAGTCGCCGGGTATGACGAAAAAATGGCGGAAAAAATTTGGGAAGAAGGTAGCGATGAAGTGTTAGTCAAAGCCTTTGCCAAAACCGATAAAGATTCGCTTTTTTGGGGCGAACAGACCATCGAACGTAAAAACGTTTAATCCACAATTCCCCCGCTTCTCGCGGGGGAGCTTTCAAATTGTTGACAAAGTGCGCTTTGTTCATGTCGGATGCGGCGTGAACGCCTTATCCGACCTACATGAT
>NZ_KE137149.1:2092276-2219969 GCF_000408525.1 Escherichia sp. KTE96 | reverse complement strand
CCTGATAAACGTAGCGCATCAGGCAATCTAACATTTGTCATCTGTCCCATACTCCCCCGCTTCTCGCGGGGGAGTTTTCTGTTATTTCACTGCCTCATTCAACACGCTATCAAACTTATCCATCGGGCAAAATCCGTTGGCATCTATCGGGCAGCCAGTAAGTTCCAGCGTCACGCGCTGAGCAGGTGCTTGCAGGGTTAAGGCGTCGGCATTACGCAACTGCTGCGAACTCTGGTACACATACTCGATTTTCATCAAATCACGATTGGCTTTGCTGTCATGCCAACGCTGGAAGACAATCTTGCCACCAATGGGCGTACGTTCATTCTGGTCATGCAGTTGATACGGTTTGAAATCCAGCGCAGTGAGTAGCGAGGCAATGTTAGAGTCGTGTCCTACCAACACCGTAATCTTCGGCGCACTGGCGCGATCGGTGACCAGGGCTTTGTCGATGTAGCTCACCAGCGGTTTCGCGACATTGCGCGCCACTTCCGGTGAAGTAAACAGGCTATCCTGGTAACCGTTTTTCAGTTTCGACAACACCTTCCACTGTTGATCTGATTTGATCTCTCCCCAGGCCACCTGATCCATCGGGAAACCTTCGTAGTATTGCAAAGTAAACGCATCCACCAGCGAGTTGCCCACCTTCAACGGCCCGGAAACGCCCGGCTCTTGTTGATATTTCGCGCTAAAAGTATTTTTGCCATCCACCAGTGAACACTGCTGTTTTTCTTTACAAGCCGGAGAATCTTTATAGTTAACGATTTTTTCCAGTAGCTGGTAGCTGTCGGTAAGCTGGAGTTTACTCAACTCTTTTTCCATTGCTGCCACTGCCTGCTCGCTGAATGCAGCGGAATCATCGGTGATTACCGGGTTAAAGGTTGGGTCCATCGTGCCCATTTTTTCCTGATGATGAACAGGAATATCACACCCCGGGAATGCGCCAGTAATAAAGAACTGCGCAGTGGCGACGGTACGTTGCAGGCTGTTCGCGTAGGCGTAAACGGTGTCCGGTGGCGGACATTCGCCCGATTTCACCATCCCCTGCTCTGCCAGCCATTCACGCATGTAATGGCCCATATACACTTCCAGCACGCCGCCTTTGGTGGTGAGTTGCCCTCCGGGGACATCCCATTGCGGCCATTTATTCGGCGTGGACTGCTCAAGCACGCTGCCATTATTTGCCAGCGGCGCACGTAAGTTATGACGGCTCATGAGTAGCACTTGCTGTAGCTGATAGCCTTCCGGCACTGTCTGTGCCTGAGCATTCGAAGAGAGTAAAACCATTCCAGCCACGGCCGCAGCGATTAGCGTTTTTTTCATTCCCATCACCTCTTTAGTTATCAATCAATTAAGAGTGTGACAGAAATATGGCATTTTTCCGGGAACCGGTTCGCAATTTAGCAGATGACGAGGCGGAAAACCGTCAGGCGATAACGGACAGTAGCTGCACTATCGCCTGGTTTGTATCGTTAAACTAATATCTGAAACAGCACGGCAAAAAGAATGATATTGGCAATGACAATGGCCCAACCGTTATAAAGCATATATTTCAGGTGAGTAGATTGTGCCAGCCCCATTTGGCCAAACATATCCGATGAAGGGAAAGGCCCAAACCAGTCCACTTGCGATGAAGCTAACAATACCGCCGTTGTACCCTGTGGCGGTACACCTGCAGCCATCAACATCGGGCCAAATATTTTGTGCGTAAAAGTCATCTGAGCCACTGCGGCACCAGGCACATGACCGATAATGTTAAAGGCAAAAATACAGAAGCAAAGCCATGCCGGAGATATCCCGGTTAACAGGGGTTGGGTATATTCGAGCAACCCCTGATACGCCTGTAGGCTATCCATAAGTTCCAGAATCGGGTTATACAGCCAGTAGAGCAGAAACATCCACACCAGCCTGCCACACCCTTTATACAGCGCCTGCAAGATCCCGGTTGGACTAAACCCTCCCACCAGCCCGGTGACCAGAGCCACCAACAACATAACGATAATGGCAAAACTAAAACCTGCTTTTATCACTACGCCAATAACCGCCATAACAATAATGGTTGCTGCAAATGCCAGGGCGCTGAGCTTGCGACGGCGATCGCGTGCGGGATCTTCTTCTTCCTGCGTTTTCTCTGAAAGATCGACGTCGTAATGCAATTTTCCTTCCGTCATCTTCTGAATTCGCCCGGCCATGATCCAGCCTGCGAATAACGTCACGGCGCTCATTGGTAACCCGACGTACATCAGATATTGCGGATAAGTCAGGCCGCCGAGTTGTAAAATCGTCACTGTGCTGGGGGTAAAAGGCCCGGTAAACAATCCCACTGACCCCGCCGTCATCATCAGTGCCGCCACCGTGGGAGGTGTAAGCCGTACTGCTGCTGCCACAGGAATAATCACCGCAACAATAATGGCATTGCCACCCGCCATAGTGCCCAGCGCGCCACAGATGAGAATGGAAGAGATGACGATGCCAAATTTGACCCGTGTCTGGCTGGAAAGCCCGATCCGATGTACCACAAATTTGACCAGTTCAACGGCCGCTCCGGTACGTGTTGCCACTTCACCGACGCCTGCGCCAAGCATAATGATCAGT
The DNA here is from genome assembly GCF_000408525.1 of Escherichia sp. KTE96. Classification (NCBI taxonomy): domain Bacteria; kingdom Pseudomonadati; phylum Pseudomonadota; class Gammaproteobacteria; order Enterobacterales; family Enterobacteriaceae; genus Escherichia; species Escherichia sp. KTE96. The sequence goes on along the minus strand of NZ_KE137149.1, from coordinate 2,217,374 downwards.
CCAACAGTGGCGATAAACGATCCTGTCGATTTTGCCAGCATGGTGCCCATTTCTGGTAAACCGGTGGAAGTCATTATCATCGCAATAATAATGGATGAAATAACCGCCAGAACAATATCGACGCCTATCAACGAGAGCACCGCTAACGCCACCAACGGTGTGAAACCCAGCAGTCCGAGTTCATTACCTGGACGCCCCTGACACCAGAACGCTGTCAATAAAAAAATAACCAACAGTAAGCCAATAATGACATTCTTTTTGGTGATATTTTGTCTGGTTAGCAAACCACCAGCGAGCATTGAGTCACTCATATAACTCCTTAACCCCATCGAATCGACCGTCAATATCAGCCGATGTATTTGGACAGCTCAGAAAATATCCCCCCTCGTTATTATTGTTGGCAAAATGCACTGAGGGTTTGTCCGGGTACTACAGGTATTATTCTGAGTTCGTAATTAACCCCTTTTAGGTGGGCAAATAACGCATTGTTACCAGAACAGGCGTTACAGATTAAATTTATGTTAACTTGGTGTTACCATGAAATGACTTTTTATCTATCGTCTATAACTCTGGGTTAACTCTTAATGAAACTGCGCCACCTGGAAATCTTCTATGCCGTGATGACATGCGGAACACTTTCACGTGCAGCGGAATCGCTGAATATTTCCCAACCGGCCGCCAGTAAAGCGTTAAAAAACGCTGAACAAAAACTCGGTTTTCAGCTCTTTCAGCGAGTTCGTGGCAAGCTTCTTCCAACCAGCGAAGCGATCACACTTTTTGAAAAAGCGCAGTCGATTTATCACGAACTCGATAACCTGCGACTGCTGGCCGATAACCTGACGCGAGATCCCCGAGCCAGAATAGCCCTGGGATGCCTGCCAAGCCTGGGATTAAGCCTGGTGCCCGAAATAGTCACTGCGTTTTACCAGCAGAATGCAAATCTGGTAATGACACTGACGACAGAGCACACTGAAACGTTGGTTAAAAAACTTGATCTGCGTGAGATTGATCTGGCCCTGACGCTACAGCCGATTCAACAGGGGGAGATTATGACGACACTGATAGCCGAAGTTCCGCTGGTTTATATCGACCGGGACTATCGCCAGGGCGCGGTAGAAATAGACAAGATTGACCAACAACGCTGGATTTCTCCTGGCCCACATTCCCTTTCCAATGCCATAGCCAAACGGCGTGATTTTTTGACAACGCGCCTGAATGTCCAGACCTATTACATGGCGACTGAATTTGTAAAACGAGGAATGGGATGCAGTATTACCGATATTTTCTCTGCCCGTCATAACCTCCCGGCAGAAACAATTCACCCCATCGAACCACCAATGAAAATTGATCTTTGTTTGCTACGTCGTGCCGACGTGTCACTTAGCCCCATTACACAAAAATTTGTTGATTTCCTCTGCCAGCAATTACGTCAGCAACTGCGAGCCATTAACCTTGAGTTATACCCTGAAAATAAAAAGTCAATTGCTCCTCAGGCCTAAATGTTTTGACATAACCCCAACGCATTTATTAGCGGTGGATATCTCAGGTGATGAAAAAACGCATTGTAGTTATTGGCGGCGGGGTCATTGGTCTGGCGACAGCATGGGTCCTGGTAAAACAGGGCCATCAGGTACAATTGTTAGAACGCAACAGCCAGGCAGGCGTCGCTACCAGTTTCGCTAACGGTGGGCAACTCAGTTATCGTTACGTTGCCCCTCTGGCGGATAAAGGCGTACCGATGCAGGGGCTTAAATGGATGGGGAAAAGTGACTCTCCACTGAATATGCGTTTGCGCATGTCATTAAGTCAGTGGCGCTGGTTGCTGGCGTTTTTACTGGCCTGCAATAACCGGACAAATAAACTCAATGGCGATCATATTTTACGCTTATCACTATTAAGTCGTCAGGTAATGGAAGCGTGGTTGCTGGAGGATAATCTTGATGATTTCCACTGGCGCCGTTCTGGCAAACTGATTATTCATCGCCGCCAGCAAGATTTAGCCAAAGCGGCAAAAGGCATTAATCCGCATTTTCAACAGACTCTATTACGCGAAGAGTGCGTTCATCTTGAACCCGCACTAAAACATATTGGTAATTCCCTGTGCGGTGGTATTTATTCTCCCGGCGATGAAACGGCGGACTGCTATAAGTTCTGCCAGGCATTACTTGCCAAACTTAATGCCAGCGCGAATTTTTCGCTACAGACCGATTGTGAAGTTTTGCAGTTGAATAAAAAAGGTGAGCGCATAGTCTCCATTACCACCAGTACAGGAACGCTGATTGCTGATGATTATGTCGTTGCCGCCGGAAATGGCAGCACACATTTACTTACCGAAACCGGAATTCACGTACCGCTTTGCGGTCTGAAAGGTTACAGTCTGACACTCCCTTTCCCACAAAAAATGGGGATCGCACCGCAAATCAGTGTCACCGACTATGGTCATAAAATTGTCTATGCCCGACTCGGTGACCGGTTGCGTATCGCCGCCATGGTCGATATTGGCTATGACGGTAATGAACTGCGCCCTGAACGCATTGATGCCTTAAAACAGATCGTAGCCTCCAGTTTTCCGCAACTGCAAGGTATCGATGATGCCGAATTATGGACAGGTATGCGTCCATCCACTCCTGCGGGTCCGCCACTATTAGGACGGGCGAAGTATCAAAATCTCTGGATGAATCTTGGTCAGGGCAGTCTGGGCTTCACGCTGGCGGCAGGTAGTGCTGTGGTGTTAGGCGCTCTGCTGTCGGGCGAAGATCCTGCAATTTCACTTGATGGACTGACATGGAGCCAATCAGCTTGAATATCAAACGTAATAACCCACAGCCGCGTCTGGCCGCCAGCGTGGAATATAGCAACCTTGTTTTTCTCTCCGGCCAGACACCGAAAAGCAATACCCCAGACATCGCGCAACAAACGCGCGAAGTGCTGGAAAAAATCGACGAATTACTTGCAGCGGCTGGCAGTGATAAATTTCATATCTTATCCGCGCAGGTATGGATAAAAGATATCACCCGCGATTTTGCCGATTTCAACGACGTATGGGTTAGTTGGATACCAGAAGGATATAGCCCAGCCCGTGCTGCCGTACAAGCTGAGATGGCTCGCCCGGAGATTCTGGTTGAAGTGATGGTCACGGCAGTAAAAGCAAGATAAGTTCCCCGTTTTCAGCCCCCTGGCAACGTAGTCATGGGGCATCCATGAAGGGTAAACGCCCCCCTCTTTTACCTGCCAACATTCAGGCTGAAAATATCATTTTTAGTTATGTTTCGTCACAGACCTACGATTTTTTCTGATTTCCCCTACACTTAACACTGATACCTTGTCAGGGGTTTCCCTTTGTCTGTATTGATTTACGCGAGATAACGCTATGGAATTAAAGGATTATTACGCCATCATGGGCGTGAAACCGACGGACGATCTCAAGACAATCAAGACCGCCTATCGTCGACTGGCCCGCAAATACCATCCTGATGTCAGCAAAGAACCCGATGCCGAAGCCCGCTTCAAAGAGGTCGCTGAAGCCTGGGAAGTATTGAGTGATGAACAACGTCGCGCTGAATATGATCAGATGTGGCAACATCGCAACGATCCGCAATTTAACCGTCAGTTCCAGCATGGTGACGGCCAGAGTTTCAACGCCGAAGATTTTGACGATATCTTCTCATCAATTTTCGGTCAGCATGCCCGTCAGAGCCGCCAGCGCCCGGCCACACGTGGCCACGACATTGAAATCGAATTGGCGGTATTCCTTGAAGAAACGCTTACTGAGCATAAGCGTACCATCAGCTATAACCTGCCGGTTTATAACGCCTTTGGCATGATCGAACAGGAAATCCCGAAAACGCTGAATGTGAAGATCCCGGCGGGTGTCGGCAATGGTCAACGTATCCGCCTGAAAGGCCAGGGGACGCCGGGCGAAAACGGCGGTCCGAATGGCGATCTGTGGCTGGTGATTCATATTGCGCCACATCCGTTGTTTGATATTGTCGGTCAGGATCTGGAAATTGTGGTGCCGGTTAGCCCGTGGGAAGCGGCACTGGGAGCTAAAGTCACCGTTCCAACACTGAAAGAAAGCATTTTGCTGACCATCCCACCAGGCAGTCAGGCCGGACAACGATTGCGCGTTAAAGGTAAAGGTCTGGTCGGTAAAAAACAGACCGGCGACCTGTATGCGGTGCTGAAAATCGTCATGCCGCCGAAACCTGATGAAAACACTGCTGCGCTGTGGCAACAACTGGCAGACGCCCAGTCGTCTTTTGATCCACGTAAAGATTGGGGGAAAGCATAATGGCTAACGTTACGGTGACTTTTACCATTACTGAATTTTGCCTGCATACCGGCATTTCTGAAGAGGAGTTGAATGAAATTGTCGGTTTAGGCGTAGTTGAACCGCGTGAGATTCAGGAAACGACCTGGGTGTTTGACGACCATGCCGCCATTGTGGTGCAACGCGCGGTACGTCTGCGTCAGGAACTGGCGCTTGACTGGCCGGGGATCGCGGTGGCGCTAACGTTAATGGATGATATCGCACATCTGAAACAGGAAAACCGCCTGCTGCGCCAACGGCTTTCCCGGTTTGTGGCTCATCCGTGAGTTTGTTGCCTGATGCGACGCTTAACGCGCCTTATCAGGCCTACAAAGATCAGATCACTGTTCCGTAGGCCGGATAAGGCGTTCACGCCGCATCCGGCGGCTGTGCCATAATGCTTGATGCGACGCTTAACGCGTCTTACCAGGCCTACAAACGGCATTATCTGTTTTGGTTGTCGCACTCCACCAGCACCAGCAATAACTGGCTTAGTGTCACGTAAAAACCAAAGCTGTCATACTGACGGCAACGCGTTACAAATTCCGGTAGCCATGATCGCAGCGCCGCCAGCGTTTTTTGCCGTAAGCTGTTGATTTTTTGTGTGGTAACTTTCCCTTCCCCCAGTGAAAAATGCAGATAGCTCAACAACTCAAGATAAATCGCCAGATGATCTGCCGGTTCGTTGAAGTTGCTACTGGTTTCCATGCCCGCCTCAACCAACAAGTGTTTAATCTCTTGCTCGTCCTGTTTGTAGGCCGATGCATACGGCAGCGCCGCTTGCTTGTCGGTCATCAGAAACAGGCCGCAAAAATCAGCGGCCAGTTCCAGACGGGCGTCGTTACGTACCACCAGGGCAGCAATGCTTTTCTCCAGCTCGTCCACCGCCGCAGCCAGCGGCGGTTCGCTTTTCAGCAAAGAAAACCATTCAGCCATCTCCGCACTGGCGATTTGCGTCAGTTGTTCATCGTCCAGTTCACGGGAAAACAACTGTGCCAGCCAGGCGTAGACGCAGGCAGTCTGTTGTGCCGTCAAGGAAGTCATGATTTCACCTGCGACGCCGGAACATATTCGCACTGCGCCACCATTTCGATGGGGCCGCTAAACGCCGTCACCTGATCCACTGTGCTTGTGTATTTTTCGATTTCCACCAGTGTGGTATGCGCACTGGTCGCCTGCGCCAACTGTGAGGTGCCGATGTCAATGGTCAACACATTGGGGTTACCGTATTTGCACAGCGCCCCTGGCTCGCCGTCTTTATCCGGATCGTACCATGCCCCTTCGTGAATTCGCGTCACACCGGGTGCATAACGGTCAGAAACGACTGCCCCTGCTAACACCTGACCGCGATCGTTAAAGACGCGTACCACATCACCGTGACGAATGCCGCGCGCACTGGCATCCTGCGGGCTAATAAAGACAGGCTCTTTACCCCCCACCGTATACTGCTGACGCAGAGTTTCCGACTCACATAACTGCGAGTGAAGTCGAAAATCCGGATGCACAGATTGCAAATGCAACGGATATTTCTGCGAGCCTGGCCCACCGTGGGAGCGTTCGATTTTCTCAAACCACATCGGATGCCCCTGACAATCGTCATAGTTCATGTCAGCGATGGTTTTCGAATAGATCTCAATCAGGCCGCTCGGCGTCCCCAGCGGTTCGAGATCCGGATCTTCACGGAATGCCTGGTGGCGAACAAACATCTGCGGGTGGTCAAACTCGACGTACTCTTTGTTATTCCAGAAGTCATCAAACGCTGGTAGATGAACGCCGCGTCCTTTGCCCTGTTGTACACCTTCCTGCCAGATGCGTTTCAGCCAGCCCATTTCATCCAGCCCTTCAGTAAAGGCTTCTTCACGATTAAAGCGACGGCACAGCTCGCGGAAAATATCAAAGTCGTTGCGCGCCTCAAACTGTGGCGGCACCACCTGTTTCATAGCGATAATTCCACGGTTGGAGTGGTTGCCGTACTGGTCGAGATCGTTACGCTCAAACTGCGTGGTCGCAGGTAGCACGATATCGGCAAAACGGCAGGTTGAGGTCCACTGGTTATCTATGGCGATAACCGTTTCCAGCTTACGCCAGCCTTCGATAATACGGTTGATCTGCTGATGACGATGGAATGGATTAGTTCCGGCAAAAATACACATTTTCAGCGGCGGCAGTTTTACCGATTTACCGTTCCAGTTGATCACTTTCCCTGGTTCGAGGATCGCATCGACAAAACGGGCAATCGGAATGGTGCTGCTATAACCTTTGTAGTCGCTGTTGTCGTGAACAGGCGGAATCGACGTTGAACCGGAGAAACCGCTCAGAATAACGCCTTTACGCCCCGGCGTACCTGCGCCGTTATAGTGCCAGCCAAAACCAAAGCCACCGCCCGGCAGGCCAATTTGTCCCAGCATCGCTGCCAGAACCACAACCATCCACGCCCACTGTTCACCGTGCTGCATACGCTGTACACACCAGCCAGCAATGATCTGTGTTCTGTTCGCCGCCATCTGCCGTGCCAGCGCACGAATTGTTTCGGCATCAATACCAGTCAGTTTTTCAGCCCATACGGCATCTTTCGGCTGACCGTCTTTCTCGCCCAGCAGATACGGCAGGAACTGCTCAAAGCCCACGCAGTAGTTGGTGAGGAAGTTTTTGTCGTACAGATTTTCGCTGTACAGCGTATACGCCAGCGCCAATTGCAGCGGCACATCAGTTTGCGGGTTAATCGCAATGTGCTTCACATACTCACGCCCCAAATACTCGTGAGTTGACGTCACGATCGGATCGATGCTGATGACTTCAATTTCACCAGCAGCAACTTTCGCTTTTAGCTGCTCGTAATATTCATAAACGTCATGATCCGGGCACCACCAGTTCGCCTGCTGGTTTTTCAGCAAATCGGAGCCCCACAGCACAATGGTTTTGCTGTTCTGCAATACCAGCGGCCAGGAGGTTTGCTGTTCATACACTTCCATCGAACCAACCACACGCGGCAGGATCACCTGCGCAGCACCGGTAGAATAGTCACCACCTGTACCGACACTATTGCCATGCAGTGCAATGGCTTTCGCCAACATACCGGAAGCATTGTGGAACATCCCCGTCGATTGCCAACCGCTGGCAGTCAACAGGGCGCTCGGACCGTGCGTTTTCTGCACACGTTCCAGCTCTTCATAGAACATGTCGAGGGCTTCATCCCAGCTCACGCGCACGAAGCGGTTATCGCCACGCTGGGATGTGTCGCTCAGATGGCGCTTACGTAGCCAGTCCACGCGTACCATCGGGTAACGAATACGCGCCGCGTTGTGTACGTGATCCGGCAATCCGGCGATCATTTTCGACGGATATTTATCCAGTTCGAACGGTTTTGCCGCCACAAAGCGACCATCCTTCACCGTCGCGCGGATAGCCCCCCAGTGCGACCCGGTCAGAATGCCCTCTTTCGAGGTGACCGCCTCAGTAGCCGCTTGCGCCGCATTCACACGGCGCGGCGTTAACAGTGACGGCCCCAGCATCCCGGCGATAGTTAAGCCGCCGAGTTGCGCCAGAAAACGCCGACGTGATGCCTGAAAGAGATCGTTATTCTTCATTATTTTTCTTCCTTCTTATCGCCGTGAACCTTGCCTGCAGTGTCGGACGCATTCATTTGCAGATATTTCAGCAAGGTGCGTTCTTCACGTTTATCGAGGCTGGTAAAGCCAATCATGCCGTTGAGCGTGCCAATCCAACCGTTAGCGTCAAAGTGGGAGATTTCCGGTGCGCCGTGGCACTGATTACAGGTGCCGTTGTACAGCGAATCCGCATAAGCCCAGATTGGTTTGATGTTGTTCACCATGTCGCCTTTCTTCATCCACGCAGTGGCCTGCAACTTGCTCCACTCGGTATTGGTATCGGTCACGGTGGTTTTCTCCAGCGTTTTCACCTGCTGCTGAACATCACCACGAATCGAGGCAACAAAGATGCGTTTGCCTGGGAACTGGGTGAGTACACGCTGACGTCCGGCACTTTCCGTCCAGCCGGTAATTTCAATTTGCAGCCAGTCGCCGTCACGTTTAAGGACTTTCACTTCTGAGGCAGGCAGCAGAGAACCAGACGCCTCTTTATCGCCTTTCGCCGCATAAATCGGCTTGATATCAATGGAGTACAGCGTGTCACCACTGTCATCAGCACTGGCGCGCAGCTCGTCGAACTGCTTACGGAAACCGCTACTCATATCCGGCAACTGGTGGGCAATACCTTTATGACAGTCGATGCAGGATTGGTTATCTTTCGCTGCCACCTTCATCTGACGCGCCGCTTCCGGATGCTGCTTCGCATGATCCATCGCATCGTAGTTATGACAGGAACGGCAGGTTGCCGAGTTGTTTTCTTTCATTCGCGCCCATTCACGCTCGGCAAGTTCCGCTCGTTTGGCTTCGAATTTCTCAGGTGTATCAATGGAGTGGGCAATAAAGGTTTGGTAAATGTCGTTGCTCGCTTCCAGTTTACGCTTCACCATGCCCGGAATATCCGGCGGAATATGGCAGTCATGGCATTCGGCACGCACGCCAGAGGCGTTCTGGAAATGCACCGAGTGTTTATATTCTTCATACACCGGTTGCATACTGTGGCAACTGACACAAAATTCGGTTGTGCTGGTGACTTTAATCCCAACGTGAGGCAACACAATCAGCGCGATGCCAATCACAATCCCAATAGCGACCAGCGCCAGCACCGACCAACGAGCACTGGGTCGGCGTAGCGCATTCCAGAGTTTCCGCATAATAGCCCCTGTAAAATTAAGGTTTAGTGAAGTGATCTTAATGAGCAAATATGAACAGCGGCACTGGTCAGGATGAACGGCTTACGGCAAAATATGAACAGATATGAACAGAATGAGTAATCCCCCCTGATGCCACATCATATTGTTATTGTTGAAGATGAGCCGATTACCCAGGCACGCTTACAAACCTACTTTACCCAAGAGGGGTATACCGTTTCCGTTACGGCGAGCGGTGCCGGGCTGCGGGAAATTATGCAAAATCAGCCGGTCGATTTAATTCTGTTGGATATTAATTTACCTGATGAAAATGGCCTGATGTTAACCCGCGCGTTGCGGGAACGTTCGACGGTAGGCATTATTCTGGTTACCGGACGCAGCGATCAGATTGACCGCATTGTCGGGCTGGAGATGGGCGCGGACGATTACGTAACCAAGCCGCTGGAATTGCGCGAACTGGTGGTGCGGGTGAAAAATCTGCTCTGGCGCATCGACCTCGCGCGGCAGGTGCAACCACTTACTCAGGACAACTGTTATTGCTTTGCTGGTTATTGCCTAAATGTGTCGCGCCATACGCTGGAGCTGGATGGCGAGCCGATTAAACTGACCCGCGCAGAGTATGAAATGTTGGTGGCGTTTGTGACCAATCCCGGCAAAATTCTCAGTCGCGAACGTCTGCTGCGTATGCTCTCTGCCCGTCGGGTGGAAAACCCCGACCTGCGTACCGTCGATGTGTTAATTCGTCGTTTACGCCATAAACTCAGCGCGGATTTACTGGTGACTCAACATGGCGAGGGCTATTTCCTAGCCGCTGATGTGTGCTGATAAAAATAGACCGGACGAAATCCTCCTGGCGACAGCGAGCGGCGAATATGTTTACGGTCGGCATTTTTCGGCGTCAGGATTAAAATCGGTGGGCTGATATTATCAGACACCGATTGTCCCTGTAATTGTCTGATAGCCTGCTCAACAGCCAGTTCCCCCTGCCAGACCATTTGATCGCTGGCAGCCATAATCACTCTTCCCCGCTTCAGGCCACGATAAACCTGGTGTGAAAGATAAAATGACACTACGGTGAGCGGCGTTTTCAGGTTGCGCCCTTCGCCCATCGCCGCCTCTGCGGCAATGGCCGTTCCGGCAACAACGTCGATTTCTGGATGACGCTCCAGCATCTCCTGCAACAGGTTACGCTGGATTTCAATATCGTTATCTCCGAGCGCAATATCAACAATACGCACCGGGCTTCCGGCAATGGCTGCGCGGAACCCCGCTACCATCTCCTTACTACCTCCGGCGTTGTCCGGGCCGGGCATCAACAATACATTGAGAGGTTTTCCGTTGCTCCATTGCACCAGATACCGCCCCGGCTGATAGCCCATCTGAAACCAGGGCACGCCAACGCGGCTTGTTACCTGTGAGTCGTCAATGGCATTCACCAGCTCGATCACTGGCAGACTTTCTACCTGCTTTTGCAATTCGGGAAATGACGTCGTGCTGCTACCGAGCAAAATCGCTTCTGCGCCCCATTGTTTACACTGCTCAATTTGCGCCTGCTGAGTAGCCAACTGACCGTAGCCACCGGCCTCCAGCACTTTTAAATCCACACCATAGCGGCGGGCTGCTTTCTGCATACCATAGTTCAACGATAACCAGTATGAATCCTTCAGACTGGGATAGAGCGCACACAATTTCCATGAGCGTTTGACTTTAAGTGATGTAACAGGCTGCTCCGTAAAATGTTGCGCATCATGCCAGCGCAACAGGTTATCGCCCGCAAAAACGGGTAACACGAAAAAGGGAAGAAGTAACAAAAGCAGTATGCGCATGATAGCCTCATCAATAATAAGGCTTTATGCTAGATGCATTCCACTTTGCGACTCAACCTTTTTCACCTAAAGTGCACCAACTGTGAATTTAACCCTGACCCGAAGACTCTGGATGGGCTTTGCCCTGATGGCGTTGCTAACCCTGACCAGTACTCTGGTGGGATGGTACAACCTGCGTTTTGTCAGCCAGGTAGAAAAAGCCAATACTCAGGCATTGATTCCTACCATGAATATGGCGCGTCAGTTGAGCGAAGCCAGCGCCTGGGAACTTTTCGCCGCGCAGAACCTGACCAGTGCCGATAACGAAAAGATGTGGCAGGCACAGGGGCGAATGCTCACCGCGCAAAGCCTGAAGATTAACGCGTTGTTGCAAGCGTTACGGGAACAAGGTTTCGACACCTCTGCGATTGAACAACAGGAGCAGGAGATCTCCCGTTCGTTACGTCAGCAAGGCGAACTGGTGGGGCAGCGTTTGCAACTGCGCCAGCAACAGCAACAACTCAGTCAGCAAATTGTCGCTGCCGCTGATGCGATCGCACGTATGGCGCAAGGTCAGGCGAATAACGCTGCGACCTCTGCCGGAGCCACTCAAGCCGGGATTTATGATTTGATCGAACGTCATCAACACCAGGCTGCCGAAAGTGCGCTCGATCGGCTGATTGATATCGATCTTGAGTACGTTAACCAAATGAATGAACTGCGTCTCAGCGCCCTGCGGGTGCAGCAAATGGTGATGACTCTGAGGCTGGAGCAGATCCAGAAAGATGCGCCAACGTTGGAAAATCAACTCAATAATGCAGTGAAAATTCTACAACGTCGGCAAATACGCATTGAAGATCCGGGTGTGCGCACACGGGTGGCACAATCCTTAGAAATCATTCATCGTTATAGCGATTTACTGGCGCTTTATCAGCAGGACAATGAAATCAGCAATCGTCTGCAAACTCTCGCCCAAAATAACATCGCCCAGTTCGCACAGTTTAGTAGCGAAGTCAGCCAACTGGTTGACACTATTGAGCAACGCAACCAAAGTGGACTCACTCATCTGGAAAAAGCCAGTGAACGAGGGCAATACAGCTTGCTACTCCTGGGCGTTGTTTCCCTTTGCTCTTTGATTCTGATCCTCTGGCGCGTGGTTTATCGTTCAGTCACGCGCCCACTTGCCGAACAAACGCAGGCACTGCAACGCCTGCTGGACGGCGATATCGACTCCCCTTTCCCGGAAACCGCTGGCGTGCGGGAGCTGGATACCATCGGGCGGCTGATGGATGCTTTTCGCAGTAGTGTTCATGCGCTTAATCGCCACCGCGAACAACTGGCAGCGCAGGTCAAAGCGCGCACTGCCGAATTGCAGGAACTGGTAGTAGAACACCGGCTGGCACGGGCGGAAGCAGAAAAAGCCAGTCAGGCAAAATCGGCGTTTCTGGCGGCAATGAGCCATGAGATCCGCACTCCGCTGTACGGCATTCTCGGCACCGCTCAACTGCTGGCGGATAACCCGGCGCTTAACGCCCAGCGTGATGATTTGCGGGCAATTACCGATTCTGGCGAATCATTGCTGACCATCCTTAACGATATTCTCGATTATTCGGCTATCGAAGCAGGTGGCAAGAATGTCTCGGTCAGCGATGAACCGTATGAACCGCGCCCGCTGCTGGAAAGTACCCTGCAATTAATGAGCGGGCGGGTGAAAGGTCGTCCGATTCGACTGGCAACGGAAATTGCCGACGATGTACCGACCGCGTTAATGGGTGATCCGCGACGTATTCGCCAGGTTATTACCAATTTGTTGAGTAATGCCCTGCGTTTCACTGACGAGGGGCAGATTGTCCTGCGTAGCCGCACTGATGGCGAACAATGGCTGGTCGAAGTGGAAGACAGCGGCTGTGGTATTGATCCCGCGAAACTGGCTGATATCTTCCAGCCATTTGTTCAGGTGAGTGGTAAACGCGGCGGCAGTGGACTGGGGTTGACCATCAGTACCAGCCTGGCCCAGGCGATGGGCGGCGAACTGATCGCCACAAGCACGCCGGGGGTTGGAAGCTGTTTTTGCTTACGGTTACCGTTACGCGTTGCCACCGCGCCAGCACCTAAAATAGTCAATCAGGCGGTGCATCTGGATGGTTTACGCTTGCTGTTAATTGAAGATAACCCGCTAACGCAGCGTATTACCATCGAGATACTGAACGCCAGTGGTGCTCAGGTCACTGCTGTTGGAAATGCCACGCAGGCTTTAGAGACGCTGCAAAATAGTGAATCGTTTGCTGCCGCGCTGGTGGATTTTGATCTGCCGGATATCGACGGCATTACACTTGCCAGGCAACTTTCGCTGCAATATCCGTCGCTGGTTTTGATTGGCTTTAGCGCCCATGTCATCGACGAAACGTTGCGCCAGCGTACCAGTTCGCTATTTCGCGGAATTATCCCTAAACCGGTGCCGCGTGAAGTGCTCGGTCAGTTACTGGCGCACTATCTCCACCAGCAAAAAAATAACGATCAGCCGCTGGATGTATCGCAACTCAATGAAGATGCACAGTTAATGGGAGCGGATAAGATCCACGAATGGCTGACATTATTTAAACAACATACCCTGCCGCTTCTTGATGAAATAGACACTGCTCGCGCCAGACACGACAGCGAGAAAATCAAACGCGCTGCGCACCAGCTAAAAAGTAGTTGCGCCAGTCTGGGAATGCGCAGTGCCAGCCAGTTGTGCGGGCAACTTGAGCGGGAACCATTAGCCGCTCTCCTGCCGCGCGAAGAAATTACACGCAGTATCGCGGCTCTGGAAGAGTGGTTGAATAAGAAAGACCTGAACGCGATTTGAATCAATATCAGCCAGATAAGAAGACTTAGAATAGTAGCATTTAGCATGCAACTTAATGGACTGGCAAAATCATGGCTGAGAAAAAAAGAATCCGCTGGCAGCGGCGGCCAGGCACAACGGGCGGTAAATTACCGTGGAATGACTGGCGCAATGCCACGACCTGGCGTAAAGCGACGCAATTATTACTGCTGGCAATCAATATTTATATTGCCATCACCTTCTGGTATTGGGTGCGCTATTACGAAACGGCAGGTAGTACGCCTTTTATCGCAAGGCCAGGTGGTATTGAAGGCTGGCTCCCTATTGCCGGTCTGATGAATCTGAAATACAGCCTTGAAACAGGCCAGTTACCTTCCGTGCACGCCGCCGCGATGCTGTTGCTGGTCGCTTTTATCATTATCAGCTTGCTGCTGAAAAAAGCCTTTTGCTCGTGGCTATGCCCGGTTGGTACGCTATCTGAGTTAATTGGCGATCTGGGGAAAAAACTGTTTGGTCGGCAATTTGCCCTTCCTCTCTGGCTGGATATTCCTCTGCGTGCGGTGAAATATCTGCTGTTGAGTTTTTTTCTCTATATCGCGTTATTCATGCCCGCTCAGGCGATTCACTATTTTATGCTATCGCCCTACAGCGTGGTGATGGATGTTAAAATGCTCGATTTCTTTCGTCATATGGGGACAGCGACGTTAATCAGCGTGATCGTTTTGCTGATTGCCAGCCTGTTTATTCGCCATGCCTGGTGTCGTTATCTCTGCCCGTATGGCGCGTTAATGGGACTGGTTTCGCTATTATCGCCGTTTAAGATTCGTCGCAATGCCGAAAGTTGTATCGACTGCGGCAAATGCGCAAATAATTGTCCGTCACGGATCCCTGTCGATAAATTAATCCAGGTTAGAACGGTGGAATGTACCGGCTGTATGACCTGCATCGAGTCATGCCCGGTCGCCTCAACATTAACTTTTTCGCTGCGAAACCCCGCGATAAATAAAAAAACTTTTGCGTTATCTGGCTGGCTAATAACACTACTGATATTGGGAATTATGTTCGCGGTGATTGGTTACGCGATGTATGCAGGTGTATGGCAAAGCCCGGTGCCAGAGGAATTGTACCGACGCTTAATTCCACGGGCGGCAATGATTGGTCATTAACAGAGTGACAAGCGGAACATCACCTCGTGCTGGGGTGATGTCCACAAAATCACATTATTTGGATTTTGACGTCATAGCCTTCAAGCCCGGTCATTTTCTCCCGCGCAGTGAAGCGAATTTCAGAGACTTCTTTCCCTGTGCTCTTGTTTAATTCGGTGATTTTTTGCGCAATAAAGTCGGAGATTTCTGTTTCGGCTTGTTTTTTTAGCTCTTCAATATTCACTGTTAACCTCTTCTGGTCTTAAAAGGCAGCAACACGCCAGTAAGGTGTTGGTTCCCTGTTCAGGTAACAAAAGTTATAAGCTATCTGCCTGAAAGATTCAATAATCAGTAGGTTATCGCTCAATATGCATACAGGGATGAGTGCAAACAGAAGATATAAAAAAGGCTCCGCGAGGGAGCCTGATATTATTTTGTGAAATCCAGTGGCGCATGGTCTGTGCGTATTTGTAAAGCAACGTTATCAAAGGTGATCATCGTCGATTTACAGAAAATACACTTAGCTCCCAAAGGATTTCGCTCCGTCACATCGAATGCCGATGTGCGGTACTGTGAACCATGACAACATGGACAGCGGAAATGGAGATGTTGAGTAATAACGGCAACCTTAGAGCGCAACAACGTTCGCTGCCGAGGGACCACGTTGCCCCTGCTCAATAGAAAATTCGACTTTCTGATTTTCATTCAGAGTGCGGAATTCATTGCTCTGGATGGCGGTGAAATGAACGAAGACGTCCTTGCTGCCATCATCAGGAGTGATAAAGCCAAAACCTTTATCTGCGTTAAACCATTTTACTAAACCAGTCATTTTATTAGACATATTTTACTTCCTTCATTTTGGGCCTTTCGGCAAACAGGGCTTTAATACAGAAACTACTTAGTGTTCAGGAGAGAGACTCAAAAGAAGGGGATAATGCCTGATAATGAGAACTGCTTTAGTAAACTACTTTGTATGCTGTCTGTCTTTCAAACCGACGCAGCTATTAACGCATGATACACATAATTAAGCAAATTTATTTTAGCCGTCCGGCGGTCTTAAATATCGCTGGCTTTATTTTTTTAAAACCGTATAGTGCAGCGCAGTATTTTTAGTAAGGAATTTGTTTGTCCCGTAAAATGACAGGAATTGTCAAAACCTTTGATCGCAAAAGCGGCAAAGGATTCATCATCCCCTCCGACGGTCGTAAAGAAGTCCAGGTCCATATTTCCGCATTCAGCCCCCGCGACGCAGAAGTACTTATACCAGGGTTACGCGTAGAGTTTTGCCGCGTTAATGGCCTGCGTGGACCAACAGCGGCAAATGTTTATTTATCCTGATATAAACTGCAGGCCGGAATACGCGCTTCATTCACGATTTGCGTAAAATCCGCCAGTGAACACATGCCCTGCGCGTTTCTTTCTTCACACTCGGCCAGCGTCAACTTCACTTCCCCTGGCGGCGTATCAAGCGACAGACGGGCTTTATCACGCATCTGCTGCAAGGTCTGGAATACCAGCGAAACCTGAATCCACTGACTGTTATCACTTAGCCGCCGCCAGCGTTCAAATACCAGTTCACCTCCCGGCGGGGTGTTATCCGGTTGGCCCGGCAGCGTCCAGTTAAGTCCCAGTGCCCCACCTAAATCCGCCAGGTTAGTATCATGCCCGGCAATAAACAGCAGCGAAGTCGGTAGCGTAACACCATAGCTCTGCCTTTGCGGATTATGTGGCGTCAGCGCCGTCAGGAGCAAATCCAACAGGGGCGTGGCACGGCTACGGGCCACTTCTGGGGTACGTTGCAGCAGATAAAACTGCGCATTATGCAGACTCAGCAAGGTGTTCCACTGGTGTGAATCAGTAATTCGTCCCCAACCAGGCTCCGGCATTCCCTGTGCCTGCTGCAGGAGAAATATCTCCGTCAGCATTGATGCCAGACTCACCGCACCGGTTAATGAAACGTTATCGGTACTTACTTTCAGTTCAGACGGCAATACTTGCGTCAATGAACAACTTTCGTCTTGTTTCTCTCGTTTGAGGCACAGACTTGATTGCGGGAAATTAAGCACCCGCTCCAGTTCGTGAAATGCCGTTTGCCGATGATCAGTAAAGTTAGTGATCGAGCCGCCTGCCCTGTTAAGAATAGCTTCTGTCACGTTCGCTTTATCCAGTTGGCAGACACCGGTTTTCAGCGGGTTAAATAGCGGATCGGGACTGGCGGTGTCTGACCGGGTATGTACGGTTATTGCACAATTGGGAGCCAGCCCGGCGGCAAAGGCTTCGCCTGTTTTACGGGTGCGTTCGTCGACATCAGCAATAATCGCCACCTGACCTGGTTTCGGACAGCCATTTTTTGCCAGCAAACCGTCAGTCACCAGACGCTGGCGTTGGTAATGTCCGAGATAAGAGATCAGCTCACCGCCTCGTGGTGTCAGCCAACCCAGTTTCACCGGCCAACCTGGCCATGTGTCTGGAGTAATTTCCTGCATGAGTTGCGTAGATTTAGTGGGGGCACGCACGCCATGACGGCTGACAATCACCACACTCTCCAATTTCAGTTCCGGCTCACTCTGAGCGTATGCAGGTAGTGGTGTTAACGGAAGCAGAAGAGAAAAAAAGGGGAGCAATATCGCTTTCATCGCCAGGTTTCCGTTTTTCATGTTTCGCATTATTGCCGGATACGACGCTGACGCTTCTTCTCCGGCCTATGTTCGTTGTGCGTCAAATCAACCTTTTAGACGCGGTTCCAGCCACACCAACACCACGGTGGAGAGTGAACACATCAACAAAATGCCGACGAACCACAATAAATACCACATTGTTCATCCCTCCTTAGTACAGCTCATGATCGTGATGGCGGAGAGTTTCAGTTGTCATACGCCCCCACATTTTGTAGTAGCTCCACACAGTGTAGAGCAACACAATAGGCAAAAATATCAGCACAATTACTAACATAATGCTCAACGTCAGTTGACTGGAGGTGCTATCCCACAGCGTCAGGCTGGAGATCGGGCTGATGTTCGAAGGCATAACAAATGGAAACAGCGTGATGCCTGCCGTGAAAATCACGCCAAATTGCATCAATGACGCCAGCAGAAATCCCCAACCGGGGCGACCACGATAAATCGCCATCACCGTCAGCAACGGGCAGAAGAAACCCAGCAGCGGGAAGATCCACAATACCGGCGATTCAACAAAATTATTCATCCAGGCACCAGGTAGTACCGCAACCAGTTTCATTAACGGATTGGATGGACCGTTAACATCCTGAGCGAGCAATACGAAGCCATCAATACCAACCCACAGCCAGTACCCCGCCAGCAAAAAGCAGAGCATCACCAGCAGAGCCGCGCGTTTGGTCGCCAGTTGCGAACGCAGGTGAATAGCACCGACTGTTTTTAGTTGCAGCCAGACGCCCCCTTGCAAAATCACCATTCCAAGACTGAGCAAACCGCACAGTAGAGGGAATGGCGTCAGCAATTGCCAGAAGCTACCGAGGTACTCCACGCGTAATTGCGGCGTGAAAGCAAACGGCACGCCGAGTAACAAATTGCCAAACGCGATACCGAAGACGACCGGCGGTATCAGACTACCGATGACCAGCCCGGCATCCCACATTTTACGCCAGCGTGCATCCTCGATTTTTCCGCGATAATCAAAGGCCAGCGGGCGGAAGAACAGCGAGCACAGCACCAGGATCATCGCCACATAAAATCCAGAAAACGCAGCGGCGTAAACTCTGGGCCAGGCGGCAAATAATGCCCCTCCCGCGAGGATTAACCAGACCTGGTTGCCTTCCCAGTGTGCGCCAACACTGTTAATCACTATCCGGCGTTCATCATCATCACGCGCCACCAGCGGCAGCAGGCAACCGATCCCCATGTCAAATCCGTCGGAGATCATAAAGACCACCAGAATCACGCCAATCAGTAGCCACCAGATGAAGCGCAATGTTTCATAATCAAACATGATTCTCTCCTTTACCCCTGCTGCTGTGTCGGTTGTTCACTCTGCATCGCGCTTGGCCCCAGACGGGCATATTTCTGCATCAGGTAGACTTCAGCGATTAAGAACAGGGTGTAAAGCCCTACTATCATGATCAGTGAAAAAGCCAGTTGTCCTGTGGTTAAGGCAGAGTGCGCGGAGTATGTTGGCAAAATGTCCTGAATCGCCCACGGCTGACGGCCAAACTCGGTCATAAACCACCCTGCTTCAATGGCAATCCACGGCAGCGGCAAACTCCAGAGCACCATTTTCAGCACCCAACGATGCTGGTCGATTTTGCCGCGCAGCGTCTGAACGAGCGCAATCAGCATTACCAGTAACAACAGCGAACCGCAGCCCACCATGATGCGGAAACTCCAGAACACCGGCGCAACTTGTGGAATAGCACCGCGCATAGCCGCCTGATACTGCGCAGGTGTGACATGATTCATATCCGGCGCATAGCGGGAGAGCAACATGCCATAACCGAGATCGTTTTCCAGCTCATGAAATGCTTGCAGTACATGCGGCTCGCGGTTGCCTTGCGAAATCTCCTGCATCAGCAGCCAGGCCATACGCCCGCGTTGCAATCGTGGATAAGTTTCAGCCATCAAATTTTTCAACCCTGGTACAGGCTTATCTAATGAGTGAGTGGCGAGGATCCCTAACAGCGCAGGGATTTTGATGGCAAAAGCGTTACGCTCTTGATCCTGTTCCGGCCAGGCAATGAGATGGAACGGCGCAGGTGCCGGTTCGGTTTGCCACTCCCCTTCCATTGCCGCCAGTTTTACCGGCTGAACGCGTGCGACTTCATAGGCAGAACTGTCTCCAAGTTGCAGCGCGCCGATTATCGCCAGTGTGCCAAAGACCGAACCGATAGCAAACGAACGTAAAGCGACATCACGCTCCCGTCCGCGCAGTAAGTACCAGGCGCTGATCGCCATAATGAACATCGCCCCGGTCACATAACCTGCCATCACCGTATGGACAAATTTCACCTGGCTGACGGGGTTAAAGACCAGATCGCTGAAACTGGTCATCTCCATACGCAAGGTGTCGATATCGAAATGCGCGCCGGTCGGAAACTGCATCCACCCATTGGCATTCAAAATCCACAATGCGGAGATATTGGAACCAAATGCCACCAGCCAGGTGACCAGCAGGTGCTGGTATTTATTCAGCCGTTGCCAGCCAAAGAAGAACAGACCGACAAAGGTGGATTCGAGGAAGAAGGCCATTAATGCTTCCATCGCCAACGGTGCGCCAAAAATGTCGCCCACATAGTTGGAATAGAATGACCAGTTAGTACCAAACTGAAACTCCATGGTGAGACCAGTAGCCACGCCGAGAGCGAAGTTGATACCGAAGAGCTTACCCCAGAAGCGCGTCATATCGCGGTAGACTGTTTTGCCGGTGACCACGTAAATGGTTTCCATGATAGCCAGCAAAAAAATCAGCCCCAGGGTAAGGGGCACGAACAAAAAGTGGTATAGCGCGGTCAGTGCAAACTGCCAGCGCGACAAATCAATAACATCCCACATGCGAACTCCTGTAGGCGAAGAGAGGGAAATAACCCTTTAATAGTAGATCTCCCTTTTTATCCTTACAGTTTGTAGGTGGTTGTATTCGCTGATTGCGATATTCATAGGACTGAAAGCGATATTTGCCGCCATTTTCACTGTTGCGCGCTTTCTATAAGCCACTGACACACCTCGCCCAACCGCTGCGCGGAGTCCGCCAAATCTTCCGGCGCTGCCAGCACAACTTCCGGTATCGGGCAGATTTCATAACTCTCAAGTAATGGGCCTTTTAACGTATCCATACAGCGTAAATGCCAGACATGTCGCAAACCGGTGGCGTTGATATAGCTCTCGCCATAGCCAATAGTGCGAATCTGGATATTACCCGGCCCGCACAGCCGCGAGAGAAATAACCTGTCAGCCTCGCTGACAGGCAACTGCGTCAGGTTAATACTATGTGGCTGCGCCTCAGGATTACGCACATGCGCCAGCAATTCATGAGCCAGCGGCAGTCCGTTCATCAGACCATCAATGGGCGGTGGTAGCAGCGAATCTGTCGGCAGCGTATTATGCGTTGCCGCCTGCCATAACGGCAGCGGCGCGCAGCCTGTCTCCAGCCGGTCTTCCAGCAACAGCTCACCGCTACGCCTGCGTACTCGCCACAATCCGCAGAAGATCGCCTCCTGAATTTCACTTTCACTGCCGTCAATATGTTGGATGCGCACTGACACTTCCCCTTCTCCGAGAAGCGTATTGATAAAGTGGCGATCATCAGCATTGAGATTTAACAGATCGACGGCCAGCACCTCGCCTAATGGCGGTACGCGTTGCGTTAGTTGATGCTGTAGATCGTTTAACAGCGTAATCACCCGTGGACTATGAGCACACTGCTCCAGTGCCGCCATGCTCGGTTCATCATTCACCTGACAGGTAATTGGCAGCGGATTCATGCTGAAACTGTCATCATCAGGTTGCGTTCCTGGCCCCAGCAGATGGAAAAAAGTCTCACTCATGAATCACATTCCTGTTTTGATTCGACAAGGCCGCGCATCAGGTTTATCAGCTCTGCCCACGGGTGAATGCCATTCAATACGCCGCGATAATGACCATCAGTAAACACTAATGTGGCTGGAAAACGAAAAACACTAAATCTGTCTCCGATGGCTTCACTTTGCTCAAGATCGGCAATTGCCACCTGCCATGCATAATCTGGAAACTCACGCAGTAGCTCTGCGACCATCACCGGATTATCACTGACTTCAGGAGTACGTTTCGGATCGCTGCTTAACAGCACCACACTATCCGGCGCTTGCATAAGCCACTGATCGAGACGAGGCTCAGTGATCGGCGTCCAGCCACGCGCCAGCATACGTTGCCACAACGCACTAAAAGGTGAGTCGTTAATCATCCCTGCTCCTCCAGCGTCATCCGATACTGACGCAAGCGAACACCTTCGTAATTTTCCATCGACAGACAGTCATAATTGAGACAACGCGATTCCTCCGCCCGTTGCGGCACAACTCCCCACGCCGACAGTTGCACCAGCGCCGCCTGTTCCGCTGCAGGCAGTTGCTCCCGCGCAAGCTCGCTAAGGCTACCGCCGTAGTCGTCGAGCATTGCCGGTTGTAACCCGACGAGGGCAATATGTGTTGGCAGATGTCCGCGGATATCTGCCAGCGCTAATACTTCGGAGAAACTGTTCTGGTGCAGGCTCATTTTCTTCGCACTGAGATATGCCGGAATGCGCTCTCCGGCATATGTTCGTAGTGTTCCGGGTTCCAGCCCGTAATCAATAGCATCGAGAATCAACAGATGGCTGGCGTTTTCAACATACCCCAGCAGGTTCAGCCCCTGAGTACCACCATCGACAATCTCCACGTTTTCGGGCCAGTGATAATGGGCATACAGCCGTTCCGCCACCCGCACACCGAAACCTTCATCGGCCCACAGCAGGTTGCCCAACCCCATTACCACTACACGTTGCTCGCTCATGAACGCTCCTTGTCGCTGCTCATTTTTCCAAATTTGTGGCTACGGTAGCCGTTCACCATCGTGGAGATCACCGTGTCGTCGGACATGATGTCTTCACGCAGCGCCATATAAACATGACCAATCACAAATGCGCCAATCAACCACATGCCCAGCCGATGCCAGCTATGAATGTCCAGCGAGTTGCCGCCCGTCCAGTAGAAAAATTCCACTACATAACGAAACGGCGCAAAAATGGCGTACTGGCTGTGTTCGCTATACAGCGCAAAACCGGTGACGATCATAAAAACAGACATCAGGAAATAGCCGAACATCGCAGCCTGCGCGATGGGGTTATGGCCAATGTCAGCGCTCGGGCGTTTTGCCAGAAACAGATACCAGCGGATTTCGTACCACACGCCCAGCCACCAGCTTTTGCGCCATACCGGCACGATGAAAAGCTCGCGTGAGTAGCGATTGCCGACAAACGCCCAGTAGATCCGCATCAGCAAGACGACGGTAAAAATCATCCCGGCGCTGAAGTGTATTAGCCTGATGTAGCCCATATAGAACAGATACGTCGCCTCACCACTGACTGAAGGCAGCGGCTTGCCGATAAAGTAGCCGGTGACCATCAATACCGCCATGCACAGCACCGTCAGCCAGTGCCATATCCGCACGGGCGCTTCAAAGACATAGTGGCTGATAACGTTGTCGCTTTTCTCTTGCATGATGATTCTCCTTCGCTGTTAGCGCACCTGCACGGAGATCAGTTCGCTACCGTCGTCGCCCAGCACATGCGTTGAACAGGCGAGGCACGGGTCGAAGCTGTGCAGGGTACGCAGGATCTCCAGCGGTTGCTCGGGGATCGCCATTTTGGTGTTCATCAGTGCGGCTTCATAAGCACCAATTTGCCCTTTGGGATCGCGCGGGCTGGCGTTCCAGGTGGTCGGCACCACACACTGGTAGAGATCGATTTTGCCATCGCGAATAGCGGCCCAGTGACCTAAAGCCCCACGCGGTGCTTCAGTAAAGCCGACGCCACGGCACACTTTCGGCCAGGTCGCAGGCTCCCATTTTTCGGTGGAGGCGGTGGCAAGATTGCCGTTTTTCAGGTTGGTCATTAACTTGTTGAAAAAGTACTGTAACTTACTTGCAGCCCACTGAGCTTCATGGGCGCGGCACAGAATGCGGCCTAACGTCGACTGGATGCCAGAAAGCGGCAGGTTCAGCGCCGACATCATCCGATCAACCGACTCAACGGTCGCAGCATCGCCTTTGTGGTAAGCGATTAACGTGCGAGCCAGCGGCCCTACTTCCATCGCATGACCGCGCCAGCGTGGCGCTTTGATCCACGAGTAGCGCTCCTGTTCATTCAGTTGCTGAATGTTTGTATCGCTACCTTTAACGTCGCCGGGGTTGTACCACGGGTCGGTGATACCATCGAACGGATGACGCCCGACCTGATCGTCGGGATAACGATACCAGGCGTGATCGACAAATTCCTGCACCTGCTGCGGATCAACTAAATCCACTGGCAGTACGTTTTTGAAATCGCCATTGATCACCGCACCGCCAGGCATCAGCAGACTTTTCTCGCCAAAGTCGTTAGCGATATCCGGGAACGCACCGTAGCTGAGGACGCATTTATCAGAAAGGCCAGTGCCGATTTCACTCCACGGTTTGTTGAACTGGCCGATGGCTAAGGCGTCGGGGATCATCACGTTATTAATGAAGTCCGCCGTGCGGGTAATGATCGACTGCACCAGGTTCAGGCGCTCCATATTAACCGCCCCGACCGCACCGCTTTCGTCGATATTTATGGCACAAGGCATCCCGCCGACAATCCAGTTGGGATGCGGGTTTTTACCGCCAAAGACCGCGTGGATTTTGACAATCTCACGCTGGAAATCGAGAGCTTCGAGATAGTGAGCAAAGCCCATCAGGTTGGCTTCTGGTGGCAGTTTGTACTGCGGGTGCCCCCAGTAGCCGTTGCGGAAGATCCCTAACTGCCCGCCTTCGACAAATTTCTTCAGTCGATTTTGCACATCAAAGAAGTAACCTGGGGAAGACTTCGGCCACGAGGAGAGGCTTTGCGCCAGTTCGGAAGTTTTACGCGGGTCGGCTTGCAGCGCGTTAAGTACGTCGATCCAGTCCATTCCGGCGAGCTGATAAAAGTGCACCAGATGGTCGTGGCACCAGAGCGTCGCCAGCATAATGTTGCGAATGATATTGGCGTTATCCGGCACTTTGATGCCAATAGCATCTTCAATGGCGTAAACCGAAGCCAGGGCGTGTACGCCGGTGCAGACGCCGCAGATACGTTCAACGAACGCCCACGCATCACGCGGATCACGGCCTTGCAAAATGATCTCCAGCCCGCGAAACATCGTGCCGCAGGAGACAGCATTGGTGATCACATTCTGATCGTTAATATTCACTTCACAGCGCATATGACCTTCGATACGCGTGATCGGGTCGACCACCAGGCGACGTCCGGCATTATTGATGGTGTATCCCTGAGTTTCGTACTGAGTGCTCATGCCTGTTTATCCTCGTTGCCTGGCTGTTGTTCGGTCTCTGCTGGTTGCTGGTTATGACGTCTGCGCTGGTCAATCGCGCTGGCGACTGCATGTACGCCAACAGCCGCAGCCACGACGCCAAGCGCGGTTAAGCCCACGGTATCGGCGGTAGAGTGCGTTCCCATCTGCGGAATATCGACCACGCGGCTGTAGAATGAGCCGCGATCCCAGAAACCATTTTCAGAACAGCCCAGGCAACCGTGACCGGACTGGATCGGGAAGGAGACGCCATCATTCCAACGGGTTGAGGAGCAGGCGTTATAGGTGGTTGGCCCTTTACACCCCATTTTGTACAGGCAGTAACCTTTGCGAGCGGCGTCATCGTCCCAACTCTGGACAAACTCACCAGCGTCAAAGTGGGCGCGGCGATAGCATTTATCGTGGATACGTTGACCGTAGAACATCAGTGGACGCCCCATTCTGTCGACATCTGGCAGGCGATCAAACGTCACCATATAAGTAATGATGGCGCTCATCACATCCGGGATCGGCGGACAACCAGGGACTTTAATGATTGGTTTGTCGGTAATGACTTTATCGATAGGCGTTGCCTGCGTCGGATTGGGGCGAGCGGCTTGTACGCAGCCCCAGGATGCGCAGGTTCCCCAGGCAATAATTGCGCTGGCCCCCGCGGCGGCACGTTTGAGTTTCTCAATAAACGGCCGACCGCTGCTGATACAAAACATCCCCTGCTCGCCCAGAGGCGGGTTACCTTCTACTGCAAGGATATATTTGCCGTTGTATTGCGTGATGATATCTTCAAAGACTTCCTCCGCCTGAGTACCAGCGGCAGCCATTAAGGTATCGTCGTAGTCGAGAGAAATAAGGGAAAGAATGACATCCTTCGCCAGCGGATGAGCAGAACGGATAAAAGATTCGGTGCAGCAGGTACATTCCAGACCGTGGATCCACACTACCGGAATACGCGGTTTATTCTCCAGCGCCCAGGCAATCTTCGGTGCCATCCCCGCGCCTAATCCCAGCGAGGTGGCAGCCAGACTGCAATATTTAAGAAAACTCCGCCGGGTAACCCCCTGACGTCGCATAGCCTGGTAAAAGGTTTCCTCATTATTCATATCGCACGTCTCTTCTCCTTGCGACACCGACTGAAGTGCCGGGCGCTTTTGGTCGGCAAGCGACGTCCCTGTAGCAAGGTAAACTATCGCTTCACGAGAGAGACAGAAAACGAAAGCTCATCCTTCTGCACTGGCGCACGTCGCCAGAAAGTATTGTTAATAAAGCGTAGTGAACGTTTTGCACAAAACAATACAAAGTATGTGGATTTATCTTTTAGCGATAAAAATGGATCTTATTTTCCTAAAAGCCTGGCGCAGGAAGATTACGAGTGGTTTTTATGGCGACGAAACACCCAAATTGCTGTTATTTCACGCAAACAACACCATTTTGGCTGTTTTTCAGGCAAACAAACAAATTGGGGGTTTACACGACGCATCGGGATGTTTATAGTTCGCGTCATTCCGGAAGTGTGGCCGAGCGGTTGAAGGCACCGGTCTTGAAAACCGGCGACCCGAAAGGGTTCCAGAGTTCGAATCTCTGCGCTTCCGCCAAATAAGATAAGGGGTTAGCTAAATGCTAACCCCTTTTTCTTTTACCTGTCAAAATCACCATGCCGTTATACCATTCCCAATGGTTAAACTCGTCTTTGCTAAATCTGTTCCAGATCAAATGCGTAAAGATGGGTAAAACCTCTGGGTAGCTTTCGGCAATATCATTATGCTGCTTTATTAATTACACCTGTCATAGAGAGTGACTCCATGGATCGTATAGTTAGTTCTTCACATGACCGTACATCACTACTTAGCACCCATAAGGTGCTGCGTAATACCTATTTTCTGCTGAGCCTGACGCTGGCCTTTTCGGCAATTACCGCGACGGCCAGTACGGTTCTGATGCTGCCATCTCCGGGCCTGATTCTGACGTTGGTAGGGATGTATGGTCTGATGTTCCTGACCTATAAAACTGCCAACAAACCAACCGGGATTATCTCCGCGTTCGCCTTTACCGGTTTTCTCGGTTATATCCTCGGCCCGATTCTGAACACTTACCTGTCTGCCGGAATGGGCGACGTAATCGCTATGGCGCTGGGCGGCACAGCATTAGTGTTCTTCTGCTGCTCTGCGTATGTGCTTACCACCCGCAAAGACATGTCTTTCCTCGGCGGTATGCTGATGGCCGGTATTGTGGTGGTGTTGATTGGAATGGTAGCGAATATCTTCCTGCAACTGCCTGCCCTGCATCTGGCAATCAGTGCGGTATTTATTCTGATCTCCTCTGGCGCGATTCTGTTTGAAACCAGCAACATCATTCATGGCGGTGAAACGAACTACATTCGTGCCACGGTGAGTCTGTATGTGTCGCTGTACAACATCTTCGTGAGCCTGTTGAGCATTCTTGGCTTCGCCAGCCGCGATTAATCTCGCCCGATACCACTTACAGAGCCTCGCTTTATGCGGGGCTTTGTTTTTTGCTACACTGCAGCCAGTCTGACTAAGGTAGTAAATGAATATGTTGATCTTCGAAGGTAAAGAGATAGAGACCGATACCGAAGGCTATCTCAAAGAGAGTAGCCTGTGGAGCGAACCTCTGGCAGCCGTGATTGCCGAAAAGGAAGGGATTACGCTGTCGCCTGAACACTGGGAAGTAGTGCGCTTTGTGCGTGACTTCTACCTGGAATTTAATACGTCTCCGGCGATTCGTATGCTGGTAAAAGCGATGGCGAATAAGTTTGGCGAAGAAAAAGGTAACAGCCGCTATCTGTACCGACTGTTCCCGAAAGGCCCGGCAAAGCAAGCCACCAAAATTGCCGGCCTGCCGAAACCCGTGAAATGCATTTAACGGATACGAAAATCCGTTAATTCGCCAGAAGGATGATGCGGTTCGCTAATCACCCGTTCCACGCGGGCTGAACGCGGACCGCCGCTCTTTAACCACTGCATTAATTTTTCCACCTGCCCTTCATCACCACAGGCAACCACTTCCACGCTGCCATCATCAAGATTTTTTGCGTAGCCGGTTAACCCTAGCCTTTTCGCTTCGTACTGAGTGGTATAACGAAACCCTACCCCCTGAACTCGCCCATAAACCCAGGCAATTATGCATACTTTCGACATCACCGCTCTCCTTATCCTTAATGGACGCGTTGCAAATCCATGGAAAACTCCGGACAATGACGCCCATTTCTTTGCATCGACAGAATAGTAAATTATGAGTGTACGTTTAGTGTTAGCCAAAGGGCGCGAAAAATCATTACTTCGTCGCCATCCGTGGGTCTTTTCCGGTGCCGTCGCACGTATGGAAGGTAAAGCCAGCCTCGGTGAAACCATCGATATTGTTGATCATCAGGGAAAATGGTTAGCACGCGGCGCTTATTCGCCAGCGTCGCAAATCCGCGCTCGTGTCTGGACGTTTGATCCGTCAGAATCCATCGACATTGCCTTTTTCACCCGCCGCTTACAACAGGCGCAAAAGTGGCGCGACTGGCTGGCGAAAAAAGATGGTCTCGATAGCTATCGTTTAATCGCCGGTGAGTCTGACGGCCTGCCGGGTATTACTATTGATCGTTTCGGCAATTTTCTGGTGCTGCAACTGCTGAGTGCAGGCGCGGAGTATCAGCGCGCAGCATTAATCAGCGCCCTACAAACGCTCTATCCGGAATGCGCGATTTACGATCGTAGCGACGTGGCAGTACGTAAAAAAGAGGGGATGGAGCTGACCCAGGGGCCAGTAACCGGCGAGCTGCCACCTGCCCTGCTGCCTATTGAAGAACATGGCATGAAGCTACTGGTGGACATTCAACACGGGCACAAAACGGGCTACTACCTGGACCAGCGTGACAGTCGCCTGGCAACACGCCGCTATGTAGAAAATAAACGCGTGCTGAACTGCTTCTCTTATACCGGTGGATTCGCAGTATCGGCATTGATGGGCGGTTGTAGCCAGGTGGTCAGTGTCGATACTTCACAGGAAGCACTGGATATCGCACGGAAAAACGTTGAGCTAAACAAACTCGATTTGAGCAAAGCTGAGTTTGTGCGCGATGACGTCTTTAAATTACTGCGCACCTACCGCGATCGCGGTGAAAAATTTGACGTTATCGTGATGGACCCGCCGAAGTTTGTTGAGAACAAAAGTCAGCTAATGGGCGCGTGCCGCGGCTATAAAGACATCAACATGCTGGCAATTCAGTTATTGAATGAGGGCGGTGTTCTTCTGACTTTCTCCTGTTCTGGCCTGATGACCAGCGATTTATTTCAGAAAATCATCGCTGATGCCGCAATTGATGCCGGTCGTGATATACAATTTATAGAGCAGTTCCGTCAGGCAGCCGATCATCCGGTGATCGCTACCTACCCGGAAGGGCTATATCTGAAAGGGTTTGCCTGTCGCGTCATGTAACTTGAAATGTGGAATTCTGTCCTTATATCAAAGGTGAAGATTTCCCGGGAGGTGACTATGATTGCCAGCAAATTCGGTATCGGCCAGCAGGTCCGCCATTCCCTGTTAGGTTATCTCGGAGTGGTCGTGGATATCGACCCGGTTTATTCGCTCTCTGAACCGTCACCTGATGAGCTGGCGGTGAACGATGAGCTTCGCGCCGCTCCGTGGTATCACGTGGTGATGGAGGATGACAACGGCCTACCGGTTCATACCTACCTGGCTGAAGCCCAGCTAAGTAGCGAATTGCAGGATGAACATCCAGAGCAGCCGTCAATGGATGAGCTGGCGCAGACGATCCGCAAGCAACTCCAGGCACCGCGTCTGCGTAACTAATCCCCATAAAATCCCCGGAAGGTTTTTGCCTTCCGGGGATTTTTTTATTTAGCCAGCCCCAGACGAGGGATCTCAATGGCCGGGCAACGATCCATTACCACATTTAACCCAGCTTCCCGCGCCAGTACCGCAGCTTGCTCATTAATCACCCCTAGCTGCATCCATAAGGTTTTCGCACCGATGGCGATAGCTTCCTGCGCTACATCCCACGCAGCTTCTGAATTACGGAAGACATCTACCATATCTACTTTTTCCGGAACTTCCGCCAGCGTACCGTAACCCTGCTGGCCCAGCAGCGTTTTACCGGCGACTTTTGGTGAGACAGGAATGACGTGATAGCCCTGATCAAGCAGATATTTCATTACGCGATAACTTGGACGGTCAGGTTTATCACTTGCCCCTACCAGCGCAATGGTGTGAGTGGACGTTAAAATGGCTGCAATATCGGTTTCTTTCATCATTTCCTCCAGACTATTTACCAAAGTGTACGACAATACCGACATACCAACCATGCAGCTAATACGAATGTATGAGAGCAAAAGATGGAAATATGTCTATATGTTAGTAAGTATGATTAAAGAAAAATTTTGATACATTATTATTCGGGCGGTCATTAGACAGGAGCTATCTATGAAAACCGGCATTTTGACCACCTTGATTGTATTATGTTTGCCGGTGACCGTTTTTGCCACCACGCTGCGGCTGTCCAGCGACGTTGACCTTCTGGTGCTCGACGGCAAGAAAGTTTCCAGTTCTCTGCTGCGCGGCGCGGACAGCATTGAACTGGATAACGGCCCGCATCAATTAGTGTTTCGCGTCGAGAAAACCATCAACCTTTCTGGTAATGAAGAACGTCTGTATATCTCCCCACCTCTGGTCGTCAGTTTTAATACTCAACTTATCAGCCAGGTGAATTTTCGCCTGCCCCGTCTGGAGAATGAACGGGAAGCGACCCATTTTGATGCCACTCCGCGCCTTGAATTGTTAGATGGCGATGCGACGCCGATCCCGGTAAAGCTGGATATTCTGGCGATTACCTCAACCGCAAAAACGATTGATTATGAAGGAGAGGTTGAACGCTATAACAAATCTGCGAAGCGCGCCTCGCTTCCGCAATTTGCCACCATGATGGCAGATGACAGCACACTGCTTTCTGGCGTTTCCGAACTGGATGCGATTCCACCGCAATCTCAGGTGCTCACTGAACAACGGCTGAAGTATTGGTTTAAGCTGGCTGATCCACAAACGCGAAATACCTTCCTGCAATGGGCGGAAAAACAACCATCTTCCTGATATTTTTGTGCCTGCGCGCAGGCTTTTTCGGTCTTTATCTTGCAGCGGTAAGTGCTTACAGTAATCTGTAGGAAAGCTAACTACGGATGTAAATTATGGAACTGACGACTCGCACTTTACCTGCGCGGAAACATATTGCGCTGGTGGCACACGATCACTGCAAACAAACGCTGATGAGCTGGGTGGGGCGGCATCAACCGCTTCTGGAGCAGCACGAGCTTTATGCAACGGGCACCACGGGTAACTTAATTTCCCGCGCAACAGGAATGAACGTTAATGCCATGCTAAGTGGCCCAATGGGCGGTGACCAGCAGGTCGGCGCATTAATTTCTGAAGGGAAAATTGATGTGCTGATTTTCTTCTGGGACCCGTTAAACGCCGTGCCGCACGATCCCGATGTGAAAGCATTGCTACGTCTGGCGACAGTGTGGAACATTCCGGTCGCTACCAACGTAGCAACGGCAGATTTCATCATCCAGTCGCCGCATTTCAACGACGCCGTGGATATTCTGATCCCGGATTATCAGCGTTATCTCGCGGAACGCCTGAAATAATATTGCACAGGTGGCAAATGCCACCTGTTTCTTACGGTTTTCTCGCCACCGGAACATCCAGTTTTTTCAGGACTTCGACAAAGGGAGAAGGATTCTCTTTGTTGAACAATGCCCATACCCGATACCTTGCACGAGTCAGCGCAACGTACATTAACCGCCGTTCTTCGGCGTCAGGGAAATCTTCCACTGGCGGCAATAGCGCCTCTTCCATAATCGACTCACGCGCCGCAGCCGGGAAGCCATCACTCCCCTCCTGCAAACCAACAATGATGACGTAATCCGCCTGTTGCCCTTTGCTGGCATGAATCGTCATAAAGTCAATTTGCAACTTCGGCCAGCGCGTCGCCGCTTTTTCCAGACTGACGGGTTTCAAATGATGGTAACGCGCCAGCACCAGAATGCGCTCTTCCGGTTTGGCATAACCAGACAGTTTATCCAGCAAAGCATCAAGCTGGCTCTCTTCCAGCAGAGTAACGGCTTTTTTGTCGCCATTGGTTAAACTGTTTAGCGGCTTTTTCAGTTGACTGGGGTTTTGCTGGATAAAGCGATTCGCCACCTCCCCGATACGGCTGTTGAAACGATAAGTAGTATCTAAATCACAGCGATCGCCTTCACCGAAGTTTTCATGGAAAGCCGTGGTGAGCGACATTTGCGCCCCGCTGAAGCGGTAAATGGCCTGCCAATCATCGCCAACGGCAAACAACGTCGTCTGACTGTTTTGCTTGCGTAATGCCGCTAACAAAGCGGCGCGCTGCGGTGAGATATCCTGAAACTCATCGACCAGAATATGTTTCCACGGGCTGATAAAGCGGCCTTTCTCAAGGATTACAATGGCCTGATGAATCAAACCGGAAAAATCAACGGCATTTTCTGCCTTCAGTGCGCTTTTCCACGCCTTCAACAAGGGAGCCATCAACTTGATGCGTTTACTGAACAAGTCACGAATTTCCTCGGGCGCGCTGGCAATCATTTCAGCCTGTGCACCACCGTGCATCCGCATCAGGTTTACCCAGCGATCGAGGCGAGATGCGAGACGACGCTGCAATTTTTCATCATCCCAGAAGTTACCTTCTGGCACTGACCACTGCATTTCTTCCGTCAGCCATTGCCGCCAGCCCTTCGCCTGCGCTTTCTTCTCGCTGCATTGCTTGCGCCACTCAGCAATAAAGAGTTCATGACGGGCAGTAGTATCATTTTCCAGGTTGCTGACTGTCGGTACTTTTTTGCTACCTTGCTGAATAATATGCAGCGCCAGTGAATGAAACGTGCGTGCGGTAATGTCTTCAGTATGGAGCCGTTCGCGAATACGCTCATCCATCTCTTCAGCCGCTTTTCGGCCAAACGCCAGCAATAAGATTTGCTCAGGAGACGCTTCGCCGCGCGCCAGCAACCAGCCGGCTCGCGCTACCAGCACGGACGTTTTTCCGCTTCCTGCGCCAGCAAGTACTAATAACGAATGCTCGCCATTGACAACTGCACGAGCCTGCGCCGGATTAAGTGGTGAAGACTCAACCTGACGGAAAAAATCCGCATACTTATTGAGCATGATTTCGGTGTACGCCTGATTATGCTGCAACCGACTGCCTTCAATATCTTTCAGCCAGGCCTGACATTTGTGCCACGCTTCACGACAGTTATCGAATTCGTCTAGCCGGTTGACCGGCAACGGTAACGCCGACAAAGCCTGGCGAATTTGTTGCTGTACGCCAGAAGTTTGCTCCCGCGTCAGCCATTTATTGTCGCCGGTGCGCGTGGCAATCAAATCGAGTTGCTGCTGTAAGACGCCGGCCGCAATTTCGCTCATCTCCTCGCTCCACCGCCGCCAGTGTGCATCAAGATGATGGTGAAAACGCTGTGTCTCAGCCCATTCGGTGCCGTGCAGACGCACTACTTTTTCATCAGGCAACACAAATTCCAGCTCGCCCCACACCAGACCGCGCTTACAGTGAATCGCCAGTAATTGATTGAAAGGAATGAGATATTCGTGACGATCGCCGGAAACTTTTATCCCGGCATTGAGGATCACCGCCCGATCGTAAGGGTGCTGTGCCAGACGCTTGCCAAGAGTTGTCGCTTTCAGTTCCATGTCTCTGTAGATCCACACGATGTTATTTCTTATCAGTGTAACCGTCAGAGAAAACGTGCTCCAGCCCAAAAAAACGTTACAATTGCCGCCCATTACTGAAAACCACAGTAAAGCGAGGTTTTATGCGTACCGTTTTGAACATTCTGAACTTTGTCCTGGGCGGATTCGCCACTACCCTGGCCTGGTTGTTAGCGACCCTTGTCAGTATTGTGCTGATTTTTACCTTACCGCTGACTCGTTCCTGCTGGGAAATCACTAAACTTTCGTTGTTGCCCTACGGCAATGAAGCTATTCATGTCGATGAACTGAATCCGGCGGGTAAAAATGTGTTGCTCAACACGGGCGGCACCGTACTGAATATTTTCTGGCTGATTTTCTTCGGCTGGTGGTTATGCTTGATGCATATTGCTTCTGGTATTGCGCAATGCCTCACCATCATCGGTATTCCTGTCGGCATTGCGAACTTTAAAATTGCCGCTATTGCACTGTGGCCGGTAGGTCGCCGCGTAGTTTCTGTGGAAACAGCTCAAGCTGCGCGTGAAGCGAATGCGCGCCGCCGTTTCGAATAATCTAATTTTATGGCCTTTATGCTAAGCCCTTTGCTCAAACGCTATACCTGGAACAGCGCCTGGCTGTATTACGCCCGCATTTTTATCGCACTTTGCGGTACTACTGCGTTTCCGTGGTGGCTGGGTGATGTAAAACTGACGATTCCGCTGACACTCGGAATGGTTGCGGCGGCATTGACCGATCTCGATGACCGGCTGGCGGGACGTCTGCGTAACCTCATCATTACGCTGTTCTGCTTTTTTATCGCTTCGGCCTCGGTAGAACTGTTGTTCCCGTGGCCCTGGTTGTTTGCCATTGGCTTAACGCTCTCCACCAGCGGCTTCATTTTGCTCGGCGGACTGGGGCAACGCTACGCGACTATCGCTTTTGGCGCGTTGTTGATAGCCATTTACACCATGCTGGGAACATCTCTGTATGAGCACTGGTATCAACAGCCTATGTATCTGCTTGCAGGAGCCGTCTGGTACAACATCCTGACGCTTATCGGCCATCTGCTGTTCCCTGTCCGCCCATTGCAGGACAATCTGGCGCGTTGCTATGAACAACTGGCACGTTATCTGGAACTGAAATCACGCATGTTCGATCCCGATATAGAAGACGAAAGCCAGGCGCCGCTCTACGAACTGGCTCTCGCCAACGGGAAACTAATGGCGACGCTGAACCAGACGAAGCTCTCATTGCTGACTCGCTTACGCGGCGATCGTGGTCAACGGGGAACGCGTCGCACATTACATTACTACTTTGTGGCGCAAGATATCCACGAGCGTGCCAGCTCTTCTCATATTCAATATCAAACGTTGCGGGAACATTTTCGCCACAGCGACGTGCTGTTCCGTTTCCAGCGGCTGATGTCAATGCAGGGACAAGCTTGCCAGCAACTGTCACGCTGTATTTTGCTGCGTCAGCCTTACCAACACGACCCGCATTTTGAACGCGCCTTCACTCACATTGACGCAGCGCTTGAGCGGATGCGCGATAACGGTGCGCCGATTGATTTGCTAAAAACGTTGGGATTTCTGCTGACAAACTTACGCGCCATTGATGCTCAACTGGCGACGATTGAATCAGAGCAAGCTCAGGCGATGCCGCATAACGATACTGAAAGCCAACTTGCCGACGACAGCCCACACGGATTAAGTGATATCTGGCTGCGCCTTAGCCGTAACTTTACGCCGGAATCCGCCCTCTTCCGCCACGCGGTAAGGATGTCACTGGTGTTGTGCGTCGGCTACGCCATCATTCAGATAACCGGGATGCATCACGGTTACTGGATCTTGCTGACCAGCCTGTTTGTTTGCCAGCCAAACTATAACGCCACGCGCCACCGCCTGAAGTTAAGGATTATTGGTACGTTGGTGGGTATTGCGATTGGTATTCCAGTGCTGTGGTTTGTTCCATCACTGGAAGGGCAATTGGTGCTCCTGGTCATTACCGGCGTGCTCTTTTTCGCCTTCCGTAACGTGCAATACGCTCATGCAACGATGTTCATTACGCTGTTGGTGCTGCTGTGCTTCAATCTGCTGGGTGAGGGTTTTGAAGTGGCGCTGCCACGCGTAATCGATACGCTAATCGGGTGTGCCATAGCATGGGCAGCGGTAAGTTACATCTGGCCAGACTGGCGTTTCCGCAATCTGCCCAGGATGCTTGAACGCGCGACCGAGGCCAACTGCCGCTATCTCGATGCCATTCTCGAGCAATATCATCAGGGACGTGATAACCGTCTGGCGTATCGTATTGCCCGCCGCGATGCCCACAACCGCGATGCAGAGCTGGCTTCAGTAGTGTCGAATATGTCCAGCGAACCGAACGTTACACCGCAAATTCGCGAAGACGCGTTCCGGTTACTGTGTCTCAACCATACATTCACCAGCTACATCTCAGCCCTCGGCGCACACCGTGAGCAGTTAACTAATCCTGAAATTCTGGCGTTTCTTGATGATGCTGTTTGCTACGTTGATGACGCGCTACATCATCAACCTGCCGATGAAGAACGCGTCAATCAGGCATTAGCAGGCCTGAAACAACGGATGCAGCAACTTGAGCCGCGAGCAGACAGCAAGGAGCCTCTGGTTGTACAACAAATCGGGTTATTGATTGCATTACTGCCAGAAATTGGCCGCCTGCAGCACAGGATTACTCAAGTTCCGCAGGAAAATCCTGCTTTGGCGTAATAGAATCAGCCCATTCAGCAAGCTCCTGGCGGCGTGCCACCGGGAGCGCTGCTTCATGAATACCGATAATTGCGCCTTCAAGCATAAACAAGATCTTTTCTGTCACCAGACTATTTTGCTGCCGCAGCCGCAACCAACACATTTTCGCCCCAAGTATACGTAACGCCCGTACATCCTTAATCCCCACTTCCCCGAGAATCGCTTCCAGATGAAAAGACATATTGGGCAAATCTTTCAGTCTTTCCCGAGTATTACGTGTAGTTTTCTCTTTAAGCGCTGCGTCGAGAGAATATTTTGACAGACGTACCAGCTTCAGTTGATTTCGCCATAAACTTTCATCAACCCGATAGTAATTGAGGGTAACGAACCGTCCACACTTTTTATATGTCAGCCAGACTGGCGGATGTTTTACACAGTATTGTGCGCTTTGCTCACAAGCCCGAAGATACAACTCACCATCAGAAACTACCGCAAATACCGTGTCGTCAACGGTCAGACTGTAACTACCAAACAATGATCGGTATTCAATTGTGCCCAACGTTGCCAGGTATTTCTGTGACTTATAGATCCGCTTATAGGAGAGGCTTTTCATAAAATTCCTTTTAAAATCATAATATAAAAGAATGATTCACATTAACGGATCCGTTAAATACGAAAATAGGCAACTTATTCTCAAGGGGCAAGATTAATTTATGTTTTCCAGCCACCAACGACAAAATTTGCGAGGCACTTTCCGAAAATAGGGTTGATCTTTGTTGTCACCGGATGTACTGTATATCTATACAGTAACTCACAGGGCTGGATTGATTATGTACACTTCAGGCTATGCACATCGTTCTTCGTTGTTCTCATCCGCAACAAGCAAAATCGCGCGTGTCTCTACGGAAAACACTACAGCTGGGCTAATTAGTGAAGTTGTCTATCGCGAAGATCAGCCCATGATGACGCAACTCTTGCTTTTGCCATTATTACAACAACTCGGCCAACAATCGCGTTGGCAGTTATGGTTAACGCCACAACAAAAATTGAGTCGTGAATGGGTTCAGGCTGCTGGACTACCTTTAACGAAAGTGATGCAGATCAACCAGCTTTCCCCTTGCCACACAGTGGAATCAATGGTTCGCGCATTACGCACAGGAAATTACAGCGTGGTGATCGGTTGGTTAGCAGATGATCTGACAGAAGAAGAACATGCTGAACTTGTGGATGCCGCCAATGAAGGTAACGCAATGGGGTTCATTATGCGTCCAGTAAGCGCATCCTCTCACGCCACGAGACAACTTTCCGGGTTAAAAATTCACTCTAATTTGTATCATTAAGTAAATTTAGGATTAATCCTGGAACTTTTTTTACCGTCCGGCTGATGATTTCACTCATGGCTCATTTTCCCTGCGGAGGCTTGTCTGAAGCGGTTTCCGCGATTTTATGCTGTAAATTATCGTTAACAAAAAAGGTTAAACGTACCTTATACAAATCTTTTTTTTCATATGCCTGACGGAGTTCACACTTGTAAGTTTTCAACTACGTTGTAGACTTTACATCGCCAGGGGTGCTCGGCATAAGCCGAAGATATCGGTAGAGTTAATATTGAGCAGATCCCCGGTGAAGGATTTAACCGTGTTATCTCGTTGGAGATATTCATGGCGTATTTTGGATGATAACGAGGCGCAAAAAATGAAAAAGACAGCTATCGCGATTGCAGTGGCACTGGCTGGTTTCGCTACCGTAGCGCAGGCCGCTCCGAAAGATAACACCTGGTACACTGGTGCTAAACTGGGCTGGTCCCAGTACCATGACACTGGTTTCATTCCTAACAATGGTCCGACCCACGAAAACCAACTGGGTGCAGGTGCTTTTGGTGGTTACCAGGTTAACCCGTATGTTGGCTTTGAAATGGGTTACGACTGGTTAGGTCGTATGCCGTACAAAGGCGACAACATCAATGGCGCATACAAAGCTCAGGGCGTTCAACTGACCGCTAAACTGGGTTACCCAATCACTGACGATCTGGACATCTACACTCGTCTGGGTGGTATGGTATGGCGTGCGGACACCAAGGCTAACGTACCTGGTGGCGCATCCTATAAAGACCACGACACCGGCGTTTCCCCGGTATTCGCAGGTGGTGTTGAGTACGCGATCACTCCTGAAATCGCTACCCGTCTGGAATACCAGTGGACCAACAACATCGGTGACGCACACACCATCGGCACTCGTCCGGACAACGGCCTGCTGAGCCTGGGTGTTTCCTACCGTTTCGGTCAGGGCGAAGCAGCTCCAGTAGTTGCTCCGGCTCCAGCTCCGGCACCGGAAGTACAGACCAAGCACTTCACTCTGAAGTCTGACGTTCTGTTCAACTTCAACAAAGCAACCCTGAAACCGGAAGGTCAGGCTGCTCTGGATCAGCTGTACAGCCAACTGAGCAACCTGGATCCGAAAGACGGTTCCGTAGTTGTTCTGGGTTACACTGACCGCATCGGTTCTGACGCTTACAACCAGGCTCTGTCCGAGCGTCGTGCTCAGTCCGTCGTTGATTACCTGATCTCTAAAGGTATCCCGTCTGACAAAATCTCTGCACGTGGTATGGGCGAATCCAACCCGGTTACCGGCAACACCTGTGACAACGTGAAACAGCGCGCTGCACTGATCGACTGCCTGGCTCCGGATCGTCGCGTAGAGATCGAAGTTAAAGGTATCAAAGACGTTGTAACTCAGCCGCAGGCTTAAGTTCTCGTCTGATAAAAAACCCCGCTTCACGCGGGGTTTTTTTCGTCTTCAGTAAAGTAAATAATCTTTGCAAGTTATTCCTTACCCAGCAAGGCCTGCAAATCCTGCTTCAAAGAAGACATTTTATTCGCATATTTTTCTTTGTTTTCTGCATCTTCAATTAGCTGGACAATCGTTTCGGAAAGCGTTTTACCGCGACGCTGCGCAAGACCTGCCAGCCGTTGCCAGACAATAAATTCCAGATCAATTGATTTCTTACGTGTGTACTGATGTTCCGCATTAAAATGGCGTTTCCGTCTGGCCCGAATGGTCTGCTTCATGCGATTGACCAGCTCCGGATTCATATGCTTTTCAATCCAGCCATTAACATGCACGGGTTCATTTTCCAGCGATAGCAACACGTCAACGGCTTCCTGGGCGGCACTGGCTTCCAGGTAACGGGTGATTAACTCCCCTTCACGGTGTTTCTTCACCAGATACTTCCATTTCCAACCGCTTTCCAGATTTTCAAGTTGTTGATATTTCATAGCGATCTCAATGTTACCCTGTAACTCTTTACAGAATATCAGTTTTTTAACTGTGTGATGAAAAGAATCTCGCATCCTGTGATGCTTTAGCGTGAATGCCTGGTCTTTTGTCAGCGCTTTCCACGTGTGCTGAAGTGTCGGTTACGGTATAATCGCATCTTTGACAACAGACTAAAAAACATCAACTTTGACCATTACGAAACTTGCATGGCGTGACTTAGTCCCTGATACCGAAAGCTATCAGGAAGTATTTGCACAGCCACATTTGATTGACGAAAACGAGCCTTTATTCAGTGACATTCAACCGCGGCTGCAATTTGCGCTGGAACAGTTACTGCACGCCCGAGCATCATCCTCTTTTATGCTGGCGAAAGCCCCGGAAGAGTCCGAGTATCTGAATTTCATTGCCGATGCCGCAAGCACGCTACAAAGCGATGCAGGCCAACTGATGGGCGGTCACTATGAGATTTCCGGCCACACCATTCGCTTACGTAACGCCGTTAGCGCAAATGATAATTTCGCAACACTAACGCAAGTCGTCATTGCTGACTGGGTGGAAGCGGAACAACTCTTTGGCTGCCTTCGCCAGTTTAATGGCGACATTACCTTGCAACCAGGGCTGGTGCATCAGGCAAATGGCGGTATTTTAATCATCTCCTTGCGTACACTGCTGGCACAACCTCTGCTGTGGATGCGGCTGAAAAATATCGTCAAGCGCGAACGTTTTGACTGGGTAGCGTTTGATGAGTCGCGCCCCCTCCCTGTCTCTGTTCCTTCAATACCGCTGAAGCTTAAAGTCATTCTGGTCGGTGAACGCGAGTCATTGGCTGATTTTCAGGAGATGGAGCCGGAACTGTCTGAGCAGGCTATTTATAGTGAATTTGAAGATACCCTCCAGATTGTCGATGCGGGATCAGTAAGCCAGTGGTGTCGGT
The DNA here is from genome assembly GCF_000408525.1 of Escherichia sp. KTE96. Taxonomy (NCBI): domain Bacteria; kingdom Pseudomonadati; phylum Pseudomonadota; class Gammaproteobacteria; order Enterobacterales; family Enterobacteriaceae; genus Escherichia; species Escherichia sp. KTE96. Next base: position 2,176,827 of record NZ_KE137149.1, on the reverse strand, counting down.
GGGTTACGTTTATCGCCCGACATAACCAGTTACCTGCGCCTGGTGCCGATGCCTGGCCTGTGCTTATCCGCGAAGCCACCCGCTACACAGGTGATCAAGAAACTCTGCCGCTTGGACCGCAGTGGATCCTGCGCCAGTGTAAAGAAGTCGCATCCTTATGCGAAGGCGATAGCTTTACCGGCGAGCAGCTAAACTTGATGCTACAACAGCGGGAATGGCGCGAAGGATTCCTTGCCGAACGGATGCAGGATGAGATCCTTCAGGAGCAGATCCTGATCGAAACCGAAGGTGAACGCGTTGGGCAGATTAACGCTCTTTCGGTTATCGAATTTCCGGGCCATCCGCGCGCTTTTGGCGAACCTTCTCGTATTAGCTGTGTTGTGCATATAGGCGACGGCGAATTTACCGATATCGAACGCAAAGCCGAGCTTGGCGGCAACATACACGCTAAAGGGATGATGATCATGCAGGCGTTCCTGATGTCGGAACTGCAGCTCGAGCAACAGATCCCTTTCTCGGCATCACTGACTTTTGAGCAGTCATATAGCGAAGTGGATGGCGATAGCGCCTCAATGGCTGAACTCTGCGCCCTGATAAGCGCCCTTGCCGATGTACCGGTGAATCAGAGTATCGCTATCACAGGTTCGGTGGATCAATTCGGTCGCGCCCAGCCAGTCGGCGGTTTAAATGAGAAAATTGAAGGTTTCTTCGCTATCTGCCAACAGCGTGAGTTAAGTGGTAAACAAGGCGTGATTATCCCTACGGCTAACGTTCGCCATTTGAGTCTTCACAGCGAACTGGTGAAGGCGGTTGAGGAAGGCAAATTCACAATCTGGGCAGTGGACGATGTCACTGATGCACTGCCTTTATTATTAAATCTGATGTGGGATGGCGAAGGCCAGACGACGTTGATGCAGACCATACAGGAGCGTATTGCGCAAGCATCGCAACAGGAAGGTCGTCACCGTTTTCCGTGGCCATTACGTTGGCTGAACTGGTTTATTCCGAACTGATCGGACTTGTTCAGCGTACACGTGTTAGCTATCCTGCGTGCTTCAATAAAATAAGGCTTACAGAGAACATGGTAGATAAACGCGAATCCTATACAAAAGAAGACCTTCTTGCCTCTGGTCGCGGTGAACTGTTTGGCGCAAAAGGCCCACAATTGCCAGCGCCGAACATGCTAATGATGGATCGGGTGGTCAAAATGACCGAAACCGGTGGCAACTTCGACAAAGGGTATGTTGAAGCAGAACTGGATATTAACCCGGATCTGTGGTTCTTCGGTTGTCACTTCATCGGTGATCCGGTAATGCCGGGATGTCTGGGCCTGGATGCCATGTGGCAGTTGGTAGGGTTCTACCTGGGCTGGCTGGGCGGCGAAGGTAAAGGCCGCGCACTGGGCGTAGGCGAAGTGAAATTCACTGGTCAGGTTCTACCTACGGCAAAAAAAGTGACCTATCGTATTCACTTTAAACGCATTGTTAACCGTCGCTTGATCATGGGTCTGGCAGACGGCGAAGTACTGGTTGATGGTCGTCTGATCTACACCGCCAGCGATCTGAAAGTTGGTCTGTTCCAGGATACTTCTGCATTCTGATTTAAATCAGGCTGCATATTAAAAGGCGAAACCTCCGCATTGCGGAGGTTTCTTTTTAAAGAGACAGAATCAGGCCATAACTACCCTGTCCGCCATGGCTTCTCGCCAGCCTCCCAGCCATTCTGACCTTTGATTCAGCGTCTGATAGGGACACATTTCTTTTGAGCGTCCGGCGATGCCGGCCTGATAACCACGTTGATGTGCCCGTTCCAGGCGATCTCGTTTTTGTCTCTTCATGCCTCGTTTCCCTCATACTGGTTTCTGGTGGAAAAGAAAACAGTGATTACTAAATGTGCAATCACAGTTAAGCAATACCGCGAATCATAACTGCCGTCAATGCGCAAAATTCACGCCACTGTCATATTTGTGAGCCACACGGACATGTTGGTTGTACAAAAAATGTGAAGAGGAACAAGTTTTTTACTGCGAATTGCACAAAAAAACCGCCTCTGGCAACATGCCGGAGACGGTTATATTTACAAATATTTATAATTAAGGTAGACGCTTTATCTCTTGCGCAATAGCAGCGGCTTCCTGACTCCAGACATTAGCCAGCACTTTGACCATTTCATCGTAACCATCCTGATTTTGTACCCCTTCCAGACGGAACGGCCGTTTGATCAGTTGTCCCTGGTGATTCAATAGCCACTCGCCACTGACAATAACCTTGCCATCATAGCGGCCGTTAAACTCAGTTACGGTTACGTTGAGCGTGTCCTGGGCGCTTCCCAAAGGCTGGGAGGCAACCACCCAACCGGGCAGTTGCGTACTCAGGTTGGCGACCAGGGTGTTGCGCAACTGTTGATCTAGTGGGCTGGCCCACAGGTTGTTGTTGGCAATCACATACTTCACATCGCTGGTTTGATAAACCACGCCATTCCCCGCCAGATAGTCAGGAACTGCGACCTGCTCTACCCATAACAGGCGATTACCCTGGCTGGCGGTACTTTGCGTACCGCTCTGCATAACAGGTAACTGGTAATAGTTTTTATTGATTTCGCCGGAGCTGCATCCGGCCAGCCACAGTGCCGCGATCGTCACTAGCCACTTTTTCATTGTTTCGCCCTCTTCGGCTCTGGATCTTTTTTGTCCTTCGCTTCAAATACCAGCGCGTTGCTCTTCTCATTGAGCGTTTTCAGCACTGGTTGCAATTCACGCAAGACCTGATCAAGACGCTGCATATCCGCCACCATCTTGTTGTAAGCTGCGGAGCCAGGCTGGAAGCCCTGCATACTGCGATTCAGCTCACGCAACGTTGACTGCATATCCGTCGGCAACTGCTGCATCGACTGGCTGGCCAGAATCTTGTTCATACTATCCAGCGTAGTTTGCAGGTTTTTCATCGTGCGCTGGCTTTCCGACAGCGTGCTGGTCGCCTGCTCAATCATCGGATTCAACGGAAGTTTGTTGATCTTATCCAACGCCTCCATCAGACGCTGCTGGATTTGCGCCAGGCCGCCGCTAACGGTCGGGATAATCTGATAACCATTAAACTCTCGGATCCCAGTTATCGCTGGCGTATTCGGGTAGAAATCGAGATCAACATAGAGTGCGCCAGTAACCAGATTTCCGGTTTTCAGCGATCCACGTAAACCACGCTTCAACAACTCTCCGAGATGCTTAACGACATCCGCATTTTCGCCAAGCTGCATTTTCAGTCGTTCCGGTTCAATGCGAATGAGTACCGGAATACGGTAATCATCATTAAATGTCTGACGCATATTCGGCGCAAAGAAAGGCACCTTACTGACTGTACCCAGGCGAATACCACGGAATTCCACTGGTGCGCCAGGCTGCAGGCCGCGTACCGAATCTTTAAAGAACATCAGATAATCAATGTGATCGGTGTACAGCGAATCCTGAATGCTCTTCTGATCGTCATACAAAACGAATGCTGTTTTCGGTGCAACAGGCTGCCCTAAATCCAGCCCTTCAGGCACGTCAAAGCTGACGCCGCCGCTGAGTAGCGTTGTCAACGAACCCATCTCCACGCGCATTCCCGCTGACGTGAGATCAACCGCAATGCCACTGTCCTTCCAGAAGCGAACATTGCTGGTCACCAGTCGGTCGTAAGGCGCGTTAACAAAGAGCTGGTAACTAATATTACGTTTTTGGGTATCAAACGTGCTGGTTTCCACCGAGCCAACCCGAAAGCCGCGGAATAACACCGGATCCCCCGGAGAAAGCTGCCCGGCTTTTTTACTGTCAAGTATCACCCGAATCCCTTTCGCATCCGGCGGAGCCAGCGGTGGTGAATCAAGCAAATCGTATCTCGTCTGCTTGCCCCCTTTCGCCCCAGGCTGCAGCTCAATATAAACCCCTGACAGCAGAGTCCCCAGGCCGCTAATGCCCTCGCGACCAATCTGCGGTTTTACTACCCAAAAAACGGTATCTTTATGCAGCAGTTTTTCCATACCTGCGTTCAAACGCGCTTTGATTTCAACGTGCGTCAAATCATCAGCCAGTGTGGCGCTTTCAACCACGCCGACATCAACACTACGGCTTTTAATAGTGGTCTTGCCACCTTCTATCCCTTCCGCATTCGCGGTGATCAGGGTCACTTCCGGCCCCTGATGGCTGTAATGATAAAAAAGAACCCACGCTCCTATAAGCGCCGTGACGATAGGAAATATCCACACGGGAGACCAGTTCTTCACTTTCTGGATTTTGGCTTCCCCATTATTAGATTCCATACTGTCAGGACTCCTCATGCTCTGGTTCAGGTTGACGATCCCACGACAAACGCGGGTCAAACGTCATCGCAGAAAACATTGTCATAATGACGACTAAAGCAAACATTAATGCACCCATTGCCGGATAAATACTCATTAAACCTCCCATACGCACCAGCGCCGAGAGCACCGCAATCACGAAAACGTCAATCATTGACCAGCGGCCTACAAACTCAACAACTTCGTAAATCAAATGCATTCTTTCGCTGTCACGCTTGCCGTGTCCTTTGGCATCCCAGCACAACCAGCCAATGGCGATCATTTTTAAGGTCGGAACCATGATACTGGCCAAAAAGATAACCGCAGCGACCGGATAAGAACCTTCGCTCCACAGCAAGATCACCCCGGCGAGAATAGTCGACGGCATCTTTGCACCTAAAAAATCGGTCACCATGATGGGCAAGATATTGGCAGGGAGATACAGCATGATCGACGTAACGAGCAACGCCAGCGTCCATTGCAGACTGTTTTTACGTCGAACATACCCTTTGGTGCTACAGCGTGGGCACACCGGTTCATCGGCAGGAAGGATTGCTGTGCAACAAGAACAGGAGCGCAGCCCCTGGTTAATACCTGTCACCCCCGGTTTCAGCGGCTGATTCAGCGCAGGCATAGGAGCAATATCATCCCATAACCAACGGCGATCGACACACTGAAAGGCACGCAACTGAAGCACGCAGAACAAACACCAGGGAATAAAACTGCTGCCTACGCCAATGCTGCCATAAGCCATCAGTTTAACGAAACTCACCAGTACACCAGCGAGGAAAATCTCCGCCATTCCCCAGGTTTTAAGTTGAAAAAGCACCCGTCCTAAGTGCTCTTTCAGGCGAACTGGCAATTCCGCGCGGTTGACCAATAACAAAATAGTTATCAGGCAAAACGCAGGAACCAGTTGCACAAATAACAGAAAGAAAGTGCCAAGGCTGGCATAGTTTTCGGAAAACAACACGCCAGGAATTTCCAGCAACGTAATTTCGCTGGTTACCCCGGCGACGTTCATTTTCACAAAAGGAAACAGGTTGGACAGCAACAGCATAAACAGTGCAGCCAACGCGTATGCTGTGGGGCGCTGACGTGGGGCATCCCACGCAACAGTTAACGTCGTGCCACACCGGGGACATGCCGCTTTCTGACCATGCTCAAGGTGGGGTAACGCCACCAGCATGTCACACTGCGGGCACAAAATATGCTTCGCGGCATGATGATGTTCGCACATTGGTACTCCTTAATGATGCGCTATTTTACAGATTGCTGACAAAGTATTCGTTTTTCATGCCGGATGCGGCGCGAGCGCCTTTTCCGGCATGATAAATTGTACAAATCCAATAAATTGAGGTTTCCCTCATGCCTGATAAGCGTAGCGCATCAGGCAATTTATCTTTGTCATCAGCCTCTATATCAAACAACTGTTTTGCGATCAGCCACCATTTTTCAACGCTTCAAGATACTCCCAACGCTCAAAAGCTTGTTCCAGCTCCTGCTCAGCAGCAGCCAGATCGGCAAGCACTTTTTGCGTATGTTCATGAGACTGACTGAAGAAGGAGGCATCTGCCACCTGTGCCTGTAAGGCTTCCAGCTTTGCTTCCAGCTCTTCAAGTAATTGCGGGAGCTGTTCCAGTTCGCGCTGCAGTTTATAGCTTAGTTTGCTCGTGCTGCGTTTTACAGTTTCTGCTTTTGGCACAGGCACTTCTTCGGTTTTCTTCACCGCTGGTTGCTTAAGCGCCACATACTGTTCTTGCTGACCGCGAGCGTCGTGATAACCGCCAACATAACGACCGATTTTACCTTCACCTTCAAAGATCCAGCATTCTGTTACGGTGTTATCGACAAACTGACGATCGTGGCTCACCAGCAACACCGTGCCCTGGTAGCTGTCGATGAGTTCTTCAAGCAGTTCCAGCGTTTCGACGTCAAGGTCGTTGGTCGGTTCATCAAGGATCAGTAAGTTACTTGGTTTGAGGAACAGACGCGCCAGCAGCAGACGGTTACGCTCCCCACCAGAAAGTGCACGTACCGGCGTCATCGCCCGTTTCGGATGGAACAGGAAGTCCTGCAAATAGCCCAGCACGTGGCGTGGTTTACCGTTAACCATCACCTCTTGCTTACCTTCTGCCAGGTTATCCATCACCGTTTTATCGGGATCGAGTTCCGCACGATGCTGATCGAAATAAGCCACCTCCAGTTTCGTCCCGACATGGATGCGCCCGCTGTCTGGCTGAAGTTGCCCCAGCATCAGTTTTAACAACGTGGTTTTTCCGCAACCATTCGGGCCAATCAACGCAATTTTGTCGCCACGTTGCACCTGAGCGGAAAAATCTTTCACCAGTTGTTTGCCCTCAACCTGATAGCAAACATCTTCTATTTCAAAGACGATTTTACCGGAGCGGCTGGCCTCTTCGACCTGCATCTTCGCTGTGCCCATTACCTCGCGGCGCTGGCTACGTTCACGACGCATCGCTTTCAGGGCACGTACACGACCTTCATTACGGGTACGACGCGCTTTGATCCCCTGACGGATCCACACCTCTTCCTGTGCCAGCTTGCGATCGAACTCAGCATTTTGTAGTTCTTCCACGCGCAGAGCTTCTTCTTTTTCCAGTAAATACTGGTCGTAATTCCCAGGATAGGTCACCAGCTTACCGCGATCGAGGTCGACAATACGCGTCGCCATATTGCGAATAAATGAACGATCGTGGGAGATGAAAATTATCGTCCCGTTGAATGTTTTGAGGAAACCTTCCAACCAGTCGATAGTTTCGATATCCAGATGGTTGGTCGGTTCGTCGAGCAGTAATACGCGCGGATTGCTAACCAGCGCACGTCCTAATGCCGCTTTACGCAACCAACCGCCAGAAAGCGACGACAGCGCAGCATTGGGATCTAATCCCAATTGTGCCAGTACTTCGTTGATGCGGTTTTCCAGTTGCCACAGGTTATGGTGATCAAGCTGTTCCTGAACTTTCGCCAGTTCGTTAAGATTTTTCTCGCTCGGGTCATTCATCACCAGGCGTGAAATATCGTGGTAGCGTTTCAGGTATTCCGCTTGTTCTTCAATACCTTCAGCGACGAAATCATAAACGCTTCCCTCAACGTTACGCGGCGGATCTTGTTGCAGACGAGCAACGATTAAATCTTGCTCGTAAATAATGCGACCGTCATCCAGCCCCTGTTCACGGTTGAGGATCTTCATTAACGTCGATTTGCCCGCGCCATTACGGCCCACCAGACAAACACGTTCGTTATCTTCGATATGCAGCTCTGCATTATCGAGAAGTGGCGCGTCGCTGAACGACAGCCATGCGCCATGCATACTGATTAATGACATTACTATTCCTTTCAGGCTGCGGTAATCAGCCAGCAGTTGTGGATCTGGCGGTTACGGGCAAAATCCTGGGAAAGTGTTTTTTGCGTAATTTCTTGTGCTTTCAGCCCCAGTTTTGCCAGTCCGTCGAGATCCATACGAAAACCGCGTTTGTTGTTTGAGAACATAATCGTCCCCCCTGCGCGCAGCAGACGCTTCAGATCTTTCATCAGCGCCAGATGATCGCGCTGAACATCAAACGCATCTTCCATTCGTTTTGAGTTAGAGAAGGTTGGCGGATCGATAAAGATTAGATCGAACTGCTCATTAGCCTCACGCAGCCACGCCAGGCAATCGGCCTGAATCAGTCGATGCGCACGGCCAGTTAAGCCATTCAGACGCAGGTTGCGTTCTGCCCACTCCAGATACGTACGCGACATATCCACCGTAGTGGTGCTGCGTGCGCCGCCTAATCCCGCATGCACGGTGGCGCTACCGGTATAGGAGAAGAGGTTGAGGAAATCTTTGCCTTTGCTCATTTGACCGAGCATACGGCGTGCGATGCGGTGATCGAGGAACAGACCAGTATCGAGGTAATCCGTCAGATTCACCCATAAGTGAGCGTTGTATTCAGTGACTTCAAGAAACTCGCCTTTTTCGCCCAGTTTCTGATACTGATTTTTACCCTTCTGCCGTTCACGGGTTTTCAGCACCAGTTTGTTTGGCGCAATCCCCAATACCGAAATGGTCGCGGCGATAATATCGAACAGGCGCTGACGCGCTTTGTGCGCATCAATCGTTTTCGGCGGCGCATACTCCTGCACCACCACCCAGTCAGCATAGCGGTCAACGGCAACGTTGTATTCCGGCAAATCGGCGTCATACAGGCGATAACATTCAATCCCTTCCTGGCGTGCCCACTTCTCGAACTTTTTCAGGTTTTTACGCAGACGGTTAGCGTAATCTTCCGCCACCATCGCTGGTTTGCTGTCCGGAGTACTTTCGGCAACGTGGTAATTTTTCTGCACGCAGTCCAGCGGTCCGTTTTTCGCTTTGTACTGTTTGTCTGCGCGCAGTTGCAGGCAACTTAACAAATCCGGCGAAGCGCTGAATAAAGAGAGATTCCAGCCACCAAACTGGTTTTTCATGGTTCGACCCAGCAGGCTATGTAGCGCAATCAGCGCCGGTTCGCTGTCCAGACGTTCACCATATGGCGGGTTGCTCAGTACTGTACCGTACGGCCCTTTTGGCAGCGGATTGGTCAGTTGCGCGACATCTTTCACTTCAAAAGTAATCAGTTCGCCAATACCGGCGAGGCGGGCGTTAGTGCGTGCGCGTTGAATCACCCGCGCATCGCTGTCGGAACCGTAAAAATGAGAGCTGTATTCCGCCAGACCTTTACGGGCACGGGTCTGTGCTTCAGCTTTTACTTCCTGCCAGATGGCTTCGTCGTGCTGCGCCCAGCCGCTAAATCCCCAACGCCCACGGTGCAAGCCCGGTGCGCGATCGGTCGCCAGCATCGCCGCTTCAATCAGCAACGTACCGGAACCACACATCGGATCGAGCAGTGGTGTTCCCGGCTGCCAGCCGGAACGCATTACAATAGCCGCCGCCAGGGTTTCTTTGATTGGCGCAATACCCGCACGATCACGATAGCCACGCAGATGTAAACCGTCACCGCTTAAGTCGAGAGCAATGCTGGCGGTTTCTTTATTCAGCCAGACGTTAACGCGGATATCCGGCGTATCGCGATCAACATTCGGACGCGGCAGATTCTTACGCGTGAAAGCATCAACGATGGCATCTTTCACTTTCATCGCGCCATACTGGCTGTTACGGATGGTGTCATTCAAGCCGCTGAAGTGAACAGCGAAGGTCGCGCCTGGATTAAACATCTCTGTCCAGTTGATCGCCTGAACACCGAGATAGAGGTCTAAATCGCTGTAAACCTTGCACTCGCTCAGCGGCAACATAATACGCGAGGCCAGGCGGCTCCACATCAGGCTCTGGTAAACAAGCCGCGTGTCGCCCTTGAAATGGACCCCACCCTGAACCACCTGGCATTCAACGGCCCCCAGGTTTTCCAGTTCAGTTTTTAACAGCTCTTCCAGCCCACGGGCCGTACTGGCAAACAGAGAATTCATATCGTCACTTTTACTCTAAGAGCCTACCGCAGTAGGCGTAATTGTTGCAGTCAGTCAGGAGATGGGCAGCGCGGAGAAACCGGTGCGTACACGTAGTACCTAATGATTTCGGGCGCAGCCCAGGGCCGAACTGACAAATAAAATAGCCTATTGGTATAGGCTCTAAGAAAATTGTTGCGCATTATAGCTAATAAGTGCGTCATGTCATAAAGTTGAGGGCTTATTTTCATTTGAGGACCGCTCCGTGGCGACATTAACCCGGCTTTTTATTCATCCTGTTAAATCCATGCGCGGCATTGGTCTGACACACGCTCTTGCAGATATCAGCGGGCTGGCCTTCGATCGAATTTTTATGCTGACAGAACCCGACGGCACATTTATTACCGCCCGTCAGTTTCCACAGATGGTGCGCTTTACCCCCTCTCCCGTTCATGACGGTCTGCATCTCACTGCGCCCGATGGCAGCAGCGCGTGGGTACGCTTTGCCGATTTCGCCGTACAGGACGCACCAACGGAAGTGTGGGGCAACCATTTTACTGCACGTATTGCTCCAGCCACGATCAACACATGGTTAAGTGGATTTTTCTCCCGCGAAGTGCAGTTGCGCTGGGTGGGGCCGCAGATGACGCGGCGCGTAAAACGCCACAACACTGTACCCCTGTCATTCGCTGATGGCTATCCGTATCTACTCGCGAATGAATCCTCATTACGTGATGTACAGCAACGCTGTCCGGCAAGCGTCAGAATGGAACAATTCCGCCCCAATCTGGTTGTTTCTGGCGTGCCTGCGTGGGAAGAAGACACCTGGAAAGTGATTCGTATTGGCGATGTGGTGTTCGATGTGGTGAAGCCATGTAGCCGTTGTATTTTCACCACCGTTAGCCCGGAAAAAGGGCAAAAGCATCCGGCTGGCGAACCATTAAAAACGTTGCAATCTTTCCGTACTGCCCAGGATAACGGCGATGTCGATTTCGGTCAGAACCTGATTGCCCGCAACAGCGGTGTTATTCGTGTTGGCGATGAAGTGGAAATTCTGGCAACGGCACCGGCAAAAGCCTACGGCGCAGCCGCAGCGGACGACACTTTCCCAGCGACACAACAAGCGGACGCAAATGTAGATATCGACTGGCAAGGGCAGGCATTTCGCGGTAATAACCAACAGGTATTACTGGAACAATTAGAAAATCAAGGGATTCGTATTCCCTATTCTTGCCGTGCTGGCATCTGCGGAAGTTGTCGTATCCAGCTTCTGGAAGGCGAAGTCACCCCGCTGAAAAAATCAGCTATGAGCGACGACGGAACAATTCTTTGCTGTAGTTGTGTGCCGAAGAGTGCATTGAAACTGAAAGGTTAAACGGCTTGTTCAAGGCTGACGCTGTCATAACTCACGTGCGGTCTCAGCCTGTCATTCATAATTTTGATAGCGTCACCCAGTTGCATGGCGCGCCCGGCGATGACGACGCAAGGCTGTGCCAGCAGGCACAGTGCAGCATTTTCGCCAGATTCAATAACCAGTAAATTGACTTGCTCATTGGTGTCGCTTAACCAGACACAGGCTGCATCACCCGATACTGGTGCCCACATTTCGCCATGAGAAACAAAATGCCAGCTTTTCGGCATTTGCGGTTTGAGGTAACGAATCGCCACCAGCGCATTAAGCACCAGTTCGGCTTTTTGTTCTTTTGATAAGTTAAGGTCGCGGCATTTTTCTTCAAACGTGAAATAGAGCGCGGCGTCATCAACGCAAAATCCCGCAGGAGAAAAAGCATCCGGTGTCAGCATTTTACGAGCAAAACGTGAGCGAAATAGCATACCATTGGCTAAATCAAGCATCATTCGATCATGCTCTTCATCGTAATACCAACGCCAGTTATCATCTGGTTTAATTCGCATATGCCTCTCCTCTACCCTATAAATCTACCGCAACACATTCCATTGTCGCTTTGCTTAATAACCTCAACAAGAAAAGTACAAAATATCTAAATAAGTAACAGGAATGAATATAAAACAACCAGGGCTGAAAATAAAGCCCTGATTATCTTATAAAGAGAAAATGAAAGAAATAATTAGATATGGGTAATGATTTCTTTAATCAGCGGCGGGCCTTTAAAAATAAAACCAGAATAAATTTGCACCAGTGATGCACCCGCAGCAATCTTCTCACGGGCGGCGATGACCGAGTCAATACCACCAACACCAATGATTGGTAAACGGCCGTTTAATTCCTGCGACAAGCGGCGAATAATTTCTGTACTCTTTAATTGTAACGGGCGACCACTTAAACCACCGGTTTGCTCGCAATTTTTCATTCCCTGAACTAAAGAACGATCGAGGGTGGTATTAGTCGCAATAACACCATCAATATTATGGCGAACCAAACTATCGGCCACCTGGATCAACTCCTCTTCAGAAAGATCCGGCGCGATCTTCACTGCAATTGGCACATATTTATGGTGGATCGCCTGTAAATCATTTTGCTTATTTTTAATTGCAGTTAATAAATCATCCAGTGCTTCGCCATATTGTAAAGTGCGTAATCCTGGGGTGTTTGGCGATGAAATATTGATGGCAATATATCCCGCATAGGCGTAGATTTTTTCCATACAAATCAGATAGTCATCTTTACCCTGCTCTACCGGCGTATCTTTATTTTTGCCGATGTTAATTCCCAGAACACCGTCATAATGGGCTTTTTTAACGTTCTCTACGAGATTATCAACGCCGAGGTTATTAAAGCCCATACGGTTGATCAAACCTTCCGCATCCACCAGGCGAAAGAGACGAGGCTTATCGTTTCCTGGCTGTGGACGCGGGGTGACAGTACCGATCTCGATCGATCCAAATCCCATTGCACCTAAAGCGTCAATACACTCCCCGTCTTTATCAAGACCGGCAGCCAGACCAAGCGGGTTTTTAAAGGTCAGTCCCATGCAGTTAACCGGTTTCGCTGGAACGTTCTGCCGAACAAGTGCTTCAAACGGCGTTCCGGTAATGCGGCGTAATTGCTGAAAAGTAAATTCATGAGCGCGCTCAGGATCGAGCTGGAAAAGGGCTTTACGAACGAAGGGGTAGTACATGAACTCTCCTGGATTCCCGGTGTGCAAACCGGGGGCGTATTATGTGCGAGTTCAGCCAAAAAGGGAATTGACCTGCGGCAATAAATAGCAAACGTTTTCTTATTGCGCCTTTTTTATGCTTTTTTTGGCTTTCCTTCACCAGATAAATCATTTCGACTCACCAGCTCCCTCTGTCAGACTGACCCAATTGTTATCAATGTTAACGAAATAAGAACAATTAGTTATAAGGAGAGAGTATGCGTGTCATTACCCTGGCTGGAAGTCCTCGCTTTCCTTCTCGCTCCAGTTCCTTACTGGAATATGCGCGAGAAAAGCTGAATAGCCTGGATGTGGAGGTTTATCACTGGAATCTGCAAAACTTCGCCCCGGAAGATTTGCTCTATGCACGTTTCGACAGCCCGGCCCTGAAAACTTTCACTGCACAACTGCAAGAGGCTGACGGGCTGATTGTCGCGACCCCCGTCTACAAAGCGGCTTATTCCGGGGCGTTAAAAACCCTTCTCGACCTGCTACCTGAACGCGCACTGCAAGGCAAAGTGGTTTTACCACTGGCAACAGGCGGCACAGTGGCTCATCTATTGGCGGTCGATTACGCACTCAAACCGGTACTAAGCGCTTTAAAAGCGCAGGAGATCCTGCACGGTGTGTTTGCCGATGACTCGCAGGTGATTGATTTCCAGCATAAGCCGCAATTCACGCCGAATCTGCAATCCCGTCTTGATGTCGCACTCGAAGCCTTCTGGCAGGCGTTGCACCGTCGTGATGTCCAGGTTCCTGATCTTTTCTCTCTACGAGGAAACGCCCATGCGTAACATATTTAAACTGGCGCTGGCGGGATTACTTAGCGTCACTACGCTCGCGGTTGCTGCGGAGTCTTCGCCTGAAGCGTTACGGATAGGTTATCAGAAAGGCAGCATCAGCATGGTGCTGGCAAAAAGCCATCAACTCCTGGAAAAACGCTATCCGCAAACAAAAATTTCATGGGTGGAATTTCCTGCGGGTCCGCAGATGCTGGAAGCACTCAACATCGGCAGTATTGATCTTGGCAGCACGGGCGACATTCCACCTATCTTTGCCCAAGTTGCTGGTGCGGATTTGGTATACGTCGGTGTCGAGCCGCCAAAACCAAAAGCCGAAGTCATTCTGGTGCCAGAAAACAGTCCCATAAAAACCGTGGCTGAACTGAAGGGCCACAAAGTCGCATTTCAGAAAGGTTCCAGTTCGCACAACCTGTTACTACGCGCACTGCAACAGGCCGGGCTTAAATTCACCGATATCCAGCCCACTTACCTGACACCTGCTGATGCCCGCGCGGCCTTCCAGCAAGGTAACGTAGATGCCTGGGCCATCTGGGATCCTTACTACTCTGCTGCATTATTACAGGGTGGTGTGCGGGTATTAAAAGATGGTACTGGTCTGAATCAGACCGGGTCGTTTTATCTGGCGGCCCGCCCCTATGCAGAAAAAAACGGTGCCTTTATTCAGGGCGTACTGGAGACCTTTAGCCAGGCCGATGCGTTAACCCACAGCCAGCGCGAGCAAAGTATCACCTTGCTGGCAAAAACGATGGGCTTACCGGCACCGGTAATAGCCTCTTATCTTGGCCACCGTCCTCCCACCACCATCAAACCAGTGAGTGCCGAGGTTGCCGCTTTACAGCAACATACTGCCGACCTGTTTTATGAAAATCATCTGCTGCCGAAAAAAGTCGATATTCGCCAGCGCATCTGGCACCCCACTCAACTGGAAGGAAAACAATTATGAGTCTGAATATATTCTGGTTTTTACCTACGCACGGTGACGGTCATTATCTGGGAACGGAAACAGAGTCTCGTCCGGTTGATCACGGTTATCTGCAACAGATCGCGCAAGCGGCGGATCGTCTTGGCTATACCGGCGTGCTGATCCCTACGGGCCGTTCCTGCGAAGATGCGTGGCTGGTGGCGGCGTCGATGATCCCGGTTACGCAAAGGCTGAAGTTTCTTGTCGCCCTGCGCCCTGGTGTAACGTCACCTACCGTTGCCGCCCGCCAGGCCGCCACGCTCGACCGTCTGTCGAATGGCCGTGCGTTGTTTAACCTGGTAACAGGCAGCGATCCACAAGAACTGGCGGGAGACGGCGTGTTCCTCGACCACAGCGAGCGTTACGCAGCCTCGGCGGAATTTACTCAGGTCTGGCGACGTTTATTGCAGGGAGAAACTGTCGATTTCAACGGTAAGCATATTCATGTGCGCGGGGCAAAACTACTCTTTGCACCGATTCAACAACCGTATCCTCCGCTTTACTTTGGCGGATCGTCAGACGTCGCCCAGGATCTGGCCGCAGAACAAGTTGATCTTTATCTCACCTGGGGCGAACCGCCAGCACTGGTAAAAGAGAAGATCGAGCAAGTGCGGGCAAAAGCGGCCGCACATGGTCGCAAAATTCGTTTCGGTATTCGCCTCCATGTGATTGTCCGCGAAACCAACGACGAAGCGTGGCAGGCCGCAGAACGGTTAATCTCCCATCTTGATGATGACACCATCGCCAGAGCACAGGCTGCATTTGCCCGCACGGATTCCGTGGGGCAACAGCGAATGGCTGCGTTACATAACGGCAAGCGCGACAACCTGGAGATCAGCCCCAATTTATGGGCAGGCGTTGGTCTGGTACGCGGCGGTGCGGGGACGGCGCTGGTAGGCGATGGTCCGACAGTCGCCGCACGAATCAACGAATACGCCGCGCTTGGCATCGACAGTTTTGTCCTCTCAGGATATCCACATCTGGAAGAAGCGTATCGGGTTGGCGAATTACTGTTCCCACATCTGGATGTTGCCATTCCACAGATTCCCCAACCACAGCCATTGAACCTGCAAGGCGAAGCGGTAGCGAATGAGTTCATCCCACGTAATGTCGCGCAAAGCTAAGGAAGAAAATGATGGCAACGCCAGTGAAGAAGTGGTTATTGCGCGTTGCCCCCTGGTTTTTACCGGTGGGCATCGTGGCGGTGTGGCAACTGGCCTCCTCGGTTGGCTGGCTGTCGACGCGTATTTTGCCCTCTCCGGAAGGAGTGGTGGCCGCGTTCTGGACGCTCTCGGCCAGCGGTGAGCTTTGGCAGCATCTGGCGATCAGCTCCTGGCGGGCGCTGATTGGTTTTTCGATTGGCGGATCGCTGGGGTTGATTCTGGGATTGATTAGCGGCCTGTCGCGCTGGGGAGAACGGTTGCTGGACAGCTCAATTCAAATGTTGCGCAACGTGCCGCATCTGGCGCTGATCCCGCTGGTGATTTTGTGGTTTGGCATTGATGAGTCTGCAAAAATTTTCCTGGTAGCGCTCGGCACGCTGTTCCCCATTTATATCAATACCTGGCACGGCATCCGTAATATCGATCGCGGGCTGGTGGAGATGGCGCGTAGCTATGGCTTATCCGGCTTGCCGCTGTTTGTGCATGTGATCCTGCCTGGTGCCCTGCCCTCAATTATGGTCGGCGTGCGTTTTGCGTTGGGCCTGATGTGGCTGACGCTGATTGTTGCCGAAACCATCTCTGCCAATTCTGGCATTGGTTATCTGGCGATGAATGCGCGGGAGTTTCTGCAAACGGATGTCGTCGTCGTCGCCATTATTCTCTACGCCCTGCTCGGCAAACTTGCTGACATTAGCGCCCAATTGCTAGAGCGTCTCTGGTTGCGCTGGAACCCGGCTTATCATCTGAAGGAGGCCACGGCATGAATACTGCCCGTCTGAACCAGGGTACACCACTGCTACTTAATGCGGTGAGCAAACATTACGCAGAAAATATCGTGCTGAATCAACTGGATTTGCATATTCCGGCAGGTCAGTTTGTGGCTGTTGTTGGTCGTAGCGGCGGCGGTAAAAGTACTCTGCTGCGTCTGCTGGCAGGGCTGGAAACACCAACCGCAGGTGATGTACTGGCGGGTATAACACCGCTGGCCGAGATTCAGGATGATACGCGGATGATGTTTCAGGATGCGCGTCTGCTGCCATGGAAATCGGTGATTGATAACGTTGGGTTAGGTCTTAAAGGCCAATGGCGCGATGCGGCGCATCAGGCACTGGCTGCTGTAGGGCTGGAAAATCGTGCCGGGGAATGGCCTGCCGCACTTTCTGGTGGGCAGAAACAGCGTGTGGCGCTGGCAAGAGCGTTAATTCATCGTCCGGGTTTATTGTTGCTCGATGAGCCGCTGGGCGCACTGGACGCCTTAACGCGACTGGAGATGCAGGATTTAATTGTGTCACTTTGGCAGGAGCACGGCTTTACCGTCTTGCTGGTGACGCATGATGTGAGCGAAGCGGTAGCGATGGCTGACCGGGTGCTGTTGATTGAAGAGGGAAAGATTGGCCTGGATTTGACGGTGGATATTCCTCGCCCGCGCCGATTAGGGTCGGTACGGTTAGCGGAACTGGAAGCGGAAGTGTTACAGCGGGTGATGCAGCGAGGGCATTCTGAACAACCAGTTCGGCGTCATGGTTAACATGCCAGATGCGACGTGAACGCCTTATCAGCCTACAAAACCAACAATTCCAACGGGTTTGTAGGCCTGATAAGACGCGCCAGCGTCGCATCAGGCACTTTTATATTAAGCCAGTGCTTTGGTGATCTTCTCGTAAAGATCGCCAGAGAGATTATCCAACCCTTTCAATTGTTCCAGCGCCGCACGCATTTTCTCCTGACGTTTGGCATCGTAACGTTTCAGGCGAATCAGCGGCTCAATCAAACGTGAAGCCACCTGCGGATTACGGCGGTTCAGATCGGTGAGCATTTCCACCAGGAACTGGTAACCACTGCCATCTTCAGCATGGAACGCTGCCAGGTTGCTGCCTGCAAACGCACCAATCAACGAACGAATACGGTTCGGGTTGCTCATGGTGAATGAGCGATGCTGTAACAGACCACGCACCGTCTCCAGCACATTCGCCGCTGGACTGGTGGCTTGCAGGATAAACCATTTATCCATCACCAGACCGTCCTGATGCCACCTGTCGTCGTACTCCTGCATCAACGCGTCACGGCACGGTAACTGCGCAGCAACCGCCGCCGAAAGTGCCGCCAGCGAATCGGTCATATTGTTCGCTTTATGGAACTGCTTACTCACTAACACGTCAGCCAGATGCGTTTCACCAAAGGCGAGGAAGCGCAGGCAGGCATTACGCAGAGTACGTTTCGCAATGTCTTCATGTTCAACACGATACTCACTCTGGTGATTGGCGTTATAGATAGCCAACAATTCATCCGCCAGTTCAGTCGCCAGTGTACGGGTGAGTGCTTCGCGAACTTCGGCAATGGCAATCGGATCGATGATATCGAATAGTTCCGCCATTTCATTGACAGAAGGCAGTGTCAGGATTTCTGCCGCCAGCGCCGGGTCGATCTTCTCATCGAGCAGCACAGCGCGGAAAGCATCTGCAACATGTGCTGGCAGCGATAACGGCTGCCCTTGTTGATGACGGGCGACATTCAGTTTGATGTACGTTGCCAGCAGACTTTGCGCCGCATCCCAGCGGGAAAAATCATTGCGCGCATGACGCATCAGGAAGGTCAGTTGCTGATCGCTCCATTTATATTCCAGTTTCACCGGCGCGGAAAATTCACACAGCAGCGCAGGCACCGGCTGGAAGTAGACGTTATCAAAAACAAAAGTCTGTTCCGCCTGGGTGACATTCAGCACTGAATTGACCGGATGACCGTCCTTCTGCAACGGGATTACTTTGCCCTCGTTGTCATACAACTCAATAGCAAACGGAATATGCAGCGGCAGTTTTTCTGCCTGATCTGGCGTAGCTGGCGTGCGCTGACTGATGGTCAGGGTGTACTGCTCAGTTTCTGGATCGTAGTCGTCTTTAACAGTCACAATCGGCGTGCCGGACTGGCTGTACCAACGGCGGAAATGAGAGAGATCGACATTTGACGCATCTTCCATCGCCTGGACGAAATCGTCACAGGTTGCCGCACTGCCATCATGACGCTCGAAATAGAGCTGCATCCCTTTCTGGAAATTTTCTTCGCCCAGCAGGGTGTGGATCATTCGAATCACTTCTGCGCCCTTCTCGTAAACGGTCAGGGTATAGAAGTTGTTCATCTCAATGACCATGTCCGGGCGGATTGGGTGAGCCATTGGGCTGGCGTCTTCCGCAAACTGCAACCCGCGCATGGTGCGCACATTGTTGATGCGATTAACGGCACGGGAACCCAGGTCAGAGCTGAACTCCTGATCGCGGAACACGGTTAAACCTTCTTTCAGGCTAAGCTGGAACCAGTCGCGGCAAGTCACACGGTTACCGGTCCAGTTGTGGAAATATTCATGGCCAATAACGCGTTCAATGTCGAGGTAATCTTTGTCGGTAGCGGTGTCGGTGCGCGCCAGTACATATTTGGAGTTAAAGATGTTAAGACCTTTATTCTCCATTGCGCCCATGTTGAAGAAGTCCACGGCAACGATCATATAAATATCAAGGTCATACTCCAGACCAAAGCGCTCTTCATCCCACTTCATGGAATTTTTCAGCGAGGTCATCGCCCACGGCGCGCGGTCAAGGTTGCCGCGATCGACATACAACTCCAGCGCCACTTCGCGGCCAGAACGCGTGGTGAAGGTGTCGCGTAGCACATCAAAATCGCCTGCCACCAGCGCAAACAGATAGCACGGTTTCGGGAACGGGTCCTGCCACTGTACCCAGTGACGTCCGTTTTCCAACTCACCTTGCGCAACGCGGTTACCGTTGGAAAGCAGGAACGGGTATTTGGTTTTATCGGCAATAATTTTAGTCGTAAAACGCGCCAGCACGTCCGGGCGATCGAGATAGTACGTAATGTGGCGGAAACCTTCGGCTTCACACTGGGTGCAAAGCGCATCGCCTGACTGGTAAAGCCCTTCCAGTGCAGTGTTGGACGCAGGGCTAATTTCATTAACGATCTTGAGCGTAAAACGCTCCGGTAAATTACTGATGACCAGTGCGCCCTCTTCTTCTTTCCAGGCGGACCACGGCTCATCATTAATATGAATAGAGACCAGTTTAAGATCTTCGCCGTCAAGACGAAGTGGAGCATCTGATGCACCATGACGGACAGCCTGGCTGATCGCGGTAACCACCGTCTTTTGCGCGTCCAGGTCAAAGGTCAAGTCAATATCAGTAATCTGGTAATCCGGCGCACGATAATCGTGACGGTATTTGGCTTGTGGCTGTTGAGTCATAAATAACCTTTAGCATCTTTTATAGAGTCAGGTGTTCAGTCTATTCCTGTTGTATAAATCTCGCTACGCAGAATCTTCATCTTTTCAGGTACAAACGCTTTTATTGCTACATTTTTATAACATACAGAGCGCAACGCCATCGACCATAAACGTGGCATATGGTGTGATCGGGGTTCAATAAATTGCGAAACAAGGTATACTCCAGCAGTTCCTGAAGATGTTTATTGTACTAAACGCTCCCGTACGAGGACGCTACTGCGCACCTATGACACAATTCGCTTCTCCTGTTCTGCACTCGCTGCTGGATACAGATGCTTATAAGTTGCATATGCAGCAAGCCGTGTTTCATCACTATTATGATGTGCATGTCGCGGCGGAGTTTCGTTGCCGAGGTGACGATCTGCTGGGTATTTATGCCGATGCTATTCGTGAACAGGTCCAGGCGATGCAGCGTCTGCGCCTGCAGGATGATGAATATCAATGGCTCTCTGCCCTGCCTTTTTTTAAGGCCGACTACCTCAACTGGTTGCGCGAGTTCCGCTTTAACCCGGAACAGGTCACCGTCACCAACGATAACGGCAAGCTGGATATTCGTTTAAGCGGTCCGTGGCGTGAAGTCATCCTCTGGGAAGTTCCTTTGCTGGCGGTCATCAGTGAACTGGTACATCGCTACCGCTCACCGCAGGCCGACGTTGCGCAAGCCCTCGATACGCTGGAAAGCAAATTAGTCGACTTCTCGGCGTTAACTGCCGATCTCGATATGTCGCGCTTCCATCTGATGGATTTCGGCACCCGCCGACGTTTTTCCCGCGAAGTCCAGGAAACCATCGTTCAACGTTTGCAACAAGAATCCTGGTTCGTTGGCACCAGTAACTACGATCTGGCGCGTCGGCTTTCCCTCACGCCAATGGGAACTCAGGCTCACGAATGGTTCCAGGCGCATCAACAAATCAGCCCGGATCTTGCCAACAGCCAACGTGCCGCACTTGCCGCATGGCTCAATGAATATCCCGATCAACTGGGAATTGCGTTAACCGATTGCATTACTATGGACGCATTCTTGCGTGATTTCGGCGTGGAATTTGCCAGCCGCTATCAGGGGCTGCGTCATGACTCTGGCGACCCGGTAGAATGGGGCGAAAAAGCCATCGCGCATTATGAGACGCTGGGAATCAACCCTCAGAGCAAAACGCTGGTTTTCTCTGACAATCTGGATTTACGCAAAGCGGTCGAGCTTTATCGCCACTTCTCTTCCCGTGTGCAATTAAGTTTTGGTATAGGTACACGCCTGACCTGCGATATCCCCCAAGTCAAGCCACTGAATATTGTGATTAAGCTGGTGGAGTGTAACGGTAAACCTGTGGCGAAACTTTCTGACAGTCCTGGCAAAACAATCTGCCACGACAAGGCGTTTGTTCGCGCACTTCGTAAAGCGTTCGACCTTCCGCACATTAAAAAAGCCAGTTAATATCATCAGGGAGCCATAACGGCTCCCTTTTTTACCTTTAATTCCGAAATCTTTCGCTGCATCTGCGAATTCTGCTTGTCTGATTGCGGATGCCAGGTAACATAGGTATCCCCCCATTTCACGGGTGGACAAGTGTTTATTTTTTCCGACTATTAACAGAGAGAATATTATGAGCGTTGTGCCTGTAGCCGACGTACTCCAGGGCCGCGTAGCCGTTGACAGCGAAGTCACCGTACGCGGATGGGTACGTACCCGCCGAGATTCAAAAGCTGGCATCTCCTTCCTCGCCGTTTATGACGGTTCCTGCTTTGATCCTGTACAGGCTGTCATCAATAATTCTCTGCCCAATTACAATGAAGACGTACTGCGTCTGACCACCGGTTGCTCGGTCATTGTGACGGGTAAAGTCGTGGCGTCGCCGGGCCAGGGGCAACAATTTGAAATTCAGGCCAGCAATGTTGAAGTCGCTGGTTGGGTTGAAGATCCAGACACTTACCCGATGGCAGCAAAACGCCACAGCATTGAGTATCTGCGTGAAGTCGCTCACCTGCGTCCACGTACCAACCTGATTGGTGCCGTTGCGCGCGTTCGCCACACGCTGGCGCAGGCACTGCATCGATTCTTTAACGAACAAGGTTTCTTCTGGGTTTCTACACCGCTGATCACCGCGTCCGATACCGAAGGCGCTGGCGAAATGTTCCGTGTTTCAACACTGGATCTGGAAAACCTGCCACGTAACGATCAGGGCAAAGTTGATTTCGACAAAGATTTCTTCGGTAAAGAGTCGTTCCTGACCGTATCAGGCCAGTTAAACGGCGAGACTTATGCCTGTGCGCTGTCTAAAATTTATACCTTCGGCCCGACTTTCCGTGCAGAAAACTCCAACACCAGCCGTCACCTGGCGGAATTCTGGATGCTGGAGCCGGAAGTCGCGTTTGCTAACCTGAACGATATCGCCGGCCTGGCAGAAGCCATGCTGAAATACGTCTTTAAAGCGGTTCTCGAAGAACGTGCTGACGATATGAAATTCTTCGCTGAACGCGTGGATAAAGATGCAGTTTCACGTCTGGAGCGTTTCATTGAGGCAGACTTCGCGCAGGTGGATTATACCGACGCGGTAACCATCCTCGAAAACTGCGGTAAGAAATTTGAAAACCCGGTTTACTGGGGTGTGGATCTCTCTTCCGAGCATGAACGTTACCTGGCAGAAGAACACTTTAAAGCGCCGGTAGTCGTGAAAAACTATCCGAAAGACATTAAAGCGTTCTACATGCGCCTTAACGAAGACGGTAAAACCGTTGCAGCAATGGACGTTCTGGCTCCGGGTATCGGTGAGATCATTGGTGGTTCCCAGCGTGAAGAGCGTCTGGACGTTCTGGACGAACGTATGCTGGAGATGGGCCTGAATAAAGAAGATTACTGGTGGTATCGCGATCTGCGTCGCTACGGTACTGTTCCACATTCCGGTTTTGGTCTTGGTTTTGAACGCCTGATCGCCTACGTGACTGGCGTTCAAAACGTGCGTGACGTAATTCCGTTCCCACGCACTCCACGTAACGCCAGTTTCTAATTTAACTTTTCCGAGAGCCAGCACCCGCTGGCTCTTTTTTATCCCCTTCTGTCAAGTTATCTGTTTGTTAAGTCAATCAATCTAATTGCAACCCTGCCAAAGCAATCTTCCTGTTACGGAATGTTTCTTTGCAACATTTGCGAACAAAAAATAACCCATAGCCTTATTGCGGATTAGTCATTTCTTATCTGATAGCACAATTTTTATACTTATTATTGGCTTTCTGGATGGCTGAAAGTGTATTAGAGAGAAGTCACAGAGAGAAATCATCAGAAAGAAAATTTCTGTTTAGTTAGATTTAATATAAGTAAATCATATACATATATAAGATCCGCCATAAATATCATTAAATCCTGGTGGAAATATGACGGTGTTCACAAAGTTCCTTAAAATTAATACTTGGTTACACATTTTTTCTTTTTGTAACTATATCTTTATCTTTGTAGCACTTTCACGGTAGCGAAACGTTAGTTTGAATGGAAAGATGCCTGCAGATACATAAAGACACCAAACTTTCATCAATAGCTCCGTAAATATTTATTGACGAAACTTATTGACGGCAGTGGCAGGTGTCATAAAAAAAACCATGAGGGTAATAAATAATGATGAAGCGCAACATTCTGGCAGTGATCGTCCCTGCTCTGTTAGTAGCAGGAACTGCAAACGCTGCAGAAATCTATAACAAAGATGGCAACAAAGTAGATCTGTACGGTAAAGCTGTCGGTCTGCACTATTTTTCCAAGGGTAACGGTGAAAACAGTTACGGTGGCAATGGCGATATGACCTATGCCCGTCTTGGTTTTAAAGGGGAAACTCAAATCAATTCTGATCTGACCGGTTACGGTCAGTGGGAATACAACTTCCAGGGTAACAACTCTGAGGGTTCTGATGCCCAAAATGGCAACAAAACCCGTCTGGCGTTCGCTGGTCTGAAATTTGCTGACGCTGGCTCAATCGATTACGGTCGTAACTATGGTGTTGTTTATGACGCACTGGGTTACACCGATATGCTGCCGGAATTTGGTGGTGACACTGCATACAGCGATGACTTCTTCGTTGGTCGTGTTGGCGGCGTTGCAACTTACCGTAACTCAAACTTCTTTGGTCTGGTTGACGGCCTGAACTTCGCTGTTCAGTACCTGGGTAAAAACGAACGCGACACCGCACGTCGTTCTAACGGCGACGGTGTTGGCGGCTCCATCAGCTACGAATTCGAAGGCTTTGGTATCGTTGGTGCTTATGGTGCTGCTGACCGTACAAACTTGCAGGAAGCCCAGCCTCTCGGCCAGGGTAAAAAAGCTGAACAGTGGGCTACTGGCCTGAAGTACGATGCGAACAACATCTACCTGGCAGCAAACTACGGTGAAACCCGTAACGCTACGCCGATCACCGGCGGCTTTGCTAACAAAACGCAAGATATCCTGTTAGTTGCACAATACCAGTTTGACTTCGGTCTGCGTCCGTCCATCGCTTACACCAAATCTAAAGCGAAAGACGTAGAAGGTGGTATCGGTGATGTTGATCTGGTGAACTATGTTGAAGTGGGCGCAACCTACTACTTCAACAAAAACATGTCTACCTATGTTGACTACATCATCAACCAGATCGATTCTGACAACAAACTGGGCGTAGGTTCTGACGACACAGTTGCTGTGGGTATCGTTTACCAGTTCTAATAGCAGACCTCTTTGTTAAATGCCGAAAAAACAGGACTTTGGTCCTGTTTTTTTTATGCCTTCCAGAGCAATCTCACGTCTTGCAAAAACAGCCGGCGTTTTCATCAGTAATAGTTGGAATTTTGTAAATCTCCCGTTACCCTGATAGCGGACTTCCCTTCTGTAACCATAATGGAACCTCGTCATGTTTGAGAACATTACCGCCGCTCCTGCCGACCCGATTCTGGGCCTGGCCGATCTGTTTCGTGCCGATGAACGTCCCGGCAAAATTAACCTCGGGATTGGTGTCTATAAAGATGAGACGGGCAAAACCCCGGTACTGACCAGCGTTAAAAAGGCTGAACAGTATCTGCTCGAAAATGAAACCACCAAAAACTACCTCGGCATTGACGGTATTCCTGAATTTGGTCGTTGCACCCAGGAACTGCTGTTTGGTAAAGGTAGCGCCCTAATCAACGACAAACGCGCCCGCACAGCTCAGACCCCTGGTGGTACTGGTGCGTTACGCGTGGCTGCCGATTTCCTGGCAAAAAATACCGACGTTAAGCGTGTGTGGGTGAGCAACCCTAGCTGGCCGAACCATAAGAGCGTCTTTAACTCTGCAGGTCTGGAAGTACGTGAATACGCTTATTACGACGCGGAAAAACATACTCTGGACTTCGACGCCCTGATTAACAGTCTGAACGAAGCCCAGGCTGGCGACGTGGTGCTGTTCCACGGTTGCTGCCATAACCCAACCGGCATTGATCCTACACTGGAGCAATGGCAAACGCTGGCGCAGCTTTCCGTTGAGAAAGGCTGGTTACCGCTGTTTGACTTTGCTTACCAGGGTTTTGCTCGCGGTCTGGAAGAAGATGCTGAAGGTCTGCGCGTTTTCGCAGCTCTGCATAAAGAACTGATCGTCGCCAGTTCCTACTCTAAAAACTTTGGTCTGTACAACGAGCGTGTAGGCGCATGTACGCTGGTTGCTGCGGACAGTGAAACCGTGGATCGCGCATTCAGTCAGATGAAAGCGGCGATTCGTGCGAACTATTCTAACCCACCCGCGCACGGAGCTTCGGTTGTTGCCACTATCCTGAGTAATGATGCGTTACGTGCTATCTGGGAACAAGAGCTGACTGATATGCGTCAGCGTATTCAGCGTATGCGTCAATTGTTCGTTAATACGCTGCAGGAAAAAGGCGCAAACCGCGACTTCAGTTTCATTATCAAACAAAACGGCATGTTCTCTTTTAGCGGTCTGACTAAAGAACAGGTACTGCGTCTGCGTGAAGAGTTTGGCGTGTATGCTGTGGCTTCCGGTCGTGTGAACGTAGCCGGGATGACGCCAGACAACATGGCTCCGCTGTGCGAAGCGATTGTGGCTGTACTGTAAGCATTAAAACCAATGAAGCCCGCTGTGAAAGCGGGCTTTTTTATGCGCCTTTACCAGACGGGAATTTCGTCTTGCAGGAAGGGGTTATGCAACCGTTCATAGCCGAGGGTGGATAACGGCCCGTGCCCTGGAATAAACGTCACATCATCGCCAAGCGGCAGCAGTTTATCTTTGATAGAGGAGATCAGTTGATTATGGTCGCCACGTGGGAAGTCACTGCGCCCTACTCCACCTTTGAAAATGACGTCGCCAGAAATCAGCAGTTTTGACTGATTATCAAAAAAGACCACATGACCCGGTGTATGCCCTGGGCAATGTAACACCTGTAAAGTCACATTCCCTATGCTGATCGTGTCGCCTTCATTCAGCCAACGATCCGGCGTCAGTGGCTGACACTCATCCAGGCCAAACATGCGGCTTTGCGCAGGCAAGCCTTGCAGCCAGAACTCATCTTCCTTTTCCGGACCAAGTACTGGCACGCCGTAATGTTTTGCCAGTTCCGCCGCTGCACCAACGTGATCCAGATGGCCATGTGTCAGTAGGATCTGCATCAGCGTCAGGCCGCTGGCATCAACTTCCTGTTTAATTTTTTCCGCATCACCGCCAGGATCAACCAGTGCTGCCAGGCGAGTTTGTTCACACCAGATCAATGAGCAGTTCTGGGAGAATGCAGTGACCGGAATAATACGATAATTCATACTGCCCCTGTTTCGTTAAGCGATTGCTACCAGTGCCGTGCAGGTCCGGTATCAATATGCACAAAGTTACTACGTGGGTAATATCCTACACCACCTGCGCGCATAGATAACGCGGCTTTGCGAATATTGCTTAACGCGACGCCTTCAATATGGAAATCCATCGCCTGGCCTTTGGTGTGATAGCTTTTCTTCGCTACTCCACGGCTGTGTGCGCGTAATTCATTATTGGTGTCGATAGAACGGTAACCAGAAATTAACTGTACCGGCTTGCGAGTACCTAACAGGCCTTGCAGGCGATACAACTGGTCGAATAATCCTGGATCGATGGACTTTATTTTGTTCGCGCGGAAATCGCGGAAAAAATGGTTTAGTTTTGCCAATTCTTCCTGAATATAGCCTCTGCCATCGAAAAACTCCGCTTTAATTGACTCTCCAGTATGGAGATTGTTGAGTGTCAAAATACGCGGGCGTGGGGTGGAGAGTGTCGCAAACGCAGGGGTCGGCAAGATGGCAGCACCAAGTGCAACGCCACCAAGCGCCAGTAGTTTGCGGCGATTAGCGTCGAATTTGTCCATGGTAATCAAGTCTACAGGTCAATGTTATCGTTTATATGCACTTCTGGCGCACAAGAGTGCACCTTAACCGCCCATAAAGCTAACGTCAAGGTGACTCAACCCCAGCAGTGATGGGGGCTACAAGGAATAGCCCCCAATCATGCCAATTATTACGACAACTGATTTCCCCGAACTACTTCATTTACCTGATTAATTGTTCCGCTTTCGATACAATTTGCGAGCTGGATCGCGCAGGCAGATCATAATTGTAAATATCTGTACGATATTGAGTACGCCCATCTGCGCCGACAAATGCTGTCAGGTAGTAGAGATTAACCGGGATAGACTGACGGATATTGACGTAACGGGTATCTCCCTGCTTCAGAGCATCGGAAATACGCTTGTCATTCCAGCCTGCATCCTGCAACAGCATGTTTGCCAGATCGGATGCCTTATTCACCCTCACACAGCCAGAGCTCAACGCACGCGTATCACGCTTGAACAGATTGTGATTAGGCGTGTCATGTAAGTAGATAGCGTCTGAACTCGGCATATTAAATTTATACCGTCCTAGCGAATTTCGTGGGCCTGGAGCTTGCTGAAAGCGGAACGGTAAATTCGACGCGGTAATCGTCGACCAGTCAACCTGCCACGGGTCAATTGCTTCTTTGCTGTTCCAGCCACGCATCACCGTATAGCCATGGCTTTCCAGATAGCCCGGATCATTACGCACTTTCGGCAGAATATCTTTGCGTGCCAGCGTCGGCGGTACGTTCCACGGCGGATTCACTACCACATTGTTTAAGGCACTGCTCATCATTGGTGTTTTGCGGTCAGGACGGCCGACAATCACCCGCGAGTCCAGCACCTGATTACCGTTCTGGTAATAGACCAAAGAATAGGCCGGTATATTGACCATGATGCCGGTAGAAAGCTCCGCAGGCAGCAAACGTAAACGCTGGATGTTGAGCGCCAACACACCTGCACGCTGTGCAGGTGTCACATTGAGCCAATCACGTGTGGCTGGACCAATAGCACCATCTGCCCCCAATCCTTGCCATGCCTGAAAACGTTTAACCGCTTCAACAAGCTCATTATCGTAGGCGGCACGTACAGTTGGCTTAGGTTTACTAAGAAACTTTGTTTGCTTTTCCGCAGTTTCGACGGCAACGGCAGATGGGCTAACGACTGCATCAGCGGGTGTTTCATCGCCAGGCAGCGTAATTTTCGGCCCACCATCGAGCATACCTGTGCGCTGCAATATTTCGCGCAGTGCTGGTACGTCATTACTCCACTGGCCAGGACGCAACGTTGCTTTACCGGTCAGTTGTGGCCACGGTTTGGTATCACTGAGCAAGGTCAGTAAAGATTCATGCATCGCGGCATATTGCGGATGCTGCGGTGCCAGTCCTGCAACAAACGTTGGCAATTGGCCATTATTTAGCGCCACCTGCCATTGGTTAATGACCGAGAGCGGTGGTGTTGAGAGTGCATAAGGTTTACTGCTGTATAGCCAGCGCGTGCCTTTGACCGGAATGTTAGCAACGAAATGAAGGTAACCCAGCATTGCATCCGACAACACTACGTCACGTGCCAGACCGTTAACGCCTGGGTCAGTCAGTAACTCTACCCATTTATTAAACTGCGGCTGAAAACCGGCAATCGCCACTTCCGCCAGTTGCTGCTGGAAAGCTTTAACCGCATCACGGTTTTCCCACATCGGCTGCATATCACGTGCGGCATACAGCAGTTGAAGCTGGTTAAGATAAACCGGCTTATAACCTGCGGGTAATTGAGATTCGATTTGTGTGCGAGCGTTTTCCGCCGCACCCTCTGGTAGCGGTTGGATCCCCGCCATAATTGCCGTCGCTTGCGCTTGCGGCAGTACATCTCCCTGTTCGCTGACAGCCACCGGGCTGTCGCCAGGGATTACTTCAGGCTCATCAGCCTGCACACTGAACAGTGGAGCGAATGTTACGGCCAGACAAAAACTTATTGCCGAAAGCCGACGACCACACATCATGTTAAGCAACATCCCTTGCCCCCTGTTTTTATCATACTTTGAATAGCCAGGCTGCTTTTCTCTACTTGCCTGTACAACGCCAATACTCACGAAAGTATGACGAGCAAGCCTGTTACTTATCAGGCTTACCTTCAGTATATAAACGTCGATACGTTTTTACACAACCTAATGTAAAGAAGTTTAAAGAAAAGCGCACCGTAATGCGGCATTTTTTTAGTGCAGAAACGGAGTTTTCGAAAAAAAAGGCGACATCGCTGCCGCCTTAATCTTAACTTGCCTGGGAAGACGCTTCGTCAGTTCCTGGAAGCGTTTCAGGAAGCTGCGGCGCAAAGCCACGCAAACCAACCACATGTACGTGTTCGGTATTCTGGAATACCTTACGCACCAGTTTGTAGGTGGTGCCTTTTTCCGGACTAATATTTTCTGGTGCCGCGATGATGAGCTGCATTTGCAAACGCTCACACAATTCAAACAACGTGGCGATAGAACGGGCATCCAGGCGCGCTGCTTCATCGAGGAACAGCAGACGACAAGGAGAAATATCTTTACCGCGCAGACGACGGGATTCATCTTCCCAGCTCTGTACCACCATCACCAGAATCGACATCCCTGTACCGATGGCCTCACCCGTTGACAACGCGCCTGACTCCGCACGCAGCCATCCATCGGAACCACGGTTAACTTCAACTTCCATCTCCAGGTAGTTGCGATAATCCAACAGCTCTTCACCAATGGTCTGCGGCGTGCGCTGCCCCATATCAATTTGCGGGTTAAGGCGCTGATACAGTTTCGCCAGCGCTTCCGAGAAGGTCAGACGGTTGCTGTTAAACAAATCCTGATGTTGTTCATGCTGTTCAGAAAGCACATCCAGCAACATGGCGTGCGTTTCACGCACATTCACGTTCAGACGTACGCTGTTCACCTGGCCGAACGACACGTTCTGCAAGCCCTGGTTAAGCATACGGATACGGTTCTGTTCGCGCTGAATGGTTTTGCGAATAATGTTCGACACACTGCGGGAACTGATCGCCAGTTTCTGCTCACGGGAGGTTAATTCTTCGGTCAGACGGCTAAGTTCGATCTCCATCTGCTCGATAGCTTCTACCGGATCATCGGTACGAATAATATCCTGGCGGATTCGTTCGCGCAGATGCTGGTAAACCGCCACGAAGAACTGGATTTTACGTTCCGGACGTTTTGGATCTTCCGACATACGCAGCACGTCGCGTAGATGTTCGTTATCCGCTACCGCCAGACGCAGCGCACCTAACGCCTTATCCGACATGGAACGCAAATCATCAGCAGAAAGATAAGCCAGCTCACGACGGTGCAAGCGGCGTTCGACGCCGTTGTCTTTCACCATGCGCATTACCGCGCACCAGCCCGCTTTGGCGGTCACCACCTGCTCGCGCATCTCGTGATAATCACGCTCCAGCTTGCGCAGTTTACGGGTCAGGTTGTCCATCTCCGCTTCGCAGAAGGTGAGCGCTTTTTCCAGTTGGTTGCGACGGGAACGGTTATTACTGAGTTGCGCATGTAGCTCGTCACGGCGAATACGCGCGCGCTCTTCTGCGCCGCTATCGGCACGCACACCGATATCCTGCAATTCGCGTTGCAGATCGTTAAGCAGTTCTTTTTTAGTGTCGTAAGAACTTTTCAGCGATGCCAGCACCTGATTGTACTGGTTCAACTGTGTAGCATGACCACGCAGTGCTTCACGAGCACGGGTACGCTCTGCTTCCGCATGTTCCAGACGTTCACGCAATTTTTCGTTGAGATCGCTGTTACCACTGAGCATTTCTGCCGAGTCGGAGTAGCTAAAGTGTGCGCGACGCTGCACCACTTCCGTCAGGGCAAATGCCTGCTGACGGGCATCGCGCTGCATCTGCTGGGAGTATGCGTAATCTTCTTTTAACTGTTCAAACTGTTCCGGATCGCTTTGCAACACTGAAACGATCGGCTCCAGTTTCGCCAGTTGATTACCGAACTGCTGAACAAAACGCGCCGCTTCCTGGGCTTCATCCAGACGTTCGCGGATTTCATCGACGCGATCTGCCAGCGTATCGTCAGCCAACAGGTTAAGGCGCGGCAGGATGCGGTTAAGCGCTGTCACGCCCTCTTTCGCCTGCTCAAACTGAATGCGTTGCTGCTGGTTATCATTTTCATGATTACTCAACGCCCGCTCCAGTTCGACGCGGCGGCTGTTCAGTTGACGGATTTCAGCTTCCGGATCGGACTCAAATGCCACCGCCAGATGGCTGCCGATAAAGCGACTGAAAGCCTGATGCAGGCGCTGAGTTTTCTGTACATCAAAGGAGAGCGTGGCGAAGCGTTCGGAAAGCACTTCACGTTCGGCATGAAGGCTTTCAATACGGCTTTCGCGCGCCGCACGACCAAACAACGGCACTTCAGGGAAGCGCGAATAACGCCACTGACGGTCGGCAATTTTCACCACCACCGCTTTTTCCAGTTCATCAACGCTGAACACGCTGTCATCGAATGACTGCGGATCACCTTCGATCAGATAGAGATCTTCCGGGCAATCGGTTAAACCTTCCAGTTGTTCGGCAATCTGCGACAGATCGGGCACTACGATGGCGTGACGAGAGGGGCCATACAGCGCCGAGAAGTACGGCGCGTCTTCCAGGCTAACGTCGTCATAAATTTCTGACAACAGCACGCCGCCAAAACGTTCCGCCAGCGCATTCAGGCGCTGATCTTCAGAGCCCCCCGGCTGACTTAAACGCTCGATCTCTTCGTCAACGGCGTTTTTGCGCGCGCCCACTTCGTCACGTTCAACAATCGCCTCGCGCTCGCGCTCCAGCAACTGTTGCATGTATTCAGTGACGTCCTGACTGGAGGTGAACTCTTCACCGCACTGCTCGCTCAACTGATTGAGGCTGTTTTGCGCAGCCAACCAAACCGGCGCACGCTGCATCAGACTCTGAATGCGTGATTGCAGTTGTTCCTGTTCCTGACGCAGCGCCATGCGCTCTTCACGGGCATTAGACACGCTGTCAGAAAGGGAGGCAATGCGTGCTTCCAGTTCCTGATGCAGGGCTTCCAGTTCATCGATATCAAAGTTCTTGCCCTGGCGTTTGCAGAAATCCGCCAGCAGGCGCTCGGCTTCCTGTTGCTCACGCAGGCGCTGTTCCAGTTCGCTTAAGCGCATCCGCAGCGGCTGAACCTGTTCTGCAAGGTGACGTTGTTCGACCCCTTCGCGCAGCAGTTCACGAGCAACATCCCACGCTTCGTTACGCGCCAGCGGACCGTTAATGGCTGCGACTAACTGATAAGCCTGCTCAAACTGGCTATGCGCGGTTTGTGCCATGCTCATTTTCTGCTCAAGAGAGAGCATTTTTTCGGTGGCTTCCAGCTCTTTCGCCTGGAAGGTTTCCAGCCACTCGGCGGCGCTGTCGGCAGTTAAGTCCGGCAAATGACACAGTTCTTTAGCGCGGTTAAGTGCAGTAATCGCCTGGTTGTACTGGATCGCGCGCGTTTGCTGGACGTCCAGTGCCTGCTGGTAGTCAGCAAGCTGGTTTTTCAGCTCGTCCACTTCCAGTTCGGCGGCTTCCGCGCGCGCTTCATTCTCTTCCTGACGTTCGATGGCCTCTGCCACCACTTCGTTTTGCTCTTCGAGACGGATCTGCAATTCATCGAGATCCGCTTCGTAACGTTCGATCTTTTCCTGCTGACGCAGTGCGGTTTGCACGAGGTTCAGGTGATCGCTGGCTGCCTGATAATCTGCTTCCAGATCGCCTTCCGCACCGTTGTGCTCTGCCAGTTCACGCGCCATATCGACGTGTTTGTACTGCTCCGCCGCCAGTTGCTGACGAGAAGTGTGTAGCTCACGACGAAACTCTAGTGCCTTATCCAGATGAACGCGACGTTCGTTGGCGTGACGCATATAGTCCGCCGCCACATAGTTGGTGGCTTCACTGATCAAATGCTTAAACAGGTCGCGATCGGACTGCGTTACACGAATCGCTTCCAGCGTCATGCGGTTTTCACGCAGCGCTGCTTCCATATCCTGGAACGCTTTACGCACGCCGCTGTTTTCTGGCAGCAGATAGTCACGCAGAGAACGGGTAATGGCACTGGAAATACCGCCGTACAGTGAGGCTTCGATCAGACGATAGAATTTACTACGATCAGACGCCGAGCGCAGACGACGCGCAATGATGCCCAGATCGAACATCAGTGAATGGTAATCGGTGATGGAATTGAACTGCTTAAACTGCACGCCTTCCATCGCTTCGAGCTTCTCTTTCAGCTCATTAAGCGGCAGCACGCGCGCCTGGCGTTCGTTCAGGGTTTCTGTCACCAGTTGCGTCGGCAGCACCGACATCGGTAGCCCCTGAATCGCAAACGGTTTGATATCCACTTTACGATCGCGCCCGGCAACCTGTTGCAGACGCACACCGACCACCACGCGCTGATGGCGCGAGTTGATGGTGTCGAGCATCGAATAACAGACGCCCGCTTTTAGCTTACCGTGCAAACCTTTATCGCGCGAACCACTGGTGGCCCCGGCTTCCGTGGTGTTACGGAAGTGCAGCAGGGTCAGGTCAGGAATAAGCGCCGTAACAAACGCCGCCATAGTGGTGGATTTACCTGCACCGTTACCGCCGGAAAGCGTTGTGACCAGCTCATCGAGGTCAAAGGTACGGGCAAAAAAGCCGTTCCAGTTAATCAGCGTCAGTGAGCGAAATTTACCGCGTTCAATCATTATTCTTCCTCTCCGCTATCTGGCTGATTCTCTTCGGTTTCGTCGTTGAGTTGCAGGTGATTTTCCAGCGGCATTGCTTCACCATCGCGAATCAGGCGACGTTGGGCTTCGCGCGGATCGTCACCAGCACGCACATCCGCACCAAAACGGAACACCGATTCTGTAATGCGGAACTTGCTGCTGTCGTGGCCCATAAACCACACCATGCCCAAACGACGCAGACGATTTAGCGAAGAACGTACTTTTTCCTGCAACTTCTGGCGGTCAACGTCTGAACCGGTAGAACGGTTGTTTACCAGTTTCAGCAGTTTCGCTTCGTCAGCCAGGGTGAGCAGTTCGTCATACAGTTCCTGCTGAGTAAAGATCCCCTCGTTCGCCAGCCGTTCCGGGCTGAGATAGAGATAACAGAGGATTTTCCCAACCATCATATCCAGTTCGGACAACACGGAACGAGGGATCAACGTGGTGGAACGTGGACGCAAATAGAAGAAACCTTCCGGCGCGCGAATAAGCTCAACGTTATAACGCGCGTAAAACTCTTCCAGGTATTCCTGAAAATCCATCAGGAATGCATGGTTGTCCAGTTCGTCAAGACCGATATGGCGACCTGAACGTAAGGCGCTATCCAGCGCCGGAAATAACGGATTCGCCAGCGCTTGCGCCAGCTTAACCGGCATCACTTGTTCAATATTTGTCGATGACATGCGCCTGTACCTTGGCTCCGTAATCATTAATCGGCTGCCATTTCGCTGGCAGTCCGGTGAAGTCTGCTTGCGCTACGCCGAGGCGTACCGCCTGATCAATAACAATGCGCGCAACATCAAAGTGACGCGCACGCGGATACTGCGCCAGATATTCGCGTACCACCAGACCAAGATCCAGCGGCACTTGTCTGGTTTTATAAACGGCGAGCTGCTCTTCGATGATTGCCGCCAGTTGTTCGCGGATCTCGTTAAACTCTTCGTACTCTAAATCTGGCGGAAGTTCCCCGGTCACTTCTTCGTCACGCAGTGCCATCTCTTCGTCACGCATATCCAGCAGACGATCGGCATTGGCGTAAGTCAGCGCCCACGGGTCATCAAAATAGGTTTGTACCGACTGACGTAATCGCTGGGCAAAGACACGGTTTTTATCCATATCGATCGCGGTACGGATAAATTTATGTACGTGGCGGTCATAACCGATCCATAAATCGATGGATTGCTGACCCCAACTGATAATACGGTCGAGTTTGCTTTGCAGGTCGTACACCAGACGATCGACAAAATGCAGATCGTCATGGGTCATGGTCGCATCCTGGATGCGCAACAGGTTAGCCTGTAATTTGTCGCCCGCCGCTTCCAGCGTATCTTGCAATTCACGCAGCGTACCAGAGGTTTCCGAAAGCAACATTTCACAGCTTGAGATCGCCGCCCGCCAGTCTTTATTCAGTAACTGGGCGATATCGTCTTTCACCTGTTGCTGCTGTTCGTCCATCAGACGTTGCGTCAGGTCGATACTGTCGAAAATTTCTGCTACCGAGTATTTCAGCGGCGCATAGACGTTACGGTGCCAGTGAAACTCATCGCCGCCCTCTTCTGCCGCATCCGCCGCACGCTTCAGTTCGCCTGCTACGATCGACAATTGCATAGAAAGACGCAGCGTAGAAAACTCGCGCTGACGGATGTAGTAATCAGTAATGCCGATGCCGAGCGGCGTCAGACGGTAAATGGCGTTCCCTTCCGCCTGTTCGCTTGTAAAGCGGTTCAGCAGACGTTGACGCACCATATCGTTGATCGCGTTGTTGGCGCGCACGCCGATGGTTTCGCTGGTTTGCTCAAACGCATCACTCACGTGGCGGAATGCATCCACCAGCTCACCTTCACTCATCTCGCCGTCCAGACGCTCGCCGTTCAGCGTGGCCACCGCCAGCAGAAAAGAGAGACGGTCTACCGGCAGCGAGATGGAGAAGTCATTTTTTCTGGCCCAGGCAACCAGTTCGGGGACTGTCTGGGAAAATTCACTCATACTTTATCCTTGCTCTGCGGTTTGCGCGCGGTGACATGAATATAACGCCCCAGGCTAATGTAAGGTTCCTGACGGCAATAACGCGTTTCTAATTCAAGTAATGCTTCGTAGCAATCGCGCTGTTGGTGCTTTTCACGCAGATAATCATGAAACACGCGAACGCCGGTCTTGCCGGTAATTTGCCAGCCAGCTTCTTCCAGCCACTGATATACCTGCGCCGGATCGCGCGGAGAGTCTGGCGAAAGCGTCCGTTTTTTCTTTTTCGGCATTCCCGCCTGCACGTAATCAAAATTCCCTGCAACCATGTTGTGCATCAGCAAACCGTGCGCATTGTAGAACATTAACGACAACATGCCTCCTGGGCGCAACACTGACCACAGAGTCTGTAACACGCTACGGGGGTCAGCGACCCACTCCAGCACCGCATGGAACAATATCAGATCAACGGGCGTTTCCAAATGCGAAGCAACATCCTGAGCAGCGCAATGTATAAATTGCATGTTGCCACTCACACCTTTTGCTTCTGCCGCCTGCTTTGCGCGGTCGATCATCTGCGCAGAAAGATCGCATAAAATGACCTGATGCCCACGCCCGGCCATTTTGATCGCCGTCTGCCCTTCACCACCGCCAGCATCCAGCACTCGCAATTTTTGCGAGCCTATTTCCGCCAGCACACGATCGAGATCCTGCCACAGAATAGCCTGTCGAAGCTGTCCTTTGGTGGTGCCGTAAATGTTACGGGAAAACTTTTCCGCAATATCATCAAAATTGCGATCCTGCATTGCTTTCTCCACCGGTTGGCTAAGACGTTTTCTGATAAAGGCGCTATTTTGTCACAGCCGAGGCGAGAATGAACCCGTCTGGTGTAATATCACTGCCGATCCCTCGCTATATGGTTAAAAAAGGAACCAGAAAGGATGCTTTTTACACTGAAAAAAGTGATTGGCGGTATGCTGCTGCCACTTCCGCTGATGTTGCTGATTATTGGTGCTGGCCTGGTGCTGCTGTGGTTTAGTCGTTTTCAAAAAACCGGGAAGATATTTATTAGCGTAGGATGGCTGGCACTTTTGTTATTAAGTTTGCAACCGGTAGCAGATCGTCTGCTGCGCCCCATCGAAAGCACCTATCCGACATGGAACAATGTACAAAAAGTGGACTATATAGTGGTGCTGGGCGGCGGCTATACCTGGAACCCGCAGTGGGCGCCAAGTTCAAATTTAATCAATAACAGTCTGCCACGCCTGAATGAAGGCGTGCGTTTGTGGCGTGAAAATCCGGGATCAAAGTTAATCTTCACGGGTGGTGTGGCAAAAACCAATACGGTGAGTACAGCAGAAGTGGGGGCCAGAGTGGCGCAATCGCTGGGTGTCCCACGCGAGCAGATTATTACGCTGGATTTACCGAAAGATACCGAAGAAGAAGCCACAGCAGTGAAACAGGCAATTGGTGACGCCCCTTTCCTGTTGGTGACCTCTGCGTCTCATTTGCCGCGCGCGATGATCTTTTTTCAACATGCAGGGTTAAATCCGCTACCTGCCCCCGCCAATCAACTGGCAATCGATTCACCGCTTAACCCGTGGGAACGGGCAATCCCGTCTCCGGTCTGGTTGATGCATAGCGATCGGGCCGGTTATGAAACGCTTGGCCGCATCTGGCAGTGGTTAAAAGGTTCATCAGGCGAGCCACGGCAAGAGTGATTTTGATGCCAGATCGAAGTTGCTCCGACTAAACCGTCCGGTATTGACCAGTTGCGCAACTTCATCCCATAACACATATAGCCAACGTCGCCAGATGAACGACTCCGCCACTGGCGCGCGTTGCAGGTAACTCCAGAGTAAATCTTCTGCCAGCGTATTATCCATTAGTCGGAACAGTTCATACTCTCGCGGTGCCCAAAGCATTAATCCCGGCCCGACCATCGCCAGTAGTTGATCGCTGCGCGAATCTTTCAACATGCTACGCAAACAGAAATTGCCGTGAATCAGCACACAATTGTCGTTAAATCCTTCAAATAATGCTGGAAGACATTCGCGGGTGCGGAACAGAATCCGCTTATCCTGCATGGTTAAACCGGTGTTATTGAACTGATTGAGCGTGGTCCATAACACTTCAATATGTTGCCGATACCAGGAGGGCCAGAAATTTTCCTGGGTATTATCCACTGCGCCAACGCAACCGCGACTGTCCTGTCGGTGCCAGGCCAACAGAGCTTCAACAATTTGCTCTTTCAGATGCTCCCAACGTTCCGGTGTACGTGCAGGTGCTTCCACAGAAACACCACGCATCCGCTCCAGTAACAGGACATCGGGGCCTGGGTGTTCTTCATGTGTCATCACACCATAAATAGTTGGCATACGGATAGTCCCGCTGCGCGCCAGCATGGTGGTTTTCCATGCCAACTGTCGTGCTTGCCCTGGCGTACTAAAGCTTCTTGCCAACAGCGGCATTGGGTTTCCCTGGCTGTCATACAAAGCCCACAACGCCGTATTCGCTTTTTCATTGACACACTCAATACGACTGAGTTTTTCACCCAGTAAATGGCTTAATTCGGCACGCAGCTGTTCCATTCAGATTACCCTCATAAAAGCTACTGCCTTCATAATGAGCGCCAATGTAAAAGATGTCACCTGAATGAGATCAATTGTTGAAAAGAAAAATGAGGAAAATCGTAACGGTACGACACTCCCCCGAAAATCGGGTGGAGTGTCGTGAAATTAACTTAGCGCATTTCAGCGCGAACGCGCTCGAGATCTTCAGGGGTATCCACACCTGTACCAGGAACTTCCCGGGCGACAGCAACATGGATTTTTTCGCCGTACCACAGTACGCGAAGCTGCTCTAACATTTCGATGTGTTCTAACGGGCTTGGCTGCCAGTTAACATAACGGCGGATAAAACCTGCACGGTAGCCATAAATACCGAGATGCCGCAGGAAATTATCACCAACGGTTTCCAGACTTTTTGCAAAATGGTCACGATCCCACGGAATGGTGGCACGTGAAAAGTAAAGCGCATAACCTTCAGCATCAAGAACCACTTTAACCGCATTCGGATTAAAGACTTCTTCCGCATTGTGGATAGGTACAGCCAGGGTAGCCATTCCCACTTCACGCTGGGCGAGATTATCGGCAACCTGACGAATGATTGTTGCAGGGATCATGGGTTCATCCCCCTGCACATTAACAATCACCGTATCGTCACTGAACGCGCATTTTTCGACAACTTCCGCCAGACGCTCAGTGCCTGATTGATGATCGGCGCGCGTCATGCATACTTCACCACCCGCAGCTTCAACGACGCGGGCGACATCATCATGATCGGTTGCCACGATGATGCGATCGGCACCTGATTCGCGGGCGCGCTCAAGGACATGAACGATCATGGGCTTGCCGTTAATATCGACCAGCGGTTTACCGGGCAGACGCGTAGAAGCGTAGCGCGCGGGAATAATGACCACAAAACTCATGATTTACTCTCATCGGCAGTCAGTACACGGGCTTCCGTTTCCAGCAGAACTGGAATGCCATCGCGCAGCGGGAAAGCCAGGTTATCCAGTTTGCAAATCAGTTCTTGTTTTTCCTGGTTATACCAAAGTTTGCCGTTGCAAACCGGGCAGGCAACGATTTCAAGCAGACGATGATCCATAGTTCCTCCAGATGGATCGGGTTATGAATGCATAAATCTTATCATAATCATTTATGCGTAGGGGGCTATTTCCCAGCCAGTGCGGCAATCGGTAAAAAGATCGGGTGGGCAGCGCCCTAATGTCACTCGCGTCGCCTGCTGCCAGCTAGCAAAATCGGTAATCGCCTGGCGTAACCCTTTTTGAAGAGAAGCTGTCGGTTTGATGCCATCCTGTAACCAGAGGGAGATAACTTCAAGAATGCCCGCCTGGCGATGTATTTTGGCATCCATTCGCCCGACTAATTGCCCACGATGTAGTAACGGCAGAACGAAATAGCCATACTGGCGTTTCGGCGCTGGCGTGTAGCATTCCAGCCGGTAGCTAAAATCAAAAAGTTGCTCTGCACGTTTACGATCCCAGACGACAGGGTCAAAAGGTGACAGTACAGTGCTATGCGTCGCGGTTAGTTTCCCCGCGAGAGCTGTTTCGAGAAGAGGCAACAAGTCAGCATGCAGCCAGAGTTGTCCTAATCTCTCCACATTTATGGGGATAATTTGTTGCTGTTCAGCACATAGATCACGCCAGGCCGACAGTGCAGGACGTTTCAAACGATAATAATCCGCCAGCCACTGTTCGCGGAATATTCCCAGGCAACGCGCGCTGTTATCCAGCATGGCGATTTCTGCTTCTGTTTGCGAAACGAGATCACGCTCATCATCCCAGTGAGGCATGACGCGATGGGTTAGATCATAAACTCGCTGGAAGTTGCGCCGTTCAACTACCATGACTTTTCCGGCAGTAAATAAGCCTTCCAGATGCCGTTTATGGGGCTTCCACTCCCACCAACCGCTTGCCCCTTTTCGGGGATGTTCGAAATCGGCTGAACGTACCGGTCCGTTATCTTGTATGTGCTGAATTAACTGTTCAATTTCTGCTACATGTTCCTGCATCCAGGCGTCTTTGTATTTCCAGCCCATTTTTTCAGGTGCCAGCATTCGGTGGCGAATAAGACGAAAATCGCTACGCGGCATAAAGCAGGCTTCATGCGCCCAGTACTCCATTAATTCGCCACGTGTCAGTGACTCATCCAGCCACTGCGGAGAATAATTACCAAGGCGACTAAAAAGTACCAGATAAGGGCTGCGGGCAACGATATTGATAGTGTCTATTTGTAGCAGGGAGATACGGGAGATAGTTGACAGGATATCTTCTGGCGACGCACGACGGCGGGATTTGTTTAACAGGCCTTGCGCGGCAAGGTGAAGATTACGCGCATCGGCAAGGGAAATATACGGCAGCGTCATCATGGCTCCATCTATTGAACGCTGCCGCGGCGGAATTAGTTGCCAGAAGCCAGCGAGGAAAGTTGCGCGAGCAGTTTCTCTGGTTCATCGCCCGAAAGCTGTGCGTCAACGGGCAAATACCACCAATTTTCTTCTGCAAAGGCCCGGCATTTCACCGCATCTTTTTCAGTCATGATCAGCGTTTGCCCGGCACTTAACAGTGCGCTGACATCCGCATGATTCAAAGACTGATGATCGGCCAGCGGAACACATTTTTCTGGTTGAACACCGCACATCTTCAGAGTGGCAAAAAAGCGCGGCGGGTGACCAATCCCCGCCATTGCTACCACATGTTCAAGTTGTGCAACATCACAACGCGTACCAGTACGCAAATTCACAGCCTGACCCGGCAGCAGATGCATTGGGATTTCACCATTGTGCGGTACACCGCCGTTGACGATTACCGCATCAACCGATTTTAAGCGCCCCGCTCGCTCACGCATTGGCCCCGCGGGCAACCACCAGCCATTACCAAAGCGACGCACACCATCGATGACGACAATTTCTACATCTCGCGCCAGGCGATAATGCTGTAGACCGTCGTCAGTCACGATGAGTTGTACATCAGGATGCTGCGCCAGAATCACTTTTACTGCATCAGAACGTTCGGGAGAAACCGCAACAGGCGCACCAGTGCGCTGATAAATAAGCACCGGTTCATCACCCGCCTGTGCCGTGGTGGTATCTGCCGACAGTAACAACGGATACGACTCGGCCTTACCGCCATACCCCCTTGACACCACACCAACGCGAACACCGCGTTTTTGCAGTTGTTCCACCAGCCAGACAACGACCGGGGTTTTTCCATTGCCACCTGCGGTGAGGTTACCGACCACCACAACTGGCACTGGCGCGCGCCATGCGCGTTTCAATTTTAATTTGTAGCAAAGACGGATTGCACCACTCACCAGGCCATACAGCCAGGAGAGTGGCAGCAACAGCCGCCACAAAGGCGATTCACCAGACCAGATTTTTTCAATCATTGGCCAAACTGCATTTTGTGAAGTTGCGCGTAGACACCACGGTGTTCAAGCAAATCGTTGTGCGTACCGCGTTCCACAATGACCCCGTCCTCGACGACCACAATTTCGTCTGCCTTTTCAATGGTAGACAAACGGTGGGCTATCACCAGTGAAGTACGGTTTTTCTGCAACTCATCCAGCGCCGCCTGAATTGCACGTTCAGATTCAGTATCCAGTGCCGAGGTGGCTTCGTCCAGAATCAGAATCGGGCTGTCACGCAACAAAGCACGAGCAATAGCAATACGCTGACGCTGACCGCCAGAAAGCAGTACACCGTTTTCGCCAATTACCGTATCGAGACCGTTATCCATCTTATTGATAAAGTCCATGGCATAAGCCATACGCGCCGCTTCTTCAATTTGCTCACGGCTGTACTGGTCAGTACGTGCGTAAGCAATGTTGTTGGCAACCGTATCGTTAAACAGATGGACATTCTGCGACACCAGCGCAACCTGATTACGCAATGACGCCAGGGTATACTCGCGTAGATCGTGACCATCCATCAGGATCTCGCCTTCATCGATATCGTAGAAGCGAGTGATTAAACTCGCGATGGTCGATTTACCCGAACCAGAACGTCCAACCAGAGCAACTGTTTTCCCTGCCGGGATTTTCAGGTTGATGTTACGCAAAGCGGGAACTTCACGCCCTGGATAGGTGAAGGTAACATTACGGAATTCCACATCGCCGGTAGCACGCTCAATCTCACGCTTACCTTCGTCTTTCTCCTGTTCACTATCCAGAATGGTGAACAGCGTCTGACAGGCCGCCATACCACGTTGGAACTGGGCGTTAACGTTGGTCAGCGATTTCAGCGGACGCATCAGTGCAATCATTGAAGAGAAAACAACGGTAATCGTACCGGCTGTCAGGCTATCCATCACACTTGGGAAGCTCGCCGCATACAGAACAAACGCCAGCGCCAAAGAAGCGATCAATTGAATGATCGGGTCAGAGATGGACGAGGCGGACACCATCTTCATCCCCTGCAAACGCATTTTGTTGCTGACCTTATCAAAACGCTTCGTTTCCACTTCCTGGCCACCAAAAATCAGCACTTCTTTGTGGCCTTTCAGCATCTGTTCCGCACTGGTGG
This sequence comes from Escherichia sp. KTE96, assembly GCF_000408525.1. Classification (NCBI taxonomy): domain Bacteria; kingdom Pseudomonadati; phylum Pseudomonadota; class Gammaproteobacteria; order Enterobacterales; family Enterobacteriaceae; genus Escherichia; species Escherichia sp. KTE96. Next base: position 2,133,593 of record NZ_KE137149.1, on the reverse strand, counting down.
TCACCTGCCCCATCGTGTTTTGCATGTTTTTACTGATGCTGCGAAAACGCTTCGATACGATACGAATTGCAATCGAGACAATGGGTGCCAGCACAATCAAAATGATCGATAACTGCCAACTGTAATAGAACATCATGGCGAACAAACCAATGATGGACGCACCTTCACGTACAACAGTAATCAGTGCGCCGGAAGATGACGAAGCAACCTGTTCAGAATCGTAAGTAATACGTGAAAGCAGAGTCCCGGTTGACTGTTTATCAAAAAATGAAACCGGCATTCCCATCATATGACCAAACAGGCGACGACGCATGGTCATTACCACTTTGCCAGATACCCAGGAGATACAGTAGCTGGAGATATAACTGGTGATACCACGTAAAATCATCAGCCCAATAACCACCAGCGGCATCCACATCAGCACGGAGCGATCTGTTTTACCAAAGCCATCATCAAGAAGTGGCTTAAGGAGCGATAACATGAAGGTATCGCTGGCCGCGTTGAGGATTAACGCTATGCCCGCCACGATCAGACCCGCTTTAAAAGGCGCAATGGTTGGCCACAGTCGGCGGAATGTCTGCCACGTAGAGAGATCTTTGTCGTTATGCATTCAAAAAACCAGCATTTGTTGAAATAGCCGCATATTCTACCCGTTATCCACTGGCACGCCAAACCACTGATGATACCAACGAGGTAAAATTTGCTCCCTTAGGCTGCGTACCAGCCAACCTTGCGCTGAAAAATCGACGGTTATTTGCCCCTGATGAGGGGTGTCAACCCATTGATATCCCTGAAGTTGATAGCGTCTTTTAACTTTACTGGAGGGTAGTCGCCACGCGTTATAGCGCGATGCCGATGCCAGTGCCACTTTTCCATTCACACGCTGAATTAATGGCAATGATGATGAGGTATTACTACCGTGATGGGGCACCTGAAGTAATGTCGCCTGCACATGCTGCCAGTAACGACTTAGCATTTTTTGTTCAGCTAGTGCTTCAATATCACCAGTTAAAAGAATGCTATACATTCCGTCATCAACCTTAACCACACAGGAATGGTTATTTCCTTTATCGTTGCTACCTTGTAAAGGCCAGTGCACACTAAAACGTAATCCTTGCCACTGCCACGCTTCGCCACGCACACAGGGCTGATGATGCTCCCCATTTAAAGGGCTTCTGACCCATAACGTCGGCCAGGTACGTAATATCGAGTCCAGTCCTCCCCGATGATCCAGATGTTCATGGCTAAGAATGACGCCTTCCGGTTCAAGGTTATGCCAGCGTAGCCAGGGGATGATAATTTGTTGCCCGCTGTCGCCCTCCGGCCAGGCAAGTCCCGTATCATAGAGAATCGCTTTGCCATTTCTCGCAATCACCATTGCCAGTCCCTGGCCGACATCAAGCATATACACCTGCCACTCGTCGGGCTGTGGTTTTTGCCACAGCGGCCAGCACATCATAATGCCTCCAGCCACACACACCACTGGCAGTGTTCGCCATACGTTTAGTCGCCATACTATCAACAATAACCAGGGAGAAAATGATAGCCATTGCCAACGTTCAGCAATGTTGATCCATCCTTCCGGCAAACTCTTTAACCCCCAGAAAAGTAAAGCCAAAGACCTGTCGGCAAGCAACCATAAACCTTGCTCCACAATTAATGGTCCGCTTAAATGCACGATCATCGCGGCAAGCGTCAACGGAACAGTAATAAATGTCACTAAAGGAATGGCAAATAGATTTGCTATAAACGAGGTCAGGCTAATGCCATGAAATATGACGATTTGTACAGGCATTAACAGGAGCGTTATTCCCAGTTGCAGATGGATGAGAGAAACCATCGCACGCACTGCAGGTGGCAGCGACCATACCGGACAGGGAAACCACTGATACCAAAAAATAAGCGCCGCCACCGCGGCGGCAGAGAGCCACAAGCTTTGCGAGAGAATGGCAACAGGGTCCATCAGCAATATTACTGCAAGGCAGCATATCCACACATCCCAGCCACTCCATTGTCGACCACTTAACTTAAGCATTCCCCACGTTGCAAGCGCCACTACGGTACGCAATGCGGGAGGTTGCATACCAGTCAACCATGCATAAAAAGCAGCACAGCAAATTCCGCCAATTAATGGTATCTGCCAATGGATCCAACGCCCAGGAAGGAAAATTTGCCCACTGCGAATAAGCCCTGCCGCCAGTAATGCCACAAAAGCAATGTGTAATCCCGATATCGCCATTAAATGCGCTGTACCGGTATTGCGCATAATATTTTTGATTTCTCTGGGTACAGATAACCGTTCACCCATACCTAAACCAAGAATGACCGTTTTCCACGGATAGGGTTGCAGAGACGTTTGTAAAGAGGCCAGATATTGCGCTCGCAGACTACAACTCGCTTCAATGACGCTTGCCTGCAGAAAGCGCCCGGTGAGCGGCTGATGCTGGGCAATGGCATAACGCTGGCTGTCAAAGCCGCCATCATTAAGCTGGCCGTGAACCGCACGAACGTTGAGTTTCATTGACCATTGTTGTCCGGCACAAACTGCTTGCGGCAGATATTCGCCATACAGCACGATGCCTGGCGCAGGGAAAAGACGTCGGCCTTGTAAGTGGGTAATTTGAGCGTAATGAGTGGTCATGCCATCAGTGGCAGTAATCTCGACGATTGCATCCTGCGTCGCACCAGCTAAGGCTTCTCCTACCCACATAACTTGCTTCGCCGCCAGTACGCCCCAAAGAAAAAACAGCAATATCAGCGTGAAATAACGAACAGCTTTAACAGGAATAAATGCCAGTACGCAGGCGAAAGTTGTAAGAACTGCAGTGGCTAACGTCCCGGGTAGTTGCGGTAATACCAGCAGTGGAAAAATCCCACAAATTACGCATACGCTGATCGTCGTTACTTTCATGCACCCCTCCCTGTTTTGGAAAGTGTGCAACTTTGTTCGGCAGTTGTCTGGTGGGTGTTTTGCTTTGCCCGAGGCGCGTTCAGAAGAATTTAACAGGAAGATGAAAACTGTACACAACTCTGCGAGACATCTTCCAGATTCAGATTACAGAAATGAAAAAAGCACCCGACAGGTGCTTTTTTCGCGTTCAAGTTTGTGTAAAAACTCAACCGTAAATATTGGCGCGATCGCGCAGTTCTTTACCTGGTTTAAAGTGAGGAACGTATTTTCCTTCCAGTTCTACTTTATCGCCAGTTTTCGGATTACGTCCGGTACGAGGTGCGCGGTAGTGCAAAGAGAAACTGCCGAAACCGCGGATTTCAATACGCTCGCCCTGCGCAAGAGTCGAGGCCATATGCTCCAGCATCTCTTTTACTGCATCTTCAACCGTCTTTGCGGGAATGTGCGATTGCTGGGTGGCAAGTCTTTCTATCAATTCTGACTTGGTCATGATTCCTCCGGTTCCTTAAAGGCAAATTTAGCGGCTGCTGTTGCTGCATTGATTAAGGGCGGCCGTAGCCGCCCTTAGTGCTTGATTACAGGACGAAACCTGCAATCTGTCAAGTAAACTCAACAAACTTCGGAATAAAAATCCCGAAGAGTCAGAGAATTACTCGCCTTTAGCTGCTTTGAAAGCTTCAGCCATTGCGTTGTTGGAGAAGTTTGCATCTTCCTGTTTGTTAACAGTTGCGATTGCATCTTTCTCGTCAGCTTCGTCTTTCGCACGAACAGACAGGCTGATTGCGCGGTTTTTACGATCAACGCCAGTGAATTTAGCTTCAACTTCGTCGCCAACGCTCAGAACCAGGGTAGCATCTTCAACGCGGTCACGGGATGCTTCAGAAGCACGCAGGTAACCTTCAACGCCGTCAGCCAGTTCTACGGTTGCGCCTTTAGCGTCAACTGCAGTTACTTTACCGGTTACGATAGAGCCTTTCTTGTTCAGAGCAACCCAGTTGTTGAACGGATCTTCTGCGAGCTGCTTAACGCCCAGGGAGATACGTTCACGTTCTGCGTCAACCTGCAGAACAACTGCAGCGATTTCGTCGCCTTTTTTGTATTCACGAACTGCTTCTTCGCCTGCAACGTTCCAGGAGATGTCAGACAGGTGAACCAGGCCATCGATGCCGCCGTCCAGGCCGATGAAGATACCGAAGTCAGTGATAGACTTGATTTTACCTTCAACACGGTCACCCTTGTTGTGGGTTTCCGCGAACTGCTGCCACGGGTTAGCTTTGCACTGTTTCAGACCCAGGGAGATACGACGACGTTCTTCGTCGATATCCAGAACCATAACTTCCACTACATCGCCAACGTTAACAACTTTGGACGGGTGGATGTTTTTGTTGGTCCAATCCATTTCGGAAACGTGTACCAGGCCTTCAACGCCTTCTTCGATTTCAACGAAGCAGCCGTAGTCGGTCAGGTTGGTTACGCGACCAGTCAGTTTAGTACCTTCCGGATAACGTTTAGCGATAGCTACCCACGGATCTTCGCCCAGTTGTTTCAGGCCCAGGGATACACGGGTACGTTCGCGGTCGAACTTCAGCACTTTAACAGTGATTTCGTCGCCCACGTTGACGATTTCGCTCGGATGCTTAACGCGTTTCCAGGCCATGTCAGTGATGTGCAGCAAGCCGTCAACGCCGCCCAGATCAACGAATGCACCGTAGTCAGTGAGGTTCTTAACGATACCTTTAACTTCCATGCCTTCCTGCAGGTTTTCCAGCAGTTGATCGCGCTCTGCGCTGTTTTCGGATTCGATAACGGCACGACGAGAAACAACAACGTTGTTGCGCTTCTGATCCAGCTTGATTACTTTGAATTCAAGCTCTTTGCCTTCCAGGTGCAGAGTGTCACGCACCGGACGAACATCTACCAGAGAACCTGGCAGGAACGCACGAATACCGTTCAGCTCAACAGTGAAGCCGCCCTTAACTTTGCCGTTGATAACACCGGTAACAGTTTCAGCATCTTCGTAAGCTTTTTCCAGCGTGATCCAGGCTTCGTGACGTTTAGCTTTCTCACGGGACAGCAGAGTTTCACCGAAGCCGTCTTCTACTGCGTCCAGAGCAACGTCAACTTCGTCACCTACCTGGATTTCCAGCTCGCCCTGGGCGTTTTTGAACTGCTCAGCCGGGATGGCAGACTCAGATTTCAGACCAGCGTCAACCAGTACTACATCTTTGTCGATAGCAACAACAACGCCACGAACGATAGAACCCGGGCGGGTTTCGATTTCTTTTAAGGACTCTTCAAAGAGTTGAGCAAAAGATTCAGTCATGTTTAATCTTCAGGTTTATATTTAACGTCCACCTGGCTCCGTGCCGGATGGGGTTGTTTAACATACCCGCTGTCATTCCATTGCAGCGGGGGTACTGCAAATTCGGTCGCTTATGCGAGAGCCAATTTTTGGCGCGCGTAGTGTAACGCTTTTTCAATCACTTGCTCAATGCTTAAGGAGGTGGAATCCAACACTAAAGCATCGGCTGCCGGAACCAACGGCGCTACCGCTCGATTACGATCGCGGTCGTCGCGTTCTTTGATCTCGGCCAAAAGGCGCTCAAAGTTAACACTAAAGCCCTTCTCCTGCAACTGTAGCATGCGGCGATGTGCACGTTCTTCTGAGGAGGCGTCAAGGAAAATTTTCACTGGTGCATCAGGGAATACCACCGTTCCCATATCGCGGCCATCGGCAATCAGGCCAGGTAATTCGCGAAATGCGCGTTGGCGACGCAATAATGCTTCGCGAACACGGGGAAATGCCGCGACTTGTGAAGCGGCATTCGCCACTTCCTGGGTGCGAATTTCACCACTGACATCTTCCCCTTCGAGGATCACTTCCAGATTGCCATTGGTCGATACAAAACGTACATCCAGGTGGGATGCCAGTGGCACCAGAGCATCTTCCGACGCCACATCAACATGGTGATGTAATGCCGCCAGTGCCAGTACGCGATAAATTGCACCCGAGTCCAGCAGATGCCATTGCAACGCTTCCGCCATAGCCTTACACAAAGTGCCTTTCCCTGCACCGCTTGGGCCATCAATGGTAATAACCGGGGCAATTGCCGTCATCTTTATCTCCTTAAAACAGGCGTACCGTTAACATAACCGCGCGCATTATACGCGCCAGCGCCACAAATCGTTAACGTTGTGTGCAAAAACCAGTTTTGTCTGTATTCAGATGGGGATTTATTGCGCAATTATAGCGGGCTGGCGAAAGACCAGCCCGAAAGATGACAATGATTTACTTACCAGAGGCGATACGGTCACGGATGTGTTGTGCACGCTCTGTTGATGGTGGATGAGAGTCAAACATAGACTGGGTACGACCGCCATCCAGGCTGGCCAGTTTTTCAAAGCTACCGACCAGTCCCTGGGTGTTGATGCCACGTTTCTTCAGCAGATCAAAGGAGAAATCATCTGCTTCGGACTCTTTATCGCGGGAGTACTTAGCATTGATAGCGCCTTCTGCGATATCGCCTAATTGTGAACGGGAAAGCTGAGAAGCCACACCGCTGGTTGCGGAAATCGCATCACGTGCGGCAACAATCGCATAAGAGGCTTTCATTTCAGCCAGCGAGTGACCCAATGCAACGTGCCCCAATTCATGGCCCAGAACGCCTTCAATTTCATTGTCGTTCATCATGTCCATCAGGCCACTGTAGACACGAACACAGCCGTTTGCCATCGCCCATGCGTTAACGTCGCTGGTCATATATACCTTATAGTTGACCGGCGTACCGTTAATATTGCTACCCAATGCTTTGGCGATTTTTGCCAGACGTTTACCGTACTTGCTGGATTTGCTAGCGACTTTGTTGCCGCTGTCCATTTCGACACAACCCTGATTGGCAATCGCTTTTGCATCGGCATCGCTTAACGTTACGGCTTTATAGGCATTTAAACCGGAGCTGATAGCCAGATCGGTATTAATACCGTGCGTATTCTGACACCCTGTCAGTAATGCTGCAGAGGTCGCAATCGCCAGCAGTAATTTAGTATTCTTCATGTGAATCATCCGTTGATTAATCATACATAAATATTATGTATCAACAACTTACATTGACAACTAACGCTACCATTAATACGAATGGCTCACAATGTCCGAAAAAAAACGCCGACAATAAACCGACGTTTTGATAAAGAAAGATCTGTCTATTTATTGCCTGATATTCGTTCAGGCTGGTTGGCTAATACGTTCCAGTTGCTCGAAGTAATCCGGGAATGTTTTAGCCGTACATTTAGGATCAAGAATCGTCACCGGCGTATCTGACAATGCTACCAGCGAGAAACACATTGCCATTCGGTGATCGTTATAAGTGGCGATCCCGGCAAATTTCAGTTTTTCTGGCGGCGTAATGCGAATGAAATCATATCCCTCTTCCACTTCTGCGCCGACCTTACGTAATTCGGTCGCCATCGCAAACAGACGATCCGTCTCTTTAACGCGCCAGTTATAAATATTGCGCAGCGTGGTAGTGCCTTTAGCAAATAGCGCCGTCGTAGCGATAGTCATCGCCGCATCGGGAATATGGTTCATATCCATGTCGATAGCGTTCAGTTCACCACGCGTGCAGGCAATATAATCATCGCCCCAGCTAATGGTCGCCCCCATTTTTTCCAGTACGTCAGCAAAGCGAATATCACCCTGCATACTGTTGCGTCCAATGCCAGTCACTTTTACCGTACCGCCTTTAATCGCTGCTGCAGCGAGAAAGTAAGACGCCGAGGATGCATCCCCTTCCACTAAATAGTGGCCCGGTGACTGATAAGATTGACCGCCTTTTACTACAAATTGTTGATATTGCTTATTTTCAATCTCAACACCAAACGTCTTCATCAGGTTGAGCGTGATATCGATATAAGGTTTAGAAACCAGATCACCTTTAATCCGAATAACCGTATCTTCCGGCGCAAGCGGTGCGGTCATTAATAGTGCGGTGAGGAACTGACTGGAAACAGAGCCATCAACTTCGACATTGCCGCCAGTAAAACCACCCTGTAAACGCAACGGTGGATAATTTTCTTGTTCCAGGTAAGCGATTTTTGCCCCGCCCTGGCGCAGCGCATCGACCAGATGACCGATCGGGCGTTCTTTCATACGCGGTTCACCGGTCAGGACAATATTATTGCTTCCCAGACAAAGTGCCGCCGCCAGAGGACGCATCGCTGTCCCCGCATTACCGAGAAATAACTCCAGCGCACTTTCTGCGTGTAATGGACCGCCGTTACCGATAATTTCGCAACGCGTACGATCAGCAGAAAGCGTATAGCTCACCCCCAACGCCTGCAGTGCATTCAGCATATGGCGAACATCGTCGCTATCCAGCAGATTGGTTAATACGGTTTTGCCGTGTGCTAATGCCGCCAGCAATAAAGCGCGGTTAGAAACGCTCTTGGAACCGGGCAGATTAATGGTGCCATCAACACGGGCGATGGGTTGTAACGTCAGGGATTCCATGAACTCAACTCTCTACAACAGAAATAAAAACCCCACAGTCTGGCTGTGGGGGATTAAGCAAAATTCGGCATTAGCCGTGACGGCGTTCGAACTCAACCATGAAGTCTGTCAGCGCTTTAACACCTTCCAGCGGCATGGCATTATAAATAGACGCGCGCATTCCGCCGACCACACGGTGACCTTTCAACGCATGAAGGCCCGCAGCGAAAGACTCTTCGAGGAACAACTTGTCAAGCGCACTGTCCGCCAACTGGAACGGCACATTCATCCGCGAACGGTTATCTTTTGCGACATCATTACGATAGAAATCGCTGTTATCTATTACGCCATACAGCAGTTCTGCTTTTTGCTGATTGATGTTGTCCATTGCAGCCACACCGCCGTTCGCTTTCAGCCATTTGAAGACCAGGCCAGATAAGTACCAGGCAAAGGTCGGCGGCGTATTAAACATGGAATCGTTATCGTTAAGGATGGAGTAATCCAGAATCGACGGGCATGCGATATTCGCTTTACCCAGTAAGTCTTCGCGAACGATGACGATCGTCAGGCCAGCCGGGCCGATATTTTTCTGCGCGCCAGCGTAAATCACGCCGTAGCGGCTGACATCAATCGGGCGGGAAAGAATCGTTGAAGAGAAATCGGCAGCGACTACCACATCTTTACCAAAGTCTGGCGTTTCATCGATGGCAATACCATCGATAGTTTCATTCGGGCAATAATGCATATAAGCAGCATTATCAGAGAGTTGCCATTCACGCATTGGCTTAACCGCGCGCAAACCATCAACAGTCACTTTGGCGTCAAACACATTTGGCGTGCAGTATTTTTTCGCTTCTTTGATGGCGCTTGCCGCCCAGTAGCCGGCATCAACATAATCTGCAGTGGTTTTATCACCGAGAATATTCAGCGGTACAGCCGCAAACTGACCCCGACCGCCACCATGGCAGAACAATACTTTATAGTTGGAGGGGACGTTAAGAAGATCGCGAAAATCCTTCTCGGCTTCCTCTGCAACCTGAATGAATTCTTTGCCGCGGTGGCTCACTTCCATCACCGACGTACCAAGACCGTTCCAGTCGCGCAGTTCCTGTTGAGCCTGTTTAAGCACCTCTGCCGGTAGCATTGCCGGACCAGAACTAAAATTGAAGATTTGAGCCATTTCCCCTCACCACGTTGCGTTGTTATTGACCCACGGTAATCGATTGCGACCCTGGGTAATACGTTATTCCTGTGACTATCGGTTTTATCATTCAGTGACGCGCGTCGCAATGGGTAAAACTGTTGCGGGTAAAAATGTGGTCCGCGTCACACAACAGAATATCTCGGATTCTAGTCAAAAAGCCGCTGTTTTTGCTGTCATGTCACCCGTTTTACCCGACTTGCCTTCGTCCATTCTGGATTTGCACAGCGGGGACATAATTGTTTTTCACCTGCTTCCATATGAATGATTTCACTGCAACGGATACAGGCGTAGTCCGCCGACTCCGGCACCACTTTATAACGCTGAGTACAATCACTGGGTAAAATAAGTAATCCCGGTTTCACCTTTTCATCTTCAAAGAAATAGACGCTGATTTGCCCGTTGGTTTCAAGAATAGCCAGACGAACCTGTCCCAGTTGTTCCACACCACGCAACCGTAGCTCCATAAAAAACTCAAATTCCGTCATGTTGGAGTTATTAAGTTTCGACCAGGCCAGCTCACCATCTTCAATAATGACAACCGGCTTACCCTCCAACAGATCTTCCAGTTTTTCACTGTGCGCCATCGACCACATCACCAAGCGATATAACAACGCCAGAGTAATAAAGACAATAAGTACCGGGATCATCGGCACATCGTCATAAAATGCCACATCCCCAGCCGCCGACCCTAGTGTCAAAATGATTAACACTTCAAACAGCGACATTTGCCGCACGCCGCGTCTTCCGGTCATTTTGAGGAACAGAAAGACCAACACAAAGGTATAGAGACTGCGTAGGGCAACTTCGCCAAGGAAATCAAAAGGCACTTTATCGAATGCCATACGGTGGAGATCGAACGCCTTCATTTTTATGCTCTTATCGTGGTTTATCCACTAAAAGCATAGTCAACAGTTCATCGGCATGGCGGCGGTGATAGCGCCTTTGCGATAAAACCCGTATTATTGCGCGCTTTCCGTACGACTAAAGTGATTTTCATGACACAAACATTTATCCCCGGCAAAGATGCCGCTCTGGAAGATTCCATCGCTCGCTTCCAGCAAAAACTCTCCGACCTCGGTTTTCAAATTGAAGAAGCTTCCTGGCTGAATCCGGTGCCTAACGTCTGGTCTGTACACATCCGCGATAAAGAGTGCGCGCTATGTTTTACCAACGGTAAAGGCGCAACCAAAAAGGCGGCGCTGGCTTCTGCCCTCGGTGAATATTTCGAGCGTCTCTCTACTAACTACTTTTTTGCTGATTTCTGGCTGGGCGAAACCATCGCCAACGGCCCGTTCGTGCATTATCCCAACGAAAAATGGTTCCCACTGACCGAAAACGACGATGTGCCGGAAGGCCTGCTTGATGACCGTCTGAGGGCATTTTACGACCCGGAGAATGAACTGACCGGCAGTATGCTGATTGATCTGCAATCCGGTAATGAAGATCGCGGTATTTGCGGCCTGCCGTTTACTCGCCAGTCCGACAATCAAACCGTTTATATTCCGATGAATATTATCGGTAACCTGTATGTTTCCAACGGTATGTCCGCTGGTAATACCCGCAACGAAGCGCGCGTCCAGGGATTATCCGAAGTTTTTGAACGCTATGTGAAAAACCGCATCATCGCTGAAAGCATCAGCCTGCCAGAGATCCCGGCTGATGTGCTGGCACGTTATCCGGCGGTGGTTGAAGCCATCGAAACGCTGGAAGCGGAAGGTTTCCCAATCTTTGCTTATGATGGTTCGCTTGGCGGTCAGTATCCGGTGATCTGCGTGGTACTGTTCAACCCGGCTAACGGCACTTGCTTTGCCTCTTTCGGCGCACATCCTGATTTTGGCGTTGCACTGGAACGTACCGTGACTGAACTGCTGCAGGGCCGCAGTTTGAAGGACCTGGATGTATTTACTCCGCCAACCTTCGACGATGAAGAAGTAGCTGAACATACCAACCTCGAAACGCACTTTATTGATTCCAGCGGTTTGATCTCCTGGGATCTGTTCAAGCAGGATGCCGATTATCCGTTTGTCGACTGGAATTTCTCCGGCACCACTGAAGAAGAGTTCGCCACGCTGATGGCTATCTTCAATAAGGAAGGTAAAGACGTTTATATTGCTGATTATGAGCATCTGGGTGTCTACGCTTGCCGTATTATCGTGCCGGGCATGTCCGATATTTATCCGGCAGAAGATTTGTGGATGGCGAATAACAGTATGGGCAGCCATTTACGAGAAACGATTCTGTCGCTGCCAGGCAGTGAATGGGAAAAAGAAGATTACCTGAACCTCATCGAGCAACTGGATGAAGAAGGTTTTGACGATTTTACCCGCGTACGTGAGCTGCTGGGTCTGGCAACGGGGTCGGACAACGGCTGGTATACCCTGCGTATCGGTGAACTGAAAGCCATGCTGGCGCTGGCTGGTGGCGACCTGGAACAGGCTCTGGTCTGGACCGAATGGACGATGGAGTTTAACTCATCGGTGTTCAGCCCGGAGCGCGCGAACTATTATCGCTGCCTGCAAACCTTACTACTGCTTGCTCAGGAAGAAGATCGTCAGCCACTGCAATATCTGAACGCGTTTGTTCGCATGTACGGTGCTGATGCGGTAGAAGCTGCCAGCGCAGCCATGAGTGGCGAAGCCGCGTTTTATGGCCTGCAACCGGTAGACAACGATCTACATGCGTTTGCCGCACATCAGTCACTGCTGAAAGCTTACGAAAAACTGCAACACGCCAAAGCGGCATTCTGGACAAAATAAAATCAAATAGCCTACGCAATGTAGGCTTAATGATTAGTCTGAGTTATATTACGGGGCGTTTTTTTAATGCCCCGCTTTACATATATTTGCATTAATAAAATAATTGTAATTATAAAGTTAAATATCGGTAATTTATATTTAATAAATACGATCGATATTGTTACTTTATTTGCCTGATGCCCCCCTTTTAATTAACTGTTTTAGCGGAGGATGCGGAAAAAATTCAACTCATTTGTTAATTTTTAAAATTTATTTTTATTTGGATAATCAAATACTTACTCCGTATTTGCATAAAAACCATGCGACTTACGGGCCTATAAGCCAGGCGAGATATGATCTATATCAATTTCTCATCTATAATGCTTTGTTAGTATCTCGTCGCCGACTTAATAAAGAGAGAGTTAGTGTGAAAGCTGACAACCCTTTTGATCTTTTACTTCCTGCAGCAATGGCCAAAGTGGCCGAAGAGGCAGGTGTCTATAAAGCAACGAAACATCCGCTTAAGACTTTCTATCTGGCGATTACCGCCGGTGTTTTCATCTCAATCGCATTCGTCTTCTATATCACAGCAACCACTGGCACAGGCACAATGCCCTTCGGCATGGCAAAACTGGTTGGCGGCATTTGCTTCTCTCTGGGGCTGATTCTTTGTGTTGTCTGCGGTGCCGATCTCTTTACTTCTACCGTGTTGATTGTTGTTGCCAAGGCGAGTGGGCGTATCACTTGGGGCCAGTTGGCGAAAAACTGGCTGAATGTCTATTTTGGCAACCTGGTCGGCGCGTTGTTATTTGTACTTTTAATGTGGCTTTCCGGCGAGTATATGACCGCCAATGGTCAATGGGGGCTGAACGTCCTACAAACCGCCGACCACAAAGTGCACCATACTTTTATTGAGGCCGTCTGCCTCGGTATCCTGGCTAACCTGATGGTATGCCTGGCGGTATGGATGAGCTATTCTGGCCGCAGCCTGATGGACAAAGCGTTTATCATGGTGCTGCCGGTCGCGATGTTTGTTGCCAGCGGTTTTGAGCACAGTATCGCAAACATGTTTATGATCCCGATGGGTATTGTAATCCGCGACTTCGCTACACCGGAATTCTGGACCGCAGTCGGTTCAGCACCGGAAAATTTTTCTCACCTGACCGTGATGAACTTCATCACTGATAACCTGATTCCGGTTACGATCGGCAATATTATCGGCGGTGGTTTGTTGGTTGGGTTGACATACTGGGTCATTTATCTGCGTGAAAACGACAACCATTAATGGCTGTCGAAGTACGCAGTAAATAAAAAATCCACTTAAGAAGGTAGGTGTTACATGTCCGAGCTTAATGAAAAGTTAGCCACAGCCTGGGAAGGTTTTACCAAAGGTGACTGGCAGAATGAAGTAAACGTCCGTGACTTCATTCAGAAAAACTACACTCCGTACGAGGGTGACGAGTCCTTCCTGGCTGGCGCTACTGAAGCGACCACTACCCTGTGGGACAAAGTAATGGAAGGCGTTAAACTGGAAAACCGCACTCACGCGCCAGTTGACTTTGACACCGCTGTTGCTTCCACCATCACCTCTCACGACGCTGGCTACATCAACAAGCAGCTTGAGAAAATCGTTGGTCTGCAGACTGAAGCTCCGCTGAAACGTGCTCTTATCCCGTTCGGTGGTATCAAAATGATCGAAGGTTCCTGCAAAGCGTACAACCGCGAACTGGATCCGATGATCAAAAAAATCTTCACTGAATACCGTAAAACTCACAACCAGGGCGTGTTCGACGTTTACACTCCGGACATCCTGCGTTGCCGTAAATCCGGTGTTCTGACCGGTCTGCCAGATGCTTATGGCCGTGGTCGTATCATCGGTGACTACCGTCGCGTTGCGCTGTACGGTATCGACTACCTGATGAAAGATAAACTGGCACAGTTCACCTCTCTGCAGGCTGATCTGGAAAACGGCGTAAACCTGGAACAGACCATTCGTCTGCGCGAAGAAATCGCTGAACAGCACCGCGCTCTGGGTCAGATGAAAGAAATGGCTGCTAAATACGGCTACGACATCTCTGGTCCGGCTACCAATGCTCAGGAAGCTATCCAGTGGACTTACTTCGGCTACCTGGCTGCTGTTAAGTCTCAGAACGGTGCTGCAATGTCCTTCGGTCGTACCTCCACCTTCCTGGACGTGTACATCGAACGTGACCTGAAAGCTGGTAAAATCACCGAACAAGAAGCGCAGGAAATGGTTGACCACCTGGTCATGAAACTGCGTATGGTTCGCTTCCTGCGTACTCCGGAGTACGATGAACTGTTCTCTGGTGACCCGATCTGGGCAACCGAATCTATCGGTGGTATGGGTCTCGACGGTCGTACGCTGGTTACCAAAAACAGCTTCCGTTTCCTGAACACCCTGTACACCATGGGTCCGTCTCCGGAACCGAACATGACCATTCTGTGGTCTGAAAAACTGCCGCTGAACTTCAAGAAATTCGCCGCTAAAGTGTCCATCGACACCTCTTCTCTGCAGTATGAGAACGATGACCTGATGCGTCCGGACTTCAACAACGATGACTATGCTATCGCTTGCTGCGTAAGCCCGATGATCGTTGGTAAACAAATGCAGTTCTTCGGTGCGCGTGCAAACCTGGCGAAAACCATGCTGTACGCAATCAACGGCGGCGTTGACGAAAAACTGAAAATGCAGGTTGGTCCGAAATCTGAACCGATCAAAGGCGACGTCCTGAACTACGATGAAGTGATGGAGCGCATGGATCACTTCATGGACTGGCTGGCTAAACAGTACATCACTGCACTGAACATCATCCACTACATGCACGACAAGTACAGCTACGAAGCCGCTCTGATGGCGCTGCACGACCGTGACGTTATCCGCACCATGGCGTGTGGTATCGCTGGTCTGTCCGTTGCTGCTGACTCCCTGTCTGCAATCAAATATGCGAAAGTTAAACCGATTCGTGACGAAGACGGTCTGGCTATCGACTTCGAAATCGAAGGCGAATACCCGCAGTTTGGTAACAACGATCCGCGTGTAGATGACCTGGCTGTTGATCTGGTAGAACGTTTCATGAAGAAAATTCAGAAACTGCACACCTACCGTGACGCTATCCCGACTCAGTCTGTTCTGACCATCACTTCTAACGTTGTGTATGGTAAGAAAACCGGTAACACCCCAGACGGTCGTCGTGCTGGCGCACCGTTCGGACCGGGTGCTAACCCGATGCACGGTCGTGACCAGAAAGGTGCTGTAGCTTCTCTGACTTCCGTTGCTAAACTGCCGTTCGCTTACGCTAAAGATGGTATCTCTTACACCTTCTCTATCGTTCCGAACGCACTGGGTAAAGACGACGAAGTTCGTAAGACCAACCTGGCTGGTCTGATGGATGGTTACTTCCACCACGAAGCGTCCATCGAAGGTGGTCAGCACCTGAACGTAAACGTGATGAACCGTGAAATGCTGCTCGACGCAATGGAAAACCCGGAAAAATATCCGCAGTTGACCATCCGTGTATCTGGCTACGCAGTACGTTTCAACTCGCTGACTAAAGAACAGCAGCAGGACGTTATTACTCGTACCTTCACTCAATCTATGTAATTAGATTTGACTGAAATCGTACTGTAAAAAGCGTACAATAAAGGCTCCACGAAAGTGGGGCCTTTTTTAGCAAGAGAGCCTTTTTTGTCAGCTATCTATACTTTAAGGTGACTGCCAAAACAGACTCGACGTAGCCTTCGAGCTGCGCACCAACACGGCCTCAGATGGGCCACATCTGGAGAAACACCGCAATGTCAGTTATTGGTCGCATTCACTCCTTTGAATCCTGTGGAACCGTAGACGGCCCGGGTATTCGCTTTATCACCTTTTTCCAGGGCTGCCTGATGCGCTGCCTGTATTGTCATAACCGCGACACCTGGGACACGCATGGCGGTAAAGAAGTTACCGTTGAAGATTTAATGAAAGAGGTGGTGACCTATCGCCACTTTATGAACGCTTCAGGTGGCGGCGTTACCGCATCTGGCGGCGAAGCAATTCTGCAAGCTGAGTTTGTTCGTGACTGGTTCCGCGCCTGCAAAAAAGAAGGCATTCATACCTGTCTGGACACCAACGGTTTTGTTCGTCGTTACGATCCGGTGATTGATGAACTGCTGGAAGTAACCGACCTGGTAATGCTTGATCTCAAACAAATGAACGACGAGATCCACCAAAATCTGGTAGGCGTTTCCAACCACCGAACGCTGGAGTTTGCCAAATATCTGGCGAACAAAAATGTGAAAGTCTGGATCCGTTATGTCGTAGTACCTGGCTGGTCTGACGACGACGATTCCGCCCACCGTCTTGGTGAATTTACCCGTGATATGGGTAACGTCGAAAAAATCGAACTCCTCCCCTACCATGAGCTGGGCAAACACAAATGGGTGGCGATGGGCGAAGAGTACAAACTCGATGGCGTGAAACCACCGAAGAAAGAGACCATGGAGCGCGTGAAAGGCATTCTTGAGCAGTATGGTCATAAAGTGATGTTCTAAAACATCACGTGCAGGTTGAATTTCGCCCTGCAATTTTGGCTCCCCTCCTGTTAGTGATAATCAGTAAGCCAGCGTTAGGAGCATTCTCAACGCTGGCTTGCTCGACTTAATTTCCGCGTCGTAATCTTCTGATTCTAGCTCGTTACCAGTCGGCGTAAGGTATCAGCGGCTGCGGCGGTAAATCCATGTCGCCCTGCCATCCGGCGGCGGAATACCGTACATAGAGCAGGAAATGGCTGGGCGCATAATCTTTCGCCTGCTGGATATCGATTGCCGTACCGACAAACCAGTTGGATGTGACGCGGCGTTCAAGTAATGCCCGCGCCGTGTAGCCAAAGCCCTGACTGCTGCCACCGTCGTTGGTCTGGCCGGCTGCATCGTCTTTCCAGTCAGTCGGGATCAGGTTCATCAGCGGATAACGCGGCATGGTTTTGGTTCGTGAATGCGACCACGAGCCAGACGCCCCCAGCTCCCACGACCAGTTTTCCGTCCGCTCGCGCCACATCACCGGTACGGCAAACGACAGGTATTCCTGCGGGCTGTAGTAACCGCCCTGACCGAGTGAGTACCCACTCAGGTCTTTGTCGTAATGCCAGATCATATTGTTCAGACCAATGGTGACGCGGCGATTGTTCTGGTTGATGACTTTATAGTAATAGCCCGTCATCCAGCGCACGCGCCAGTTATCTTCGACATTTTTGCCGGTTAACTGGTCGCCGCTAAGCGATGCCCAGACGCCGTTCGCTTCACCTTTATCGTAGCTCAGGCTTAGTCCCACGCCATCAGCACGCACGCCGCCCCATTTTTTCCCGGTGTTGCCCGGGGAGTCTTTTTGCCCGCCAAAGGCCAGCAAGGAACTGGAGATGGGGCGACGATGGGCGTTAATGGTGTAACCAAGCGGCCCCACGTCGTCGCTGTAACTGATGCCGCCAACGACATCCACCACGTTGAAGCCCATCGGCGTGGTGCCGATATCCCAGCTCCAGACGTCATTGCGCCAGCCGACAGCAACGCTGGCACCGGAATCCGACTGACTGCGATTGCCGCTACAATCCTGTAACGTACAGGTGCCCCAGTTGTTATCCCATTTACCCTCAGCGTCGGCGGAGAAACTGCCAACGTTCATATTGACGAAATCACTGCGGAAGAACATTCGCCCGTCGGAATACGGCGCATCCACCTGCAACATGGTGGTGTGCGCTTTCAGATCAGAATAGCCACCAGTACCGCTCGAACCCCAGTAATCATGTTCGAGGGTGACGTTGAGATCCTGCTGACGATAGAGGTCCGCCGCATCGCTGCGCACGCCGCGTTTCAGCCAGTCGTCCTTCTCGTCATTGCGGGTCAGACGGGTAAAGGTGTCGTTATCCTGCGGACGCGTTGTCGCCACACCGGATGCGACCATTGCGTCTTTGTAGGTTTCCAGCGCCTGCTGCGGTTCCCCCGCCTGCGCTTCAAAACTCGCGCCATCGCGCAGTACCATCGCGCTTTCCATCGACGGTGGTTGAGATTTTGCCTGTGGGATCAGCCTGTTAAACGTCTGCTGCGCCGCCGCGGTATCGCCAAGCTGTGCCTGCACCAGCGCCACACGCCGTTGCGTGTTCAGCGACGCGTTATCGGTGGCGGGCAGTTTCGCCAGTTGGCTGCGCGCTGCCGCTTTGTCGCCTGCAGCAATATCCACTTCCGTCAGGCCAAGAATGGCGTCGATGTTATTCGGCTCGCGCGTCAGGACATTCTGATACGCAGCGCGGGCGGCGGTGTAATCACGCCGTTGCTGCGCCCAGTCGGCCAGCGTGAGGTCAATGCGCGTGGAAGGTGGTTGCTGGCGCAGCATCGCTTCCGCTTCGGCCTCTTTGCCGCTTTCCCGCAGACGGTTAGCGGTTTCCAGCACCTGATCGCTTTGCAGCCGATTAACCAGCTCCTGAATATTGCTGTTCCACTGCGCGCGCGGCAGGCTGTTGATATGCGCCAGCGCCGCCCGCTCCTGATCGTGACCGGAGAGATACAGCCCGTAAGCGTAAACCTGCTCCGGATCGTCTGGTTTCTGCTGTGCCAGATTGCGCATCAGGGTATCGGCCTGGCTACGTTGCCCGGCCTGCCAGAGATCCTGCGACAGCCGGTAAGTAATCCATACACTGCCGGGATCCAGCGCCAGCCGTTGCCGCTGAAGCGCTGCCGCCTGCGCCCATTTGCCCTGATTTTCCAGTGCCTCCGCCTGCTGTGCCAGACGATCGTTTTGCAGGCTGCGTTCGATGTCATCAACGCTGCGCCGCTGGCTGGCCGGGAGCGAGGCAATAAACGCTTCGGCTTTTTCCGGTGACTGCTGGCGATAAATATTCGCCAGTCCGCGCACGGCGTTGGTGTTGCTGCTGTCCATGCGCAGCGTCTGCTGATAATAACGTTCTGCGGCGGGGTAATCTTTGCGCGCCATTGCCACATCACCCAGTCCCAGCACTGCATAGCTGTCGGCGTTATCAACACTGCGCGCCTGCCGGAACAACCGTTCGGCCTGCTCTGGATTATTGGCTTTCAGCGCAGCATCACCCTGCTGGATCGCCAGCCAGTAGCGGTTCACTTTCAACAGACTGTTCCACTTGTCATTGTTGCTGCTGTGCGGGTCCAGCGCGAGGGCTTTTTCCAGATTCACCACCGCATTCGCGCGATCGCCTTTCTGGGAATACGCCTGGCCCAGCGCCCCCAATATTGCACCAGTGTCAGGGTTATCATTATTAAGTATTCTCAACTGACTAATCGCTTCGTTGCGACGGGATGCTATTTGCGCCACTGTACTCCAGTACTCCATCGCCATTTCGACATCTGGCGGTGCCCCATTAAATAGCCTGTCGTAATTGGCAATAGCCTCTTTGTGACGCCCGGAGATAGCTTGTAAACGTGCCATTTGCAGTGCCTGACGGCCATCAGGCGAGGAAAGTCGCATAGCCGTGTGCGATGCTTGATATATTTTTGAATCCGGTGCGAGCAGGAAAAGCCTGGTAAGTTGTTTTTGTGCACCGTCAATATTTCCCCTTCGCAGCAGATAGCGAAAACGAGCCGCAACGACATCTGGATTATTGGGTTCCACCAATTCAAGACGATAAAGCGATTGCTCGACCAGATCTTCGCGGTGAGTGTCTTCGCCTAACCGAACCTGCGCCATCAACAACTGATGAGCAGTTGGCGCAGCTTCCGCCATCGACAGCATCGACAAAACAAGGGATAGTGTGAGCAAATTTAGGGTGAATTTGTACATGCCTGGCCTCAATCAGGTGTTAACTCACTTTTTATTAGAAACAGAATGAGTGCAGCTCCCCGCCCTGCCTGTTTAAGGCCAGGACAGGATTGAGCTGCAAAATAAAAATGACGATGAATTACTGTTGATGAGGATTCAGACGACGGCGGCTAATAATGCGTAGCAGACGCCAGGCCACCCATGCCAATAGCACCACACTGAGTGTTGCCAACACCGCCAACAGAACGGGATGTCTCGCTAACACGTATTGGATACGCTCAAACCAGGGAAGATCCCCCACATAATAAGTATCTCCAGCCCGTAAACTATCGACACCAGATTCACGAATAACCGCGACTGAGCCAAAGATATTGCCGCGCTTTACACTATCAACCAACGCATTGTTGAGTAACCCATCGCCGCGTGCTCCTTCGGTCATCAATGCAATTACGCTACGTTGGGTATGATACGGGGACTGAAAACCAACCACCGCAGCCATTGGCGATGGGGAAACTATGGTTGATTGTGTTTCCGAATTTTGATCGTTTTTATCTGCCTCAATTTGGACATATTTAGCGTGCCGCATTGGACTTTTTACCCAACGTGTCGTTGCCTCAATAAGCAGATTTATTTGCTGTTTGTCTTCTAATTCTTGTGGAAGTGTCCCTATCAACAGAATGTCTGCATCCCTGCTCCGAACGGAGCTTATATCATCAGTAATTGTCAGATTAATGGCTGGAAACCCGGTTTGAGCACCAATCAATCCCAGGGTATTTAGCAATATTTCAACCTGCGTTGCACCAGGCTTTTCAGGCATAACGACAACTGTTTCTGATAAATCAGCCATTCGACTAAAAGGAAAGCCTGCGCTGACAAAGGCGCGTAAATCAGGCATGGCGATAAAGTGATGATACTTTGAAAAATCGATAGTGGAATCATCTGCAATGACTGCATGATTTTTCAAAGGCCGGGAAATAATACAGCTATCAGCATCAGCGCGCGGTATCGTATTAACGTATTCAAAATTAAATCGCAATTGATTGAGCGCCCCCAGTGTCAACGCCGGAACGGTAATTTTATTATTGTCATCCAACAATTCTTGCAATAACGGTAAACGTAACAGCAGTCGATCCGTAGCAGATTGAGTATTTAGACGAAAAGATTCCAGGTACTGATTATTAAGGCTGACATCCACGCGCGAACCACTCACCATTGGTGTGGTATAGCGATAGTTAATCTTCATATCAACACCGCGGTTACGTAGCAGAAAGAGATCTGGTGGCAAATTAAATGAAATATTAATTGCCGCAGACTCCAGGGCGCTTGCCTGTAATTGCCCTTCATATGTCTTAAGCTCTGCGAAAGTTACAGGACGGTCAGTGCGTACCCAATTTGGCGCATCATAAGGTTTGCGCGGCAAAAGCGGCTCCACATCATTGACGACCACACTATCGCCGCGAAACAGTATATTTCCCTGCGCAAGGCCTTTTGCCGCCTGTAATAAATCGTTGTCATCGCGACCAAAAAGTACCAACAATTTGACGAAAGGATTTTGCGGATGGTTGATCATTTCAATAACAGGTGCATTCACCAACGGATGATCACGTAGAAAGTCTGGTCGTCTATTATTAGTGGCAAATACCACTGCATTACTTTCTGGTAACTGGTCATAGAAAACAGGGAATCGATGACCACGCCATCCCGATTGTGCACCAAACCACGAAGCGACAATTGCTGATGCCTGCTGCAACCCTTTGTCAGGAGTACCGGCAAATACCATCGGCAATGTATTGGTACGGTTATCTCGTGGATCAAAGAATGGCACCGGAAAATATGAAAGATCATTTTTCAGATTGAGTCTCTGAAACGTCAGTTCCAGTTCGCTGTTGCGCCCAATATCAAGCCACAGGCTGCTGGTCAAATTTTCACATGCACTCTGGTAGTGACTAATTAATTCGAAACGCAAGCGGTTAAAATCGGAGAAATACAATGGATTGAGAGATATTTCCGTCAACGTTTTTTTCCCCAGTTGTTCTTTGAAAATCGGTAATACCTCCATCAACTCATCATTAAGATAAACCTTAAGTTGTGACTGGACAGGGAGTAACGACGGCGATGGGGTATACTCAAGTTTTAGTTTCGCTTCTGAAACCATTTCATCACTGCGCATACCAAACTCAATATGACCCTGAGGGTTGACTCCACTCAGAACAATATTACCTGGCACTGCTGCTATTTGCGTAAATGGGAGCTTTAACTGGCGGGATGGCACTTTCTCATAAATAGAAACGTTCTCCTTCTGCACAGAAGGTAATATTATCCCGGTGGTAGGTTTATTAATCGTTGTATGTGTAGTCGATGCTGCATTTGCCTGATAAATGCATAACAACCCCAAGAAAATTATTGCAAAACCAGCCTTAAAAAACTTTCTTCCCATTTTAAAAACTCAAGAACCAAAAACAAATACACACAATAAATATTTAGTTAGCAACCAGAAACAAAACTAACCCTTAGAACGTCCTTTAATATTCTGGAGAATATAAAAAATCATATTACAGTAACCTTTCAGAGAGATGAAAGATATTTCAAAAAAGCTCTTTAGAATATTATCCTGGGATATTTTATCATTCCATTCTTGCCATATTGAATCACGAGAAAATGTCGCTCTAACATAATTAATACTTTGTTCATGGCTCATTGGCATAATCTTCAGGCCAATTTTATTATTGTAAGCATGAACTATTTGTACTGGAATATCGCATTTTCCGTAACCATCATCCAGATGAAGAGACAACTGCTGTGTTTTATCAATATCTTTTAGGTCGGAAATATTATCAATGATAACCCCTAGTCCTCCTTCGGAGAAATCAAGAACAGAACAAGGGTAGTTTCGCCCATCAGTCAGTTGGATCACACCTTTGAAAGACACGTCGATACGCGGAGAAAAACGCACCTGTTTTTGTTCAATAGAGACAGCCAGAGTTGCGCCAATAATAATTGTATTATAAAGCAACCAAACTAAACAAAAGAGATTCAGGATCGCAATATGCCCTTGCAAATTATAAAAATTAACAATACCCATTATCAATCCAAGTAAGTTTAAAATAGCAAAAATGAGGTAGGGATATGATATTCGCCAGTCAACAAACTTATTTTTTATTAATCCCCCTTTAGCCGTAACATTAAAGCGCCCTTTTGCCGGAGCAAGTAATGCAACAAGCGTCGGTAGCGTAATGTACCAGGCCAGCACCATTTCGTAAATCTCATTCCAGAAAGAATGCCTGTATTTTCCTTGTATTCTTGAGTTAGTTAAAACGATAACAAATAGATAAGGCAAAACATAAGACATAATATCCGCTATCGATGCATCTATCAGATTAACTGAAAAGAAAATGGGGCATAATGGTGCACACAAGAAAATCAGTCGTGGCACACCTGATAAAAAGTGCATCATGCTGCTGAGATAGCAAAGGCGCTGTGATAATGTCAGGCCTTTGCCTAATAATGGATTGTCAATACGCAAGATTTGGATCATTCCCCTGGCCCACCGAATCCGTTGCCCAATATGGGCTGATAATGTTTCGGTGGCAAGTCCGGCAGCCAGAGGATAGCGAAGGTACGCAGAGCTGTAACCTGCACGATGCAAACGTAACGACGTATGCGCATCTTCCGTTACTGTTTCGACTGCAATGCCACCCACCTCATCCAAAGCAGATCTACGGATAATTGCGCACGAACCACAAAAAAATGAAGCATTCCAGGTATCCGTTCCATTCTGGATTAATCCATAAAAGAGATGCCCTTCATTTGGCTTTTGCCGAAACTGTCCCAGATTTCGCTCAAAAGGATCAGGGGAGAAAAAATGATGTGGTGTTTGCAACATCGATAGTTTTTCATCAGCAATAAACCAACCCATTGTTTTCGTTAAAAAAGAAACAGAAGGTATATGATCGCAATCAAAAATAGCAACAAATTCTCCGTTAGCTATTTTAAGCGCATTATTTATGTTTCCGGCCTTAGCATGTTCATGTGTTTCTCTTGCGACATAATGAATGCCTGATTCATCTGCGAATCTTCTAAACTCTTGCCTGGCGCCATCATCAAGGATCCAGACGTGTAATTTATCTTTTGGCCAGTCTAATGCCAGTGCACCATAAACTGTATTCTTCACAACCGTCAGAGGTTCATTATAAGTGGGTATTAATATATCAACATTAGGCCATTCTTCTTTATTGTCTGGTAAGGGTATACACTCTCTGTTCAATGGAAAGCAAACCTGAAAGTAACCCAGTAATAAGACAAGCCAGGCATACGTCTCAGCAACTAATAGCGTTACTGAAAAGAAGCTGTCTGGAACCTCATCCAGGATAACTGAAGAAGAGTAACGCCACCATAGATATCTGGAAGATATGAGTACGCCAATCCCCATCAAAATAAGGGTAATTATCCTTCCCTTAACAAAATTGATGAGAAAAACAGAGATGCAAATGATAATAGAGAATAATATTTGTTGATAAAGTCCAAGAGGCTGTTCGACAATCGATATAAAAACAAAACATAGCAATATAGCAACAACCAGAAGGATTTTGTTGTATGCTTCTTTATTTTTAAAGATCATGGCATCTAGTCATTCATTAATACTATTATTCAAACTGTGTGTTTTTTTGAAACATAAGTAACCAATTCAATGAAATTTAACACATTAACACCATGTTATCTGAGCTCTACCATTTTGCTTACTTTTGTATAATCGTTCATCTGCCAACAATTTCAACCGTTCAATATTATTCATACACTCGTCAGTATTAGCTACGCCAATGCTGCAACTACAATTCAACCCACCCATCGAGAAATGAACAATTCGGTGCAAAATTCTTGTTAGTTGATTTACATCTTTATCATGATAAATGATAGCGAACTCATCGCCGCCAAACCGATAAATTTCACCTTTACTGCGAGGCAATTCATCTTTAATAAGATTAACTATTTTTATGAGTACCTCATCACCAAACAAATGGCCAAACTTATCATTAATGGTTTTAAATTTATCTATGTCAAACAGACATAAGTATCCAAATTTTTCGCTCAATATTTTGATATCTTTATCAAAACTCCGGCGACCTGAAGCCCGTGTAAGCGCATCATAAGTGCCAAAATCATATATTTCTCTAATTGCATTGATCTCTTCAGCATTAAAGAATAGATTTTCTCCACGTAAACCATAATGATGATCCGACAATATTGATTCTTTTTCCAACCTACCCTTATATATAATGTTTTGCAGCAAATTAATATAATAGTAATATATTATGACTGCAGATACCGCCGAAGCAAAAACAAATAGCAAACACATATAAATATACTTGCTTTTTTTGTAAGCCACGATAAATATCATTTCAGGGATATAAGAATATGTCAGGGTGATGGCTGAGATCTCAAATACAGCATCATTTATCAAAAAATCATCACCCGCAATTTTCTTTTCATTATCATTAATATCATAAAATGAGACATAGATATCTTCTCGTTCCCCTGACTGATTTCTTATCAGAGATAAATAACGTTCTGGATCCACTACTGATATCAAACTAGTTCTTTTTGCTATGGGATGTGCATAATAAACATAGTATTTATCTTTTAAACTAATAACACCTCTTTCAAATTCGTTAATTACCCGAACAGAGGAAACTATGTCGTCACAAAAATCATCTCCTTTTGACGTAATTTTGATACATTTATCATCACTAATCATATAAGGACCCAGATCATATAAATATCCAGGATGTTGGAAATTTGAAAAGCTATCGCGTATTTTATTTAACAGTTCATCTGGTGATATCTCTAGTTCATAAAATACATTATTAGATACTGAACGACGATACTCAGACACATTAGCAATAGCAAGCCCACTATCAATAATAGATACCTTTACCGAATTAACTCGGTCTTTAACATACATAGTGTATAAATAACAAGTGACTACAGAGACGCACAAAAAATACAAAAAACAGATTCCTGCGGCCTTTTTTTTATATTTGAACATTGCGTTATTTTCTTTTTTTCGGTTTATTGTCTATATGCCACTCTAAAAATGGTAACGGTTTCTGGTATAAGTATCCCTGGACATGAGAGAATCCTAACTTTTGTAATTCTCTGGCCTGGCTTTCGGTTTCAACACCTTCAGCTATAACCGGCATATTTTCTTCACGGGCAAGGCTGGATATGAAATAGACAATTCTGTTTGTTTCATCGAAAATTCCTGAGGTAAACTCCGAATCAATTTTAATGCTATCAGGCCTTACTTTATAAAGTTTTTTCAAATCAGCTAAACCGCTGCCGAAATCATCAAGTGAAATCTTAATACCGTTTTCTTTTAAAATATTTATATTATTGTAAAAGCTATCATTTATGTCTTTTACTGCCGATTCGGTGATCTCCAGGCAGATTTGATCAGCATTTATACTAAACGTATTAATTAATGACAAAACCCGGAAGTGGAAATCAAATTCATTTAATTGCCACGGAGATACATTAATATGCAGGAGAAAATCATTCGTAATTTCATATTCACGGCTAAATGCCCCAAATTCTCCAATAGCCGTTTCCAGTACAAAATCACCCAATTCTTTAATTAAGCCAATTTCTTCAGCAACAGGTACGAAAATTGATGGTGGTATTATGCCATTTTCAACTGACAACCAACGGCATAACGCCTCCGCACCTACAACCTTATTATTCGCCATATCAATAATAGGTTGATAGACTAAATAAAACTCACTACTCGCAATCCCCTTTTTTATATTTCCAGCGACCCAGACTTTTTGATCAAGTTCATGAGCCTTGATATCATCATAAAACATAAATTCAGATTCTTTATTTTCTCGCATAGCCGTTAATGCCAGTTTCAGCTTGCCTTCATAATTTGATACATTTTCCCCCACAAAAGTTTCGCAAATAGCAATTTTATGAACATAAATATTTCTTAGACAAATAATATGGTCAGGGAGATTTAAAATTGATAATTGCTCGATGAACTCTTCACAATGAGTATGACATAGCAACAAATATGTTTCAGTTGAGACTTTCAGTATGTCACAGTATCGAGAATATTTTTCTGATATTTTTGATTTTATATCATTTATAATCTCGTCATATTTTTTACTTCCATGTATCGCCTCAACAAACTCTAATCCATAGATACAAAGCATGCCAACTGCTAAGTAGGTTTTATTGTTGGTTTCAATAACAGATTTATTGATATAGAAGCAACTTCCTTGCTCACAAGAAACAAGATTAAGTAACCGCTCCATTCGTTCTTTGTATTTATCACTTATGTTATTAATGATTTTTTTCAGCTCAATAATCTCACTGCTGTCATTTTGCACAATTTCAATTTTGTCGTTGCGGTATACTGAATTCGCTAATTTTTTCAAATGCTCTATCAGTTTATTGGACTCTTTTTTAATTTTCTTTGTTATCTTTTCAACAACATACCATAATAAACAGAAGCAAACCAAACCACATAAAAACATCAATGTAAAATATTTATTGATGTTTGCATCCTCTGATTTCTGATAGTGAAAATAATGGAATCTGACATCAGGAAGTCTGGGGAGTGATATGACATTATCGGTATAGTTGCCACTGTCATTACTTATGTTATAACTACCTGATGAGTTACGAACAATAAGATGCAGCATTGATTTTTCATTACCTACCATAATTTTTTTATTCTGCTCCATGAATAAAATATCAGCTTCACCAGCCAATTTATTAAGATAATTACTAAAATATCTTTCATCAAGATCTAAATGCATTAACTTCAGAGCAAACGAATTTTTTTCTTCTTCGGATGGACGTAATGAAAACGAGAAACATTTTTTCCCTGCAATGCCATAGCAGTTATACCACGGTGACCATTTTGAATAAGTCCCTTTCGGCAATTTATTCCAGGGGCGAGATTCAGGATCAAAGTATTTATCGCTAATTTCACCATCAACCCCAGTAAAAGGTTTACCGGGTTCTGATTGGCCAAAAAACTTAATCACACCACCATCAGTTCGAATAAAGCTAAGATACTTCCCGTTATTCAACATTATCCCAACTAGATTAACGGAATCTATTTTTTTCATCCGATGGATGACCGCTTGTTTGATTTCATTTTCATCATGTAACAGATAAATAGCATCTTTTAACGCATCAGCTTCTTTTTCAATTTTAGAAAAAAAATTATTTAAATTATTGTTAATAAGTATAAGATTAATACGCGAAGAATTTTCTTCTATTTTTTTATGAAAATCAATCGCCGTAATAAATGACAAAATAATATAGACTGTAACGGCTAATATAAGCGCAGTGTTAAATCTTGAATTTAATTTTTCAGTAATGCTATACATATTGGAGTTCTGACTAAAGTGTTATCAATAGTTCCGATATTACATCGTATAAAATTACTTATAATTGATGGTGTTAATATCCCTCATTATGATTTTATTACTTGAAACATTTCCTCCCAACGAATATACCATGATGAGAAGATTCATTTTTCCTTAATTTACAAAAGTGATTATCATAGTTTTTACTTTAACTGAACCAACATTGTTATACTTAATATTCGTGCTTTTGTCTCTTTTGCCCACGCTACCGCCTTTCGTTAATTTTCAACGAAATAATTAAGATATGAAAATATTTATAAATGTCGACATAACTGTCACATACCGCACAGTTGCGCCATCGCCACTTTTACCACCCAAAAGAGGCATTAATATGTAATCTCAGCAATCCATTCCGTTTATTTATCTGTTCTTCAGATATGAGCAATGTGACTCTTTTAACCCAAATAAATTAATCAATAACCTTAGAGAAAGTGGTCATTATTAGTTGATTGCTAAGGCTGTAGAGCGCCCATCAACCTGAACAGATAAATACGTTGAGGAATACACGATCGATAAAACAATAAGGTGCAGTGGCAGACGACTATTTTATTTTTAAAACAATAGTCTGTGAACCATGCCTGGTATGAGTAGATTCTAGTGAGAGAAGGTTTTTGTAAGTTTAAAATCCTATAAAATATCAAATTAGCAGAATTTTAAACCAGATTAGAAATGTATTTTCTACATAACGAAACAATAGTTGCAACTATTTTCAGCAAATTTAACCAAAAGTGATAACATGCAACATTGTTGATGCAGATCAAAAAAAAACGATTTTATAGTGCTGGGCGTTGTTTAAACTTTGTCCTCAAAAATCAAACTGTTACCATAAGAAATAGTTCACTGCGGAACTCAGAATAATAACGCGCAAAATAGCCAACAATTTAAATTATCACCATATCTAAAAATAAAGCTTTCCAATAACTTAAATTCGTATTATCACGACAACATTTATCACCATTCATCTCTTAAGAAAAACTTAACTTTAGCGTTATCAGATCGACTCGTTCTTTTAATCTATTTCCTGCCCAACCCCCAATCGGTGATAAATGACATCAGCACAATGTTGTACCAGCGCAACTGTTTTTCCTGAACGCTCTCAGCATAGACCGATCTTTCGCTAATATTTAATAGATATCTCTAAACAGGGGGATTGTGTGGAAAATAAGAAATGCGAAAATGGTGGAATAAAAATTACAATCTGCTGTACATTTTATTTTTACAAATAAATTTTGCTGAAAGCTCGTGTAAAGAGGGAATAAGAAAACAGAGTGCGGACAACAAGTTCACACTCTTCACTAATTCATTTAGACGTGAGCAACGGGTTTTGGTGTGTGTCCGGCATTGCGTAGCAGCATCAGTAAGTAGATAAACGACACACTGGCGATCATGATAAACAGCAGATTATCAGAAAAATTCTGCATTAGCATGGCAGTAAAAGACGGCCCAAACAAACTACCCACGGTATAACTCAACAACAATGCTTGATTCATTGCGACCAGTTGATGATGTTCAACTTTCTCACAAGCCCAGGCCATCGCCACCGGATAGAGCGTAAAACCGGCTGCACCGAGGATGAACAATGCTGGAGCCATTGCCGCCTGACTTAACATCGCGATACTACCGAGAATGACGACAAATACCTGAACACGCAGTACCAGCAGACGACCAAATTTATCCGCCAGACGGCCAATTGGCCATTGCCCGAGGATACCGGCACTAACCAGTACCGCCATCCAGAATCCGATGCTGGCATTGCTAATCCCTTTATGATTGAGGTACAGAGGCATCAGACCATACAAAGAACCCAGAACGATTCCCGAGATAATGCAGCCATTCACGCCAAGTCGTGCCTGGCGAAGTTTTAGCATTGACGTCATGGGCGTCGAAGCATGATTTTCAGCCTGTTGATTCAGGATACGAGTAAACAGCAGCGGCAAGATCCCCGCCAGGGTCAACCCCGTAGCCCACGGCAATACGCTCATCAATTCGGTTGAAACTTTACTGAGCAGTAACTGGCCTAAAAACGTCCCCACATAATAAACCATCATATAGGCAGCAAGTAACCGCCCACGGTTACGTGACGTTCCGCTGCACATCAGCGCGCTTTCCACCACAACCCAAATCATGGCGCAACCGACGCCTGCGACGAAACGCCAGGCTAACCAGCTCCAGAATCCAATCATCAAACCAAGCCCGACACAGCCTGCCGCAAAAATGAAGGAAGCAAGGTAATAACTGCGATTAAACCCAAAGCGTTTAATGACATACCCTGTCAGTAAAGTACCGACCAGGTTGCCGGTAAAATAAGATGAACTGACGACACCGACCTGCCATGTGGGCAAATGCGCCTGGGCGAGCCATAGCGGCACCAGTGTATTTAACACCGCGATCGCCAGAGTCAACAAAAGTAAGCCAGACAGCAAAAGCATGACAGGCCGGGTATACGTGGACATGAATTAAAACCGTGAGGAAGCTCAAATTTCATGCGCATCATGCCACCACCAAAAACATTGTCAATGGGTGAAAATACGTACATAACGTAGCGGCTGTATTATCGATTTATATTACTCATTCATAACACTAATGACGAAAAGATAATCAGTTTCATCTACTTGTTTTTATTGATCTAACATAAAGTTCATGCATTTCGTTCAGTCGAAAAATTTCATGGTCACAGCAAACCTGGATTTCCCGTCTATGCTTTCAGGGCAACGCATCGCGTCTGAACGATTTCAGGCGTACCACTGACTCTCGAAAGGAGAAGAGAATGACCAAACCGTATGTTCGTCTCGATAAAAATGATGCTGCTGTTTTGTTAGTTGATCACCAGGCTGGTTTACTTTCCCTTGTGCGGGATATTGAACCTGACAAATTTAAAAATAACGTGCTGGCGCTGGGTGACTTAGCTAAATATTTCAATTTGCCTACCATTCTTACCACCAGCTTTGAAACTGGTCCTAACGGCCCACTGGTCCCTGAACTGAAAGCACAGTTTCCGGATGCACCTTATATTGCGCGTCCTGGAAATATTAACGCCTGGGATAACGAAGATTTTGTCAAAGCAGTTAAAGCGACAGGTAAAAAACAACTGATTATTGCAGGGGTGGTAACCGAGGTTTGCGTAGCATTTCCGGCACTTTCCGCAATTGAAGAAGGGTTTGATGTCTTTGTGGTGACTGACGCGTCAGGAACCTTTAACGAAATTACCCGGCATTCGGCATGGGATCGCATGTCACAAGCGGGGGCGCAATTGATGACGTGGTTTGGTGTCGCCTGCGAACTGCACCGTGACTGGCGTAACGATATCGAAGGCCTGGCGACGCTGTTCTCTAACCACATTCCTGATTATCGTAATTTGATGACCAGTTACGACACCTTAACGAAACAGAAATAAAAGAGAACCGGGGCCGAAACCCCGGTTATAACGCTTTAGCTGGCAACAGCCATACCCACGGTCATATGCAAACCGTAGAATACGCCGCGACCGATTAATTCCCCTGCAAGAAGCAGGATGAATGACACGGAAAGCAGCGGCACCGCAGGCTGAAAACCTTTTAACTGCGGAGCAATCCACAAGCACAGTGCCACAGCGATAAGCACAATCCGCCAGGCCATCAGTGCACCGTAATCCGGCACCAGCGCCGCAGCCTGTTGTACAGAAGAGTGAATCGTAGCGAGTTCAGCCCCCTGCATTACAGACATTACACCGCTCACCACCAACGCCAGCACTGAAATTGCCGGAAGTAAACGCATCACCCAGCCATTAACCCCCGCCAGACGCAGTAACAGATATCCCAGCAGCGGGCCACCCATAAACATGGTCAGGAAGAAACCCATCGGTGTCCAGATGCTGTACCAGGTCGGTACGGTATCGATGCTGTTATACACACGTACCATCATCCAGACAAATACCACACCGAGAACCATCGTCACCACCAGCCACAGCGCGCGTAATACCGGTGACAGCTTTTTCAGCATTGCCAGCAACCAGCCGATGCCACCAACGGCAAAAAAGATCGAACCGCTGGCGATTTCGTTACTCAACGCCGAAGCGCCAACCCGATTGAGTGAGTTAAAGGCGCGCATCGGTGAACCAAGGTGAAGCATTGAGGCAATAAAGCCAATGCCCATCAGTACCCACAAGCCAAACATACAGGCAATAACCCGCTGTTGGGTATCGGCCCGAAGTTCACCTTTCAACAAGGCAAATGCCAGAACGATAAAACCGCCCACGACACACTGCCCGAAGACCGTGAAGATCATCAACGGCCATTCATGCCATCCACTTCCCATCTCACACCTCCTTCGGATTTGCCAGGTAGCCAGTGGTATCCCCGGTTGGGCGGCTGTTGGCGTTAGGTTTGATCACAATATTTGGTTTGGTAAAGTGCGCTCTTGGCAACGGCGCAACGGCGGCCAGATCGCCATGTTTTTTACGCAACTCGTCGATAGGGCCGAAATCCAGCGCCCGCAGCGGGCAAGACTCGACACAGATCGGTTTTTTACCTTCCGCGACACGATCATAACAACCATCACATTTGGTCATATGTCCTTTGGTTTCGTTGTACTGTGGCGCACCATACGGGCAAGCCATATGGCAGTAACGACAGCCAATACACACATCTTCATCGACAACGACAAAACCATCTTCACGTTTATGCATCGCGCCGCTCGGGCAGACTTTGGTACACGCCGGATCTTCGCAGTGATTACATGAAATCGAGAGATAGTAGGCAAATACGTTCTGATGCCAGACGCCGTTATCTTCCTGCCAGTCGCCGCCCGCATATTCATAAATTCGACGGAAGCTGACTTCTGGTGTCAAATCTTTGTAGTCTTTACAAGCCAGTTCGCAGGTTTTGCAACCGGTGCAACGACTGGAATCAATAAAAAATCCATACTGGGTTGTCATCGGTTACTCCTTACACCTTTTCAACCTGAACGAGGTTTGTATGTGACGGATTCCCCTTGGCGAGAGGAGATGGGCGTTGAGTGGTCAGTACGTTGATACAACCGCCCTGATCAACACGTTTCGCATCGGGGTCATACCAGGCACCTTCACCCAATGCGACCACGCCCGGCATCATTCGTGGCGTTACTTTCGCCTCAATATGAACCTCACCGCGATCGTTAAAGATCCGCACCTTATCGCCATTGTTGATACCGCGTTTTTGCGCATCAATTGGGTTGATCCACATTTCCTGGCGACAAGCCGCTTTCAGCACATCAACGTTACCGTAGGTGGAGTGCACACGAGATTTGTAGTGGAAACCAGTAAGTTGCAGCGGATACTGTTTATTCAGCGGATCCTGATAACTTTCAAAGCCCGGCGTGTAGATCGGCAGTGGATCAATCACATCGCCTTCTGGCAATTCCCAGGTAGCTGCAATATCAGCCAGTGCCTGTGAATAGATCTCAATTTTGCCCGATGGCGTGGTCAATGGATTTGCCTGCGGATCTTCCCGGAAGGCTTTATAAGCAACGTGATGCCCTTGTGGATCACGCTTTTTAAAGATCCCCTGCTTACGAAACTCTTCAAAGGTCGGCAATTCAGGAATCGCTTCTCGCGACTGGGCATACAGGTGGCGCATCCACTCTTCCTGGGTACGCCCTTCAGTAAACTGTTGCTCGACGCCAAGGCGTTTTGCCAGTTCGCTGGTCATCTCATAGATGGTCTTACATTCAAAGCGCGGTTTAATCACCTGGTCATTGAAAATTACGTAGGACATATTTCCGCAGGAAGCATCCAGCGCAAAGTCCATCTGCTCAGAGGCGGTGCAATCCGGCAACAGGATGTCAGCATATTTTGCTGATGAGGTCATGTGGCAGTCGATAACTACAATCAATTCGCACTTCTTATCATCCTGAAGGATTTCATGGGTGCGGTTGATTTCCGAGTGCTGGTTAATCAGGCAGTTACCGGCATAGTTCCAGATCATCTTAATCGGAACATCCAGCTTATCTTTACCGCGCACACCATCACGCAGCGCTGTCATTTCCGGGCCGCGTTCAATCGCATCGGTCCACATAAACATGGAAATGCTGGTTTGGATCGGGTTTTCGAGGGTCGGCATACGGACAAACGGTAAGCTGTATGAGCCTTCGCGCGCCCCGGTGTTGCCACCGTTAATACCGACGTTACCGGTGAGGATCGCCAGCATTGAGATAGCACGAGTGGCGATTTCACCGTTAGCGTGGCGTTGTGGTCCCCAACCCTGGCTGATAAACGCCGGTTTAGTGCTGCCAATTTCCCGCGCCAGTTTGATGATTTTGTCCGCCGGAATACCCGTAATTTGCGAAGCCCATTCCGGCGTTTTAGCAACGCCGTCCGGCCCTTCACCCAGAATGTAGGCTTTATAGTGACCGTTTTTCGGCGCACTGGCAGGCAACGTTTTTTCGTCGTAACCGACACAATATTTATCGAGAAACTCTTGATCAACCAGGTTTTCAGTGATCATGACATATGCCAGACCATTAACCAGTGCGGCATCTGTTCCCGGACGGATCGGGATCCATTCATCTTCGCGCCCGGCACCGGTGTCTGTATAGCGCGGATCGATAATGATCATGCGAGCATTTGATTTCTGACGCGCCTGTTCGAGGTAATAAGTCACCCCGCCGCCGCTCATTCGCGTTTCGCCCGGGTTATTACCAAACAGTACCACCAGCTTACTGTTTTCAATATCTGACGGGCTGTTGCCATCAGCCCAGCCGCCGTAGGTATAGTTCAGACCTTCCGCAATTTGCGCGGAGGAGTAGTCACCATAATGGTTCAGGTAACCGCCACAGCAGTTCATTAAACGCGCCACCAGGGTATTTCCCGGTGGCCAGGAGCGGGTCATGGTGCCGCCCAGCGTACCTGTACCATAGTTCAGATAGATGGATTCGTTGCCATATTCTTTAATCAGACGCTGCATATTAGTAGCGATAATGTCGTAGGCTTCTTCCCAGCTAATGCGCTCAAATTTGCCTTCACCACGCGCCCCTACCCGTTTCATCGGATATTTCAGACGATCAGGATTATAAACGCGACGACGCATGGAACGCCCACGCAGACAGGCGCGCACCTGATGCAGGCCGTCGTAATTGTCATCACCGGTATTATCCGTTTCGACGTATTTGATCTCACCGTCCACGACATGCATACGTAGCGGGCAGCGGCTGCCACAGTTAACTGTACAGGCGCTCCAGACAACCTTCTCGTCAGAATTTGCCGCAATGGCGTTATCGACAGCGTGCGCTATTCGACTAAAAGGTAATGTTAATGCGCTGCTGGCCATCGCCAGGCCGCCGATCGCTGTCGTTTTTACCAAACCACGGCGACTCACCTCAGCAGCCAATACCGCATCAGGGATTTTCGTTTTCATAATGGCTCACTCAAGCTTGCTTACGATTGATTCCAGTAACAAACCGTATTGTGTAATTATTTTTATAGCGGCGCGCTATATAGGTTTGTATACATCGAATGATTTGAAAATCAACGAGATAGATAGATTTTCACTCGAAAGTAGTATTACGCGTAAGTGAAATGTAATTATTGTTTGGTATCAAAAGGAGACAAAAAAAGCGCCCGTAGGCGCTTTTTAGATTCGGCATATTTAGATATTAGCCAATATATTCCAGTCCGTTCATGTACGGACGCAGAACTTCTGGTACTTCAATACGGCCATCAGCCTGCTGATAGTTTTCCATTACCGCAACCAACGTACGACCAACAGCCAGACCAGAACCGTTCAGGGTATGAACCAGACGGGTTTTCTTGTCTGACTTGCTGCGGCAACGTGCCTGCATACGACGTGCCTGGAAATCCCAGACGTTAGAGCAGGAAGAGATCTCGCGGTAGGTGTTCTGTGCCGGGATCCATACTTCCAGGTCGTAAGTTTTGCAAGCGCCAAAGCCCATGTCGCCAGTGCAAAGAATGATTTTACGGTACGGCAGACCCAGTAGTTGCAGGACTTTTTCTGCATGACCGGTCATCTCTTCCAGTGCCGCCATAGAGTCTTCCGGACGCACGATCTGAACCATTTCAACTTTGTCGAACTGGTGCATACGGATCAGGCCGCGAGTGTCACGACCATAAGAACCAGCTTCAGAACGGAAGCACGGTGTATGGGCGGTCATCTTAATTGGCAGATCATCTTCATCGATGATTTCACCGCGCACCAGGTTGGTCAGCGGAACTTCCGCCGTCGGGATCAGCGCGTAGTTACTGGTGTCAGCTTCTTCTTCCAGCGGACGAGTATGGAACAGGTCACCAGCAAATTTCGGCAACTGACCAGTACCGTACAGCGTGTCCTGGTTAA
The DNA here is from genome assembly GCF_000408525.1 of Escherichia sp. KTE96. Taxonomy (NCBI): domain Bacteria; kingdom Pseudomonadati; phylum Pseudomonadota; class Gammaproteobacteria; order Enterobacterales; family Enterobacteriaceae; genus Escherichia; species Escherichia sp. KTE96. The sequence goes on along the minus strand of NZ_KE137149.1, from coordinate 2,096,737 downwards.
CCAGATACGGGACATAGTTTTCGCTATAGCCATGCTGCTCGGTGTGCAGATCCAGCATAAACTGCGACAGCGCACGGTGCATGCGAGCGATTTGCCCTTTCATCACCACAAAGCGCGAACCGGTCAGCTTAACTGCTGCTGCAAAGTCAAGACCTGAGTGCATTTCACCCAGCGTCACGTGGTCACGAACTTCAAAGTCAAACTCGCGCGGGGTGCCCCAGCGGCTAACTTCAACGTTGTCATTTTCGTCTTTACCTACCGGCACTTCATCTGCAGGCAGGTTAGGGATTGTCAGCGCGATATCGCGAATTTCAGCCTGTAAAGCATCCAGCTCGGCTTTTGCTGCATCCAGCTCTTCGCCCAGTTTGTTCACTTCCAGACGTAAAGGCTCAATATCTTCCCCGCGCGCTTTCGCCTGGCCAATGGATTTCGATCGGGAGTTACGCTCCGCTTGCAGGTTTTCCGTTTTGACCTGCAATACTTTACGACGCTCTTCAAGAGCGCCCAGCTTATCTACATCCAGCTTAAAGCCCCGGCGTGCCAGTTTTTCAGCGACTGCGTCTGGCTCATTACGCAGCAGATTGGGATCGAGCATGCTTATCCTGTGCTTATCGAATTAAATGGGAGATGTGGCCACAGCCTGCGACCACAGGGATACAGTAACAACATTACCGCAACGATAACATTAACGGTAGCGTTTTATGGGGCTATTTTGATCCTGTTCAGCCAGCCAGGCGAGCTTTTCGCCAATCTTGCCTTCAAGGCCTCTGTTGGTCGGGAAATAATAGCGTGTTTGTGCTATTTCCGGCGGGAAGTAAACCTCACCGGCGGCATAAGCGTTTGCTTCATCATGAGCGTAACGATATTCCTGCCCGTAGCCCATTTCCTTCATCAGTTTGGTCGGCGCATTGCGCAAGTGAACTGGCACGTCATAATCCGGACGTTCGCGAGCATCGGCCAGCGCGGCTTTAAACGCAGTATACACAGCGTTACTTTTTGGTGCGCAAGCCAGATAAACAATCGCCTGGGCAATGGCGCGCTCGCCCTCTGCCGGACCCACGCGGGTAAAGCAATCCCAGGCAGCTATTGCCACCTGCATCGCACGCGGATCAGCATTGCCGACATCTTCCGACGCTATTGCAAGGCAGCGACGTGCGACATATAACGGATCGCCACCGGCAGTAATAATTCGCGCATACCAGTAAAGCGCCGCATCGGGGGCGCTACCGCGCACAGATTTATGCAGCGCGGAAATCAGATCGTAAAAGCGATCGCCTTTGTTATCGAAGCGGGCACTGCGCTCACCGGCGATTTCCGTCAATAATTCTGTCTTCAGAACACGTTTACCGCTGTTATCGACTTCGGCCATATCCGCCATCATTTCCAGCGTATTTAACGCCCGGCGCGCATCGCCATTCACCAGTTCAGCAATCGCCCGACGCGTCTCATCTGGCAGAACAATATCTTGCCCACCGTAACCGCGGGTTTTGTCTTCCATCGCCTGAGTCAGTACTTGCTCAATATCCTCTGTGCTAAGGGATTTCAGCAGATAAACTCGGGCACGGGAAAGCAATGCCGAGTTAAGTTCAAATGACGGGTTTTCAGTCGTCGCGCCAATGAAAGTGATGGTGCCATCTTCAATATGCGGTAGAAAAGCATCCTGCTGACTTTTGTTGAAGCGGTGAACTTCATCAACAAACAGAATGGTGCGCCGACCGGCATTGCGGTTCTGCCGCGCTCGCTCGATTGCCTCGCGAATCTCTTTAACGCCAGAGGTGACGGCTGAAATACGTTCCACATCAGCATTCGCATAGCGGGCAATGACTTCTGCGAGGGTCGTTTTACCAGTACCGGGTGGCCCCCAGAGGATCATGGAATGCAAGTGCCCCGCTTCGATAGCACGCGGCAACGGTTTCCCCGCAGCCAGCAAATGCTGCTGGCCGATATACTGTGCTAAATTTTCTGGCCGCATACGCGCGGCCAGAGGTTGAAAAGTATTATCCGAAAAATCGAGCGACAGATTGCTCACTCAGGGCCTCTACTTACGTTGGTCATCTACCGTTACGCCTTGCGGCGGGGTGAAGGTAAATTTCGCTGCATCCACAGCACCGTTTTGCTGGGATTTCAGTTGATAACTACTGCGCTGATCGTCCTGCTCTACCGCACTAAACTGATGGATCGTACCATCGCGCCCCACATTAATGGTGAATTGCTTCAGATTGCCATTGCTGGCTTTCGGCGTCAGGATAAAGTCATCGCCATTCTGTTTGATGTTGTATTGCTGCCAGTCACTGGACTGGTTACGGGCAATCAGCATAAACGGCGTATTGCCGGTGGCATCTTTCAGCCAGGTTGCCGTGGCTTGTTCAACAAAGGGATTATAGAACCACAGTGTTTTACCGTCAGAAACCAGAACACTTTCATCCGGCTGAGTCATATGCCAGTTAAACAGATTAGGGCGTTTCACCCATAAATCCCCCTGACCTTCCTGTACAGCAGCGCCGCTACCGTCAGTGACCTTTTGCGTAAAGCTGGCATGGAAACTGCTGACTTTATCCAGGCGGCTTTTCAGATCGCTTGCGGCGTCAGCCCAAACGCTGCTCGCCACGAAGCTTGAGAGTAATGCACAGGTGATGGCAATTTTTTTCATCATTGTTCCTCAAATTACGTCACTCCCAAACGGGAGTTCTCTCTACTCTCTATTCCAGGCTAATAATCAGCTTGAGGAAAGAAGAAAATACTGAATTTTCAGTTGATGGAGTGCCGGATGCAACGTTATCACGTCTTATCCGGCCTACGATTCACCAATTAGTCAAATGGCGGTGGGGCCAGCACTTCACGATTACCGTTGTGACCCTGTTCGCTGACGATCCCCTGCGCTTCCATCTGTTCTACGATGCGTGCGGCACGGTTGTAACCGATGCGGAACTGACGCTGAACACCGGAAATAGACGCTTTGCGTTTTTCAGTGACAAACGCCACCGCCTGATCGAACAACGGATCCAGCTCTTCAGCACCGTCAAAACCACCCGCACCACCTTCACTTTCGCTGTCGGAAGTGATGCCGTCAACATACTGCGGACGACCACGGGCTTTCCAGTCCTGCACCACCGCATGTACTTCCTGATCGCGAACAAAGGCACCGTGAACACGTACTGGCATGGTGGAGTTAGGCCCGGAGTAGAGCATATCCCCCATTCCCAGTAGCGATTCTGCGCCAGCCTGATCAAGAATGGTACGTGAGTCGATCTTGCTGGATACCGTGAAGGCGATACGGGTCGGAATGTTCGCTTTAATCAGACCAGTAATAACATCAACCGAAGGACGTTGCGTTGCCAGTACGAGGTGGATACCCGCGGCACGGGCTTTTTGCGCCAGACGTGCAATCAGCTCTTCCACTTTTTTACCCACCGTCATCATCAGGTCGGCAAATTCGTCCACCAGCACCACGATATACGGCTCTTTTTTCAGCACCGGATGCTGTGCATCCATACTATCGCCCGGCTTCCAGTACGGATCTGGAATTGGCCGCATCATACGATCAGCTTCAGCAATTTTTTCGTTATAACCTGCCAGGTTACGCACACCCAGTGCCGACATCAGCTTATAACGACGTTCCATCTCGTTGACACACCAGCGCAGAGCATTCGCTGCATCTTTCATGTCGGTAACGACTTCCGTTAACAGATGCGGGATACCTTCATAAACCGAAAGCTCCAGCATTTTCGGGTCGATCATGATGAAACGCACATCTTCCGGCTGCGCTTTATAGAGCATACTCAGGATCATAGCGTTCACACCGACAGACTTACCGGAACCGGTAGTCCCCGCAACCAATAAGTGCGGCATTTTCGCCAGATCGGCAACCACCGGCTCACCGGCAATATCTTTACCCAATACAATCGTCAACGGTGATGGGTTATCACGGAACCTGGCGTTATCCAGCACTTCGCGCAAATAAACGGTCTGGCGTTTTTTATTCGGTAATTCCAGACCTACATAAGGTTTACCTGGGATTACTTCAACTACACGGACTGCCACTGTTGATAACGAACGGGCAAGGTCACGTGACAAGTTAGAAATACGCGCGGCTTTTACACCCGGTGCCAGGTTCAGTTCAAAGCGAGTGATAACTGGCCCTGGTGAGTAGTTAACAACATCGGCTTTAATGCGGAAATCAGCCAGGCGCGCCTCCACCAGACGTGCCATTTGTTCGAGCGCAAAGGTATCTACTGGCTCCACTTCGCTCGGCGGCGGCGTCAACAAATCCAGCGATGGCAACGGCGTTGTCGGCTTGTGCAACGGACGACTGTCGCCATTGCGCATTAACAGCGGATGAAGCAGGGTATCCTGCGGCTGCGGCACGACTGGTTGCTGCGGCTGTTGATACTGCGGCTGCGGCGCGACCGGTTGTTGCGGCTGCTGATATTGCGGCTGCGGCGCGACCGGTTGTTGCGGCTG
>NZ_KE137149.1:2066987-2092266 GCF_000408525.1 Escherichia sp. KTE96 | reverse complement strand
CTGTTGATACTGCGGCTGCGACGCGACCGGTTGTTGCGGCTGCTGATATTGCGGCTGCGGCGCGACCGGTTGTTGCGGCTGCTGAACAGGTTCAACAATTGGCGTAAACAGCGGCTCGTGTGGACCATCATCCACTAATGCTTTCATCGGTGAAAATTCAAAATCATCCAGCGAGAACGGATTCGCCCCCGCAGGTTGTTCACCGGAATAACGTTGCTGCTGTGTCTGGACGAACTGACGAGCCAGTTCTGCCTCTGCAGCGGCATCTATTTCATCTTCCGGGTTAACTGGCACATCATGCTGATACTGTTCACCATAGCGTTGCTGCTGCGTCTGGGCGAACTGACGAGCCAGTTCATCCTGCTGCATTGCATCTATTTCATCATCGTTATACTGCCCGGCAGAATCGTACTGGTTGCGCTGCGCTTCACGTGCCTTCTCTTCCGCTGCACGCTGTGAGGGCAGCTTAATACCGTATGACGCCAGTTCACGACGCGTCGGAACACGAATACGCTTCGGCCTTGGCAACTGAGGGCCAATACCCTCTTTCACTTGCGGGCGCGGTCCACCGCTATTTGACAGGCTGAAGACAGGTGCAGCCACCGTCGCTGCGGCTCCCGTTGCCAGGGTCGCTTTCTTCACGCCAGATGCCAGCGGTGAGACTGCGGCTGCGGATTCTACCGGCGGCACTGCTGCAACACCTGGTCGTGCCAAAACAGGCTTGACCGGTTCTGGTTCTTTAACCGGTTCAGGAATCGGTTGATACCAGGCCGCAAGTTGCTCACGTTCACGCGCACGCTTCTCTTCCACTTCTTCAAAATAGTAAAGTGGCGGACGTACAGGCTTTGTCTCTTCAACAACAGGTTCCGGTTCAACGACAGGCGGCTGTTCAACAGGTTGTGGCTGTTGATACAACGGCTCTTGAACGGTCGGCTGCTGATAAGTTTGCTCCGGCTGGTAAGTAGGTTGTGGAGCAAAAGTGGATTGCGATTCTTCAGCTTGCCAGGTGTTACCAACCACCGGTTGTTCCGGCGCAGGCGCATAATATGGCTGCTGAGGCTGCGCCGGTTGTTGCAGCGATTCGTTATATTGCACCGCAGGCTGCACATATTGCGGTTGCTGCGGGTAACCTTCGGATACAGGTGCAATTATCGGTTCACCCGCTTGTGGTCCAGGAACAGGTTGCCAGGCCACTGTGGGCTGTGTTGGTGAAATATCAACAGGTGCAGATGGTGGTGTCTGGGTTACCGGTTCAACCGGCGCAACCCAGCTTTGTGTCACAGTGGTCGCAGCCGCTGCAGCAGCTACAGGTTCGGTAATCGGCGCACCATTTAATAACGGATCGTATTCGTCATATTCTGGCTGCGTTGCACGATTGCCCGAAAAGAGGACGTCATCAGGATCGGCGGCGACACCGCGCGCCGTGTAGGTAATTTCTTCTTCATCATCCATCCGCTTGCCGGAGAACAACGCAGCGTCAGTTTTCCGCCCCATCGGATTAATGAATTTTTCGGCCAGACGTTTACGACGCGCTAATGCGCCACGAAGGATCCGGGCACGGCGCGACTCATGTTGTTTGCCGTGACTCTCATCTTCATACTCTTCGTCGTCTTCATACTCATCTTCATCAACCCAGGTATCGTCGCGACGAGTACGGTTACTGGCAAATGTGAGAATGTTTAAAATCCAGCCGCCCAGTTTTTCGGCAATAGTCACCCAGGACCAACCGGTAAACAGCGTCAGGCCTGCCGCCCAGACGCAAAGCAGTGCAATCGTTCCCCCACTACTGTGTAACAGTGGCTGCAGCGTAGTGCTTAATAAACTCCCGATTACGCCACCGGAGGCAAAATACCAGATATCGTCAGCATTGATCGCCGCCAGACCACAGGAAGTAAGAATGATCGCCAGCACACCAATAATTCGCAGCGAGACGGCAAAATAATCAATGTATTCGTCGCTGGCCTGCTGACGCCAGGCAAACCAACAGCCACCGATGATAATGACGGGGATGGTGTAAGCCATGACGCCGAAAATGAAGAACAGGGTATCGGCCAGCCATGCGCCAGGTGCCCCACCTAAATTATGGATAGGCTCATGCCAGGCCGTTTGTGACCAACTGGGATCCGAAGGATTAAAGCTTAATAAAGCTGCCATCAACCAGACGGCAAACAGAACAATAAGAATCAGCAACGCCTCCAGAAGTCGGCGCCCGCTGCTTAACTTTGTCAATGTGACTTCTTTGTCTTCAGTGTATTCCTGGCTCAAGAAAGGCTCTCCAGGTTACAGGCTTTTCCTGCCCGATGCTAAAACGGACAACAGTACCAGGTTACCCCAGTACTGTTGCTGTATGGATTAACAGGAGTGTAATCAAAATACGCCGATTTTGCACCTGTTCCGTGTTAGCGCGTCTTAATAACCAGACGATTACTCTGCTTGACTTCTTCCATAACAACGTATGTCCGTGTGTCATTGACGCCAGGCAGACGCAGCAGAGTTTCCCCCAACAGCTTACGATAAGCTGACATATCCGGCACGCGTGTTTTCAACAGGTAGTCGAAATCACCAGATACTAAATGACACTCCTGAATTTCTTCAAGTTTTTGTACAGCGGTATTGAATTGTTCAAACACATCCGGAGCGCCACGATTCAGAGTAATCTCAACGAATACCAGAAGTGATGCATCCAGATAATGCGGGTTCAACAGCGCCGTATAGCCCTGAATAAACCCTTGTCTTTCCAGCCGACGCACACGCTCAAGGCACGGCGTTGGGGAAAGTCCCACACGTTTAGAAAGCTCGACGTTAGAAATACGCCCATCCTTTTGCAACTCATTAAGAATGTTACGATCGATACGGTCGAGATCTTTGCCAGGGCGCTTCTTGCTATCTACCATTATTATTGTCTCTCTGTATTCCTTCCCTACTCCTGTCTGACCCTGAAAACATCACTGTCCAGAGTCGCTACCCGTCACGATAGACCGAAATCATTAAGATTCACGGCGCGCAATGCCTGGGTCTACGGTGAGAAGACCGTTGCCTTGTGGCAGCTATCGACATCACGAATGGCGTCTGTCCACGCCATGCGTAGATTTCACTAGCACGGTAAACATGGTATTTACATGCATGATTATGCGCATATAAGAATACTGTTTTTTTCTTCCTCGAATGTTTTCGCAAAACGCCAGGTGATTGTCAAAGCAAAACATCGTTTTTTAGTACAACATGCCAGATATTCATTAACAGTCGCGTTTAATCATCATTTAATCGGCTTATAAACCGGAAAAATTAAGTAGCAGAGGTGATAATGACAGAAGAATTTGACACGCTTATCGCTTTTGACGATTGCACAAATCGTTAACAAAATCGTCATACTCTTTTTTTACGCCTGTAAATTCCCTACAATCCTGCCTATTGTCTGCCAACAACTATGGGGATCTCATGGGCACGACCAAACACAGTAAACTGCTTATCCTGGGTTCAGGCCCGGCGGGCTATACCGCTGCTGTCTACGCGGCACGCGCCAACCTGCAACCGGTGCTGATCACCGGCATGGAAAAAGGCGGCCAACTGACCACCACCACGGAAGTGGAAAACTGGCCAGGCGATGCAAACGATCTGACCGGACCGTTGTTAATGGAGCGCATGCATGAACATGCCACCAAATTTGAAACTGAAATCATCTTTGATCACATCAACAAAGTGGATTTGCAGAATCGTCCGTTTCGCCTGACTGGCGACAGCGGCGAATACACTTGCGATGCGCTGATTATTGCCACCGGGGCTTCTGCACGCTATCTCGGCCTGCCCTCTGAAGAGGCTTTTAAAGGTCGTGGTGTCTCTGCCTGTGCGACTTGCGATGGATTCTTCTATCGTAACCAAAAAGTAGCGGTTATCGGCGGCGGCAATACTGCGGTTGAAGAGGCGCTGTATCTGTCTAACATCGCTTCCGAAGTACATTTGATCCACCGCCGCGATAGTTTCCGCGCAGAAAAAATCCTCATTAAGCGTCTGATGGATAAAGTGGAGAACGGCAACATCATTCTGCACACCAACCGCACGCTGGAAGAAGTGACTGGCGATCAGATGGGTGTCACAGGCGTTCGTCTGCGCGATACGCAAAACAGCGATAACATCGAATCACTCGACGTTGCTGGCCTGTTTGTTGCTATCGGCCACAGTCCGAACACCGCCATTTTTGAAGGGCAACTGGAACTGGAAAACGGCTACATCAAAGTACAGTCGGGTATTCATGGCAATGCCACCCAGACCAGTATCCCGGGCGTGTTTGCCGCAGGTGATGTAATGGATCACATTTATCGCCAGGCCATTACTTCTGCTGGTACAGGTTGCATGGCGGCACTTGATGCTGAACGCTACCTCGACGGTTTATACGGCGAAAAATAATTTTACATATCAGTAACAAAAGTAAAAAAGGCGACTCCATGCGACTATGGGTCGCCTTTATTATTTCCCCGTTGTAACATTGCCCTGCAAAAAATTCTGATAACTCACCTGCTAAGCGTGCAATGAATAAATCCCGTCAAAAAGAGTTAACCCGCTGGTTAAAACAGCAAAGCGTCATCTCCCAACGTTGGCTGAATATTTCTCGTCTGCTGGGCTTTGTGAGCGGCATATTAATAATTGCCCAGGCCTGGTTCATGGCGCGTATTCTGCAACATGTGATTATGGAGAATATTCCCCGCGAAGCCCTGCTGCTTCCCTTTACTTTACTGGTACTGACCTTTGTGCTGCGCGCATGGGTGGTCTGGTTACGCGAACGGGTGGGTTATCACGCCGGGCAGCATATCCGTTTTGCCATTCGCCGCCAGGTTCTCGACCGCCTGCAACAAGCAGGGCCTGCATGGATTCAGGGCAAGCCAGCCGGGAGTTGGGCGACGCTGGTACTTGAACAAATTGACGATATGCATGATTACTATGCTCGCTACCTGCCGCAAATGGCGCTGGCGGTATCAGTGCCGCTACTGATTGTGGTCGCGATCTTCCCTTCTAACTGGGCTGCGGCGCTCATTCTGCTGGGCACTGCTCCATTAATCCCGTTATTTATGGCTTTGGTTGGGATGGGCGCAGCCGATGCGAACCGACGTAACTTTCTCGCGCTTGCTCGCTTAAGTGGACATTTCCTCGATCGCCTGCGCGGCATGGAAACACTGCGTATTTTTGGTCGTGGTGAAGCCGAAATTGAAAGCATTCGTTCTGCTTCGGAAGATTTCCGTCAACGGACGATGGAGGTGCTACGACTGGCATTTTTATCCTCCGGCATTCTGGAATTCTTCACCTCGCTGTCAATTGCTCTGGTGGCGGTCTACTTTGGTTTCTCCTACCTCGGTGAACTGGATTTTGGTCACTACGATACTGGGGTGACGCTGGCTGCGGGTTTTCTCGCACTCATCCTTGCGCCAGAGTTTTTCCAGCCATTACGCGATCTCGGTACGTTTTATCATGCTAAAGCCCAGGCGGTTGGCGCAGCCGACAGCCTGAAAACGTTTATGGAAACCCCACTCGCTCATCCACAACGCGGTGAGGCGGAGTTAGCGTCTAACGATCCGGTGACCATTGAAGCCGAGGATCTGTTTATCACTTCACCAGAAGGTAAAACGCTGGTCGGCCCGCTGAATTTTACTCTGCCAGCAGGCCAACGTGCGGTGTTAGTTGGTCGTAGCGGTTCAGGTAAAAGCTCACTATTGAATGCGCTTTCCGGCTTTCTTTCCTATCAGGGATCGCTACGAGTCAACGGCATAGAATTGAGCAATTTATCACCGGAATCGTGGCGCAAACATCTCTCCTGGGTTGGGCAGAATCCGCAATTACCGGCGGCAACACTACGGGATAACGTACTGCTAGCGCGACCTGATGCCAGCGAACAAGAGTTACAAACAGCACTGGATAACGCGTGGGTCAGTGAGTTTCTACCGCTCCTGCCACAAAGTGTTGATACGCCTGTTGGCGACCAGGCAGCCCGCCTTTCCGTGGGTCAGGCGCAACGCGTGGCGGTGGCTCGTGCGTTACTAAATCCCTGCTCGCTATTACTGTTGGATGAACCCGCTGCCAGCCTCGATGCTCACAGCGAGCAGCGCGTGATGGAAGCACTGAATGCCGCCTCACTGCGCCAGACTACGTTAATGGTCACCCACCAGTTAGAAGATCTTGCTGACTGGGATGCCATTTGGGTAATGCAGGATGGTCAGATTGTCGAGCAAGGACGTTACGCGGAGTTAAGTGTGGCTAACGGTCCTTTCGCCACATTACTGGCCCATCGTCAGGAGGAGATTTAAATGCGCGCTTTGCTACCCTATCTGGCACTGTATAAACGCCATAAGTGGATGTTAAGCCTCGGTATTGTGCTGGCGATTATTACTCTGCTCGCCAGTATCGGTCTGTTAACACTTTCCGGCTGGTTCCTCTCCGCATCGGCTGTAGCCGGTGTCGCAGGCCTGTATAGTTTTAACTATATGCTGCCCGCCGCAGGTGTGCGTGGCGCGGCAATCACCCGTACCGCCGGTCGCTATTTTGAACGACTGGTGAGTCATGACGCGACTTTCCGCGTATTGCAGCATCTGCGCATTTACACCTTCAGCAAACTATTGCCACTCTCCCCTGCCGGGCTGGCCCGCTATCGCCAGGGTGAATTACTCAACCGTGTCGTGGCGGATGTTGATACGCTCGATCATCTTTATCTGCGCGTTATTTCGCCGCTGGTAGGTGCTTTTGTGGTGATTATGGTGGTGACCGTCGGGTTAAGCTTCCTTGATTTCACCCTCGCCTTTACGCTGGGCGGCATTATGTTGCTGACGTTGTTCCTGATGCCTCCGCTGTTTTATCGCGCCGGAAAGAGCACTGGGCAAAATCTGACTCACCTTCGCGGTCAGTATCGCCAACAATTAACCGCATGGCTGCAAGGGCAAGCCGAGCTGACCATTTTTGGCGCCAGCGATCGTTATCGCACGCAGTTAGAGAATACCGAAATTCAGTGGCTGGAAGCGCAACGCCGCCAGTCCGAACTGACCGCGTTATCACAAGCGATTATGCTGCTGATTGGCGCGCTGGCGGTGATCCTGATGCTATGGATGGCCTCCGGTGGCGTTGGTAGTAATAATCAGCCTGGCGCGTTAATTGCGCTGTTTGTCTTCTGCGCGTTAGCTGCATTTGAAGCGCTGACTCCGGTGACTGGCGCATTTCAGCATCTGGGGCAAGTGATTGCCTCTGCCGTGCGAATCACTGACTTAACGGACCAAAAGCCGGAAGTTACCTTTCCTGATACCCAATCCAGTGTTGCCGATCAGGTATCCCTGACATTACGTGATGTTCAGTTCACTTATCCGGAACAATCACAACAAGCGCTTAAAGGGATTTCCCTTCAGGCAAACGCCGGAGAACATATTGCGATTCTCGGGCGAACCGGATGCGGCAAATCAACTCTGTTACAACTGCTGACTCGCGCATGGGATCCACAACAAGGCGAGATTCTGCTTAACGGTAGCCCCATTGCCAGCCTGAACGAAGCGACTCTGCGCCAGACCATCAGCGTTGTGCCGCAGCGTGTGCATCTGTTTAGCGCCACGCTGCGAGATAATCTATTACTCGCTTCGCCTGGCAGTAGTGATGAGGCTCTGGCGGAGATCTTGCGCCGCGTCGGTCTGGAGAAATTGCTCGAAGATGCAGGACTCAACAGTTGGTTAGGTGAAGGCGGACGTCAACTCTCTGGTGGTGAACTGCGCCGCCTGGCTATCGCCCGCGCACTATTGCACAATGCGCCGCTGGTATTGCTGGACGAACCTACCGAAGGTTTAGATGCCACAACAGAAAGTCAGATCCTTGAATTACTTGCAGAAATGATGCGTGAGAAAACGGTGTTAATGGTCACTCACCGACTTCGCGGACTCTCTCATTTCCAGCAAATAATAGTGATGGACAACGGGCAAATTATTGAGCAAGGTACTCACGCAGAACTGCTTGCCAGACAGGGGCGTTATTACCAGTTTAAGCAGGGTTTGTAAGCTATTATTGAACGATCCGACTTGCGTAGTGGAGTTTTGCGGTCATGCGCCTGGTTCAGCTTTCTCGCCATTCAATAGCCTTCCCTTCTCCGGAAGGCGCATTACGTGAGCCTAACGGCCTGCTGGCGCTGGGGGGCGATCTTAGCCCCGCGCGCCTGTTAATGGCTTATCAGCGTGGTATTTTCCCATGGTTTTCTCCTGGCGACCCCATTCTCTGGTGGTCGCCGGATCCACGCGCAGTATTATGGCCGAAATCACTGCACATCAGTCGCAGTATGAAACGATTTCATAAACGCTCGCCTTACCGTGTCACGATGAATCATGCCTTTGGTCAGGTCATTGAAGGCTGTGCCAGCGATCGCGAAGAAGGAACCTGGATTACGCGCGATGTGATTGAAGCCTACCACCGCTTACACGAGCTGGGTCATGCCCACTCCATTGAAGTCTGGCATGAAGACGAGCTTGTCGGCGGCATATATGGCGTAGCGCAGGGAACGCTATTTTGTGGCGAATCGATGTTCAGCCGGATGGAAAATGCGTCCAAAACGGCGCTCATGATCTTCTGCGAAGAATTTATCCGTCATGGCGGCAAAATGATCGACTGCCAGGTGCTTAATGATCACACGGCTTCGCTTGGAGCCTGCGAAATTCCCCGGCGGGATTACCTCAATTACCTCAATCAAATGCGCCCGGAACGATTACCGAATAATTTCTGGGTGCCGCGGCAATTGTTTTCGCCACAGAAATGAATGTTTTCGGCACATTTCTCTCCAGAGTGTTATAATTGCGCTCGCAGAGTTGGTTACGCTCATTACTCCGCTGCCGATAAGGAATTTTTCGCGTCAGGTAACGCCCATCGTTTATCTCACCGTTCCCTTATACGTTGCGCTTTTGGTGCGGCTTAGCCGTGTGTTTTCGGAGTTATGTGCCAAACCTGTTTGTTGCGATTTAGCGCGCAAATCTTTACTTATTTACAGAACTTCGGCATTATCTTGCCGGTTCAAATTACGGTAGTGATACCCCAGAGGATTAGATGGCCAAAGAAGACAATATTGAAATGCAAGGTACTGTTCTTGAAACGTTACCTAACACCATGTTCCGCGTAGAGTTAGAAAACGGTCACGTGGTTACTGCACACATCTCCGGTAAAATGCGCAAAAACTACATCCGCATCCTGACGGGCGACAAAGTGACTGTTGAACTGACCCCGTACGACCTGAGCAAAGGCCGCATTGTCTTCCGTAGTCGCTGATTGTTTTGCCGCCTGACGGGCGAAGAGAAAGAACGAGTAAAAGGTCGGTTTAACCGGCCTTTTTTGCGCCCGGGATTAAGGAAGAAAATAAATATTGGGTATGGATTTTAAAAACTGCCTGTACGGCAGTGAACGCACTCTACTACCAGTTGCACTGGCGGAGCGATTTCTAAGCTGCCTGTGCGGCAGTGAACAAGCGAGCATTTGCATTGCATTTATTACGTCATTTCTAAGCTGCCTGTACGGCAGTGAACTCCAACATTAACGCGCGGAATCATGCTGGCTGGTTTCTAAGCTGCCTGTACGGCAGTGAACGCTGACAGCGACGAAGTTATCAACTATCTGGGTTTCTAAGCTGCCTGTACGGCAGTGAACATCTGTATGGACTCCCGCACGTTGCGCACTATTTTCTAAGCTGCCTGTACGGCAGTGAACCCGTAGCACCCGCTGCAACAAGCGCAGGTACATTTCTAAGCTGCCTGTACGGCAGTGAACACTATGTAATCGGCGGTTACGGCGTCCCTACGTTTCTAAGCTGCCTGTACGGCAGTGAACGCACCATTCTGGTGTTGCAAACGGTTTATTGCTTTCTAAGCTGCCTGTACGGCAGTGAACCAATACCGGCAGCGTCTATCGCAATGGCCCAATTTCTAAGCTGCCTGTACGGCAGTGAACACCATCGCCAACAATATCAGAAGTTATTTTCATTTCTAAGCTGCCTGTACGGCAGTGAACTAGTTAACCGGGCGAGCGTGGAGATAACCCAGTTTCTAAGCTGCCTGTACGGCAGTGAACCTTTTGACCTTAAGGGCGCGACCGCGCCCTCTTTTCTAAGCTGCCTGTACGGCAGTGAACACGCTCTGGCGGAGCAACTTTCTCACCACATCTTTCTAAGCTGCCTGTACGGCAGTGAACCTGCTGTGTCTGCGGCTACGGATATCGTCTCCTTTCTAAGCTGCCTGTACGGCAGTGAACAATTATCTGGGTAATGGTCGAAAACCCTTTGCTTTCTAAGCTGCCTGTACGGCAGTGAACATATTTCGTGGGTGGTCCCGCAAGCCCTGCGATTTCTAAGCTGCCTGTACGGCAGTGAACTGGTATAATAGCAGACTATCCGATTGATTTACTGTTAAAACTTACAAAATCGCAGATTCAACCCCTTTTTCCAGACTTCAAAATAGCAATAAACAAAATCAATGAGTTACATTTCAACCTAAAAAAAGGGTCGATTTGTTACTTCTTCAATCTCATATTTTCTGCATAGTTTTTGATAAACAATTAAACAGAACACATACGGTCATAATCTCCGTCACGCAAACAGCATGTTCATTGCGTAACCAAACGAATCAATCTCTATAAATTCTTCTTGACCGTTTTACTCCAACTCCCTATAGTAGCGCCCCGTTGCCACCCATGAGGTCAGGCAGCAAAACAATTTGGTGAGGTGTCCGAGTGGCTGAAGGAGCACGCCTGGAAAGTGTGTATACGGCAACGTATCGGGGGTTCGAATCCCCCCCTCACCGCCATCTTTAAAGAAGAGCTCGTGCGAAAGTACGGGCTTTTTTTGCATTGATCCGCCATGAATAAAAAACACGTACTTCCTCTACGAAAGTACGTGAAGGCCAGTGGCACATTAATCATAGGATACGGCAAATATCGCTTTGCTTTGGACTTCTCCAGGCTGTATCGCTTCCTCCTTCACGCGGACATATTTCGCGGTAATCGGGAAGGTGTACTGATTCTCAATGGCCGCCATTTTAGTTAGTTTGTTCATCAGAGTATCGCCCAGTTTTAACGGTGTCGTTGCGTTACCATTATAAATCTGGAACCCAACCCCCTTAGCACCATTAAGCGATGTGTTTTTCAGAATGGTTCCACTATCATCCCATTCACCGCGCGCAACTTTAAAAGTCACTGGATTAGTCGTGACCTTATTAACACTGTCGCAATTGAGGAGCAGATTTGTAGAGCCTGTTTTAGTATCATTTGCTGATTCAACCTCACTTATAGCTATATCTGGCATTTGTATTTCGTAAATCGATTGCGAGAAACTACAAGTTGTGGGTTTATGTTTAATATTAAATATTAGTTTTTGCTTATAAGATTCGTTTAAGCTTGACAGACCAAAGAGATAGCAAAGTAACGACGCAAGCGGACCTGAAGAACAGACATTATTAGATGTAAAAATAGCTGCAGCGTTTTTTAACTGGAATGAATCACCTGTTGCAATTACTAGTTCGCCCTTACTCCCTGCTTCATCATACGAAGTAGGTGGTATATATGAGGCAGTTAGCTTCATTTCTTTATTATTAATAGTATTACTGACGGAATAGGTTTTGGGTGAAACAATATCCCTGGGTGTGTCTACCGGAAATCCATCAGCCTCAAGCGTCAACTTAATATAAACAGATTCACCACCCGGCTTATCTTTCATTTCAATAATATAATCTCGTAACGATGTTGAAAAATACATCTTATCAGTCAAAGCGTCACATACATAATCGCCATCCTTTAGATTAGGGTTGAAATTTACTGTTATCTCATTACCTTTTGTGAAGTCTAAATTAATTGCCTGAGTTGCCTCCAGGTTATTTGTATAGGTACATTTAGCCTGCCCAAAAAATGGCAAAGCCAGTAGAAACAAAAACCAATATTTCTTCATAAACAAATCCTTTAGCGACAAATATAAACTTTATTCTCATCAATAACGTTATCAAAGGTAATAGTGCAGAATTGTTCCTGCTGTTTATTAACCGAGACGCGAATCGCCGCGGGAACATCATTGGTGCGAATAAATATCCGACTTCCCTGTCCTACCAAGCCCACATTGTTGCCGCTTTCATCTTCAACCTCATAACCAAACGGCAACGGAGAGCCATCAGGGCGTTGGGAGATGAAATACCAGGGTTTGCGTTTATCAGTCTCAAATTGAGTCATCACTACCGCACCACGATAAGGAACGGTGTTTTTACGGTTACCCAGTAGCGCCACGTCGCTTTTACTGTCGGCAATATCCAACATCAACGTATTTTCACGATACGGCGTCAGGTTGTCATAAATAGCGTAGCCTCTGCTATCCGTGGTCAGGTAACGATATCCCTGCACCGCCGCTCCCTCCAGTCCCGGCGCTTTGACGATGGCGAACGTATCGGAAAGTCTGGGAGCCAGTGCCACCCCGTCCGACCACGCGACTAAACCGCCTTGAATATTGCCGCTAACCTGTTGATATTTTTTCGACTGGCTATAGCTGCCACCAATAGTCGCCAATGGCGCACGCCAGGTCAGGTTTCCACCTGCTGTTGTTTCGCTGCCCTGGTGTTGATGGCTTAAGTTAGCCCCGTAGCTGAACTGATCGCGACTCCCCGCTACACCGCTGAGGCTGGTATTATTCGACCGATAGCCGTCTTTATCAAAAGTGGTCGAGTTAGAAACAAATAAATCTCGTCGTTTTTCAGTGATTCCATCGCCCCACGAGAAGGGAATTGAGAAATATAAGTTAATGCGTCTATCTTCGCGGTTATCTTCATCGTAGGTCTGGCTAACAGACAAGGTATAACTAAGGCGTTCCCAGGAGTTCGAATAGCTGAGTTGATAATCTTTCCCTGTCCCGCTGCGTTCCCAATAATCCCGCCATTGACCACTGACCGACAGATATCCCCAATTTTCCGGTAATGACTGGTTTATATTTACAGAAAAGCTGTTCTTACGACCAAAATCGTACTGATAATAGTCGGCGATATCATAAACTGAGTCATCTTCTCGATTATAGCTTTTCCTGTTATTAGCCCACACGTGATCGTTAAAAGTACGATAATCTCGAGAAGAATAACGCCAGGCCGCCAGAGAAAATTGCGTTCCACTTTGAGAGAGATATTTGTTCCAGGCAATCTGATAACTTTGACCATTAAACACATCACCGTTATCTTGTTCACTGTGGGAATGGGTAAAATCAACCGATACAGCACCAATCGGTGTATTCCATCCCGTGCCGAGAACAAACGATGAGTAATTATCCGACAACTGCGTGCCAGCATAGAGAGTCAGCAAATTATTAAGGCCATACTGATAGCTTCCCTGAATAAAATCAGACTGATCGCTGGCTCCCTCAATACGACTACGTCCGGCAGCAAATTCATATTTCGAAACGCCCGGTTGCAACATATTTGGTACAGATGAATAAGGTACACGATAACGCGATACCGAACCGTCAGCTTCTTTAACGGTTACTTCCAGATCTGCACCACCACCAGCAAGTTGCAAATCATCAATGGCGAATGGACCTGGCGGAACCTCTTTCTGGTAAACCACAAAGCCATTTTGTTCGATAGTGACAAGTGCGTTACTTTGGGCAACACCGCGCACCACAGGAGTAAAATTCTGTTTAGAGTTCGGCAACATCTGCATATCACGCCAAAGGCGTACACCGCGAAAACGCACGGAGTCAAAAACATCAGAACCGGTATACATTTCACCAGCACGCAATGTGCCAAGAATCTGTGGAATTCCGCGCTCCAGATATAACGTGTTACTCTTCCATTTACCGCTGCTCTCGTCACTTTTCGTATAATTGGCATTTGAATGCAACTGCCAGCCAAGAAGATTCAAACCACTATTCAGATTTAAATAGCTACTTTTATTATCTCCTCCGTGCTTATAATTACTGTAATACTGACTGGCATAATAAGACGTATATAATGCGTTAATCCCGCGATCCCATGCCTCAGGCGGGACATATCCGCGTTCATACTCAACGACATAGGCCTGGGGTACACTTAACTTCAGGTTAAAGTGCCCAATATCATAGTCAACGCTGCCGCCCTGTACTGCATCCCGAAGTGGTACGCATTCTACGCTTTTATCGATATTAATGCCTTCAGTGAGGATACCTATTTGCTTTAACTGCTCCCAGGATAAACATGTTGCATCCGGATCGTCTTTAATATCGACATTATAATGTCCGCGCCACTGATTATTCAGGTAAACATCCATATCATAGATACCTGGCATCGGCTTATCACTATCAATATGATAGTCAGAAATTTTTTCCCCATTTAATCCGCCAATCATAAAATGGGTGTCAAATGTTTCATCTTCCGCCCATGCAGGCGAAGTAGCCAACACCGACAGGATCGCCAGCGTAATAGAATTAAGTTTAGACATAATCAATCCCTGATCTATTTGACGGTTTTTACTTTTTCACTCAAATAGTTTCCATTATCATCAATAAGGGTAATTGTATATTGATGGATGGCTGAGGCTGTAGTGATAGTCTTATCTGACCAGGGGGCTAATAACAACGTTTCCTTATTTATCTTTGCATTCCCGGTCAACTCAGGAATAGTTATCCAGTTTGCGGAGTTGTTTTTGATATTAATACCGCCATTGGCATGTTTAATGCTAAGGCGACGAAAACTGTCTTTATCCACGCCTGTAAGTCCCTCTGGGCGGTAGATAAATTTAATGCGGTTTTGCATGGCGAATTTGATGCCATTTTTACCTTCTAATTCGGGGCGATTAGGTGGGATGTCGAGCACATTAAGGAAGAACAGGCTTTCGCGATCTTTAGGTAGTGTATTCGCCAATTTTTTGATTTTGAGTTGTTGCCCTTCCCCCCCTTTTACATGAGCGACCGGTGGCGTCAACACGAACGGAACATGAATTTTTTCTGGGGGCTGGCTGGTATCGCCATTATCAATCCATGACTGAACCAGGGCGCTACGATTACCTTCATTCATTAACTGAACGGTAATCTCTTTTTTCTGTTCTGGATAAATAACGCGAGTGCCGTAGATATAGACTCCGCCCCACGCAGGCATGACCATGCCGGCCAGCAAAAAGGCTATTAACTTTTTCATGGCAACACTCCTTGTTGTAAAATATCGGCGGCCGCAGCCGCCGATAAGCAAAGTATTAATCTGTTACGACAGTCATTGTCAGAGCAGATTTAACATCACCCGGGGTCACTGTTTCATCAGACTTTGCATATTTTGCACTAAAGTTAAGCGTATACAAACCATCCACACCTTGCCCATTTAATTCAATAACACCATCCTTTGTGATTTTATTTTCGTTACCATTATTAACATAATAGACAGCAAACCCAGCGCCATTATTCGAAGCAGTATTAACCGTAATATTGTCATAAGAGTCAACAAATTGCGAACTAGAAAACGTAATTCTTGGCGTTTTATCTCCGGTACATTGAACTTTCAGAGGCACGGTAGTTTTATTTGAATAAGTATCAACGGTACCGCCAACAGTTACATTTTCGAATTGATCAGCACCAATTTCGTTCATCGCAATTGTTGCAGTAGTACCGTCAATAAATTGACATGTAGTCCCCACGACTTTACCGGTAATAATTAACTCCCCCTGTTGATTCCCTTCAGCAAATGCTCCTGCACTCATAAAAAGAGATGATAATACCGCAACTGCAATAATTGAATGTTTCATAGTCTATTCCTTAACTAATTTGCTTTACCTTAATAAGAGATATCAATCTCCTGACAAGAAACTTCTCAAAACGAAGATGTTGTAGCAATGTAAATTATTTGTTTTCGTGGCTTACATCAAATTATTTTAATTTAACACCGGAGAGAAATATTACACTACAAATATTTCCTAAGTTTATTTTATTTAATAATCGCATTTCTAATCAGAACAATAATAATGCTGGTTATTATTAGTCACCCAAATTCATATTTTTATGATTCGAGATAGATAATAAAAATTATTTTTAGCGAAGAAGACAACCTCCCTGATATGAACAACAACTATCGAACGCACTCAAGTTCCGCTTCTCAACGGCCTGATCACACGGCAAAAAAAAGCCCAACCACACGGTCAGGCCTGTCCGAAATTGCAAACTATCAAAACCAGGGAATAGTTGCTGTTGCGCTTAATCCATAACTACTGAATTCCCCTTTCACCGGTTCAGTGAGCAAATCACCATGACGGATAAACAGCTTGAACTGTTGCTGACTCGATAAACTCTTCATATTGAGAAAGGGTAAATCGGTCCGCCGTTCAGTTTGCGTCGCCAGTCGCTCAATTGCCTGTTCTTTAGTGAGCCAGCCCTTTTTTACTGAACGCCTTAACAGACGCAGGGGGTTACTTTTAACCTGCACACGGCTTACCACTCGCCAGCCTTTTATTTCAGGAATAGGAGTGACAGGTGAACATTGGCAATAGTCCGTAAGTCCTTTACGCCACGTTGAGGCTTCAAGCGCCTGCAATGCCGGGGCGCTGCCGTGTAAGCGTAAACGCGCTCCCGGCGTAACATTCACGTCCGGGAAACTCACGCCGATATCACCTTGCCCTCTTGCGCCTAATGCCCGGTGCAATTTGGCAAATAACGCTGCCATCAACATTTCACTCGAAAATTCAGGATCTGGCAGAACGCGGATCTCAAGGTAGTGCTCCATTGGCAGCTCCTTATTCCGCTTTCTCACCAAAGACACCGCCACGGATCAGCACTGCCATCACGTAGTGCTGTTGATCAACGTCTGGTTTCATCCCTTTAGTCACCCAATTGTCCAGTAAGGTATAAAAATCGAGTTTTTCTTTCGGTTGGCGGCAGGCCACACCGCGACTGGTTACAGAACCGTAAGGTTCCACGGCGATAGCCCCCAACTCATCAACCTTCGGATGCCAGGTGTCAATAGTACGTAAAGCGTTGCCAATTTTTTGGGAGTGAATACCGGCAATGCCTGCAACCTGGTACAACACGCGACTTTTGCTACTGTTGCTGTCGAGCACCAGTTCCTGTGATGGGAAGACTTCTTGCCCGGCACCGAGGCGAACCTGCGCTTCAACGGTAAGCATCACCCACTCTTTTCCGCTTAATCCTTGTTCAATTATTGTCGCCAGTTCTGTGACGCTACTCTGGCCTTGATCAAATTGACGCAAGGAGAAGTCATGACTGTTAAAAGTCCAGGACGAATCATTAGCAGTAACTTTCACCTGGATCTGCTCAGCACCAATGCGGTTGCGCCACAAAAAACGACCATTTGCCAGATTCAGCGCATAGCGAAGCGCCAGCTCTTTAAAACCATGCTCGCTGATATAGCCGTCAATAACGTCGGAAAGCGCCTCCTGATAGGCCATATCATTACATACTGAAGGTGAAGATAAATTACCCAGCACGCGCAGCGTAAACATCACTTTTAGCGTATCCGCATCAACCGGAAGCGCTGCCACATCTACCCGCTGCAAGTTGGCTTTTTGGATTTCTGCATTCAACTTTAACTCATTACTGGAAATTGCATCTTTCAGGCGATTGGAGATGGTTCCGCGAACGGCTTTCTCCTGAATCTCAATGGGTTGCCATTCATTTCCTTGCCAGTTACCTGCGTACATCGCCGCGTCAGACGTTGCCAGTTTGCGTTCAAATGCCAGTACCGACGCCGTTTTTATTGCTACAGGGGCCTTTGCCATAATTATGTCCTTATTCTGAATCGTCATCTTCATTAGTAGTAGGGTCGTCAACGAGTGGTATTGCCGAGCAATAGTAGCCAGTGTCCGTCGTACGATAGCGCCACATCAGCGGTTGCAAATCAGTAATGCGATGTAATCCACGCCATTCGCCAATGCCATAAACCGCTTCGGCAAAAGCAAATGGCGTCACGATGTCGCGTGCATTTTCCACTTCACCAGGTGCGTAAACAGGAGAAATGCGTTGGTAGCCACACATTAACGGCACCAGGAAACCGGTCATCGGCTTCGGCTGGTATATCCATTTTGCGCTGTTGTCTTCTGCCGGAGATTCGGCCTGATATTTAATCGTGGCAAAATCAAGCCAGGCATCAAGCAACGATATGTCGGGATGTTGTTGGTGATGTTCAGCCAGCCATTCGCTGCGGTCGTAAAGCGCGTAACCTGGCATTAAACGCCAGATGATTTTACGCAGTTGCTTTTCATCTTCAGGCGCATGAAAAAGCTGCGGTTCGCGCATGTCAACAATGCTTCCGCCCGCCAGTTTGTGGCTCTGGCAGAGCATTTTCAGATAGTCGCAAAGGGCTTTTCTGCCATATTCACCATTGGTAATTTCGCCATTACATTCAATCAGCAGAGAAACCGTCAGGTGCATACGGCCCTCTTCATTGAACGACGCGGTTTTACCTTCTCTGGTTAATGGGTTACGGGTGAGAGCGAACTGAAAATCGCGCCCGGAGCTGTACGCCTGAATATGCTGTTCATGGCTTACTACCGCACAACCGTCAAAACTTACGCCAAATTCATCCACGACTTTGCGAGAAAGCGCATGAACATAACCGAGAAAATGGGTCATCGACGGGAATCCCCAGGTCAACCCGGAGACGGCGTTAGCGTTTTCGATGCGTACATGGGGTAACAAGAGCAGATAACTCATTTCAGCGCCTCCTGCAGAACAGCTTCCATTTCACGCATCCGTTGAGTAAACAGGGACTGACTGCGCCACTCCCTTTGCTCGACAGCACCGACATCGAAACGGGCTTTTTTCAGGCGATAGTTCAGCCAGCGTGCGAAATCATCGGCTATCGTCTCTTGCCAGTCGTTTTTCTCACGCTCCTGTTTGAAAGCCTCATCTGACAGGCTTCGCCACGGGTCCAGCCAAAGTTGTTGGTGGCGAGGTAAGTCTGGTGATTGTACTGACCATCCCTGCCATTTTTCTTGCTGAAAAGAGGATGCCTGCATGAACAGCAAATCTATCAACTCATCAATATATTTCGCGCGCGCAGTACGAATATGAACATTATTTATGTCAACCTTCAGCAGGTAAGTCATCCGGGCTATGATGCCTGAAGCCGCCCGATTGAAATCGCCGCGTAGGGAAAAAATACTGCGCATGTTTTGTGGCGCGCGATCCAGCGTCGCCCAGGTGGGCGGCATTGATGGCAACAGCCAGACACGGCCAACTCTGGCACTGTTTAGCAGGGAGATATTCTGTTGATTTCCACCTCCATAATGCATCTCTGCAAGATTCGGGAAACGAATATCTGGCTGTGAGTGCCATTTACCTGCTTTGTGCGCATCGCGAATAGCTTTTGATTCCTCGCTAAAGCGCACGGCAGTTAGCTTTTCATACATCACCTGTGCCAGCGAACTGGAAAACAGCGGGCAGAGCAGATGATAGCCATCATCGACAGGGAAATAGATTTGCTTCGAAAGTTTATGTGCTTTTATCCACTCCGAAGCATATGCTTCACTAAAGCATTCAACCCATTGTTTTAATTGTTCATCATCCAACGCAAAGGCATTTAATGATTGATAATCACCACGTTTTAAGCTGGCGAGTAATGAATCACCGTTGACTTCCGTTAGCAGTAGTTTTGCAACATCAAAAACGGCTGCATTGCCTTCAGCATCCTCTTTAATAATTGCCAGTGATGCTGTATTTAAATATCCCTCGCTGACGAATTTCTCCAAATAACGCCCATATGCTTTGGAGTCACCATTACTATATTTTGCCCCGTGGGAGATTATCCTTATAGAACGAACACGCTTCGCCGCATCCGTTAACCAATTACGTGGCAGGTAGCGTGCTTCGAGTTCCTGTCGCTCCAGAGCGATAACGCTGGCGTCGTCGCCCTGCTCCAGTCGCTTTGCTGCTTCTTTTTCAAAGGCTTCGATCTTGGGTTGCCTTCGCGAAGCGATGTAGTCAGTGATAAATTGTATTAGCGCCGTTTTTTCCATCTCGGCTCCTTTCGTTAATCCATCAAATTGAAGTTGCTCCCTGACTTCACTGAAAAATCTCCGTAGCCCAACCAGGCTTCAGTACAACTGACATACACAGCAAAAGGGGCAACGCCCGTGGTGATAATCATGGATAGTTCACCTAGAGGTATCTACGTTTTAATCTAGTTAAACCCATGTAATAACCAAAAGTGATATTACCATGCATAAAATATTTGCAACACAATGATTTAATAACTAACATTCACGCACTGCCATCGGCAGCTTAGAAATAGAGGTATCTCCGGATACGGACTTGTAAACTGCCGTACAGGCAGCTACCCCATCACAGGTTGCGAAACACACCTAACCAGGGGTGATAACGCCAGTCATCGACCGCATCTTCTTCACTGGCCGGTACTCTCACTTCAGCAAACATTTCTCCAACACGCTGTATTTCACAACTTTGCTTATCAGCTAAATTCAACAAAACGTGTTGGTAATCCATCACGCCCCAGCAAGCGACTCCGCTGGCGCATCTCACCTCTTCTCGCCTGAAATTCCCTTGCGCTTTACGCTCGTTGTCGCCCGTGCGGGAATAGAAACGCGCTTCGCTTTCTTCATCATCCATATGCAGAAAAAACACTGCCTCCGGCAAAGGGGAATAACGAAATGGCGTCTGGCGCTGCATCCAGCCGTTCCAGCTTAGCGGTGCACGCCACCATTGCGCCGCCACCACATGTTTGCTTTTACTGCTCATCAATTCAGCGGATAAACGACTATGCTCAAGCTCCGCCAGTTTGTTGTCATTATTGGCAGACAGGATCCGCGGCAAGGCGTTAATCGTCCGGTAGTCCGCGATCGGAATCAGTTCGCAAATATCGTGGCTATTAAGCAAGTGTTCTTTTGTTTCGAAACCAGGCTTACAAAATGCGGGGGCTTTTTTCTGCAATGATTTGATATTACTACGCAAAATAACCAGATTCTCACTAGTCGGCACATTTCTACGGTGGCGCTGAATACGTCCGGCAAATTGAATTATCGAACGCATGGAGCTTGGTTCGATAATTCCCCAGTCCGCATCCCAGTCACGCCCCACTTCTATAACCGATGTCCCCAACACCACAAACAGATGGTGCGATTCCGGACGGTTATGTAAGGCTTCAGCAATATCCTCGTTGTTCCAGAAATCGAGTTCGTTATGGCGGGTAAAAGCGCGGTCCAGGCGCTTCTCAATATCTGAACGTACTGCCAGTGGATGTCGGGAGTGGTAAACACAATAATGAATGCAGACATCTTCTGGTGATGGAATGGCGATCAGGGCTTTGGTCACTGCGACCAGTGGATTGATATTCGCGAAGCGCACCAGGCCCAGCGAAACGGTTTTACCGCTTTCGTGTAGCTGGCGATGCGCCTGATGCAACTTCAGCATTTGCGTATGCACCGTCTGGGCCACACTTTCGGTAACGTCTTGTATCGCGCTTGATGCAGATGAAATTGAAGCAACACGCCCGAAATGCAGTCGCTCTTTTTCAGCCAGCATCACCGCTCGCCGTGCAACAAATTTTGCATGTGCATCACGAAACCCAGGCCCGTCGCAAATTTGCGTTGCATCAGCATCTTTTTCATCAAACCAGGCACAGCAGATATTGACGGGCCTGCCGTGGGTACCACAAGACGTCTGCCACATTTTACGCCCGGCAAGATAAGCCGCGAACAGCGCCTGAATCAGCCCTGGCGGCAACGTCGCGGAAGAAAGTAATACCCGCGTTCCCAACATTCCGGCCCAATTCATCAGACGACATACTGCATGAAGATCGGCAATATCAAAGTCGTCAGGTTCATCGAGCACTAAATCGCTGGTTAACAAACGCAACATCGAAGGAAGCTGTTTTCCGCCTCGCACACCTTCGGTCGCAGAAATAAGATGATCAATGGTTGCTACCAGAATCGGTGCGCTTACTAACGCCTTAAGTTTGCTGTCATCCTTCAACCATTTTTCCAGCGCCCCGGTATGCAGACTACCTTCATATTTAACAAACTGTTGCTCCTCTGCCAGCGGCTCTTGCGAAGCACTTCCACAATCATTGTCTATTTTTTCCTGCTGCCACAGTTGCTTAACTGCCGCCGAACCAATCAGTACCGCCAGCTCATCCTCACCCAGTCCAAGCCGACTGCGCAGAGCATCGCCGGTTTGCAAAGTCAGCGTGCGCAATCCCAGCGCAACGGTAAAGCGGCACCCTTCTCGCTCGTCGGCAAGTGCATACATAATGCGGGCGTTCGCAAAAGTTTTACCACACCCCATCGAGGCCATATTGACGCCGAAAAATCCCTCTTCACGACTTCGTTCACGTAACGCTCGCGCCACATCCCAGGCTTTATCTTGCCAGCGATATTTCGCGTCTGTGGCCCGCTGGCTAAAACCTTTATGTCGGGCAATTGCCGGAAGCGATGCCCGTGTGTGCATCAGTTGCCGCCCAAGCAGATACGCATGATGCGCGACGCCCACAAGATGTTCGTCTACCCGTTGTTTAAGCGTGCCGCTTTGGCGATCGCTATTTGCCCAGACGATATATTCCGGGTCCTGCCATTTTTGCTGCGCGTCATTAGATGAATAGTAGTGATCGGCAAGCATCAGGCAAAAACGCGCCATATGTAATGGAAACAGTTGCTCCATCTGTCCCCATTCCTTTAAACCGTTGGCGTTACGCGCCCGGCGGGCTATCTGACGCGCTTTTTCCCGCCAGCTCGCGCTTTGAAGCGGCGTTCCTGATGGAAACTGCCAGACGTGCTCAAAATCCTGTTGCGTCCAGTCATTTTTGCGGTGGTTAACGGCATTCCAGTCAGCATTGAGTTGTTTCTCCAGCCAACTATCACAGCCTTTGCATGATTGTTCTGGTTGTGGCGAAAGATTCTCCGGCATTCGATGATGGGAAAGGATCAACCAGCCTACCGTTTTGGCGAGTGGTTGCAGCGAACTGAATGGACTATTTGAAAAATGAGGCGTGTCTTTTTGCAGGCACTCAAGGATCGCGGTTTCATCATCTGCCGTTAATTTCCCAAGTTTTTCCAGCCACACTTCGTCTGGCTGTTCACCGACAAAAGCCTGAAAAAGCCGCAGCGAAATCCACTCATGCCGATAAGGCTGATAACTGCGGGCATTCTTTTGGGTCAGGCTTTGCTGAAAGCTGCGTCCTGCTTTACCAAAATCATGAAATAACCCAGCGATAGCCGCCAGCAGCGCAATACTTTCCGCGCACTGCCAGCGATTTTCTTCTTTTTTCACCAGGCTGGTTTGCGTTGTTCGATTTGTGGGAACGCGTCCCTGAGCATTAAAACGACGAATATTGCCGACAATCCACATCAACTCCGTTTGCCCATTCTTCTTCAGCCAGTGACAAGCCACTGCGGTATTTCGCCGGGCAGTTTTGCGCAGTAAACGGCGAAGTGTATTAACCCCTTCCAGAGTAATCACCGTTTGCCATGCGGCGTCACCAGTGCGTTCGGCAAACTGATCAATAATACGGCAGCTCTCCACTCGAGCATTTTTTGTGCAGCGCGAGATAATCAGGACGTTCATTGGTCAGCCTTAGCCAGGGCCTGAGCCGTTTCCTGCAGAGAGGTGATCATGACATCCAGCGCATCCGCTTGTTGAAAGATATTGATGCAGCGTTGACGAAACTCCTGAGCATCTTCTCCCGCCATTGCAGCGATAAATGCTTGTGGCATAACAAGGGCATCTTTAATCAGATCGGCAAGGTCAAAAACGAGACCGCCGCGACGGGTTTTACCGTGCATTACTGCTAAACCGTGTGGGATCCCGGTTACCCACGCCGCCACTGCCGCCAGGCCATACGCCAGATAATTACCCTGATCAAGGAAGCGGTTGGCCATATCAACTCCGC
The DNA here is from genome assembly GCF_000408525.1 of Escherichia sp. KTE96. Lineage (NCBI taxonomy): Bacteria > Pseudomonadati > Pseudomonadota > Gammaproteobacteria > Enterobacterales > Enterobacteriaceae > Escherichia > Escherichia sp. KTE96. Next base: position 2,068,441 of record NZ_KE137149.1, on the reverse strand, counting down.
CACCCCGTTTTGCACGAGTAAAGTCGCCGTAGCCCACGGATTGACTCACCATTTTGTAGAGTGCTTTGGTCAATTTCGCCTCTACGAGCATAAGCTGCGTATGGCTTTCTGCCATGTCTATTTCTTCACGAGTGCGATTTAGCAGAGTCTGCAGTGCATTAGCATCAGGCTGAAAGGCGTGTTCACGCTGCATTTTCGCGCTGGTCCAGTACTTATCAATATGTGTCAGACGAATTAACTGAAAACGTTTCGCGGCGGCAAGGCGTTTGTCTTCAACAAACCAAAAAGAAACCCACTGCTGAAGATATTCAGTAGGACGATATTCGCTTTGCGGACTGAGCCAGGAGACATCAACATCAACTTCATTTGCCGAATACAGCGGCGTGCCATCCGTACCACAAAAACCAACCATCACTCCAGCATGGGCAAATTCACGCATCGCCGCCTGGGTAACGGACGTTCCCATCCCCAACATCAACGCCGTGGTATTCGCAATGGGGATATTCCAGTAATACGACTCCTTGCCTTCACTGGTGACATACTCCACTCGCCCACCATTCACCTGCACCCGGCATTTTTCCAGATAATAAATATTGGCACGCCTGGAGTGGAGAATGGTTTTGAGATCAGAAGGAGTAAGGTAATTTGAAGACATAAACACATCCTGTGATTATTTTTATTTGAAGGAGTTAGGATTAGTACAGCATTGATTTCTGTGTGAGAAATTGATTCTCGTCGCAATTATCACAATTGTTATTGTGTGTCACAGCTAATGGTTCGGAGTTGAGAGCGCCATAACGCAGCTAAATTTCTGCCATCATCGTATTTGTGAAACTGCCTGTACGGCAGTGGACCTTGTTAAGACCACGGGCACCATGCAGATGCTTTTCTAAGCTGCCTGTACGGCAGTGAACTCCCTCAAAACCTGAGTTATGATTTTAACTTTTTTCTAAGCTGCCTGTACGGCAGTGAACGTTCCACGCCGACGCCAGCGCGACAGCGTCGTTTTCTAAGCTGCCTGTACGGCAGTGAACAGCAACAACCAGGCCTTGCCGCAAATGCTCCTTTTCTAAGCTGTCTGTACGGCAGTGAACATTCAGACGCCTGAGCCAGCGATTGAACTGCTTTTCTAAGCTGCCTGTACGGCAGTGAACGAAACGCGCAATTACTCTGCCGCTGCGACTGCTTTCTAAGCTGCCTGTACGGCAGTGAACGACGACGGCGTTCTGAACCCGCGCACGGTCAATTTCTAAGCTGCCTGTACGGCAGTGAACTTTTACTGCGGCGTTATTCCAGGTCACCTCGTTTTCTAAGCTGCCTGTACGGCAGTGAACCCATCACCGGGCGCGGCGTGGATGTTGCGCAGTTTCTAAGCTGCCTGTACGGCAGTGAACGTTGATAGCCTCGCGGATCTCTTCCTGCGTGTTTTCTAAGCTGCCTGTACGGCAGTGAAC
>NZ_KE137149.1:1942116-2066582 GCF_000408525.1 Escherichia sp. KTE96 | reverse complement strand
CGGTTGATTTCTAAGCTGCCTGTACGGCAGTGAACTACTGGCAGGCCGAGGGGAAAGTTTTTCACCATTTCTAAGCTGCCTGTACGGCAGTGAACTATAAAACCGGGTGCCGCCAGGGGAACATCTCTTTCTAAGCTGCCTGTACGGCAGTGAACATCGGTGTGGGTGGTGGCGCTGGTGGTGCGAGCTTTCTAAGCTGCCTGTACGGCAGTGAACGTTCCCGTGTCTGTATGTCCGGCATTGTCTCTTTTCTAAGCTGCCTGTACGGCAGTGAACAATAAACCGTTTGCAACACCAGAATGGTGCAATTTCTAAGCTGCCTGTACGGCAGTGAACTCAAATACTACACGCTTAGCCCATTGTTAATAAAGCGAAACCAGCAAAATTCCTTGTCCAGCCCCTTTTTTATCCTTGCCTTCCAGCAGCATTAATTATCAATAAATTACCTTCGCCCTCAAAAATAGGGTTTTTACCGCCCCACCTCACAAACAAAAAAATCCGTAACCTCTTACGAGATTACGGACTTTATCAACCTACTTAAAAGGCTTCACGACCCCAGATTAATGCGCTGCTTCCGCTTTGTGCTTTTGTGCACTCTGGAACCCGTAGGTCAGCTCATTTTTCTCTTTATCCAGCGCAACAGTGACCTGACCGCCATCCACCAGCGAGCCAAACAGCAGTTCGTTAGCGAGCGGTTTCTTCAGGTTGTCCTGGATGACGCGAGCCATCGGACGTGCGCCCATTGCCCGGTCGTAACCTTTCTCAGCCAGCCAGTTACGTGCTTCCTGGCTCACTTCCAGAGAAACACCTTTCTGATCCAGTTGAACCTGCAACTCGACAATGAATTTATCAACCACCTGATGGATCACGTCGGTTGAGAGATGATCGAACCAGATAATATTGTCGAGACGGTTACGAAACTCTGGCGTAAAGATCTTTTTGATCTCTTCCATCGCATCGGTGCTGTTATCCTGGTGGATAAGCCCAATCGATTTACGCTCGGTTTCACGTACCCCGGCGTTGGTAGTCATCACCAGCACCACGTTACGGAAATCGGCCTTGCGTCCGTTGTTATCGGTCAGCGTGCCGTTGTCCATCACCTGCAACAGGATATTGAACACGTCCGGATGCGCTTTCTCGATTTCGTCCAGCAGCAGCACCGAGTGCGGATGCTTGATGACCGCATCGGTCAGCAGCCCCCCCTGATCAAAACCGACGTATCCCGGAGGCGCACCAATCAGGCGGCTGACAGTGTGACGTTCCATATACTCGGACATATCAAAGCGCAGAAGCTCAATGCCGAGGGCTTTGGAAAGCTGCACCGTGACCTCAGTTTTGCCGACCCCGGTTGGACCAGCAAACAGGAACGAACCGACCGGTTTATGTTCGTGGCCTAAACCCGCACGCGCCATCTTGATGGCTTCGGTAAGCGCCTCAATGGCTTTATCCTGACCGAAGACCAGCATTTTCAGGCGATCACTGAGGTTTTTCAGAGTATCGCGGTCACTCTGAGAAACACTCTTCTCTGGGATACGTGCGATACGCGCCACCACGGACTCAATATCCGCCACATTGACCGTTTTCTTGCGCTTGCTTACCGGCATCAGACGTGCGCGAGCGCCCGCTTCGTCGATAACGTCAATCGCTTTGTCCGGCAGATGACGATCGTTAATATATTTCACCGCCAGTTCTACCGCCGCACGCACCGCTTTCGCGGTATAACGCACGTCGTGGTGCGCTTCATACTTCGGTTTCAAACCGTTGATGATTTGAACGGTTTCTTCGATCGACGGTTCAGTAATATCGATTTTCTGGAAGCGACGCGCCAGAGCACGATCTTTCTCGAAAATGTTGCTGAACTCCTGATACGTCGTCGAACCTATAACGCGAATTTTACCGCTGGAGAGCAGTGGTTTAATCAGGTTAGCCGCATCCACCTGACCGCCAGAAGCTGCGCCTGCGCCGATGATGGTGTGGATCTCATCGATAAACAGGATGCTGTTGGTATCCTGCTCCAACTGTTTGAGCAACGCTTTGAAACGTTTTTCAAAGTCGCCGCGATATTTAGTTCCCGCTAACAGGGAACCGATATCCAGAGAGTAAATCGTACAGTCAGCCATCACTTCCGGTACATCGCCCTGGACAATACGCCAGGCGAGACCTTCCGCAATCGCAGTTTTACCAACGCCAGACTCGCCAACCAGCAGTGGGTTGTTTTTACGGCGGCGACAGAGAACCTGAATGGCGCGCTCCAGCTCCTTCTCACGACCAATCAGCGGGTCGATTCCTCCCACGCGCGCAAGCTGGTTCAGGTTCGTCGTGAAATTCTCCATACGATCCTCCCCACCAGCTTGTTCTTCACTGCCGGGCTGGTTTCCTGGTTCAGAAGACTGAGATGGCTCGTCTTTACGCGTGCCATGAGAAATAAAGTTCACCACATCAAGACGGCTGACTTCATGTTTGCGCAACAGATAGGCAGCCTGTGACTCCTGTTCGCTAAAGATAGCAACCAGAACATTCGCACCGGTAACCTCACTGCGACCGGAGGACTGAACATGGAAGACCGCACGTTGCAGTACACGCTGAAAACTCAGCGTCGGCTGCGTGTCACGCTCCTCTTCACTGGCAGGCAGAACGGGTGTGGTTTGTTCAATAAAGGCTTCCAGTTCCTGACGGAGCGCCACCAGATCCACGGAACATGCTTCCAGCGCCTCCCGAGCCGACGGGTTACTGAGCAATGCCAGTAACAAGTGCTCGACGGTCATAAACTCATGACGGTGCTCGCGCGCTCTGGCGAAAGCCATGTTTAAACTGAGTTCCAGTTCTTGATTGAGCATAGGCACCTCCCCCAATTTTTATGCCTGCATTCAGGCTTTTTCCAGCGTACACAGCAATGGATGCTCGTTCTCCCTTGCGTACTTGTTCACCATCGCCACTTTGGTTTCTGCAACCTCGGCGGTAAAGATTCCGCAAATGGCCTTCCCCTGGTAGTGAACAGCGAGCATCAATTGCGTTGCACGTTCTACATCATAAGAAAAGAATTTTTGTAACACGTCAATAACAAACTCCATCGGAGTGTAATCATCATTGACTAATATCACTTTATACATAGATGGCGGTTTTAGCGCGTCACGCACTTTTTCTTCCGCCAGTTGATCAAAGTCCAGCCAGTCGTTCGTTTTACCCATTGTCAGTTATCATCTTCGGTTACGGTTATCGGCAGAACGCTCTGCCGCTGACAAGAGCTTATTTGCCTGACCAATCTACTCCACATAATAGATAATTATCATCTATCGTTGGCATCAGCGACATCAGTCACATTACTGTCAATAGCGTTAACTGCTTCAAATTTTTGATGCATACCTACCCCCAGGCCACTGTCAAACGCTTGACGACTCGCCCTATTTCTCTAAATTGTATTTCTAGAGTTGGCGAGGTTTTGAACAGCTCCCTCTCTGACCCCGGTTTATTCCATCTTACTTGTATAAGATTTGCGAAGGATGTCGAAGCATGGAAAAGGGTACTGTTAAGTGGTTCAACAATGCCAAAGGGTTTGGTTTCATCTGCCCTGAAGGCGGCGGCGAAGATATTTTCGCTCATTATTCCACCATCCAGATGGATGGTTACAGAACGCTAAAAGCTGGGCAATCCGTTCAGTTTGATGTCCACCAGGGGCCAAAAGGCAATCATGCCAGTGTCATTGTGCCCGTCGAAGTAGAAGCTGCAGTCGCATAGCTCTTCTGTCTCATTGTGTACATCCTACAGGCAAAATGCCAGCCCGATCGGCTGGCATTTTTATCTCAAATATTACTCCCGTGCCAGAGCATCCACTGGATCCAGTTTTGCCGCATTTCGCGCAGGCAGCCAGCCAAATAAAATCCCGGTAACGGTTGAACAAAGAAACGCCAGTAGCAGTGCCAGCGGAGAAAAACCAATTTCCCAACCGGGTAAAAAAAGCTGCAATGTGAAAGCGATTAACAGTGACAGCGTTATCCCCAGCGCACCACCCACCAGACAAACCAGCACGGCTTCAATCAGAAATTGTTGCAACACATCGCTGGCGCGCGCGCCCACGGCCATGCGGATACCAATTTCCCGCGTCCGCTCTGTCACCGATACCAGCATAATATTCATGACGCCAATGCCGCCCACCACCAGCGAAATCACCGCCACCAGTGTCAGAAACAGTTGTAAAGTACGTGTGGTCTTTTCGACCGTTTTCAAGACACCGTCCATGTTCCAGGTGAAGAAATCCTTTTTGCCGTGGCGCAGCGACAACAAACGGGTGAGTTGCTGTTCAGCTTCAGCGCTGTCAAAGCCTTCTTTCACTCTTACGGTAATGGAGTTAAGCCACGACTGCCCCATAACCCGCCCGGACATGGTGCTGTAAGGCAACCACACGCGCAGCACTTTACTACTGCCAAACATCGACTGTTTCTCTTCCGCCACGCCGATGACCCTCGCTGGCATATTACCGACAAGAATCACCTCGCCAACCACATCCGCTTTATGCGGAAAAAGCTGACGGCGGGTATTACTGTCGAGAACAACTACCTGCGCGCGACCATTCAGTTGCTCCTGATTAAAGGTGTTCCCTTCGCTGAAACTCATACCATAAACATTAAAATAGTCCCCGCTTACGCCGTTGGCGCTGGCAGCAACATCAACATTGTTATAACGCAGGCGCAGGTTTTGCGAGACGGCGGGTGTGGCAGAAGCGACCCACGGTTGTTTTTGAATGGCGATTAAATCGTCGTACTTCAGCGCCTGCTGATATTGCGGATCGTCATCGCCAAAATCTTTCCCGGGATAGACATCAATAGTATTAGTACCAATAGAACGAATATCCGCCAGTACCATTTGTTTAGCCGCGTCGCCCACCACGACAATAGATACCACCGACGCAATACCGATAATAATCCCCAGCATGGTCAGTAAAGTACGCATTTTATTGGCTGCCAGCGCGCGCCACGCCATCGTCAGCGCCTCGTTAAAACCGCTGACGAACTGCCACCAGCCAGACGCCGTTTTGACACCCGGTTCGCTGTTGGCTGCAGCAGTATTTTTTTCAATAGCAGGTGGATTACGCACGATTTCGCCGTCGTGAATTTCGATCACCCGCTCTGCCTGGGCGGCAACCTGCGGATCATGAGTGACGATAATCACCGTGTGCCCGCGATCGCGCAACTGATGCAGGACAGTCATCACCTCTTCACCGGAATGGCTGTCCAGCGCGCCTGTCGGTTCATCAGCGAGGATCACCTGCCCACCGTTCATCAACGCGCGGGCGATACTGACTCGCTGTTGTTGACCACCGGAAAGCTGAGCAGGGTAATACTCTGCGCGCTCTTCCAGCCCCAGTCGTTGCAGTAATTGCCGGGCGCGCAGCAGTCGCTGTTTACGCTCAAGGCCAGCATAGACGGCGGGAACTTCAACGTTCTGCTCGGCGGTTAAATGCGAAAGCAGGTGGTAACGCTGGAAAATAAAGCCAAAATGCTCGCGACGGAGCTGCGCCAGCGCATCGGCGTCCAGCGTGGCAACATCCTGACCGGCGACGCGATAGGTGCCGCTTGTGGCTTTATCCAGGCAGCCGAGGACATTCATCAGGGTCGATTTACCGGAACCCGAAGCGCCGACAATCGCCACCATCTCTCCGGCATAAATATCCAGAGTGATCCCCTTCAGCACCTCAACCTGCTCATCTCCCGCGGGATAGCTACGGCGAATATCCTTCAATTCGAGCAAAGGCGTCATTGCGCAGCTCCTGGTTTGGCCTCACCAATCACCACTTCTTCGCCCACTTCCAGCCCTTTGACAATCTCAACATCGGTATCGTTACGTGCGCCAATCGTTACTTCACGCTCGCGCGTTTCTCCATTACGTAGCAGTTTGATCTTATAGCGGTTATCGCCAACCGGATCGCCTAACGCCGACAGTGGGATTGTCAGCACGTTTTTCACATCAGTGAGCTGAATGTGCACCTGTGCAGTCATATCCAGCCGCAACAGACCATCGGGGTTTGGTACTTCAAAACGGGCGTAATAGAAAATAGCGTCGTTGACCTTTTCCGGTGTTGGCAACACATCTTTAATCTGCCCTTCATAGCGCGTCAGCGGATCGCCAAGCACCGTAAACCAGGCTTTTTGCCCCGGCTTCAGGTGGATAACATCCGCTTCAGAAACCTGCGCTTTTACCAGCATGGTACTCATATCTGCCAGCGTCAAAATGTTCGGCGCTTGTTGTGCGGCAATCACCGTCTGCCCTTGCAGGGTAGTGATTTGCGTGACTTCCCCGGCCATCGGAGCAACGATGCGGGTGTAATCGAGATTAGTTTTAGCTGTGTCGAGAGAGGCCTGATTGCGTTTGATTTGCGCATCAATGGTGCCAATCTGCGCCTGTTTAACAGCCATTTCAGTCGCAGCAGTGTCGAGATCCTGCTGTGAAACGGCCTGCGTTTGCGCCAGTCGTTGCTGGCGAGAGTATGTCACCCGAGCCAGTTTCAGTTCTGCTTCCGCCTGCTGACGTTGTGCGCGCAGCTCCATCAGCGTCGCTTCCACTTCCTTGATCTGGTTTTCAGCCTGTTCTGGATCAATAACGCCTAAAAGCTGATCTTTTTTCACTTTATCGCCAATCGCCACCGACAGCGTTTTCAACTGACCGCTGACCTGCGCGCCAACATCAACTTTACGCAACGCGTCGAGCTTTCCGGTCGCCAGCACGCTTTGCTGCAAATCACCGGGGCGCACTATCAATGTCTGATAAGTTGGCACCGGCGCATTGAGAATTTTCCACAATGCAACCAACCCGGCAATGACTATCACCAGCGCAATAACGTAACGCTTCTTAATGTTTCTTCGCTTTTTCATAAATATATTGAGTACTCCATACGCGCATCCGGGCGTTGTTAACATCAACAAAATATCAACAAAACCCTAAAATTTCCGTTAGTAATCACATTATTGATGTTTGGTTAAGATTTCCGATGGTGAAATCGACGCTATGTATAATCATTGATTTTGTGAATATGTCACAACTTACTGAACGGGCTTTTACGCCATCTGAATCTCTTAGCAGCATGTCTCTTTTCCTTAGTCTGGCTGGTGGCCAGTGGCGACCAGGTAAATTCTGGCATCGCCGTAGCTTTCGCCAGAAATTTTTGCTGCGCTCTTTGATTATGCCGCGTTTAAGCATTGAGTGGATGAACGAACTATCCCACTGGCCGAACCTCAATACGCTGTTAACACGCCAGCCGCGACTGCCTGTTCGTCTGCATCGCCCTTACCTTGCCGCCAATCTTAACCGCAAACAATTACTGGAGGCGTTACGTTACCATTATGCATTGCTGCGTGCCTGCATGTCGGCGGAAGAATTCAGCTTATATTTGAATACCCCCGGGCTGCAACTGGCGAAGCTGGAAGGAAAAAACGGCGAGCAGTTCACGCTTGAACTGACCATGATGATCTCAATGGATAAAGAAGGTGACAGCACGATCCTGTTCCGTAACAGCGAGGGCATCCCTCTGGCAGAGATCACCTTCACTCTGTGTGAGTACCAGGGAAAAAGAACGCTGTTTATTGGTGGACTGCAAGGCGCGAAATGGGAAATTCCGCACCAGGAAATCCAGAATGCGACGAAAGCCTGCCACGGTCTGTTTCCAAAACGTCTGGTGATGGAAGCGGTCTGTCTCTTTGCCCAACGCTTACAGGTTGAGCAGATTATTGCCGTCAGCAATGAAACGCATATTTATCGCAGCCTGCGCTATCGCGATAAAGAAGGAAAAATCCATGCGGACTATAACGCGTTCTGGGAGTCGGTTGGCGGCGAATGCGATGCCGAACGGCATTACCGACTTCCTGGTCAGATAGTACGAAAAGAAGTTGCTGAAATAGCCAGTAAAAAACGAGCTGAATACCGTCGCCGCTATGAGATGCTCGACGCTATTCAGCCACAGATGGCAACGATGTTTCGCGGTTAATCTGCCCGACCGCGCGCCAGCCACAGCACGCGCGAGAACATTTTTTTCAGCAATGCCGGTACGGACTCCACACCACGGCGTCCGGCCTCCATTGCAACCTCAATGGCGAGATCGGGTTTGGAAGAGCGATGGATCGCCTTCGAGATAATTTTGCGCAGATTCATCGGTACATTTTCCGGGATTTGCGCCACGCGATGGAATACATCGGAAAATCCCTGGCGATACATAAAATGCTCCATATCCAGCGCCGGTAATGCCGTTAAATGCTCTCGTTCAGCTTCCCGATCGTTATTCAACAGGCTGCGCACCGTAGCGGCATACTTCTTCCCGGCTTCATCGCCATCGACCAGCACATGCCACTCAATCCCCATCCGGCGGGCAAATTTAACCAGCGGTTTTAATCCTGACTGGGCAAATTCAATGACCTTGATCCCTTCAGCATCAAAATGATGCCCACACTGGCGCGCCAGTTCGTTAATAACCCAGGTTTCTGTTTCCCCTTCCACCAGCAACCAACAACGGGCAAACAGCGATGACGGACGGTTAAAACGAATGTGAAAGGATATGCGTCGGCTATCTTCGGTACTCAAGCCACTCGGCCCCAGACGCCATGCGGCAACGCGAGAAGATTCACGCACCAGACGGCAAACATGCTCTACCGGCGTTAACGAAAGCAGCTCGCCAGAGTTGGTGGTAGCAATACGCTGCAATGGCAGAAGGTTCAACAGATGCCAGGCGACTGAAAGCATAATCGGATGCAGGCGCGTTTCCGGATCTTCTATCAACAATAACGGACGCGCGTCTTTATCCAGCCGCAATGTGCCTTTTGCCTGTAGCAAAGTCGCAAATAGCCCAAGCAAAATAACCCGATACGAACGACCTCCAGGCCGGTCAATCATCCGGTTGATGATATCCAGATAACGCCAGCTCCGTTGCTCATTGCTGGCCCGCCGCCGCATTAAGCGGTATCTCGCCTGCCCGGCTCCCTGCTCCGAAAAATAATGCTCAAGCAGTTGCACCATTGCCGAAAGCCCCTGACGAATCTGCCCGTCAGTAAGATTTTGTGGATGTGAGGATAATTCACGGGCAAGAAAATCCAACTGGCGCGCGGTAACTTCCACATTGGGCACATTTGGTACAGTTCCGTTGCGAATACGGCGCATAAAGCGGGCATCACGCAAGCGCAGAACAGGCATCAACCGCACCAGATGACGCGCCTGATCGTTAATATCATCAACCTCAATCGGATGCCCGTCTTTATCAAGAAAACTGCGCAGCGTCATCACGCTGCCATCTTCCGCACACTCCCCTTCCAGACGATAAAAAATGCGGTGATAACCATCGACGCACGGCGTCCAGCATGTTTCAAGTGGGCGATAACGGCGAACACGATGCCGCCCTGGCAGCGATTCACGAAAGGTCAGAATGATATGCAGATGGTGTTCCCGGCCATTGATATCGCCCGGCGGAAACCAGAAATCGTCGCGTTCAAAATGGTAGAGATCTGATTCTGGCGATAGCAGTAGGGTTAGCGCATCCAGCAAACTGGATTTACCCCACGCGTTCTCCCCAATCAGGACGTTGTTTTGTTCCAGCATCAACGATAGTCGGTTGATACCACGAAAGCCCACAATTTCAACGCGCTCAAGAATCATATCCCCTCCAGAAATATGTTACTTATCCTTTACTCCGGCAGTATAACGGGAAAGCCCCCAGGAATACGTGATGACATCACACTTAAGCATGGCAAATGTCTGAAAAATGAGCGAATAATTGTGTCAGACGCCCTCTCACTGATTTCCCCCAAAAAACAATAAAATCAAATGATTAATCTTGTGTATTATTTTTATTACCCCCAAAGGTTTAATTTCGTGGTTTGCACTACACTGTCAATCAGGCAAATGACTATATGGGGGAACCCTCATTTGTTCTAAATCAAAATTACTGGATTTATTTATCTGGCGAATGACTCAGCTTCGTTTTTAAAATACCCACGCATTATTTCTGTCGTCACTTTTTTACGACGACCCTATAAAACGACCATATTTTTCACAGGGTCAATTTTTAATTGAGGTGGATATGTTCAGAAAATTAGCAGCAGAATGTTTTGGTACTTTCTGGCTTGTATTTGGTGGCTGCGGTAGCGCTGTGCTGGCGGCAACATTTCCGGAATTAGGTATTGGCTTTGCTGGTGTCGCGCTGGCGTTTGGTCTGACAGTACTGACCATGGCCTTCGCTGTTGGTCATATTTCTGGTGGTCATTTTAACCCGGCAGTCACTATTGGTTTATGGGCTGGCGGTCGTTTCCCGGCAAAAGAAGTCGTTGGCTACGTCATTGCCCAGGTTGTTGGCGGTATTGTTGCGGCGGCACTGCTGTATTTAATCGCCAGCGGTAAAGCCGGATTTGACGCGGCGGCCAGCGGTTTTGCGTCTAACGGTTATGGTGAGCATTCACCTGGCGGCTATTCCATGCTTTCTGCATTGGTTGTTGAACTGGTATTGAGCGCTGGTTTCTTGTTGGTGATCCACGGTGCGACCGACAAATTCGCGCCGGCGGGTTTTGCGCCGATTGCCATTGGTCTGGCATTAACGCTGATTCACTTAATCAGTATTCCGGTCACTAACACCTCCGTTAACCCGGCGCGCAGCACTGCGGTTGCTATCTTCCAGGGTGGCTGGGCGTTAGAACAACTGTGGTTCTTCTGGGTAGTGCCCATTGTCGGCGGTATTATTGGTGGTCTGATTTACCGGACACTGCTGGAAAAACGCGATTAATTAACGCAGAAGGCCTGACGCAATGTCAGGCCTTCTCATTTGCATAACGTTTCCTTTTAATTGCAACTTTACTCATCCTTCCGCTTTCAGTAGTGTGTCATCGCGCATTTCGATTTCTTCTTTGCAAGGGCTGAGTTTTCATGTTTTCTGGGCTGTTAATCATTCTGGTGCCACTCATTGTGGGTTACCTCATTCCGCTTCGCCAAAAAGCTGCGTTAAAACGCATTAATCAGTTATTAAGCTGGATGGTCTATCTCATTCTCTTTTTTATGGGTATTAGCCTGGCGTTCCTTGATAATCTCGCCAGTAATTTGCTGGCGATCCTGCATTATTCCGCCGTCAGTATTACCGTTATTTTGCTATGCAATATTGTCGCCTTGCTGTGGCTGGAGCGTGGTTTGCCATGGCGTAATCACCACCAGCAAGAGAAATTACCGTCACGTATTGCGATGGCACTGGAGTCGCTAAAACTGTGCGGCGTAGTAGTGATTGGTTTTGCCATTGGCCTTAGCGGATTAGGTTTCTTACAACACGCCACTGAAGCCAGCGAATACACGTTAATTCTGTTACTTTTCCTCGTCGGTATTCAGCTACGCAATAATGGCATGACCTTAAAGCAGATTGTCCTTAATCGCCGGGGAATGATTGTCGCTGTGGTAGTGGTTGCCAGTTCATTAATTGGCGGTTTAATTAACGCCTTTATTCTTGATCTCCCTATCAACACCGCGCTGGCAATGGCCTCCGGTTTCGGCTGGTATTCTCTTTCCGGTATATTGTTGACCGAATCTTTTGGCCCGGTAATCGGTAGCGCAGCGTTTTTTAATGATCTGGCACGAGAGCTGATCGCCATCATGCTAATCCCCGGCCTTATCCGTCGCAGTCGCTCAACGGCGCTGGGTTTGTGCGGTGCCACATCGATGGATTTCACCCTGCCCGTTCTTCAGCGTACAGGTGGTCTGGAGATGGTCCCGGCGGCGATTGTTCACGGTTTTATTCTTAGCCTGCTGGTGCCCATTCTGATCGCCCTTTTCTCCGCGTAATACCTCTCTGGCGGTAGAACCCTGCCGCCAAAATTGCGCTAAATCAATCTCCCTTAAAGTTGCAACAAAAATCCCTTTTATCCCCGCGTTAAGCGTCTTAACCTTAAACATGTATATTAAATATAACTTTAAAGGTGTGATCATGTTTTGTGTGCAATGTGAACAAACTATCCGTACTCCGGCAGGAAACGGCTGCTCATACGCGCAGGGGATGTGTGGTAAAACGGCGGAAACCTCTGACCTTCAGGACTTACTGATTGCGGCGCTGCAAGGGCTTTCTGCCTGGGCGGTAAAAGCACGTGAATACGGCATCATCAACCACGACGTGGACAGCTTCGCGCCGCGTGCATTTTTCTCAACGCTGACTAACGTTAACTTCGATTCTCCTCGTATTGTCGGCTACGCCCGTGAAGCGATTGCCCTGCGTGAGGCGCTGAAAGCACAATGCCTGGCAGTAGATGCAAACGCCCGCGTCGATAACCCGATGGCTGACTTGCAACTGGTGAGCGATGATCTCGGTGAACTGCAACGTCAGGCGGCGGAATTTACGCCAAATAAAGATAAAGCAACGATTGGCGAAAATATTCTCGGCCTGCGTCTGCTCTGCCTGTATGGTCTGAAAGGTGCGGCGGCCTATATGGAACACGCTCACGTTCTCGGTCAGTACGACAACGATATTTACGCCCAGTACCATAAAATCATGGCATGGCTGGGAACCTGGCCTTCCGATATGAACGCACTTCTCGAGTGTTCCATGGAAATCGGCCAGATGAATTTCAAAGTGATGAGCATTCTGGATGCAGGCGAAACCGGTAAATACGGTCATCCGACACCGACTCAGGTCAACGTCAAAGCTACAGCGGGTAAATGCATTCTGATTTCCGGTCACGATCTCAAAGATCTCTATAACCTGCTGGAACAGACCGAAGGCACGGGCGTTAACGTCTACACCCACGGCGAAATGTTGCCTGCTCACGGCTACCCGGAGCTGCGTAAATTCAAGCATCTGGTCGGTAACTACGGCAGTGGCTGGCAGAATCAACAAGTTGAGTTCGCTCGCTTCCCTGGCCCTATCGTGATGACCTCTAACTGCATCATCGACCCAACCGTCGGCGCTTATGACGATCGTATCTGGACCCGCAGCATTGTTGGCTGGCCGGGCGTACGTCATCTGGATGGTGAGGATTTCTCTGCGGTCATCGCCCAGGCGCAACAAATGGCGGGCTTCCCGTACAGCGAAATTCCGCATCTGATCACCGTAGGTTTTGGTCGTCAGACGCTGCTTGGCGCAGCCGATACGCTGATTGATCTGGTGAGCCGTGAAAAACTGCGTCATATCTTCCTGCTTGGCGGCTGTGACGGTGCCCGTGGTGAACGTCACTATTTCACCGATTTCGCTACCAGCGTGCCGGATGACTGCCTGATCCTGACGCTCGCCTGCGGTAAATATCGCTTTAACAAACTTGAGTTTGGCAATATCGAAGGTCTGCCGCGTCTGGTGGATGCCGGCCAGTGTAACGATGCATACTCAGCGATTATTCTGGCTGTCACCCTGGCAGAAAAACTGGGTTGCGGTGTCAACGATCTGCCACTCTCGCTGGTACTCTCCTGGTTTGAACAGAAGGCAATTGTTATTCTGCTGACGCTGCTTTCTCTGGGCGTGAAAAATATCGTCACCGGCCCGACTGCACCAGGCTTCCTGACCCCAGACCTGCTGGCGGTGCTGAATGAGAAATTCGGCCTGCGTTCTATCACCACTGTTGAAGAAGACATGAAGCAACTGTTGAGCGCGTAAGGAGTTTATCGATGACGATGCCAACGAATCAATGCCCGTGGCGGATGCAGGTTCATCACATTAAGCAAGAAACACCGGATGTGTGGACGCTTTCCCTGATTTGCCACGATTACTATCCGTATCGCGCCGGGCAATATGCGCTGGTCAGCGTGCGTAACTCAGCAGAAACGCTGCGTGCGTATACCATTTCCTCCACGCCAGGCGTGAGTGAATACATCACCCTGACCGTGCGGCGGATTGATGACGGTGTCGGCTCCCAGTGGCTGACTCGCGAGGTGAAACGCGGTGACTATCTCTGGCTTTCGGATGCGATGGGGGAATTTACCTGCGACGATAAAACAGAAGAGAAATTCCTGTTACTGGCAGCAGGCTGCGGTGTCACACCAATTATGTCGATGCGTCGCTGGCTGGCGAAAAATCGTCCGCAGGCCGATGTACAGGTGATCTACAACGTGCGCACACCGCAGGATGTCATTTTTGCCGACGAATGGCGCAACTATCCGGTGACGCTGGTGGCAGAAAATAACGTCAGCGAGGGCTTTATCGCTGGTCGCCTGACTCGCGAACTGCTGGAAAGCGTTCCTGACCTGGCTTCGCGTACCGTGATGACCTGTGGCCCGGCTCCGTATATGGATTGGGTGGAACAGGAAGTGAAAGCACTTGGCGTAACACGCTTCTTTAAAGAGAAGTTCTTCACGCCGGTGGCGGACGCTGCGACCAGTGGTCTGAAATTCACCAAATTACAACCGGCACAAGAATTTTATGCCCCGGTTGGCACCACGCTGCTGGAGGCGCTGGAAAGCAATAAAGTTCCGGTCGTCGCCGCCTGTCGTGCGGGTGTTTGCGGCTGCTGTAAAACAAAAGTAATTTCTGGCGAATACACGGTGAGCAGCACCATGACGCTGACTGACGCCGAAATCGCTGAGGGTTACGTGCTGGCCTGTTCCTGCCATCCGCAGGGAGATATGGTTCTCGCGTAATCGCATTATGCCCGATGATATTCCTGTCATCGGGCAATTTAACTGTTAGTGCCCCCTTTTTCTCCCATCCCTTCCCTCTCCGTCAGATGAACTAAACTTGTAACCATTATCACATTCAGGAGACGGAAAACCATGAAACAAACGGTTGCAGCTTATATCGCTAAAACGCTCGAATCGGCTGGGGTGAAACGTATCTGGGGAGTGACGGGCGACTCGCTTAACGGCCTCAGCGACAGCCTTAATCGTATGGGCACTATCGAGTGGATGTCCACCCGCCATGAAGAAGTCGCGGCCTTTGCCGCTGGCGCTGAAGCCCAGCTTTCAGGAGAACTGGCGGTCTGCGCCGGATCGTGTGGGCCAGGCAACCTGCACTTAATCAACGGCCTGTTCGACTGTCATCGTAATCACGTTCCGGTACTGGCGATTGCCGCCCATATTCCTTCCAGCGAAATTGGTAGCGGTTATTTTCAGGAGACCCACCCGCAAGAGTTATTCCGCGAATGTAGTCACTATTGCGAGCTGGTTTCCAGCCCGGAGCAGATCCCGCAAGTACTGGCGATCGCCATGCGCAAAGCGGTGCTTAACCGTGGCGTTTCGGTGGTCGTTTTACCGGGCGATGTGGCGTTAAAACCTGCGCCAGAAGGGGCAACCACCCACTGGTATCACGCGCCACTGCCAATAGTGACGCCGGAAGAAGAAGAGTTACGCAAGCTGGCGCAACTACTGCGTTACTCCAGAAATATTGCACTGATGTGCGGCAGCGGCTGCGCGGGCGCGCATAAAGAGTTAGTAGAGTTTGCCGGGAAAATTAAAGCGCCAATCATCCATGCTCTGCGTGGTAAAGAACATGTCGAATACGATAATCCGTATGATGTCGGAATGACCGGCTTAATCGGTTTCTCATCGGGTTTTCATACCATGATGAATGCCGACACTTTAGTGCTGCTCGGCACCCAATTCCCCTACCGCGCGTTCTACCCGACCGATGCCAAAATTATTCAGATCGATGTCAATCCTGCCAGCATTGGCGCACACAGCAAGGTGGATATGGCGCTGGTGGGCGATATCAAATCAACCCTGCGAGCACTTCTGCCATTGCTGGAAGAAAAAACCGATCGCAAGTTCCTGGATAAAGCGCTGGAAGATTACCGCGATGCCCGTAAAGGGCTGGACGATTTAGCCAAACCGAGCGAGAAAGCGATTCACCCGCAATATCTGGCTCAGCAAATTAGCCATTTTGCTGCCGATGATGCCATCTTTACCTGTGACGTCGGCACACCAACGGTATGGGCTGCGCGTTATCTGAAAATGAACGGTAAGCGTCGCTTGTTAGGTTCGTTTAACCACGGTTCGATGGCTAACGCCATGCCACAGGCGCTGGGCGCGCAGGCAACCGAGCCAGAACGTCAGGTAGTCGCCATGTGCGGTGATGGCGGTTTTAGTATGTTAATGGGCGATTTCCTCTCGGTGGTACAGATGAAACTACCGGTGAAAATCATCGTCTTTAACAACAGCGTGCTGGGCTTTGTGGCGATGGAGATGAAAGCTGGTGGTTACCTGACAGATGGCACTGAACTGCACGACACCAACTTTGCCCGCATTGCCGAAGCGTGCGGTATTACGGGCATCCGCGTAGAGAAAGCCGCTGAAATCGACGAAGCCCTGCAACGCGCCTTCTCCATCGACGGTCCTGTACTGGTGGATGTGGTCGTCGCGAAAGAAGAGTTAGCTATCCCACCGCAGATTAAACTCGAACAGGCCAAAGGTTTTAGCCTGTATATGTTGCGGGCGATCATTAGCGGACGCGGTGATGAAGTGATCGAACTGGCGAAAACAAACTGGCTAAGGTAAAAAGGGTGGCATTTCCCGTCATAATAAGGACATGCCATGATTGATTTACGCAGTGATACCGTTACCCGACCGAGCCGCGCCATGCTAGAAGCGATGATGGCCGCCCCGGTTGGGGACGACGTTTATGGAGACGACCCTACCGTTAATGCTCTGCAGGACTACGCGGCAGAGCTTTCCGGTAAAGAAGCCGCCATTTTTCTGCCTACCGGCACCCAGGCCAACCTGGTCGCTCTGCTCAGTCACTGCGAACGCGGCGAAGAGTATATTGTCGGTCAGGCAGCACATAACTATTTGTTTGAAGCTGGTGGTGCTGCGGTGCTGGGCAGCATTCAGCCGCAACCCATTGATGCGGCTACCGACGGCACGCTGCCATTGGATAAAGTGGCGATGAAAATCAAACCTGACGATATCCACTTCGCCCGCACAAAGTTGCTTAGTCTGGAAAACACCCACAACGGCAAAGTACTACCGCGTGAATACCTGAAACAGGCATGGGAATTTACCCGCGAGCGCAATCTGGCGCTGCACGTTGACGGCGCTCGCATCTTTAACGCCGTGGTGGCTTATGGCTGCGAACTGAAAGCGATCACGCAATATTGTGATTCGTTCACCATATGTCTGTCGAAAGGTCTTGGTACGCCGGTAGGTTCGCTACTGGTAGGCAATCGTGATTACATTAAACGAGCCATCCGCTGGCGGAAAATGACCGGTGGCGGGATGCGTCAGTCCGGGATCCTGGCGGCCGCCGGGATGTATGCGCTGAAAAATAACGTCGCGCGTTTACAGGAAGACCACGACAATGCCGCCTGGATGGCAGAGCAACTGCGTGAAGCGGGCGCTGATGTGATGCGCCAGGACACCAATATGCTGTTTGTTCGCGTCGGGGAAGAAAATGCTGCTGCGTTGGGTGAATACATGAAAGCGAGAAACGTGCTGATTAACGCCTCACCGATTGTTCGCCTGGTAACACATCTCGACGTCTCGCGTGAACAACTGGCTGAAGTCGCCGCCCACTGGCGCGCTTTCCTGACGCGTTAAGGAGCGAGACGTGCCGCAACGCATTTTAGTTCTCGGTGCCAGTGGCTACATTGGTCAGCATCTGGTGCGCACACTCAACCAGCAAGGGCATCAGATCCTGGCGGCGGCACGTCATGTCGACAGGCTTACAAAGCTACAACTGGCTAATGTCAGTTGCCATAAAGTCGATCTTAGCTGGCCGGACAACCTTACGGCCTTGTTAAAAGATGTTGATACCGTCTATTTTCTGGTGCACAGCATGGGCGAAGGCGGTGATTTTATCGCTCAGGAACGCCAGGTTGCTCTCAACGTCCGTGATGCGCTGCGTGAAGTGCCGGTTAAGCAAGTCATCTTTCTTAGTTCATTGCAGGCTCCGCCCCATGAGCAATCGGATCATCTGCGCGCCCGTCAGGCCACGGCGGATATTTTGCGTGAAGCCGATGTGCCTGTTACTGAATTGCGTGCCGGAATTATCGTCGGAGCCGGGTCAGCGGCGTTCGAAGTCATGCGCGATATGGTTTACAACCTGCCAGTGCTAACACCACCGCGCTGGGTTCGTTCACGTACCACACCCATCGCGCTGGAAAACCTGCTGCACTATCTGGTGGCGCTGTTAGACCATCCGGCCTGCGAACATCGGGTATTCGAAGCCGCCGGACCACAGGTGCTCAGCTATCAACAGCAGTTTGAACATTTTATGAGCGTGAGCGGCAAACACCGCGGGTTAATCCCCATCCCTTTCCCCACCCGCTGGATTTCGGTGTGGTTTCTCAATGTGATTACCTCCGTACCGTCCACCACCGCAAGTGCGTTGATTCAGGGACTGAAACACGATCTGCTGGCGGATGACACCACCTTACGCGCGCTCATTCCACAACCGCTGATCGCTTTTGATGACGCTGTGCGTCGCACGTTGAGAGAGGAAGAAAAGCTCGCCAACTCCAGCGACTGGGGATATGACACTCAGGCCTTTGCCCGCTGGCGACCAGAATACGGTTATTTCGCCAAACAGGCGGGTTATACCGTTAAAACCTCCGCCAGCCTTCAGGCTTTATGGCGGGTAGTGAATCAAATCGGCGGTAAAGAACGTTACTTCTTTGGCAATATTTTGTGGCAGACCCGGGCGTTGATGGACCGCGCAATAGGTCACAAACTGGCGAAAGGTCGCCCCGAGCGAGAATATTTGCAAACCGGCGATGCGGTGGATAGCTGGAAAGTGATTGTCGTCGAGCCTGAAAAACAGCTTACCTTATTGTTTGGTATGAAAGCGCCAGGACTTGGGCGACTTTGTTTTACTCTCGAAGATAAAGGCGACTATCGCACTATTGATGTCCGCGCTTTCTGGCACCCGCACGGGATGCCAGGGCTGTTTTACTGGCTGTTCATGATCCCCGCACATCTGTTTATTTTTCGCGGGATGGCAAAACGAATCGCCAGACTGGCAGAACAAAGCACAGATTAATCGAAAAAAACCTGCGTTATTCTTTCATGTTTCCCATTGCATCAAGGATGAAATCACGGAAGAATGCGCACGTCGTTTTTATCAACAACAGTGGAATGATATGAAGGTACTGGTTACCGGCGCCACCAGCGGCTTAGGTCGAAACGCGGTTGAATTTTTATGCCGAAAAGGCATCAGCGTAAGAGCGACCGGTCGCAATGAAGCGATGGGTAAATTGCTGGAGAAAATAGGCGCAGAGTTTGTCCAGGCGGATCTGACTGAACTGGTCTCATCGCAGGCAAAAGTAATGCTCGCAGGCATTGATACGCTGTGGCACTGTTCCAGCTTTACCTCGCCGTGGGGAACGCAGCAGGCTTTCGATCTGGCAAACGTTCGCGCCACTCGCCGCCTGGGCGAATGGGCTGTCGCCTGGGGCGTACGTAATTTTATTCATATCTCTTCACCGTCACTGTACTTCGACTACCACCACCACCGCGACATCAAAGAAGATTTTCGTCCGCACCGCTTCGCCAACGAATTTGCCCGCAGCAAAGCCGCCAGTGAAGAGGTCATCAATATGCTTTCGCAGACAAATCCACAAACGCGCTTTACCATTCTGCGCCCACAAAGCCTGTTTGGGCCGCACGATAAAGTCTTTATTCCCCGTCTGGCGCATATGATGCACCACTACGGCAGCATCCTGTTACCCCACGGCGGCAGCGCACTGGTCGATATGACTTACTATGAAAATGCGGTGCACGCTATGTGGCTGGCGAGCCAGGAAGCGTGCGATAAACTGCCTTCTGGTCGTGCGTATAACATTACCAACGGCGAACATCGCACTCTGCGCAGTATCGTGCAGAAATTGATCGACGAACTGAATATTGATTGCCGTATCCGTTCGGTACCTTACCCGATGCTGGATATGATTGCCCGCAGTATGGAGCGTTTAGGACGCAAGTCAGCAAAAGAGCCGCCGCTAACCCATTACGGCGTCTCCAAGTTGAATTTTGACTTTACGCTGGATATTACGCGAGCACAGGAGGAGCTGGGGTATCAGCCGGTCATCTCGCTGGATGAAGGTATCGAGCAAACTGCTGCCTGGCTGCGCGACCACGGAAAACTGCCGCGCTAGTCCTGGCCGTATTTCTCCAGTAGGGCTTCGGCAATCGCCTGAGTTTCTGCATCCGCTTCGCCGTTATATAACGTCGGGCGGAAGTGCATCTGAAACGCCATAATGACTCGCTGCTGCTCGCGCGGCGTCATTTCAGGTTTTACGTCATAGCCGTAGCGCGCCAAAAGCTCCAGTAACGATGCTGTTTCTACCGGCGTGTGTGGTGCGCGTCCGGCCAGATAAAAGCTAACGCGCGATGCATCCGGCCAGGCACCAATCCCCTGCTGCGCCAGTTGCTGCCACGGAAATAACGGGCCAGGATCGTCCTTGCGCTGTGGGGCTATATCCGCATGTGCCACCACATTCTCTGGTTTGATGTGATAGCGGGCGATAATCTCTTTCGCCAGTGGAATGAGCGCCTGAATCTGCGCCGGTTCAAACGGCGCAAAATATTTCACCCCCGCCGATTTTTGCCAGCCACGATTTTCCAACTCAATACCAATAGAGGTGTCGTTAATTCGTGTTGCTCCGCGCCAGGCGCTGATCCCCGCATGCCAGGCCAGTTCCTGTTCCGGCACCAGTTGCCAGATACGTGGTTTGCCGTTGTAACGCGGCGGCACGGCAGGCACCAGATAATGCGAGCTGACCTGCTTATCGGTCAGTGTCGCCAGCGAAGAATCGAAGTCATCTGCAGTGTAATGGATCACCAACACTTTGATACGAGGATACGCTGCCTGTGCCTGACGTCGGGTATCGAGCTGGTATCCCTCCTTCTCAACAATTCCTTTTTCTCCTGCGCACCCTGCCAGTAACAGAACCGCAGCAACCAGCCAGAAGATTCTTCTCATCGACGCGTTTTCACCGCTGTTCCGCTGACGCTGACCATCAGCATACTGCCGTTTTGCCCGACCGTTTCATAGTCGATATCAATGCCGACCACTGCGTCAGCGCCCAGCGCCCGTGCCTGATCGCCTAACTCTTCAAACGCAATCTCCCGTGCTTTACGCAGTTCTTTTTCGTAAGCCCCGGAGCGTCCGCCGACGATATCGCGGATGCCCGCAAAGAAATCGCGAAAAATATTGGCACCTAAAATCGCTTCGCCCGTCACCACACCGCAATATTCAACGATGGTCTGACCTTCAAGTGTTGGGGTTGTGGAAAATTGCATGACCGATCTCCTTGTTTGCTAAGCCTTCGATCTCAAAAGCATTATCGGACTGATACGCTATTATTGAAAGGATATCATTATTATCGTAGAACGCTTTCAAGGTGTTCGCTTATAAGGAAATCATTATGCGCTACAGCAAATTGACCATGCTTATCCCTTGCGCACTGTTACTCAGTGCTTGTACCACCGTTACGCCAGCCTATAAAGACAATGGCACTCGCACAGGTTCTTGCGTCCAGGGCGGCCCTGACAGCGTGGCTCAGCAATTCTATGACTACCGTATTCAGCATCGCAGTAACGACATTACCGCTCTGCGCCCGTATTTGAGCGATAAACTGGCGGCACTGCTCAGCGATGCCAACCGCGATAACAACCATCGCGAATTGTTAAGCAGCGATCCGTTCTCCAGCCGTACTACCTTGCCTGATAGCGCCCGAGTCGCCAGCGCGTCGACCATCCCGAATCGCGATGCGCGCAATATTCCGCTGCGCGTAGATCTGAAACAAGGCGATCAGAGCTGGCAGGATGAAGTATTGATGATTCAGGAGGGGCAATGTTGGGTTATCGATGATGTGCGCTATTTAGGTGGCAGCGTTCACGCCAAAGCGGGAACATTACGTCAGTCCGTTGAGAACCGTTAATCCCTTGATCAGATTATAACCCCCATAAATTGTCCGGCATTCTGCGAGGAATGCCGACATTTATGCTCGCCGCCCATCACCCTCGTTATTTTGTGCTATGTTTAGTGAATAATGTGCTTTGCTTTTAACTTTTAAAGCAGAAATATTGCATAATTATTCTGTCAAAGGTACTATCTTCGACCTCAATAGCTATCAGACTGCCAGTATACGAGTGTCAATGAGTATTCAATTAAACGGCATTAATTGCTTCTACGGCGCACATCAGGCGCTGTTCGATATCACGCTGGATTGCCCGCAGGGCGAAACGCTGGTGTTACTTGGCCCCAGCGGCGCGGGGAAAAGCTCGCTGCTGCGTGTACTCAATCTGCTTGAGATGCCGCGCTCCGGTACGCTCAACATTGCAGGCAATCATTTCGATTTCACCAAAACACCGTCTGACAAAGCGATTCGCGACCTGCGTCGTAACGTTGGCATGGTGTTTCAGCAATACAATCTGTGGCCACATCTCACCGTGCAGCAAAACTTGATCGAAGCACCCTGCCGCGTACTCGGCTTGAGTAAAGATCAGGCGCTGGCTCGTGCAGAAAAACTGCTGGAACGTCTGCGTCTCAAACCTTATAGCGATCGTTATCCACTGCACCTTTCTGGTGGCCAGCAACAACGTGTTGCTATCGCCCGAGCGCTGATGATGGAACCGCAGGTGTTGCTGTTTGATGAGCCGACCGCCGCACTGGACCCGGAAATTACAGCGCAAATCGTCAGTATCATTCGTGAACTGGCGGAAACCAACATTACCCAGGTGATCGTCACCCACGAAGTTGAAGTCGCGCGTAAAACCGCCAGCCGTGTGGTGTATATGGAAAACGGTCACATCGTAGAGCAAGGCGACGCGAGCTGTTTTACCGAGCCGCAAACCGAAGCATTTAAAAACTATCTCTCTCACTAAGATTCGGGATAACGACAATGAAAAAAGTTCTGATTGCCGCGTTAATTGCAGGTTTTAGTCTTTCCGCCACAGCCGCTGAAACCATTCGTTTTGCTACCGAAGCATCCTATCCTCCGTTTGAATCGATGGATGCGAATAACCAGATCGTCGGGTTTGACGTTGACCTGGCGCAGGCGTTGTGCAAAGAGATCGATGCGACCTGTACTTTCTCTAACCAGGCGTTTGACAGCCTGATCCCGAGTCTGAAATTCCGTCGTGTGGACGCCGTTATGGCGGGTATGGATATCACTCCTGAGCGTGAAAAACAGGTACTGTTCACCACCCCGTACTATGACAACTCTGCACTGTTTGTTGGTCAGCAAGGCAAATACACCAGCGTTGATCAACTGAAAGGCAAAAAAGTCGGCGTGCAGAACGGGACGACGCACCAGAAATTCATTATGGATAAACATCCGGAAATCACCACTGTTCCATATGACAGCTACCAGAACGCGAAACTGGATCTACAAAATGGCCGTATTGACGGCGTATTCGGTGACACCGCAGTGGTAACCGAATGGCTGAACAATAATCCCAAACTGGCACCAGTTGGCGACAAAGTGACTGATAAAGATTACTTCGGTACTGGCCTCGGTATTGCGGTACGTCAGGGCAACACTGAACTGCAGCAGAAATTCAACGCTGCGCTGGAAAAAGTGAAGAAAGATGGCACTTACGAAACCATCTACAACAAATGGTTCCAGAAGTAATTCCTGATGAATGAATTTTTTCCTTTAGCAAGCGCCGCCGGGATGACCGTCGGCCTTGCCGTTTGTGCATTGATTGTCGGTCTGGCGCTGGCGATGTTCTTCGCGGTGTGGGAGTCAGCAAAATGGCGTCCTGTCGCGTGGGCAGGTTCGGCGCTGGTAACGATTCTGCGCGGCCTGCCAGAAATTCTGGTAGTGCTGTTTATCTATTTTGGTTCTTCGCAGCTACTACTGACACTTTCGGATGGCTTCACCATCAACCTTGGGTTCGTACAGATCCCGGTGCAGATGGACATAGAGAACTTCGACGTTAGCCCGTTCCTCTGCGGGGTGATCGCCCTGTCCCTGCTGTATGCTGCCTATGCCTCGCAAACCCTGCGCGGTGCACTGAAAGCGGTGCCGGTGGGTCAGTGGGAGTCTGGTCAGGCGCTGGGGCTGTCGAAATCGGCTATATTTTTCCGTCTGGTAATGCCGCAGATGTGGCGTCATGCGCTACCTGGTCTCGGCAACCAGTGGTTGGTACTGCTGAAAGATACCGCGCTGGTCAGTTTGATTAGTGTGAATGATTTAATGCTGCAAACCAAAAGCATCGCCACCCGTACCCAGGAACCATTTACCTGGTACATTGTGGCGGCGGCGATTTACCTGGTGATTACCCTGTTGAGCCAGTACATTCTCAAACGCATTGATCTGCGCGCGACACGTTTTGAGCGGAGACCTGGCTGATGCTTGAGTATTTACCTGAACTGATGAAAGGGCTGCATACCAGCCTGACGCTGACGGTCGCCTCGCTGATTGTGGCGCTGATTCTGGCGTTAATTTTTACCATCGTCCTGACGCTGAAAACACCGGTGCTGGTGTGGCTGGTGCGGGGTTACATCACACTGTTTACCGGTACGCCGCTGCTGGTGCAGATCTTCCTGATTTACTACGGACCGGGCCAGTTCCCGACGTTGCAGGAGTATCCGGCGCTGTGGCATTTGCTGTCGGAACCGTGGTTGTGTGCACTGATTGCGTTGTCGCTGAATAGTGCCGCGTATACCACGCAACTGTTTTACGGAGCAATTCGTGCGATCCCGGAAGGTCAGTGGCAATCCTGTAGCGCCCTGGGGATGAGTAAAAAAGATACGCTGGCGATCCTGCTGCCGTATGCATTTAAACGCTCGCTCTCTTCTTATTCCAACGAAGTGGTGCTGGTGTTTAAAAGTACCTCGCTGGCTTACACCATTACGCTGATGGAAGTGATGGGATACAGCCAGTTGCTGTACGGACGCACCTACGATGTGATGGTGTTTGGCGCGGCGGGGATTATTTACCTGATCGTTAACGGCCTGCTGACGTTGATGATGCGCCTGATCGAGCGTAAAGCGCTGGCGTTCGAGCGTCGGAATTAATGTGGCTGCATTGATAACGTGCTAATGCCGGATGCGGCGTGAACGCCTTATCCGGCCTACATTCGCAGGATAATTTGTAGGTCTGATAAGATCCGCAAGCATCGCATCAGACACCAGCACAGAACCCACATATTGCATAAATCCTTATAATGAAGACGGACAACCCACTAAGTTGTCCGTCTTTTTTTATCTATTCTGAATTATTTAATCATATTTATTGCATATAAATTCACTTAATGGCATTGTTAACCCATGCCGCAGACACGGCCAATAAACATAAGATTGACAGACGGGAGTTCCATCATGAAAAAGTTAGTTCTTGCCGCATTACTTGCTTCCTTTACTTTCGGCGCTTCTGCCGCAGAGAAAATCAATTTTGGCGTATCAGCTACCTATCCCCCCTTTGAATCTATAGGTGCTAATAATGAGATCGTCGGCTTTGATATCGATCTGGCAAAAGCGTTATGCAAACAAATGCAGGCAGAATGTACTTTTACTAATCACGCTTTCGACAGCCTGATCCCGTCACTAAAATTCAGGAAATATGACGCCGTGATTTCCGGGATGGACATCACACCAGAGCGCAGCAAACAGGTGGCCTTTACCACGCCATACTACGAAAACTCTGCCGTCGTGATTGCCAAAAAAGATACCTATAAGACTTTTGCCGATTTGAAAGGTAAACGTATTGGTATGGAAAACGGCACCACCCACCAGAAATATATTCAGGATCAGCATCCGGAAGTGAAAACCGTCTCTTATGACAGCTATCAGAATGCATTTATCGACCTGAAAAATGGCCGTATCGATGGTGTATTTGGTGACACAGCGGTAGTTAATGAATGGCTGAAAACCAATCCACAACTGGGCGTTGCGACTGAGAAAGTGACCGATCCGCAGTACTTCGGCACCGGCCTGGGCATCGCTGTTCGTCCGGATAACAAAGCTCTGCTGGAGAAACTGAATAACGCACTGGCAGCCGTTAAAGCCGACGGTACGTATCAGAAAATCAGTGATCAATGGTTCCCGCAGTAATTGAGACTGATGACAAAAGTAAGATGGCCTGATGCGCTACGTTTATCTGGCCTACATTGACTCTACAATATATTGATTTCGCAAGATTTTGTAGGTTGCATAAGGTGTTCACCCCGCATCCGGCATGAACAAAGCGCATCTGGTCAACAATCTGAAGCCGCAGCCGCGGCTTTTTTATTGCTTCACCAACAGCGTCAGCACTTCATAATGCGCGGTGTGCGGGAACATATCGAAAAGCTGTACCCGCTCAATGCGATAACCAGGCAGTTCGCGAATATCTTTCGCCATCGTTTGAGCGTTACAACTGGAGTAAATAATAAAACGCGGTGCCATCGTTGAGAGATAGTCACACAGTGGCTTTCCAATGCCGCGACGCGGTGGATTAACCAGCACCAGTTCCGGCACTTCGCCTTGCGCGGTGGCAAACTGAGTGGAGTCCAGCGCCTGAAATTGCAAACGCGTTAAGCCCAGCTCAGCAGCAGACTGTTTCGCACAAGCAATCGCTTCTGGTGCAATTTCAATCCCCGTTAACTGCATTTCTGGCGTCGCACAATGCAAACCAAAACCGCCAACACCGCAAAACAGATCCCACATATGGTTTACCGGTAGTTGCTGTACCCAGTCACGCGCGGTGGCATAAAGCTGGCTGGCAACTGCCGGATTGGTCTGGAAGAAACTTTGCGGACGGATCCACAACGGTACGTTATTAAAACGCTCTGCCAGCGCCTGTTGTTCGGTCAGGTAGATCTCCGTCTCCCCTTCCATAATCGCCATATGTACTGGCTGAATATTGACGGTAATGACGTTGAGCTGCGGCAGTTGTGCCTGTAGCCACGGTAGCGCCTTACGCAGTTGCGCCAGCTTGGTTTCCGAGCGCAGCACAAAACGCAGCATCATGCCGCCATCAGTCTGGCTTTCAGTCAGCAGAATGTATTTCAGTTCACCACGCTTACGCGCCACGTTGTACGGCGTCAGCCCGGCGCGGGCAATAAACGGTTTTAGCACCGCAAAAACGGGCGCAAATGAGGCAGGATAAAGCGGACAGTCGCAAAGATCTTCCGGCGTGCCGTCGCGGTGTAGCATTCCGAGCAGTGGCTTTTCAACGCTGCCACTCACCACCATTTTGGCTTTATTACGAAACCCTTGTTCGGGGCCAGACACCGGCGCGCACCACTCCGCAACCGGAAAATCGGTCAGCAGATTTTTAAGATCGGCGGTTTTAGCGGAGAGTTGCTCTGGAATCGGCTGCGTTATCCACTGACAGGAACGACAGCGACCCGCGTCGTAAAGTGCGCACTGCATACATTGACCTTCACATCATCAGGGGCGACGATTATACACATTATTGCAACTGGAAGAACCGCCGACTGGTAGCGGGAACGAATAGCAACAACAGGATGAGCATATCCGGCAGCTTCTGCAGCATCAGGCTATGGAGGATTTCGCGTTTTGATTCACCGGGAATGCTGAACAGCTCAGGATAACCATAACCGAGTGAAGCCGCCCACAGATAACTGGCAGCCGTAATTTGTGTCAGCAGATACAGCCAGCGCGCCCAGCTACAGCCTTTCACCAGCGAAAACGCACACCAGATTTCAATAAAAACCAGCGCCAGGCTGCTTAAAAAGACCAGCGTTAAACTCCAGGTTTGTACGCTACGATGAATGAATTCGCCAATACCGTGAACGCCCAGCGTATTGAAAATCATCAGCACGTCGAGACCACGGATCATAATAATGGCGAGCGCCGCCACCTGCACCAGCGCAGGCACATTCAGGCGAGCATGTGATGAAGATGTTTTCTTAAAAAATCCCAACGTTTCGTCTTCCATGAAAACAATGCCGCGACATGCGCGGCATTATGTAGCCAGGTTGGCAAATTTTAGTGTCTTCAGCCACGTCTTGCACGCTGGATATCGCGTATCCGCTGCTTTTCTGCACGCGCCATTAAATACCAGGCGATAAATCCGATAATTCCTACCGCCCCGAGGATCAACGTCGCCAGGGCGTTAATCTCCGGATTCACCCCCATCCGCACACTGGAAAAAACCAACATCGGCAATGTGGTGGCACCGGGTCCGGAAACAAAACTGGCAATCACCAGGTCATCGAGCGACAGAGTAAAAGCAAGCAACCAACCAGAAATGATTGCCGGCATGATCATCGGCAGCGTAATCACGAAAAATACTTTCAGCGGCATCGCACCGAGATCCATCGCCGCTTCTTCTATCGAGCGATCCAGTTCCCGCAAACGTGAAGAAATAACGACCGCCACATACGCCGTACAGAAAGTTACGTGCGCCAGCCAGATAGTCAACATGCCGCGATCGGCTGGCCAGCCAATGGCATGAGCAAGGGCAACGAACAATAACAACAACGACAGACCAGTTATCACATCCGGCATGACAAGCGGCGCGGTGATCATAAAGGCAAAGCCATTTGAGCCACGAAACCGTCCAAACCGTACCAGCACGACCGCCGCAATAGTCCCGAGGATCGCCGCCGCGGTCGCCGCACAGGCGGCAATAGTCAGACTTAACCCGACCGCACTCATCATCGCATCGTCACGCAATAATTCGCCGTACCAGCGCGTTGACCAACCGGCCCACACCGTCACCAGTTTCGAACTGTTAAACGAATAGATAACCAGCATCAGCATCGGCGCATAGAGAAAGGTGAAACCCAGCAGCAAAATCACAATCCGCCAGGGAGAACGAACGACCGGTAAATTATTCATCCGTGCTCCCCCACGCTTTTTTGCTGATATTTGTGGAACCACATAATTGGCACAATCAGCAGCAATAACATGATGATCGCCACCGCTGAGGCCACCGGCCAGTCGCGGTTATTGAAGAACTCCTGCCACAGGACGCGTCCGATCATAATACTGTCCGGGCCGCCGAGCAGTTCCGGGATCACAAACTCACCAACCGCCGGAATGAAAACCAACATCGATCCGGCGATAATCCCGCCTTTGGTCAGTGGCACAATGACGGTGAAGAACGTTTTCAGCGGTCGCGCGCCGAGATCCAGTGCCGCCTCTACCAGCGAATAATCGATGCGGGTTAACGCGGTGTAGATCGGCAACACCATAAACGGCACATAGGCGTAAACAATGCCGATATAAACTGCCAGATTGGTATGCAGAATGGTCAGCGGTTGATCGATAACGCCCAGCCACAGCAGGAAATTATTCAATACACCGTTGTTTTTCAGGATCCCCATCCAGGCGTAAACGCGGATCAAAAACGAAGTCCACGACGGCAGGATCACCAGCAGCAATAAGATATTACGGGTTGAAGGCTTACTGTGCGCCACCGCCCACGCCAGCGGGTAGCCGAGCAATAAGCAACAAACGGTCGAAATCGCCGCTACCTGTAACGACTGGAGATAAGCATCGAAATAGAGCGGATCGTCGGTTAGCTGCAGGAAATTACCAAGGTTGAGGGTGATCGACAGTTGCCCATCCGCCCATTCCATCAGTTCGGTGTAAGGGGGAATGGCGCGCGCCATCTCTGCCAGACTTATTTTAAAGACGATAAGAAATGGCAGCAGAAACAGCAAAATCAACCAGATATACGGCAGCGCAATCACCAGTTTACGCCCGTGCTTCATCTGCCACTGCGTAAGCCACAGTTTCAACCCGCCCGGCTGGACAGGAGGTTCAAGTGTACTCATCTTTGCTCCTTAAACCGTCAGCACCACACAACTGTCCACTTCCCAACATAAACGGACTTCATCGCCCCAGGTCGGCAGCCCTTTACGATGACGATGGGCGTTTTGTAACTGAGCGCTGATCATCTGCCCACTTTTCAGGCGAACATGATAAACAGACAAATCACCGAGATAGGCAATATGTGTCACCTCTCCCACCGCAAAATTGCAGCCATCAGTAGGCGGTTCGTCACAGAGCATGATTTTTTCCGGACGCAGCGCCACATGCACCGGCACGTTATCGACCACTGACGCCTGCGGATCGACTTTCAACGGATGCACCAGCCCCGGCGAATAGAGCAATAGTCCGTCTTCCTGGCGCTCTTTTAGCAGCCCTTCAAAGACGTTAACTGAACCAATAAACTCGGCGCTGTAGCGGGTGGTCGGGTGCTCATAAATTTCTTCCGGCTCGCCAATCTGGACAAATTTACCGCGATTCATAATGGCAATACGCCCCGCCATGGTCATCGCCTCTTCCTGATCGTGGGTGACCATCACACAGGTCACGCCGACACGCTCGAGAATATCCACCACTTCAAGCTGCATCCGGTCACGTAGTTTTTTATCCAGCGCGCCCATCGGTTCATCAAGCAGCAGAAGTTTTGGGCGCTTGGCAAGGCTTCGGGCCAGCGCCACACGCTGGCGTTGACCGCCGGAAAGTTGATGCGGTTTGCGTTTGGCGAACTCCTGCATATGCACCAACCCGAGCATCTCGTTGACCCGGCTGGCAATTTCCGCTTTTGGTAACTTGTCCTGTTTCAGGCCAAAGGCGATGTTCTGTTCCACGGACATATGCGGAAACAGCGCATAGGACTGGAACATCATATTGATGGGGCGCAGATAAGGCGGCACCTGTGACAAATCAACGCCATCAAGCATAATCTGCCCGGCAGAAGGCTGTTCGAAACCTGCCAGCATACGCAGCAGCGTGGACTTACCACAGCCAGATGCGCCCAGCAGTGCAAAGATTTCGCCTTTATAAATGGTCAGACTGACATCATCGACCGCATGTTGACCATCGTAAGATTTGGTCAAATTGCGGATTTCTAATAGTGGTGTCAGCGACTTCCGACTTTTCGCCTGTGGGCGAGGGATAGCGTCATTCACGGCTGCTCTCCGGCATTTAAGGTGTGCAAGCGCACCATGATGGTGCAAATTGCCGGAGGGACTGGCGCGCCCGTCCGGCATCTACGGCTGCGGATTATTTTCCGCTCTTCACTTTAGTCCAGGCGCGGGTGCGCACTCGGTCAATTTTCGGGTCCTGCACTTGCAGTGTGAACATTTTGCCGCGAACGTCTGCCGGAGGATAAATCCCCGGGTTATCACGCACTTCCGCGCTTACCAGCGGCGTCGCTTCTTTGTTGGCGTTGGCATAGAACACATGGTCGGAGATATGCGCTACTACATCCGGGCGTAGCAGGTAATTCAGGAACTGATACGCTTCGTCTTTATTTTTGGCGTCGGCAGGCATGGCGAACACATCAAAGAATGCCATCGCCCCTTCTTTCGGAATCGAGAAAGAGACATTTACGCCATTCTTCGCTTCCTTCGCACGGTTTGACGCCTGCCAGACATCACCCGCCCAGCCGATAGCGACGCAGATATCACCGTTTGCCAGATCGTTTATGTACTGAGAGGAGTGGAAATAGCGAATATTCGGGCGCAGTTTCAACAGTAAGTCGGTAGCCGGTCCGGTGTAATCATCTGCTTTGGTACTGTTCGGATCTTTGCCGAGATAATTCAGCACGGTAGCAAAAACTTCTTCCGGCGCATCGAGGAAAGAGACGCCGCAGCTTTTCAGTTTTTCCAGATTTTCAGGTTTGAGGATCAAGTCCCAGCTATCGACAGGCGCATTTTCACCCAGTACCGCTTTAACTTTATCGACGTTATAGCCAATGCCAGTCGTCGCCCACATATATGGCATGGCAAATTTATTGCCGGGATCGTGTTTTGCCACCAGTTTCAACAATTCTGGATCGAGATTCTTCCATTCTGGCAATTTGCTTTTATCCAGCGGCTGGAACACACCGGCAGTCAACTGGCGTTCAAGAAAGCTGGCTGATGGAACGACAAGATCAAAGCCGGTGCTCCCCGCCATTAATTTGCCTTCCAGCACTTCGTTGGAATCAAAAACATCGTAGACGACTTTGATACCGGTCTCTTTTTCAAAATTTGCCACCGTATCCGGGGCGATATAATCAGACCAGTTATAAATGTGGAGTGTTTTTTGTTCAGCCGCGAGCGTGCCGACAGAGACAGCCATCAGAGCACCCGCAACCAGACCCGATAGCCATTTTTTATTTAAGCCGGTCATATCTCTTTCCTTCTGAAAGTTCGTTAACAAACGAACAAAAGTTGTCACACTGAAAGATATGCAATAAATGTGCATATTTTTTATCGGCACGGTGTAAGAAAAGAGGACTCTCTCCCGGCCAGCATTGCTCGCTATATAAAAGCATTGCAAGAATAACTTTAGCCAGGGTTTGAAACTATAGCTGTAATAAAAAAACGGCATTTAACAAATTTTTATGCGTATTTGCTCTATGTGATAAAGCAAATCCGGCACAACAGAAGTGAAATAATCTTTAATGAAAGGTTAAAATCAGCAGAAAATATTACAACGCGCAGCCACTGCGGCAGCGACTGCGTGCTCAAAAGGAATTATCAGTGAAGGAAATAGTTTTCGCTAACGTTGTTTTGCCCTTCATCATCAGTCGGTAACAGCAGTTGATGGGCATTGGCTTCAAGGATAACCATCGAAATCTGCTCTTCGCTCTGACGTACAAACCATGCAAACTGTTCATAGGTTACGCCCTGCATAACGGATAAAGACTGGCAAACCACCAGCTTTGGCAGATTATCATCCTGCATATCAAGAAATGCTTTCACGGTCAGCGAACTGGCATTGATGGCTGATAAATCCGCCGCCAGCGGTAACACGGCTGAAGGTCTGACTTCCGCCATAGCAGAAAACAGGATTGTGTTATCTATCAGATCGATTTTGGCATCAAAGACACCGTCGAAATTCTGCATATGTGGCAGATGCAGAGCCTGACAGTTATCACATTCAAAAAAACTCATCCCCAGGTCATCGAGCCATTGACGCAACGTATCCAGACCAGGAACGACCAGCGATGTCATAATTTTGTACAACCTCTTCCGATAAAAAGACCGGCACAGCTTACGCAAAAAGCGCAGGCAAAACCATGATCAGTCACGTTATTGCGACTAACCACCGGTTTTTAAGCAATATTCCGCCGTAGCATGGCGTTCAATCCAGCGGATCATTTTACCCGCGATGTCGATACCGGTGGTTTTTTCTATCCCTTCCAGACCTGGCGATGCATTTACCTCCATTACCAACGGTCCGCGATTTGCACGCAGAATATCCACACCGGCAACATCCAGCGCCATCGTTCGCGCGGCTTTAATGGCGATCTCGCGCTCCTGCGGCGTGATACTTGCGACGCTTGCCGCGCCACCACGATGCAAATTGGAACGAAAATCGCCTTCTTTCGCCCGCCGTTCAATCGCCGCAACCACTTCATCACCGACGACCAGACAGCGAATATCGCGCCCTTGCGCCTCTTTGATATATTCCTGCACCAGAATATGGGCATTCAGGCCGCGAAATGCATCAATCACGCTTTCTGCTGCCTGACGCGTCTCCGCCAGCACCACACCAATTCCCTGCGTACCTTCAACCAGCTTGACCACCAGCGGCGCACCACCGACCATCTCGATTAAGTCGCTGGTATCGTCCGGCGAATGCGCTATCCCCGTGACAGGCAGGTCAATACCCTGACGTGCCAGCAATTGCATTGAACGCAATTTGTCACGCGCACGGGCAATAGCAACCGATTCATTTAGCGGATAACTGCCCAGCATTTCAAACTGGCGCAGCGCCGCCGTTCCATAAAAGGTAATGGCGGTGCCAATGCGCGGGATCACCGCATCAAAATGGGGAAGCTTGCGACCTTTATAATGAATGGACGACGCCGCAGGATTAATGTTCATGTAACAAGAAAGCGGATCGAGAATTTCAACCAAGTGACCGCGCTGCAACGCCGCTTCACGCAGTCGCTTACACGAATAGAGCGTTCCATCCCGGGACAATATGGCAATTTTCACCCTGCACCTCTCTGTCAGACCTGGTCAAAAGCCCGCGTATAATACATCGGCGTTACGGTTTTAGCGCGTCGCCCAACCTTGTTTATGTAAATAATCGAGAATAAAAGGACGACTTTCTTTGATAATCGTCCGGCGAATATGATCGCTCTAGGTATCACGGCGATTATTGCTACCACGGGTGAGATAATATTCCGCCAGTTGCTCGTCATACTGCGCCAGAATGTCTTTATCCAGCGGTTGGTAGCTGTTTTCATGCACCAAAATAGAGGACGGTAAACGCGGCTTGAGATCCGGGTTATCCGCAGGCCAGCCCAGGCACAAGCCAAACAGCGGCAATACATGCTTCGGCAATTTCAGCAGTTCCGTCACTGCTTCAATGTTATTGCGCAGGCCGCCGATATATACACCGCCCAATCCCAGCGATTCCGCTGCGGTTAAGGCGTTTTGCGCCATCATCGCCGTATCAACGACACCGAGTAACAACTGTTCCGCCAGGCCGAGTTGAGCATCCGGGCAAATCTGTAAATGGCGGTTAAAGTCGGCACAGAACACCCAGAACTCCGCCGCTTGCGCAACGTGTTTTTGCCCACCGGTCAGCGTTACCAGTTCATTACGCAGAGCTTTATCAGTAATGCGAATAATGCTGCTGCACTGCAAAAAACTGGAACTGGAAGTCGCCCGGGCGCTGTTGATAATCGCCTCGCGCTGTTCAGCGGAGACAGGTTCATCAGTGAAATGGCGAATGGAGCGATGACCACAAATGAGTTCAATGGTTGGCGTCATTATCTTTTTCTCTTTCTGAACATGAAGATTCTGGTGGACGATTCATCAGTTGCGGGGCAAGCCGTTTTGCAACCTGAAGAATAACCACCACCGCAGCGGGAAGCATGAGCAAAACACCGAGAAAAATCATCAGAATTTGCGCTTCTGGTGTAGAAAACGGCATCGGAAGCGAAAGGTAGTCACTTACCGACAGCAGCGACACAGCCAGTAACATCATTCCGAGAAATTCCAGTATCAACACGCTGTCAGGCAATTTACCGATCGTGCGCATAGGCTTCCCTCTGCAAAGTGAGCGGCCAGTTTAAAACCTTTCATCACATTGTGCTTAACAGTTATAGCTTTAAGCAATCAATGCAACAGGTTAAACCTACTTTCAGCGAATAAGATTTGGCGTGATCATGCACGCATGACAGATAAATGGAGAGAGAAAATGCAAACCGTTATTTTCGGCCGTCCGGGTTGCCCTTACTGCGTTCGTGCAAAAGATCTGGCAGAAAAATTAAGCAACGAGCGCGATGATTTTCACTATCAGTATGTGGATATTCGTGCTGAAGGGATCACTAAAGAAGATTTACAACAGAAGGCCGGGAAGCCCGTTGAAACCGTGCCGCAGATTTTTGTCGATCAGCAACACATCGGTGGCTATACCGATTTTGCAGCCTGGGTAAAAGAGAATCTTGACGCCTGATTTGCCGGATAAGCCCTCTCTGTTTGAGGGCTTTATTGATTTCTTCTGTGTTGTGGCTTGAACAAGCTACTGATAAACAAGAAACACAACGCCCCCAGCGCACACCAGAAGACAGCACTCAATAACCATGCCAGCTCTTGCCAGAATGAGCGTGTTGGTGAAAAAAACAGGCGCATAATTAACATAGAACACGGTGCTGCCAGCATTGCGCCAAACAGGGGTTTAAGGACTTCTCTACGCTGCGAAAAAAAACTGGCGACAGCTCCAGGAAGAATGAAAAACAGTAAGCCGATTTCAGGATGCCCGGCAGCCCGAAAAGCGCCCTTCATATGCGTCGCCAGGAAAAGGCACACCACAATGAAGAGGACAAAACAGCAGACTGCCCCCGCCCAACGTTGTTTATGTTTCACATCTTCCTCCTGACACTGCCTCTATCGAACACATTTTTCGCCAGTGTGGCGCTCAGTAAGATAAAGCCGCTTCGCATTCCATGCTAATATAGGCCAACACAATTCTTATAGCCGTTGGTATCTAATGTGATTACACTAGTAAAATATATTGTTACTTTACTATTGATTAAGTGCGCTGAATGAATCTGCGCCCTGAATTCAGGTAAAAACATTATCTTAAATTACCATTTCTTTCAACAGCTTACTCGTAAACAAGAAGTTAGTCTCCGTGAATATAAACGTCGCCGAATTGTTAAATGGGAATTACATTCTGTTATTATTCGTGGTCCTCGCGCTTGGGCTATGTCTCGGAAAATTACGACTTGGTTCAATCCAACTGGGTAATTCCATTGGCGTTTTAGTCGTATCGCTATTATTAGGTCAACAACATTTCAGTATTAACACCGACGCGCTTAATCTTGGCTTTATGCTGTTTATTTTCTGCGTCGGGGTCGAAGCCGGACCCAACTTTTTTTCCATTTTTTTCCGCGATGGGAAAAATTACCTAATGTTAGCGCTGGTAATGGTCGGTAGTGCGCTGTTGATCGCCTTAGGTTTGGGTAAGCTGTTTGGCTGGGACATTGGCCTGACGGCCGGTATGTTGGCTGGCTCCATGACATCGACGCCGGTTCTGGTCGGTGCGGGCGATACGTTACGCCACTCTGGTATAGAAAGCGGGCAGCTCTCCGCGGCACTGGATAATTTAAGCCTTGGGTATGCATTAACCTATTTGATCGGTCTGGTGAGCCTGATTGTCGGAGCGCGTTACCTGCCCAAGTTACAGCATCAGGACTTACAGACCAGCGCCCAGCAAATCGCTCGTGAGCGAGGTCTGGACACCGACGCCAGCCGCAAAGTCTATCTGCCGGTGATTCGCGCTTACCGAGTCGGGCCGGAACTGGTCGCCTGGGCCGACGGCAAGAACTTGCGTGAATTGGGTATTTATCGACAGACCGGTTGCTACATTGAACGTATCCGTCGTAACGGGATTCTGGCAAATCCGGATGGTGACGCCGTGTTGCAAATGGGCGATGAAATAGCGTTGGTAGGATATCCCGATGCCCACGCCCGACTCGATCCCAGCTTCCGTAACGGTAAAGAAGTTTTTGATCGTG
Source organism: Escherichia sp. KTE96 (assembly GCF_000408525.1). NCBI lineage: Bacteria > Pseudomonadati > Pseudomonadota > Gammaproteobacteria > Enterobacterales > Enterobacteriaceae > Escherichia > Escherichia sp. KTE96. Next base: position 2,029,785 of record NZ_KE137149.1, on the reverse strand, counting down.
ACCTTCTCGACATGCGTATTGTCACTGAAGAGGTGGTCGTCAAAAACCATAACGCCGTCGGTAAACGTCTGGCGCAATTGAAGTTGACCGATCACGGTTGCTTCCTTAACCGCGTGATCCGCAGTCAGATCGAGATGCCAATTGACGATAACGTAGTGCTTAACAAAGGTGACGTTTTGCAGGTGAGCGGCGATGCCCGCCGTGTGAAGACCATCGCTGACCGTATCGGCTTTATTTCGATTCACAGCCAGGTCACCGACTTGCTGGCATTCTGCGCATTCTTTGTTATAGGCCTGATGATCGGGATGATTACCTTCCAGTTCAGCACTTTCAGTTTTGGCATGGGTAACGCTGCCGGATTGTTATTCGCTGGCATTATGCTGGGCTTTATGCGCGCTAACCACCCGACCTTCGGCTATATTCCGCAGGGTGCGTTAAGTATGGTGAAAGAGTTTGGTTTGATGGTGTTTATGGCGGGTGTTGGTTTAAGCGCCGGTAGCGGCATCAATAACGGCCTGGGCGCGATTGGCGGTCAGATGTTGATTGCCGGATTGATTGTCAGTCTGGTGCCCGTTGTTATCTGCTTCCTGTTCGGTGCTTACGTATTGCGTATGAACCGCGCACTGTTATTCGGCGCAATGATGGGCGCACGAACCTGCGCACCGGCAATGGAGATCATCAGTGATACAGCCCGCAGTAACATCCCGGCGCTGGGCTATGCGGGCACTTATGCAATAGCTAACGTACTGCTGACACTGGCAGGGACAATCATTGTGATGGTATGGCCCGGACTCGGATAAAACTGAAGTTGCCCTAAAAATGAATTTTTTTTGTACAACCGCAGAACTTTTCTTCAGGGTATCAGTCTTAATTAGTGCCACTGCTTTTCTTTGATGTCCCCATTTTGTGGAGCCCATCAACCCCGCCATTTAGGTTCAAGGTTGATGGGTTTTTTGTTGCCTGAAATTTATCTCCAGCCCTGCCACTCGCTCCACCATCCTCAAAATCTCCTCATGCGATAGCGGCTTACGGTCGGTGACAAAATGCAGACTCATCCCTTCAATAAAAGCATCCAGCGCCCGGGCAGTTTCCGGTTCAAACCATTGTTCAAGCGTTTGCTGACTACGCTGCATCCAGTTTTGCATCACCGTTTTTAATAGCGGTTTTCGGCTGGCCAATGCGTAGAGCTGGTACATCAGTTCCATGTTATCCGGCGTTGCGACCTGCGAGCTGTAGATCATGTCTGTTATGGCCTGGCAGGCGCTGGGGGCGTCATTGACATCATCAAAAAAAGCCTGATATTGCCGCGACATCGTCTGCGTAAAACGGCTAAACGCTTCCAGCAACAACTCATCAATTCCTGAAAAATAGTAGGTCATTGATCCTAACGGCACTCCGGCGAGGGTAGCGATTTTACGGTGCGTAACGGCATGTATCCCGTAAAGTTTCACTGCCTCCAGCGTGGCCTGAATGATTTTTTCTCGCCGTTGGGGATCATTAGCGCGGCGCATATTTTTACCCTCTCTCTGCAATTGTGTACAAATGTACACAACCTTGCTAAGGTTGTCTTCCCTCTTCTTTTTTTGACGTGATCTATGACAGTAAATTCTTCACGTAATGCCTTGAAACGCCGTACCTGGGCGTTGTTTATGTTCTTCTTTTTGCCAGGACTGCTAATGGCTTCCTGGGCCACCCGCACGCCAGCAATTCGGGATATTCTCTCTGTCTCTATCGCTGAAATGGGCGGTGTACTCTTTGGCCTGTCGATAGGTTCGATGAGCGGTATCCTCTGCTCGGCGTGGTTAGTGAAACGCTTTGGGACGCGTAATGTCATTCTGGTCACTATGTCCTGCGCTTTGATCGGGATGATGATATTAAGTCTGGCGCTCTGGCTGACATCCCCCGTCCTCTTTGCCGTTGGTCTTGGTGTCTTTGGAGCCAGTTTTGGTTCCGCTGAAGTGGCGATAAACGTTGAAGGCGCAGCCGTTGAGCGAGAAATGAATAAAACGGTTTTGCCTATGATGCACGGCTTTTATAGCCTGGGCACGCTGGCAGGCGCTGGTGTCGGGATGGCGTTGACAGCCTTTGGTGTTCCGGCAACTGTACATATTTTGTTGGCGGCACTGGCGGGCATCGCACCTATTTATATTGCTATTAAGGCAATCCCTGGCGGTACGGGCAAAAACGCTGCCGATGGCTCGCAGCATGACGAAAAAGGTGTGCCTTTTTACCGTGACATCCAGTTGCTGTTGATTGGTGTCGTAGTACTGGCAATGGCTTTTGCAGAAGGCTCTGCCAACGATTGGTTACCCTTATTAATGGTTGATGGCCACGGTTTTAGTCCAACGTCAGGCTCACTGATTTATGCCGGTTTCACATTGGGGATGACCGTTGGACGCTTCACCGGTGGCTGGTTCATCGACCGTTACAGCCGCGTTGCCGTAGTACGTGCCAGTGCCTTGATGGGTGCGTTGGGTATCGGACTGATTATTTTTGTCGATAGCGCATGGGTCGCTGGGGTGTCTGTTGTGCTTTGGGGATTGGGCGCTTCTCTGGGCTTCCCACTAACCATTTCTGCCGCCAGCGATACCGGCCCCGATGCGCCGACCCGTGTCAGCGTAGTGGCAACGACGGGTTATCTGGCATTCCTCGTCGGGCCGCCACTGCTGGGCTATCTCGGAGAACATTATGGATTACGTAGTGCAATGCTGGTTGTGCTGGCGCTGGTTATTCTTGCGGCTATTGTCGCTAAAGCCGTCGCCAAACCCGATACAAAAACGCAAACTGCGATGGAGAATAGTTGATGGGCATTAAATTAATTGCGGTAGATATGGACGGTACTTTCTTAAGCGATCAAAAAACCTATAACCGTGAGCGGTTTATGGCCCAGTATCAGCAGATGAAAGCACAAGGTATTCGCTTTGTGGTCGCCAGTGGAAATCAATATTATCAGTTAATTTCGTTCTTTCCCGAAATTGCCAATGAAATTGCCTTTGTGGCGGAAAACGGCGGCTGGGTGGTGAACGAAGGCAAAGATGTTTTTAATGGCGAACTGTCGAAGGACGCATTTTCCACTATTGTGGAGCATTTACTGACGCGCCCGGAGGTGGAAATTATTGCCTGTGGAAAAAATAGCGCCTATACCCTGAAAAAGTATGACGCCGAAATGAAGGCCGTGGCGGAGATGTACTATCATCGCCTGGAATATGTCGATAACTTTGACAATATCGACGATATCTTCTTCAAGTTTGGGTTAAATCTCTCTGACGAACTGATTCCGCAAGTGCAAAAAGAGTTACATGATTCTATTGGCGATATTATGGTGCCAGTCCATACCGGCAACGGTAGTATCGATTTGATTATCCCCGGCGTACATAAAGCCAATGGCCTGCGTCAACTCCAGAAATTATGGGGCATAGACGACAGCGAAGTGGTGGTTTTTGGCGATGGCGGTAATGATATTGAGATGCTGCGTCAGGCGGGCTTTAGCTTTGCAATGGAAAATGCTGGCAACGCAGTCGTAGCGGCGGCGAAATACCGTGCAGGCTCCAATAACCATGAAGGCGTACTGGACATTATCGATAAAGTTCTTAAACACGAAGCGCCATTTAATCAATAAAACGGCAGCACGCCCGGCAACACAATGCCTGAATGAAGGATGCATAATCCGCGGAAATTACCCTTCTGGATTATTTCAGGCGAAATGATGATGAAAAAATGTGTACTGCTGGGCGCGTTTCTGTTGAGTTTTACTGGTGTGGCAATGGCGCAAAGTGTCACCGTTGATGTGCCGAGTGGATACAAAGTGGTGGTGGTCCCTGATTCAGTCAGCGTTCCGCAAGCCGTCAGCGTTGCCAGCGTGCCGCAAACCGTATACGTGGCCCCTACGCCAGCTCCGGCTTACCGTGCACATCCATATGTCCGTCACCTTGCCAGCGTAGGCGAAGGGATGGTAATCGAACATCAGATCGACGACCATCACCACTAATCCCTGAATGCCTGATTGTATAAAACAACCAGGCATTTTCTTATCCGTCGTTAGAATTTCCTGTTTGTTTATCTTTTAAAAAGATAAACATCAGCAGCAGCCACAAAACTCCGTTGGCAAGATTAAACAAATTAAACAATCCATTACCGCCATTCAGCCAGGCATGTTTACTGATCTCAATACCTACGGTAAAGATCAGCATTTGCAACATCCCCATCGCCGCCGATACCGTCCCTTTACTCATATCACTGGCGAACAACGTTAAACGCACCAGCCCTGCATTCGCCAGACCAATACCAAAAGCATAAATACTTAACCCGGCGGTCATCCATAAATACGCGTGCGATGAGATGACCGTGGCCGCTGCGGCGACCAGCAGACCAATCATAATCGGCCAGCCCCCCATAATAATCAGCGAACGTACGGTACGGCGCGAGGTCAGACGTGCCAGCAGCAAATTACCCGCAATTAACGCGCCGAAAATGGGCACTTGCAGCAAACCATATTCATAGCTACTCAACTGTTCACCGGTGATGATGATAATCGGTGACTGGGCAATCCACGCCAGTAACGGCAGACTGACAAATCCCAGCGCCAGCGCTCCTGCAACAAAGCGGCTGTTCTTCAGTACCAGCTTATAGTCTCGACCAAGCTCTTTCAGCGACAGTTTCTCGCCAATGCGCGTAGCCGTTTCTGGCATCGCACGTTGCAGACCGAAGAAGGAGATCGCCGCCAATGCAGCAAACAACACAAACATCCCTTCCCAGGGCAACACATGAATCCACGCGGCACCCACCAATGGCCCGAGTAACGGAGCAATCAGCGCCACATTCGCCATCAGCGCGGTGATCTTGATACAAACCGCCTCTTCAAAAGATTCCTGAATCGCGGCGTAACCCACAGCGCCAATGAAACAGAGGCTTATCCCCTGTAGAAAGCGCAACAGCGTGAATTGTTCAATGTTTTGCGCCAGTAATATCGCCAGGCAGGTGATTATGAACCACACCACGCCAGCTAACATTACCGGACGGCGACCAATACGATCCGACAGTGGTCCTAACAGCCACTGTAAAAACATCCCTCCCGCCAGGTAAGCGGTCATCGAAGTAGGAACCCAGTCAATACCCGCCTGGTACTGCTCCACCACGGCGAGCATACCGGGTTGGATCATATCGTTGCCGATATAGGTCGAGAATTCGTAGAGCACCAGACAGAGGGGGAAAAGTAATGCCTGACGCCCAAGTCTGGCACCTGTTGCTAATTTATTTTGCATGCAATTTCTTCGCCAATAATAATCGCGCAAATTTTAATAAAAGCGTGGCAAACGAGAAAGCAAATTTTGTAGCTGAAACCACGGTTAAGCACATTCTTACGTTATTCCGAGTATAGCCCCCCTTTCTTTAAGCTTTATTTAATTTCTTCGCGTTACCATTCTCTGCTGTAAGCCAATCCGGTTGAGGTAAATAAGACGATGCCGCTTTACCCTGTTTAACAAGCGATTTATTCTCATCGACTTGCCTGATGGCTGCCCACTAATCACCTTTTGAGTCTGAAAGTTATGCTGGAAAATCTGAATTATTCATTATTCTCTCTTATTAATGCGACGCCAGACTCATCCGCATGGATGATTTCGTTAGCAATTTTTATTGCCAAAGATTTAATTACCGTGGTGCCATTGTTGGCTACGGTGCTTTGGCTATGGGGATTTACGGCGCAACGACAACTGGTGATAAAAATCGCCATCGCGCTAGCGGTCAGTCTGTTTGTTTCCTGGACGATGGGCCATCTGTTTCCGCATGACCGTCCATTTGTCGAGAATGTCGGCTATAACTTCCTGCATCATGCAGCAGATGACTCTTTCCCGAGCGATCATGGCACGGTGATATTTACCTTTGCGCTGGCATTTTTATGCTGGCATCGTTTGTGGTCAGGAGCAATCCTCATGGTACTGGCGGTAGTTATTGCCTGGTCGCGCGTTTATCTCGGTGTTCACTGGCCGCTGGACATGCTTGGTGGATTGTTGGCGGGAATGATTGGTTGCCTTAGCGCCCAGATTATCTGGCAAGCTGTGGGATCCAGGCTCTACCAGCGGCTGCAATTGTGGTATCGCATCTGTTTCGCCTTACCAATACGTAAAGGCTGGGTGCGTGGCTGATTTCGGATAAAAAGTGTAATATCAGGCGGCTCGCTTCAATAACAATTCAGAGGGATTATGGAAACACGTCGCGAAGAGCGTATCGGGCAATTACTGCAAGAATTAAAACGCAGCGATAAGTTACATCTGAAGGACGCCGCCACCCTGCTCGGGGTTTCAGAGATGACGATTCGCCGCGATTTGAATAACAACAGCGCCCCCGTCGTATTACTCGGCGGTTATATCGTTCTGGAACCGCGCAGTGCCAGCCATTACCTGTTAAGCGATCAAAAATCCCGTCTGGTGGAAGAAAAACGCCGGGCGGCAAAACTGGCTGCGACGCTGGTAGAACCCGATCAGACCCTCTTTTTTGACTGTGGCACTACCACGCCGTGGATTATTGAAGCGATAGATAATGAAATCCCTTTCACCGCCGTTTGTTATTCACTAAATACCTTTCTGGCACTGAAAGAGAAACCCCATTGCCGGGTGTTTCTTTGCGGCGGTGAATTTCATGCCAGTAACGCCATTTTTAAACCCGTCGATTTTCAGTTGACGTTGAATAATTTCTGTCCAGATATCGCTTTTTATTCCGCAGCCGGAGTGCATATCAGTAAAGGTGCTACCTGTTTTAATCTTGAAGAGTTGCCGGTAAAACACTGGGCCATGTCGATGGCGCAAAAGCATGTGCTGGTTGTCGACCACAGTAAGTTTGGCAAGGTACGCCCGGCACGCATGAGTGACCTGAAACGATTTGATATTGTGGTAAGCGATCGTTGCCCGGAAGATGAGTATGTGAAGTACGCACAGACGCAGCATATTAAATTGATGTATTGATGATGCATAACCGGATGACGTTAACGCGTCATCCGGTCATCAGAAGATTAAGAGAACCAGCCGCCGAACCACTGATGGAATTTCATCATTACGAAGTCCCACATCCGACCAAAGAATCCGCCCTCTTCCACATTTTCCATCACGATCAGCGGACGCTGTTCAATCGACTTGCCGTTAAGCTGGAAATCAATAGTGCCGACGACCTGACCTTTTTTCAGCGGTGCGGTAAGCTGCGGTTCCGTTAACGTGTAACTGGCTTTCAGGTTTTTCAGTTGCCCACGAGGGATGGTCACCGATCCCCCTTCACCGGCACCGAGATTCACTTCGCTCTTATCACCAAACCAAACCCGCTGAGTCACAAAGGTGGCATCAGGTTTAATTGGTGTCACGGTTTCAAAGAAGCGGAAACCCCAGGTCAGTAATTTCTCAGACTCATTAAAACGGATACGGTCAGTTTTCGCCCCCAGCACCACAGAGATCAAACGCATATCACCCTGGGTAGCCGAAGCGACCAGATTGTATCCCGCACCTGCCGTGGTTCCGGTCTTCATACCATCAACATTAACGTTACTGCTCCACAACAGGCGATTACGGTTAGGTTGGCGAATTTTGTTAAAGGTAAACTCTTTCTCTTTATGAATGGCATACTCTTCCGGTACATCGTGAATTAACGCTTTACCCAGCAATGCCATATCGCGCGCGGTACTAAACTGCCCCGGTGCATCCAGGCCGTGTACCGTCTGGAAGGTGGTGTTGGTCAGGCCCAGTTTCTTCGCATAACCATTCATCAAACCAATAAATGACTCCTGGCTGCCCGCAACATAATCTGCCAGTGCAATACAGGCATCATTACCGGACTGAATGATCACACCTTTATTCAAATCCGCCACAGAGACCTGATCGCCCGGTTTAAGAAACATGACCGATGAACCGCGCAGCGCTGGATTGCCCGTTGCCCAGGCATCTTTACCGACCGTCACCATATCGGTGAGTTTGATCTTATCGGCCTTAAGCGCCTGCCCAACCACATAGCTGGTCATGATTTTAGTCAGGCTTGCGGGGTCCAGTTTCTCATCCGCATTGCCTTCTGCCAGCACTTTGCCGCTGGCATAATCCATTAAAATCCATGCACGCGCATCCACGCTCGGCGCTTCAACGGTCTGTTCCGCCGCAAATGCCGTTGGGGCAAAAAGGAATAAAAATGCAGAACCCGCTGCAAGACCACGAAGGAAAGAGGAGTATTGCGTCATAAATGCCACCCGAGTATCCATTCAAAAAAAATACGTTATATCGCCGTATGATAAGTTCGGTGATTAATAACGCACACACAAGCTTAAAGAAACCGTAAGTTGGTAAAGTTTTTAAAGTTTATGCAATATCCTGCCGCTTCGCTGCTTCTGGTGTCATTTTTTTACTCACTGTTGCTTAAAAGTTAACTTTACTTCACCATCGGAATCCTGTTCAGCCTGTGGCTGCCTGTATAAAAGGGGTGACTATGATTACGCTGTGGGGTCGGAATAATTCAACCAACGTTAAAAAAGTGTTGCTGACGCTCGAAGAACTGGAACTACCTTATGAGCAAATTTTGGCGGGTCGTGAGTTTGGGGTAAACCATGACGCCGATTTTCTGGCGATGAATCCTAACGGGCTGGTGCCGCTGTTGCGTGACGACGAAAGTAATTTAATTCTTTGGGAATCAAACGCCATTGTCCGCTACCTTGCAGCACAGTACGGGCAAAACCGTTTATGGATCGACTCACCGGCACGCCGCGCAGAAGCCGAAAAGTGGATGGACTGGGCAAACCAGACGCTCAGTAATGCCCATCGAGGGATCCTGATGGGATTGGTCAGAACGCCACCGGAAGAGCGCGATCAGGCCGCCATTGATGCCAATTGCAAGGAATGCGACGCCCTGTTTGCCCTTCTCGATGCAGAGTTGGCAAAAGTGAAATGGTTCTCCGGCGATGCATTTGGTGTGGGCGACATTGCCATCGCGCCGTTTATCTACAATTTGTTTAACGTTGGCCTGACCTGGACACCACGTCCGAATCTGCAACGCTGGTATCAGCAACTCACCGAACGCCCCGCGGTGCGTAAAGTTGTGATGATCCCTGTTAGCTAATTATTGCGTGGGCTAACTTTGAGTAATTCTCCATTGGACTCGTCGGTCAGAACGTATAAATAACCGTCGGGTCCGCTGCGAACATCACGAATTCGCTGCCTCCTGTCCGTTAATATGCGACCATCTTCTGCCACCTTGTTGCCTTTAACGCTCATCACGATGACATTTTTATCTTTCAGCGCGCCAATAAATAATTTTTGCCGCCACTGGGGGAATTTGTCGCTGTTATAGAAGGCCATGCCGCTCACCGCCGGTGAATCCTTCCAGTAAAAAATGGGTTGTTCAGTCCCGGCGACGATTTCCCCTTTCGCTTCCGGTATTTTAAAACCTGAGTAATTCATCCCCCAGGTTGCCAGCGGCCAACCGTAGTTTTTACCTTTTTCCGGGATATTAATTTCATCGCCGCCGCGCGGACCGTGTTCATTCAACCACAGCGTATTACTCCACGGATTCATCGCCATCCCTTGCGGGTTACGAATGCCATAAGACCAGATCCCGGCTCGCACACCAGACCCCTCCACAAAGGGATTATCATCCGGGATCTCGCCCTGGTCGGTCAGGCGCACTAATTTACCCTGCAATTTATCCAGATCCTGCGCCGTCGGGCGCTGATTGTTTTCACCCAGACCAATATACAGATAGCCTTTACCATCGAATACCAGCCGCCCGCCAAAATGATTACCGGTAGAAAGTTTTGGCGTCTGGCGAAAAACGGTGCGGAAGTCCGTCACTTTTGCGAGGTCATCAGTTAAGCGGCCATAACCTACGGCAGTTCCGGCTTTACCATCATCACCGACTTCAGAAAAACTTAACCAGATACGGCGCGACTGGGCAAAATCAGGCGCTAATGCCACATCCAGCAAACCGCCCTGCCCGTGCGCCCAGACTTCCGGCACACCGGCAAGCGGCGCAGATAATCCTTTTCCTGCTTGCCAGTGGCGTAACTCGCCGCCGCGCAGGGTGATTAACATGCCGTGATTATCCGGTAAGAAGGCCAGCGCCCACGGATGGTCGAGTTTATCCTGCAGTACTTCGACATTTACCGTTTCGGGTGCCGCCCAAAGAGCGGAAGGAATACAGAGAAGGGGCACAAGGTAAAAGGATTGTCGATACATAACACCTCCGGATTGACTCTGGCTTAAAGCGTAGTCAGTCAGGGGCGTGACAAATTTATTTTTACATAAACTTAAATATGAAGGGGGAGACGCCTTCTCCCCCTTAGCTTTCAGGCCTGCTCAAGCATGGCGTGCTTCTCCAGGCTCTGGATACTCAGCGTTAAGCTCATCAGACAATTTTCAAGCTTATCGGCGTTGACGGTAATAAAAGTTGGGCAATCATGATACCCACTCATCAAACATACTGCGGCTGTCGCTAATGCTTCTTCAGCATGGTGAAGAGCATTCCACTCTTCCTGATCCAGGTGAAGATTCAACCGCAGCGATTTATCGTGCAGTTCGCGATTCAGTTTAAAAAAGTTATCTCGTAGATGATTGCTTTCGCTGACGGACATGTATCCTTTGGCCTTCCTCAGTCGCACATATGCGGCGAGGTCAACTCGAGCATCGTTCAACCGATTAAGCAGATCGCTTCGCTGTCTGTCAACGAACATACTTCGATCCTCCTCTTTGCAGCCTTAGTGCAATTAAATAGTATGGCTACTTTTTGAACAAAGTGCTGTCAAGGATCAATACTTCACATCTTATTAATAATAATTTACATTATTTCTCTTTCCAGTACCTCGCATCCCCAGGGTGCCAGTTCTAATTCTTGTGAACAAGCCTTGCCTGTTTCCGCCACTCGCCATGCACCAGGAAGCACCACATTTTGTACATGAGCAGTGTAATTTTGTACAAAAACCCATTCCTGATTGCCGTCTGTCCGACGCGTTGCAATAACGCCAACAGGAAGTTCAGTCGCAAGGGCTTTTGGAAGATTAAGTGAGTTGATCAACATCGCAGCAAACGCTTGATGAAATGACGCATCATTACGCGAAGCCACATAGAAAGCACGTCCCTGTCCGACGTGATTTACCGTTAACGCAGGTGTACCTGCATAAAAATCCTCACCATAGCGCGCCAGAACCTGTGCGCCTTCGGCGTGAATAACCGCACATAATTCCCTTGCCTGCCATTTACCTTGCAATCCATAGGCATTCGGCTCGCAGATAACTTCGTTATGCTGATAATCATTAAGGCTATCGATCTCTTCAGCCCACACGCCCATCAGGTCACGCAACGAGCCAGGAAAACCGCCCAGGTGACATAAATCAGTTTCATTGACAATCCCGGACCAGTAAGTGGTGACAAAATTGCCACCAGCTTCGACATAGGCACGGGCACGATCAGCAAATCCATCGCGAACCATATAGAGCATTGGAGCGATAACTAATTGATAACCCGTAAGATCACAATCAGCGTTGATAATATCGACCGCCACCCCCTGCTCCCAGAAAGGTCGGTAATGATCCACTACCGTTTGTTCGTAATGGATACCGCAATTGCGCGGCCCGGCAGCATCATTAACCGCCCAGCGGTTTTCCCAGTCGAAAATAATGGCAACTTTAGCCTGAGTTTTCGTCCCGACCAATTGCTTAAGATGTGCCAGTCGTTGCCCTAGCTGTGTAACTTCGCGCCCGGTACGCGTCTCCAGATGACCGACGTGATCAACCACCGCACCATGAAACTTCTCCACGGCTCCGCGACTCTTACGCCACTGAAAATAGTGCACGCCATCTGCGCCATGAGCGACGGCCTGTAAAGAAGAAAGAATGTTCATTCCCGGCTTTTTCAATTTGCTGGTTGGCTGCCAACTTGTCTGGCTGGGGGTGGATTCCATCAGAATGAACGGTTTATTTTTCAAGGTACGCATCAGATCGTGATACATCGCTGTTTTACAAGCTACGGCGCGTTCATCTTCCTGTTTGTGCCACATGGGATAGCTATCCCAACTTACAAAATCGACAACCTCAGCTAATGACCAGTAGTTGTAATCATTGAAATACCACATAAAATTGGTCGTCGCGGGTAACTCAGGCCGTTCTGCTTTTAGCGGCGCGACTTCCATTTGATAGAATTCTTTTACCTGCGATGTGACAAAGCGTCGCCAGTCAAGATTCAGGCCGTGGTTAGACATCTCACCTAATGGAGAAGGTGACTCAATTTGTGACCAGTCACTGTATGTATGGCTCCAGAAGCCTGTCCACCATGCCTGATTAAGTGCCTCAAGAGTGGTGTAACGAGTCTGCAACCAATGGCGAAACGCCTGTTGGCATCCGTTACAATGACACTCACCGCCATACTCATTACTGATATGCCATCCCAGAACCGCCGGATGATTCGCGTATCGCTGCGCCAGCTTACGGTTAATTTGCGTCACTTTTTCTTTATACACTGGCGAAGAAAGGCAGTGATTATGGCGACCGCCGTGAAGCATTTTCTCGCGTGACGCGCTAACTCTCAGAACCTCTGGATAACGTGCTGCAAGCCAGGCGGGTTTGGCTCCGCTCGGGGTTGCCAGGAAGACAGAGATCCCGCCAGCATGAAGTTTATCCAACACCTCATCCAGCCAGTCAAAGCGATATTCCCCCTCTGTGGGTTCCAGCATTGACCAGCTAAAGATGCCCACCGACATGGTGTTACAACCAGCCTGTTGCATCATGGCAATATCTTTCTCCAGGATCCCAGGGACATGTAACCATTGTTCCGGATTGTAATCGGCACCATGAAGTAACCACGGGGCTGTGGGGATGATCGGTGGATGCTTGTCCATGCTGACTCCTGAATTGTTTTAAACAGACAAAAAATGTTATTCGTTCACAATACTGTCATCTAGTAATTAATTGCTTCGTTATGCAAGAAGTGTCCGGTAGAAATGTGAGCAACTACGCGTTTTTCCATTCAAACAGGCTCCACGGTTTGGCAGACATGCGCTGAAATACGTGAGCGTGATACGTATGACATTCACTGCGGTATACTGTGACAAATCTTTTAGCCGGGGCGAATATGAAAACCAAAGCTGCAACCCTTGCCGATGTTGCTCGTCATGCCAATGTTTCTTATCAGACAGTGTCGCGGGTGCTTAACAATTCAGCGAACGTGTCTGCCAAAACACGTCAAAAAATTGAACAAGCCATTGCCGAACTGAAGTACGTTCCAAATCGCGTAGCTCAACAGTTGGTAGGGAAAGAGAGCAAAACGGTGGGGCTGGTCACCACCTCACTCGCCCTACATGCCCCTTCACAAATTGCGGCGGCGGTAAAAAAATATGCCGGGGAGCAGGGATATCAGGTGCTGATATCGATGATTGATGATGTTGATATTAAAGGTATTCAGGCTGCAGTTAATGACTTAAAAGCACAACGGGTAACAAAGATTATTATCAACGCCCCCCTGGAAACGGCATTGGCTGAAACTCTGGTTGCTGAAAACAGTGATGTATTGTGTCTGTTTCTCGACGTGGACCCTTATAGCCCGGTGTTTAACGTCACCTTTAATCCCGCAGAAGGTGCACGCGCCAGCGTAAAATATCTTTACGACTTGGGGCATCGTCAATTTTGCTTGATCTCTGGCCCTGAAAATTCAGTACCGGCGCGGTTACGACTCAATACCTGGCGCGATACCCTCGCCTCACTCCAACTGACACCGCTGGCCATACATTACGGTAGCTGGGACGCTCAAAGCGGCTATCTGGCGACATTACAGATGCTACGTGAAACGCCACAGGCGACCGCTCTTCTGATCGCGAACGATCAGATGGCGTTGGGTGCGTTAAGCGCCTTACATCAACAAAAACGTAAAATCCCGCAGGATATTTCTGTCATTGGCTATGACGACACCTATGAGAGTGCGTTTTTTGAACCTTCACTGACGACCGTCGCAATCGACTTTGATTTGCAAGGGAAAATTGCCGTTCAACAAATTTTACAGCCGGACGATGCACAAGCTATGCTCCGCTCTTCAACCATCCTTCCCAGCCGTCTGGTCGTGCGTAATTCTGCTGGCCCTCTGCACTCACCACAGGCTGATCTGATGAATATTGCCGAACACCTTCGCACGCTGGCAGATGAGCTAACACGCAAGGCATAAAAGTAATACGTTCTCATAAAGAAGATTTAGTGATCCGTTTCGCTAAATCTTTTTTATTATCAGCAATAAATGTGATGTAAATCTCAAACATTCGTTTAACACATTGCCTAATCATCAATGTCAGGGCCAGAGTAAAAATGAAATTGTTAACGTATGACATTTCCGGAGATGCATACCAAAACAATAACCAGTAAGCACAGCTAATGCCTGTGCCAACGGTAAATGACCCAACGCCAGTGATTGAGGATATGGCTATGTTATTGCCCGGTAAACGTAATTATATTTTGCTCAGTATTTTCGATTTTCTGTACCTCTTCGCCTGGTCGGCAACGATGGCATTTTTTGTCATATGGACGACACAGCATCTGGAAATTACCGCCACACGCACAGGATTACTTTATTCCGTTAATGCTTTCATTGCGTTATTAATGCAGCCGTTCTTCGGTTTCATCTCCGATAAATTTGGTCTTAAGAAACAACTCATCTGGATCCTCGTCGCATTATTGCTTCCCGTAGGCCCATTCTTTATTTATGTGTATGCCCCGCTTCTGGTTCATAACTTCTGGCTGGGCGCTGTTTTGGGTGGCGTTTACCTGGGGATCATTTTTAATTCTGGCTGTGGCGTTCTGGATTCCTGGATAGATAAAGTTTCGCGTCGTTATCATTTTGAATATGGTCGCGTAAGGATGTGGGGCTCTCTGGGATGGGCCGCCGCCGCGTGGATTGTTGGTAAATATATTGATACCAACCCTAATCTCTCTTTCTGGCTGGCAAGCTGCGCCATTGTGATCGCCGCAATCTGCTTTATGTTTACCAAAATCGAACTTACCGAGGCCGAAATTGAAAAAACCAATTCGCTGAAAGCCATCCATGCCCTTGAGCTGGCAAAAAATAGTCAGTTCTGGTTTTTATTGATGTTCACTCTGTTCGTAACACAAATTTATGACACCTACGATCAACAGTTCGCACAGTATTTTTCGCTGCAATTTCCGACACCAGAAGAAGGCAATCGCTGGTACGGAATTCTGGCTTCTGTTCAGGTCTGCGGAGAAACCTTATTTCTCTGCCTGATGCCGTGGTTTGTTAACCGCACTGGTGCAAAATGGGCGTTAGTGATTGCCGGAACCATTATGTCGTTACGCATTGCCGGTTCTGCAATCCAACTGGGACCGGTGTGGATTGCAGCCGTTAAAATGATGCACGCCATCGAAAAACCACTGATCCTGGTGTCTGTGTTTAAATTTATCGCGGCTAACTTTGATCATAAACTCTCTTCAACGGTCTACCTGCTAGTGCTTTTTGTGGCATCCATCGCCACAGCAATCTATTCACCCATTGCAGGCTATCTGTATGACACCATTGGCTTTGCTGAAACCTATCTAATCCTGGGGGCTATTGCCGGTTGCTTCACGCTTATTTCGGTCTTTACGCTGCGGGACAAATCCAGCAGCCAGCCTACGGAGACGCTAACTGAAAATTCTGTAGCATGATCCTCATTTGCGCCCCTTTATTTGGGGCGCTTTCCTCACCGGTTGACCAGATTGCGATACAAATTTTATCCAGAACTCTGTAGAATCCCTGCCCTGACCTTTCCTGTAACTGAATATTTTTTAAGCTATGAGCAAAGTAACTCCCCAGCCGAAAATCGGCTTTGTTTCCCTCGGCTGTCCGAAAAACCTCGTCGATTCAGAGCGCATTCTGACTGAACTGCGCACTGAAGGTTATGATGTAGTACCGAGCTATGACGACGCAGATATGGTGATCGTCAACACCTGCGGCTTTATTGACAGTGCGGTGCAAGAATCACTGGAAGCCATTGGCGAAGCGTTGAATGAAAACGGCAAGGTAATTGTGACCGGTTGTCTGGGGGCGAAAGAAGATCAAATCCGCGAAGTCCATCCAAAAGTGCTGGAAATCACCGGCCCTCATAGCTACGAGCAGGTTCTGGAACACGTTCATCACTACGTGCCAAAACCGAAACACAACCCATTCCTGAGCCTGGTGCCGGAGCAAGGTGTTAAGCTGACACCGCGTCATTATGCTTATCTGAAGATTTCCGAAGGCTGTAACCATCGTTGCACCTTCTGCATTATTCCGTCTATGCGCGGCGATCTGGTGAGCCGCCCGATTGGCGAAGTGTTAAGTGAAGCGAAACGTCTGGTTGATGCGGGTGTTAAAGAGATTCTGGTGATCTCCCAGGATACTTCCGCGTATGGTGTTGATGTAAAACACCGCACTGGCTTCCACAACGGCGAACCGGTAAAAACCAGCATGGTCAGCCTGTGCGAACAGCTATCAAAACTGGGGATCTGGACGCGCCTGCACTACGTTTACCCTTACCCGCATGTGGATGACGTCATCCCGTTGATGGCAGAAGGCAAAATTCTGCCATATCTGGATATTCCGTTACAGCACGCCAGCCCGCGCATTCTCAAACTGATGAAGCGTCCGGGTTCTGTAGATCGCCAACTGGCGCGCATTAAACAGTGGCGCGAAATTTGCCCGGAACTGACACTGCGCTCAACCTTTATTGTCGGCTTCCCTGGCGAGACGGAAGAAGATTTCCAGATGCTGCTCGATTTCCTGAAAGAAGCTCGTCTGGATCGCGTTGGTTGCTTTAAATACAGCCCGGTTGAAGGTGCTGATGCCAATGCCCTGCCTGACCAGGTTCCGGAAGAAGTGAAAGAAGAACGCTGGAACCGCTTCATGCAACTGCAACAGCAGATTTCCGCCGAGCGTCTGCAGGAGAAGGTGGGTCGTGAAATTCTGGTGATCATCGACGAAGTGGACGAAGAAGGCGCGATTGGCCGCAGTATGGCAGATGCACCGGAAATCGACGGCGCGGTTTATCTCAATGGTGAAACCAACGTTAAGCCGGGTGATATTGTGCGTGTGAAAGTCGAACACGCCGATGAGTACGATTTGTGGGGGAGTCGGGTTTAATTAATGTCAGGCCGGGCAAATTACCCGCCCGGCCTGCTAATAAGCATTATTGCCAGCTAATCTGCGCCCTGCCGTTTTTCTTACTTTTATACAGCCGCTCATCTGCCAGCATTTTCAGCCGTTCAACGGTAGTACATTCATTTGAATGCGCCACGCCGATACTGGTGCTTAAGTTAATGCTCCCCACCTGGAAATGGACGATTTCTTTTAGTATTGATAGCAACTCTTCCAGAGTACCACCGGTATAAATCACCGCAAATTCGTCGCCGCCAAAGCGGTAGACTTTGCCTTTATCTACCGGAATCTGTGATTTGAGAATTTTCACTACCTTCATCAACACTTCATCGCCCAGCAAATGCCCGAAGGTATCGTTAATGTTTTTGAATTTATCGACGTCAAACAGGCACAAATAGCCACCTTTTTCCGGCAGGGCTTTTAAATCTTCATCAAAAGATTTTCTGCCCATTGCTTTCGTCAGGTCATCAAGAAACGCTGAGTTATACATGCTGTAGAGTTTTTTGACATCCGCCGCCGAGAAGAAAAGCCCACCATCCAGCACGCGGTCAAAATGGTTATTAATGATAGCTTCTTTCTCAACGATGCCGCGATTAATGACTCTGCGTACCAGATACATGCAACTTATCCCCGATATCGCTGCCACTAATGCGGCAAAGAAAATAATTAAAGTACAAACCTGAAAATAGACATCCTTCTTATAAGCAAAGACATACAACCCCGTTGGTAAATAAGTGAAGTGTTCCATCGCTTCCGAAACAGTAAAGATGGCATTTTTCGCGTTATATTCATCCCCAACAACTGGCTTGCCACCTTTGAATAAAGAGAACATCAGGTTCTCGCTATCCATTGCCAGCGACTTTGAGAGTAACGAAAATCGTTCCAGCCCAAGCAAAAATATCAGACTGCGGTTGTGAGTAACCGGATAGAGATAATAGACGAAGGTTTTACCGTCAAAAGAGATAAACCCCGTATTTTTGACATGCCGATACTTAACAACCTGCATAATATCTGCACAATAATTTTTTTCATACTCCTTAACCTGAATACACTCGTCGCTGGAAATCAGATAAGGACCAACATCATACAAATAAGAAGGTGAAACCGAGTCAGCGTAAGCTGTGCGCAAGCCAACCAACAGTTGTTCTTCAGTCGGATTAAGCGTGTTAATGAGATCAATTGACACACTGCGCCGATATTCGGCAATATTTGCCACCGCAAAAGCAGTATCAATAACGGACTGTTTCAGGCCATACACCCGTTCTTTTACCATCTGGGTATAGATCCCGCAGGCAACTGCTGAAATCATGATAAAAATCAGCAGACTGACTGTAAGTACGAATTTATTGATTCTGGACATACCTAAACTACTCTTTTACTAACTTTCCACTTTTGTCCCAGGCAGAGAATGGCAACGGCTTCTGATATAGATACCCCTGGGCCTGAACACACCCTAATTTGATTAATTCACGCGCAACCTCTTCGCTCTCAACACCTTCTGCAATTACCGGGATCCGGTTATAGCGGGCCAGGTCGAAGATAATGCGTACAATTTTTCCCGCAGTGCCGAAAATATCGCCGGTAAATTGCGAGTCTACTTTTATGCTGTCAGGATTAATTTCATAAAAACGCTTCAGGTTTGACAAACCTGTACCAAAGTCATCAATCGATATCCGTACTCCTTGTTGACGCAGTTGTTCAATATTGAGATAAAAATGTTCATTAATACGTTCAATCACTGTTTCAGTGATCTCAATACAGATGCTATTCGCTTTCAGCTCATGTTCTTCCATAATAGCTGTAAAACGCGCATGAAAGTGTGGCTCGTTTAACTGCCAGGGCGAAACATTAATATGCAGTAAGAAACCTTCCTGCAGTTCCGCACGCTGGCTAAAATGTCTGAATTCCCCTATCGCCGTTTTAATAATTTGATAACCCAGTTCATTGATAAAACCGATATCTTCAGCGATAGCAATAAACTTCAGCGGCGAGATTATCCCCCGCTCTGCTGAAACCCAGCGGCACAGCGCCTCAGCTCCCAGAATGTCGCGGGTATTAATATCAACAATCGGTTGATAGACCAAAAATAGCTCGCCTTTTTCCATTGCATTACGGATATTGCGCGCAATCCAGATATTTTCTTCAATTTCTCTGAGTTTCTCATCATCACAGAAAATAAATTCAGAGAACATATGATCGCGGATACTGGAAATCGCCAGTTTTAGTTTTTCTGCGTAGCTCCAGGCATTTTCGCCTTTCAGAGGTTCACAAATGGCAGATTTATGTATACGCAGATTGCGGTAGCCAAAGCTACTGTCGAAATCGTTTATCATCGCGATCTTATGGGTAAAAATCTCTACATTTTCCCGACACAATAATAAATAGAGATCGGCATTGAATGTCACAATATCGCAACATTGCGCGTATTTCTCGGCAATTTGCTGACACAGTTTCCTGACGATTTTGTTGCGTTCCTCAACGCCAAACACCGCTTCGACGGCTTCCAGTCCGCACAGTTTGATGATCCCAACGGCCAGATACTGATTATTGTTTGACTCAATAATCGCCATATTTTTGATAAACCCGCTTTCCTGATCGTAGGAGATCAGCGAGAGCAATTTATTTGAACGCTCAACTTCTGCATCTTTCATTTCCGCGATCGAATTTTTGATGCTGATAATCTCTTTTGCATCGCCTTCACGAATTTTCAGTGCCTGCATTTGATCCGCAGAGTCGGGTAAAAATTCCAGCGTATTGACCAGCGTTGTCATTTCGGAAAATTGTCGACGGAACACACGGGTGGTCATTAAGTAAACCACCAGCAATACGATAATAATGAAAGCAAATGGTAAATAAAAGAGTTTGTCTGATGCGTTAAATAAATCCCCCGTAGGATAATAAAAATAGATATCGAACAATGGATTATTAGGAACTGCCGATTTCCTTGCGATATATTCTGTATCAACAGAATCAATAATATTATAACTATCTTCGCTATTATAAATAATCAATTTTTCGCGAGCGAGTTGATTCTTGGCAATGATTTCATGACCTTGTTTCAGAAACAGGACTTCATCCGTTGCGCTGATTTGATCAAGGTATTCGTTCAGATATCGCCAATTTAAATCGACGTGAATTTTATCAAC
This sequence comes from Escherichia sp. KTE96, assembly GCF_000408525.1. Lineage (NCBI taxonomy): Bacteria > Pseudomonadati > Pseudomonadota > Gammaproteobacteria > Enterobacterales > Enterobacteriaceae > Escherichia > Escherichia sp. KTE96. The sequence goes on along the minus strand of NZ_KE137149.1, from coordinate 2,009,516 downwards.
AGCCAGCAAATCACGATCTTTGCCGTTAATTCGTAGCGTAAAAGAAATACATTTTTTACCCGGGCGATCAAAGCAATTGTATGCCGGATTCCAGCTACTGTCAGAGCCATCCGAGGATACAGACCACGGACGTTGCGACGGGTTAAAATCGGAAAAAATAACGCGCCCCGCCTCATCGATAAGCGGCCCATTAACCTTTTCCTGATGATAAACAACAATTTTATCGTTCGCCCGCCGCGAAAAAAGATAATATTTATTATTATCCAGCACCAGTCCCACTGAATCTAAAAATGGCATCATTTCCATTTTCAGAATAACAGCACGTTTAATCTCCTCACTGTTTTTCAACAAATAGAGTGAGTCTTTTAACGTCAGGGCCGAACGTTCAATATCTTTAAAGAAATAGCCAACGTTTTTTTGAATAAGTTCAAAGCGGCTATCGGCACGTTTTACCGCACGTTCCGATACCAACTGATAGTTAATGATGAAAAAAAGACCAATAAATGACAGCGCAGCCAATAAAAATAAAATTATCAGCCTTATCTTTATCTTTTCGTATAAACTCAGTATGTTAATACATTTAACAAAATAACTGCCAGTACGCTGTGCCGCTGCATAAATAGTTCCCCACAGCGACTTTTTAACTAAATGACCAGATTCTACAAAATCAGCAAAAAGTTACAACACTTGCTTCAGGCAATAATTTCCTGCGAGGTGATAACCCTTTCAAGCAATATTCAACCGTGATTATCCTTTAATTTTGGGGTCCAGCGCATCGCGTAAACCATCGCCCAGCAAGTTGAAAGCCAGCACGGTCAGAAAAATGGCCAGTGCCGGAAAAACCGCCACATGCGGCGCGATAACCATATCCGCTCTCGCTTCATTGAGCATCGCCCCCCACTCTGGCGTCGGCGGCTGCGCGCCAAGGCCGAGAAACGACAGGCTGGCGGCGGAAATAATCGAGGTGCCAATACGCATGGTGAAGAACACGACGATGGAAGAGACTGTCCCCGGTAAGATGTGACGCAACAAAATAGTCACATCGCTGGCACCAATACTGCGTGCTGATTCAATAAAGGTTTGCTGTTTCAACACTAGTGTGTTGCCGCGCACCAATCGGGCAAACGCCGGAATGGAAAAGATAGCGACGGCGATAATCACGTTAGCAATGCCACTTCCCAACACCGCGACAACAGCGATAGCCAGCAAAATACCGGGAAACGCAAACAGCACATCGCAAATGCGCATGATCAGTCGGTCCCACCAGCCTTCATAATATCCTGCCAGCAAGCCCAGCAACGTCCCAATCGCCGCACCAATAAACACCGCAAATACGCCAGCCGCCAGCGAGATTTGCGCCCCCACCAGGACACGGCTGAAAATGTCGCGCCCCAGTGAATCGACGCCAAACCAGTGCTGCAAAGAGGGGCCGTTATTCAGGTTGTCATAGTCAAAATAATTTTCGGCGTCATAAGGAACGATCCAGCGCGCCAAAACAGCAACTATAATCAATAAGATAACGAACAATGCGGCGCTCATCGCCATATGCTGACGACGAAAACGCCGCCAGAACTCATGCCACGGTGTACGTACCTGGTCAGGTTTTACCAGTGGCATAGCGTTTAACACCGCCTGACGTCGCCAGTTAAATAATCGCATCCTTACTTGTACCTGATAGCCGGGTTAATGGCAGCGTAAAGCACATCCACCACTAAGTTGATAAGAATAAATTCCAGCGAGAAAAGCATAATTTCTGCCTGAATCACCGGGTAATCACGCATTTCTACCGAATCGACCAGTAAACGTCCAAGTCCGGGCCAGTTAAAGACTTTCTCCACGACAATGGAGCCGCCGAGCAAGAAGCCAAACTGTAAGCCCATCATGGTAACCACCGGGATCATCGCATTACGTAACCCATGTTTGAGGATGACCCAGGTTTCGCTCACCCCTTTCGCCCTCGCGGTACGCATATAATCTTCACTTAAGACATCGGCAAATGAAGCACGGGTAAAACGCGCCATCACCGCCGCCACCGCTGCGCCAAGTGTCAGGGAGGGTAAAATGTAGTGCTGCCAACTGTCTGCACCAACAGTCGGCAGCCACCCCAACTCAACGGAGAACACCTGAATCAAAAGCATCCCCAGCGCAAATGCCGGGAAGGAAATCCCCGATACCGCGATGGTCATGCTCAATCGATCCGGCCAACGGTTACGCCAGACGGCGGCCACAATCCCCGCCGCCATACCAAATATCACCGCCCAAACCATACTGGTAATAGTCAGCCACAATGTAGGCATGAAGCGGCTGGCAATCTCATCGGCAACCGGACGACGCGACACCATCGACAGACCAAAATCCCCCTGTACGGCGTTGCTGATGTAGTGCCAGAACTGGTAATACAGCGGCTGATCCAGCCCCAGTTGCTGGCGCACCAGTTCGATAACCTGAGCATCGGCTTCGGGGCCGGCAATCAATCGCGCCGGATCGCCGGGCAGCATATGGACAAACAAAAACACCAGCACCGAGACGATAAACAGCGTCGGGATCAATCCCAGTAAGCGTTTGATAACGTAATTAAGCATTCCACTCCCTGCGTTGCTTATTGCAAATCCGCGTCTTCAAAGCTAAAGCCTGTATCTGGCATGATCCAAAAACCGGTCAGGTTTTTACTGTGTGCCGACACCAGTTTTTCTACCACCAGCGGGATCCACGGCGATTCTTGCCAGATGATATCCTGCGCCGCCTTATACAAGCGTGCCTTTTCCGCCGGATCGTTGGTTTTCAGTGCCTGAGCAAGGTCTTCATCCACCTGCTTATTGCTGTAAAACGCGGTATTAAACAGCGTCGGTGGCCAGTTCTGCGAAGCAAACAGCGGCGAAAGCGCCCAGTCAGCTTCGCCGGTCGATGCCGACCACCCCGTGTAGAACATCCGCACATTGCTCTCTTTCTGCCCTTTTCCTTCCACTTCCGCCGCCCGTTGTCCGGCATCCATCGCCGTCACCTGGGCTTTAATCCCTACCTGCGCTAACTGCTGCTGGGTAAATTGCAGCACTTTCTGCGCGGTGCTGTGGTTATGTGATGACCACAGCGTGGTACTGAAACCGTTGGGATACCCCGCCTCTTTCAGTAACTCACGTGCTTTAGCCGGATTGTAAGGCCACGGTTGATAACTTTGCGCGTAGGCAATACTCGGAGGTACAACACCGGTAGCTGGCGTTGCATATCCTGCAAATGCCACCTTAACCAGCGCCTGACGGTTGATGGCGTAATTCAGCGCCTCACGCACTTTCGGATTATCGAACGGCTTTTGCGTCACGTTCATGCTGATATAACGCTGCATAATCGACGGACTGGCCATCAGCTCGATATTTTTGTTCTTCTCCAGTAACGCGGCTTGTTCATAAGGAATAGGGAAAGCAAACTGCGCTTCACCGGTTTGCAACATTGCCGCCCGGGTATTGTTGTCCGCCACCGGACGCCAGGTAATGCTGTCCAGTTTGGGCAGACCGGGCTGCCAGTAACCCGCAAATTTCTTCACTTTCACAAAATCGGTCTGATTCCAGGTATCCAGCGCATACGGCCCGGTTCCGACCGGATGAAAGCCGATCTCTTTACCATATTTTTCCAGTGCCGCAGGTGAAATCATTGCTGTCGCCGGATGAGCGAGAATATTAATAAACGCGGAAAACGGCTGTTTGAGCGTAATCTTCACCGTTGTCGGATCGACCGCTTCAGTTTTGGCAATATTTTTGTACAAGTTATAGCGTTTAAGATGATTCGCCGGATCGCTGGCTCGATCCAGATTCGCTTTTACCGCCGCAGCGTTGAAGTCAGTGCCGTCCTGGAACTTAATCCCTTCGCGCAATTTCACGGTGTAAGTGAGGCCGTCATCAGAGACGGTATAACTCTCTGCCAGCACATTTTTCAGCTTCATCTCTTTATCCAGACCGAACAGCCCCTGATAAAACGATTTCGCCACAGCCTGCGATAACGTGTCATTCGCGTCATACGGATCGAGTGTGGTGAAGTTCGACCCCACCGCCACAACCACATCTTTGGCAGCGAATGCACAAGATGCCATCAACGCTGTGGCAATGCCCAGCGCCACTAACCCACTACGGTGTACAGCTCTTGCCATTTTATTCTCCGCCTGAATGTTATCTACGCATGAATGCGTATTCTGATTGTGGTTGTGCGACGTAATGCCCCGGTCCGACGCATTGTAACGAGACGGTGGCAACCTCTTCGCCACGCAGATGAATATTGCTGGGAAGATCGTCCGACAATAGTACGCGCTGTGGTCGCAGTCGGGACGGTTCCGCCACCGGAACTGCCGCCAGTAATTTACGCGTATAAGGGTGCTGCGGATTTTCAAATATCGCGCGCCGTGGGCCAATCTCAACGATTTGCCCGAGATACATCACCGCCACGCGATGACTGATCCGCTCCACGACTGCCATATCGTGGGAGATAAATAGATACGCGATACCGAAATCACGCTGAAGATCAAGCAACAGGTTGATAATTTGCCCGCGAATAGAAACATCCAGCGCCGACACGGCTTCATCGGCAATAATCACTTTCGGATTCAGCGCCAACGCACGGGCAATGCAGATGCGCTGACGCTGACCACCAGAAAACTCATGCGGGTAACGCCATGCGTGTTCAGGTAACAGGCCAACGCGCTCCAGCAACCACGCAACGCGTGCAGCAGCTTCTTTACCCTGCAATAAACCGTGTACGCGCAGCGGTTCGATAATCGAATCACCGATGGTCTGGCGAGGATCCAGCGAGGCGTAAGGATCCTGAAAAATAAACTGGATATTGCGGCGCAACGACTGAAGTTTACCGGGCGAGAGAGTATCGATTCGCTGACCGTTAAAGATAATTTCGCCGCTCTGCGATTCGACCAGACGCAACAGCGCCCGTCCGGTAGTGGATTTACCGCTGCCAGACTCGCCCACCAGCGACAGCGTTTCACCAGGCCTGAGATCAAAACTGACTTTCTCAACGGCGTGCACTTCTCGCGTTACGCGATTCAACAACCCGCTACGCAAAGGGAAACGGGTAACCAGATTACGCACCTGTAAAACAGGTTCGCCATCCACCACCGTTTTCTGTTCGACAGGACTTTCCTGTTTAGCCGGATGTTCAAGTGATATCAGCGGAAAACGACGGGGATAATCTTGCCCTTTCATCGCGCCGAGCTGCGGAACAGCAGCCAGCAGTGCGCGGGTATAGGGGTGCTGCGGCGCATGAAATATCTGTTCGACGCTGCCCGTTTCAACCGCCTCGCCCTGATACATCACCAGCACCCGATCGGCAATCTCTGCCACCACGCCCATATCGTGAGTGATAAAGATGACGCCCATCGACATCTCTTTTTGCAATACTTTGATTAATTGCAGGATCTGCGCCTGGATGGTGACATCCAGCGCGGTGGTCGGCTCATCGGCAATCAGCACCGCCGGGCGACATGACAGTGCCATTGCGATCATGACCCGCTGGCGCATCCCTCCGGAGAGTTGATGGGGATAACGTGAAAGAATGGTTTGAGCTTCCGGAATGCGAACCTGATCCAGCATCCGCTTCGCCTCCACCATCGCTTCTTCACGACTGGCGTTTTGATGCAAACGGATAGACTCAGCAATCTGCTCACCCACAGTAAATACCGGGTTTAGCGACGTCATCGGCTCCTGGAAAATCATCGCTATATCTGCGCCGCGTATATGCTGCATTTGCCCGGAGCTCTGCGTACTAAGCTCAATCACCTCATGGCTGCGCCGCCGCAACAGCATTTTATCGCACTGTACCAAACCGCCCGCCTGTTCCAGCAGACGCATCAACGCCAGTGCTGTAACTGACTTGCCGGAACCGGATTCGCCAACAATCGCCAGCGTCTCGCCGCGTTGCAGACTAAAAGAGAGGCCGCGAACCGCAGCCATTTTCTGCAGGTCTTGTATAAAGGCAATATTGAGGTTCTCAACCGCCAGCACATCACCGGCATCAAGCTCATCACTGTGTGGCAACGGTGTCCCCTTTTTCACGGTAGATACCGGTGGTTGGCGTATCGCCTGCATAGCCCCAGGCGCGATACATTCCTTCGGTGTTAAACGGTAACGCGACGTTACCTTCATGATCGATAGCGATTAAACCACCACTGCCATCAAGCGCAGGGAGTTTTTCCATCACTACCCGCTCGCAGGCTTCCGCGAGACTTAAACCGCCGTAATCCATTAACGCAGCGATGTCATATGCCGCCAGCGTACGAATGAAGACTTCGCCCGTACCGGTACAAGAAACCGCCACGCTGGCGTTATTGGCGTAGCACCCGGCACCGACAAGCGGGCTGTCACCGACCCGACCGGGTAATTTGTTAGTCATTCCCCCCGTGGACGTGGCTGCCGCCAGGTTGCCGTATTGATCCAACGCCACAGCGCCCACAGTGCCCATTTTCTGTTTTTCATCCAGCGGTGCGTCGCTATGGTCGAGGATCATTTCCCCTTCCTCACGCGCCGCCATCAGTTGTTCATAACGCAAAGGCGTGGAAAAAATCTCCGGCGAGACGCGTTCCATGTCATGAGCAAAAGCAAAATTTTCCGCTCCTTCGCCAATCATCATCACATGCGGGCTTTGCTCCATCACCAGACGGGCAGCAAGAATCGGATTGCGCAGATGACTGACGCCCGCGACCGCACCGGCTTTCAGGGTGTTACCATCCATCACACAGGCATCCAGCTCATGAGTTTCATCACGGGTGAAGACAGCACCAATACCGGCGTTAAATAGTGGGCACTCTTCCAGCAAGCGCACAGCTTCTGTTACCACATCCAGCGCACTTTCGCCCGCTTCAAGCATTTTCTGCCCGGTTTCAACAATGGCAGACAGCGCCTCAATGTAGCGTAATTCCTGTTGCAGACTCATCTGCGCGCGGCTAATTGCGCCTGCGCCACCGTGAATTGCAATGACTGCTTTGCCCATAGTTTTCGTCCATTAAAGGGTGGCTCGCCACTTTTGCTATAAATATCAGAATTTTTATGAATTACTCATTCAATTTTTGAATATAGAAAGATGTATATGGCATGTAAAGGCAGGAACCCACGCTACGCCCGAGGTGGCATACAGTCCGGGGCGTTTTTCTGACATAATAAGCAAATTCGATTTTGCCTCCGCAGGAGTGTTTTCATGGAATTTACCACCGGTTTGATGCCGCTCGACACCGCGCTTAATGAGATGCTTTCTCGCGTTACCCCTCTGACTACCCAGGAAACGCTGCCACTGGTACAGTGTTTTGGTCGCATTCTGGCAAGCGATGTCACTTCGCCGCTGGATGTCCCTGGGTTTGATAACTCCGCAATGGACGGCTACGCGGTTCGTTTAGCCGATGTCGCTTCCGGTCAACCACTGCCCGTCGCCGGTAAGTCGTTTGCGGGTCAGCCGTATCATGGCGAGTGGCCTGCTGGCACCTGTATTCGTATTATGACCGGCGCGCCGGTGCCGGAAGGCTGTGAAGCTGTGGTAATGCAGGAACAGACTGAACAAACGGACAATGGCGTACGTTTTACCGCTGAAGTAAGTCGCGGGCAAAATATTCGTCGACGCGGTGAGGATATCTCCGCGGGAGCAGTTGTTTTCCCGACAGGTACTCGCCTGACTACTGCCGAACTGCCCGTGATTGCTTCGTTGGGGATTGCCGAAGTTCCGGTGATTCGCAAAGTGCGTGTGGCGCTATTTTCCACGGGTGATGAGTTACAGTTACCCGGTCAGCCGCTGGGTGATGGTCAAATCTACGATACCAACCGTCTCGCCGTGCACCTGATGCTGGAACAGTTAGGTTGCGAGGTAATTAACTTAGGGATTATCCGTGACGACCCGAACGCATTACGTGCGGCATTTATTGAAGCTGACAATCAGGCGGATGTGGTGATCAGTTCCGGCGGCGTTTCGGTTGGTGAAGCGGATTACACCAAAAACATTCTCGAAGAGCTGGGCGAAATCGCATTCTGGAAACTGGCGATTAAACCAGGCAAACCGTTTGCGTTCGGCAAACTCTCTAATAGCTGGTTCTGTGGCCTGCCGGGCAACCCGGTTTCTGCGACGCTGACTTTCTATCAACTGGTACAACCGTTACTGGCAAAATTAAGCGGCAACACCGCCAGCGGCCTGCCAGCGCGTCAGCGCGTACGCACAGTATCTCGACTGAAGAAATCCCCCGGACGTCTTGATTTCCAGCGTGGCGTGCTACAACGCAACGCCAACGGCGAACTGGAAGTGTCGACCACCGGACATCAGGGTTCGCATATTTTTAGTTCTTTTAGTCTCGGTAACTGTTTTATCGTGCTGGAACGCGATCGCGGAAATGTAGAAGCGGGCGAATGGGTAGAAGTCGAGCCATTTAACGCGTTGTTCGGGGGCTTGTAATGGCGGAACTCAGCGATCAGGAGATGCTGCGCTATAACCGGCAAATCATCCTGCGTGGTTTTGATTTTGACGGTCAGGAAGCGCTGAAAGATTCTCGCGTGTTGGTCGTTGGCCTGGGCGGGCTGGGGTGTGCAGCATCGCAATATCTGGCAAGTGCGGGCATCGGCAACCTGACGTTGCTCGACTTTGACACCGTTTCGCTCTCGAATCTGCAACGTCAGACACTACACAGTGATGCCACGGTCGGGCAACCGAAGGTTGAATCCGCCCGTGACGCACTGGCGCGAATCAATCCTCACATCGCAATTACACCGGTGAATGCGCTGCTTGACGACGCTGAACTTGCTGCGTTGATTGCCAAACACAATCTGGTGCTCGACTGTACAGATAATGTCACGGTGCGTAATCAACTTAACGCGGGCTGTTTTGCCGCAAAGGTGCCGCTGGTTTCTGGCGCGGCGATTCGTATGGAAGGTCAAATCACCGTCTTTACCTGGCAGGATGGTGAACCGTGCTACCGTTGCCTGAGTCGTCTGTTTGGCGAAAACGCGTTAACCTGCGTGGAAGCAGGCGTAATGGCTCCGTTGATCGGCGTAATTGGTTCGTTGCAGGCAATGGAAGCGATCAAACTGCTGGCAGGTTATGGCAAACCTGCCAATGGGAAAATCGTGATGTACGATGCGATGACCTGTCAGTTTCGCGAAATGAAGCTGATGCGCAATCCTGGATGTGAGGTGTGCGGACTGTAATTGTCGCCTGTAGTCCTGATAAGACGCGGTAGGCGTCGCATGGGCATTTGCTCCAGACGCCAGATGCGGCGCGAACGCCTTATCTGGCCTACGGTTCGGGCGCAGATTTCCAGGCCTGATAAGACGCGGCAGGCGTCGGTGCACTCCGCCACGTCATAATCAATTTTTGAGGATGGTGAACGTCCTGTTAAATCGACGTCCGGCCAAACGCCCCCTGCCAGTCCTGCTCAAACTTCGCCACGGCGGCATCGACCGCCGGATAGCTAATCATCTGCTGCGCAACATCCAGCGGCAGCGTGATTGACTCACATCCTGCCAGTAAGCAGTCCAGCGCCTGACGCGGGGTTTTGAAACTCGCCGCCAGCACTTTCGCCTGTGGTGCATGCATTTTCAGCAACTGATGCAAATCGGTCACGGTCTGAATACCACTTCCGCCCTGGGCATCAATACGGTTCACGTAAGGCGCAACATATTCCGCACCCGCCAGCGCTGACAGCAGACCTTGCGCCGCGCCATACACCGCCGTGCCCAACGTTGGGATCCCTTCCGCCTTTAACATCTTGATGGCTGCCAGCCCCTCGGCGGTCACCGGTACTTTAACCACGATATCCGCAATAATAGAACGCAGTTTGCGTGCATCGTTCAACATGCCTTCAGCGGTGGTAGCCATTACCTGGGCAAACAAACGCCCCTGCCCCCCCATCGCTTCGTGAAGTTCCGGAAGCACAACCTCCAGCGGCTTTTTGCCTCCAGCGATAATGCTTGGGTTAGTGGTCACACCCGCCAGCGGGAAAACACGCGCCAGCGCCTTCACTGCAGCAACGTCTGAAGTATCCAGATACAGTTCCATAGCCATCCTCAAATGTACTTTTGTATGAAATCAGACTATCACGAAAAAACCCTCTGAACAGTTGATGCACATCAATTTAACTTTCATTAGAAAGCTATTTAATGTTTGAACGAAACAGAGAGGCATCTATGATCTTCAATATTCAACGCTACTCGACCCACGACGGCCCCGGTATCCGCACCGTAGTTTTTCTTAAAGGCTGCTCATTGGGCTGCCGCTGGTGTCAGAACCCGGAAAGCCGCGCCCGCACGCAGGATCTGCTGTATGACGCACGTCTGTGCCTGGAAGGCTGCGAGCTGTGCGCTAAGGCGGCCCCGGAAGTGATTGAGCGAGCGCTGAATGGTTTACTTATCCATCGTGAAAAGTTAACGCCTGAGCATCTGAGCGCGCTGACCGACTGCTGCCCAACTCAGGCACTGACCGTATGCGGTGAAACAAAAAACGTTGAGGAGATCATGGCGACCGTCCTGCGCGACAAACCGTTTTACGATCGCAGCGGCGGCGGTTTAACGCTTTCTGGCGGGGAGCCGTTTATGCAGCCGGAAATGGCGGCGGCGTTACTGCAAGCCAGCCACGAAGCCGGTATTCATACCGCTGTGGAAACCTGTCTGCATGTGCCGTGGAAATATATCGCGCCTTCCCTGCCTTATATCGATCTGTTTCTTGCCGATTTAAAACACGTTGCCGACGCACCGTTTAAACAATGGACCGACGGTAACGCCGCCAGAGTGTTGGATAACCTGAAAAAACTTGCGGCGGCAGGGAAAAAAATCATCATCCGCGTACCGCTGATTCAGGGCTTTAATGCCGATGAAACCGCAGTGAAAGCCATTACCGATTTTGCCGCCGATGAACTACAGGTTGGTGAAATTCATTTCCTGCCCTACCACACGCTGGGCATCAACAAATATCACTTACTTAATCTGCCCTATGACGCCCCGGAAAAACCGCTTGATGCGCCAGAACTGCTCGACTTTGCCCAGCAGTATGCCTGCCAGAAAGGGTTAACCGCGACCTTACGAGGATAACAATCATGACAACACTGAAACTGGATACGCTCAGCGACCGCATTAAAGCGCACAAAAATGCGCTGGTACATATTGTGAAACCACCGGTTTGTACCGAGCGCGCACAGCACTATACCGAGATGTATCAACAACATCTCGATAAGCCAATCCCGGTTCGTCGCGCGCTGGCGCTGGCGCATCACCTGGCTAATCGCACCATCTGGATCAAACACGATGAGTTGATCATCGGCAACCAGGCAAGCGAAGTCCGCGCCGCGCCGATCTTCCCGGAATATACCGTGTCGTGGATCGAAAAAGAGATTGATGATCTGGCGGATCGTCCCGGCGCTGGTTTTGCGGTGAGCGAAGAGAACAAACGTGTTCTACATGAAGTCTGCCCGTGGTGGCGCGGTCAAACCGTACAGGATCGCTGCTATGGCATGTTTACCGATGAGCAAAAAGGCCTGCTGGCAACCGGCATCATTAAAGCGGAAGGCAATATGACCTCCGGCGATGCGCACCTGGCGGTCAATTTCCCGCTGCTGCTGGAAAAAGGGCTTGATGGTCTGCGCGAAAAAGTGGCGGAGCGCCGCTCGCGTATTAACCTGACGGTACTGGAAGATTTGCACGGCGAGCAATTCCTGAAAGCCATTGATATCGTGCTGGTGGCAGTCAGTGAACACATTGAACGTTTCGCCGCCCTGGCGCGTGAAATGGCAGCCACCGAAACCCGCGAAAGCCGTCGCGATGAACTGCTGGCAATGGCCGAAAACTGCGATCTCATCGCCCACCAGCCACCGCAGACTTTCTGGCAAGCGCTGCAATTATGCTATTTCATCCAGTTGATTTTGCAGATCGAATCCAACGGTCACTCGGTATCGTTTGGTCGTATGGATCAGTATCTCTATCCGTACTATCGTCGCGACGTTGAACTCAACCAGACGCTGGATCGTGAACACGCCATTGAGATGCTGCATAGCTGCTGGCTGAAGTTGCTGGAAGTGAACAAAATCCGCTCCGGTTCGCACTCCAAAGCCTCTGCCGGTAGCCCGCTGTATCAGAACGTCACCATCGGTGGGCAAAACCTGGTTGATGGTCAGCCGATGGATGCGGTGAATCCGCTCTCCTACGCAATCCTCGAATCCTGTGGTCGCCTGCGTTCAACTCAGCCTAACCTCAGCGTGCGTTACCACGCGGGAATGAGTAACGATTTCCTCGATGCCTGCGTGCAAGTGATCCGCTGTGGCTTCGGGATGCCGGCATTTAACAACGATGAAATCGTGATCCCGGAATTTATTAAACTCGGTATTGAACCGAAGGACGCTTACGATTACGCGGCAATTGGCTGTATCGAAACTGCCGTCGGCGGCAAATGGGGCTATCGCTGCACCGGCATGAGCTTTATCAACTTCGCCCGCGTAATGCTGGCGGCGCTGGAAGGTGGTCGTGATGCCACCAGCGGCAAAGTGTTCCTGCCACAAGAAAAAGCGTTGTCAGCGGGTAACTTCAACAACTTCGATGAAGTCATGGACGCGTGGGATACACAAATCCGTTACTACACGCGCAAATCGATCGAAATCGAATATGTCGTCGACACCATGCTGGAAGAGAACGTACACGATATTCTCTGCTCGGCGCTGGTGGATGACTGCATTGAGCGAGCGAAAAGTATTAAGCAAGGCGGCGCGAAATATGACTGGGTTTCTGGCTTACAGGTCGGTATTGCCAACCTGGGTAACAGCCTGGCCGCTGTGAAAAAACTGGTGTTTGAACAAGGCGCGATTGGTCAGCAACAGCTTGCTGCCGCGCTGGCGGATGACTTTGAAGGGCTGACTCACGAGCAACTGCGTCAGCGTCTGATTAATGGCGCGCCGAAGTACGGCAACGACGATGATACCGTCGATACACTGCTGGCTCGCGCTTATCAGACCTATATCGATGAACTGAAGCAGTACCATAATCCGCGCTACGGTCGTGGCCCGGTTGGCGGTAACTATTACGCAGGTACGTCGTCTATCTCCGCGAACGTACCGTTTGGTGCACAGACGATGGCGACACCGGATGGGCGTAAAGCACATACGCCTCTGGCGGAAGGTGCAAGCCCGGCCTCCGGCACCGACCACCTCGGCCCAACGGCGGTGATTGGTTCGGTAGGTAAACTGCCTACGGCGTCGATTCTCGGTGGTGTACTGCTCAACCAGAAACTGAATCCGGCGACACTGGAGAACGAGTCCGACAAGCAGAAGCTGATGGTTCTGCTGCGTACCTTCTTCGAAGTGCATAAAGGCTGGCATATTCAGTACAACATCGTTTCCCGCGAAACACTGCTGGAAGCAAAAAAACATCCTGATCAGTATCGCGATCTGGTGGTACGTGTAGCAGGCTATTCCGCCTTCTTCACCGCGCTCTCTCCTGACGCTCAGGACGATATCATCGCCCGTACCGAACATATGCTGTAGTCCTCTCCGCCCGGTAGCCGTCGTTACCGGGCTAAATCATTCACATAATCAATTCTCCCTTACTTTCATTCGAAATATAATTTGTGCTCCACGTCACATTGTTATTACACTGTTACGGTTTCATTTTTGAGCCAGGAGCACACATATGAGCGTAAAAGTTATCGTCACAGACATGGACGGTACTTTTCTTAACGATGCCAAAACGTACAATCGGGCACGTTTTATGGCGCAATATCAGGAGCTGAAAAAGCGCGGCATCGAGTTCGTTGTCGCCAGCGGTAACCAGTATTACCAGCTCATTTTCTTCTTTCCTGAGCTAAAGAATGAGATCTCTTTTGTCGCGGAAAATGGCGCGCTGGTCTACGAACATGGCAAGCAGTTGTTCCACGGCGAACTGACCCCGCATGAATCTCGAATTGTCATTGGTGAACTACTGAAAGATAAACAGCTCAATTTTGTTGCCTGCGGTCTGCAAAGTGCATACATCAGTGAAAATGCCCCTGAATCATTCGTTGCATTGATGGCAAAACACTACCATCGCCTGAAACCGGTAAAAGATTATCAGGACATTGATGATGTTCTGTTCAAGTTTTCACTTAACCTGCCGGATGAGCAGATCCCGCTGGTAGTTGACAAACTGCACGTTGCACTCGACGGCATAATGAAACCCGTTACCAGTGGCTTTGGGTTTATCGACCTGATTATTCCCGGCCTGCATAAAGCGAACGGCATTTCACGGTTACTGAAACGCTGGGATCTGTCGCCGCAAAATGTGGTGGCAATTGGCGACAGCGGTAACGACGCAGAGATGCTGAAAATGGCGCGTTATTCTTTTGCGATGGGCAATGCAGCGGAAAACATTAAACACATCGCCCGTTACACTACCGATGATAATAATCATGACGGCGCGCTGAATGTGATTCAGGCGGTGCTGGATAACACAGATCCTTTCAATAAGTAATCTTCCCCTGGCCGGAGCGCCCCCTCCGGCCTCTCTCTTTTTTCTCGCTTTGTGCAGTGACTCAAGATTTTTATCTTGAGTTAACTTATTTTTAACTTAAAGTATCAATCGTAATCATTTTTACTTTCGAATGAAAGATGCGAGGTTGATATGACTTTTACCTGTGAGACACTGCCAACAGATACGAAAGCGGCTATCCGTAAGATGAAAGCGGAGCTGCGACAGCAGATCGGTGATGTGCAACATGTCTTCGATAAACTCTCAGCAAAAATCGAAGCGCGTGTAGCAGAAATAGATGCCCTGAAAGCACAAGGATTGCCGGTTTGGCCGGAGATCTCTTATAGGGATATTGCAGCCGGTACAGTAAACAATGTCACTCGCAATGAAATTAAGCGCCGCGGTTGTGCGGTAATAAAAGGCCATTTCCCTCGTGAGCAGGCGCTGGCGTGGGATCGCGCAATGCTCGACTACCTTGATGCCAATCACTTTGATGATGTATATAGAGGTCCTGGCGACAGTTTTTTCGGTTCGCTGGAGGCTTCTCGCCCCGAAATCTATCCCATTTACTGGTCACAGGCGCAGATGCAAGCGCGGCAGAGCGACAATATGTCTGCGGTTCAATCTTTCCTTAACCGCCTGTGGAAATCTGAAAGCAACGGCAAACAATGGTTTGATCCCGATGTCAGCGTGATTTATCCGGACAGAATTCGCCGTCGCCCACCAGGCACGACGTCCAAAGGTCTGGGCGCACACACCGACTCTGGTGCTCTGGAACGCTGGCTATTACCCGCTTATCAGCGCGTTTTTGCCAATGTTTTCAACGGTAATTTTGATGATTATGATCCGTGGGATGCTGCGCATCGTACCGATGTAGAAGAATACACCGTAGATAACACCACCAAATGTTCGGTGTTCCGCACGTTTCAGGGCTGGACGGCGCTCTCCGATATGTTGCCTGGCCAGGGATTATTACATGTGGTGCCAATCCCGGAAGCGATGGCATACGTTTTACTGCGTCCGTTACTGGATGACGTACCAGACGACGAGCTGTGCGGTGTCGCGCCTGGTAAGGTTCTGCCAATTTCAGAGAAATGGCACCCATTGTTGATAAAAGCACTCACGTCAATTCCGGCAATAACAGCGGGGGATTCCGTCTGGTGGCACTGCGATGTGATTCACTCCGTCGCGTCGGTAGACAATCAACAAGGCTGGGGGAACGTGATGTATATTCCCGCCGCGCCGATGTGCGAGAAAAACCGGGCTTATGCGCACAAGGTCAGAAAGGCACTGGAAAAAGGCGTCTCGCCGGGTGACTTCCCACGTGAAGATTATGAAGCAAACTGGGAAGGCCGCTTTACGCTGGAGGATCTGAACGTTCACGGTAAACGCGCGCTGGGCATGGACGTGTGAAAGTTGATAGATTAGTGGAAGTGAGGTTAAGGAAGTCGGTTCGATGTTACTCAGAGAGCTGACAACGTGCGCTTTGTTAATGCCGGATGCGACCTACAAAATCTTGCAGATTCAATATATTGCAGGGACTGCGTAGGCCTGATAAGCGTAGCGCATCAGGCAATCTTGCGTTTATCCTCAGCCGCCGTCACCCCGACTGTATCGGGGTGACGGGCAATAACTTACTCGATCCCTCTGCTACGCAGATAATCTTCGTAGTTGCCGCTAAAGTCGATCACGCGTTCCGGAGTGATTTCCAGAATACGGGTCGCCAGGGAGCTTACGAACTCACGGTCGTGAGAAACAAAGATCAGCGTGCCCTGATACAGTTCCAGTGCCATGTTCAGCGACTCGATGGATTCCATATCCAGGTGGTTGGTCGGTTCGTCCATAATCAGAATATTCGGTTTCTGCATCATTAACTTACCAAACAACATACGGCCTTTTTCACCACCGGAAAGTACTTTAGCAGGCTTTTTGATGTCGTCCTGGCTGAACAACAAACGACCGAGAATGCTGCGTACCGCCTGCTCGTCATCGCCTTCCTGTTTCCACTGGCTCATCCATTCAAACACGGTCAGATCATTATCGAACTCATATTCATGATCCTGTGCGTAGTAACCAATACGCGCATTTTCTGACCATTTTACAGTACCATTGTCCGGTTCCAGATCCCCTACCAGCGTTTTCAGCAGGGTCGATTTACCGACGCCATTGGTGCCGAGTACTGCCAGCTTTTCACCCACTTCCAGCAGCAGGTTGATATTTTTAAACAGCGGACCGTTATCAAACCCTTTAGTCAGGCCTTCTACTTCCAGCGCATTACGGAACAGCTTCTTATCCTGCTCAAAACGAATGAACGGGTTCTGACGGCTGGAGGCTTTCACCTCTTCCAGTTTGATTTTATCAATCTGACGCGCACGTGAAGTCGCCTGACGAGATTTCGACGCGTTGGCGCTAAAGCGGCTTACAAAGGACTGCAACTCGGCAATCTGCGCTTTCTTCTTGGCGTTATCAGCCAGCAGGCGTTCGCGTGCCTGGGTCGCCGCCGTCATGTACTCATCGTAGTTACCCGGATAAACGCGCAGCTCACCGTAATCCAAATCCGCCATGTGCGTACAGACCATATTGAGGAAGTGACGGTCGTGCGAAATGATGATCATGGTGCTGTCACGCTCGTTCAGCACCTGCTCCAGCCAACGAATGGTATCGATGTCCAGGTTGTTGGTTGGTTCGTCGAGCAGGAGAATATCCGGATCGGCAAACAGCGCCTGCGCCAGCAACACACGCAGTTTCCAGCCTGGAGCCACTTCGCTCATTGGACCGTAGTGTTGCTCCACTGGAATACCCACGCCAAGCAGCAGCTCACCGGCGCGTGCTTCCGCAGAGTAACCGTCCATTTCGCCGTATTTCACTTCCAGATCGGCAACTTTGTAGCCATCTTCTTCGCTCATTTCCGGCAAAGCATAGATGCGGTCGCGCTCCTGTTTCACTTCCCACAACTCTTTATGCCCCATGATCACCGTATCCAGCACGGTGAACTCTTCAAAGGCAAATTGATCCTGGCGCAGTTTACCAATGCGCTCGTTGGGATCGAGGGAAACGTTGCCCAGCGTCGGCTCTAAGTCGCCGCCGAGGATCTTCATAAAGGTGGATTTACCACTACCGTTCGCGCCAATCAGGCCGTAACGGTTGCCGCCGCCAAATTTGACGGAAATGTTTTCAAACAACGGCTTACTGCCGAACTGCATGGTGACGTTACTGGAAACTAACACAGGCGTATCCTGAAAAGAGATATGACAAACCGCGTATTATGCCATAAGTCTGAAAGAAGATCCCGCTCGCCGCTTAAGGTCTACACTCTTCCCAAAGGCAAAAAATGTGATTTCGTACACATCTGATTTCACTGTTAGCAGGAATGAACATATAATGCGCTTCCAATACTCTAATATTCTCAACCTAATGGCCTGCCAGGCACGAAATCTCGCTTAACATGAATATGAAATTGAAAACGTTATTCGCAGCGGCCTTCGCTGTTGTCGGCTTTTGCAGTACCGCGTCAGCGGTAACTTATCCTCTGCCAACCGACGGGAGTCGCCTGGTTGGTCAGAATCAGGTGATCACCATTCCAGAAGGCAATACCCAGCCGCTGGAGTATTTTGCGGCCGAGTATCAGATGGGGCTTTCCAATATGATGGAAGCGAACCCTGGTGTGGATACCTTCCTGCCGAAAGGCGGCACCGTCTTGAACATTCCGCAGCAACTGATCCTGCCAGACACGGTTCATGAAGGTATTGTAATTAACAGCGCAGAGATGCGTCTGTATTACTATCCGAAAGGGACTAACACCGTTATCGTGCTGCCGATCGGGATTGGTCAGTTAGGTAAAGACACGCCTATCAACTGGACCACCAAAGTAGAACGTAAGAAAGCCGGCCCGACCTGGACACCGACCGCCAAAATGCATGCGGAATACCGTGCAGCAGGCGAACCGCTTCCGGCTGTTGTTCCGGCTGGTCCGGATAACCCAATGGGGCTGTACGCTCTGTACATCGGTCGCCTGTACGCTATCCACGGCACCAACGCCAACTTTGGTATCGGCCTGCGTGTAAGCCACGGTTGTGTGCGTCTGCGTAACGAAGATATCAAATTCCTGTTCGAGAAAGTGCCTGTTGGTACGCGCGTACAGTTTATTGATGAACCAGTGAAAGCGACCACCGAGCCAGACGGCAGCCGTTATATTGAAGTCCATAACCCGCTGTCTACGACCGAAGCTCAGTTTGAAGGTCAGGAAATTGTACCAATTACCCTGACGAAGAGCGTACAGACCGTGACCGGTCAGCCAGATGTTGATCAGGCGGTTCTGGACCAGGCTATTCAAAACCGTTCCGGGATGCCAGTTCGTCTGAATTAATCTTCAAAACTTAAGCAAAAGGCGGACTGATAATCCGCCTTTTTTATTTTCCAGCGCTTATCCAACCGGGAGCATAACTAACAAAACGTATCCTACCAGCGCCGCCCACAACAGCATTGGTATCGAATAGAGATGGAAACGCCACCAGATACGATGATCGTTCGCCATACGCAGTGCAATCAAATTTGCCAGCGATCCCGGTAACAAACCAAAACCCCCGACATTTACCGCCCAGGCCAGTAACAACGACGGCGGCACATAGTTCAGCAGCAAAATTGTGCCCGGCACATTACTGATCACCTGCGATAAACCAATTGCCGTTAGCCATAATCCGGGTTCGGATAAATAGCTCACGTGACTCAACACGCCCTGTAAAGCTGGAAGTTGGGTCAGCAAATGGACGTCGATAAACATCGCCATAAACACCAGCAGCAGCGTCCAGTCCACACTCAACACCACGCGACGTGCCAGCAGCGCAAATCCCGCTGCTACAATCACCAGCCCCCATAGCTCTTGTTTCAACTCAAGCGCCGTAAGAAAAACGATATACAGTCCCAGACAACTCCACACCAGTCGCGGCTTCCACTCCGGCGTTTGCGTACCAGTATGATACTGCAACGCCCTTCCAGGGAAACAACACCAGCACAGCAGCAATAGTGTCAGCATCATCACGCCAGCCAGCGGTGCCATTTGTGCAATAAAACCGGCGAACGAAAGGCCAGAGCGTCCCCAGATAAGAATATTTTGCGGGTTGCCTATCGGCGTCAGCAGCGATCCGGCATTCACCGCCAGCGCCTCGAATATAATCAACCGATTAACCGGGATCTCACACAGTCTCTTTAGCGTAATGGTCAGCGGAACAACAATGAACAGCGCAACATCGTTGGTCAGAAACGTAGAAAGTAGCGCCGCCGCCAGCACCATAAACATTGCCAGTCGACGTTCAGTGGCAAAACGGCGCACCATTTTACGCCCCAGCACATCAAAATAACCGCTTAACTCCACACCTTTGGTCAGCAGCATCAGGCCACTTAAGGTGATGATGGTGTGCCAGTCGATAGCGCCAGGCCAGGACTTTGGTGCGAAAGGAACGAAAAAACTTAATCCGATGCCAACAAGAATTAATAACTGAAAAAAGCGATCGCCTTGTATCGTGCGTAAAAAAGGCAGGCTCATTTGGCACCGTGTTTCTGGGTAAACAAACGAAAGGCGTCCAGCGTCTCTTCACTGACATGGTGTTCCATACCTTCCGCGTCACGACGGGCGATTTCCGGGCTGACGCCCAACACCAGCAAGAAATTTTCGACAATCTGATGCCGCTCACGGCTTTCCTGCGCTAGCTTTTCCCCTTCCGCAGTCAAAAACACGCCTCGCCAGGGGATCATTTCAATTAGCCCCATTGTTGCCAGCCGCTTGAGCATTTTAGCCACCGTCGGTTGAGAGACGCCCAGACGGGCGGCCATATCAACCTGACGTGCTTCTCCCACTTCTCTAATCAAATCAGAAATCAGCTCAACGTAATCGTCGATAAGCTCGCGACGATGTGCCTCTCTGACCTGGCGAAACCCTTCAACGTGCTCTTCCACGTTCACTAACTGCGTCACTTTTTTTACTGTTGGCGTACCTGCGCGACGACTCATTGTGCTTCCTCATTATGGTGACACATATATAGCGCTCTCATTTCGTGCGCACATTGTAAACCAGAGTTGTGAAGGCACAAAAATTTAACGTTTTAGCAATAGCTATATAATATAGCCTGTGCTATATCTGTATGTAATGCAATCATCCCTCATGGATCGACGGGATTAGCAAGTCAGGAGGTCTTATGAATGAGTTCAAGAGGTGTATACGCGTGTTTAGTTACTCCCCCTTTAAAGTGCGGTTAATGCTGCTCTCGATGTTGTGCGATATGGTCAACAACAAACCGCAGCAAGATAAACCCTCCAATAAATAGCGGCGTCGCGGTACGCCGCTTCACTCCAGCTTTTAGCAGAAACATTGTTTGGCTTGAAAAACCCCACTTTTTGTCGGATTTGCTATCCTCTTCGCAAAAGATTTTTTCGTCAGTAGTTGACCTGAGCGGCGGCTCGCTCTATCTTCTTGCAGCCCTGCGTATATTGCGGCTCGCGGATGCGGACCACTCCACTCTCTTCTCGCACTCTTGCAGGTATTGACCCTTGACGCCAGGGTGAGCACATGGCGTTTGTTACGATAGTGGCATATGAATTTAACCCTCAAAGAATCGCTTGTTACCCGTAGCCGGGTATTTAGCCCGTGGACTGCGTTCTACTTTTTACAGTCGCTATTAATTAATCTCGGCTTAGGCTATCCCTTCAGTTTGCTCTACACCGCCGCGTTTACGGCTATTTTGCTTTTGCTATGGCGGACATTGCCTCGCGTGCAAAAAGTCCTGATCGGCGTCAGTTCGTTAGTGGCAGCTTGTTATTTCCCCTTTGCTCAGGCCTACGGCGCGCCTAACTTCAATACATTGCTGGCATTGCACTCCACAAATATGGAAGAGTCGACTGAAATCCTGACGATTTTTCCGTGGTACAGCTATCTGGTCGGCTTATTTATTTTTGCGCTCGGCGTGATTGCTGTCCGGCGAAAAAAAGAGAGTGAAAAAGCGCGCTGGAATAAATTCGACAGCCTGTGCCTGGTATTCAGTGTGGCGACATTTTTTGTCGCTCCGGTTCAAAACCTGGCCTGGGGCGGCGTATTTAAACTGAAAGATACTGGCTATCCGGTATTTCGTTTTGCTAAGGATGTCATCGTTAACAATAACGAGGTAATTGAAGAGCAAGAACGGATGGCGAAACTTTCCGGGATGAAAGACACCTGGACGATTACGGCAGTTAAGCCGAAATACCACACTTATGTGGTGGTGATCGGTGAAAGTGCGCGGCGCGACGCGCTTGGTGCCTTTGGCGGCCACTGGAACAACACCCCGTTTGCCAGCAGCGTTAACGGCCTGATTTTTGCTGATTACATTGCCGCCAGTGGTTCCACGCAAAAATCGCTCGGCTTAACGCTTAACCGCGTGGTCGATGGCAAGCCACAGTTTCAGGATAACTTTGTCACCCTTGCCAACCGCGCGGGTTTTCAGACATGGTGGTTTTCCAATCAGGGACAAATTGGTGAATACGATACCGCCATCGCCAGCATCGCCAAACGTGCGGATGAAGTGTACTTCCTGAAAGAAGGGAATTTTGAAGCCGATAAGAACACCAAAGACGAAGCGTTGCTGCAAATGACCGCTCAGGTGTTGGCGGAAGAACACTCGCAACCGCAACTGATTGTTTTACATCTGATGGGCTCACATCCGCAGGCCTGCGACCGGACACAAGGCAAATACGAAACCTTCGTACAATCGAAAGAAACGTCATGCTATCTCTACACCATGACGCAAACGGACGACTTACTGCGCAAACTTTATGACCAGTTACGCAACAGCGGTAACAGTTTCTCTATGGTTTACTTTTCTGACCACGGTCTGGCCTTTAAGGAACGCGGTAAAGAAGTCCAGTATCTGGCTCACGACGATAAATATCAGCAAAATTTCCAGGTGCCTTTTATGGTCATTTCAAGCGACGATAAAGCGCATCGGGTAATTAAAGCACGCCGTTCAGCCAATGACTTCTTAGGCTTTTTCTCACAGTGGACGGGGATAAAAGCGAAGGAAATTAACATCAAATACCCGTTTATTTCTGAAAAGAAAGCCGGGCCGATATACATCACAAACTTCCAGTTACAGAAGGTGGATTACAACCATCTCGGAACCGATATATTCGATCCCAAATCTTGAGACAAAAAAATCCGCCCCGAGAGGCGGATTTTTTATATCACCGAAGTGATTAGAAGCGGTAACCAACACCGGCAATCCAGGTGCCTACGTCAACGTTACGAATACGGCTCTGCTCGTAAGAGAAGTCCAGAGCAACGTTTTCGATTGGGTTGAACTGCAGACCCGCACCGTAGGAGAAGCCGTAGTCGCTGGTGTCGTGTTTGAAGGTCGGGTAGTTAGTATCCTGGAATTTACCGTAACCAACACCGACTACACCATAGATGCTCGCCCAGTCATTGATACGGTATGCCGGACCTGCGGTGATGCCGTAGTACTGGGTTTTGTTGTAATCGCCTGCACTGTTAGTACGACTTTTTTCAGTGTAAGTGAAAGAACCGATCACACCCAGCGGGCTGTTGTCTTCTTCATAGCGGTATTTCAGGTTGAAACCGCCCATTTTGTTCATTTTGCCCTGAGCGTCGCTCTGAGCATAACCACCAGTAACGGTAGAAGTAGCAGCTACGGAAGTACCTGCGGTGAAAGCCAGAACTGCGGCCAGTGCTGAAAGACATGCAATTTTTTTCATAACCACCTCAAATGTGATTCAAATAAGTCCTAAGCTTTAAATATATCAAAAATTAATGGGAAACTCTTCGCGATTTGTGATGTCTAACGGGCCATTTCATGTAACAGAACGTTTCCACATGCCGCTATCCATCTAAATTTAAATCATTTTTTCAGTGAATTGCGTAAGTATTACGCATATTTTCACTCTCACTCATCCAGATTATTCCTAATCATCAGACTAATGAGTCAATCAATCCTGGCGCATTTTAGTCAAAACGGGGAAAAATTTTTCAACAAATGCTCAACCAGCCTGTGGTATATCCAGTACACTCCACGCTTTACCTTACTATACAAACTTATGGGAGAAATGATGCCAGGGTCATTACGTAAAATGCCGGTGTGGTTACCGATATTAATATTGCTCGTTGCCATGGCATCTATTCAGGGTGGAGCCTCATTAGCAAAATCTCTTTTTCCACTGGTTGGCGCGCCCGGGGTTACTGCACTGCGTCTTGCTCTGGGGACACTGATTCTTATCGCTTTCTTTAAGCCGTGGCGGCTGCGTTTTGCCAAAGAACAACGGTTGCCACTGTTGTTTTACGGTGTATCGCTGGGTGGAATGAACTATCTTTTTTATCTTTCTATTCAGACCGTACCACTGGGAATTGCGGTTGCGCTGGAGTTCACCGGACCACTGGCGGTGGCGCTGTTCTCCTCGCGTCGTCCGGTAGATTTCGTTTGGGTTTTGCTGGCAGTGCTCGGTCTGTGGTTCCTGCTGCCGCTGGGGCAAGATGTTTCCCATGTCGATTTAACCGGCTGTGCGCTGGCTCTCGGTGCCGGTGCTTGTTGGGCTATCTACATATTAAGTGGGCAACGTGCGGGTGCTGAACACGGCCCTGCAACGGTGGCAGTTGGCTCGCTGATTGCGGCGTTAATTTTCGTGCCAATTGGCGCGTTACAGGCAGGAGAGGCTCTCTGGCACTGGGCAGTGGTTCCATTGGGTTTGGCTGTCGCAATCCTCTCGACCGCTCTGCCCTACTCGCTGGAGATGATTGCCCTCACCCGTTTGCCGACGCGAACATTTGGCACTCTGATGAGCATGGAACCGGCGCTGGCCGCCATTTCCGGGATGATTTTCCTCGGTGAGATGCTGACGCCGATACAGCTTCTGGCACTCGGCGCTATCATTGCCGCTTCAATGGGCTCCACGCTGACAGCACGCAAAGAGAACAAAATAGAAGAATTAGATATTACTTAAATTTACAATTCTGCATGGTTATGCATAACCATGCAGAATATTCCGCTTTTTTTCACCTGCTACGGCCTTATATATCCGGTTATACAAAAGCATATTTATTCCGAAAGCTTCTGATGAACAAATAAATAAGAATCGTTCTTATCATTACATATAACTTACTGAATTTATATCAGATTTTATTTTTCACGTTTATTACCGCTATTAGTGCGATAGGAACAGCCACAATAGCGAAATACATAGCCGGTGCTATACTTAATCCCGTTAATTGCTGGGACATAACATCAAGAGGATATGAAATTATGAGTACCGCTAAATTAGTTAAATCAAAAGCGACCAATCTGCTTTATACCCGCAACGATGTCTCTGACAGCGAGAAGAAAGCAACAGTAGAGTTGCTAAATCGTCAGGTTATCCAGTTTATTGATCTTTCTTTGATTACTAAACAAGCGCACTGGAATATGCGCGGCGCTAACTTCATTGCCGTACATGAAATGCTGGATGGCTTCCGTACAGCCCTGATTGATCACCTGGATACCATGGCGGAACGTGCGGTACAACTGGGCGGCGTTGCCCTTGGCACCACTCAAGTTATCAATAGCAAAACACCGCTGAAAAGCTACCCGCTGGACATCCACAACGTTCAGGATCACCTGAAAGAACTGGCAGACCGTTACGCGATTGTCGCCAATGACGTACGTAAAGCAATCGGGGAAGCAAAAGATGATGACACTGCGGATATTCTGACCGCCGCTTCCCGCGACCTGGATAAATTCCTGTGGTTTATCGAATCTAACATCGAATAAATCCATCGCTGATGGTTCAAAACTTTAGTACGCAATGAAACGGCTTCCTGACAGGAGGCCGTTTTGCTTTGCTGCCCTTCTTAATGCACTTTTTTAGTGCATTCATCTACCGTTCCCGGCTGAATAAGTAAATTTTTTGTATCCACAACATCACACAATCGTTACATAAAGATTGTTTTTTCATCAGGATTTACGCTAAATGATCATTGTGCTGACTGCACAATTTTAGCGCACCACTTTGGTGCCCCAGAATGGTGCAATCTGGGGGCATTGCCCCATAGATCGTGCAGTAAGATTTCGTCGCATCTCGAAAAATCAACGGGTTGCAAAACTGGCACGATTTTTTCATATTTATGAATGTCACGCAGGGGATCGTCCCGTGGATAGAAAAAAGGAAATGCTATGAAGTCTGTATTAAAAGTTTCACTGGCTGCACTGACCCTGGCTTTTGCGGTTTCTTCTCATGCCGCGGATAAAAAATTAGTTGTCGCGACAGATACCGCTTTCGTTCCGTTTGAATTTAAACAGGGCGACAAATACGTGGGCTTTGATGTCGATCTGTGGGCGGCAATTGCTAAAGAACTGAAGTTGGATTACGAACTGAAACCGATGGATTTCAGCGGCATTATTCCGGCATTACAAACCAAAAACATCGATCTGGCACTGGCGGGCATCACTATTACCGACGAGCGTAAAAAAGCGATCGATTTCTCTGACGGCTACTACAAAAGCGGCCTGTTGGTGATGGTAAAAGCCAACAATAACGATGTGAAAAGCGTGAAAGATCTCGACGGTAAAGTCGTTGCAGTGAAGAGCGGCACGGGTTCCGTTGATTACGCAAAAACTAACATCAAAACCAAAGATCTACGTCAGTTCCCGAATATTGATAACGCCTATATGGAACTGGGCACCAACCGCGCAGACGCTGTTTTGCACGATACACCAAACATTCTGTACTTCATCAAAACCGCCGGTAACGGCCAGTTCAAAGCGGTAGGTGACTCCCTGGAAGCTCAGCAATACGGTATTGCGTTCCCGAAAGGTAGCGACGAACTGCGTGACAAGGTCAACGGCGCGTTGAAAACCCTGCGCGAGAACGGAACTTATAACGAAATCTACAAAAAATGGTTCGGTACTGAGCCGAAATAATTATTGCCTTTAATTTATGGCCCGGTGGCCTTTTGCATACCGGGCCTGCGTTTCGCCCAGCCAGTCTTCTGGCTCAGGGTATTTACACCACGGTAACAGGAACAACATATGCAGTTTGACTGGAGTGCCATCTGGCCGGCCATTCCGCTTCTGATTGAAGGCGCCAAAATGACCCTATGGATTTCTGTCCTCGGTCTGGCTGGCGGCCTGGTGATCGGCCTGGCGGCTGGTTTTGCACGCACCTTCGGTGGTTGGATAGCCAACCACGTCGCGCTGGTCTTTATTGAAGTGATCCGCGGGACACCTATCGTCGTCCAGGTGATGTTTATCTACTTCGCCTTGCCGATGGCGTTTAACGACTTACGCATCGACCCGTTTACTGCGGCGGTGGTCACCATCATGATCAACTCCGGCGCGTACATTGCGGAAATCACGCGTGGTGCGGTGCTGTCAATCCACAAAGGTTTTCGTGAAGCAGGACTGGCGCTCGGTCTTTCACGTTGGGAAACCATTCGCTACGTCATTTTACCGCTGGCACTGCGCCGCATGCTGCCGCCACTGGGCAACCAGTGGATCATCAGCATTAAAGACACCTCGCTGTTTATTGTTATCGGCGTGGCGGAACTGACCCGTCAGGGGCAAGAAATTATTGCCGGTAACTTCCGCGCCCTTGAGATCTGGAGCGCCGTTGCGGTGTTCTATCTGATTATTACCCTGGTGCTGAGCTTTGTTCTGCGTCGTCTGGAAAGAAGGATGAAAATCCTGTGATTGAATTTAAAAACGTCTCCAAGCACTTTGGGCCAACCCAGGTGCTGCACAATATCGATTTGAACATTAGCCAGGGCGAAGTGGTGGTGATTATCGGACCATCCGGTTCGGGTAAATCGACCCTGCTGCGCTGCATCAACAAACTGGAAGAAATCACCTCCGGCGATCTGATTGTCGATGGCCTGAAGGTTAACGATCCGAAAGTTGACGAGCGTCTGATTCGCCAGGAAGCAGGCATGGTGTTCCAGCAGTTTTACCTCTTCCCGCACCTGACTGCGCTTGAAAACGTAATGTTTGGCCCGCTGCGCGTGCGTGGTGCAAACAAAGAAGAGGCGGAAAAACTGGCGCGTGAACTGCTGGCAAAAGTTGGCCTCGCGGAACGCGCGCATCACTACCCTTCCGAGCTTTCTGGTGGTCAGCAACAGCGTGTGGCGATTGCCCGTGCGCTGGCGGTGAAGCCGAAAATGATGTTGTTCGATGAACCGACATCGGCTCTTGATCCGGAACTGCGCCATGAAGTGCTGAAGGTCATGCAGGATCTGGCAGAGGAAGGTATGACGATGGTGATCGTAACCCACGAAATCGGTTTTGCCGAAAAAGTGGCTTCACGTCTTATCTTTATCGACAAAGGCCGGATTGCGGAAGATGGCAATCCACAGGTGTTGATCAAGAATCCGCCAAGCCAGCGTTTGCAGGAATTTTTACAGCACGTCTCTTAATAAGACACATTGCCTGATGTGCTACGCTTATCAGTCCTACAGAATATATAGCAACTTATTGAAATTGCATAAATTTGTAGGAGCGTTCACGCCGCATTCGGCAAAAAAGCCCGCACGTTATCAGCAACCTGCTTAATATCCCTTCCTCCCTTTCACCCGAAAGGGAGGAACACCAGATTCCTCTCATTTAAAATTCCCCCTCCCCCAGCATCTATACTTATCTTTTTGCTCTATTTTCTCACTGGAGGAGTCATGCGGTGGATCCTGTTCATCCTCTTCTGCCTGCTGGGCGCACCTGCCCACGCGGTATCCATACCCGGCGTTACAACCACAACGACAACGGCCCCAACGACTGAACCGGCTCCGGAACCGGATATTGAACAAAAAAAAGCGGCCTATGGTGCACTGGCGGATGTACTGGATAATGACACCTCGCGCAAAGAGCTGGTCGATCAGTTACGCACCGTCGCCGCCACGCCCCCCGCGGAACCCGTACCGAAGATCGTGCCGCCAACGCTGGTTGAAGAGCAAACCGTGCTACAAAAGGTGACCGAAGTCAGTCGCCATTATGGTGAAGCTCTCTCCGCACGCTTCGGGCAACTTTATCGCAATATTACTGGCTCCCCACATAAACCGTTTAATCCGCAAACCTTCAACAACGCCCTTACCCATTTTTCCATGCTGGCCGTTTTAGTGTTTAGTTTTTACTGGCTGGTTCGCCTGTGCGCACTGCCGTTATATCGCAACATGGGTCTGTGGGCGCGGCAGAAAAATCGTGAGCGCAGTAACTGGTTGCAGCTTCCGGCGATGATTATCGGTGCGTTTATTATCGACCTGCTGTTACTGGCACTGACATTATTTGTCGGTCAGGTTTTAAGCGACAACCTGAATGCGGGCAGCCGCACCATTGCTTTTCAACAGAGTCTGTTTCTCAATGCTTTCGCCCTGATTGAATTTTTCAAAGCTGTTTTACGCCTGATTTTCTGCCCGAACGTTGCTGAACTGCGTCCATTCTCTATTCAGGATGAGAGTGCCCGCTACTGGTGCCGCCGCCTTAGCTGGCTAAGCGGCCTGATTGGTTATGGCCTGATTGTGGCTGTACCGATTATCTCAAACCAGGTGAATGTGCAAATCGGGGCACTCGCGAACGTCATCATCATGCTGTGTATGACGGTGTGGGCGTTGTATCTGATATTCCGTAATAAAAAAGAGATTACCCAGCATTTGCTCAACTTCGCGGAACACTCACTGGCCTTTTTCAGTCTGTTTATTCGTGCTTTTGCGCTGGTGTGGCACTGGCTGGCAAGCGCCTATTTTATCGTGCTGTTTTTCTTCTCGTTATTTGACCCAGGAAACAGCCTGAAATTTATGATGGGCGCGACGGTGCGTAGCCTGGCGATTATTGGGATCGCGGCGTTTGTTTCCGGTATGTTTTCTCGCTGGCTGGCAAAAACCATTACCCTTTCGCCACACACTCAGCGTAACTATCCGGAACTGCAAAAACGGCTGAACGGCTGGCTGTCGGCGGCGCTGAAAACGGCACGTATTCTGACAGTGTGCGTAGCGGTGATGCTACTATTCAGCGCCTGGGGACTGTTCGATTTCTGGAACTGGCTGCAAAACGGCGCGGGGCAGAAAACGGTGGATATCCTGATCCGCATCGCTCTCATCCTTTTCTTCTCGGCAGTTGGCTGGACGGTACTCGCCAGTTTGATCGAAAATCGGCTGGCTTCGGATATTCATGGTCGCCCGCTGCCCAGCGCCCGCACGCGTACCCTGCTGACACTGTTTCGCAACGCGCTGGCGGTGGTAATCAGTACCATCACCATTATGATTGTGTTGTCGGAAATTGGCGTCAATATTGCGCCGCTACTGGCAGGAGCCGGAGCGTTAGGGCTGGCGATTTCCTTCGGTTCGCAAACGCTGGTGAAAGATATTATTACCGGGGTGTTTATTCAGTTTGAAAACGGCATGAATACCGGAGATTTAGTCACCATCGGGCCGCTGACCGGCACGGTTGAACGCATGTCGATTCGATCCGTGGGCGTGCGCCAGGATACCGGGGCTTATCACATTATTCCGTGGTCCTCGATAACCACCTTTGCCAACTTTGTCCGCGGCATTGGCTCTGTGGTGGCGAATTACGATGTTGATCGTCATGAAGATGCCGATAAAGCCAATCAGGCGCTAAAAGATGCCGTGGCGGAAGTGATGGAAAATGAAGAAGTTCGTGGGCTGATTATCGGTGAACCTAACTTTGCCGGAATTGTTGGCTTAAGCAATACCGCGTTTACACTGCGTGTTTCGTTTACCACGCTGCCACTCAAACAGTGGACGGTACGTTTTGCCCTCGACAGCCAGGTAAAAAAACATTTCGACCAGGCGGGTGTTCGCGCACCGATACAGACTTATCAAGTGCTGCCTGCTCCGGGCGTTACCCCGGCAGAACCATTACTACCGGGAGAACCGACACTTTAACGCTGACGATTGGCAAAACGACGACGCTGTTCGTCGTTCATAAAGGTCCAGGCAATGAAGCGGCTCTGCTTTTGCCCCTGGGCCATCTCTTTTTTGACCACTTTCACCGCACCAACATCCGTCAGAGCACGATACAACGGCGGTAAGTTTTCGCCACGAGAAACCAGCGAGGTGAACCACATTACCTGCTTCGCAAAGCCTTTACTCTCTTCAATCATCTTTTTGATGAAAGCCACTTCACCGCCTTCGCACCACAGCTCCTGCTGCTGACCGCCAAAGTTCAACGCATCGTCTCTGTTTAATCCGAGATTACGCCGTTTGCGCTCGCTACCAGCACGCGCTGCCGCGGCAGAGTCGTGGAACGGCGGGTTACACAAGGTTGCGTCATATTGCTCATTTTTATGGATAATGCCGTTAAAAATAGCACTATTCTCTTTTTGCCGACGCAGGCGGATGGCGCGGTTAAGTCCCGGATTGGCGCTGATGATCGCCTGCGCGCTGCTTAACGCCTGACTGTTAGTTTCAGTACCGGTAAAACGCCAGCCATATTCATGTACGCCAATCAGCGGATAAATACAGTTCGCGCCAACGCCGATATCCAGAATGCTGGCACTGGCCGGAATTGTTCCGGTCGCCTCAGCCAGTAAATCGGCAAGATGATGAATATAATCCGCCCGGCCAGGTACTGGCGGACACAGAAAACCGTCAGGAATATCCCAGTTCGCCACGGCATAAAAATGTGCCAGCAACGCCTTGTTGAGCGCCTTCACCGCCAGCGGATTGGCGAAGTCTACGCTTTGCTCACCGGCAGGGGTAAGCGTGAGAAATTGCTTCAGTTCAGGATTCACCTGACAAAGCGTGGCGAGATCGTAGCGGCTGTGATGACGGTTGCGCGGGTGCAACCCCGGTTTCTGGGCGGACATAGCATTCTCCTTTAAGCAGCGGCGTAAGATACCCGCATAACGCGGCAGGGTAAATATCTGGCTGCGTTTAACATGACTCAAAACCTTAACCTGACTGCATTTTTCAGCAATTCACCATAAAAATCAGCACCATGCATGTCATTGATTTGTCTGGTTTTGTAAAAACATATCGTTCAAAAAACAAGCACATCTCTGTCAATTTTTTGCGTCATTCTCATCACGCAGGAGACCTACACTTATCAGGCACTACTCGTTGTATTTATGAGGATGTCATTATGAAAAAGTGCCTCGCACTACTGCTTGCCACCGTCCTGAGCGGAATCACCTTCACGGCTTATGCCGCGCAACCTCTGAGTAACCAGGACAGCGGTCAACTACGGCCAGCCGGAACCGTTTCGGCAACCGGTGCATCTAACCTAAGCGATCTGGAGGAAAAACTGGCAGAAAAAGCGCGCGAACAAGGCGCGAAAGGTTATGTCATTAATTCCGCAGGCGGAAATGATCAGATGTTCGGTACTGCAACCATCTACAAATAACCACACCAACGCAACTGCATTCGCCTCTGGATGCAGTTTTCGCCTGTTTTGTAAGCAAAAAACATCAAATATGAACACAATGTAAATAAATGTATTTATTTTTCACGCAATGGGTGATAGAAAATCGCGCCAGGTGATAATGCTTATCAAAATTATTATCACTTCAAGATTACTATTACGGGATTAACAGTGGCATCGCATCCGCAGAGACGCTTTCTCGTGACAGTGAAAATTTAAACATATAAGAAAAAGTCACCTGCCAAATGGAAAACAATCGCAATTTCCCTGCCAGACCCTTTCATTCGCTCACGTTCTTTGCCGGTCTTTGTATCGGCATCACGCCTGTGCCACAGGCTCTCGCCGCAGAAGGGCAACAAAACACTGATGATACACTGGTTGTCGAGGCATCGACGCCTTCGCTTTATGCGCCACTTAAATCTGCCGATCCAAAATTCTCCCGCCCGGTCATCGATACCACCCGCACAATGACGGTGATTTCTGAACAGGTGATAAAAGATCAGGGCGCAACCAACCTTACTGACGCGCTAAAAAACGTACCTGGCGTGGGCGCATTTTTTGCCGGTGAGAATGGTAATTCCACTACCGGCGACGCCATTTATATGCGCGGTGCGGATACCTCTAACAGCATTTATATTGATGGCATCCGCGATATTGGTAGTGTCTCACGTGACACTTTCAATACCGAACAGGTGGAAGTCATTAAAGGCCCATCCGGCACCGATTACGGACGCAGCGCGCCGACGGGTTCGATCAATATGATCAGTAAACAGCCACGTAATGACTCTGGTATTGACGCCTCTGCCAGTATTGGTAGCGCCTGGTTCCGTCGCGGCACACTGGACGTCAATCAGGTGATTGGTGACACCAGCGCAGTGCGCCTGAATGTGATGGGCGAAAAAACGCACGATGCCGGGCGCGATAAGGTTAAAAATGAACGTTACGGCGTCGCCCCTTCCGTGGCATTAGGCCTCGGTACGTCGACGCGTTTGTATCTCAACTATTTACACGTTACCCAGCACAACACGCCGGACGGCGGCATTCCGACCATTGGTTTGCCGGGTTATTCCGCACCTTCTGCAGGAACGGCGGCACTGAACCATTCCGGTAAGGTGGATACGCATAACTTTTATGGTACGGACTCCGATTACGACGATTCGACCACCGATACCGCCACTATGCGTTTTGAACATGACATCAGCGATAACACCACCATTCGTAATACCACCCGCTGGTCGCGCGTGAAGCAGGATTATCTGATGACGGCGATTATGGGCGGAGCATCGAATATTACCCAGCCCACCAGCAATGTGGATAGCTGGACGTGGTCACGCACGGCGAATACTAAAGATGTGAGTAATAAAATCCTCACCAACCAGACTAACCTGACGTCGGCGTTCTATACCGGTTCAATCGCCCATGATGTCAGTACCGGCGTGGAATTTACCCGCGAAACGCAGACCAACTACGGCGTTAATCCGGTGACGTTACCGCCGGTGAACATTTACCATCCTGACAGCAGCATTCATCCTGGCAGTCTGACGCGCAACGGTGCCAATGCTAACGGCCAGACAGATACCTTCGCGATTTATGCCTTCGATACGCTGCAAATCACCCGTGATTTTGAGCTGAACGGCGGGATCCGTCTGGACAATTATCATACTGAATATGACAGTGCTACCGCCTGCGGCGGCAGTGGTCGCGGTGCCGTCACCTGCCCAACTGGCGCGGCAAACGGTTCTCCGGTCACCACCGTCGACACCGCCAGGTCGGGCAATCTGGTCAACTGGAAAGCCGGGGCGCTGTATCATCTGACGGAAAATGGCAATGTCTACGTCAACTATGCTGTTTCCCAACAACCGCCTGGCGGCAGCAACTTCGCTCTTGCACAGTCTGGCAGCGGTAACAGCGCCAACCGCACCGACTTTAAACCGCAAAAAGCGAAGACCAGCGAAATTGGCACCAAATGGCAAGTGCTGGATAAACGCTTGCTACTAACTGCCGCGCTGTTCCGTACCGATATCGAAAATGAAGTTGAGCAAAACGACGACGGGACTTACTCGCAGTACGGTAAAAAGCGCGTCGAAGGCTATGAGATTTCCGTGGCTGGAAATATCACTCCCGCATGGCAGGTGATTGGCGGATATACCCAGCAAAAAGCGACCATTAAAAATGGTGCAGACGTGGCTCAGGATGGTTCGTCATCACTGCCGTATACGCCAGAACACGCCTTTACCTTATGGAGCCAGTATCAGGCAACGGATGATATCTCCATTGGTGCAGGCGCACGCTATATCGGCAGTATGCATAAAGGTTCTGACGGCGCGGTGGGAACTCCGGCGTTTACTGAAGGTTATTGGGTTGCCGATGCCAAATTGGGCTATCGCGTCAATCGCAACCTCGATTTCCAGTTAAACGTCTACAACCTGTTTGATACCAATTACGTGGCCTCGATTAACAAGAGCGGCTACCGCTATCATCCGGGCGAGCCAAGAACCTTCCTGCTCACCGCCAATATGCATTTCTGATTCAGATATGGGGCGCAGGGCTTACTAAGATTGATGGCGAGAACAGGACTGCCTGATGCGCTGCGCTTATCAGGCCTACAAGGTTGTGCAACACGTTGAGTTCACATCATTTGGTAGGCCGGATAAGGCATTCACGCCGCATCCGGCATGAACAAAGCACCTGCTGTTAAAAATCGGTGTGGGGTGAAAGCCCTACTTTTTGGAGAACTTGTATGATGTACCACATTCCCGGCGTGTTATCGCCACAGGACGTCGCACGTCTTCGTGAACAACTGGAACAAGCCGAATGGATTGATGGTCGTGTCACCACTGGCGCGCAGGGCGCACAAGTTAAGAGCAATCAGCAAGTGGACACCCGCAGCGCGTTATATGCCGCATTGCAAACTGAGGTGCTTAACGCGGTTAACCAACATGCTCTGTTCTTTGCCGCTGCCTTGCCGCGTACCCTATCCACGCCGCTGTTTAATCGTTATCAGAACAATGAAACCTATGGTTTTCATGTGGATGGCGCAGTACGCAGTCATCCGCAAAACGGCTGGATGCGCACAGACCTTTCTGCGACGCTGTTTTTGAGCGATCCACAAAGCTATGAAGGCGGCGAACTGGTCGTCAATGACACCTTCGGGCAGCATCGGGTAAAACTCCCGGCAGGCGATCTGGTGTTGTATCCTTCGAGTAGCCTGCACAGCGTAACGCCCGTCACGCGCGGCGTGCGGATGGCCTCGTTTATGTGGATCCAGTCGATGATCCGCGATGATAAAAAGCGCGCCATGCTATTCGATTTGGACAACAACATTCAGTCGCTGAAAAACCGCTTTGGTGAAGGTGAAGAAATCCTGTCGCTACTCAATCTTTATCACAATCTGCTGCGAGAATGGTCGGAGATCTGACAGTTGAACTGCCAGAGTTTGTCCCTATATTAGCTACACTTAATTGTACAAGCATTGATATGGGGAGGACGATATGGCATCCGGTTGGGCTAATGATGACGCCGTCAACGAACAGATCAACAGTACAATTGAAGATGCGGTTGCCCGCGCTCGGGGTGAAATCCCGCGTGGTGAAAGCCTGTATGAATGTGAAGAGTGCGGTGCTCCCATCCCGCAGGCCCGTCGGGAAGCCATTCCTGGCGTACGTTTATGCATCCACTGCCAGCAGGAGAAAGATTTACAAAAACCTTCTTATACAGGATATAATCGCAGAGGCTCGAAGGACAGCCAGTTACGTTAACTACAACTGGCATGGAGTACAGCAAGTATAATTTGCATTTTGCGTGGCATTCCGTGCCTTTAACGCAGCCGTAACTGACACGCGGTACAAAATTGAATCATAAGCACGACAAATAGATGAATTATCAGCATCTTAGATATCAATCAATTTATTTGAACAAGGCGGTCAATTCTCTTCGATTTTATCTCTCGTGAAAAAACGTGATACTCATCACATCGACGAAACAACGTCACTTAAACAAAATCACCTGCGAGAGATTAATTATGAAAACTATCAATACTGTTGTTGCTGCTATGGCTCTTTCAACTCTGTCATTTGGCGTGTTCGCGGCACAACCGGTAACGGCATCCCAGGCACAAAGCATGAATAAAATCGGCGTAGTTTCTGCCGATGGCGCATCCACCCTCGACGCGCTGGAAGCAAAACTGGCAGAAAAAGCTGCGGCGGCTGGTGCCAGTGGATACAGCATTACTTCTGCCACCAACAACAATAAATTAAGCGGAACTGCGGTTATCTATAAGTAATTCACAGGTCGGATAAGGTGTTTACGTCGCATCCGGCAACAAGTGCCTGATGCGACGCTACCGCGTCTTATCAGGCCTACAAAATCCGAACCGTTGACCGGCATCCGGCAAAAGAATTTCCCTGTCTGTTTACCGACAGACGCATGTGCTCTAACCCTCATTGATCCTATGTTACCCTTGTTTGCCCGTCCGTCACTGGACGGGCTTTTTTTCGCTGGCTGACTATTGGCAGAAAGTCTGCAACGTCGCTTCTGGTACACCAATTTGCCGCGCCGCGTCACAAATCGCCTGCCAGCTCCCGGCATCTAACGGGATCCCCAGCTCCTGCCGTTCACGGCGCATATTCACTTCCCATTCGCCTGGCAGCAAAATCGGCTTATCTTCATCATGCGGCGAAGCTTTCACCCACTCGGCAAAGGCTTCGGTCTGCTCTGCACAATCTGGCGCGCCGAACAATTCCGGGTTAACGATGATGGTGGTCATACAGTTAAGAATGGTATCGGGGCTGGTTTGTAACGTTTCCTGATGGGTCGTTTTGCCGCCGGAAAGCGCACCACCAAGAATTTCGCACATCGCCGCCAGGGCATAACCTTTATGTTCGGCAAAGGTCAGCAGTGATCCCAACGGTGACTCCTGCATCACTGCCGGATTGGTCGTCGGCACGCCGTTAACATCAATCAGGCAGCCTGGCGGTACGGGCACACCTTTATGCCAGGCGACACGGGTTTTGCCAAATGCAATGGCGCTGGTGGCATAATCAAGCAACAGCGGGAAGTTATCCTTTCGTGGAAAGACCACGCAGAACGGATTGGTGCCGAAGCGACGATCGCGACCATGGAACGGTGCCACCATCGGAATCCCCACTACGCTCACAAAGTGAACAGAGACAAACCCCGCCGCTGCGCACTGTTCCGCCCAGTAACCGATACGCCCGATATGATGAGAGTTACGCAGTGCCACAGCAGCAATTCCGTGCTGACGCGCTTTTTCAATGCCAAGTGTCATGGCCTCGTACGCCGCCACCTGACCGAATGCACGATCGCCATCAAGCGTGACCACTGCCCCCGCATCTTTGACAATTTTAGCGTGATGGTTGATTTGCAAAGAACCCAGTCGCCAGGAATGCACATAGCTCGGGATCATGCCAATCCCATGTGAATCATGCCCTGCCAGATTTGCCGCAATTAAATGATCTGCTACTAGTTTTGCTTCCTGTTCCTCGCTACCCATCTGACGAAACACAGTCAGAATAAAGTTGTGCAGCGTCCGGGCATGAAAGCGATGACCACTTGCCATAGTTAACTCCTGTTTATGTTATATGCCTGTTGCTTTTTTATGCTGCGCGCCGCACGCGGGAAGGTCAATAAATATGCTGCAATTTCATGTTGCTGTGGAGTAAAGGCCGGATGACGCTCATCATCCGGCAGGGGGAGAAATTAAAATGATTGCTTAACGCGCGCCAGGCCATCGCTAACGGATGCCACTTCGCCCGCCGCCACCAGGCAGCAAGCCATCTGGATTTTTAGTGATTTGGGAATCGGTTCGCTGCCTGCCAGACAACGCTCAATCCACTTCGCGGTGGTTTCCGGGTCTTTTGCTTCTGGCAGTATCAGTAGCTCACTGCCTGCATCGTCCTGTTTTTCATACAGCACCCGCGTTCCTTCGCGATCAATCAGATTGATTTGCGGACAGCGTTGCGGATTTGCATACACTTCGCCTTCGGTGCCGTGCATTAACAGCGCCCTCCCACCGATGTCGTTAAAGAATTTCGCCACCCGCCCGACATATTCCGGATGCGAAACACTGGAAAGACGCAGCGCATCACCTTCAGCAAATGGCGTCGCCAGTTTCGCCAGCGTATGCGCACTGTTACGCACGCCCATCCGCCAGCGCATCGCCAGTTGTTTTTCCAGCGGCGGGCAAAACGCGCCTACAGGCATAAACACAGGTTGATGTTCGTCGAGCTTCGCCTGCGCCTGGCCGCCGTGCAGCGTTGGCGTAATCCCCATCAGTTCGAAAATGGTTTCGCTCAGCACGCGGGTCGGATCTTCGCTAACACCGTGAACCACTACTGGAAAACCGAGTTTGTGCAGCAGGAGCGCCAGCAATGGCGTCAGGTTGGCCTGTTTACGCGCACCGTTGTAACTGGGAATAACAACAGGCATCGGCTTGCCAACAGGGGGCGTCAACTTGATGGTGTGATTTTGCATGGCTTCGTAAAAGCCGAGCATCTCTGCTTCCCCTTCCCCTTTGATACGCAGCGCCATCAATACGCCGCCCAACTCAAGGTCAGGTACTTCACCGTTGAGCATATGGGCATACAGGCCGCGCGCCGTATCCTGGTCTAAATCGCGCGCATGGTTTTTGCCGCGCCCGATCTCTTTGATGATTTTGCGATAGTCCATTTATGACTCCTTACCTGACTCACATCATTAACGCCGCCGACGGCGTGGGGATTTTGCTTTTTCTTTCTTTTTAACTATACCTTCAGGGACTTCTGGTTGCTCAATCGGAAACACCGGTAAGGCATCAAGTAACCGCTTGCCGTAGTTTTTGGTTAACAAGCGTTTATCATAAATCACCACTTCACCCCAGCAACTGTGGCTTCGAATCAGACGCCCAACTTGCTGAATCAGGTTAAACGAGGCGCTCGGCAGGCTTTGTACCTCAAAGGGATAACGATTAAGACTTTTTAGCCATTCGCCTTCGGTGATCACCACCGGGCTGTCGATGGGGGGAAAGGCGATTTTATGAATATGCACCTGACTTAGCAGGTCACCTTTCAGATCAAGGCCTTCGGCAAAAGACTGTAAACCTACCAATACACTGCGCTCACCGTTAGCAACGCGTTTACGATGCAGTTCAACTAAGCGGTAGCGAGGCTGATCGCCCTGCACCAGCAACATCAGACGTAAATCTGTCACATAGTCGAGAAATCGCTGCATCGCCCG
Organism: Escherichia sp. KTE96; assembly: GCF_000408525.1. Taxonomy (NCBI): domain Bacteria; kingdom Pseudomonadati; phylum Pseudomonadota; class Gammaproteobacteria; order Enterobacterales; family Enterobacteriaceae; genus Escherichia; species Escherichia sp. KTE96. The sequence continues at coordinate 1,970,470 of NZ_KE137149.1, read as the reverse complement.
CCCGCTGGCAAACAACACCAACATGCCGAGATGTTTTTTGCTCTCTACCTGCTCACGGAAAAAGGCCGCCATTTCGGCAATATGCTGCTCTTCGTTGTCAATGGACGGTTCATAACGCATCTGCGGAATGACAATTTTGCCCTGTTCGCAGTGGTTGAAGGGGGAATCCAGCGCCACAAAGCGATCGCCCGCTTTCTCTTTCAACCCACTCATCTCCTGCAAACGCGAAAAACTGTTCAGCGAACGCAAGGTTGCAGAAGTGATAATAATGTGCGGAATACTGCGCCACAGCAGCCTTTCGAGTTGATCGCTGACGCGGATCCCCACACAGTGAAACCAGAGATGTAGCTGCCCGTCGCGTTCTTCCCGCGTCGCCCATTTGGTTACCGGCGCACCAGAAGATTGCGCCAGAGACGCCAGCCGCCAGAGTTTGCTCTGCGCCTCAAACATCCCCAGCGCGCGGTTCATCTGCAAAATCAGTCGATGCAAACGCACAATGTCATGGCTACCGGTTTTCTCACTTAAATCATTGAGGAATAACTCAGCCAGACCACGCAGCATCTCGGTCAGTTTTGCCAGCCGCTGGCAGATCTCCAGTACTTCATCCGGCAATTCGCCCATCGCAAAACGGTGCTCTGCCTCTTGCCCGGCAGGCATATAGAGATTGAGGATGTTGTTTAAAGAGGCGATAAGCTCATACAACTCTTCACAATGCGCATTCAACCGTTCAGGGATCGCCAGCGGTGGAATGGTCTTCGGGCGAAACTGCTCCATGCAGGTGGCGACCAGTTTTGTGAACAGATCCAGTTGTAGCCGATACCAGGGTGCAGTAATTTCCGCGCTCATTTCCAGCGCATCCCGCGCCACGTCCGGCAGGTGATGACCTTCATCCAGCACCAGCAGCAAATTTTTCGGTTCTGGCAATACCGCTTCGCTTTCCATCGCCGCCATCACCAGCGCATGGTTTGCCACTACCACTTCCGCTTCCTGAATTTCCCGGCGGGCAACAAAAAACGGACATTCGCGGTAGTAATAACAGTTACGGTTGAGGCAACTGGCTTTGTCGGTACTCAGACGACGCCAGAGATCGTCATCAATGGCGATATCAGTGTGATCGCGCAGGCCATCCCATTTATAAGTATCGAGATCGCCCTTCAGCTTTGCACAACGTTTTTGTTCTTCCTGATTGTTCGGTGTCAGTTCATCGTCGAGAAACGCGAGCAGATCCTGTTGTGTGGGTTCGGTACTGGCGAGCGCCGTCAGGTTACGCGGGCAAACGTAGCGCCCACGCCCGAAAGCGGCGGTGAATTTTAGATCGGGAATGATCTTTTTCAGCAGCGGCAAATCTTTGCTGTAGATCTGATCCTGCAACGCCACGTTAGCGGTACTCACCACCAGCGTTTTTTGCTCTTCGCGGGCAATGGCGATGCCGGGGATCAAATAGGAGAGCGTTTTCCCAACGCCGGTGGGGGCTTCAATCGCCAGATGCCGCCCTTCTTCTCCGGCCAGTGTTTTGGCGACATCCGCAATCATCTGCCGCTGCGGCGCACGGGGAATAAAGTCGGGGATCTGTTCCTGAAGCGCCTTATACCAGGCGGCAATTTGCGCTTTAAGCGCGGCGGTTAATGCCATGAGAAAACCTGAAATACTGTATAAACAGCCAATATTGTGGCATTTTTCAGTTTTCAGGGGTAATGATTTTTCTGTTTCTGGAAAGTGGCTCGCAATAACCGCCAGGATAATACGGTCTAATTCCTGTTCGACAACAAAGGATTCAACACGTCATGCAAGACACCATCATAAATTTCTACAGCACCAGTGACGACTACGGGGATTTTTCTAACTTTGCCGCCTGGGCCATCAAGATTGACGACAAAACCTGGCCCACCTCAGAACACTATTTTCAGGCACAAAAGTTCCTTGATGAAAAATACCACGAAGAGATCCGCCGGATTTCCTCACCCATGATCGCCGCGCGTATGGGGCGTGACCGTTCTAAGCCCCTGCGTAAAAACTGGGAGTCGATAAAAGAAGAGGTGATGCGCAAAGCGCTTCGCGCTAAATTCGAACAACACGCAGAACTGCGCGCGCTCCTGCTGGCAACCGCGTCAGCGAAACTGGTTGAGCATACGAAAAATGATGCTTACTGGGGAGATGGCGGTAATGGTCAGGGCAAGAATCGCCTGGGCTACCTTTTAATGGAGCTGCGCGAACAATTGGCTGCGGAGAAGTAACGCATCGGGTGGCTTGTGGGCGGTAAAACAGAGAAATCTTTTTGCCGCGCTTGCAAATTGCTGACTAGCGCTTGTAGTGATATGCCGGATGCGGCGCGAACGCCTTATCCGGCCTACAAGTTGTTAAAATTCAATATATTGTAGGAACCACGTAGGCCTGATAAGCGTAGCGCATCAGGCAGTTTTGCGTTTGTCATCAGTCTCAGATGCCGGGCATTACCCGGCATAAAAGATTACTGAGCTGCGGCAGGTTTACGCGGACGGCGGCGACGTTGTTGCTCGCCTGCCGGTTTGGCATCACCAAGACGACGAGACGGTTTTGCTGCAGGCTTCGCGTTACCAGCCTTCGCACCGCTTTCTGCGCGACGCGGTTGCTGTTGACTACGACCACCGCTCTGCCCACGACCGCCGCCGCTGCGTTGCTGGCGACCGTTCTGGATCGGTTCGGCTTTAATTGACGGATCCGGCTCATAGCCCGGAACAGCGATACGCGGGATCTCTTTTTTCAGCAGTTTTTCGATATCGCGCAACAGTTTGTGCTCATCAACACACACCAGCGATAACGCTTCGCCGGTGGCTGCGGCACGACCGGTACGCCCGATGCGGTGCACGTAATCTTCCGGTACGTTTGGCAGCTCATAGTTGACGACGTGTGGCAACTCTTCGATATCCAGGCCACGCGCGGCGATATCGGTCGCCACCAGCACACGAATATCACCCGATTTAAAATCGGCCAACGCACGAGTACGCGCACCTTGCGATTTATTACCGTGGATCGCCGCACTGCGGATGCCATCTTTATTTAGCTGTTCTGCCAGATGGTTGGCACCATGTTTGGTACGTGTAAACACCAGCACCTGCTGCCAGTTACCTTTACCAATCATGTGCGACAGTAATTCCCGTTTGCGTTTCTTATCAACAAAATGAACGTGCTGGGTCACTTGCTCAGAGGCGGTATTACGGCGCGCCACTTCGATTTCCAGCGGGTTATGCAGCAGTTTTTCTGCCAGCGCTTTAATCTCGTCAGAGAAAGTCGCGGAGAACAGCAGGTTCTGGCGTTTCGCGGGCAGCTTTGTTAACACACGGCGAATATCGTGGATAAAGCCCATATCGAGCATACGGTCAGCTTCATCAAGGACGAGGATTTCTATCTGATCCAGTTTCACCGCATTCTGGTGTTCCAGGTCCAGCAGACGCCCGGGCGTTGCCACCAGCACATCAACACCGCCGCGCAGTTTCATCATCTGCGGGTTAATGCTGACGCCGCCAAACACCACCAGCGAACGAATGTTCAGGTATTTGCTGTAATCACGGACGTTTTCGCCAATCTGCGCCGCCAGTTCACGGGTCGGGGTGAGGATCAACGCACGAACCGGACGACGCCCTTTGGCGTGCGGCTCACGGGAAATCAGGTGTTGCAGTAGCGGCAGCGTAAAGCCCGCTGTTTTACCCGTGCCGGTCTGGGCACTGGCCATCAGATCACGGCCTTCCAGTACTGCGGGGATCGCCTGCTGCTGAATAGGGGTGGGTTCACGGTAACCTTGCTCGGCAACGGCGCGCAGGATATCAGGGCTTAAACCCAAAGAATCGAAAGACATAACTACTCCGAACCGCCCCGACCGTTACCGGTGTAGTTTTCAGGGAGATACTGAAAAGGAAAATGACAAAAACCACAATGTCATGAGGGAGCGGAGTGTAGCAGTTTTTGTGACGCAGCGCATAAATTATCCCTGTGACTGGCGTTGCTAAAATTCTTAGCCATACTGGACAACGCTAAAAATGAGTCATAATCTTAATCAATCATTTGATTAAGAATGGGCTGTGCGATGAATAGTCCTGCCATGACAACCAAAGGTGAACAGGCCAAAAAACAGCTAATTGCTGCGGCACTGGCACAGTTTGGTGAGTATGGAATGAACGCCACCACCCGCGATATCGCCGCCCAGGCCGGGCAGAATATCGCAGCCATCACCTATTACTTCGGTTCGAAAGAAGATTTATACCTCGCCTGCGCCCAGTGGATTGCCGATTTTATTGGCGAGCAGTTCCGTCCGCACGCCGAGGAAGCCGAACGCTTGTTCGCACAACCACAGCCGGATCGCGCCGCTATCCGCGAACTGATCCTTCGCGCTTGCAGGAACATGATTCAACTGCTCACCCAGGATGATACCGTCAACCTCAGCAAGTTTATCTCCCGTGAGCAGCTCTCTCCCACGGCGGCCTACCATCTGGTGCATGAACAGGTGATTAGTCCGCTACACAGCCACCTTACACGCCTGATTGCCGCCTGGACCGGCTGTGACGCCAACGATACCCGCATGATCCTCCATACTCATGCGCTGATTGGCGAGATTCTGGCGTTTCGTCTCGGCAAAGAAACGATTCTGTTACGTACCGGCTGGACCGCGTTCGATGAAGAAAAGACCGAACTGATTAACCAGACGGTAACCTGTCATATCGACCTGATTTTGCAAGGATTATCGCAAAGGAGTTTGTAGTGATGAAAAAACCTGTCGTGATTGGACTGGCGGTAGTGGTACTTGCCGCCGTGGTTGCCGGAGGCTACTGGTGGTATCAAAGCCGCCAGGATAACGGCCTGACGCTGTATGGCAACGTGGATATTCGCACTGTTAATCTTAGCTTCCGTGTCGGTGGTCGCGTTGAATCTCTGGCGGTAGACGAAGGTGATGCCATCAAAGCGGGTCAGGTGCTGGGCGAACTGGATCACAAGCCGTATGAGATTGCGCTGATGCAGGCGAAAGCAGGCGTTTCGGTGGCGCAGGCACAATATGATCTGATGCTTGCCGGTTATCGCGATGAAGAAATCGCCCAGGCTGCCGCTGCCGTAAAACAGGCGCAGGCCGCTTACGACTATGCGCAGAATTTCTATGCTCGTCAGCAAGGATTGTGGAAAAGCCGCACTATTTCGGCAAACGACCTGGAAAATGCCCGCTCCTCGCGCGACCAGGCCCAGGCAACGCTGAAATCAGCACAGGATAAATTGCGTCAGTACCGTTCCGGTAACCGTGAACAGGACATCGCCCAGGCGAAAGCCAGCCTCGAACAGGCGCAGGCGCAACTGGCGCAGGCGGAGCTGAATTTACAGGACTCAACGTTGGTAGCCCCCTCTGATGGCACGCTGTTAACCCGCGCGGTAGAGCCTGGCACAGTGCTCAATGAAGGTGGCACGGTGTTTACCGTTTCACTAACGCGTCCGGTGTGGGTGCGTGCCTATGTCGATGAGCGCAATCTCGACCAGGCCCAGCCAGGCCGCAAAGTGCTGCTCTATACCGATGGTCGCCCGGACAAGCCGTATCACGGGCAGATTGGTTTCGTTTCGCCAACCGCTGAATTTACCCCGAAAACCGTCGAAACGCCGGATCTGCGCACCGACCTTGTCTATCGCCTGCGGATTGTGGTGACCGACGCCGATGATGCGTTACGCCAGGGAATGCCAGTAACGGTGCAATTCGGTGACGAGGCAGGACATGAATGATGCCGTTATCACGCTAAACGGCCTGGAAAAACGCTTTCCGGGTATGGACAAGCCCGCCGTCGCACCGCTCAACTGTACCATTCATGCCGGTTATGTTACGGGGCTGGTGGGGCCGGATGGCGCGGGTAAAACCACGTTGATGCGGATGCTGGCCGGGTTACTGAAACCCGACAACGGCAGTGCTACGGTCATTGGCTTTGATCCGATCAAAAACGACGCGGCGTTACACGCGGTGCTCGGCTATATGCCGCAGAAATTCGGTCTGTATGAAGATCTCACGGTGATGGAGAATCTTAATCTGTACGCGGATTTGCGCAGCGTAACCGGTGAAGCGCGAAAACAGACGTTTGCTCGCCTGCTGGAGTTTACTTCTCTTGGCCCATTTACCGGACGCCTGGCGGGTAAGCTCTCTGGCGGGATGAAACAAAAACTCGGGCTGGCCTGTACCCTGGTGGGTGAGCCGAAAGTGTTACTGCTCGATGAACCCGGCGTCGGCGTAGACCCCATCTCACGGCGCGAGCTGTGGCAGATGGTGCACGAACTGGCAGGCGAAGGGATGCTGATCCTCTGGAGTACCTCATATCTCGATGAAGCCGAACAGTGCCGTGACGTATTGCTGATGAACGAAGGTGAGTTGCTGTATCAGGGAGAACCGAAGGCTCTGACGCAAACCATGGCCGGACGTAGCTTTCTGATGACCAGCCCGCACGAAAGCAACCGCAAACTGCTGCAACGAACGCTGAAACTGCCGCAGGTCAGCGACGGGATGATTCAGGGGAAATCAGTACGTCTGATCCTCAAAAAAGAGGCCACACCAGACGATATTCGCCGCGCCGACGGAATGCCGGAAATCAACATCAACGAAACCACACCTCGCTTTGAAGATGCGTTTATTGATTTGCTGGGCGGTGCCGGAACCTCAGAATCACCGCTGGGCGCAATATTGCATACGGTAGAAGGCTCACCGGACGAGACGGTGATCGAAGCGAAAGAGCTGACCAAGAAGTTTGGCGATTTTGCCGCCACCGATCACGTCAATTTTGCCGTCAAACGCGGTGAAATCTTTGGTTTGCTGGGGCCAAACGGTGCGGGGAAATCCACCACCTTTAAGATGATGTGCGGCTTGCTGGTGCCGACCTCCGGTCAGGCGCTGGTGCTGGGAATGGATCTGAAAGAGAGTTCCGGTAAAGCGCGCCAGCATCTCGGCTATATGGCGCAAAAATTTTCGCTGTATGGCAACCTGACAGTCGAACAGAATTTACGCTTTTTCTCCGGCGTGTATGGCTTACGCGGTCGGGCGCAGACTGAAAAAATCACCCGTATGAGCGAAGCGTTCGGCCTGAAAAGCATTGCCTCACATGCTACCGATGAACTGCCATTAGGTTTTAAGCAGCGGCTGGCGCTGGCCTGCTCGTTGATGCATGAACCGGATATTCTGTTTCTCGATGAACCCACTTCCGGCGTCGATCCCCTCACCCGCCGCGAGTTTTGGCTACATATCAACAGCATGGTAGAGAAAGGTGTCACGGTGATGGTCACCACCCACTTTATGGATGAAGCGGAATATTGCGACCGCATCGGACTGGTGTATCGCGGGAAACTGATTGCCAGCGGCACGCCGGACGATTTGAAAGCGCAATCGGCCAACGATGAGCAACCCGACCCCACGATGGAGCAAGCCTTTATTCAGTTGATCCACGACTGGGATAAGGAGCATGGCAATGAGTAATCCGATCCTGTCCTGGCGTCGCGTGCGAGCGCTGTGCGTTAAAGAGACGCGGCAGATCATTCGCGATCCGAGTAGCTGGCTGATTGCGGTGGTGATCCCGCTGTTGCTACTGTTTATTTTTGGCTACGGCATTAACCTCGACTCCAGCAAGCTGAGGGTCGGAATATTGCTTGAACAGCGTAGCGAAGCGGCGCTGGATTTCACCCACACCATGACAGGCTCACCTTATGTCGACGCCACTATCAGCGATAATCGCCAAGAATTAATCGCCAAAATGCAGGCGGGGAAAATTCGTGGTCTGGTGGTGATTCCGGTGGATTTCGCGGAACAGATGGAGCGTGCCAACGCCACCGCGCCAATTCAGGTGATTACCGACGGCAGCGAGCCAAATACCGCCAACTTTGTGCAGGGTTATGTCGAAGGGATCTGGCAGATCTGGCAAATGCAGCAAGCGGAAGACAACGGGCAGACTTTTGAGCCGCTTATTGATGTCCAGACTCGCTACTGGTTTAACCCGGCGGCGATTAGCCAGCACTTTATTATTCCCGGTGCTGTAACCATTATCATGACGGTGATCGGCGCGATCCTCACCTCGCTGGTGGTGGCGCGGGAGTGGGAACGCGGCACTATGGAGGCTTTGCTCTCTACGGAGATTACCCGCACGGAACTGCTGCTGTGTAAGCTGCTCCCCTATTACGTCCTCGGCATGCTGGCAATGCTGCTGTGTATGCTGGTGTCGGTATTTATTCTCGGTGTGCCATATCGCGGTTCGCTGCTGATTCTGTTTTTTATCTCCAGCCTGTTTTTACTCAGTACGCTGGGGATGGGGCTGCTGATTTCAACGATTACCCGCAACCAGTTCAACGCCGCACAAGTCGCACTGAACGCCGCGTTCTTGCCGTCGATTATGCTCTCTGGCTTTATTTTTCAGATCGACAGTATGCCTGCGGTGATCCGCGCGGTGACGTACATTATTCCCGCACGTTATTTCGTCAGCACCCTGCAAAGCCTGTTTCTCGCCGGGAATATTCCGGTAGTGCTGGTCGTGAATGTGCTGTTTTTGATCGCTTCGGCGGTGATGTTTATCGGTCTGACGTGGCTGAAAACCAAACGTCGACTGGATTAGGGAGAAGAGCATGTTTCATCGCTTATGGACGTTAATTCGCAAAGAGTTGCAGTCGCTGCTGCGCGAACCGCAGACGCGCGCGATTCTGATTTTACCCGTGCTGATTCAGGTGATCCTGTTCCCGTTCGCCGCCACGCTGGAAGTAACCAACGCCACCATCGCCATTTACGACGAAGATAACGGCGCACATTCGGTAGAACTGACCCAACGTTTTGCCCGCGCCAGCGCCTTTACCCATGTGTTGCTGCTGAAAAGTCCACAGGAGATCCGCCCGACCATCGACACGCAAAAGGCGTTATTGCTGGTGCGCTTCCCGCCTGATTTCTCGCGCAAACTGGATACCTTCCAGACCGCGCCGTTGCAATTAATTCTCGACGGACGTAACTCCAACAGTGCGCAAATCGCCGCTAACTACCTGCAACAAATCGTCAAAAACTATCAGCAGGAGCTGCTGGAAGGAAAGCCGAAGCCAAACAACAGCGAGCTGGTGGTGCGCAACTGGTATAACCCGAACCTCGACTACAAATGGTTCGTGGTGCCATCACTGATCGCCATGATCACCACTATCGGCGTAATGATCGTCACTTCGCTTTCTGTTGCCCGCGAACGTGAACAGGGAACGCTCGATCAGTTGCTGGTTTCACCCCTCACCACCTGGCAGATATTTATTGGTAAAGCCGTCCCTGCGTTAATTGTCGCCACGTTCCAGGCCACCATTGTGCTGGCGATTGGTATCTGGGCGTATCAAATCCCCTTCGCCGGTTCGCTGGCGCTGTTCTACTTTACGATGGTGATTTACGGTTTATCGCTGGTGGGCTTCGGTCTGTTGATTTCATCACTTTGTTCAACGCAACAGCAGGCGTTTATCGGCGTATTTGTCTTTATGATGCCTGCAATCCTGCTTTCCGGTTACGTTTCGCCGGTGGAGAACATGCCAGTATGGCTGCAAAACCTGACGTGGATTAACCCTATCCGCCACTTTACAGACATTACCAAGCAGATCTATTTGAAGGATGCGAGTCTGGATATTGTGTGGAATAGTTTGTGGCCGTTACTGGTGATAACGGCCACAACAGGATCAGCGGCGTACGCGATGTTTAGACGCAAGGTGATGTAACTTTTTATCTTTCGCCAGTAGCGACACTACCGCCGGGCCGGCAAGGATCGCCAGCCCTGCAATTGCCAGCAAATAGTTATTTTCCAGCACGCGGGACAACAGCCACAGCACAATCAGCGCCGCGCCAAAATACCAGGTGGTGGTCAACTCTTCCAGCACATCTGCTACCTCGCGCCAGCGTTGCTCAGGATGACGCTGTAACACCAGCATCATCACTACTGTTACACAATACAGCACGCATAACCCTACGCCGACATGAACCAGCGTCTTACTCATCCAGCCCATAACCAGCAGCGCCACTACCAGTAAATGCAACATAATCTGCCAGCAACTTAGGCCAGTTGCGACACGAACGCGTTGTTGCCACTTCATGGCTTCTCTCCTGAAGAATTTATCTCTACTAATTCAGAGTACCGAACTTTACGGAAAATTCCGTAAGACCGCACCTTTTTGTGACGCCGACTACACTATTTCAATGAGATAAGAGGCAAAAACAGGAAAATTATGCCCGACCAAACACAACATTTTTCGTTCAAGGTGCTCACCATCAATATTCACAAAGGCTTTACAGCATTTAACCGACGCTTCATTTTGCCGGAACTTCGCGACGCCGTGCGTGCCGTCAGCGCCGATATCGTCTGCCTGCAGGAAGTGATGGGGGCGCACGAAGTCCATCCACTGCATGTGAAGAACTGGCCCGATACTTCGCACTACGAGTTTCTTGCCGACACCATGTGGAGTGATTTTGCCTACGGACGTAATGCTGTATACCCGGAAGGGCATCACGGGAACGCGGTGCTGTCACGCTATCCCATTGAACATTATGAGAATCGCGATGTTTCGGTCGATGGCGCGGAAAAGCGCGGCGTGCTTTATTGCCGCATTGTTCCGCCAGTCACGGGGAAAGCGATTCATGTGATGTGCGTGCACCTCGGCTTGCGGGAGGCGCACCGTCAGGCGCAGCTTGCGATGCTTGCTGAATGGGTGAATCAACTACCGAACGGCGAACCAGTATTAGTCGCGGGAGATTTCAACGACTGGCGGCAAAAAGCCAATCATCCCTTAAAAGTACTGGCTGGGCTGGATGAGATATTTACCCGCGCCCACGGACGCCCGGCGCGAACATTTCCGGTGCAATTTCCCGTTCTTCGTCTGGACAGGATTTACGTCAAAAACGCCAGTGCCAGTGCGCCCACAGCGCTGCCGCTGCGGACCTGGCGACATCTTTCTGACCATGCCCCTTTGAGTGTGGAGATCCATCTATGAAATGTGGTTGGCGCGAAGGGAACAAGATTCAGTTACTGGAAAACGGCGAGCAATATTACCCTGCTGTGTTTAAAGCGATTAACGAAGCAGAGCAACGCATCATCCTTGAGACATTTATCTGGTTTGAAGATGACGTCGGCAAACAGCTACATGCGGCGCTGCTGGCAGCGGCGCAACGTGGGGTTAAAGCGGAAGTCTTGCTGGATGGCTATGGTTCGCCAGATCTCAGCGATGAATTTGTCAGCGAACTGACCGCGGCTGGCGTGGTATTTCGTTATTACGATCCTCGTCCTCGCCTGTTCGGTATGCGCACGAATGTGTTCCGCCGGATGCATCGCAAAATTGTGGTCATCGATACACGAATCGCCTTTATCGGCGGGATAAATTACTCCGCCGAGCATATGTCCAGCTACGGCCCACAGGCCAAACAGGATTACGCGGTGCGGCTGGAAGGGCCGATTGTTGAAGATATTCTGCAGTTTGAGCTGGAAAACTTGCCTGGGCAGAGCGCGGCACGCCGCTGGTGGCGACGTCACCATAAAGCGGAAGAAAACCGCCAACCGGGGGAAGCGCAGGTATTACTGGTCTGGCGCGATAACGAAGAACATCGCAGCGATATCGAGCGCCACTATTTGAAAATGCTCACTCAGGCGCGGCGGGAAGTGATTATCGCCAACGCCTACTTCTTTCCCGGCTATCGATTTTTACACGCCTTACGTAAAGCGGCACGGCGCGGGGTGCGGATCAAACTGATTATTCAGGGTGAACCGGATATGCCGATTGTCAGGGTTGGCGCGCGTTTGCTCTATAACTATCTGGTTAAAGGCGGCGTTCAAGTGTTTGAGTATCGCCGCCGCCCGCTCCACGGCAAAGTGGCGTTAATGGATGATCACTGGGCGACGGTAGGCTCCAGTAATCTCGATCCGCTCAGTTTGTCGCTGAATCTCGAAGCTAACGTCATCATCTACGATCGTAATTTTAACCAGACGCTACGCGACAATCTTAATGGCATCATCGCCGCCGATTGTCGGCAGGTAGATGAAAGTATGCTGCCAAAACGCACCTGGTGGAATCTGACTAAAAGCGTGCTGGCATTCCACTTTTTGCGCCACTTCCCGGCGCTGGTGGGCTGGCTTCCGGCGCATACGCCGCGTCTGGCACAGGTTGAGCCGCCCGCGCAACCGGCAATGGAAACGCAGGATCGGGTAGAAACAGAAAATACGGGGGTAAAGCCCTGATGAGTAAATCCCATCCTCGCTGGCGCTTAGCAAAGAAGATCCTTACCTGGCTATTTTTTATCGCGGTGATTGTGTTGCTGGTGGTCTACGCCAAAAAAGTGGACTGGGAAGAGGTCTGGAAGGTCATCCGCGACTATAACCGCGTTGTGCTATTGAGTGCGGTCGGGCTGGTGGTCGTCAGTTATCTGATTTACGGCTGCTATGACCTGCTCGCCCGTTTCTACTGCGGTCACAAACTGGCGAAGCGCCAGGTGATGCTGGTGTCATTTATCTGCTATGCCTTCAACCTGACGCTCAGTACCTGGGTCGGCGGGATTGGGATGCGTTATCGCCTTTATTCGCGTCTGGGATTACCGGGCGGCACCATCACACGCATTTTCTCGCTGAGTATTACCACCAACTGGCTGGGCTATATTTTATTAGCCGGGATTATTTTTACCGCAGGCGTGGTGGCGTTACCGGATCACTGGTATGTCGATCAAACCACGCTGCGTATTCTCGGCATTGGCTTACTGATGATTATCGCGGTTTATTTATGGTTTTGCGCTTTCGCGAAGCACCGCCATATGACCATCAAAGGGCAAAAGCTGGTGCTGCCTTCATGGAAATTCGCCCTCGCTCAGATGCTGATTTCCAGCGTTAACTGGATGGTGATGGGGGCAATTATCTGGCTGTTACTTGACCAAAGCGTGAATTATTTCTTTGTCTTAGGCGTGTTACTGGTTAGTAGTATTGCTGGTGTCATCGTGCATATTCCGGCGGGGATTGGCGTGCTGGAAGCGGTGTTTATCGCGCTACTGGCAGGAGAGAATACATCCAAAGGCACAATTATCGCCGCCCTACTCGCTTACCGTGTGCTGTATTACTTTATCCCGCTGCTGCTGGCGCTGATCTGTTACCTGTTGCTGGAAAGTCAGGCGAAGAAGCTACGGGCGAAAAATGAAGCGGCGATGTGAAGTTCGGTTAAGTTCTTTTGGTTTGTGCAGATTGTTAGCAACGTGCTATTTGTTCATGGCGGATGCGGCGTAAACGCCTTATCCGCCCTACAAAACCGGGCTAAATTAATAGATTACAATTCCACTCTGTGCCTGCTAAGCGTAGCGCATCGGGCTCATTGCGTTTCCTCACAATTTTACCCAAGAAAGAAATTTACCTATTTTTCTATGACTAATGAAAAAACCGCGTATGCCTTTGCCAAACAAGTGTTATAGCTATTGCTGCAAGAATCCCGAAGAAGCCGATAAAATAATAATAGAGAGTTAACGCCCCTATAAAAGCGCAACGACAATCACCACCAAAGAGATTAAAAAAAGATACATTACACCTGCAATGGCAGCATTTATCTTATTGATATCTTTACTTAAGCCATATATACAAAAAATTATATTTATGGATGCGCCCCCATGTCATGGGCGCATTTTATAACAGGCTTTTATTCATTGTCGTTTTAATTAGAAAAAATCCCGACGCCAGGCCGGGATTTGGAGGGGAAACGGAATTAACGGCGGTTGCCAAAAATCCGCAGCAACATCAGGAACAGGTTGATGAAGTCGAGATACAACGTTAATGCACCAAGAATTGAATATTTGCGCAGGTTCGACGTGTCGCGGGTATCAATCTGCTCACCCATATTTTTCAGTTTCTGGGTGTCATAGGCGGTCAGGCCGACAAAGACAATCACTCCGATATAGGTCACCACCCACATCAACGCCTCGCTTTTCAGCCAGAAGTTCACCAGCGAGGCGATGACAATGCCGATTAACGCCATAAACAGCATATTGCCGAAGCCGCTTAAATCGCGCTTCGTGGTGTAGCCGTACAGACTCATCGCACCGAACATTCCGGCGGTAACAACGAAAGTACTGGCGATAGAGGCGGCGGTGTAGACAATGAAAATGCTGGAAAGCGTCAGACCTGTCAGCGCCGAATAAAGCATAAAGAGCATGGTTGTCACACCCGCGCTGAGCTTTTGAATCATCGCTGATAACACAATTACCAGAGCTAATTGCGCTATTACCAGACCAATTAAAAAGATGCGGTTGGTGAAAAGCAGCTCCATCACGGCGGCGGAGTTAGCAGCATACCAGGCAACAAACGCGGTCAACAACAGGCCAACGGTCATCCAGCCATAGACCTGTGCCATATAGGTTTGCAGGCCAGTCCTGGCTTGTACGATTGAATCAGAACGTGGGAATCTGTCCATGAAGATCTCCTGAAGATATAAGGAATATCTAAAGGATACTGCAAATGATGAGGGTATGCATCGCCGCAGCGTAAACGTATGTCCGGTACGGTGAAATTGCCGGATGCAGCTCTATGCCTTATCCGGCCAACAAAAAACTACCAGCGTTTTGCTGCCTGCTGATCGCTCTCCCGCGCTTCGACCCAGCGGTCACCTTCCGGCGTAGCTTCGCGCTTCCAGAACGGTGCGCGGGTTTTGAGATAATCCATAATAAACTGCCCGGCCTCAAACGCACTACTGCGATGCGCACTGGTAACGCCGACAAAAACGATTTCATCACCCGGCCATAATTCGCCAATACGATGAATCACCGTGACTCGCCCCAGCGGCCAGCGGTTACGCGCTTCATCAACGATTTCCGCCAGTGCTTTTTCAGTCATTCCCGGATAGTGTTCGAGGGTTAATGCTTTTACGCTGTCACCCAGGTTATGGTTACGCACCTTACCGGTAAAGGTGACCACCGCACCGTCTTCATCACGCTCAGCCAGCCACGGATACTCTTCCCCTACGCTGAACGGCTGCGGTCCGACAACAATTTTGGTTTCAGCCATCTTAGCCTCCGGTTACCGGCGGGAAGAAAGCCACTTCGTCGCCGTCAGTTAGCGGATGGTCGAAACTCACCAGCGTCTGGTTGACGGCAGCCAGTAATTTGCCATCTTCCAGCGCCAGCGCCCAACGATCGCTCTGCGCTGCCAGGTGCTGGCGTAACGCTTCAACGGTTGGAAAATCCGCGGCAACGTCGGTTGCATCGGTCCCCACCAGCTCGCGCACCTGGGCGAAAAAAAGAACTTTAATCATCCGCTTCCACCTTAAAGTCACCCGACTTGCCACCGCTCTTCGCCAGCAGGCGTACCGGACCAATCACCATATCTTTTTGCACGGCTTTACACATATCGTAAATGGTCAGCGCCGCCACCGAGGCCGCGGTTAACGCTTCCATTTCGACGCCGGTTTTCCCGGTCAGGCGGCATAAGGTTTCTATACGTACCCGATTGTGTTCCGGCTCTGCCTGCAAATTGACTTCAACTTTACTGAGCATTAGCGGGTGACACAGTGGGATCAGATCCCATGTACGTTTTGCCGCCTGAATACCGGCAATCCGCGCGGTGGCAAATACGTCGCCTTTGTGGTGACGACCATCGATGATCATCGCCAGCGTCTCGCTGCGCATGGTGACAAAGGCTTCCGCCCGTGCTTCACGTACAGTTTCCGCTTTGGCGGAGACATCCACCATGTGCGCTTCGCCAGCGGCGTTGATATGAGTCAGTTGCGACATACTTATTTCTTCAAATGTGGATGGAAATTGCATGGACGTGTACGGGCATCCAGTTGCGGCGCGATGATATTTTCCCATGCGGTGCGGCACGCTTTGGTCGAACCCGGCATAGCGAAAATCAGTGTCTTGTTAGCAACGCCCGCTATCGCACGAGATTGCAACGTTGCGGTGCCAATCTCTTCGAATGACAACATACGGAATACTTCACCGAAGCCTTCGACTTCACGATCGAACAGCGGCAGCAACGCTTCTGGTGCCTGATCGCCTTCCGTCAGTCCGGTGCCGCCAGTAATCAGCACCACTTGCACATCGTCGCTGGCGATCCACGCAGATACCTGCGCGCGGATGGCGTAGCGGTTTTCTTTAACAATCGCTTTATCGACAATGTGATGGCCCGCTTCCTGCGCCGAATCGCGCAGATAATGACCGGAGGTATCGTCTTCTTCACCGCGACGATTAGAAACCGTAAGAATAGCAATACGGGTCGGGATAAATTCAGTGCTTACCTGACTCATCTGATCTCTCCTTTTGACGTTTTAGCCGCCAATGTACGATAAGTTTTGCGTAATACCGGTGTTATTTTGATGCAGGAAATGGGTCTGTTTTTTCTCCCGCAGCGCCGCTGAAATACGCGCTTCCAGCGCCTGTTGCTGGGCATCATCTTCCAGCAGATCGCGCAGGTTAACGCCGCCTTCACCAAACAGGCAGAGATGGAGTTTACCAATGGAGGAGACGCGCAGACGGTTGCAGGTGGCGCAGAAATCTTTTTCATACGGCATGATAAGGCCGATTTCTCCGGCGTAATCCGGATGACAAAAGACTTGCGCGGGGCCGTCGCTGCGTTGACGAAGTTGATGGATCCAGCCGCGACGCAGCAGTTCGTCACGCAGAATCTGACCAGAGATATGGTGCTTACGGAAAAGTTCGCTACCCTCGCCCGTTTCCATCAGTTCGATGAAACGTAACTGGATGGGGCGATGCTGGATCCAGTTCAGAAAGGTGTCGAGCTGGTGATGATTGACATCGCGCATCAGCACGGTATTGACTTTGACCTTCTCAAACCCGGCTTCAAATGCGGCATCAATCCCCGCCATCACCTGGTTGAATTTATCCTGACCGGTAATAGCATAAAACTGGCGAGCGTCGAGGCTATCGACACTGACGTTAATCCCCGTCAGTCCGGCATCGCGCCAGTTCGCCACGTCGCGTTCCAGGCGGTAACCATTGGTGGTGACCGCAATCTGACGAATAGCGTCGTTTTCCCGCACGGCTGCGATGATATCGGTAAAGTCGCGGCGTAAAGACGGTTCACCGCCTGTCAGACGTACTTTTTCGGTGCCCAAACTGGCGAAGGCGCGAGTAACCCGGCGAATTTCATCGACGGTCAGAAAGCCTTTATTGGTGACGCCGCTCGGCTTATAGCCATCCGGCAGGCAGTAGGTGCAACGAAAGTTACACACATCGGTAATCGACAGGCGCAAGTAATAAAACTTACGCGCAAATGCATCAGTCAGTTGTGAAGCCATGTACACCTTTCCAGATACGGGAGGCGAAGTCATTTCTTCCTTCGCCCTGGTGGCAATCTTTATGAGCATTGTCACGGCCAAAGCACCATATCAGTTGACCCAGGTGCAGAGGCTAGAGTGTTTAGTGGTTATGTCGATACTAGCGTGTAAATGAGATTTTTACCATTCACACTTTCCGCTATGTAATCATATATATAGCGTCATGATCGTGCTATTTCGCTACAGAATAAGGGAATATGACGGTTTTACTTTGATATACATCATCAGGGATGCACAGCGAACCTCGTCCTTTAGAGGTAGAAGAAAATATTTGTATCCTCAATATTGGCAGGTTAATTGCCGTTTCCCTGTCAGTTGCGCTACTGTAGCGCGGATAATCTGACTTCAGGAATCTATATGCGCAATCGTACGCTGGCTGACCTTGATCGTGTTGTTGCACTCGGCGGAGGGCATGGATTAGGACGCGTTCTTTCATCACTTTCATCTTTAGGCTCTCGTTTAACGGGCATTGTCACCACCACCGATAATGGCGGTTCAACAGGCCGTATTCGCCGCTCAGAAGGCGGCATTGCCTGGGGCGACATGCGCAACTGCCTCAACCAACTGATAACGGAACCGAGCGTCGCCTCCGCGATGTTTGAATACCGTTTTGGCGGCAATGGCGAGCTTTCCGGTCATAATCTCGGAAACTTGATGTTAAAGGCGCTGGATCACCTTAGCGTGCGGCCTCTGGAAGCCATCAATTTAATTCGTAATCTGTTGAAAGTGGACGCGCAATTAATTCCGATGTCAGAGCATCCCGTTGATCTGATGGCCATTGACGATCAGGGGCATGAAGTTTATGGCGAGGTCAATATCGACCAGTTAACTACGCCAATTCAGGAATTGCTCTTAACCCCGAATGTGCCCGCAACGCGTGAAGCGGTTCATGCTATCAATGACGCAGATCTGATCCTTATCGGACCTGGCAGTTTTTATACCAGCCTGATGCCAATTCTGCTGCTTAAGGAAATGGCACAGGCATTACGCCGCACGCCAGCGCCGATGGTTTATATCGGCAATCTGGGGCGTGAATTGAGCCTGCCTGCGGCGAATCTGAAGCTGGAAAATAAGCTGGCGATTATGGAACAGTATGTCGGGAAGAAAGTGATTGATGCCGTAGTCGTTGGGCCGAAAGTAGATGTTTCTGCGGTCAGCGACAGAATAGTGATTCAGGACGTACTGGAGGCCAGCGATATCCCCTATCGCCATGACCGCCAGTTGTTACATAACGCACTGGAAAAGGCGTTACAGGCATTGGGTTAACGGGAAGCCGGAAGAGAATTCCGGATTCATATTGCTGACAAAGTTCACGTTATCCATGCCGGATGCGGCCTACAAGCCGCGCAAATTCAATATATTGCAGAGATCATGTAGGCCTGATAAGCGTAGCGCATCAGGCAATTTTGCGTTCTCATTAGCCTCAAACCAGAAGAACATTCCTGCTTCTTCATCTCGTCACGACGCGGCAATAAACAGCTCACGCAACTGATGCAACTGGTCACGGATTTGCGCCGCCTCTTCGAATTCGAGGTTTTGCGCATGTTTCATCATCTGCCCTTCCAGCTCATGGATTTTCTGCTGCAACGCTTTTGGCGACATATCCATCGGCACATTATCCGGCTCAACAATCGGGCGCGATTTCCCTCTGCCCTTCGCTTTGGTTTTGGCAATGTTCTGCCCCAGCGCCAGGATATCGACCACTTTTTTATTAAGACCTTGTGGCGTAATACCATGCTCTTCGTTGTACCGCTGCTGTTTCTCACGACGACGTTCCGTTTCGCCAATCGCTTTCGCCATCGACGGGGTTATCTTATCACCGTAGAGAATCGCTTTGCCGTTGATGTTACGCGCCGCACGGCCAATGGTCTGGATCAGCGAACGTTCTGAACGCAGGAACCCTTCTTTGTCAGCATCGAGGATCGCCACCAATGAGACCTCCGGCATATCCAGACCTTCACGCAGTAAGTTGATCCCCACCAGTACGTCGAACTCGCCCAGACGCAAGTCGCGGATAATCTCCATACGCTCAACGGTATCAATGTCGGAGTGAAGATAACGCACGCGCTCACCGTGTTCTTCCAGATATTCCGTTAGATCTTCCGCCATTCGCTTGGTCAACGTCGTCACCAGAACGCGTTCGTTAATTGCCGCACGCAGGCGAATCTCCGAAAGAAGATCATCGACCTGGGTCGCTACCGGACGCACTTCGATAATCGGATCGAGCAAGCCAGTCGGGCGCACCACCTGATCCACCACGTCACCACCGGATTTCTCCAGTTCGTAGTTACCTGGCGTCGCAGAAACATAAATCGTTTGCGGAGCCAGCGCTTCAAACTCCTCAAATTTCAGCGGACGGTTATCCAGCGCCGATGGCAATCGGAAACCATACTCCACCAGAGTCTCTTTACGCGCCCTGTCACCGCGATACATTCCGCCAATTTGTGGAATGGTGACGTGAGATTCATCGACCACCAGCAGACCATCGGCAGGCAGGTAATCAAATAACGTCGGCGGTGGTTCGCCAGGTCCACGCCCGGAGAGAAAGCGCGAATAGTTTTCAATCCCCGAACAGTAGCCCAGCTCATTCATCATCTCCAGATCAAACTGGGTTCGTTGAGTCAGACGCTGCTCTTCCAAAAGTTTATTGTTTTCCAGCAGCACTTTGCGTCGGTCCGCCAGTTCTGTTTTGATCTCTTCCATCGCCTGCACAATGCGTTCACGCGGCGTAACATAGTGCGTTTTCGGGTAGATGGTAAAACGTGGGACTGTTGAAACGATTTGCCCGGTTAATGGATCAAACAACGACAATCGTTCAACTTCTTCATCAAACAGCTCCACGCGTAGCGCAATGTCGTCGGACTCCGCCGGGAAAATGTCGATCACTTCACCACGCACGCGGAAGGTCCCGCGCTGGAATGCCTGGTCATTGCGGGTATATTGCAACTCCGCCAGGCGACGCAGGATCGCACGTTGGTCGATAATCATGCCGACCGTGAGGTGCAGCATCATTTTGAGATATAAATCAGGATCACCCAGACCATAAATAGCGGAAACTGACGCAACAACAATAACATCCCGCCGCTCCAGCAACGCTTTGGTTGCTGAAAGACGCATCTGTTCAATATGTTCGTTTACCGAGGCATCTTTCTCAATAAACGTATCAGAGCTTGGTACGTAGGCTTCCGGCTGATAGTAGTCGTAGTAGGAGACGAAGTATTCCACCGCGTTTTCCGGGAAGAATTCTTTCATCTCACCATAAAGTTGCGCTGCCAGCGTTTTGTTGGGTGCCAGCACCATCGTTGGGCGTTGCAGATCAGCAATGACATTAGCAATGGTGAAGGTTTTCCCCGACCCCGTCACACCGAGCAGAGTCTGGTGCGCGAGGCCATCCTCCAGCCCCTCTTTGAGGCGGCGAATCGCCTCCGGCTGATCGCCAGAAGGTTTGAACGCGGAATTCAGTTTGAATGGTTTACTCATGAGTCGCTACCTGAAGGAGTGGGCGGGCAGGTGTGTAATTTTACTCGTCATGATTAATAATGCCAACAAATAACACTGGATAAAAAAACAGGCTCACACCACAATATCTCTGTTACGCCGTAAACTAAGGTGTCAACCGTAGGCAAAATTGACGCAGTGACGAGATAAAACGCCAGTGTTGCAGGGTTATCCCCAGAGCAATGGCTTTTTTAACATTTGTCAAGATGGCTGATGACGGATTTATTGCAGGAGATGACACTTTCCTGACAGCCATTGCATTTATCTAACCAATTAAAAAATAACATATATTTCTTTAAGCCGTCTTTAGCGCCAATTTGCGTGCAGGCCGCGTATTCTCTCGCTTACATTACGTTTTCTAACTCTAATGCACATGGTTATCCACAGGAATAGTGGATAACTGCCTGCAGCCCCTATGTCCAGCCGCCTGGGCAATTCCCATACTAATCGTATAATGCAGGGGTAAAAATTTTTTCGCGATTTTTTTAGCCTTTGATTGGTTAAATTACGGACGACTGAAAACGCCAGCTCGCTCGCAATTCAACCAATTTTTTGCTACTTCAGTGAAGTGAGAGTGATATATCTTCCGGTTAACGCACTTTCTGGATTTTCCTCAAGCCAGGGGATTTCCCCCAGCAGCGGTGCAGGTATCATTCGCGTGAGAGTGGCCATATATTCGCCATGCCGTTTGCCTGGCGGCGTGACATCGTTTGCCACCCAGCCTGCGAGAGTGAGTCCAGCCTGCTGTACTGCCTGTGCTGTCAGCATCGCGTGATTAATGCAGCCCAGTTTTATCCCAACGACCAGAATCACCGGCAGTTGTTCGCTCTTCACCCAATCGGCAAAAGTGAAAGTAGCAGAAAGCGGCGTAAACCAGCCACCAGCGCCTTCCACTAACACCCAGTCAGCCTGTTGCTCCAGCGCGCGTAATCCGGCGCTCATTACCTTCGGCTCAATCGGTCTCCCCTCTTCCGCGCTGATGATATGTGGCGAAGTAGGTTCAGCGAAGGTGTAAGGATTTACCGTGGCGTAATCCAGGTGCAAGCTGCTGTTGCGCTGTAACGCCAGCGCGTCGCTGTTACGTAAACCTTCTGCAGTCATTTCGCTGCCGGAGGCCACCGGTTTATAACCTGCTGTCCGGTAACCTGCAGCCTTAGCGGCCTGTAAAAGCGCACAACTGGCAACGGTTTTCCCCACTTCGGTGTCCGTCCCGGTAACAAAAAAGCGTTTACTCACGAGTAATCACTCCCAAAAAAAGATGATAAGTCAGAGGGTATCGCCCCTGTTGTTGCGGCCAGGCCAGTTGCAATCGCTGTAACTGTGAACGCGTTAATACTCGCTGGTCGCGCCCTTCGTGAAGATGCGTTGCACCAATACCTTTCAGTGAACGCATGGCGCTGAGTGCGTCATCAAACCACAGCGTAATGGGTTGAATATTGTATTGATGACGAAAACCTTTCAACGCCCGTTCAATTTCTGCTGGCGGTAAAAAGTGATTAGCGTGGGGGCGTGCGTCTACAGCCTGCCATGCCTGATGTAGCTCTGGTAATGAGCCTTGTGCCAGGGTGGTAAACGCCACAATTCCGCCAGGACACACTACCCGATAAAGCTCGCGTAATGCCGTAGATAATTCAGCGCACCATTGCACGGCAAGGTTGCTCCACGCGAGATCAAACGTCGTGTTCGCCAGCGGTAAGGATTCGATATCCCCCGTCAGGTAATGATGTGCGGCATCCTGCTGACGTGCCTGTACAAGCATAAGCGGAGAGAGATCCAGTGCCGTCACCTGTGCGCTACGTTCACGCCAGCGGCGGCTCATCCAGCCAGGCCCGCAACCAGCGTCCAGCACCCGGGCGTACTGGCGTTGCGGGAGCATTGCCAGTAAGGCGTCGGCACTCTGGCGCTGCAACTCTGCGTGTTGCTCATACTGTGAGGCTGCCCGACCAAATGCCGCCGCAATGGCCTGCTTATTAACCGTTGCCATGCAGCACCTCCAGCAGACGGTCGATATCCGGTATTTCATGCCCTGCGGTTAAAGTCAGGCGCAGCCGCGCGGTGCCAGCGGGTACGGTTGGCGGGCGAATCGCCGTCACCCAGCAACCTTGCTGACGCAGGTTTTCTGCCAGGCGTAGCGCGCGAGCGTTATCACCAACGATTAATGGCTGGATGGCACTGCATGAGTCCGCGAGAGTAAATGGCGAACCCTGTACTCCACTACGAAAACGTGCAATCAGATCCGCCAGTTTTTCCCGCCGTGCGTCACCCTCTTCGCTACGAATCACCGCCAGCGATGCACGTAATGCCTGCGCCTGAGCGGGCGGCATACTGGTGCTGTAGATAAGATGGCGGGCAAACTGCAACAGATAATCTGCCACGCTATCGGAGCAAAGTACTGCCGCCCCACTGACGCCAAATCCTTTGCCAAAAGTCACCACCAACAATTCTGGTTTCATCTTTTGCTGCCAGCAACTGCCGCGCCCCTGCTCACCGATAACGCCCGTCCCGTGGGCATCGTCGACCATTAACCAGGCGTTGTGCTGTTGCGCTACTTGCTGGATTTCTGCCAACGGCGCGCTATCACCGTCCATGCTAAACACGCCTTCTGTCACCACCAGTTGCTGCCCCGGACAGGAGGCTGTAAGCAGACGCGTCAGATGAGTGACATCGTTATGGCTAAAACGGCGAAGCTGCGCCGGACTTAAACTAGCAGCCTCCAGCAACGAAGCATGACTAAGACGGTCGGCAACGATGCGATCCTCTTTCGTCATCATCGCGGCAATGACCGCCTGATTGGCAGCGAAACCGGAGATAAACAGTAGCGCCCGCGAATAGCCCAGCCACTCCGCCAGTTCTTCTTCCAGCGCCTGATGCACCACGCTATAACCGCTGACATGCCCGGAACCGCCGCTACCGACACCAAATTGTTCCACACCCTGCTGCCAGGCGCGGATGATGTGCGGATGATGGCTTAAACCGAGGTAATCGTTACTGGAAAAGTTCAGATACTGGCGACCATCTGCCACCAGCCAGCGTCCGGCTCCCTGCGCCACCGGATAGCGACGACGCAGGGCATCAGCTTCGCGCCGCGCATCAAGCGCCGCGTCGATTTTCTCCTGCCAGGTCATAGGGCTGCCGCGTTGTAGTATTCGTCAGTGTCCGGGGTCATCAGCGCCTGCTCCAGACGCTGCTGTTGTTCGTTATCGCCCGCCAGAACGGCGGTTTGTTGCGGATTCAGCCCCAGTTTGCGGAACAGTTGCAGGTCTTTATCTTCTTCCGGATTCGGCGTGGTCAGCAATTTGCAGCCGTAGAAAATCGAGTTAGCCCCAGCCATAAAGCACATCGCCTGAGTCTGTTCATTCATCTGCTCGCGTCCGGCAGAAAGACGCACATATGAGGTCGGCATCATGATCCGCGCCACTGCAATGGTACGAATAAAATCAAAGGCATCGACATCATCGTTATCTGCCAGCGGCGTGCCTTTCACCTTCACCAGCATGTTGATCGGCACACTTTCCGGTGGCGTCGGCAGATTCGCCAGTTGTAGCAATAATCCGGCGCGATCTTTCACCGTTTCACCTAAACCAACAATGCCGCCAGAACAGACTTTGATCCCGGCTTCGCGCACTTTTTCCAGCGTATCAAGACGCTCCTGATAAGTGCGTGTAGTGATGATGTTGCCGTAAAACTCCGGCGAGGTATCAAGGTTGTGGTTGTAGTAATCCAGCCCGGCATTCGCGAGGCGCTGCGCCTGGGATTCGCTCAACGTGCCCAGCGTCATACACGCTTCCAGGCCCATCGCTTTTACCCCCTGCACCATTTGTTCCAGGTACGGCATATCGCGCTCGTGCGGATTTTTCCACGCCGCGCCCATGCAGAAGCGCGTCGAGCCAGCCGCTTTCGCTTTGCGCGCTGATTCCAGTACCTGTTCGACTTCCATCAACCGCTCAGCTTCCAGACCGGTTTTATAGCGAGAGCTTTGCGGGCAGTATTTGCAATCTTCCGGACAAGCGCCGGTTTTAATCGACAGCAAAGTACTGACCTGTACCTGGCGAGGATCGAAATGCTGACGGTGAACCTGCTGCGCTTCGAAAAGCAGATCCAGTAATGGTTTTTCAAATAATTCTGTGACTTGCGACAATGTCCAGCGTGGGCGGTGAGCCATGGGGCTTCTCCAAAACGTGTTTTTTGTTGTTAATTCGGTGTAGACTTGTAAACCTAAAACTTTTCAATTTGGTTTACAAGTCGATTATGACAACGGATGATCTTGCCTTTGACCAACGCCATATCTGGCACCCGTACACATCCATGACCTCCCCACTACCGGTTTATCCAGTGGCGAGCGCAGAAGGTTGCGAACTGATTTTGTCTGACGCCAGACGCCTGGTTGACGGTATGTCTTCCTGGTGGGCGGCGATCCACGGCTACAATCACCCACAGCTCAATGCCGCGATGAAATCGCAAATTGATGCCATGTCACACGTGATGTTTGGCGGTATTACCCATGCGCCAGCCATTGAGCTGTGCCGCAAACTGGTGGCAATGACGCCGGAATCGCTGGAGTGCGTTTTTCTCGCGGACTCCGGTTCCGTGGCGGTAGAAGTGGCGATGAAGATGGCGTTGCAGTACTGGCAGGCCAAAGGCGAAACGCGCCAGCGTTTTCTGACCTTCCGCAATGGTTATCATGGCGATACTTTTGGCGCGATGTCGGTGTGCGATCCGGACAACTCAATGCACAGCCTGTGGAAAGGCTACCTGCCGGAAAACTTGTTTGCTCCCGCCCCGCAAAGCCGTATGGACGGCGAATGGGATGAGCGCGATATGGTGGGCTTCGCGCGGCTAATGGCGGCGCATCGTCATGAAATCGCTGCCGTAATCATTGAACCTATTGTTCAGGGCGCAGGCGGGATGCGTATGTACCATCCGGAGTGGTTAAAACGAATCCGCAAAATGTGCGATCGCGAAGGTATCTTGCTGATTGCTGACGAGATTGCCACCGGTTTTGGCCGTACCGGCAAACTTTTTGCCTGCGAACATGCGGGTATCGCACCGGATATTTTATGTCTCGGCAAAGCCTTAACGGGCGGTACAATGACGCTTTCCGCCACACTCACTACGCGCCTGGTTGCGGAAACTATCAGTAACGGCGAAGCTGGCTGCTTTATGCATGGGCCAACTTTTATGGGTAATCCGCTGGCCTGCGCAGCAGCAAATGCCAGCCTGACGATTATCGAATCTGGCGACTGGCAGCAGCAGGTAGCGGCTATTGAAGCACAACTACGCGAGCAACTCACACCCGCCCGTGACGCCGAAATGGTTGCCGATGTCCGCGTGCTGGGGGCTATTGGTGTGGTCGAAACCACACGCCCGGTAAATATGGCGGCTCTGCAAAAATTCTTCGTCGAACAGGGGGTATGGATCCGGCCATTTGGCAAACTTATCTACCTGATGCCACCCTATATTATTCGCCCGGAACAGTTACAGCGCCTGACGGCAGCCGTTAACCGAGCGGTGCAGGATGAAACATTTTTTTGCCAATAACGAGAAGTCAGCGTGAGGGTTTCTGGCTACACTTTCTGCAAACAAGAAAGGAGGGTTCATGAAACTCATCAGTAATGATCTGCGCGATGGCGATAAGTTACCGCATCGTCATGTCTTTAATGGCATGGGCTATGATGGCGATAATATTTCGCCGCACCTGGCGTGGGACGACGTTCCTGCGGGAACCAAAAGTTTTGTTGTCACCTGTTACGATCCGGATGCGCCAACGGGTTCTGGCTGGTGGCACTGGGTAGTTGTTAACTTGCCTGCCGATACCCGCGTATTGCCGCAAGGGTTTGGCTCTGATCTGGTGGCTATACCAGACGGTGTTTTGCAGACGCGTACCGATTTTGGTAAAACCGGATACGATGGCGCTGCGCCACCGAAAGGCGAAACCCATCGCTACATTTTTACCGTTCACGCACTGGATGTAGAACGTATTGATGTCGATGAAGGTGCCAGCGGCGCGATGGTCGGCTTTAACGTCCATTTCCACTCTCTGGCAAGTGCCTCGATTACCGCGATGTTCAGTTAAATACTCTGCCAGATGGCGCGATACCATCTGGCATCACTTAAAGGTATTAAAAACAACTTTTTGTCTTTTTACCTTCCCGTTTCGCTAAAGTTAGTATAAAAAAGCAGGCTTCAACGGATTCATTTTTCCATTTCAAAGCCCGGAGCAACCTGTGAACACATTTTCAGTTTCCCGTCTGGCGCTGGCACTGGCTTTTGGCGTGACGCTGACCGCCTGTAGCTCAACACCGCCCGATCAACGTCCTTCTGATCAAACCGCGCCTGGTACGTCTTCTCGCCCGATTCTGTCGGCAAAAGAAGCGCAGAATTTCGATGCGCAGCACTATTTCTCCTCACTGACGCCAGGTGCTGCAGCGTGGAATCCTTCACCGATTACCCTGCCCGCGCAACCTGACTTTGTTGTTGGACCAGCGGGTACACAAGGTGTGACGCACACGACCATTCAGGCTGCGGTGGATGCGGCAATTATCAAGCGCACCAATAAGCGCCAGTATATTGCCGTGCTGCCAGGTGAGTATGAAGGCACGGTTTACGTTCCTGCAGCTCCGGGTGGAATCACTTTGTACGGTACGGGTGAAAAACCGATTGATGTCAAAATTGGGCTTTCCCTTGATGGTGGAATGAGTCCTGCCGACTGGCGTCACGACGTCAACCCACGCGGCAAATATATGCCAGGTAAACCAGCGTGGTATATGTACGATAGCTGCCAGAGCAAACGCAGCGACAGTATCGGTGTACTGTGTTCTGCGGTCTTCTGGTCGCAAAACAATGGTCTGCAACTGCAAAATCTGACCATCGAAAACACGCTGGGCGATAGCGTAGATGCGGGTAATCATCCGGCGGTGGCGCTGCGTACCGATGGCGATAAAGTGCAGATCAATAACGTCAATATTCTCGGTCGTCAGAATACCTTCTTTGTCACCAACAGCAGTGTGCAGAACCGTCTGGAAACCAATCGCCAGCCGCGTACACTGGTGACAAATAGCTACATTGAAGGGGATGTGGATATCGTTTCCGGTCGTGGCGCAGTGGTGTTCGATAACACCGAATTCCGCGTGGTGAACTCTCGTACCCAGCAGGAAGCGTATGTTTTTGCACCGGCGACGCTGTCTAACATCTATTACGGTTTCCTCGCGGTAAACAGCCGTTTCAATGCTTCTGGTGATGGTGTCGCGCAATTAGGCCGCTCGCTGGATGTTGATGCCAATACCAACGGTCAGGTGGTAATCCGTGACAGTGTGATCAACGAAGGCTTCAACACTGTCAAACCGTGGGCCGATGCGGTGATCTCTAATCGTCCGTTTGCGGGTAACACCGGCAGCGTTGATGATGATGACGAAGTGCAGCGCAATCTGAATGACACAAACTACAACCGTATGTGGGAATACAATAACCGCGGCGTGGGTAGCAAAGTGGTTGCAGAGGCGAAGAAGTAAGCGCTGTTAACTATTTATTGGCCGGATGCGGCGTAAACGCCTTATCCGGCCTACGGTTC